>NZ_JAYKYU010000001.1:131897-1815128 GCF_035818515.1 Nocardia sp. CDC153 | reverse complement strand
CACCCACGTGTTACTCACCCGTTCGCCGCTCGTGTACCCCGAAGGGCCTTACCGCTCGACTTGCATGTGTTAAGCACGCCGCCAGCGTTCGTCCTGAGCCAGGATCAAACTCTCCGTTGAAGACTCTCAATCCCATCTCCGAAGAGATGCAATCGGAAGAATTAACCAGAGTCCGAAAACCTTGGCAAGAAAACGCCAGCTCGGAAATTAAGCTGACTAAAAATGTCCAACCACCCTCACGGGGGGAGAATGATTGGAACCAAATAAAATATTTGGCACTGACATTCATCGACACACTATTGAGTTCTCAAAGAACACACGCACACACCAACGCCCGGGCACTAGTCCCGCTTGTCGGTGAGGCTGCTTGTTTCTTGCTGGTGAAGCTTAGCTCAGTCCTCGCAGCGGAACCAAATCCGCTGTTCGGGCGAACCAACCTGATCATCAGGCGCTCCTCGTCCAACCTCGTTTCCCAGGCCCTTGGGGCTCCGGGTCGGTGTCCGTGTCGCTCTGACCTGGAATAAGTTACGGGTTGCGGTGAACCAAAGTCAAATCGCCTCTCTACCTGCACTTTTGCGCGCATGAAGCGAAGCGGAGTGGTTACCACCGGAGCGGGGGTCCAGCCCCCCGGACAAGAGACCGCGCGGTACCGGCGTTGCCTGCCCGTTGACAAGCACTCCGGCGGCAACAATGGTCGAAATGCGGGTCGAAAAGGGAATACGGGGCGAGACGAAGGAGTCTTCGTGAGTTCATCGGTAGGAGCGCGAACACCCGGCGATCAGCGGGAAGGGGCGGACGCACTCGTCTACGTCGTGTTCATTACCGCCGCGGCCGCGATGGGCGGATTCCTGTTCGGGTACGACAGCTCGGTCATCAATGGCGCGGTCGAGGCGATCCGGGATCGGTACGACATCGGGTCGGCGACGCTCGCGCAGGTTGTCGCCATCGCATTGATCGGGTGTGCGGTCGGAGCCGCGATCGCGGGGCGGATCGCGGACCGGATCGGACGCATTTGGGTCATGCGAATCGCGGCGGCGCTGTTCACCTGTAGTGCCATCGGATCCGCGCTGCCGTTCGCGCTGTGGGATCTGGCCATGTGGCGCGTGATCGGTGGCATCGGCATCGGCATGGCCTCGGTGATCGGGCCCGCCTACATCGCGGAGGTGTCGCCGCCCGCGTATCGCGGTCGGCTGGCGTCGTTCCAGCAGGCTGCCATCGTGGTCGGCATCGCCACCTCGCAGCTGGTGAACTTCGCGATCCTGAAGATGGCGGGCAGCGAGCAGCGCGGGAAGATCGGCGGACTCGAGGCCTGGCAGTGGATGCTCGGCGTCATGGTGGTCCCCGCGGCGCTGTACTTCCTGTTCTCCTTCACCATTCCGGAGTCGCCGCGCTACCTCATCTCCGTCGGCAAGGTCGACAAGGCCAAGGAGGTGCTCTCCGAGGTCGAGGGCAGCAGCAGCAATCTCGACCAACGCGTGGCCGAGATCAAGCTGGCCATGCACACCGAGACCCGATCCACCTTCAAGGATCTGCTCGGCGGCAAACTCGGCTTCCTACCCATCGTGTGGATCGGCATCGGACTGTCGGTGTTCCAGCAGCTGGTCGGCATCAATGTCGTCTTCTACTACTCCGCCACCCTGTGGCAGTCGGTCGGCATCGACCCGTCGAGCTCGTTCTTCTACTCCTTCACGACCTCGATCATCAATATCGTCGGCACCGTGATCGCCATGGTGCTGGTCGACCGCATCGGCCGGAAGCCGTTGGCGCTCATCGGATCCGCGGGCATGGCGATCTCACTGGCCCTGGAGGCGTGGGCGTTCTCGTACAAGACCGGCTCCGGCGACAACGTCAGCCTGCCTCACGCGCAGGGCATCGTGGCGCTGGTCTCCGCGCACACCTTCGTGCTGTTCTTCGCCCTCTCCTGGGGCGTCGTCGTCTGGGTCCTGCTCGGCGAGATGTTCCCCAACCGGCTGCGCGCCGCCGCCCTCGGTGTGGCCGCCTCCGCGCAGTGGATCGCCAACTGGGTCATCACCGCCAGCTTCCCCAGCCTGGCCGACTGGAACCTGTCGGGTACCTACGTCATCTACACCGCCTTCGCCGTGCTCTCGATCCCGTTCGTGCTCAAGTGGGTTCCCGAGACCAAGGGCAAGGCCCTCGAAGAGATGGGCTGAGCCCTATTTGATGATCTTGGTGATCTGACCCGCGCCCACGGTCCGCCCGCCCTCGCGAATCGCGAACTTGAGGCCGAGCTCCATGGCGATGGGTTGGATCAGCACCACTTCCATCGACACGTTGTCACCGGGGAGGACCATCTCGACCTCCTTCGGGAGCGTCACCACCCCGGTGACATCGGTTGTGCGGAAGTAGAACTGGGGCCGGTAGTTGTTGAAGAACGGCGTGTGACGGCCGCCCTCCTCCTTCGACAGGATGTAGGCCTGACCCTCGAACTGGGTGTGCGGGGTGACCGAACCCGGCTTGATGACGCACTGGCCGCGCTCCACATCCTCGCGCTTGATGCCGCGCAGCAGCAGGCCCACGTTCTCCCCGGCCTGGCCCTCGTCCAACAGCTTCCGGAACATCTCGATGCCGGTGACGGTGGTCTTGGTGGTCTTCGGGCGAATACCGACGATCTCGACCTCGGCATTCACCTTCAGCACGCCGCGCTCGATGCGCCCGGTGACGACGGTGCCGCGCCCGGTGATGGTGAAGACGTCCTCGATGGGCATGAGGAACGGTTTCTCCACCTCGCGGGTGGGGGTGTCGATCCAGTCGTCGACCGCGGCCAGCAGCTCGGTGATGGTCTCGCCCCACTCACCGGTCGGATTCTCCAGCGCCTGGAACGCCGAGACCCGCACGATCGGCGTGTTGTCCCCGTCGAACTCGTACTCGTTGAGCAGATCGCTCACCTCGAGCTCGACCAGCTCCAGGATCTCCTCGTCCTCGACCATGTCGCATTTGTTCAGTGCCACAACCATTTTCGGCACCCCGACCTGCCGCGCCAGGATCACGTGCTCCTTGGTTTGCGGCATCGGCCCGTCGGTGGCGGCGACCACCAGGATCGCGCCGTCCATCTGCGCCGCGCCGGTGATCATGTTCTTGATGTAGTCCGCGTGCCCCGGACAGTCGACATGCGCGTAATGCCGCTTCTCCGTTTGATATTCGACATGCGCGATGGAGATCGTGATGCCGCGCTGACGCTCCTCGGGGGCCTTGTCGATGGCCTCGAACGGGGTGAAGGGGTTCAGGTCCGGATGTTTCTCGTGCAGGACCCGCGTGATCGCCGCCGTGAGTGTGGTTTTGCCGTGATCGATGTGGCCGATGGTGCCCACGTTGACATGCGGCTTCGTCCGCTGAAACTTCGCCTTCGCCACTGGAGACCTCCTGTGCGCCGTGCGATTGCGGGCACCGGAGGGTAGGGACACCGCGAAGTCATGCCCGACGGCGGTGTCGGACTCCAGGGTATTTCCGCGCGGACCGGGAAAGGTCGGGAAACGGGTGAAACACCCGTAGAGGACGGTTGACGAATTCGGCTCGGGCCATTGGTTTTCCATCAGTTCGCGCCGGGCTCGCCCGCGGGCGGCACGGGGGTGTAGGGCTCGGCCGAATTGCCCTGATCCTGCGGAATGCAGATCCACAAGCCCGCCGGGGAGTGACCCCAGTGGGCGACGATGCCGTCATGGGAACAGTCGTCGCCCGCGACGGCGAGCGCGGCAATCGCGATATTCCGCGCCTTCTTGCCGCCACCGCCGGACAGATTCTCGTGCTCGGTGCCTGGTGACCCCATTGCCACTGCCTTTCGTACCGGATGGTTCGGAAAAGCTCTGCCTCGCTCGAGCTACCCCGCGCCCAACCGGCTCGGCCCGGACGCGAGCAGTAACGTGGGCACCTATGACAGCTGTTGCAGATCGTTCGCTCGGGCCGGAACTAGTGCGTACCGAGGGCATCGGGGAGGCCGATGTTCTCGTGATTGGACTCACCACGTCGGACGACGGGCCGGTTATCGCGCCCGCCGATGCGTTCGAGGACGTACTGGACCCAGACACGCGGGCGGCGTTGCAGACGGCGCTGCGCGCGGTCGGGGCCAAGGGCAAGGCCGAGGAGATCACCCGGGTTCCGGCTCCGGCCGGTCTGGGTGTGGATTTCGTGCTGGCGGTCGGGCTGGGTGCGGCCGACAAGATCGACGCCGAGCAGGTGCGCAAGTCGGCCGGTGCGGCCGGGCGGGCGCTGACCGGGGTCGCGACCGCGGTCACCACGCTGTCCGGACTGGATCTGGGTGCCGCGGCCGAGGGGTTCTACCTGGGCGCGTACCAGTTCACCGCGTTCAAGTCGGCCAAGTCCGCGCCCAAGCCGGAGGATCAGCCGGTCAAGCGGGTCGAATTGCTGGTCGCCGAACCGGGATTCGGGGAAGAGGAGCTGTTCCGGGCGCAGGCGATCGCCGAAGCCGTCGCCACCGCACGGGATTTCGTGAACACCCCGCCCAATGATCTGTTCCCCGCCGAATTCGCCAATCGCGCGGCCGAATTGGCCAAGGCCGCCGGACTGCAGGTGGAGATCCTCGACGAGAAGGAACTCGAAACCCAGGGCTACGGCGGCATTCTCGGCGTCGGCAAGGGTTCCTCGCGGCCGCCGCGGCTGATCCGCATCACCTACGCCGGCGGCGACCCGAAGGTGGCGCTCATCGGCAAGGGCATCACCTTCGACACCGGCGGCATCTCCATCAAGCCCGCGCAGTCGATGGAGAACATGACCTCCGATATGGGCGGCGCGGCGGCGGTCATCGCCACCACCCTGCTCGCGGCGCGACTGAGCCTGCCGCTCACCGTGATCGCCACCGTGCCCATGGCCGAGAACATGCCCTCGGCCACCGCGCAGCGGCCCGGTGACGTGCTCACCCAGTACGGCGGCACCACCGTCGAGGTCATCAACACCGACGCCGAGGGCCGCCTGATCCTGGCCGACGCGATCGTGCGCGCGGGCGAGGACGAGCCCGACTACCTCATCGACGTCGCGACCCTCACCGGCGCGCAGATGGTGGCGCTGGGCACCCGCACCCCGGGCGTCATGGGCACCGACGCCTTCCGCGACCGAGTCGCCCGCATCTCCCAGGAGATCGGCGAGAACGCCTGGGCCATGCCGCTTCCCGCGGAACTGCGCGCCGACATCAACTCCAAGATCGCCGACCTGGCGAATGTCGCGCCGCACCGGTGGGGCGGAATGCTCTCGGCCGGACTGTTCCTGAAGGAGTTCGTGCCCGAGTCGGTCCAGTGGGCCCACCTCGACGTCGCCGGACCGGCCTACAACACCGGCAGCCCGTTCGGCTACATCGGCAAGGGCGGCACCGGCGTCCCGGTCCGCACCCTGATCAGCACCCTCGAGGACATCGCCGCCGAGTAATCCCCACGAAAAAGCCCGCCCCCGAGTCGATCCGGGGGCGGGCTTTCGTTCAGCCCATGCGCCGAGCGGCACCAGCGAGGCGTTTTCAGACAAGCCCCCTCGCTGGTGTGTCACTCAGCGCATTAGCAGTGTTCGGCGCGGCGTTCGCGGATCCGGTGGCGGGCGGCTGTCGTCGAGGCTGGAATTGGCCGGACGCCCACCCCGCTCGTAGCGGTAGTGGGCGTCCGTGGGTAAAAGGTCTGGTTGCCGAGCCGGGGTCAGGGGCGGGTGTCGTCGCTCAGTTGCCATTCGGCGGCGCGGCGTTCGAGGATGCGGCGGCGGGATTCGTAGTCGCGCATGCGTTGGGGGTAGCCGACTCGGCGGGCGTCGTAGACGGGGATGTTGAGGGCGGCGGAGAGGCGTTGGGCGCCGCGTTCGCCGACTGCGCGGCGGGTCCATTCGCCGTCGTGGGCGACCAGCATGACGGAGACGTCGGACACCGTGGTGCGGGGTTCGACGAAAGCCTCGACGCCGTAATGGTTTCGCGTCCACGCGGTCAGATGCGCCATCGCCTCGGGGTCGATGTCACCGCGACGGGCCGTCCCGCCGCGCCCGAACAGATCCAGGAAAGCCATCCCGAAACCTCCTCTCCGAAGCGGACTACGCACCGCCGGATACTTCGATACTGCCCAGCTCACACCCCCTCCGCCACCCCGCCACCCAACTCCTAAGCACCCCCACAGAATCCCTTCAGCCCCACCTCAGCCCACTGGCCGACCCGCCCACGCGCCCCCCGGGTCCGGCCGCCCCTGCCGAACTCATCGAGTGGCACATCCTGGAGGCGATTCCGGACAAATTCCCTCCAGGATGTGCCACTCGGCGAATCGGTGGCGCGGCTTCGCGAGCGCCCGGACGGCATATGGCGGTCGAGGAGGGGCGGGGGTTGTTCGGGCGGGGCTGGCTAGTTGGCGGCTATCGGGTGGAGGTGGGGGCTGGTTCCCGCGCATTGGCACCCCAACGGCCCGCGAGGGGCGGAAACGTGATACGTGTCATGGGATCCCGTCAATCCTGGCCCATGCCAGGGACATTCCAGGCTCGCGTCGGGGATGGCGACACGGGGAGGTCGACGCAACGGCCGCCCTGTGACACGCCGCACCCGGCGGAGTGCAAGGATGGTGGCTGGAACAAGAACCAATACGGATCTCCGGTGCCATCGAGCGTTCGGTGGCCGTCGGGACGACATCGCGACCCGCGGTGCCATGCCCGCTGAGAGACGAACTGTTTAACCCGACGAGCAGTCAGAGGAGTCAACGGACATGACCTTCTCCGTCCAGATGCCAGCTCTTGGTGAGAGCGTCACCGAGGGCACTGTGACCAGGTGGCTGAAGAAGGAAGGAGACACGGTCGAGGTCGACGAGCCGCTGCTCGAGGTCTCCACCGACAAGGTCGACACCGAGATCCCGTCCCCGGCCGCAGGCGTTCTCGTGAAGATCGTCGCCCAGGAGGACGACGTGATCGAGGTCGGTGGCGAGCTCGGCGTGATCGGTGATGCCGGATCCGCTCCGGCCCCGGCCTCCGCCCCCGCACCCGAAGCCGCCCCCGCGCCCGCCCCGGCTCCCGCGCAGGAATCCGCCCCGGCCCCGCAGCCGGTTGCCGCCGCTCCGGCCCCGGCGCCCGCCGCGCCCGCTCCGGCCGCTGCCGCCTCCGGAACCCCGGTCAAGATGCCGGAACTCGGTGAGTCCGTCACCGAGGGCACGGTCACCCGCTGGCTCAAGCAGGTCGGCGATCAGGTCGCGGTGGACGAGCCGCTGCTGGAGGTCTCCACCGACAAGGTCGACACCGAGATCCCGTCGCCGGTCGCGGGCACGCTGCTCGAGATCTCCGCGAACGAGGACGATGTGGTCGCCGTCGGCGGTCAGCTGGGTGTGATCGGCAGCGGTTCGCCCGCGGCCGCACCGGCTCCCGCGCCTGCCCCGGCCCCCGAACCTGCCCCGGCTCCCGCGCCGGCTCCGGCCGCCGCGGCTCCCGCGCCCGCCCCGGCCCCCGCTCCGGCTCCGGCCCCCAAGCCCGCCGTGATCCCGGCCGCGGCCACCCCGGCCGAGGAGCCCTCCTCCAACGGCGGTCCCTACGTGACCCCGCTGGTGCGAAAGCTGGCCGCGGAGAACAACGTCGACCTCGCCTCGATCACCGGTTCCGGTGTCGGCGGCCGCATCCGCAAGCAGGACGTGCTCGCCGCCGCGGAGGCCAAGAAGGCTCCGGCCCCGGCCGCCGCGCCCGCGCCCGCCGCCGCTGCCAAGGCCGCCCCGGCCGCCGCCGCGTCGCGTCCGTCGCTGTCGCATCTGCCCGGCACGGTCCAGAAGGCCAGCCGCATCCGGCAGATCACCGCGACCAAGACCCTCGAGTCGCTGCAGACCACCGCGCAGCTGACCCAGGTGCACGAGGTCGACATGACCAAGATCGCGTCCCTGCGCAACCGCGCCAAGGCCGCGTTCAAGCAGCGCGAGGGCGTGAACCTGACGTTCCTGCCGTTCTACGCCAAGGCCGTCATCGAGGCGCTGGCCGTGCACCCGAACATCAACGCCTCCTACAACTCCGAGACCAAGGAGATCACCTACCACTCGGTGGTGAACCTGGGTATCGCGGTCGACACCGAGCAGGGTCTGCTCTCGCCGGTCATCCACAATGCCAACGACCTGTCGCTGGCCGGACTGGCCCGGGCCATCGCCGATATCGCCAACCGGGCGCGCAATGGCGGCCTGAAGCCGGACGAGCTGGCCAACGGCACCTTCACCATCACCAATATCGGCTCGAACGGCGCGCTGTTCGACACCCCGATCCTGGTGCCGCCGCAGGCCGCCGAGCTGGGCACCGGCGCGATCGTCAAGCGCCCCATGGTGATCAGCGACGACGGCAACGAGTTCATCGGCATCCGTTCGATGGCCTACCTGCCGCTCACCTACGATCACCGCCTCATCGACGGCGCGGACGCGGGTCGCTTCCTGACCACCGTCAAGCACCGGCTCGAGGAAGCGGCCTTCGAAGGCGACCTCGGCCTGTAAGGCGGATGCGGTGGGACTGATCGGATGAAGGTCGTGGTCGCCGGGTCCTCCGGTCTGATCGGGACGGCGCTCGTCGCGGCACTGCGCCGCGACGGGCACCAGGTCACTCGCCTGGTGCGCCGTCCCGTCCACGCTCGCGACGAATTCACCTGGGACCCGGCCCGATCGCATCTGGACGAACGCGCGCTGCGCGATACCGACGCCGTGGTGAACCTGTGCGGCGCCGGTATCGGGCGGCGGCGCTGGAACGGCAGTTACAAGCAGGAACTGCGCGACAGCCGCATCGTGCCGACCGATGTGCTGGCCGCCGCGGTCGCCGCGGCGGGCGTGCCGACGCTGATCAATGCCAGCGGCGTGCACTACTACGGCGGGGACAACGGGGACCGAGTCGTCACCGAAACCTCGCCTCCCGGAAAGGGATTCCTGGCCGGGCTGTGCGCGGACTGGGAGGCGGCCACCGAACAGGCCAGTGACGCGGGCGTGCGCACGGTGCTGTTGCGCTCGGCCGTGGTGTTGGCGCGGCACGGCGGCATGCTCGGGATGCTCTACCCGCTGTATTTTCTCGGGCTCGGCGGGCGATTGGGCAGCGGGCGGCAGTACGTGCCGTGGATTTCCCTCGATGACGAAGTGGGTGCGATCAGTTATGCGCTCACCCACGAAAACCTTTCCGGCCCAGTGAATATGGTGGGTCCCGCGCCGGTCACCAATGCCGAGTTCACCCGTGCCCTGGGCCGGGTCATGCACCGGCCTACTCCCCTGATGGTTCCGGCCTTCGCGCTCAAGGCGGTCGTCGGTGAGTTCGCCGACGAGGCAATCCTGCACGGCCCCAGGGCGATTCCCACCGCGTTGGAAGCGGCTGGATATCAATTCCAGCACCCGACGATCGGGGCGGCATTGACGGCGACGCTCGGTCGTACGGACTAGATTCCGGCCAAGAGCACGCCGGAATGACGAGGGCGAGCGGCATACGTCACAGCGGGCGCGGTGCGCGTCACAGCGGCCCCGTCGCTACCGTATGGAAGTGACCAATCAATCGTCCGAGCTGCTGGTCCGGGATGCGCGCGAGAGCGATCTACCGGAGATCCTGGTGATCCACAACAACGCCATCGCCGAGACCACCGCCATCTGGGATACCGAGCTCGCCGATCTGGACGAGCGCAAGGCGTGGTTCGCGAGCCGGACCGGGGCCGGGCATCCGGTGCTGGTGGCCGAGATCGACGGCAAGGTCGCCGGGTACGCCAGCTACGGGCAGTTCCGGCCCAAGTCCGGCTACCGCTTCTCGGTCGAGAATTCGGTCTACGTGTCAGATATATTCCAGCGCCGCGGAGTCGCCACGGCCCTGATGAACGCGCTGCTGGAGCGGGCGCGCCGGGGTGGGGTGCACGCCATGATCGCCGCGATCGAGTCGAGTAACCGCACGTCGATCGCCCTGCACGAGAAATTCGGTTTCACGATCGTCGGACAGCTGCCGGAAGTCGGCCTCAAATTCGGCCGCTGGCTGGACCTGACGCTCATGCAACTGACCTTCGCCGAAGGGGTAACGTCGCAATCGTGAGTGAGAGCAGTACGGCCACCGCACCGTTACCCAGTGCGGTATCCGCCCGCTTCGACGGCACACCCCTCGTCGTCGAGAATCTGGGCCTCATCGATTACCAGCAAGCCTGGGATCTGCAGCGGAAAATCGCCGACGAGCGCGCCGACAATATCGGTCAGGACCGGCTGCTCCTGCTGGAACACCCCTTCGTCTTCACCGCGGGCCGCCGCACCGAGCCGCAGGATCTGCCGGTCGACGGCAGCCCGGTGATCGAGGTGGATCGCGGCGGCAAGATCACCTGGCACGGGCCGGGGCAACTCGTCGGCTATCCGATCGTGCGGCTCGTCGAACCCGTCGACGTGGTGGCTTACGTGCGCCGGCTCGAGGAAGCGCTCATCGATGTGTGCGGCCAGCTGGGGCTGGAAGCCGGTCGCGTGGAAGGCCGTTCGGGCGTGTGGGTTCCCGAGTCGGGCGTGCTGCCCGAGCGCAAGGTCGCGGCCATCGGCGTGCGTGTTCAGCGCGGAGTCACCCTGCACGGGATCTCGCTGAATTGCAATGCCAGCCTGGACGGGTTCAACGCCATCGTGCCGTGCGGGATTCGCGACGCCGGTGTCACCACGCTGAGCCGTGAGCTCGGCCGCGAAGTCACCGTGGACGAGGTGCGGCCGCTGGTGGCCGACGCCATCGCGCGCGCCCTCGACGGCGAGCTGAAGGTGACCCCGCACGTCGTGGCCCGCTGCGCCAAAGCCTCGGCCGAATGCCCCGAGCCGATTCCCGCGTCAACAACCGATCAGTTCCCGGCGGTGCCCGCAGCCGTGCCCGCCGAGGCGCAATGATCACGAGCGTAGGGTGGACCAAGTGACCTCCGTCGATACCCCGACACCGAACAATCCGGCCGCACCCAACGGCCGCAAGCTGCTGCGCATCGAGGCCCGCAATGCCGAGACCCCGATCGAGCGCAAGCCCTCCTGGATCCGCACCCGCGCGACCATGGGCCCCGAGTACACCGAACTCAAGGGCCTGGTGAAACGCGAAGGGCTGCACACGGTCTGCGAGGAAGCCGGGTGTCCGAACATCTTCGAATGCTGGGAAGACCGCGAGGCCACCTTCCTCATCGGCGGCGAGCAGTGCACGCGCCGCTGCGACTTCTGCCAGATCGACACCGGCAAGCCCGCCGCCCTCGACCGCGACGAGCCGCGCCGCGTGGCCGAGTCGGTGCAGGCCATGGGGCTGCGCTATTCGACCGTCACCGGTGTCGCCCGCGATGACCTCGAGGACGGCGGCGCGTGGCTGTACGCGGAGACCGTGCGCGCCATCAAGCGGCTCAACCCGCACACCGGCGTCGAGCTGTTGATCCCGGACTTCAACGCCGTGCCCGAGCAGCTGGCCGAGGTGTTCGATTCGCGGCCCGAGGTTTTGGCCCACAATCTGGAGACGGTGCCGCGCATCTTCAAGCGCATCCGTCCCGCGTTCCGCTACGAGCGCTCGCTGGCGGTCATCACCGCGGCCCGCGAGGCCGGGCTGGTCACCAAGTCCAATCTGATTCTGGGCATGGGCGAGACCCCCGAGGAAGTCACCCAGGCGCTGCGCGATCTGCACGAGGCCGGGACCGACATCATCACCATCACCCAGTACCTGCGGCCCTCCCCGCGTCACCACCCGGTCGACCGGTGGGTGAAGCCGGAGGAGTTCGTCGCGCACTCCAAGGCGGCCGAGGAGATGGGCTTCGCCGGGGTGATGGCGGGTCCGCTGGTGCGCTCGTCCTACCGCGCGGGCCGGCTCTACGCGCAGGCCATGCGCCACCACGGGCGGGAGATCTCGCCGGAGATGGCGCACCTTGCCGACGAGGGCAGCGCGGCCCAGGAGGCCACCAGCGTGTTGGCCCGTTTCGGTTCGTAGCCAATCGAATTCGCCACGCGCCGCATTCCATTCGGAGTGCGGCGCGCGGTCGTTTTTCTGTGCTTGGGGTCGTATTACTGTGCTTTCACTCGCCTATCCGCGCTCGATGGCATGCGAATGAATGGCGCGCGACCGGTATCGAAACGCCCGTAGACGGGTTATCGCGCGAATCGTGGACGTGATCGCCTCGCTGGTGGGAAGCTCGAAGGACCGCACAATTCGACCCCCGGAGTGAGCCATGGTCGAGCGAACGACGACGTCGCAAGGTGTCAACGGCAGGGTAGTCGTGGCCGAAAGGCCGGACGACATACGGAATGTGGTGCTGGTGGGGCACAGCGGGTCGGGGAAGACCACGCTGGTCGAGGCCCTGGCCGTGGCCGCCGGTGCGGTGCCGCGATGTGGGCGCGTGGAGGACGGCACCTCGGTCTCCGACTACGACGATATCGAGCAGCGACAGCACCGGTCGGTGCAACTGTCGGTGGTGCCGATGGGATGGGACCACATCAAGGTCAATCTCCTCGACACCCCCGGATACGCCGATTTCGTCGGGGAACTCAGGGCCGGTCTGCGAGCAGCGGACGCGGCCCTTTTCGTACTCTCGGCCGCCGCCGGCGTCGAAGGCGTGAGCGGGCCGACCCTCGCATTGTGGGAGGAATGCGCGAGCGTCGGCATGCCGCGCGCCATTGTGCTCACCCATTTGGATACGGCGCGGGCGGATTTCGACGATATGAACGACACCTGCCGCGAGATTCTCGGCGGCGGGCGGTCGGAAAGCATGCTGCCGCTGCATCTTCCGGTGTACGGGGAGAAGGGGGCGGACGGGCACCGGCCGGTGATCGGGCTCATCGATCTGCTCACCCAGCACGTTTACGACTACGCGACCGGCGAACGCACGGAAACGCCTGCCTCCGAGGAACAGCGGGAGCAGATGGAGGAGGCGCGCAATCGGCTCATCGAGGGGATCATCGCCGAGAGCGAGGACGAGACGCTGATGGAGCGGTACATCAGCGGCGAGGAGATCGACCTCTCGACGCTGGTGCGCGATCTCGAAAAGGCCGTGGCGCGTGGGAGTTTCCATCCGGTGCTGATCGCCGCGCCGCCGCCGGAAGGGGCGCGCCAAGGGTTGGGGACCGTGGAGATCCTGGATCTGATCACACGCGGATTCCCCACGCCCGCAGAGCATCCCGTGTCGGCGACCGGTTCGGGCGGGAAGGCGTCCGCGCTGGCCTGCGATCCGGGCGCGCCGCTGGCCGCGGAGGTGATTCGCACCGCCTCCGATCCGTATGTGGGGCGAATGTCGTTGGTGCGGGTGTTCTCCGGGACGCTGCACGCCGATGACACCGTGCACGTGTGCGGGCACGGGCCCAGCGAGACCGACACCCATGATGCGGACGAACGGGTCGGCGGGGTGTCGGCGCCGTTCGGCAAGCAGCAGCGGCCGCTGCCGCAGGCGATCGCCGGGGACATCGTGTGCGTGACCAAACTGACGCGGGCCGAGACCGGGGATACCTTGTCCGCCAAGGATTGTCCGCTCATTATCGAGCCCTGGTCGATGCCGGATCCGCTGCTGCCGGTGGCGATCAAGGCGCACAGCAAGGCCGATGAGGACAAGCTGTCGCAGGGTTTGTCGCGGCTGGTGGCCGAGGATCCGACGGTGCGGCTGGAGCAGAATCCCGACACCCATCAGCTGGTGCTGTGGTGTCTGGGCGAAGCGCATCGCGAGGTGGCGTTGGAGCGGCTGCGGTCCCGGTTCGGGGTGCAGGTGGACGTGATCGACCACAAGGTGGCGCTGCGCGAGACCTTCGCCAACTCGGCGACCGGCAAGGGTCGGCATGTGAAACAGTCCGGCGGGCACGGGCAGTACGCCATCTGCGAGATCGAGGTCGCGCCGCTGCCCGAGGGGTCCGGCATCGAATTCGTCGACAAGGTAGTGGGCGGAGTCGTTCCGCGCCAATTCATTCCCTCGGTCGAGAAGGGCGTGCGCGCCCAAGCACTCAAGGGCGTCGCCGCCGGGTACCCCCTCGTGGATGTGCGGGTGACCCTCTTCGACGGCAAGGCCCACTCGGTCGACTCCTCCGACGCCGCCTTCCAAATGGCCGGAGCCCTCGCCCTGCGCGAAGCCGCCGGATCCGCCCGCATCAGCCTCCTCGAGCCGATCTCCGAAGTCCGAGTGATCGTCTCCGACGACTACGTGGGCCCCGTCCTCGGCGATCTCTCCAGCCGCCGCGGCCGCGTCCTCGGCACCGAACCGGCGGGCCTGGGCCGCACCACCATCCGAGCCGAAGTCCCCGAACTGGAACTCTCCCGCTACGCCGTAGACCTGCGCTCCCTCGCCCACGGCGCGGCCACCTTCACCCGCGCCTACGTCCGCCACGAACCCATGCCCGCGCAAATAGCCAGCACGATCCAGGAGAAAGCCAAGACCGGCAGCTGACCCGACCGCCTCGGCGAGCAACCGCTCACCCCGCTGGTGATCCCGTCGCGAACCGGGCGTACCCGGCCATTAAGCTGGACGGCATGGCAGCAGGCAAGGGCGGTAATCCGTCGAAGGAAGCGAAGGCCGCGGCGAAGGCGGCGCGCAAGCAGGCGTCGAAGGAGCGTCGCCAACAGCTTTGGCAGGCGTTCCAGATGCAGCGCAAGGAAGACAAACTCCTGCTGCCGCTGATGATCGGCGCCTTCGTCGGCGTGACCGTGGTGTTCCTGGTGATCGGGTTCATCTTCGGCATGCAGTGGTTCCTGCTGCCGATCGGTCTGCTGCTCGGTGCGCTGGCCGCGTTCATCATCTTCGGTCGCCGCGTGCAGAAGAACGTCTACGCCAAGGCCGAGGGGCAGGCCGGTGCGGCCGCCTGGGTGCTCGACAATCTCCAGGGCAAGTGGCGGGTCACCCCGGGTGTCGCCGCCACCACCCAGCTCGACGCCGTGCACCGCGTGGTCGGCCTGCCGGGTGTGATCCTGGTCGCCGAGGGCTCGCCCCAGCGCGTGAAGTCGCTACTCGCCCAGGAGAAGAAGAAGGTCTCCCGCCTGGTCGGCGACACCCCGATCTACGACATCGTGATCGGCAACGACAAGGACCAGGTCGCCATCAAGGACCTGCAGCGCTATCTCACCAAGCTCCCCCGCAATATCGACGCCAAGCGCATGGACCTCATCGAGGGCCGCCTCTCGGCCCTCGCCACCCGCGGCGGCCCGGCGCTCCCGAAGGGCCCGCTGCCCTCCGGCGCGAAAATGCGTGGCGTCCAGCGCAGCATCCGCCGCCGCTGACTCCAGCTCCCCCAAGGCCCGCGTCTCCCGACGCGGGCCTTTGTCGTCGAGGGGCACACCGGCGAGGGCGAATTGGAAAATGGTCAGGGGTCGAGGTGAAAGTGGAGGGTGGTTTCGGCGACGACCGTCAAGTGGGTGCCGGTGGGGGTGGTGGTCAGCTGGAGCATGACGGCCGCGCAGTGAGCGCAGCGGATCACCGTGCCGGGGCCGTCCATGTAGACCAGCGCTCGGGCCAGGGGCTCGGTGGAATGGCAAGCACCGCAGCGGCATTCGTGGACCGTCGGGTCGCCGGAGAAGATCTCCGAGAGCAGACCGGCGAGGGCGTTGCCGTCGACGTAGCGGTCGTCCGAGCCCGCGGTGGCGTAGGTGTACGGGATCGTCATGGTTACCTTCCCGTCGGCCCGAAGCGTTCGGTGCGAATCATGGCCGGGTCGTGGCCCGCGGAAACCAAAGCGTCGGCGGCGAATTCGACGAAGGCCGTCGGGCCGCAGACATAGCAGGTCACCGCCGGTGACGGCGGAAGCGCGAGGCGACCGATCTCGGCGCGGGTGAGACGGCCGGGCGGTCTGGGGTCGTCGGCGGGCGCGGTGCGGGTGTAGGCGAGGAAGACTTCGATATCGTCGTCGGCCCCGCCGCCCGCGCCGAGGTAACAGACCTGCCCCACAGGGTCTTCGGGCGGGGCGAGCGCGGCGCGGCGGAGTTCGGCGAGTTCATCGGCGAAGAGCAGATCGGCGGGGGTGCGCACGGAATACAGCAGCCGGAACGGGCTCGGGTCGGCCGATTTTCGCCGAGCGCGCAGCATGGCAGCGAGGGGCACGATGCCGGAGCCGCCCGCGACGAGCACCGCCGCTCCCCCGGACTCCGGGTTCCATACGAACCAGCCGCCGACGGGTCCCCGGACCTCGATGAACGCGCCGACCGGGAGCGTGTCGACCAGATACGACGACACCTCCCCGTCTTCGACGCGCTGGACGGTGATTTCGATGTGGTCGCCGTCGGCGGGCGCGGCGAGGGAGTAGCTGCGTTCGGCGTGGTAGCCGTCGGGTGCGGTGAGGCGGACGTCGATGTGTTGGCCGGGCCGGTGGCCGGGCCAGGCGGGGACGCGCAGGATCAGGGTGCGCGCCGAGGGCGATTCGGCGCGGGTGGCGAGGAGTTCGGCGGGCTGCCAGCGCATCAGTCGTCCTGGTAGCGCTGTTCGCGCCAGGGGTCGCCGTAGCTGTGATAGCCCGCGGCCTCCCAGAAGCCGGGCTCGTCGAGGTCGAGGAGCTGGATTCCCTTGACCCACTTGGCCGATTTCCAGAAGTACAGGTGCGGCACCAGCAGCCGCGCGGGGCCGCCGTGTTCGGGGTGCAGATCCTGGCCGTCGTAGGTGTGGACGATCCAGGCCTGGCCGTCGGTGAGATCTTCGAGCGGGAGGTTGGTGGTGTAGCCGCCGTAGCTGGAGATCAACGCGTATTCGGCCTGGGTTTCGACGTTTTCGAGGAGGCTGTCGAGGGAGATGCCCTGCCAGTCGGTGTCGAGTTTGGACCAGCGGGTGACGCAGTGGATGTCGACGTGCGGGCGCTCCTGCGGGAGCGACAGGAGTTGCGGCCAGCTCCAACTCCATTGGCGGCCGGTCTCATTGGTGATGGTGAACTGCCAGCGGTCGAGATCCACCCGCGGGGTCGGTCCCGCCGACAGCACCGGGAAGTCCTCGACGAGATACTGCCCCGGCGGTAATCGATCGCTCTTGGGACGCGGGCGTCCCTGGAATCCGGGCGAGAAGCCGGTCATCGGACCACTCCCTTCGCTGCGACAGCCCCGAACGCACTGGTGGTCAGCCTACGCGGTGCTACCGCGACGAACCGGGCCTTTCGGGCGCGGGTTCCGCAGGGTCAGCCGACGTGGCGGGAGAGGAAGCGGACTACGTCGGGGGTGACGGTGCTCCAGTATTCGTCGGTGTGCGCGCCGGGCGTGATCAGGCCGACCTCCGGTTTGGCGGCCGCGATGAACTTGCGGCAGCCCTCGATGAACCGGTCGCGATCCCCGCACCACAGGCCGATCGGGGCCGGGCCGAGCTTGTCGAGATTGCGCAGCGGGTCGAGCGCGGCCCACTGGTCGGCATCGAGGAAGGCCTTGCGCTTGGCCATTTCGGTCCACGAGGTGAGCAGCCCCGGCGACATGGTGGCCACCGCGTTCACCGGACGACCCTGTTCGAAGCGGCGGCGCGCGTACACGAACGCGCCGAACCCGCCCATCGAGGTGCCGGCGACCGCGAACGGCATCCCGCCGGGCGCGCCCAGGCGACGCTGGGCCAGCCAGCCGGGAACCTCATTGAGCAGCATGGACATCGGATCGTCGCCGGTGCCGTGGTCGTGCCAGTAGTTGTCGCCGCCGTCGAGGGCGACGAAGCCGAAGGCCGGGGACAGTCGCGACGCCACGGCGGCGGCGAGGATCCCGGAGATATTGCCGACGGCCGCGGTGCGGGCAGTGCCGTGCAGACCGTGCAGCAGCAGCGACATCGGCAGGTTCTCGGTGGGCACGCCCGGCGGCAGGATGGTGACCAGATCCACCTCGCGCCCGCGGGCCTGCGAGTACACGCGTTCGGTGCGGATGACGGGGTTGATGCCGACCGCGGCCGGGCGAATCTGGTCCACGTTCGGGCTGCGCTTCGTATCCTCGGCGTCGACCGCCGCGTTCACGCCCGCGGCAACCGCGGCGCCCGTCGCCGCCAGACCGATCAGCCCCGTGGTCGCGAACAGGGACCGCCGGCTGAATCTCCGAGCGGCCGCCCTGTAGTCCTCGACCATCGATCCTCCATCAGCACTGACATAGCTACCTGCCGTGGAACCGACCTAGCGGTGTGTCACGGCAAATCGCCGCCACCATACCGATCGAAAGCAAACTGCGGTGAACTTTCGGCAACGTCTCACCACACAGTTCACCAACAGCATCGCAGGTAACGGGCGAAATGCGCGCCAACTCGGCGCAAGCGCATGTATTCGAATCGTCGCGCGCGAAAATTCGTGACATGGCCGTGCGGTTCCGGCGGCGCGAAACCATGGTCACATCGCCGTCGTGAGGATTTCGTGAGGCGTCAGCGGCTGTAGACGAGCCCGGTGCCGGTGGCCCGGTCGTGCATGCCGCGGCCGTCGGAATCGGTGAACAGCGCGGGGATGACGAACACGAGAATGAGCTGGCGCACCAGCGCGCGAACGAAGCCGACCGGTGCGTCGGCGTCCACGCGACTCACCCGCAGCTTCAGGAAGTACTGCCCCGGCGTGAAGCCGAACAGCGTGACCGCCGCGATGCCCAGCACGAACCAGACCAGCAGCGTCGGCGTGGACAGCGCCTGCGTGATCACCTCGAAGTGCGAGGGCGGCTGCTGCCCTTTGGGAATCGTCATCTTCGAAATGATGTGCTCGGCATTGGGCCGCACGATGATCGCGGCCAATCCCATCGCGATGAACCAGTCGACAAGTAGCGCGACCACCCGCCGCGTGAACGGAGCCAACGCCCCGGGCCCGGATTGCGGCAGCCCGAGCTCCTTGCCCTGGTACTCACCGGGCGGGTTGTCTCCGGATTCGGCGTTCGGTCCGGACAGCCATGAGCCGGTGATACGTGCCATGCACCCCAGCTTATGCGCCGCCCACGGGCAGGTTTCGCAGCCCTGCCACAGCGGGTGCGGGGACGTGTGCGTGTATAGGCCGGCGGGTGTTTCGCCGCAGTCGGTCGACGAACCGACTGCGGCTTCGAACACGAGCGACAATGGCACTGCGATAACGGCGAATTCGCGCAGACCCCGACCCCGAAAGCAGTTGTGCTGCCATGGTTCGAGGGCCGGGACCACAAGCGAATAGCGTGATCGCACCTGTCGCACAGCAACTTCGGTCAACGCCCGAGAAATGCCGCGGCCGATCGGGAACAACTCGCGGTATTCGCGGGCTGCGGATGGCCTCGCACCGGCAATGGGAAGCTCGTGGAAACCGGAACGCTTCGAATTCTCGGGGACGAGACCCGGTTAGAGATCATAGTCGGCTGTGGCCGGGCGCACTAGCCGTCCAGGCATCGCGGGAACCGGCGCGAGGACGACACCATATATAGGTGCGACCCAGTGCCCAGCCCTCTTGGCAACCCGCCCGCATTCGATTAGCTGGACGTATGCCCGGCGGTGAGGATTGTCACCACGACCGGCCGCCGCTCGGCAAGCCCCCTAACTTTTCAGAGTCTTAACAGCCGCTTCCGGCAGCTCAATGGCAGTATGTCCCTGCTGGTCGAGCATTGCTCGGCGACCGCTGCGGCGTCCACATGAACCCGGGGGCACCGCCGAACCCCCGGCCAGCTGTGCGTGTAACACTGGCGAAACACAGCCTTGATTGCAGGGAAACACCGCATCCATACCGTGTGGTCGCGACGAACCCATGCAGTCACCACTGGCTGGGAACCGATCCGTAAGGAGTACTAAGTGGCGTTCAGCACGGCCGACGAGGTCATCAAGTACATCAAGGAGGAGGAGGTCGAATACGTCGACGTTCGGTTCACCGACCTCCCCGGTGTGCAGCAGCACTTCTCGATCCCGGCGAAGGCGTTCACCGCTGACCTCGCCGAGGAAGGTCTCGCGTTCGACGGTTCGTCCGTCCGCGGCTTCCAGTCGATCGACGAGTCGGACATGCTGCTGCTCCCCGACTTCAGCACCGCGCGGATCGACCCGTTCCGTGCCGCGAAGACGCTGAACCTGAACTTCTTCGTGCACGACCCGTTCACCCGTGAGGCCTACTCCCGCGACCCGCGCAACATCGCGCGCAAGGCGGAGGAGTACTTGCGCTCGACCGGCATCGCCGACACCGCGTACTTCGGTGCCGAGGCCGAGTTCTACATCTTCGACTCGATCCGCTACGACTCGGCCATGAACGGCGCGTTCTACGAGATCGATTCGATCTCCGGTTCCTGGAACACCGGTGCCGAGTACAACGCCGACGGCACCCCCAACCGTGGCTACAAGGTTCGCAACAAGGGCGGCTACTTCCCCGTCGCGCCGTACGACCACTACGTCGACCTGCGCGACAAGATCTCGACCAACCTGCAGAACGCGGGCTTCGAGCTCGAGCGCGGCCACCACGAGGTCGGCACCGCCGGTCAGGCCGAGATCAACTACCGCTTCAACACCCTGCTGGGCGCCGCTGACGACCTGCAGCTGTTCAAGTACATCGTGAAGAACACCGCGTGGGCCGAGGGTAAGACCGTCACCTTCATGCCGAAGCCGCTGTTCGGCGACAACGGTTCGGGCATGCACGCCCACCAGTCGCTGTGGAAGGACGGCAAGCCGCTGTTCCACGACGAGGCCGGTTACGCGGGCCTGTCGGATCTGGCGCGTCACTACATCGGCGGCATCCTGCACCACGCCCCGTCGCTGCTGGCGTTCACCAACCCGACCGTGAACTCCTACCACCGTCTGGTGCCGGGCTACGAGGCCCCCATCAACCTGGTGTACTCGCAGCGCAACCGCTCCGCGGCCGTGCGTATCCCGGTGACCGGTTCCAACCCGAAGGCCAAGCGCATCGAGTTCCGCGCGCCGGACTCCTCGGGCAACCCGTACCTGGCGTTCGCCGCCATGCTGATGGCCGGCATCGACGGCATCAAGCGCAAGATCGAGCCGCTGGCCCCGGTCGACAAGGACCTCTACGAGCTCCCGCCGGAGGAGGCCAAGAACATCCCGCAGGCCCCCACCTCGCTGGCGTCGGTCATCGACAAGCTCGAGGAAGACCACGACTACCTCACCGAGGGTGGCGTGTTCACCGAGGACCTGATCGAGACCTGGATCGACATCAAGCGCACCCAGGAGATCGCCCCGGTCAACCTGCGTCCGCACCCGTACGAGTTCGAGCTCTACTTCGACGTCTAAGTCGAAGGCGCGCAAGCGATCTCGTGGAGCCCCACCCGCCTCGGCGGGTGGGGCTCCGCCCGTTTTCGGGGCCGATGCACGGACCAGCGGGTTTGTGGAGAATTGGGGCAGCGGGAGCGAGCGGGCGAACGAGGTGCGGTTCCATGTCCGACGACAAGAAGCTGGTGGTCGTGTCGGGCGGTATGCCGCTGGTGATTCTGGCGGCCGGGTGGGTCATCTTCGTCGGGCCCGTGCGGCCGCCGAGCGAGTCGTTGGTGGCGGCGGTGGTCACCTTCGCCGGTGCGGTGCTGACCTCGTCGGTGGCGTTGATCGGCCATATCTTCAAGCGGCAGGCGGACAAACGGCTCGAGCGCGAGAGCCGGGAGAAGCGCGATCGACTGCGGCTGGACGCGGCGATGCGGGCCGGTGAGCTGCTCGCCGCGGAGGGGACGCAGACGACGCCGGCGGTGGTGGCGTCGGGCCTGCTCGCGCTGACGAACCTCGGTCAGGAGCTGCTGGCGGTGACCCTGCTGGTGGATCTGTGGAAGGAGCACAACTCGCAGGTGTCCTCGGAGACAGCGGTTCTCGTCATCGACAAGGCGCTGCGCAGCGCGGACCACACCGTGCAGTTGGTGGGGGCCGAACTGCTCTGCCGCAATGCGGAAAGGCTCGATCCCTGTCAGTCGCTGCACTGGCCGAGCGCGCTGGAGGGGACGTGGAATCCCCGGTTCAGCAGGCGAACCAAGCTGCTGATCGTGGAGGCATTGGTCACCATGGCGCTGGCCGCGCCCGCCAGCGAGGGCGCGATCCGGGCCGTCGCGGTCCGGCTGTACGCGTTCTGGGAGGCCGAATCGGACTGCCCCCGCACCCGCGGCTGCATCGGGAAGCTGTTGAGCGCGTTGCGGACTCGCCTGGACCATCTCGGCTACAGCGACTTCCTGCAGGGCAATCGCGAGGTGCGATTGGCACAGCTCGACGCGGCCGCCGCCACCGCCCACACCGGCCCCGACGGCTTCCTGGATCAACTCTCAGACAAACTCGCCGACCGCCTCGCCGCCTGGTCCGCGGCCTGCGAGGACCAACCCGCCACCTCCGGACGCCTCTCCAGCGCCGAATGCGGAACCCCCCACCCCGAAAAGCCCCCGGCCCGGCGAAGACTCGAATCCATCGCACGAGCCGGGTGACGCCTTTCGCGGTGGAACTCCTTGTCCCAGTGGGCGGAATGGGATGTTCGGTGGGTGGGCGCGATCCTGGGGAAGGGCAGTAGGGCGGCGTAAGCGGTCTTAGCGTCGCGGACTGTGAAAACTAAACGTTTTGCAAGACTTCGTATTTCGATGCTCGCTCTGAGTGCTGTCGTGGTGGCCGCCGTGGGATTCGGGGCGGGGGCCGTGCCGGTCGCGCGGGCGGATGCCACGCAGATCACCTTGCAGGGGGCGGTGAATGTGCGGGATGTCGGCGGGTACGTCACCTATACCGGCGATTCGACCAAGTCGGGGAAGGTGATTCGGGCCGATGCGCTGGGTAAGTTGACCGATGCCGATGTGCAGAAGCTCGGGACGCTCGGGATCAAGAGTGTGGTCGATTTTCGGACGGCGGCCGAGGTGCAGGGGATGGGGGCGGACAAGTTACCCGCCGGGCTGAGTGCGGTGTCGCGGCCCATCGATGATGGGGGCATCTATTTGAAGACGGCGCAGGCGATCGGGTCCAAGGATCCGGTGCAGCAGCAGGCGTTGCTCGGGGACGGTAAGGCCGAGCAGATCATGCGGAACGCCTACACCAATTTCCTGAGCGCGGACGCGACGGCGAAGTTCGGGCAGACCATCAAGGAGATAGCGGCCGCGCCGGGCGCGTTTCTCTATCACTGCACCTCGGGCAAGGACCGCACCGGCTGGATGACGTATGTGCTGTTGCAGGCGGTCGGGGTGCCCGAGAGCGTCGCGCGCCAGGATTACCTGTTGTCGAACCAGTACCGTGCCGCCGCTGACGCCGCTCTGCGGGCGCAGCTGAAAGCTGCCGGGATCATGCAGAATCCGGATCTGCTCATCCCCTTGCAGATCGTCAGCGACGACTATCTGAATGTGGCCGTCGATCAAATGAAGCAGCAGTACGGCGATTTCGGCAAATACCTGACCAAGGGCCTCGGCCTGGACGCCGGAACCATTCTGCGCCTGCACGAGAACCTGGTGGGCTGACCACCGACACGGTGCCTCGCACAACAACACGGTGCCTCGCGCCCCTCGGGTGCGAGGCACTAGCGCGGGTCGGGGTGATCGAAATGGGTTGCCGCGCTTATGACGCTCCGGCCGATTTGATCGCGGCCAGGGCCGTGAGGTCCAGTTCGCGGGACATGTCGGACCAGCCGGTAGCGCGTAGATCGTCGGGCGTGGGGACGCCGAGGGCCTCGTGTAGGCCGAGGGCGACGGAGCGGGCCAGGTCTTCCAGGCCGCCGCGGGAGATGGGCCAGAGCAGGGTGCGATGCCAGTTCTCGATGTCGTGCTGGGGGACGGGTGGCGTCCAGCCCAGCTCGCGTAATCGGCGGTCGGCGGCGGCGGAAATGGGTTCGGCCAGATAGTAATCGCCGGTCAGCTCGGCGGTGAGTTTGATGTCGAACTGCTGGATCTGGACGTAGCGGTTGCCGGTGGCGGCCAAGATCAGAGTCGCGCGCGAGGGCAGTTTCGCGAAGCAATCGGCCAGTGCGTGAACGAACACGTCCCAGTCGGTTGTCGCCTGCTCGTTTCGACTCCCGGTGCCCATCGTCGCCGATCATACGCCGTCAAATCCGGGCTGGACCCGAAATATTTTGGCGCACAGTCCGATCTGCGGAAATCGCGCTGGTGTCAGCGCCAAACCGCGCGAGTATCGCGACGGAAACCGCGGCGGCGTCGACTGGGACCGCCGCGGTTTCCGGGTGATCGGCTACCGCCGCCGGGGATTCGTGGCGGGGCCGAGTATTGCGAGCGGCGTGCGGGCGATCATTCGCGCGTCACCCGACGGTAGGGCCCGTACATCGGCGGTGAAAAAGCGCCGCCAGCGCAGTTTGCCCATTCCACTCCCTTTCCGACATCCCGGGCGGATCGGTTTTGTCCTTTCCGCTCGGCAAATCATTCTGCCAAGCGGGCGACGTTGCGGCCGTTAATCTTTCGTGAATATCGACCGAGTGGCTCCGGATCGAGCTCGCCCAGCAACACCGGGCCGAGGGCGGGTGCGATAGGGTTCCGGGTCGTACGGCAGACGATCGGAGTCGGGTCTATGAACGGGGCGGGATCTTCCGCACAACAGAGTCGCGCCACCCCGAGCGAACCCACGCGAAGCCGCCGAGCCTGGGCCTGGATCGCCGGGGCCGCCGTGCTCACCGCCCTCGTCGCCATCGCGGCAATCCTTGTGACACACGGTAAGTCATCCGTTGCCGCCGAGGGACCGACCTACCACGACCCGGCCGACGAGTGCGCGCTCATTTCGGCCGCCACGGTCACCAAACTCACTCCGGGCGCACCCTGCAAACGCAGTCCGAATAATCCGTTCAATCCGGACGAGATTGTCCACACACCCAGCTGGGCGGTCGAATCGTTCACTCGCCCCACCAGCATCCAGGTGACGCTGCGACTGACGTCCACCGCCTCGAAGTCCTACGCCCACGCGAAATCGTCCCTCGCGGAGAGCTACACGACCCAGCTCACCGCGCCGACCGTCGCCGCCGTCGCACCGGCCGATATCGGGGTGCGGGTGCGGGACGCCTTTCTGATCAGCGGTGCTTCCCGGGCGATTCCGGGGCGCTCGGAAGCCCGCCTGGTGTTCTGGTCGGGAAACATGGTCGCCGACATCACCTTCGCCGACTGGGCGAACGTCGGCGATATCGAGGCGACGGTGAAAGCTGTCGGCGCCGAACTCTTCGCGAACCTGCGGTGAGCGCGACACCGCTGCCCGCGAACGGCTTCCCGGTGACCTTGCCACGCCATTGATTTCGCGTCGCCGACGAGCACGATGCCGGTGCTGGAATCGTCGATGCCGATGCCCCCTTCGCAGCGGCATCGACGGTCCGCAGCCGAGGTTAGCTGCGAGGTATCGGAATCCTATATACCCATTTTGGGCAAGTCGGTAGGGCACACAGCAAGGAGCGACATGACCGAAAAGGCTTCGCGGTCACGGAGGGTCGGTGCGCAGCCGGGCGGATCACGTCGCAACCGGACGTATCCGCCCATGGACCGGATCGAGGACGCCTTCGGCCGTAAACAGTCGTTGATGGACGCCTTGGACGCGACCGCGCGGGCGGCCGGGGTGACCCGGGAGGACTTCGCGCGGGCACTGAATCAGTCGGTGGCCAGCGTCACCAAATATTTCCGGATGGAGCGGCAGGCGACGCCCGAGCAGATCGACACGATGTGCGAGGTACTGAACATGCCGAAGGTGTTCGGGCCCAATATCGCCGGCGCCCTCATGCCGTGGCTGACCGTCGTCGAGACCGGAAGCTTTCCGCCGTCCTGGGGCAGCGGCGATCTCGAACTGCTGCGGTCGATCGGCAGCCCGGCGGCGTATCTCGCGGGGCCGCAGCTGTATCCGATGGCCGTCAACGAGGCTTGGAAGGCCTACTTCCCGTGGATGCCGGAACCGACCGCGGATACCCGGCCCAATCTCATCGTGGAAATTCTGTGCAATCCCGGCGCAGCGCACACCTTCGGTGATTCCTGGCGCTCAGCCTGCCGGTGGGCGGTGCAGCACCTGGTGTTGTTCGGCGCGCACAAGGTGCCGAACGAGGAGCTCGGGTTGCTCTTCGAGCAATGCCGCCGGGGCAATCCGGATTTCGACGAATACCTGATCCCGATCCCGGGGGAAGCCCACTTCACGGAGACGACCACCTGGACCATCCTGTGCCCGGACGGCGCGCGCCGCCCGCACACCGTGAAGATACTGGGCCAGAAATGGCAGTTCCCGGAGGCCTGGGACCTCCTGGTGTTGACCCCGATTCCCTAGAGACTGTTTACCCGATTCCCAAGAGACAAGGAACGGCATGCCCTCCGACGACCTCACCGGCACCGAACGATTCGAACTGCGCCCGGTGGGCCGGGTCAGCTCGCCGCTCACCGACCGCACCGACGCACCCCGCCAACCCGACGAGGACGCCCCGCCCGCCGACATCCTGCTCGAGCCCGAATTCGCCGCCGCCGCGGCCGATCTGCGCCCCGGCATGCGGGTCATCCTGCTCACCTGGCTGCACGCCGCCCGCCGCGACACCCTCGCGGTCCATCCGCGCGGCGACCGCACCCGCCCGCCCACCGGTGTCTTCGCCACCCGCTCACCCGACCGACCCAACCCCATCGGCCTGCACGAGGTCACCATCACCGCGGTCGGCGAGGCCGGATTCACCGTGGCCGGATTGGAGGCCATCGACGGCACGCCGATCCTCGACATCAAGCCGGTCCTGGGCTCGATCGAGACCCGCTGACCGGTTCGCGCACCCCGGCGGGCGTAAGTTTGTGCGCATGGCGGCTCCCAGGCATCCGGCACCGACGCTCGGTACCCAGCGTCTGGCCGCCGCCTGCCAGGCCGAGGTGCCGGAACTGACCAAACGCCTGATGGCGGCCATTTTCACCGACAACCCGGAGTGGACCGACTACACGGCCGTGCCGCGCGCGGATCTGCGCGACGGGTGCAAGCGGTATCTGACGCGAATCCTGGATCTGTTGGGCGGGCAAGAACCGGATCCGGACGGCGACGATGTGGCCGCGGCCATCGGCCGGCGACGCGCCGAACAGGGCGTCCCCCTCGAGGCCATGCTGCGCACCTTCCGGTTGGGCGGTCAGATCGTGTGGGAAGCCTTGCTGGACAAGGCCGATGACATGGGGTCGAGCGAGATCCGGCAGGTGGGGTCGGTGATGTGGGCGGTGGTCGACGGGATGTCGTCGGCGCTGGTCACCTCCTATCGCAATACCGAGCTGGATCGGGTGCGCAGCGATGAGCGGCGCCGGCATTCGCTCATGGAGGATCTGCTGGCCGGGCGCGCGCACGACGCCACCTTCGCCGCGCGGGCCGGGCGCGAACTCAATCTGCCGCCGACCGGGGCCTATCTCGTGGTGGTGGCCCGGGGTGAGAGCGGGCCGCCGCTGCACATGGGAGCCGAGACGGCGCTGGGGGTTTCGGGTATTCGGTCGGTGTGGCACGACCGGGTGGATTCGACGGTCGGGCTGGTGTCGCTCGAACATCGCGACAGTTCGGCTGTGCTGCAACAGCTTCGGCCGTTGATTCGCGGCCGGGCGGGGGTCTCGCCCGCGGTCGCGGGGCTGGCGGGCGTCGATACCGGGCACGGGTTGGCGGTGCTCGCCCTGGAGACGGTCCCGGGTGAGGACACCCCGGGTCTGCTGGTCTCGCTGGACGAGCGCTATCCCGAGGCGCTGCTGCTGCGCTCCCCCGATCTCACCGAGCTGCTCGTGAACCGCACCCTCGGCCCGGTGCTGGAACTGCCGCGCAAGGAACGCGACATTCTGCTCCAGACCCTCGCGGTCTGGCTGGCCGAGAACTGCTCGGCGGCCAATGCCGCGCCCAAACTCCACTGCCATCGCAATACCGTCATCAACCGCCTGCAGCGCATCACCCTGCTGCTGGGTCGTCCGTTGGAAGGCCAACGGTCCTACCTGGAACTTTCCCTCGCGCTGGCCGCCCTGGAGCTGTCCGACACCCCGCGCGACTGAGCCGCGAGAAGCCCGCTACCGACGGGTATGAATTGTGCTCTCAGCACAGTCGATTCCCGTCATATATGGGCTGCTAGAGCCTTGTTTGTGCATTTGGCGACCGACAGACTCGATCGGAATGACCCGCATCACAACCGATGGCGGGTCTGTGAGTACATCGAGATGAGGAGCACCACGAGTGCCGGAATTCGATCTTCTGGTGATCGGCGGCGGCCCGGGCGGATATGTGGCCGCCATCCGCGCCGCTCAGCGGGGCCTGAATGTGGGCCTGGTGGAGAAGGAGCGCCCGGGCGGGGTCTGCCTGAACTGGGGCTGCATCCCGACCAAGGCGATGCTGCGCTCGGCCGAGGTCTTCCACACCATCGCGCACGCCGCCGACTTCGGCATCTACGCCGACAACCTGCGCTTCGACTACGCCGCGGTGCGGCAGCGCAAGGACGGCATCGTCAAGGAACTGACCGACGGTGTCGCGGGTCTGCTCAAGGCCAATGGCGTGACGGTCATCGAGGGCCACGCCCGCTTCACCGGGCCCACGACCGTCGAGGTCGTCGAGGCCGGGCCGTCGCCGATCTTCGAGGGCGGCCCACGCTACGCCGCCGCCCCGACCGCCAACGCGGTGCGGACCGTAAGCGCCAAGGACGTCATCATCGCGACCGGTTCGGTTCCGGCCGTGCTCCCGATTCCGGGCGCCGATCTGCCCGGCGTGATCACCTCCGACGGCGCGTTCGGTCTGACCGAGGTCCCGAAGCGGCTGGTCGTCATCGGCGGCAGCGCGGTCGGCGCGGAGTGGGCCAACCTGTTCCACGAGTTCGGCGCGGACGTCACCGTGGTGGAGATGCAGGATCGCCTGGTTCCGTTGGAGGACAAGGAGATCGGCACCGCGCTGGTGCGCTCGTTCACCAAGCGGGGCATCAAGGTGCTGACCGGCGCGACCGTCACCGCCATCGCCGAAGCCGGTAACGGCCTGTCCGTCACCGTCGGCGGCGCGAAGCCGCAGGAGCTGCCCGCGGACGTGGTGCTGGTCGGCGTGGGTCGCCGCCCCAACACCGCTGAGCTGGGCCTGGATGTCGCCGGAATCGACACGGACGCACGCGGTTTCATCCCCGTCGACGAGCACCTGCGCACCGGTGTCGAGCACGTGTACGCCATCGGCGATGTCACCGGCAAGGCGCTGCTCGCGCACGTCGCCTCGCATCAGGGCCTGGTCGCCTCCGACACCATCGCGGGCCACGCGGCCCACATCGACTACAACGTCATCCCCGCCGCGACCTTCACCCACCCGGAGATCGCCAGCGTCGGCCTCACCGAGGACGCCGCCAAGGCCGCGGGCCACGACGTCATCGTCGCCAAGTTCCCGTTCGCGGCGCTGGGCCGGGCCAAGTCCTTCGGCGATCAGGAGGGCTTCCTCAAGATCGTCGCCGGTGCCAAGCACAAGGACGTCCTCGGCGTGCACATCATCGGCCCGTCGGCCTCGGATCTGATTACCGAAGGGGCCCTGGCGATCTCGCTCGAGGCGACCCTCGACGAGCTGGCCGAGACCATCCACGCCCACCCCACCCTCGGCGAGATCGGCATGGAGGCCGCCCTGGTCGGGCTGGGCCTGCCGGTTCACGTCGCGCCGCCCCGGAAGCGTTGAGGAGTTCGCTCATGACCACCACCACCGCAGCGCCGCGCAAGTCGGCGCGCAAGGCCGGCAAGGCCGCCGACGTATCCGCTCTTGAAAAGGGCACAGCCGAGACCGCCGAAAAGCTGCTCGGCGGAGCCGATTTCGGCGGCGCGGATGCCAACGACCTGCTCGAGCTGTACACCGACATGTTGTTCATCCGCCGCTTCGAGGAGCGGACCGCGCAGGCGTACCAGCAGGCCAAGATCGGCGGCTACTGCCACCTGAACCTGGGTGAGGAAGCCACCGTCGTCGGCGTCGGAAAGGCCATGCGGCCCACCGACTACCTGTTCACCAACTACCGCGAGCACGGTTACGCGCTGGCCAAGGGCATCGAGCCCGGCCGCGTCATGGCCGAGCTGTACGGCCGCTCCACCGGCACCTCCAAGGGCTGGGGCGGGTCGATGCACATGTACGACACCGCCACCCGTCTGCTCGGCGGTTACGCCATTGTCGGCGGCCAGGTTCCGCTGGCCATCGGCGCGGCGCTGGCCATCGACTACCGCGGCGGCGACGACGTCGTGGTGTGCCAGATGGGTGAGGGCACCACCAATATCGGCGCCTTCCACGAGTCGCTGAACATCGCGGCGCTGTGGAATCTGCCCGTCGTGTTCCTGGTGATCAACAACCAGACCGGCATGGGCACCACCGTCGAGAAGTCTTCCGCCGAACCGGATCTGTGGAAGCGCGCCTCCGCCTACCGCATGCGCGGTGAGCGCGTGGACGGCACCGATGTGCTGGCCGTGCGCGAGGTCGCCTCCGACCTCATCGAGACCGCGCGCCGCGAGGGCAAGCCCGCGCTGCTCGAGGCCGTCTCCTACCGGCTCAAGGGCCACTCGGTGGTCGACCCGGCCAAGTACCGCACCGAAGAGGCCGTCTCGGTCGCCGTCGGGCACGACCCGATCGTGCTGTGGCACGAGCGGCTGCTCGAAGCCGGTGTGCTGAGCGAGGATTCGGCCGCCGCCATCGAGGCCGACGTCAAGGAGCGCGTGCGCGCGGCCGTCGATTTCGCCGACTCGTCCCCGCACCCGGACCCGGCCACCCTGTTCGATTACAACTACGCGACCCCGGTCGCGGGCGATTCCCGTCGCCTGCCCGGCGATGCGCTCTTCACCTTCTAAGGACATCACCGTGGCTGTCATGACCTACCGTGAAGCGCTGCGCGAGACCCTCCGCGAGGAGATGCAGCGCGACGACGACATCTTCCTGATCGGCGAGGAGATCGGCGTCTTCGAGGGCTCCTACAAGATCACCGCCGGCCTGCTGGCCGAGTTCGGCGAGAAGCGGGTGCGCGACACCCCGATCGCCGAAGAGGGTTTCGTCGGCGCGGCCATCGGCGCCGCCATGCTGGGCCTGCGCCCGGTCGTCGAACTCATGACGATCAACTTCTCGCTGCTGGCGCTGGACCAGATCGTCAATCACGCCGCCAAGATCTACGGCATGTTCGGCGGTCAGACGTCGGTGCCGATGGTCATCCGCACGCCCGGCGGCGGTGGCCAGCAGTTGGGTGCGACGCACTCGCAGAACATCGAGCTGTACTACGCGTTCGTGCCCGGCCTCAAGGTCGTCGCGCCGAGCACCCCGGCCGATGCCAAGGCGCTGCTCAAGGCCGCCATCGACGATGACGATCCGGTGCTGTTCCTCGAGAACCTCTCGCTCTACAACACCAAGGGCGAAGTGCCCGACGATCTTCCGGCCGCCGAGCTGGGCAAGGCCGCGGTCACCCGCGAGGGCACCGACATCACGCTGATCGGCTACTCGCGCATGGCGACCGTGTGCACCCAGGTCGCGGAAAAGCTGGCCGCCGAGGGCATTTCGGCGGAGGTCGTGGACCTGCGCAGCCTGCGCCCGCTGGACCGCGACACCATCGTCGCCTCGGCCAAGAAGACCGGCGCGGTCGTGATCGGCGAGGACGACTGGCTGACCTACGGCATCGGCGCGGAGGTCGCGGCGTCGATCTCCGATGGCGCGTTCGACTACCTCGACGCCCCCGTGCGCCGCGTGGCCATGGCCGAGGTGCCGCTGCCGTATGCCAAGCCGCTCGAGAAGCTGGCGCTGCCGTCGCCGGATTCGCTGTACAAGGCCGCCCTGGAAACCCTTGCCGCCGTGGGCAAGCGTCGCTGAGACCCGGAAGGAAACATGTCCGAAGTAACCATGCCCCGGCTCTCCGACACCATGGAGGAGGGCATCGTCTCGGCCTGGCTCAAGCAGGTCGGCGATCAGGTCAAGGCCGGTGAGATTCTCGCCGAGATCGAGACCGACAAGGCGCTCATGGAGCTCGAGGCGTACGAGGACGGCGTCCTCGAGCAGATCCTCGCGGAGCCGGGTACGACCGTGGCGATCGGTGAGCCGATCGCGTTGCTGGGTGATGGCAGTGGGGCTGCGGCTCCGGCCGCTTCGGCTGCCGCTGCTCCGGCTCCCGCCGCTGCCGCTCCGGCCGCCGCGTCCGCCCCGGCTCCGGCCGCTCCCACCGCCGCTGGCGCGCAGGCGGTTTCGGCTCCGGCCGCCGGAAACGGCAGCGCCCCTGTCGAATCCGGTGACCGCAAGAAGTCGTCGCCGCTGGCCCGCAAGGTCGCCAAGGAGCTCGGCGTCGACATCAATGCCGTGACCGGCACCGGTCCCGGCGGCCGCGTCACCAAGCAGGATGTCGAAACCGCGGGCAGCACAGCCGCTCCGGTGGCCGCACCGGCCGCTCCGGCCGCCGCCGCGCCCGCCCCGGCCGCCGTTGCGCCCGCGACCGGCGACTACGACGAGATCCCGTTGACCAACATCCAGCGTGTCTCGGCCCAGCGTCTGACCGAGTCCAAGCAGCAGGCCCCGCACATCTATCTCACCAGTGCTATCGATGTGACCGAGCTGCTCGCCTTCCGCGCGCAGATCAACAAGACCCTGGAGGAGACCGGCTCCGGCAAGGTCAGCGTGAACGACCTGCTGGTCAAGGCGGTCGCCACCGCGCTGCGCCTGGACCCGGCCGTGAACGTCTCCTTCGCGGGCGACAAGCTGTTGCGGCACAAGGCGATCAATATCGGCATCGCCGTGGCCACCGACGCGGGCCTGTTCGTCCCCGTCATCCACGACGCCGACCGCAAGAGCGTGTCCGCCATCGCGGCCGAGGGCAAGGAGAAGGCCGGTCGCGCCCGCGACCGAAAGCTCAAGGGCGAGGACATGTCCGGCGGCACCTTCACCATCTCCAACCTGGGCATGTTCGGCATCGAGCAGTTCACCGCCGTCATCAACCCGCCGGAGTCCGCGATCCTCGCGGTCGGCGCGGCCCAGGACGAGCTGAAGCTGGACGGCGAGAAGGTGGTGTCGCGCAAGATCCTGCGCGTCACCCTGTCGGCCGATCACCGTTCCATCGACGGTGCCGTCGCGGCCCGCTTCCTCCAGCAGCTCAAGGAGCTCATCGAGCACCCGCTGCGCATCGTGACCTAGTCACTGTGTACACGGTGACCTAGTCACTCCCAGACCGCCGTCCGATTTTTTGATCCAGGATCGGACGACGCAGCCCGCCACCCGGCCCGCGCGGCATCCCATGCCACGCCGCGCGCCCGGGAGCCGAACTCACCCGGCGGCGGGTAGAAACGCCGGATGGCGTGGACCGGGTTACCCGGCCGGTCCCGCCATCCGGCGTTTCGTGTTTCCGGGGGACGTGACGGTTGCCACTCGGCCGACATGATGAGAAGATTCGGTAGTAAGTCTCTCATCCTGTCGACGAGTGGCAGTTGGCAGGAACGGTTGATCAAAGGAGATCACCATGACCGCCGCCATCCAGCTCGAGCAACAGGCGCGCCCCGAACGTCGCCCCTTCGGCCCGGACACCCGCCTCTGGGAAGACACCGGGCTGATCACCTTCTCACTCACCGCCGGCTCCGCGTTCCTGTTGCAGACCATGGAACCGACCATCGCCGCGGTGGTGGACGAGCACTCGACCTTCCGCACCGATCCCATGGGTCGCGCGATGCGGAGTCTCGCCTCGGTGATGATGTGGGTCTACGGCGGTGACGAGGCGCTGGCCGAGGCCGATCGGCTGCGGAAGATGCATGCCAGCCTGAACACCACCGACGCACAAGGGCGTAAGCATCAGGCGTTGTCGTCCGGCCCGTGGGCCTGGGTGTTGCACACCGGCGTCTTCGCCTTCACCGAGGGCAACAAGTACTTCTCGGCGGACAAGCTCACCGACGCCGACAAAGAGGCGTACTACCGAGAAACCGTCCAACTCATGCGCAATTTCTCGGTGGCCCCCAAGGAGATTCCGGCCACGTACGCCGAGTGGGAGCCCTGGTTCTGGAACCAGGTCGAAAACCATTTGGAGGTCACGAGTGTCGCCTACGACTACCTGAAAGTGATCCGAAAGATCGCCCCGCCCAAGCAGATTCCCCGCCCCCTACACCCGGTCTGGCGAGCCGCCACCACCCCGGTCGGCCGCCTCCAATACTTCTTCACCGTCGGCACCACCCCGAACATCGTGCGCGACAAGCTCGGCCTGGAGTGGACCGCCAACGACGAACGCGCCCTACGAGTCCTGGGTTGGCTCATCGGCCGCACCATGCCCCTACTCCCCGAACGCATCCGCTACTTCCCCATCGCCTACGAGGCCCGCAAACTCGAACGCGACCGCGCCCGCCTCCGCAAAATGATCAACCTCCGCCCAATCTGACCACCTGCCCACATCGCCGAATCCTGAAGGCACCCAAGGCCCGATGTCTGCGGGCTCTGCTACCGTCCGGCGGTGTGGGCATGATCTCGACACCAGCCGAGGAGTCTCGGTTCTGGGACCTGATAGAGTAGGCGTGGGAACGTCTCGGTACCGAGCCGAACCAGCTGCGGAGCCGGTTGGTCGACCGCGGCAGCGACGACGAAGCCTATGCCGTCGACAAGTACCTCGACGAATTCCTCGACCAGTTGCGGAACCTGACCCAGGACATGTCGGCTCAGGAATTGACCGCGTTGGACCGGGTGCTAGAACGCAAGCTGTACAACATCGACCGCGCCGACATCCAACAGGTGATTGACGGTTCCGACGACGGATTTCTCTACTGCCGAGGCTTCATCGTCGCAATGGGCCAAACCTTCTACGATGCGGTCGCGGCCGACCCCACCGTCGCGGTACTAGACGCCGAGTGCGAGGCAATGTGCTACTTCTTCGCGCACATCCACAACAACCACTTCGGCACTTTCCCCAACACCGGTTCCAACATTTCGCGAGAATCAGCATCCAACCCTGCCGGCTGGTCATGATCTACCGGCCACAGTGAAATTCGGTCAGAGGATCGCCCACGATGGGAGAGGTTCTCTGGCGGAAAGCCATTCTCGCGGTACGCCTCTGAGGTTGGCTCGGTTTCCGATGCCGGTATGGGCGGCCACGATGCCGCCGGCGATGGCGGCGGTGGTGTCCGCGTCACCGCCGGCTTGGATGCAGGCGGTGATGGCGGCGGGGTAGTCGTGCAGGTGGGTGGCCGCGACCCAGAGGGTGAAAGGGACTGTGTCCTGGGCGCTGACGCGGGCACCGTTTCCGAGTTCGTACGCGGCCTCGGCGAGCGTGTGGCCCAGCAGTTCCCGGGCTCGGCGAATACCCGCGCAGGTGTGCCCGTCGATCAGGTACGGGTCGACCGCGGCGAACAGTTCCGCTGGTGTGCAGCCTGTTTCGCGAGTGGCGGCGGCGTGGCTGGCGGCGACGGCCACGGCTATCGCGCCGACGATCGCCTCCGGATGGCGGTGGGTGATCTCGGCGGAGCAGGCCGCGTGAATGGCGGCTTGGTCCGGGTTGTCGGCGAAGTGGGCTCCGAGTGGGGCGACGCGCATGGCCGCTCCGTTGCCCCAGGAACCACGTCCGTCGAATACGGCCGCGGCCGCTTCGTCCCAGGGCCGCCCGTCTCGGATCTGGTGCAGCACAACGACCGTGCCGGCACCGTAACCACGGTAGGGCTCACAGCGGTCGGCGAACGCGGTCGCGAGTGCGTCGCGATCGATGCCGCCGCGGGTTCGGATCTCCGCGTGCACCGAGCACGCCATCTCGGTGTCGTCGGTCCAGGGCCACGGTCCGGCGGGTGGCCGTCCGGCGAGAAGGTCGGGAATCGAGCTGCCGGGCACGAAGAATTGGGCGCCGAGTGCGTCCCCCACTGACAGGCCGTCTAGGCTGTCACGAGCGAAATCGGATGGATGCGGCATACCCGGGCCATACTGCCAACGGCGATCGGTATCCGCAATGGCCGAATGTCGTGGCGGTATCCGGCTAGCTCGTTGGCTGGGTGAGTCGGGTCGTGAGGCCTGCTCGGACCTTTGGCCAGTCTTCGGTGGTGATGGAGAACAGGACGCTGTCGCGGATGGTGCCGTCGGCGCGGCGGAATTGACGGCGTAGGGTGCCTTCGTATTTTGCGCCCAGGCGGGCTATTGCTTGTTGGGAGCGGTGGTTGCGGACGTCGGTTTTGAGTTGTATTCGGCCGACGTTCAGGGACTCGAAGGCGTATTCGAGTAGGAGGAGCTTGGTTTCGGGGTTCACGGTGGTGCCCCAGACCGAGGGGGTGTAGACGGTGAAGCCGATTTCCAGGGCGGCGTCGCGTGGGCGGACGTCCAGGTAGGCCGTTAGTCCGAGGATCGCTCCGGGCGGGTTCGGGCCGATCGCCTCCTGTGAGCGAACGGTCCACAGCTGCCAGTCGGCCAGGGAATCTCGTTGCCGCAGTAGCTCGGCCAGTTGTTCCGGCGCATCGGGCCGGCCCGGGATGTGTGCCCATACGCGGTCGTGGTCCAGCGCTCGGAACAGCTCTTCCGCGTCGTGTTCCGGATCGACGGTCGCCAGCTCCACCCGCTTCCCCGTCAGCACCGTCGCCTCCGGCACGGGCCACACCATCTCCGGCCACACCTCGTCCTCCGGCCGAGGATCGGGCACCACCTGAAACCGCTCCGACATCTCCCACTCCCCTCACGTACTCCCCCATATCCTCCACGAGCCGAGATCAGGGAGCTGCCACGGTGGGGAATCGGACACTTTTCCGCATTGAGAGCTCCCTGATCTTGAAACGCTCGCGGGGTGATGTGCACCCCGGTTCCTGGGGCTGGTTCGGGGCGGCGTGTTCTACCAAGGTCAAATGGTGATCATGCGGATGGTGGTGTGGCGCGCGCCGGTCGGCGTGCTCCTGGTGGTGGGCGTGGTGGCGGCGCCGGGGCGCGCGGCTGCGGCGGATACGGCGTATCAGTGGCATGAGGAGTTCATTACGTCGGCGGACGGGACGCGGTTGCACGCGGATGTGTTGCGGCCGGTCGGGCTGGCCGATGACGTGCGCACGCCGGTGATCATGACCGTCAGCCCGTATCGGGCGCATCTCATGCGGTTGAGCGAGCCGCGGCCCAAGGGCGGGCCGTCCACCGATGATCTGCCGGTGTCGACATTTCTGCAGGCCGGGTACACCTATGTGATCGTGGATCTGCGCGGGTTCGGCGGCTCGAACGGCTGCCCGGATTTCGGCGGCCCGGGTGAGCGCTCGGATGTGAAGGCGGCGGTGGAATGGGCTGCGGGACAGCCCTGGTCGACCGGGAAGGTCGGATTGAACGGCGTCTCGTACGAGGCTTGGACCGGGCTCATGGGCCTGGCCGAGAAGCCCGCGGGGCTGGCGGCGGTGGCCTCGTTCGAACCGGTCGTGGATCCCAACGCGTACCTCTACATGCAGGGCATCGCGTGGAAGTTCTCCCTCAAGCCGATCAGCGAAAACGGTTTTCGGCCGGGCGATTTCGCGGGCTTCGAGCATTTGCTGATCGCGTCCACGCCGCCGTATCCGACCGATTCGGACGAATACAAGGCGAATGCCTCCAGCATCGATCCGGCCTGCTATTCGCATTACCTCGCCGAAACCTCCAACCATGACGCGAATTCCGCGTGGTGGCGGGATCGGGATCTCGTGGAGAAACTGCGCGGCAATACGATTCCGCTGTTCCTGGGCCAAGGGTTCGTCGACTACAACACCAAGGCCGATCGCGTGTTCCAGCTGTGGAATTCGCTCGGCCCCGGCGATCACAAGGCCTGGTTCGGCCAATGGGGGCACCAGGACTGCACCGAGAAATGCGGTGCGCCGCAGTTCACTTCGGAGCTGCTCGGTTTCTTCGACAAGCATGTGGCGGGCAAGGACGTGACGGTGCCCGGCCCGCGCGTCACGGTCGGGCAGTTCGACGGCCGCTGGCGGTCGGAGGCCGCGTGGCCGCCCGCCGACAGCCGGGCCTTCGATATCGATCTGCGGCCCGGCCGCTACAACGACCGCGGACTGATCCCCGGCTCGGATCGGGAGATCTGGACCGTCTCCCAGCCTTTGGAGCAGGACCAGCACATCTCCGGCACGGCCACGGCCACTCTCGACCTGGACGGTCCCGCCGCAGCCAGCGTCACCGTCGAGGTCTACGACATCGCGCCGGACAATCGCGCCACGGTCATCACCCGCGGCATCGCCCCGGTCACCCCGACCGCGCAGGTTCGGCTGCTCGGCCAGGACTGGCCGCTCGCGGCCGGACACCGCCTCGGCATTCGCGTGACCGATGTCGTCGACGACGTGTGGGCGCATGCTCCCGCCTTCGCTCCCGTCACGGTCACCGCGGCCCAACTGCACCTGCCCCTGCTCGGCACGATCCGCACCCCCGATCTGCCCGGCGACGCGGGCGAGTCCCTGGTCAAATGGCGAAACAAGAAGACGGTCTCGCTGGACCCCGATGTGGTGAACAATGCCACTGTGACCATCAACTTCCCCGCCCGGACCGGCGGTTAAGCCGATGACCAGGACCGCACCGGCTGACGAGCCGACCGTCGACGAAGTCACCGCCGAGCGCCTGGCCGTGGCGCTGCGCTGCCGGACCGTGTCGTACGAGGATCGCGAGCGGATCGAGCTCACCGAATTCGATCGGCTCGCCGAACACCTGGAGCGGTCGTTCCCGCTGGTGCACAAGCAGCTGGCGGTGGAGACCTTCGGGCACAGTCGGCTGTATCGGTGGGCGGGCAGCGCTGGCAAGGACGACTCCGAGAGCGCGGCGATTCTGCTGGCGCACATGGATGTCGTGCCGGTCGACGATCTCGACGGGTGGACGCATCCGCCGTTCGACGGTGTGGTGGACGACGAGTTCATCTGGGGGCGCGGGGCGATCGACGACAAGAGCCGGGTGCTGGCCATTCTCGAGGCGGTCGAGCAGGCGCTGGCCGAGGGGGTGCAGCCCGCGCGGACCGTGTACCTGGCCTTCGGGCACGACGAGGAGATCTTCGGGTCCCAGGGTGCGGGGCGCATGGCCGCGCGGCTGGGGGCGGTCGGGGTGCGGGCGCGGCTGCTGCTGGACGAGGGCGGCGTGATCACCACCGGGGTCGCCGACGGTATCAACGTGCCGGTGGCCACGATCATGGTGGGCGAGAAGGGATTCGCCACCGTGCGCCTGTCGGTGTCCGACATCGGCGGGCACTCCTCCATGCCGGGACGGCAGACCGTGGTGGGTCGGCTGGCGCGGGCGGTGGCGCGGATTCAGGACAATCCGTTCCCATTGCGTCTGACCCCCGTGAGCATCGACATGCTCTCGCGCATACGGCAATTCATGTCCGAACCACGGCGAACGCTGGTCGGACTGGTGAATTCGGCGGGTCCGGTGGTGGCGCGGGTGCTGGCGGCCCGGCCGCAGACCGAGGCGTTGGTGCGCACCACGACCGCGCCGACCGTGATCCGGGGTGGCGTGAAACCCAATGTGCTGCCGCAGAAGGCCGAGGCGTTCGTGAATTTCCGTATCCTGCCCGGGGATTCGGTCGCCGACGTGCTGAAGCACTGCCGAAAGGTGGTGCGCGACAAGGGCGTGACCATCGAACTCGAGGGCACCACCTCCGAGCCCTCCGACAATCCCGCCGCGGGCCCGGACTTCGAGCTGGTCGCCGAGATCGCCCGCGAAGTGGTGCCGGGCATCGCCGTCACGGTGGGCGTCGTCCCCGGCGCGACCGACTCCCGCTATTACGACGAGCTGGCCGCCACCCGCTGCAATTTCGCGCCGATCATCCTGACCGCCGCCGATCTGGAGCGCATCCACGGCACCGACGAGCGCATCTCCCGCGCCGACTACGCCCGATTGATCCGCTTCAATCGTCTGCTCATCGATCGACTGGCCGGCTTCTGAGGCAATGTCCCGCCCGGGACGCGATTTCGGACCGATCCGCCCCGTCGCGCGCCGGATGCGCGAGAATGACCGCGCCGGTACGCGACAATTCGGGCGGACACCGCGATGGCCGCGGCATCCCGGCAGCCTGACCACCTCGATCCGAAGGGAGCGGCGATGACCCGCAACGAGACCGGCGAATTCCAGGGTGCGGGCGGCCGCGTGTACTGGCAGGCGTGGCTGCCGGACGGCGATCCGCGTGCCGTCGCCGTGCTTGTGCATGGGTATGCCGAGCATTCGGGTCGGTACGCGCATGTGGCGCGGCGGCTGACCGAATCCGGGTTCGCGGTGTACGCGCTGGATCACACCGGGCACGGCAAGTCGGAGGGCGCGCGGGCGAATATCGGCTCCCTCGACACCGCCGCCGACAATGTCCGCACCATGCTCGCCACCGCGACCGGCCGTCACCCCGGCCTGCCGAGTTTTCTCATCGGCCACAGCATGGGCGGCCTCACCGTGGCCTACTTCGCCGTTCGTGATCAGCCCGAGGTGACCGGCATCGTGCTGTCCGGCCCGGCCATCGATATCGAGGCGGGCAATGCGATCCAGCGCGCGGCCGCCCCGCTGGTCTCGAAGTACCTCCCGAATCTGCCTGTGGTGAAACTGGATTCGACGCTGGTCAGCCGCGATCCGGAGGTGGTGCGCGCCTACGACGAGGACCCGCTGGTCCATCACGGCGGCGTCCCCGCCCGCACCGCCGGTGAAATGCTCCGCGCGGGCGAATACGTGAAATCGCACCTCGACCGCCTGACCTCACCCCTGCTGGTCCAACACGGCACCGCCGACGGCCTCGCCTCCCCCACCGGCTCGGACATTCTCGAAAAGCAAGCCGCCGCAAACGACAAGACGGTCATCCGCTACGACGGCCTCTTCCATGAGATCTACAACGAGCCCGAACAGGACAAGGTCCTCTCCGACCTCACCCACTGGCTCGAGGCCCACCTCCCGACCGCGTAGCGGCCGCACCCGGTCATTCCCGGGGCCGGGCAGTGAACTCAGCGACCGTTCAGGTCAAGCCTCGGCGGCCTTGCGGTACCAGCGTTCGGCCCCGACGACGTCTCCTTCCGCGCTGGCGATATCCCCCGCCCAGGTCATCGCCAGGGGGCTGCCCAGTTCGGCGGCTCGAAGTGTCCAGGACCGGTAACCCGCGTCGTCACCACGGCGGTGTGCGAGCGAACCCAGGTCCAGCATCGCCAGGGGGTCGCCGAATTCGGCTGCGCGCAGCCACCATTGCTCGGCCTGGGCCAGATCGCCCCGCGCCTCGAAGACCGCGCCTAGATCCTCCATGGCGTGGACGTCACCGAGATCCATCGCGCGCCGGAACCACCATTCGGCCTCGTCGAACTTCTTACAGGTGTATGCGAACCGGGCGTAGTGGCGCACGGCCCTCGGATCACCGGTCTCGGCGGCCGTGCGGAGCCAGAGCCGCGCTTCGACGAGGTTGTCGCGATGGTCCTGGAGGAGGAAACCGAGCAGAAGGTACGCGGTGATGACGCCCCGGGACGCTTCTTCCCGGAACACCCGTTCGGCCGCGTCGATCTCACCGCAGTCCTGGAACAGGCGGCCGAGATTGAGTCTCGCCGCGGTGCCACCGGCCTCGATGGAGCAGCGATACCAATGTTCCGCCCCCACGGTGTCACCTTGGCTGTCGCACTTCATACCCAACTCGTTCATCGCGCCAGAATTGCCCGCTTCCGCGGCCTCGCGATACAGGTCGAGCGCTGCCGCGAGCTCGCCGCGCTCCTCGAGCAGCACACCGAGCCGGTAGGTGGCCTCGGACCAACCTTGCTCCGAGGCCAGGCGATACCACCACTCGGCTTCGGCGAACTCGCCGCGGTCTTGGCACAACGACCCGACGTTGTAGGCCGCTCGAGCTTTGTTCGGGTCGGAATCGAGACGTCCCATCGCGCGCTCCCTACGTAATCATCACGAAATATGGCCTGCCGCAACCATATTGGTCTGTCTGACCATCGCCTGTTGGGAACTATGCTACGGCTGGGGTACGACAAGTAATCCCGACGTGATTCGCCGGTGTCGCCTACTTGTAGGTGGTGAGGCAGGCGGTGTCGCCGTCCAGGACGCCGGTGCGGAAGGCTTCGAGGCGGACGAAGCCGCTGGGCACCACGGTGCCGTTGATGTCGGCGGCGGCCAGGCCGTCGGAGAGGAGGCCGGAGATGGCGGCGTCGAGATCTGTTGCGGAGAGTTGGATTTCGCTGCCGGGAAGGCTGATTCGCGTGCTGTACGCGCCGGAGAGGCAGGCGGTGCGCAGGCCCGCGGTATCCGCGCCGGTGAGGGAGAGGTTGCGGCTCTGCTCGAAGGCGAGCATGTAGCGGGAGACGAAGACCACGAAGGCGTTGTAGTCGCCGGCGACCATGGCGGAGAAGAGATCGCCCTTCTCGCTGACGACGGCCCGTTTGGCCAGGGTGGGAATGTCGGTGGAGAGGACGTTGGTGCTCGGACAGTACGAGACCGTTTGGGTGGGAGTCACTTTCGGGCAGGTCTTGGTGACGCCGGAGTAGTCGTAGGTCGGCTCGGGCTGGATGGGGTAGTTCTGCTCCAGGGATTTCGCCACCAGCGCCAGGTCGGGTTGGTCGACGGGGAGCTGTCGTTCCTTGTCTCCCGGTTGGAAACTGGTGGGCAGGGTGCCGCGGCGCTTCTGAAGTTCGCTGCGGGTGATGCCTTTACAGCCGCTCGCGCCGTCGGTGTAGCCGATCTGCACGGCGGTGACGCGTTCGAAGGCGGTGCCGTGTTCGTCCTGCGACGCGCCGGGCTCGCGGTCGCGGAAGGAGATGACCGCGGCCAGCACGCCATTGAGCCCTACGGTGGTGTTGAGGGTGAAGTGGCGCGAATTCCCTTCCGCCACATTGCGCAAGAACACTCCGGCGAAGCAGTCGGCCTGCTGTTCGCGCACGACGCTGGAAGTGAAGAAGCCATTGAGCTTGGCCTGCGATTGGACCGAATGCCCGTACTCGTGGGCCAGCACCATGACCACCGCCATCTGCCCGAACTTCCGAACCAGCTCCGGCAGCAGGGTGCCGCGATCCCAGCCGATGGTTTGGTCGACACTGCAGTAGGCGGCATTGACCTCTTGAAAAGTGCTGCCGCGACAGAAGGTGACGGCCTGACCGCGCGGCGCGGTGGAATCCCAGGAGACGAAGTGATTCACCGCCGTGAAGGTGCCGGGAAAGGTCTTGGCGTACTGGGCTTTCCAGTACTCGGCGATATCGGAGATGGCATTGAGGGCCAGCTTGTCGATGGCCCCGCCGTCGCCGTTCTCGGCGGTGAGATCGGCATCGGGCACTCCGGGACGGGCCCCGTTGGGCCCGCTGGCGGAGGTCTGGCCCGCCAGCTGCCACGGATCGGTGGTCGCCGGAGCCGAAATACTCTGCGCGTTGGGGACTTTCACCCCCGAACACCCGGTGAGCGCCACACACGCCAGCACCAGAACGGCGGCCAAACCCAGCCGCACCCGCGACGTCCTCATCTCGCGCCTCCCGCATACCGCCTCGGGTCCCGCACCGAGTATCCACCGACGTATCGCGTGCGGTCCCCGGTCTGACAACGACACTGCGCGCAAAACACCAAGATCCCGGCGTGCCGCCCGCGACACGCAGCCGAAAATCAGCTGAACCCAGCCATACCTTCGTGGCACAGTCGAGCATCATGAGCGACTACCGCCGCCTCAACCGCGCCAACTGGGACGACCGAGCTCCCCTGCACGCCGATTCCGTCGACTACGCCCTGGATGCCTTCAAGACCGACCCGTCCTATCTGAGCCAGGTAGTCCGCTTCGACCTCCCCCGCCTCGGCGACATCCGCGGCCTCCGCGCGGTCCACCTCCAATGCCACATCGGCACCGACACCCTCTCCCTGGCCCGCCTCGGCGCCACCATGACCGGCCTCGACTTCTCCCCCGCCTCCCTCGCCGAGGCCCGCAAACTGGCCGAAGCCACCTCCACCCCCATCGATTTCGTCGAATCCGACGTCTACGACGCCGTCTCCGCCCTGGGCGCAGCCCAATTCGACCTCGTCTACACCGGCATCGGCGCCCTCTGCTGGCTCCCCGACATCCGCCGCTGGGCCGACACGGTCACGGCCCTGCTCCGCCCCGGCGGCCGCCTCTTCATTCGCGACGGCCACCCGATCCTCTGGTCCATCGACGAAACCCGCACCGACGCCCTAACCATCGGCTACCCCTACTTCGAAACACCCAACCCCACCGAATTCACCGACGAAACCACCTATGTAACAACAGATTCCGTGGTGTCCCACCCCACCACCCACGAGTGGAACCACGGCCTCGGCGAAATAGTAGAAGCCCTCCTACAATCCGACCTGACCCTCACCCAACTCATAGAACACGACAGCGTCCCCTGGGAACCCCTCCCCGGCCGCATGACCTGCGACGCGGACGGCGAATGGCGCCTCCTGGACCATCCCGAACGTCTCCCCCTCACCTACACCCTCCAGGCCCGCAAGCCTTGAATCGCGAAGCGACTCAGTCGTTTCGAGCTGCCGCAAAAACCGGGTTGGGGTTGGGGCGCGCCCGAACGTTGGGGTTGGTGGCTACCGCAACTGATGGGAGAGAACCGAGCTGACCGGTGCCCTTGTAGACCACCGGGACGCCACCCGCGATGGCGAATGACAAATCGCCGTCCACCAGCCACTCCCGTGCGCCCACCTTGAATACATACAGCTCATCGGTTTCGACGATTTCTTGATCGTCGACATAAAACGTGCCGTGACTCCACTTCGGCCTGAAATGACTGACAATCATCTCGAACGCTTGGTCGTATGTTGTGGTCATGATTCCCTCTCTTAGTTGTGCTCGCGGATGCCGGGCACCGCGTCACCCTTCTCAACAGGCACAGGTGATTTGCCGAGGATCAGGGACTCTAGTGCCTGTGGAGTCCGGCCGAACGAGGCCAGCCAATCGGCGACCAGGTAGAGATCACCCGACATGGATACTCCGAGGAGGTAGCGGCCGGAGTCGAGTTCACCGACCGGTGCGATCGGCTCACGGATAACCTCGGACCACTCGGCGAACCTGTCGTCTTCGCCGTCGGCCAACGTCGGATCCAGCTCGAAAGGTTCACGGGCGGAGGTGATTCCAGGGCCGGAGATGTCGACTTTCAGGCCCCCGAATTCCTCGAGAAACCGATCCGCCGCCGCACTCCACTTAAACCCGCTGCGTTCCAGTCTTTCCCTCCAGGCGTTGGTATCGACCTGCCTGCCGGGCCACCATCCCGAGGCGCGGAGAACGCGCTCGGTTTCGTCCATGAACTGTGCCACCGCCACACCCTGTAGGCTATTCAAACTTCGTATCGCGCCCACACGTCGGACGGGCTGCCATCAGGCTCGAAGTAGTTGTCTACGCCGGTCTCGGTTGGTGTGCCGAAGTAGGTGGAGTCATCTGGATCAGTCTCAGAATCCAGGACATCGGACAGATTCCGCAAGGCAGCGGCAAGGCGTGGCTGGTGCGCGGAATAGATCGCTGGCTGAGCGCGTCCCTTCAGGTCGTAGGGCATCCAGGCATCCGAAAAGGTCACCAAGCTGGTCGTGATGTAGTCCCGGTAAGCGTGTGTAGCCAATCGGAATAGCTTGGGCTGAATGATTTCATTCGCATCCTCGCTGAGAATCCCAGTGCATTCGATCAAGGTATCCACGGAACCGACGGGCCCGGTCTGCCGACCCGCCTGGATCTGATCGGCGAGTTGCGATGCGTATTCAGCTGAGATCTCTGATCCGTTCACAGCGAAGTCGCCCTCGAAGAGGATGTTTTTAGGTTTGCCCGCTTCAGGTACTTCCACGTGGACAACCGCCGAGTCCACCACAAGGTGGTGGGTAGCTAGTACCGCGTACGCGCTCAGCAGCTCCCGCAGACACAGGTCGACGGTATCGGTGTCGTGATGGTCTCGTCCCCAAGTCCAACGCGCGACAGGCGTAGTCGTGATCACGATGCTCCTTCCGGCATGAACGTACCGTCCGGCGGGATGAACACCAATCCGTCCGGAGTTCGAATGACAACTTGGACGCCTTTGTCGGCGAAGTTAGCTTCGAGGCGACCGAGGTGCGGGGTCAGGTCTGCCATTGACACCACAGTATCCAACACAAATGTTTGATAGTCGGCGTGCGAGGCGGTCAGCTGGGCCATCTCCTTGAATACCTTTCCGACTACATTTCTTGGGTTGGTCGACGCGACATCCTTGAACTGCCAGCCATGGACAGCCCCCTCCTTGTCCCTGGCCATCACATCAAGGTCGGTTTCCTTACCGGTGAAAACTCCCGGCCTGATCTCATGCCCGTCCTGTTTCACCTCGAATTGAATATCGGTAACGCCGTTGTCCAGCAGCCGACCGGCAAGTCGTATCTGTTCCAATGAGCCTGGAATCATGTTGGGCCGTGCCGTGGCCGATACCACCATCGAAAAGTTGGGAATGTCTTGGAACCGACCGGAGGCGATGGCCTCCGCGATCTCCTGGCCTGCCGGGTGGTTGGCCAAGTTGTCCAGGATGGTACTGACATCCCCACCCTTGACGTCTGTGGCCTTCAAAGCCTCCCTGACGTGCTGCTCCAGTTCTCCACCCCGTTCGAACGGCTGCGGATCGCCGTGCGGGCGCTCCCAAGAGTCAAGATCTGTCGGCGACTTGCCCGAATCATCGTTTCGATCGACAGCCGCCTCCGGCGGATCGCTTTCGGACGCGGCACCTGCGGTGAACTCGCGCTCGGCGGCCGACGAGTGCTCCCGTTGGAGCCCGGACCCCGCAGGCTCGGAACGATCGGGAAGGAAGAATTTTTCGTTGTCGCCGAGGTATTTGGCGAGTGCGGGTTGGTGCTCGTCGAGCAGTCGCCAAGGTGTGGAGGCCCTGTCGGTATCCGACAGGCCGAGTTTTTCGAATCGGTCGGCGAGGTCGGCGCGGAGACCTGGGAGTTCGTGTTGGCGGGCTGGATCGCTGTCGGCGAGCACGATTTCCCGGCTGAGGGCGCGCAGCTCCTCGAAACGGCCCTTCAGGTATGGGGTCAGGGAGTCAGGACGATCGGGATTGGGCTGATGGTCGGTGTCGTGTACGGCGGTTGGCTGTTCCTCACGGGGATGCGAGGGGGCGTGGTCGTTCTCGGGGTGCTCCGCGGACTGTGGCGTGGCGCGGTCGGGGCTGGAGTCCGGGTTGCTGCGGGGCTCGCTCGGATGCGCTGGTACAGCTGGGTTTTCGGATGTCGGTTCTGGGTGTGTCTGGTGGGAAGGGGTTTCCTCGGGTGCGTGTGGCGCCAGTTCGACATATTCCTCGACCGCGGCGAACGGTGGGGTGGGTTTGTCGTCGAGTCTGATGTATTGCGTGTTTGTGCCGTGGTCGAAGTAGTGGGCGGCATCGACTACGGGAGGTATGGGCTGGCCGTCGACGAATCGGACTGTACCGCCGACATTTTCGACGTTGAAGACGTGACCGCCGCCGGTCTTCCAGTCGATGAAGACCGCGCCGCGCGAGCCCGGCTCGCTGAAGGCTGCCTCGATCTCGGCTCTGGTACCGGCCTGCCACTGACCGCCCCAGGCTTGCGCGACCTCAGAAATGGGCCGACCACCCGGCCCGCCTTCCTCGGTTCGAAGCGGCTTCTCGAGCGGACCGGCGGTCAGCTCGGGTCCGGTCAATCCGCGTCGCCGGATCTCATATGCCTGAACACAACTCGTGCAATTCTCCGAGTATGCCGAGTGGTTCGGCTCGAACTTTATGTTGATCTCGCCGAGTACCTGGTCGACCTCGGCATTTGTCGCAGCCGTCTCGTCGGCAGGGACGGGCGTTTCGATCGGATGGCTGCCCTCTTCGTGTGCTTCCTGGTTCGGGCGTGTTCGCGGATCGGTATTCGGGTGGTCGACGGAGGGCTGTTCCGGACCGTGTTTGGGCGTCTCGGAATGGTCTGGGAGGAAGAACTTCTCGTTGTCGCCCAGATATTTGGCAAGTTGTGGTTGATGCTCTTCGAGCAGCCGCCACGGTGTCGCGGCTCTGTCGGCGTCGAGGCCGAGCTTTTCGAATTGTTCGGCGAATTCGGCACGCAGGGCCGGGAGTTCGTGCTGGCGAGCGGAGTCCGTGTCTGCCAGGACGATTTCCGTAGCACGGGCACGCAGGTCCTCGAAACGCGCCTTCAAGTGGGGAGTCAGTGACTCCGGGCGGTCAGGGTTGGACTGGTGCTCGGGGTCACGCGAAGGGGCAGGCTGTTCATCGTCGCGCCGGGTAGGGACAGAATGCTCATCGTCCGAGCGGGCAGGGATCGCTTGGTCGTCCTCCGAGCGAATCGAGGAAGACCCGTCGTCCGGGTCCGCTGCGGAGCGAGGTGAAGCCTCCTCGTGGTCGGCGTCCGGGGCGCCGTTTGCATCTTCTGCGTGGGAGGAATCCTCCGCGCGGCTTTTCCTCGGAGCGTGCTCGGGCGTAGGGGAAGTCGTGCCGGGTTTACCGGTCGGGTCACCGGGCCGGTTCGCTGGACGGTCTGCGGGTGCACGGTCGACCGGGATCGGCGTGGCTACGGCGGGCTCGATGCGTGTGGGAGTTCCGGTGAGGTTGGCAGGCTTGGTGTTTCGTTGGTCGGCGGCTTCGCTGACAGGTTGAACTGTCCTGTCGGTGCTGACCTGCGGGTCACGTGGCGACGTCGGTGCAGCCTCAACGCCGGAATGCCGGGTTTGCAGTGGAGAGGATTCCGGTCGTTCGGTGCCACCGGAACGAGTATCGGTGGGCAGCGCCGAGCGAGGGTCGAGGGTTGGCCGGGCGGTCTGGGCGCCCGGCAGATCGGAGGCGGGGCGGGATGGGGCCGCCGGAACCTCGGCGGGTTTGGTGTTCGCCAGAACGTCATTGCGAACCGGCGAGGGCGAAGCCGATCCGAGATCGGTGTGAGCGGGCGAGCCCGTACCAGTGGCCGACGGCATCCCGGTGCGGTCGGTGGCGGGCGCAACCTGGACTTGCGCGCTCGGATCACCGAATGCTGGTCCTCCGCTGTGGTTTTCGCCCAGGCGCGGGTTGTCCGCCGTGATCGGCGCATGCTGAGGGCTGTCCCCGAGGCCGGCGGCGCGGGGGTCGGCTTGATGTTCCGACTGGAGCGCGGAGACGTCGCTGGCCTTCGACGGTGCGTCCGCCGGATGCAGGGATGAACCCTGGTCTGCACCGGGATGGCCAGAACTCTGTTCGGCGCCGACGGTATGCGGATTGCTCTGCTGCTTCGGTGATTCGGAATCGGGTGTGGCATGGGTCAGATCGCTGGGATGGGCCGCGGTGGCGTCAACGGTCTTCGGCTGATTGCGCCCCGCTTCGATGGCGCCGTGGCGCAGACCCGCGGTCGCGCCCTGCGCCGCGCCGCCGGTGACTGTGCGCCAATCGAAATCGCCTCCCGTGGCCAGTGAGTACAAGCCACCGACTCCACCGGCCACTCCGCCGCCGATCGCGCCGCCTGCGGCATGTGAGATGTAGGTGCCCGCGCGGTTACCCAGCATGTTCGACAAGGGTTTGGTGAGCCCTTTGCCGATTCCGGCTCCGATCGGGCCGCCGATCGCACCGGCACCGGCGGAGGTCAGGGCGGTGATGCCGAGCTGTCCGAAGTCGAAGTTGTCGCGGGTGCCCTCGATCATCTGGGCGGCCTGGATCCCGGCGTCGGTGGCGGTACCGATGATCGTGTTCAGCGCGACGTGCCGGACGGTGTAGCGAACCACCGCTGCCGCAGCCGATTCCGCGGCTTTCTTCGCGGCCTCCGAGAGCAGCCGTCGGGTCAGGAACCGCACCGCGACCCGGGCGGCACCGACCGCGACCGCTTCGGCCTCTCCCATGAGCGGCCCGGTCAGCGGTGCGGCGGCCAGGTCGATCGCCAGCGTGACCAGCGTGGCGTAGAACATGATTTTGGTGTATTCGGTCTCGGTACCCATGCCGTGGGCACTGTTGCCGATCTTGTCCATCCACCCGGCGAGCTCTTCGATCGAGCCATTGCCCGAACGCATCTTCTCGAGCTCGGCGGCCATCGCCTCACCGCCGTCACCGAACGGATACGCCACTTGCGCGGCGGCTCTCGCGACGTCGATGTGATCGCCGAGAGCGCGCATCTGGTCAGCGTGGGTATGCCAGTCTTCGGCCATGGCCCACAACGAGTCTTCGTTGCCGTCCGGCCATTTCATCCCCGCCAGATACCCCAGCCAGTCCGCACCCGGCGGCCGGGGAATCACCGCCCGTCCTCATCGGTACGAAGGCGACACGGCCACAGCGGGTTCCCTGACGAGCATCGCAATGCGTCGGGCGAATCCCCCCGGATTCCTCGCACCATCCCCCCAAATGCCGCCTACCTCTATGCCGTCACCGGCTGACATGCAACCAAACCGAAGATCGGTGCGCAACCAGCCGGGCTTTGATCACAATGCCTTTACCACTCCGGCGCAGCGATATTGCTCCGCGAGTTCAGATCGATGTACTCCACATCGGTGAAACGCTCGTCCTCGTTGGTGTCGCGCAGGCGTTCTGGGGATCCTGGGGGAGCGGTGGAGATCGGCAGTGGCTCGGGGACCAGGTCCTCCACGTCCGGCAACCCGACGATCAGGTCGGACATTTTGGGAATCCGTGCCCGGCTATCACGCAGCGGGGCCATCAACTCTTCGTTCTTACGTGCCATTTCCGCAGCCGCGGCCTGCGCGGCCTCGGTGACCGCCTGCGCGATCTCGTAGGGCTCGAGGTCGAGGATGTCCTCGCTGAACTTCGTCTCGATGACAACACCGTTCGCGTTGACGGTCACCGTCACGCGCTTGTGTCCAGCGGTGCCGCTGGCCATCAGCTCGGTGCGCCGACGATTGATCTCCGCGATTGCATGAATCTGCGCCTGGAACTCGTCGAGCAAACCGGCCAGCTCGGCCTTGCCCTGTTCATTGGTCATCAATCCGCCCCGAATGATCGGGCGTTGCCACCGTCGACACCCGTCAACGCGTCGGTAGCCTTGCTCTGTGTGGTCGCGAAGTGATCGAAACTCTTCGCGATAGCGGCGATACCGTCGGTCTGGTTGCCGGACTGGGCCAGGTACCCATTCTCACCCCTCGCAAATCGATGCCCGTACTCGTCATCGCCCCACGCAGTTCCCCTGGCGGACAAGGCATCCTGCAGTGAGCTGAGGATATCTCGAACCCGGTCATGCACCTGCGCCGTCTTGTCGGCGGCCGTATGCAGTGCTTCGGCATTGACTTCGACCTTATCGGCCATATCGATCAACTCCTCCCCGAACCGTCCTTCGACGCTGTCATAGCAGCTCCCCATATTCAACCGGAACGACCGACGGGCTGCTGCGCTCGGGTGTGTAGGGTCCCAGTCGACACAGGAGGGGAATCCATCGTGACCGGCCAGCCAACCGACGAGCAGCAACAAATCGCGGCCCGGGCAAGGGACCTGACTCATGCGATCGCCCGCGAACTCGCCGCCGCGGCCCCAACCGGATGGCAGCGCCTGGAGGCGGTGTTCGCGTGGACCGTGGCCGCGCACGCATCGCGGATCTACTCCTTCAGGGACGCCCAAGTGCTGCGAATGGAGCCCTCCGACAAGGTGATCGGATTGGTCCACGACCAGCGCGAGACGGCCGCACGAATGCCCGAAGGCCCCTGGTGGAGGCTATCGATCCGACTTACCAACTCCGGAGCGCTGGAAACTCACTACGACTACGGCGAGGAACCCTTTCCGGACGAAGACCTCTTCGCTCCTGAGGCCTACCACGCCGACCTGGAGCGATATCCACGCTCCCGGGTGCCCGTGTGGCTGGGCGCCTATGTCGGACACCAGGATCGGCAGCGGCGCTCGCCACGCACTGCGGCCGAACAGGCACGCCGCCACCGCGACGGGGGCATGCACCCGCAGCTTTCGACCGACGATTTCCCGCCGCTACCTCAGCTGTGGGCTCGGTGGACGACGCTTGCCGCGTTGTACACCGCTATCGGGTCACCGGAGGGTCCGCGAATCCTCCCGTCCCTGGCCTGGTTCGAAGGACCGACCCGCAGCGGTAGCACCCTCTACTTGCTTGCACACGACCGGGCCGTCATCTCCGGGGGCGTCTGGAACGCCTCGAACCTGGACGCCGCGTATAACCAGACTGCCCCGATGCCGGAACTGTATGCCGGTGCGCCGGAGTGGATCACTGACTCCGTGTTGAACCCGCGCGCCGCGAACGGCACGCTGTCGTTCTGCTATTGGTGGGACAACGGCCGCTGGTACCGTGGCGACTCACCGCCCGGTCCAGCGATTGCGGCGGCAGTACCGGGCATCTGGACCGCCGAATCCACACTCGGCATCGCAACCCGTGTTCTCGCCAGCGGCGGCGTCAATATCGACGGAAGCGCGGAAAGGAATGCCGCGGAACTCATCTCGAATGCGGAATCCGGCGTGGTGTCCCGATCGATGCTGGCCACGCTGCTCGGCGCCGACACCTTTGACATCGACGCCGCCATCAATCAGTTCGCCCTGGCAGGGCTCGCCTGATCGATCGTCGCCCCCAACTGCCTAGAAGGGCGCGGAAATTCCATTCGGGTTCCTCGGCTGGCAGGAAACCTGAGTCGCGGAACCTGTCACCCGTCTCATGCGTCCAACCGATCACAGGACGTCGACGGGAGGATTGGGTGGAGCCAGAAGTGTTGCGGCGCAGGGCTCGTTTGAATCAGGCGGATGCCGAGCATCAGCAGACGCGCATGACCGTGCGGGGCGTGGACCCGGATTACATTCGGGACCTCGAACGCTTCGAGGGCTTCTCGCATGAACGGATCTACCGGCACGCGCAGGCTATGGATCCCGGCGAGATGCACCGTGCCGCGGCGACGTGGGTGAGTATCGCGGATGGGATGTTCGGCGCGCTGACGGTGCTGCACGCCGCGGTGCAGGGGGCACTTTCGGAGGGGATGGCGGGGCATATCGCCGATGCGGCAGAGGGGGCCGCGCGGCGCTTCGTGGGAGATGCCACCGATATCGCGGAGATTATTCACAGCACCGGGCGGCGGATGACGGCGGCCGCGTATGGGGCGGAGGCGGTTCGGAGGACTGTGCCGCCGCCTATGGATCGTGGGTCGGTGAATGTGCGGGAGGAGCAGCGTCAGATTGCGCTGGCCGCGCTGGATGCCAATTACGTGCCGATATATCCGGCGGCTGGTGCGGGTATCCCGGCCTTCTTCGATGTGATGACGCCGGGTGGTGGGGTGGCGGACGGGGAAGATCTCGTCGGGAGTGGGAGCGACACAGGAGATTTCGCGTCGACCGCGTTCATGGGCGGCGCTTCCCGAACAGGCTCGGCCACAGCCGATCACATAGCTGATTCGAGCAATCCTCGTGGTGTGGACGCGCATTCTGTCGGATCCACACCCGCTTCCTCGAATCCGCAGCGCTCCCAAGCCCTCCCGAACGGTGCCTCGATCGCGGACTCCGGCAAGCCCGCCCCGTCCGCCGAGACCGACGCAAACGTCGATACCAAGCCTGCCACTCTCGACCCCGGTGGCGATCCCCTGACGCCTACCTTTCCAAGTGGGGCACCGACACCCGCCGGCACCCCGAGCTGGCCGCGCGCCGTTCCGGCCGCACCCGATCCGGGACGCAGCTACCCGGGACCGGTGAACCCCGAAAACCCCTCCCAATCAAGAATTCCCGGCTCTTCGACCCAGCCAGCCCCCGGTACTGGAATGCTGCCCGGCATGTTCGCCCCGGGCGGGCGAGCCGCACGAGAGGGCGAATCCACTCACCGCACCCCGGAGTGGCTCATTCGGGACCGCCAGGACGAACTTCTCGGCGATCCCCTCCCCTACGTCCCCCAAACCATCGGAGCCGAAATCCTCGCCGCCCGAAACGATCTCACGCTCGGCGAGGACGACCTCGATTGAGCAGCCGTCATTCGCCGCCGAAGACGCGCTCCACGACCGTCTTCGCGCGGCGGGTGACGCGCATGTAGTGGTCGAGGAATTCGCTGCCGTCGTCGGTGGGCCAGCCTGCTACGCGGGCTATGGCGGAGAGGAGGGTGCCGGGGCCGGGGAGTTGGTCGGCGGGTTTGCCTCGGACCAAGACCAGGGCGTTGCGGGCCTTGGTGGCGGTGAGCCAGGCGTCGCGGAGGAGGGCGGCGTCGGCGGAGTCGATGAGTTCGGCTCGTTCGATGGCGTCGAGGGACTCCAGGGTGGAGGTGTTGTGGAGTTCGGGCACCTCGTGGGCGTGCAGGAGTTGCAGGAGTTGGACGGTCCATTCGATATCGGCGAGGCCGCCGCGGCCGAGTTTGGTGTGGGTGGCCGGGTTCGCGCCACGCGGGAGGCGTTCGGAGTCGACACGGGCCTTGATGCGGCGGATCTCGCGGACGCCCTCGGCGGACATGCCGCCCTCGGGATAGCGGATGGGATCGACGGTGCGCAGGAAGCGGATTCCCAGCTCGCGGTCGCCCGCCACCTGGTGGGCCCGCAGCAGGGCCTGCACCTCCCACGGCTGCGCCCACTGCTCGTAGTAGGCCGAGTACGCGGCCAGGGTGCGGACCAGCGCGCCATTGCGCCCCTCGGGACGCAACCCGGCGTCGACCTGCAGCGGCGGGTCGGTGCTGGGCGCGCCGAGCAGCCGCTGCACCTGTTCGGCGACGCCGATGGCCCATTTCACGGCGACGGTCTCGTCCGCGCCGGGGCGCGGATCGCAGACGAACAGCACATCGGCGTCGGAGCCGTACCCGAGTTCCATGCCGCCGAGCCGACCCATGCCGATGACCGCGAAGTCGGCGGGCGCGGGATGACCGAGTTCGGCCTCACTGGCGCGAATCACGGCCTGCAGCGCGGCTTCCAGCGTCGCGATCCACACCGAGGACAGCGCCTCGCACACCTGCGGCACATCGAGCATGCCGAGCACATCGGCGGAGGCCACGCGGGCCAACTCGTGGCGGCGCAGCGAGCGGGCGGTGGCGACGGCCCGCTTGGGATCGTCGTAACGTCCAGCGCCGGAAAGGATTCCGCGCGCCACATCGGACGGCTGGGTCGCCAGCAGCAGCGGACCATCCGGTCCGTCGGCGTACATGCGAATCGTCTCGGGCGCGTTGATCAGCAGATCCGGCAGATACGCCGAGGACCCGAGCACGATCATCAACCGCTGCGCGATGGCCCCTTCGTCGCGCAGTTCGCGCAGGAACCAGATCTCGTTGTCGAGCCCCTCCGACACCCGCCGATACGCGAGCAGTCCCGCATCGGGATTCGGTGTCTCACCGAGCCATTCGAGCAGCGTCGGCAGCAGCAGCGCCTGAATCCGCCCCTTGCGCCCGACCTCCCCGGTGAGCGCCTTCAGATGTCCGAGCGCGTTCTCCGGCGCACCGTAGCCGAGCGCGGCCAGCTGCCGCACCGCCGCCTGCGGGGACAGCCGCAGATTGTCGGCGTCCAGGCGCGCCACCGATTCCAGCAGCGGCCGATAGAACAGCTTGGCGTGCAAGCGCCGCACCCGCACCGCATTGCGCTTGATCTCGCTGGTCAGCACCCCGACCGCGTCCTGCCGCCCGTCGGGCCGCATGTGCGCGGCACGCGCCAGCCAGCGCATGCCCTCCTCGTCCTCGGGGGCGGGCAGAGTGTGGGTGCGCTTGAGTTTCTGCAGCTGCAAGCGGTGTTCGAGCAGCCGCAGGAACTCGTACGAGGCGGTGAGATTGGCGGCGTCGTCACGACCCACGTACCCGCCCGCCGCCAGCGCGGTCAACGCCTCGACGGTCCCCTGCACATGCAGCGACTCATCGGCCTTGCCGTGCACCAATTGCAGCAGCTGGACCGCGAATTCGACATCGCGCAGACTGCCGTGCCCCAGCTTCAGCTCGCGTTCGCGCAGGTCCGCGGGCACCAGATCCTCCACCCGCCGCCGCATGGCCTGCACATCGGCCACGAAGTCCGGGCGTTCGGAGGCCGCCCACACCATGGGCATGAGCGCATCGCGGTACTGCCGGCCCAACTCCAGATCGCCGGTGGCGGGCCGCATCTTGAGCAGCGCCTGGAATTCCCAGGTCCGCGCCCACCGCTTGTAATAGGCGATGTGCGAGTCCAGGGTGCGCACCAGCGCCCCCGCCTTGCCCTCCGGCCGCAGCGCCGCGTCGATCTCGAAGAACGCCGCGCTGCCCACGCTCATCATCTCGGCGGCCAGCCGCGTCGCGGTGGTGTCGGCCGGTTCGGCGACGAAGATGACATCCACGTCGGAGACGTAATTGAGTTCCCGCGCACCGCATTTGCCCATGGCGATGACGGCCAGGCGCACCGGCACCTCGCGATCCACGCACACCCGCGCCACCGCCACCGACAGCGCCGCGGTCAACGCCGCGTCGGCCAGATCGGTGAGGTGCTGTCCCACCTCCTGATACGGCAGCACCGGCTCGTTCTCGACGGTGGCGGCCAGGTCGATGGCGGCCAGCAGCATGAGCTGATCGCGATACCGCTTGCGCAGCAGCGCGATCGCCTCCGGCCCGGCCACCTGCGCGCGGAACAGCATCGGACCGGAATACGGCCCGACCTCCGGTTCGGCCTTCACGACCTCGAGCAGATTCGCGAGCAACTCGTCGCGCGCGGGCAGCCGGGGCCGCTTCAACAACTGCCAGGCCAGGGGATCGGCCACGAGATGATCGGCGAACGCGCTCGACGACCCGATCAGCGCGAACAGCCGCCCGCGCAGCGAGGTATTGCGCCGCAGTTCGGAATCCAAAGCGGCCCAGTCGCTCCCGAGTTGCTCGCGCAGCCGGATGAGCGTCAGCAGCGCCAAATCGGCGTCGGGCGAACGCGACAGCGCCCAGAGCAGCGGAACGCTGTCCACATTGTCCCAGGCCAACTCTCGCAGAGAGGCGGCGGCGGAGGGCTCGAGCAACCCGAGCCGCCCAACACCGGGAACAGCGGAACGCGCAGTCGGTGGCCGAACCATGCCCCCAAATTACATGTCACGTCGACCCGACATGCCGCCCAACCCTCCCAAACGAGACATCGTTGCCTGCTCGCCACCGCACCGATTCCTGCGCGATCCCCCTGTTTCCTTCACGAGCCCGCCGATTCCCCGCCGCCCGCGTCGGTCACTCGTCCGACGCCGACATTCGCTGGCGCATGCGGCCGATCCCCTCGATCTCGAGCTCGACCACATCGCCGGGCCGCAGGTAGGGGAAGCGGCCGGACAGGGCGACGCCCTCCGGGGTGCCGGTATTGAGCAGGTCACCGGGTTCGAGGACCGCGAACTGGGACAGATGCCAGATCAGATACCCGACGTCGAAGATCAGATCGATGGTGCTGGAGTCCTGGCGCGGCTCGCCATTGACGAACGACCGCAGCCGCAAATCCTTGGCATCGAGTTCGGCGGCCGGGACCAGGGCCGGGCCGAGCGGGTTGAAGGTCTCACAGCACTTGCCCTTGGACCACTGCCCGCCGGACTCCTCGAGCTGGAAGCGGCGCTCGGAGACATCGTTGGAAATGGTGTAGCCCGCGACGCATCGCCAGGCCGCCTCCGGCGAGTCGAGATACCGGGCGCGCGCGCCGATCACCACCGCGAGTTCCACCTCCCAGTCGGTGCGATCCGAACCGCGCGGTATGCGGACATCGTCGTAGGGGCCCACGACCGTATTCGGCGCCTTGAAGAAGACCACCGGCTGCTCGGGCGGCGCGGACCCGGATTCGGCGGCGTGCGCGGCGTAGTTCATGCCGATGCACCACACCGCCCCCGGCCGCGCGATCGGCGCGCCGATCCGGCGGCCCGTCACATCGATGCGGGGCAGCCGTCCGGCCGCGAGCGCGGTTGCGGCCCTGGCGATTCCATCGGCGGCGAGGAAGTCGCCGTCGATATCGTGGGTCAGCGGCGTCAAGTCGTGGGCCTGGCCGTCGGCGTCGAGAAGGATCGGCCGTTCCCGGCCGGGCTCGCCCACGCGCTGCAGTTTCATTCGGGTCCTCGGATTCTCTGGGGTCGATCAGGGCAGCCGGTAGATCCGGCGGGCATTGTCCGACAGCACCGCGGCACGGTCGGCGGAAGACAATGCGGTCAGAGTGTCGAGCGTGGTTCGCCACACCGTGCGATAGGTCGCCGCGGTGAGCGTGAACGGCCAGTCGCCGCCGGTGAGGATGCGATCCGGCCCGAACACCGACAGCGCGTGATCCACATAGGGCTGCCAGTCCGCGGCGGTGAATCCCGGTGCGGAGACCGTGGCCAGGCCGGAGAGTTTGGCCACCACATTGGGGCAGGCCGCGGCCTCGGCCAGCCGATCGGCCCAGGGCTGCCAGCCGCGCGCGGCGATCGGCGGCTTGCCCAGATGGTCGAGCACGATGGTCAGCGTCGGGTGCGCGGCCGCGATCACCGGCACCTGCGCCACCAGATCGGGGCGTTCGGCGACCGCGTCGAAGCTCAACCCGGCGGCGGCGAGCAGGCCCAGGCTTTCCGAAACCTGCGGGCGCAGCAGCCATTCCGGGTCGGGGTCGCGATGAATCAGGTGCCGGACACCGACCAGTGCCGGATGCGGCGGGCGGGCCAGTTCCACCGCGGTGCGGGCCGGGTCGTGCAGCGGCAGCCAGCCGACGACGGTGGTCGGCAGCGGCGCGCGCTCGGCGGCGTCGAGCAGGGTGCGGGTCTCGGCGAGCGAGTCGGCGGCCTGCACCAGCACGAGCGCGCCGACGTCGAACTCCGACAGCTGCGGCTTCAGATCGTCGAGGGTGTAGGTCCGATACAAGACATCCGATGTCTTTTCGAGCCAGTCGTACTCGACGTCGAACTTCCCACCGTCGATATCCCAAATATGAACGTGAGCGTCTACAGTCATCGGAGGCATACAGTCTCATCCTGGAGAGTGGGGAATCGGTCTTGTCGGTCACCGACGATGCGATAGCGCGAATCAAGGCCATGATCGTGTCCGGCGATCTGCGGCCGGGTTCGCGGCTGCCCCGGGAGGCCGATCTCGCCGCCGAACTGGGGGTCTCGCGCAATTCGCTGCGCGAGGCGGTGCGCGCGCTGTCGCTGGTGCGCATCCTGGACGTCCGGCAGGGCGACGGCACGTATGTGTCCAGCCTGGAACCGAATTCGCTGCTGGACGCCATGAGCTTTCTGCTGGAATTCCACCAGGACGATTCGGTGCTCGACATTCTCGGGGTGCGCCGCATCCTGGAACCGGCCGCGACGGCCCTGGCCGCGCAGCGCATGTCCGAGGCCGAGATCGAGCATCTGCGCACGCTGGCCGAGCCCCCGCCCAGTTCCTCGGTCACCGACCTGCTGGCCCTGGACCTGAGCTTCCACGCCGCCATCGCCACCGCCTCCGGCAACAAGGTCCTTGCCTCCCTGCTGGATTCGCTGTCCATGCCCACCACCCGCGCCCGCATCTGGCGCGGCATCACCGAGGAGGGCGCGTTCGAGCGCACCGTGGCCGAACACCGCGGGATCTGCGACGCCATCGCCGCCCACGATCCGGACCTCGCGCACGCCCGCGCCCTCGCCCATGTGGCCGGGGTCATGGAATGGCTTGCGCGCGCGGCAGGTTGAGCGTTCATCCCGGCGTGCGGTCACGCGCATCCCAGTTCTCGCCAGAGTTGTTCGGGGACGGGGGTGTTCAGCATCGCGAGGCTGTCGTCGATCTCCTCGGCGGTGCCCGCGCCCAGGACGGTGGCGGTGACCGCGGGGTGGCGGCGCGGGAATTGCAGGGCGGCGGCCCGTAGCGGGACGCCGTAGTCGGCGCAGACCCGGGCCATGCCCCGGGCGCGGGCGAGGACCGGCTCGTCGGCATCGCGGTAGTCGAAGGTGGTGTGGCGCAGGGGATCCGCGAGAATTCCGCTGTTGAGGACGCCGCCGACCAGGACCGCGATGCCGCGGCGCGCGCATTCGGGCAGCAGTTCGGCCTCGGCCCGGCGGTCGAGCAGGGTGTAGCGCCCGGCGATGAGCACGCAGTCGATCGGGGCCTCGCGCACGAAGCGCAGCGCGGTGTCGACGGTGTTGACACCGACCCCGATTCCCGCGGTCAGTCCCTGCTCGCGCATCCGGACCAGTTCCGGCACAGCCGATTTCAGCGCCTGCTCCAGATAGTCCTCGGGGTCGTGTACGAGCAGCATGTCCACGTGGTCGAGACCGAGCCGCAGCAGTGAATCCGTCAGCGACGCCCGCACGCCGCAGGCCGAATAGTCCCGTCGCCGTGACCGTTTCGGGGCCCCATAGAACCCGTCGGTGCCGTCGACCGCCAGCGGATCCTCGCTCAGCAGTCGACCGACCTTGGTGCACACCCAGTAGTCGGACCGCTCCCGGCCCCGCAGGAACGGGCGCAGGCGCTCCTCCCCCAGCCCCGCGCCGTAGTGCGGTGCGGTGTCGAACGCGCGAATTCCGTTCTGCCAGGCGGTGTTCAGTGCCGCGCGGGCGGCGGCCGTGGGCACCGGCCGGAACAATCCCGCGTGTCCCGCCCCGCCCAGAACGATGCCGGGCAGGCCGGGAATCGTGATCGCCGCGGACCGGGCGGCGAACCCCCTACGCATCGCGCGGCTCATGCGCGAGCTCCCAGACCACCGGCAGCCCGGCGTCACCATCCGAATAGTCGTGCGGCACCTCGAGAAACGTCGCCATGTGCCGCTGCCACTCGATGTTCACCGGCAGTCCGGCGAGCTCACCGAGCAGTTTGTCGTAGCTCTCGCAGTCGATGACGTGGAACAGGTCCGTCCCGTTGCGCCAGATCGTCCACGCGGTGGCACCGGCCGCGCGAATGGCGGCGACGAGTTCCGCGGGCACCGCCCGGTGGGCGGCCTCGTATTCGGCTTCGCGGCCGGATTTCAGTCTGGTGTGCAAGGCGATTCGCATATCAATCCTGTCGGCGCCCACCGGCGATCCGGGTGATGACGAGCGCCACCAGGATGAGCGCGCCATTGATGAACTTCAGTGAGTCCGCGCTGACCCCGCCGTAGGACAGCAGCTTCTGAATGAGGGTGAGAATGGTGATGCCGAAGAACGCGCCCAGCACCGATCCGCGCCCGCCATTGAGCGACACCCCGCCGATCACGCAGGCGGCGAAGACATTGAAGATCATGCCGTCGCCCTGGCTGACCTGGACGCTGGCGAACTGCCCGGTGTAGATCAGCCCGCCGATCGCGGCCAGCGCGCCCGCGATCACCAGCACCGCGATGACCACGCGGTCGGTGCGAATGCCCGCCGCCCGCGCCGCGGCCTCGTTGCCGCCCACGGCGTACAGCGCCCGGCCGGCGGTCGTGTAGTTCAGCACCAGATACCCGATCGCGAACAGCAGCAGGCAGACGACGATGTTCACCGGCACCCCGGCCACCCGCGTATTGCCCAGCCACTCCACCGAATCCGGAATCCTGGTGAGCGTGAACCCGCCCGTGAGAAAGGTCAGCAGCCCGCGCAGCGCGATCAACATGGCCAGCGTCACGATGAACCCGTTGAGCCCGAACCGCACGATGAGCAGCCCGTTGACCACACCCACCAGCAGTCCGGTGAGCAGCGCGAGGGGAATGGTCATCCACGGCGACGCCCACGTGAACGCACCGACCTTGGAGGTGCCCATGGTCACCCAAATCGCCACGCCGGGCGCGAGACCGAAGGTCGACTCCAAGGACAAATCCATCCGCCCCACCACCAGCACCAACACCTCGGCCAGCACCAGCAGTGAGATCCCACTCATGGTGGTCAGCACATTCACCAGGTTGTCGTGCGACACGAAGCTGTGGTTGATGAAATACCCGACCACCAGCACCAACAGAATCGGCGGCACCAGCAATAAATCGCGAAACGCACTCCACCGCACCACCCTTCGCGTCCTCATGGTCGACCCGGCGGTGGCCTGGGCAGGCGGGGTGTCGGCGGCGGGGGCCGGGGTGTCGGTCATAGATTCAGGTCTGCTCGCGCTCACATCAATCCCTCCATGGCTGCGACGAGTTCCCTGTCGCTCCAGCCTTTTCCGAATTCGCCGGTCACGGTGCCCTGCACCATGACCAGCACGCGGTCGCAGTCACGTAGGTCGTCGAGCTCGTCGGACACCACGAGGATGGCGGTGCCGCGGTCGGCGGCGGCTCGGACGACCGCGCGCAGTGTTTGTTTGGAGCGCACGTCCACTCCGGCGGTGGGGGTGATGAGGACCAGCACCTTCGGGTTGGTGGCGAGGGCGCGGGCGAAGACCACCTTCTGCTGGTTGCCGCCGGAGAGTTCGGCGATGCCCTGTCCGGGGCTGTCGGCCTTGATGTCGAGATCGGCTATCGCGGTGCGTACCAGCGCGTCTCGGGTGCGCCGGGACAGCAGGCCGAGGCGGCCCAGGCGGCGCGGCACGGTGAGGGTGGCGTTGTCGGCCACGCTCATCGACAGCACCAGACCCTCGTCGTGCCGGTCGCGCGGCACGAACCCGATACCCGCGGCCAGGGCGGCCGGAACTCCGCCACGACGCAGCGTGCGCCCGCCGGAGCGCACGGAACCGGCGGTGGCGGGCCGCAATCCGACGATGGTCTCCGCGACCTCGACGCGCCCGCTGGAGCCGCCGCCCGCCAGGCCGACCATCTCCCCCGGCCGCACCTCGAAGCTGACACCGGCGAATTCGCCGGGCCGGGTGAGCTTTTCGACCGTCAGCACCGGCGGTGCGGCCGTATCCGCGGGCGGGCGCGGGACGGCCCGGTCCAGCTCCGCCGATTCCCCGGTCATGGCGGCGATCAATTCCCGCTTGCCGAGCTCGGCCACCGGCGCGGTGACAATGTGCCGCGCGTCCCGGAAAACCGTGACATCGGAACAGATTTCGTAGGTCTCGTCGAGGTGGTGCGAGATGAATAGAAACGTCACGCCCTGGTTCTGCAGATCCCGCATGCGCTCGAAGAGTCTGCGGATGGCCGGGCCGTCCAATTGCGCGGTCGGCTCGTCGAGAATGATGAACCGCGCGCCGTAGGACAGCGAGCGCGCGATCTCCACCAGCTGCCGGTGCTCCACCGACAGCTCGCGGGCCGGTGTGTCCTCCGCGATCGGCACCGACCAGGTGTCCAGCAGCTCCCGCGCGCGGGCACGCACGGTGCGCCAGCGCACGATTCGGCCGCCGAAGCCCTGCCGGTTGATGAACAGGTTCTCCGCCACCGTCAGGTCCGGAATGATGGTCGAGTGCTGGTAGACGCACGCCACCCGGGACCGCCAGGCGTCGCGGTCACCGGGCGGTGGCGCGGGCCTGCCGCCGAAGCGCACCTGCCCCTCATCGGCGGGTGCGATTCCGGTCAGGATCGACACCAACGTCGACTTGCCCGCGCCATTACGGCCGACCAGTGCGTGGGTCCGGCCCGCGGTCACCCGCAGCCCGACTCGGTCCAGGGCGACGGTGCGACCGAAGCGCTTGGAGACCCCGATCGCCTCGGCCACCGCCACCTCGCCCGAATCCGCCTCGGCCACCGCGTTTTCCGTCATCGATTCCGTCGTTTCCGCCATCGGTGTCCCCGCTTCGCGATCGGTGCGTCAGTGCCCTCGCCCCCACAGTCCGGGGTCGGTACTGGCGACGGTGGCCATGTCCCCGACCTTGCCGCCGGTCTTGGTCACCACCGGCGCGGGCAGCTGATCCTCGAGCTGACCGTTCACGCCGGTGTCGACGATCACCGAGCCGTGGTCCGTGGGCCCCGGCGCGAACTTGCGCCCGTCCGTCGCCGCCTTGGCGTAATAGACCGCGTATTGCGCGTAGAGATCCGCGGGCTGGGACACGGTGGCGTCGATGTCGCCGTTGTCGATCGCGTCCAATTCGGCCTTGATGCCGTCGTTGGACACGATCGTGATGTGGCCCGGCTGACCGGCTTTCACCAATTTGTTGGTGCGCTTGAGCAGCGCCAGGGTGGGTTGCAGGAACGCGCCGCCCGCCTGCATGTAGATGCCGTTGATATCCGGATCGGTGAGCAGCTTGTCCTGCAGACCCGAGACCGCGCGGTCACCCTTCCAGTCGGTGGGGATCTCGATCACCTTGATGCCGGGATAGCGCGTGCGCATGCAGTCGGCGAAGGCCTGGGAGCGGTCGCGGCCATTGATCGAACTCAGATCGCCTTGGAACTCCGCCACTTTGCCCGCGCCGTGCAGGGTTTCGCCCAGGTACACGCAGGCGTTGGTGCCGTAGGCGCGGTTGTCCGCGCGCACCACCATGTAGGCACCGCCCGCGTCGGGCCGGGTGTCCACGCTGACCACCGGCACGTTCTTGGCGGCCGCCGCGCTCAGCGCCGGTTTCACCGCGGCGGTGTCCTGCGGAGCCATGATGAGGGCCTTCACGTTCTTGGCCAGCAGTGTGTCCACATTCGACTTGAGCCGATTGGCGTCGTTGTCGGAGCTGGTGTTCTCCAGCTTCACCCCGGCGGCCGCGGCCTTGGGCCCGAGGTATCCGGCGTAGGCGCTCCAGAAGTCGGTGTCCGAGCGGGGCTGATCGGCCCCGACCAGGACGCCGTCGGCGGCTCCGGAACCGACGTTGACCGCGGCGGGCGCACCGGATCCGCCGCCGGTCGATTCGCGGGAACAGGCCGCCGCCGCGGCCACGACGAGCGCGGCGGCCAGCGCCGCGCCGATGATTCTGGTGTTCATGAGTTTTCGAGCTCCTTTGCCGAAACCTGGGCTGTGGGTGCGAGTTCGACCGGCCGCCAGGCCGCGCCGGTGGGATAGCGGTAGTCGCGCAGGGTCTCGGGCCGCATCTCGGCGCTGAAACCCGGTGCGCGCGGGGCGAGATAGCGACCGTCGGCCACCCGCACCGGATCGCGGAAGTGCTCGTGCAGGTGGTCCACGAATTCGATGGCGCGCCCGGACAAGGTGCCGGAGATGGCCACGTAGTCGATCATCGCGAGGTGCTGCACCAGTTCGCACAGCCCGACCCCGCCCGCGTGCGGGACGACCGGGACACCGAACTTGGCCGCCAGCAACAGGATCGCCAGATTCTCGTTGACCCCGCCGACCCGGGTGGCGTCGATCTGCAGGATGTCCACCGCGCCCGCCTGGAGCAGCTGTTTGAACAGGATCCGGTTCTGCCCGTGCTCGCCGGTGGAGATGGGCGTCCCGGCGACCCGGCGGCGGATCTCCGCGTGGCCCAGGATGTCGTCGGGGCTGGTGGGCTCCTCCACCCAGGCCAGGCCGACCGGCGCGAGCCGCGAAATCCATTCCGCCGCTTCGTCGACGCCCCAGCGCTGATTGGCGTCCACGGCCAGCCCGATGCCCGGGCCGACGGCGTCGCGGGCGATCTTCACCCGGCGCAGATCCTCGTCCACATCGCGCCCCACCTTGATCTTGATGGTGCGGAACCCGTCGGACACGGCCGCGCGGGCCAGCCGGGCCAGCTTGTCGTCGGAGTAGCCGAGCCAGCCCGCCGAGGTGGTGTAGGCCGGGTATCCGGCGGCCAGCAGGTGGGCCCTGCGCTCGGCCCGGCCGGGCTCGGCGCGGCGCAGGATGTCCAGCGCCTCGGCCGGTGCGAGCGCGTCGGTGAGGTAGCGGAAGTCGACCAGATCGACGATCTCCTCCGGGGACAGCTCGGAGATCAACTGCCACACCGGTTTCCCGGCGTATTTGGCGGCCAGGTCCCAGGCGGCATTGACGACCGCGCCGATCGCCATGTGCATCACGCCCTTTTCCGGCCCCAGCCAGCGCAATTGGGAATCACCGGTGAGCTCGCGCGCGAATCCGCCCAGGTCGCCGATGATCTCGTCGACCCGGCGGCCCACCACCAGGTGCGCGAGCGCCTCGATGGCGACGCGCTGCACGTCGTTGCCGCGGCCGATGGTGAACACGAAGCCGTGCCCGTCCGGGCCGCCCGGATCGTCGGTGCGCAGGATGGCGTAGGCGGCCGAATAGTCCGGATCCGGATTCATCGCGTCCGAGCCATCCAGTTGCGTCGAGGTGGGGAACCGGACATCGTGGGTGTCCAACGCCGTGATTCGTACCATGCGGTTTCCCATCTGCCAGTGATCTGGATCACGACTATACATCCGATGTCTAGAAGCGCAATGGGTTCTCGAGAACTCGAATCACGGCCAAAATAAGCAAAATTCGAGCGACCTCCGGGCCGACACTGCTAGCTTCGAAGGGTCAAACATCGGAGCAATAGCGTGAGGTTGCCATGGATCACCCGGAGCTCGACGGACTGGCCGCGGTCGTGACCGGAGGCGGCTCGGGCATCGGAGCGGCGGTGACCGCCGCCCTGCGCGCGGCGGGCGCCCGTGTCGCGGTGCTCGACCTGCGTCCCGGTCCCGCCGTTCCCGACGGCCCGGCCCTGAATTGCGATGTGGCCGATGACGATTCGGTGCGCGCGGCCATCGCCGCCGCGGCGGCCGCCTTCGGCCGGCTCGACATCGTGGTCAACAACGCGGGCATCGGGGCACAGGGCACCGTCGAGGACACCACCGACGCCGAGTGGCGGCAGGTGCTCGAGGTGAATGTGCTGGGCGCGGTGCGGGTTTCGCGCGCCGCCCTGCCGCACCTGCGCCGCTCCCCCGCCGCGGCCATCGTGCACACCTGCTCCATCGCCGCCACCATCGGCCTGCCCGACCGAGTCGCCTACAGCGCCAGCAAGGGCGCGATCCTGGCCCTCACCCGCGCCATGGCCGCCGACCACCTCGCCGAGGGCATCCGCGTCAACTGCGTCAATCCCGGTACCGTCGACACACCCTGGGTCCAGCGCCTGCTCGCCGCCGCCGACGATCCAGCCGCCGAACTCGAGGCGCTGCGCGCCCGCCAGCCCCACGGCCGCCTGGTCACCGCCGAGGAGGTCGCCGCCGCCGTGCTGTATCTGGTGAGCCCGCGCGCCTCCTCCACCGCCGGAACGATGCTGGAGGTGGACGGCGGCATGCATTCGCTGCGCTTGCGTGCGCCCCGGGCCGCGGAAAGTATGCGACGGTGACCGAACGCAGAATTCCCAAGCCCCGCGACCTGGCTCCGCTGCTGAAGTTCGAGCGGCCGTTCGGCGGGCGAGCAGCGCAACTGGCACGCGCGCAAACCATCTGGGACCTGCGGGAACTGGCCCGCAAACGCACACCCAAGGTGGCCTTCGACTACACCGACGGGGCCGCCGACGCCGAGATCGGTCTCGCGCGCGCCCGGCAGGCGTTCCGCGATATCGAATTCCGCCCCGAGATCCTGCGCAATGTGGCCGAGACCGACACCGGCGCAATGGTTCTCGGCCGACCCGCGCGACTGCCCTTCGGCATCGCACCCACCGGCTTCACCCGCATGATGCACACCGCCGGGGAGATCGCGGGCGCGCACGCCGCGCAACGGGCGGGCATTCCCTTCACCCTTTCCACCATGGGCACCACGGCCATCGAAGACATTGCGGCCGCGACGGATTCCGGTGCGCGCAACTGGTTCCAGCTCTACATGTGGAAGGACCGGGACCGCTCCATCGCCCTGGTCGAGCGGGCCGCGAAGGCCGGATTCGAGACCCTCGTGGTGACCGTCGACGTGCCGGTGGCGGGCAATCGGCTGCGCGATGTCCGCAACGGCATGACCGTGCCGCCGTCCATCACCGTCACCGGCGCCCTCGACGCGCTCCGCCGACCCTGGTGGTGGTGGGACTTCCTGACCACCGAACCCCTGGCGTTCGCCTCCCTGGACCGGTGGTCGGGCACCGTGGCCGAACTGTTGGACACCATGTTCGACCCGACCATCGATTTCGACGATCTCGCCTGGCTGCGCGAGCAGTGGCCGGGCCGGGTGCTGGTGAAGGGCGTCCAGACGGTGGCCGACGCCCGACGGCTGGCCGGGCTGGGCGTGGACGGCATCGTCTTGTCCAATCACGGTGGCCGCCAACTGGATCGGGCCCCGGTGCCGCTGCACCTGCTGCCGCACGTGGTTCGCGAGGTCGGCGCGGATCTGGAGATCCACCTCGACACCGGCATCCTGCACGGCGCCGATATCGTCGCGGCCCTCGCTCTCGGCGCGCGCTTCACCCTCATCGGCCGCGCCTACCTCTACGGGCTGATGGCGGGCGGCGAGGCGGGCGTGGACCGGGCCATCGAGATTCTGCGCACCCAGTTGGTGCGGACCATGCGACTGCTCGGGGTCGCCACGCTCGAGGAGCTCGAACCCCGGCACGTCCGGCTCTTGGAGCGCTACCGCACCGTGGAGTGAGCCGCGGAAATCCGCCGAATCCGCCGCAACGCGAACGGGCCACGCTCACCGCGGTGAGCGTGGCCCGTTCGGGTGCAAGCGATTACAGCCCGAGGTATTCCTTCAACTCGTACGGCGTCACCTGGTTGCGGTAGCCCGCCCATTCGCGCCGCTTGTTGCGCAGGAAGAAGTCGAAGACGTGTTCGCCGAGGGTTTCGGCGACCAGTTCGGACTTCTCCATGGCCTTGAGCGCCTCGTCGAGGGAGGCGGGCAGCTCGCGGAAGCCCATTGCCCGACGCTCGGCCGCGGTCAGCGACCAGACGTCGTCCTCGGCCTCCGGGGGCAGCGTGTACCCCTTCTCGATGCCCTGCAGACCCGCGGCCAGCAGCACCGCGAACGCCAGGTACGGGTTGCAAGCACTGTCAGGGCTACGGATCTCGACCCGACGCGAGGCCGACTTGTTCGGCGTGTACATCGGAACACGCACCAGCGCGGAACGATTCGAGCGACCCCAGGAGGCGGCCGTCGGGGCCTCGCCACCGTGCACCAGCCGCTTGTAGGAGTTCACCCACTGATTCGTGACCGCGGAAATCTCGTGCGCGTGCTCGAGAATGCCCGCGATGAACGCCCGCGCGGTCTCCGACAGGTTGATCGGATCGTCCGGGTCGGCGAAGGCGTTCTGCTCACCCTCGAACAGCGACATGTGGGTGTGCATGGCCGAACCCGGGTGATCGGCGAACGGCTTGGGCATGAACGACGCCCGCACGCCCTCGTCGATGGCCACTTCCTTGATCAGGTAGCGGAAGGTCATGACGTTGTCGGCCATGGACAGCGCGTCCGCGTAGCGCAGGTCGATCTCCTGCTGACCCGGCGCGCCCTCGTGGTGGCTGAATTCCACGGAGATGCCCATGGATTCCAGCGAGTCGATGGCGTGGCGGCGGAAGTTCGGGGCCTCGTCGTGCACGGCCTGATCGAAGAAGCCGCCATTGTCGGCAGGAACCGGGGTCGAGCCGTCGTGCGGACCCGGCTTCAACAGGAAGAACTCGATCTCCGGGTGCACGTAGCAGCTGAAGCCCAGGTCACCGGCCTTGTTCAACTGCCGCCGCAGCACGTGGCGCGGATCGGCCCAGGACGGCGAACCATCCGGCATGGCGATATCGCAGAACATGCGCGCGGAGTGCTGATGCCCCTTCGACGTGGACCACGGCAGCACCTGGAAGGTCGACGGATCCGGCTTGGCCACCATGTCCGCCTCGGAGACCCGGGCAAACCCCTCGATGGCCGAACCGTCGAAGCCGATGCCCTCCTCGAACGCGCCCTCCAACTCGGCGGGCGCGATCGCGACGGACTTGAGATAGCCCAGGACATCGGTGAACCAGAGCCGCACGAAACGAATGTCGCGCTCTTCGAGCGTGCGGAGGACGAATTCCTTCTGACGGTCCATGACCGCGACTGTAGGGGCCGGGAGTTAAATCCGTGTTACATAAACGTCAGCAGGCGCGGCGAGTACGGGGGAACTCAGCATGTGAGACCCGCGGCGGGCTCCTTCAGATCGATCAGATACGAAATCACCGGGTCGTCCACGCATGCCTTGCCCTGCAGCGACACCGTGTGCTGGGTGCCCTTGAAGGTGATCAGGCTGGCCCCCAGCTGCTGGGCCAGGTCCACACCGGCCTGGTACGGGGTGGCCGGGTCGTCGGTGGTGGAGATGACGACGGTCTTGGGCAGGCCCTTGATCGAAAGCACGTGCGGGGAGCTGGTATTCGGGACCGGCCAGAATGCGCACAGCTCGAGCGGCGCGGCATTGCTGGCGTGGCCGTCGTCGAGGAAGGGCGCGACGCGGCGGTAGTCGGCGTCCTGCTTGGCCGCGACCGCCCGATCGGTGATCGGCGGATCGTCCACGCAGCGAATCGCGTTGAAGGCGTCGGAGCTGTTGTCGTAGGAGCCGTCGTCGTGGCGGCCGTCGTACAGGTCGGCCAGCGCGAGCAGGGTGTCACCGCTGCCCTGGGCCAGTTCGCGCAGGCCCTTGGTGAGCGCGGGCCACAGCCGCACCGAGTACAGGGTCTGCTGGACGCCGGTGATGGCGTCGCCGTAGTGCAGCCCGCGCGAGTCCTGGGTGGGCACCGGCTTGTCCCACAGCGGATCGACCAGGGCGCGGAACTTCTTGACCGCCTGCGTCGGATCGTCGCCGAGCGGGCAGTTGGTCTTCTCCTTGTCGGCGCAGTTCGCGGCGTAGTTGTCGAACGCCTTCTGGAAACTGGCCGCCTGCGCGAGGGATTCCTTGAGCGGATCCTGATCCGGCTTGAGCGCGCCGTCGAGCACGAGCGCGCGCACGTGGTCGGGGAACTTCTCGGCGTAGGCGTAGCCGAGGCGGGTGCCGTAGGAGTAGCCCAGGTAGGTCAGCTTCGAATCACCCAGGGCCGCCCGAATGACGTCCATGTCCTGCACGACTTCCCGGGTGCCGACGTGGGCGAGGAACTCCTTGCCGGTGCGCTCGACGCACTTGTTGGCGAAGTCCTTGTTCTCGGCCTCGGCCGCGGCGATGCCCGCGGGCGAGTTGTCCTTGTTCGGTTCGGCGCGCTGGGCGTCGTCCTCGGCGGCGGTCATGCACTGGATGGCGGGCTGGGACGCGCCGACGCCGCGCGGGTCGAAGCCGATCCGGTCGAAGCGCTCGGCGAGCTTGGTGCCGTCGCCCTGGCCGACCATGGTCAGGCCGGTCACGCCCGGGCCGCCCGGGTTGAACAGCAGCGATCCGATCTTGTTGCCGGAGGCCTTGATGCGCGAGATGGCGATCTTCGCCGTCGCGCCATTGGGATTCGCGTAGTCCACCGGCACGGTCACCCGGGTGCACTCGACGCCCTTGGGCAGCTGATCGTCGTCGCTCTGGGTGTAGTCCGCACAACTGCCCCACTGCAGGGTCTGGTTGTAGAAGGAGTCCATTCCCACCGGAGCACTCGGAGTCGGGTTGCCGTCCACCACACTGGTGCACGCAGCCGCGGTCATCGCCAACGCCGTTGCCAAAAGCACGACCCGGCCGGTTCGCATCGCCATGCCACGATCGTGCCATCCCACCGAAAACACCCTCGCACCCCTTCCGGCGCCCATATATCTCTCCGTTTACATCGCGGCGGCGACGCGTGTGCGCATCGTCACGCACGCCCGCTCCGGAGTCGAAGAGGGCACGGAACAGCGACGCTAGAGGTTCGGAGCGGACTCCACCCGGTACGTGGGTGTACACAAAGTAAGTCCCCAGGCGGCTCTCAGAAACCGCATGCTTAATGGGAAGAGACCGTGGGGGATCGACTCAGAGGGACGTCATGAACGTGCAATCCACCCTTCGCGCCGCGGCCGCCGCCGTGGTGGCCCTGACCGCCACCCTGGGCCTGGTGGCGTGCGGACCGAACACGCTGGTGCCGGGCAATCCGGTGGCGCAGTCGCCGGGCCAGGTGACGCAGAGCCAGCCCATCGATTTCACCACTCCCCCAGCCGATCTCGACAGCGCCGCGCAGGCCGTGGTGCCCGGCATCGTGGATGTGAACACCGAGCTCGGCCTGCAGAACGGCGAGGGCGCGGGCACCGGCATCGTGCTCACCTCCGACGGCGTCATCCTCACCAACAACCATGTGGTGGAGGGCGCGACCAAGATCTCGGTCACCGATCTGGGCAATGGCCAGACCTACGACGCGACCGTGCTCGGTTTCGATCGCAGCGAGGACATGGCCGTCATCAAACTGGCCGGAGCCTCCGGGCTGACGACCGCGCCGCTCGGTGATTCGGACAAGGTGGCGGTCGGGGACGCGGTGGTCGGCGTCGGCAATGCGGGTGGGCGCGGCACGCCCACCGCGGCGGCGGGCAAAGTGACGGCGTTGAACCGGGCCATTACCGCCAGCGACGACGCCACGGGCAGCTCGGAGCAGCTGACCGGGCTGATCCAGGTGGCCGCGAATATCGAGCCGGGCGATTCCGGTGGGCCGCTGGTCAATTCGGCCGGGCAGGTCATCGGCATGGACACCGCGGCCTCCCAGGGCTTCCGCTTCAGCATCGGCGGCGGGCAGGGCTTCGCGATTCCGATCAACAAGGCGCTGAGCGTGGCCAAGCAGATCCAGTCCGGGCAGTCGTCGGACCGCGTGCACATTGGCGACACCGCCTTCATCGGCGTCTCGGTGACCTCGACGGGCGGCGGCGCGCAGGTGCGCGGCGTGGTCCAGGGCGGCCCGGCCGATTCGCTCGGACTCCAGGCCCGCGACGTCATCACCGGCCTCGACAACCACACCATCACCTCCGCAACGGACCTCACCAACACCATGGACCAGCACCATCCGGGCGACACCGTGACCCTGAAATGGACCGACGGCTATGGCCAATCCGAGTCCGCTCAGGTGCAGCTGGCCAAGGGTCCGGTGGGATAGCGCCACCTACCTTCCGACCGGGATGTGAGCAATTGCATCCCGGCCGGTGGGGGCTCGGATGGCAGACTGATTTCGTCACAACAACCCGGGGACCCGAGACGGGCCTCGAGGAACAGACGAAAGGGACGATGATGTCCGTATCCGATGCGGAAACCCCTGTGTACGGGTCCGCGGCACCGAAAACTTCCAAGCGGAAGACGCGAGTGCAGCATCTGGCCCAGATGAAGCAGGCCGGGGAGCGGTGGTCCATGCTCACCGCGTACGACTATTCGACCGCCCGGCTTTTCGAAGAGGCCGGGATTCCGGTTCTGCTGGTGGGCGATTCGGCCGCCAATGTGGTGTACGGCTACGACACCACGGTGTCGATCACCGTCGACGAACTCATTCCGCTGGTGCGCGGCGTGGTGCGCGGTGCGCCGCACGCGCTGGTGGTGGCCGATCTGCCGTTCGGCAGCTACGAGTCCTCGCCGGAGCAGGCCCTCGCCACGGCCGTGCGCTTCATGAAGGAGGGCGGCGCGCACGCGGTCAAGCTCGAGGGCGGTGAGCGGGTGGCCGACACCATTCACAAGCTGACCGCCGCGGGCATTCCGGTGATGGCGCACATCGGCTTCACCCCGCAGAGCGTCAACACCCTGGGCGGCTTCCGCGTGCAGGGTCGCGGCGACGGGGCCGAGCAGCTCATCGCCGACGCCATCGCGGTCCAGGAGGCCGGCGCCTTCTCCGTGGTCATGGAGATGGTCCCCGCCGAGCTGGCCGGTCAGGTCACCCGCAAGCTGACCATTCCGACCGTCGGCATCGGCGCCGGCGCGGAATGCGATGCCCAGGTGCTGGTCTGGCAGGACATGGTCGGCTACACCGGCGGCAAGACCGCCAAGTTCGTCAAGCAGTTCGCCGATGTGGGCGGCCAATTGCGCACCGCCGCAGCCACTTACGCCGACGAAGTGCGACGCGGCGTGTTCCCGGGCCCGGAACACAGCTACTGATCCGACCCGACGCCTCGTGACCGACGCCCCCACGGAACACCGTGGGGGCGTTGTCGTCTCCCGCTTCGCAGGTATCCCGACGCCCGCTCCTGCTCACCGCCATTCCCTCGTGGGAACATTTGATAGCTGTCGGCTATTGGCACACATTCGGCGATGGTCTTCTCAGTCCGCCCGCATGTTTTGGTGGCAGACTCGGAGTCCAACGAGCTGGATCGACCAAAGGGAAGTTCATGGATCGTGGAATGAGTCGCTGGATTCGGCGCGTGCCGGTGCTGGTCGCGGCGGTGGGTGCCGTGGCGTTGGTGGCGGCGTGCGGGGACAACTCCTCGACCGGATCGTCCCAGCCGCAGGGGTCGGGCTCGCCGCTCACCTCGACGGGTGCGCCGACCACCACGGGTGCGCCGAGCACCTCGGCCAACGGCTCGCAGCTGAATGTGACCGCCGACCAGGCCAAGCAGCTGTGCGACATGCTGCGGCCGCAGCTGTCGGACTGGCGGGTGCAGACCCCGACCATGGACAAGATCTCGCTGAACGCGACCGTCGTGCAGTGGGCGGCGCAGAACGGGCTGTTCCTGCCGAACGAGCGCGGCGTGGTGGATCGGGTCACCACCCAGAGCTGTTCGGATGTGCGTGACGAGGCGCTCAAGGCGATCGAGATCCCGAACCTGTCCGCGGGGCTGGTGGCGGGCTGATGCGCACCCTCTACGCGCCGATCGAGCCCTACGAGCAGGGCATGCTCGATGTCGGCGACGGCCAGCGGCTCTACTACGAGGTGAGCGGAAACCCGGACGGCAAGCCCGCGGTCTTCCTGCACGGCGGCCCGGGCGGTGGCACCGCGCCGTATCACCGGCAGTTCTTCGACCCCGAGGCGTACCGCATCGTGCTGTTCGATCAGCGCGGCTGCGGCAAATCCACCCCGCACATCGCCGACGGCGCCAGCCTCGAGCACAACACCACCTGGCATCTGGTCGCCGATATCGAAAGGCTGCGAACGCATTTGGGCGTCGAGCGCTGGCTGGTGTTCGGCGGTTCCTGGGGTTCGACACTGGCGCTGACCTATGCGCAGACCCATCCGGACCGGGTCACCGAATTGGTCTTGCGCGGGATATTCCTGTTGCGACGCAAGGAAATCGATTGGTACTACAATGGCTCCGCGGGATACGTGTATCCCGATGAGTGGGAGAAGTTCCTGGCGCCGGTGCCGGAAGCCGAACGCGGACACGATCTCGTCGAGGTCTACCACCGCCTGCTGCACTCCCCCGATGCCGCACTCGCCACCGACGCGGCCGTCGCGTGGTCTACCTGGGAGGGCGCCACGAGTTCCCTGCTGCCCCAACCGGATCGGGTCGCCGAAACCGCCGACCCGCGCTTCGCGCTGGCCTTCGCCCGCATCGAGAACCACTATTTCGTCAACCACGGCTTCCTCGACGAGGGGCAGCTGTTGCGCGATATCGAGCGCATCGCCCACATTCCCGGGGTGATCGTGCAGGGCCGCTACGACGTGGTGTGCCCGGCCACCAGTGCCTGGGATCTGCACAAGGCCTGGCCCGGTTCGGAATTGCATCTGGTGCCCGACGCCGGTCACGCCGCCCTCGAACCCGGCATCACCCACCATCTGGTGGAGGCCACGGACAAGTACAGGATGTAGATGAAGACGACAGCCGGTCCCGCATTGGTCGACGCAGTAGCCGCCGATGTGGACCGGCTGTGTACGGCCGAACCCGATGTGCGCGAAGACCTTCCGGATTCGGTGCACCGGATGCGGGTGGCCACCCGGCGCTTGCGCAGCGTGCTCAAGTCCTATCGCCGGGTGTTGCGCCGCAAGCCGGTCGCCGAGATCACCGACGAATTGCGGTGGCTGGCAGGGCTGCTCGGGGTGGCGCGCGATGCCGAGGTGCGGGCCGAGCGGTTCGCCTCGCTTTTGGGCGACACCGGGGTGCCGTTCGACGAGGAGACCGTGCCGCTCGGCGAGAAGTCGGCTCCCCGAAGGGATTTCGGTGAGCGACTGGTGGCCGACGAGCGCCGGTTCTACGCCGGGGCGCACCGGGCGGTGGTGGACGCCTTCGACAGCCGCCGCTATCACACCCTCGTGGCTCGAATGCACGGGTTGATCAGCAACGCCCCCTTGCGTTCCGCGCAGGCGGATCAACCGGCCGAGAAGGTCTTCGCCGCGGTCCTGCGACACGACTTCCGGGAGCTGCGCCGCCTGGTGCGCGAGGAACCCGGTCTCAGCGCGGACGAGCGCGTCGAGCACCTGCACGAGATTCGCAAGGCCGCCAAGCGCCTGCGCTATTCGGCCGAGGCCGCCACCACCGTACTGGGCGAGCCCGCCGCGGAACTCGGCAAGCGAGCCAAGCGCCTCCAGGGCGTCCTCGGTGATCACCGTGACGCCGTGGAGGCCCTGCAAACCCTGCGCACCCACGCCGCCGACGCAGACGAGTCCGGCTACCAACGCCTGTGCGACGCCGAAGAAGCGGCCGCCGCGAAGGCGCTGGAGGAGTACCCCGACGCCATCGAGTTCCTTCGCCACCGCGCTCTGGGCTGAGCGCCGGAATGACGGGAGGTCTAGTTGATGCGGGTGGTCGCCTGATCGCCGTGTCCCCATGGGACAGGGTGTGAACCCTCGGCAGCGGGAACCGGTGCGCCGTGCCCGTATTCACCATTGCCGCCCTGGTGTGCGCCCGGGCGTCCCCCGTGCGCGGCGTGGTGTTCTCCTTGTGCGCCAGGGTGTTCCGCGTGCGCGCCGTGGTGGTCCTTGTGCGCGGCGTGCGGCATGATGCGGTCGATCCAGGCCAGCAGGACCGCGGACAGCACGAAGGCCAGGTGGATGATGACGGGCCACATGTAGCGGGCCGAGTGCGCGCCGGGGTTGGTGTCGGTGGTGATGCTGATGAAGGTCTTGAGCAGGTGGATCGAGGAGATGCCGACGATCGACATGGCCAGTTTGACCTTCAGGACGTTCGCGTTGACCTGGGCCAGCCATTCGGGTTGGTCCGGATGCCCGTCGATGCGCAGGCGGGACACGAAGGTCTCGTAGCCGCCGACGATCACCATGATCAGCAGATTGGAGATCATGACCACGTCGATCAGGCCCAGCACCGACAGCATGATGTTGGTTTCGACATTGCCCTCGTCGAACAGCCCGTGCACCAGATCCCACAGCTCGCGCAGGAATTGCCACACGTACGCGGCCTGCGCCACGATCAGGCCGAGGTACAGCGGCAGCTGCAGCCAGCGGCTCAGGAAGATGAAATAGCCGAGACTGCGCTGCTGGGCGGCCTCCGGGGAAGGCGCGATCGGATAGGGATTCGGTTGCGGAAAAGCCATGGGAGCCAATGAAGCACGCGAGAAATCACGCGCCCATCAGTTCTCGATCACGCCGCCTCGGCCCGAGCCCGAATTGATGTTTTCCTGATCGTTCCGTGATGGCGGCGTCGATAGGTTCGCCGCGTGCAACACGGAATCAAGCAGAAACGTCGTGGCCCGCTGTGGGTGGTCGCGATCGCGGCGGCGCTCATCGTGGGCCTGGTGCTCGCATTGTCGACCTACGAGGTGGGACGCACCCGGTCGGAGGCGTCGCACGCCTTCGGCAATACCGAGGTCAAAGATCGCGTGGATCTGGGGATCTGGGTCGGCAAGATCGATCCGGTGACGCAGACCGCGACGGTCGAGGTGCTGGCCACCCCGCGCGGCGCGCTGGCCGACAAGAACGGCCGCTTCGCCTCCGACGCCCTGCTCTACACCTCGGCGCTCAAGGCCGACCCGATCAAAATCAAAGCGGGCGAGCCGATCTCGGCGTCCGAGGTGAAGGTGGTCGTGGAGGGCACGCTCACCGACTATCCCTTCGACAGCTATGACGCGGTCCTGGCGTTCGACATCTACAACGGCGACAAGCGTTTGCCCACCGCGGCGACCGTGGCCAGCGGCGACACCCTGTTCTCGGTGAGCGAGCAGCCGGAAACCAGTGACGACAATGGTATCGACCTCACCTTGCACGCGGGCCGGTCCGTGCCGTCGCTGGTCTTCGCCGTATTCGTCATGGTGCTCATGCTGGGTCTGGCCCTGGCCGCCGCGATCGCCTGCTATTACGTGCTCAGCGGTCGGCGCGGTCTGATGTTCCCGGCCGTATCCATGATGGGCGCACTGCTTTTCGCGCTGGTGCCGCTGCGCAATGCGGTGCCGGGTGGTGCTCCGATCGGCTCGATCATCGATTTCACGTCGTTCTTCATTGCCGAGGGCATTATCTCGGCGGCGCTGGTCGGCACGGTGGTGGTCGGCTATCGCGTCGAAATGGCGAAGGAGCGTGCCGAAAAGGCCGCGACCCAGCATCCGACCGATCAATTCCGAATGCTGGCCCCGCAGCGGTGATTCACCATTCGGCGAGCGAGCCGTCCCGACGCTGCCAGACCGGATTGCGCCAGCGATGGCCGACCTCGGCAGCGCGGGCCACGGCACGCTCGTCGACGCGGATGCCCAGGCCCGGCTCGTGCAGCAGACCGACGTACCCGTCCCGGTACTCGAAAACCGTTGGGTCGACGAGATAGTCGAGCAGGTCGGAGCCCGTGTTGTAGTGAATGCCGAGGCTCTGTTCCTGGATGAGCAGATTCGGGGTGGCGAAGCCGACCTGCAGACTGGCCGCGAGGGCGATCGGTCCGAGCGGGCAGTGCGGGGCCAGCGCGATATCGCGGGCTTCTGCGAGGGCGGCAATGCGGCGGACCTCGGAGATGCCACCCGCGTGGGACAGGTCCGGCTGCACGACGGCCACCCCGCGTTCGAGGACCGGCAGGAAGTCCCAGCGGGAGAACAGCCGCTCACCGGTCGCGATGGGAATGCTGGTGGCAGCGGTGATCTCGCCGATTCGATCGGAGACCTCCGGCACCAGGGGTTCTTCCACGAAGAACGGCAGGTACGGCTCGAGCAGGGGCAGCACGCGCCGGGCCATGGCGACGGAGAGGCGGCCGTGGAAGTCGACGGCGATGTCGAATTCGTCGCCGACCGCGTCTCGCACCGCCGCCACCCGCTCGACAATGCCGAGGGTCGCGCGCGGGGTGTCGATGAGCTCGAGCTCCGCCGAGGCGTTCATCTTGATCGCGGTGAAGCCCTGGGCTTTTCGCTCCAGGGCGGCGGCCGCGACATCGTCGGGTCGGTCGCCGCCGATCCAGCTGTACACCCGGACGCGGTCACGCACCGCGCCACCGAGCAACTGCCACACCGGGACACCGAGCGCCTTGCCGGTGATGTCCCACAGCGCCTGGTCGATTCCGGCGACCGCGCTCGAAAGGATCGGCCCGCCACGGTAGAAGCCGCCCTTGGTGAGCGTCTGCCAGTGCGCCTCGATGCTCATCGGATCCTTGCCGACGAGGTAGTCGGCGAGTTCGTCGACGGCGGCGGCCACGGTGTGCGCCCGCCCCTCGATCACGGGTTCGCCCCAGCCGGTGATGCCCTCGTCAGTGTCGATGCGCAGGAAGCACCAGCGCGGCGCGACCAGGTGGGTGGTGAGTGCGGTGATCTTCACCGGGATTCCTTTCGCACGCTCCAGCCGCCGTCGACGACGAGGTTCGCGCCGGTGATGAAGGAGGCGTCGTCGGAGGCGAGGAAGGCGACGGCGGCCGCGACTTCCTCGGGTGCGCCGAGTCGATCCAGAACTGTTGCCCGGGCGGACAATTGACGCCCTTCGGCATCGACGTCATCCCAGACCGGGGTGAGGATCGGGCCGGGGAGCACGGCGTTCACGCGCACGCGATCCTGGCCGTATTCCACCGCCAGTTGCCGCACCAGTGCGGTCAGCCCGCCCTTGGCGGCGGCGTAGACCGGGTATCCGGGCAGCCCGAACTGCGCGTGCACGCTGGAGACGGCCACGACATTCCCGCGCCGAGCACGCAAGTCGTCGATGAAGGCCCGGACGCCGAGGAACAGCGGAGTCAGATTGACGGCCAATCCGTCGTCCCACTGCTGCCTGCTCAATTGGTGCGCCGGGATGATCGCCTGCCGGGAGGCGTTGCTGCACAGGAAGTCCAGGGCCCCGAAGCGCTGTTCCACCCGCTCTCGCAGGGACTCCCACGACTCCTCGAGCGAGACATCGCACCGGTGGAACTCGGCCCGCCCGCCCGCCGCGCGAATCTTCTCCGCGACCTCGCGCCCACCGGTCTCGTCGATATCCGCGATCACCACCGCGGCGCCCTCGGCCGCGAGTCTGCGCGCCGTCGCCGCGCCGATCCCGGACGCCGCGCCCGTGACCACCGCGACCCTGTCCGCCAGCCGACCCATGCTCTTCCCCTTCGTACTCATCGCTGAACATCCACCCCATCGAGCAACCCGAGCTCGTCCCGATATGGCAACCCCGCCCAATCACCCGCCACCGACACGGCGAACGCCCCGCACAGCGCCGCCAACCGCAGCCGCTCCGACACCGTCCCGCCATCGAGCAGGCCGGCCAGATACCCGGCGACGAACGCGTCCCCGGCCCCGATCGGATCGACGGCGGTCACCGGCACCGCGCCCTCGCGCAGCAACTCGCCACCGGCCCAGGCCGCCGCGCCGTCCGCGCCGAGCTTGAGGACCACCTCCGAGGGCCCCAGCGCCGCAAGCGATTCGGCCACGAGCGCGAGATCATCCGGGTCCACGGCGTCATCCGGATCCACGGGGTCATCCAGGGCCACCACGTCCTCCAGGGCGACCACCGTCATCCCGGCATGGGCGACATCTGTCATCCCGGCATGCTTTCGCGCCGGAATGACGGGGGGATTCGACGCACCCGAGTTCGCCGGACGGCCGTCGCTCAGGAGCAGCGCGGCCTCGTCGACTCCCGCGAAGAGGATGTCGGCCTTGGCGGCCAAGCTCGCCAGCTCCGCGGCGGCAGCGGCGGGTGTCCACAGCGCGCGCCGATAGTTGACGTCCAGGGACACCGGGACATCGGCGTCGCGGGCAATGCCGATCGCCAAATCGACTGTCGCGCGGGCTGATTCACTCAGGGCGGGGGTGATGCCGGTGAGGTGCAGAACCCCGGCCGTGGCGATGCGCGTCGCGTCGATCGCGTCGACCGACAGGCACGAGCCCGCCAGGCCGCGCCGGTAGTAGGTGCCGCGAATCCGGTCGGCGGTGCGGCGCTCGCGCAGCATCAGCCCGGTCGGCAGCTCGGGGTCGACGCGGCAGTGGGCGATATCCACGCGCTCGGCGCGCAGTCGATCCAGGATCATGCGACCCACGGAGTCCGCGCCGACGCTGCCGACCCAGGTGCTGTGGTGGCCGAGGCGGCTCACGCCAATGGCGACGGTGGCCTCCGCGCCCGCGAAGTCCAGTCGCATTCCCGCGCCGGGGGCCAGCGGCCCGGGGTCGGTCGCCGCCACCACGCCGAGCGCTTCCCCGAGCGTCACCAGTCCGCCCCTCATGGCAGCTGGTCCCGCAGGACGAGCGCGCGCTCGCGCAGCGCGTCGAGATCACCACCGGCACAGGCGTCTCCGATGAGCGGTGATCCGATCCCCAGTGCCGCGGCCCCCGCATCCAGATACGCGCGGGCCTCGCCGAGTCCGACCCCGCCGGTGGGCACCAGCGGAATATCGGGCAGCGGCGCACGGACGGCCTTGATGTACTCCGGTCCTCCGATGGATGCCGGGAAGACTTTTACCATGCTGCTGCCCGCCGTCCACGCGCGGTGAATCTCGGTGGGCGTCAACGCACCCGAGATCACCGGCACGCCGAGGCGGCGGCCCTCCGCGATCACCTCCTCGATCACCGCCGGGGTGATCAGGTAGGCCGCACCGGCATCGACGGCCCGTTCGGCGTCCTGTGCCGTCAGGACCGTGCCCGCGCCGACGGGGTGTGCGAAGCCCGCGCAGTCGCGGATCGCGTCGAGCGCGCCGGCGGAGTTGAGCGTGAATTCCACCGCGGTGATGCCCGATTCCTGGAGGACGGCGGTGACCTCGGCGAACCGCTTGGCGGAGGGTGCGCGCAGAATCGCGACGACGGGAATGTCCGGCCGCAGCGGATCGGCGGCCCGTGTCTCATCGGCCATTGGCCACGACCAACCTTTCATCGGCGAATAGCGTTGCGGGCAGCCCGGTGACACCGGGGCGGCACGCGAACAGGCGGCCCGCGTGCGGTTCTCCGGCGGCCTCGTCCTCGGCCGCGGTGGTGATCACCAGGACGTCCAGATCGGGACCGGCGAAGGTGCAGGACGAGACCTGGGAGGGGCCGACATCGACGGTGGCGCACGGGTTTCCGGAGGGGTCGAAGGCGCGGACCTGGCCCGCGCCCCAGACCGCGACCCAGACATTGCCCTCGGCGTCGACGGTCAGACCGTCCGGTTCACCGTCGGGGAAGTGCGCGAAGGGCTTGCCCTCGCCGAGGGTTCCGGTGTCGAGGTCGTATTCGAAGACGTCCACGCGATGGGTGGGGCTGTCGGCGTGGTAGAGGGTGCGGCCGTCGGGGCTCCAGCCCAGACCGTTGGAGATGGTGATGCCGGTGCGGAGGGTGGTCAGCGTACCGTCCGGGTCGAGGCGGTAGAGCTGAGCGCTGCCGGTCCCGCCGGTGCTTTCGGCCATGGTGCCCGCGAGCAGTCGGCCGCGCGGATCGACCTTGGCATCGTTGAAACGGCGTCTCACACCGTCGTCCGGAAACGGAACCTTCACGACGGGCCGGATGCTGTCGGGCGAACCATCGATACGGACGATGGTGTCGCCCGCCGTCGCCAACAGGCGGCCGGAGGCGCACGGCAGCACCGCGCTCACGGGTGGTGTGAGGGTGCGGGTCACGTGCGGGATCAGGTCGGGGGTGGGACCGGTGAGCATGGCGCAGTGGATGTGGCCGCCACGGATGTCCACCCAGAGCAGTTCCTGTGTGCGGGAGTCCCATACGGGTCCTTCGCACAGTCGGCCGGGTGGCGGTGCGCACAGGTGTGCCGTCAGAGTGTTCATGAGTGCTCTCCGAGCCGCGATTATGTCGGCAGGCCGACGGCGCGTTCGCCGCTGCGGCGCTGCTGGATCACCACGGCCGCGACCAGCAGCGCACCCTGGGCGACGTTCTGCCAGAAGGTGTTGACGCCCACCACGTTCAGGCCGTTGTCCAGCGCACCGAGCAGTACGACCGCGAGCAGGGTGCCGCCGACGGTGCCCTTGCCGCCCTTGAGTGCGCAGCCGCCCAGCGCCGCCGCGGTGATCGCCTTGAGTTCCAGGCCCTCGCTGCCGGAGACGGGCTGGCCGGAGCCGGTGCGGGCGGTCAGGATGATGCCGGCGATGGCCGCGACCACACCGGCCAGCATGTACACCGCGATCAGGTACTTGTTGATGTTGATGCCGGAAAGCCGTGCGGCCGTGTCGTTTCCGCCGATCGCGTAGATATTTCGCCCGATGTCGGTGTACTTCAGCAGCACGTGGACGCCCAGCGCGACGAGTGCGAGCACGATCACCGGCACCGGCAGTCCGATCACCTTGCCGCGCGCCAGGAAGATGAACACGTCGTTGTCGAGCACGAAGCCCTGGGCCTTGCCGCCCGAGATCAGCTGCGCCAGACCCTTGTACGCGGCGAGCGTGGCCAGCGTCGCGATCACCGGATTGACCCGGCCGTAGACGATGATCACGCCGTTCACCAGCCCGAGCACCAGGCCGAGGCCGACGGCCGCGAGGATGCCGACGAAGGCGTTGCCCGAGGCCGAGGTGAAGGCCATGGCGCTGATCACCGAGGCGACCCCGGCCTGCGAACCCACCGAGATGTCCAGTGCGCCGCAAATGATGACGACGGTCTGCACGACCGCCAGCAGCCCGAAAACCGTGACGGCGTCCCCGATTCCGGCGATATTGCGCGGATCCAGATATCCGTCGTTGAGCCAGGCGAAGATGGCCACGACCACCACCAGCGCGCCGATCAGGCTGAGATTTCCGGTGCCGATGAAGCGGATCACGCGGCGCGGGGTCAGTGCGGTCAGGCCGCCCAGATAGCGGGCATAGATCGGCGGCGGCGCGGAAATCGCCGCCTCCGTGCTGATTTCGACTCGTTGGTCGGTCATGGGATTCCTAGCTGTCCAAAAGCGCTACAAGGCTGTCCAAAAGTGCTGCAAGGCTGTCTAAGAGCGCTGCACGGTCAGGTCGTCGGCCATGGCGAGGGCGAGAATCGCCTCCTCGCTGGCCTGCGCGCGGTCCAGTTCGCCGGTGACGCGGCCCTGCTGCATGACGACAATGCGATCGGCCAGGCCGAGGACCTCGGGCAGTTCCGAGGAGATGACCAGCACCGCCACCCCGGACTCGGCCAATTCCTCGATGACGTGGTAGATCTCGATCTTCGCGCCGACATCCACGCCGCGGGTCGGCTCGTCGAGGATGAGCACCGCCGGTTTGCGGGCCAGCCAGCGCGCCAGCACCACCTTCTGCTGATTGCCGCCGGAGAGCTTGCGCACCTCCTGCTCGATGGAAGGCGTGCGCACGCGCAGGGATTCGACATACTGCTGCGCGAGTCGCCGTTCCGCGCCGCGCCGCACGAAGCGCCAGCGCCGCAACCGGTCCAGCATGGCGAGCGAGATGTTGTCGCGCACACCGCGATGCAGCAGCAGCGCCTGCGCCTTGCGTTCCTCGGGCGCGTAACCCATTCCGGCGCGCACGGCGTCGCGCGGTTGGCGCAGCCGCAGACGGGTGCCGTCGATGCGCACCTCGCCCGAGCGGATGGGCAGGTCGCCCGCGAGCGCGCCCGCCAGTTCCGAGCGGCCCGCGCCGACCAGTCCGGCCAGGGCCACCACCTCGCCCGCGCGCACCGTCAGGCTCACATCGCGGACGTCGTCGGTGGTGACGTGATCGACCTCGAGCATGACCCGCCCGAGCTCGGAGTGCTTGCGCGCGAACACCGTCGACAGATCGCGCCCGACCATCATCCGCACGATCTCCTGATCGTCGGTCTCGGCGGTCTCGCGCACCCCGACCAGCGCGCCGTCGCGCAGCACGGCCACGCGATCGGCGAGCTGGAAGATCTCCCGCATCCGATGCGACACGTAGATCACCGCGAGCCCGCGCTCCCGCAGCCGACCGATGAGCGCGAACAGCGATTCGGTCTCGTGATCCGACAGCGAGGAGGTCGGCTCGTCGAAGGCGATGACCTTCGCGTCGGTGGTCAACGCGCGCATGATCTCCACCAACTGCCGTTGCGCGGCGGTCAGTTTCGAGCCGAGCGTGTCGGGATCCAGGTCCCGGTCGAAACCGAGCCGGGTCAGATCCTCCCGCACCCGGGCCCGCAGCGCCGCCCGGTCCACCAGGCGACCCGCCTTGCGCGGCAGCGCACCCAGGTAGACGTTCTCGGCGACCGAGACGTGCGGCACGATCTCCGGCTCCTGCCCGATCACCCGGATCCCCGCCGCCCGCGCATCGGCGGGACTCGCGAATTCCAGTGCGGCACCGTCGAGTTCGAGGGTGCCGCCATCGGGACGATGGTCACCGCCGAGGATCTTGATGAGCGTGGATTTGCCCGCGCCGTTCTCCCCCATCAGCGCGGTCACCATTCCGGCGGGGAAGTCCAGGCTCACCTCGCGCAGCGCGGGCACGCCCGCGAAACCCTTGGTGAGCCCGGAGACCCGCAGTCCCGTCAACTGCACGTGACCCCCGCCTGCTGCCAGTTGCTGGCGTCCACCATCTTGGTCGGGGCGAAAGCCTCGGCGGGCATGGCCTTTCCGTTCTTCAGGTAGTCGACCATGGTCTGCACGGCCAGCGCGCCGACATCCTTGCCATTGATGAACAGCGCCGCCTTGAATCCGGTGGGCTTGCCGCCGCGCCATTCCTTGCACGCCAGGTACGCGCCGAGGCCGACACCGAGCACATTGTCCGCGGAGTAGCCCGCGTTCTGGATGGCCGCGACGCCGCCGCTGACGTTCTCGTCATTGCAGCCCATGACGATCCAGTTCTTCACCGAGCGATTGCCCGCCACGGTCGCGGAGATCTTGTTCTGCGCGTCGGACGGGGTGTTGTCGGTGCCGACCTCGATCACCTTCACATCGGCGCCCGAAACATCCTTGAACGCCTTCTCATTCGCCTTCACCCGGTCGGTGCAGACCGTCACGTCCTGCTTCCAGGCGTCGACGATGGCGGTCTCCTCCGGCTTCCAGCCCAGCTTCTTGAAGTCCTCGCCCGCGCGGGTGCCGACCTCGGTGCCCATCTGCGTACCGCTGAATCCGACGCGCGGCACCAGATTGTCCTTGTTGCAGGAGGCCGGATCCGGGCCATTGGTGCAGACCTGGTCGTCGGAGGTGAGCAGGGCGACGCCGCCGGACTTGGCCAGCTGCGCGACCTGCGGCCCGACCGAGGGATCCGGGACGACCACGATGACGCCGTTCGCCTTCTGGTTCACCGCGTTCTGCACCTCGGTGACCGCCTTGTTGGCGTCATTGCCGAGATTGACCACCTTCAGGTCGACGCCGAGCTCCTTGGCCTTGGCCTTGGCGCCGTCGGCCTCGCCGATGAAATATTCCTGGTCGCCTTGTTTCTGGGCGTAGACGAGATTGATCGAGCCCGTGGCGTGCTGTGGGCCGGCGTTGTTCGAGCCCGAATCCTTGCCCGACGAGCAGGCGGTCGCGGCCAGAATCAGCGCTGTTCCGCAGACTATCGCGCTGGTCCATCGGCGTCGGTGGGTCCAGGACATGGGTACTCCTAGGTGATCTGCCACACAGTAGGCATCGGTGGTGATGCCGGTTACAGTAGGACTTCGGATAACTGTTGTAAATACTGTTGGCAGAAGTCATCTCGCGGAGGCTCCGGTACCTTCGCGGCAGCGGGCGAAAGGAGTGGGCACAGCCGTGTACCAGCTGACCGCGCGGGATATCAGGCGGCGCAACAGGTTCTGCGTGCTGCAGGCGGTGTACGCCGCCGCCGGGCACACCAGTCGCCAGGAGATAGCGCGGACCACCGGGCTGTCGTTCGCGACGGTCGGCAATATGATCGCCGAGCTACTCGAGGTGGGCGTCCTCGCCGAACTCGGGTACGAGGCCGCGGGTATCGGGCGGCCGCGCGCGCAGCTCGCCATCAATCCCGGGCGCGGCGTGCTGATCGGCGTGGATATCGCCGAAACCAGTATTCACGTGGATGTTTTCGATCTCGCCATGTCGGTGCTGCGCTCCGCGGAGCTGCCCGTGGACCCGGCCGCGACGGCACCGGCCGATATCGTCGAACTCATAGTGCGCGGCATCGACGAGGTGATCGGGGATGATGCCGGGAAGGTGCTCGGCATCGGGTTGAGCGTTCCGGGTCTGGTCGAACCCGAGAGCGGCACCTCGGTTTTCTCGCCGTATTGGCATTGGCACGATGTCCCGCTCAAGTCGCTGCTCGAACAGCGTTTGTCCTACCCCCTGTATCTGGACAATCCGCTGAAAGCCAGTACGGCGGCGCAGCTTTGGTTCGGGGCGGGCCGCGATGTGGACGATCTGATCGTGGTCACGCTGCGCGCGGGTGTGGGTATCGGTGTCGTCATCGACGGGATGCTCTATCGCGGTGTCACCAATAGCGCCGGCGAATGGGGCCACACCAATCTGGTTCTCGACGGCCGCCCCTGCACCTGCGGCCGCAACGGCTGCGTCGAGGCGTATGTCAGCGCGCCGGGAATTGCCGCGACCCTGCGTGAAATCGATTCCGCAAGCGCCCTGCTCGCGGCCGACGACGCCACCACCGTCGCCGCCATCGCCACGGCCGCCACCCACGGTGACGCCACCGCCCTGGCCGTCATCGACAAGACCGGCCACTACCTCGGCGTGGCCATCGCCAATCTGGTGAACCTCTTCAACCCGCGCCGCATGGTGTTCGGCGATCTGGTGGCCCGCCAGCTCGGCACCCCGCTACTCGAGGCCACCCGCCGCGCCGCCGCCCACCACGCCATGTCCGATCCCTTCGCCGCGGTAACCCTCGAACTGGACGCACTCCCCCACAACCCGTCCAGCCTCGGCGCGGCGACCTTCGCACTGGAGGGATTCCTCGCCGACAGAGAGACTTTCACCTCCGTGGCCACCCGCCGCGCCCGCCGCACCGACAGCCCGCCGCTGACCCCCGCCTAGCCGTGTACCCCGACCGGCAATCCGGTCGGGGTACGGGCCATCGTCCGCTGCAGGCTTCGTCGGCTACAGGCTGGTGGACGCCGTGGCGAACTCACCCGCGCTCGCGAGCGCGACGTCTTCCTCGACCTCGTGCTCGGTCAAGCGACGGCCGGGCTTGCCCAGACCGAACCCGGCCAGCAGGGCGGCCACCGCGAAAAAGGCCGCGCCCGTGAGGAATGCGATGCGGTAGGCACCCTCGGCGGGCAGGGAGACGACCATGCCGTTGGGCAGCTTGTGGGCCAGGGTGTCGCTGGTCAGGATGGTGACGACCAGGGCGGAGCCGATCGCGCCGCCAACGGTTCGCATGATCGAGTTGATCGAGTTGGCGATGCCGGTCTCCTGGGGCGCGACATTCGCCACGAGCAGGGCGGGCATGGCGGCGTAGGCGATCGCGATCGCGGCGTTCGCGACGATCAGTGCCGCGATGACTTCCGCGGTGGTGCTGTGCAGCAGCGCCAGGGAGATCAGGGCCAGCAGGCCGATGACGCTGGCCAGCAACAGCACGAAGCGCGCGCCGATGCGGCCGACCAGCTTTCCGGCGATCGGGCCCATGAGCACCGAGACCACCGCGCCCGGCAGCATGAACGCCACGCTGGTGCGCAGCACGGAGGCGTCAAAACCGAAGCCCGCCAACGCCCGCGGCGTCGCCACGAAGTAGGTCGAGCCCAGGAACACACTGAACATGGCGAAGCCGACGCAGAAGCTGGCCATATTGGTCACCGCGACCGGGCGGTGCGCCAGCAGCGCGGTCGCCACCAGCGGCGAGCGCAGCTTCGACTGCAGCAGCAGGAATCCGGCCAGCACGACGGCCGAGGCGATGAACAGGCCGATCACTCGCGCACTGCCCCAACCCCATTCGTGGCCCTGGGAGATCGGCAGCAGCAGGCACACCAGGCCCAGGCCGAGGACCGCGGCACCGAGGTAGTCGACGCGACCGCCCTGGCCCGCGCGGCGCGGCAGGATGGCGAAGGCCAGCACCAGGACCAGCACGGTCAGCACGACGCACAGCCAGAAGATGCGGCGGTAATCCGCGCCGCCCTGGGTCAGCAGACCCGTCGCCACCAGGGCGACACCGCTGCCCACACCCAGTGTCGAGGCGGTGACGGCCAGCGCACCGGTCAGTCGCGCGACCGGAAGTTCATGGCGCAGCACGCTGATCGCCAGCGGGAACAGGCCGAAGCTCGCGCCCTGCAGGGCGCGGCCGGCGATCAGCAGATCGATGCTGTGCGCGGTGGCGGCGAGCAGACTGCCCGCCAGCGTCACCACCAGGGTCGCCAGGATGACCGGCTTGTGTCCGTAGACGTCGCCGAGGCGGCCGAGCAGCGGGGTGAACGCGGAGGCCGCGAGCATGGTCGCGGTCGTCACCCAGCCGACGGTGGTCGCCGAGACGCCGAGCTGCAGTCCGATCTGCGGCAGCGCCGGGACGGGCAGGGTCTGTGCCATGGCCAAGAGAAACACCGTGCCGGCCATGGTCAGCACGATCGCGGTCGGCGAAGGGGTGCGCCGAGACTCGAGCGGGGAGGTCATTCGTGGGACTCTACGACTAAATCGACACAGTGTCGATTATGATTGACGCCACGTCAATTGCCGGAATGGAACTCGCATAGGGTGAGTTCATGGCGCAGAAAGGCGGACGTGAAGTGAAGACGCGAGCCACGACCGACGGACTGCGCCGCCGCGGCGCGATGTCGAAGGGCGATCAGCGCGAGGCCCAGATCCTCGACGCGACCCGGCAATTGCTCACGAAGAAGCCGATGGCCAGCCTGACCGTCGACGACATCACCAATGCGACCGGCATCTCCCGTACCAGCTTCTATTTCTATTTCCCGTCCAAGCAGGCCGTGCTCGCGCGCCTGATGGAGGACGTGAGCGACCGCTACGCCCAGACCCACGTGTGGCTGCCCTCCACCGGTCCGCAGCGCGAACTGCTGCGCACCCAACTCGCCGGTGCCGCGGAGATCTGGCAGGACAACAGCACGATCCTGGTCTGCTCGCTCGAGGGCTACGACACCAGCTACCCGCCCCTGACCGAATTCATCGCCACCATCCAGACCCGCTTCACCAGCGCCCTGGCCGCCAAGATCGAACGCGACCGCGCCGCCGGACTCGCCCCGGAGGGCATCGACTCCGCGACTCTCGCCGGTCTGGTCACGCTGATGCGCGACGGTCGACTCTCACAGCTGTCCGCCGCTCCCCCCGCCGAAGTGGCCATCGGCATCGACGATCTCGCGGAGGCGATCCTGCGGCTGATCTACGGCCGCCTCACCTGAGTCACCCCGACGAGCATGCAATCCGGCAGGCGTCTTCTCAACGTTTGCCTGCTGGATTGCATGTTCGTGGGTCAGTAGATCTGGACTAGGCAGAATTCGTGGTTTTCGGGGTCGGTCATGACGACGACTACGCCCTCGTCGTACTCGTGACGTTCCCCGGTGGCATGGCCACCCAGGGATTCCACCTGGGCGATGGCCGCGTCGATATCGTCCACCTCGATGTCCAGATGCAGGCGGACCTTGCCGCGCTTGGGTTCTCGGACCGGTTGGAAGACCAGGCGCGGTAGCGGATCGTCGCGGTGGCCGAGGTAGATCCAGCCCGGCTCGGAGGGGCCCTCGGGGCGGTCTAGCAGGGCGCTCCAGAAGCTCGCCACGCGTTTCACGTCGATGCAGTCGATTGTCACTCCGGACCAGCGGTTCGCCACGGGATCAGTGTGCGTAGTCGAAAGTGACTGTGCGCGTGGCGGGGTCGGCGGTTTCCAGGCGCACCTTCACGTGTTGGCCTTCCGGCGGGCCGCCGGTGCACTTCGCCAGGACCGGTGGGTCGGCGATGAAGATCTCGGCGGGACGGCTGCCGGTCGCCTCGCGCAGGACGACGGCGTCGAAATCGGTTCCGACACGGGGCGAGAGGATCGTCGCCTCGGTGAGGTCCACGCAGGCGCGTTCGACCTTGCCCGCCAGGGCGTCGGTGCGGCGCATGGTGTCGGCGACCGGGGTCAGGCCGTCCCGAACCCATTGCGGTACGGCGGTTTTCGCGCAGTGGGCGAGGCAGATCTCGGTGGCGTAGCGGTCGGCGAGGCGGCGCAGGGGCGCGGTGACGTGCGCGTAGGGTGCGCCGATCGCGCTGTGCTGCAAGGTGTCCGGGGCCTGGCCGTTCAGGATCGTGTACGACGCGCCGCGCAGCAGGCCCGTCGCCTCGGACATGAGGACGAGGGCGGCGGGGGAATTGGAGTCGAGATCGGCGAGCATGCGGGCCGCGGATTCGTCGGCGGGCCAGGCCACGCCGACCGCGGCGGCCGTGCGGCGCATGGAGTCGATGGCGGTGGGCGCGGGCGGCGGCATGGTGCGCAGCAAACCCACGTGGTCGGGGTTGCCGGAGCCATTGGAGTTATTGCCATCGAGCATGATTCGGGCCGCACACATGCCGGTCAGCAGGGAGACCTGTTCGTTCCAATCGTCGGCGGCGGTGCGCGGTTCGATGGCCAATTGCCAATGGTCGATTCCGGTTTGCTCGCCGTCGCGAATGACCGTTTGGGTGGGCAGGCGCAGGGTGATCGCGCCGCGGCGAATTCCGGCCTCGATGCGCAGGCGGCCGAATTCGGGGAGGGCGGCGATGGAAGGGTGGAGGCGTCCGGCGTCGGCGTCGGACTGCACACCCGCGTAATCGAGGCGGGCGCGGGAGCGGACCAGGGCGCGGGTCACCGAATAGCGCAGCGGCGCGGCGTTTTCATCGCATTCGATGGTCCACAGCGCGGCGGGGCGGTCCACCTCCGGCAGCAGGGAGGCGCGGTCCTCGGACAGCACGGGCGGGTGCAGCGGCACGGTGCCGTCGGGGAAGTAGAAGGTCTGGCCGCGGGTCAGGGATTCGCGGGCCAGGGCACCGCCGGGCGCGACGAGCGCGGCCACATCGGCGATGGCGTAGTAGAGGAGAAATCCGCTCGCGGTGCGTTCCAGGTACAGCGCCTGGTCCAGATCCATGGCACCGGGGGGATCGATGGTGACCAGCGGAATCTCCCGCCGATCGGCTCGGGCACCCGCGAACGCGTCGGCCGCGTCGCGGGCCTCCGAGACAGCCTCGGACGGGTAGTCCGGGGCCAATCCGAATTCGGTTCGGACGGCGCCGAAGTCCACCGGCGCCGAAACGATCCGTTGATGCAGTTCCACTGCGGAGGGGTGTCCCTACTCGAGGGCCATCATGGTGCCGTTCAGCTCGTTGAACGGACCGTAGACGGTGAACACGACGCGGCCGTCCGGGTACTGCGACGACAGGGCCGCCGCCGAATCCAGGGCCTCACCGAACGAGGCGGCCGACGGGTGCGGCAGGCCCGCGATAACCTGCCCGAAGTGGTTCTGCGCGACCCACTGGGTATCCGCGGGGGTGAGATCCACCTGCAACCCACCCGGCAGCGGGGTGACCGCGACCGCGGACGCGGACCCGGAACCCAGCACAACCGAAACGGAAGCGGCAGCGGCAAGAAGCGCACCCACTGCCAGTTTGCGAGCAATTCGCATTTAGACGAGACCTGCTTTCCGACGTTTGTCGAGCCCTTCGCCCGTTGCGACCGCAACGGAACTTTCCAACGCGCAACACTTTATGACGTCGATCACGTTCGGTGCCAGTTCACGGCAGATAACCCGCCCGACACGCCGAGCCGCGCCGATACACGCACGTGGGCGCGCCGCAATTCTCATCCAACCGAGGGGTCTGCGCACGCGAAGGGAGAGCGGCGTCGATCACGTCGCTCTCCCGGTCGGGTCTTCGGCTACTTTCCGCGCAGCCCCTCGGGGAACTTCGCGCTGAAGAACTTGAACCCGTAGGCGATGCCGAACAGCACCACGATGGCCAACGGCTGAATCACACCCGCCATGACTTACTTCCTCATCTTCAATCCGCCGGACGCGCCCGGGCCCGGTGCCCGCGCCGCGCCGACATCTAGCCCGCGCCGAGTGGCCCCGCCGCGTTCGTCTTGTGTTGCGCCCCGGCGATATCCGATGGCTCGGCGGGGGCCGGTGTCGCGTCCTTGCCTGCGACATTGCCCGCGTCCTTGCCCGCGCCGCGCGGCTCGAGGGCGGCGAGCGCCTCTTGGATCGCGGGCTGCGCCAGAGTCGACATGAGTTCGTGCACGGCCGCCGGGTCCAGGGTCGCGGGCTGCCCTGCTATCGCCGACTGCCCAGCCACTGCCGACTGCCCGGCCTCCGCGGCCGGCCCGGCTACCGCCGGTTGCCCGGCCTGGTTTGTGCCGCGTTCCAGAAATCGGAGTAGCTCCACGGGAAACGGGAGCACCAGTGTCGAATTCTTCTCCGCCGCAACCTGAACCACGGTTTCCAGGAATCGCAGTTGCAGTGCGGCCGGGGCCTCGGCCATATTCGCCGCGGCCTGCGCGAGTTTCTGCGAGGCCTGCAACTCACCCTCGGCGGAGATGATGCGGGCCCGCCGCTCACGTTCGGCCTCGGCCTGGCGAGACATGGAGCGCTTCAACGCATCCGGCAGCGCCACATCCTTGATCTCGACCCGATCGATGTGCACGCCCCAGCTCAGCGCCGGGTTGTCGATCATCAATTCCAGGCCCTTGTTGAGCTGTTCGCGATTGGACAGCAGATCGTCGAGTTCGCTCTTGCCGATGATGGACCGCAGCGAGGTCTGCGCGACCTGGGCGACCGCGAACAGGTAGTCCTGCACCTCGATCAGCGCCCGCGCCGGATCCACGACCCGGAAGTACACGACCGCGTCCACCCGAACGGTGACATTGTCGCGAGTGATCCCCTCCTGCGCGGGCACCGGCATGGTGACCACCCGCATGGAGATCTTCTGCATCTTGTCCACCCCCGGAATCAGCAGCCGCATGCCCGGCTCCTTGACCTCCCGAACCCGCCCCAGCCGAAACAGCACCCCCCGCTCGTACTGCGCGACCACGCGCACCCCCGAAGCCAGCGCAACCCCGCCAATAACGACGATCGCCGCCAACCACGCAATCAACAGATACAGAACATCCATTGTTCACTCCGCGAAACTATTTCCGCGCCACCGGAACTCCGATGGTGTCCCCCCATCATCCCACCCAAAGATCGCCCCGGCGAAGAGATAACAACCCCGCAACATCCCGCCCGCGAAAACCAAGCCCCGAGCACAACGCTCCAGCTGAATACGCCACCACTCCCGATCCGGCTTCCGGACTTGCCAGGAGTTCGGCGAATTCAGGGCCTTGCCCGCGCCCCCTCGCCTTCGGGGTTTCAGGGGCTCACCTCCGAGCCTTGCCCCTTTCGGGTTTCAGGGGCTTGCCCCTGAGTTTCTCCCCTCTTGGGGTTTCAGGGGTTTACCCCTGAATCTTCTTGCCCAGCTGGGCTGGGCGGACGAGTCGGTCTGTAAGCCGGATCCTGTCCCGGCGTCGAGACGCCGGTGGCGACCATCCATCTGGACACACCGTTGCCGGGTGCCTCGAGCGGTCCACCCGCAGGCTCGGGCGAGCAGCCCTCAGGCACCTGCGCAGTCGCACTCTCGCGAGTGCGACCTTCGACCTTGCTCCGGGCGGGGTTTACCTAGCCGTGCCGATCACTCGGCGCGCTGGTGCGCTCTTACCGCACCGTTTCACCCTTACCGGCGGTGCACTTCTCGCGAAGTGCGGCCCACCGGCGGTCTGTTTTCTGTGGCACTGTCCCGCGGGTCACCCCGGGTTGCCGTTAGCAACCGCCCTGCTCTCCGGAGTCCGGACTTTCCTCGGCGTAGGGCGGCGGCACTGTCCGTGCCCGTTCCCTGCGCCGCGGCCGCCCGACCGACTCGTCCGCGGCCACCAGGGTACGGTAGAGCGCCATGGAGCGTGTCGAGGTGGGGTTCCCTTCGGGTGGCGAGCAGTGTGCCGCGTGGCTGTATCTCCCGGATGGACCGCCCAAGCCGCGCCCGCTGGTGGTCATGGGTCACGGGCTGGGGGCGGACCGGGAAATGGGGTTGGACCGGTATGCCCGGCGCTTCGCGTCGGTCGGAATCGCCGCGCTGGCATTCGATTACCGGCATTTCGGGGCCAGCGGCGGTGAGCCGCGGCAGGTGATCAATATCGCCAAGCAGCGCGAGGACTGGCATTCGGCGATCGCCTTCGCCCGCACCATTCGCGGCATCGACGCGACGCGAATCGCGCTGTGGGGCAGTTCCTTCGGCGGCGGGCACGTGCTGGCCGTGGCGCCGGACGACCACTACATCGCGGCCGTGGTGGCGCAGTGCCCGTTCACCAGCGGCTGGGCCTCGGCCAAGGCGAAGGGCCCGCTGAGCCTGCTCAAGACCGGCACCATCGCCGTCACCGATCAGCTGGTGGGCCCGATCATTCGGCGGCCGATCAATGCCCGCCTGGCCGGCAAGAAACATTCCGCCGCCCTCATGAGCGCCGCCGACGTCCCCGCCGGATTCGGCCGCCTCGCCGAGGAGAGCAGCCAGTACCGGCCGAAGGTGCCCGCCCGCATCGGGCTCTCGACGCTGTTCGAGAACCCCACCAAGCACGTCAAGGACATCAAAGCCCCTGTCCTGTACGCGATCTGCGACAACGACTCGGTAGCCCCCGCCGGTCCCACCCTCAAGGCCGCCGAGCGCACCAAGCACGCCACGGTGAAGCGCTACCCCATCGGCCATTTCGACATCTACTTCGACGACTGGTTCGAGAAAGCCGTCTACGACCAAACCGAATTCCTGATGGCGACCCTCCGCCCCTGACCGGTGTGCATTTGGCCGGAATCCACAGCGGCCGAGCGGATCCGGCCAATGGCACGTCGGGCGGCGGGACAGTTCACGCCGGGCTGACGGGATATCGGAGCGGCGGGGACTTCAGAGGTAGGACGTGTCGTTGACCAGGCGGACCGAGGATCCGCCGTCTGGGTAGAACTCCGCGATGGAGAGCGACGCCAGGTCGAGGTGCAGGCGGTACAGCAGCGACGGGCCGACGCCCAGGGCGAGCTGCAACATCGTTTTGATCGGCGTGACATGGCTCACCACAAGCACATTCGCGCCCGGATACAGCGCCATCAGGTCTCGGCGCACCCCCTCGACCCGCTCCCGCACCTGATCGAAGCTCTCGCCGCCCGGCGCAGGCACCGACGGATCCCCGAGCCATCGCGCGTGCAGCTCGGGGTCGTGCTCCCGCGCCTCCTGGAAGGTCATCCCTTCCCACACACCGAAATTCGTCTCGATCAACCCCGGCAACTCCCGGACCGGCAGCCCGAGCGCCCGCCCCGCCGCCTCCGCGGTCTCCTTGGCTCGCCCCAACGGCGAGCACACGATCGCCTCGATACCGCCCTTGGCCGCGAGCATTTGCGCCGCACCGGCAGCCTGACGCCGCCCCAACTCGGTCAACGGCGGATTCCCCCGCCCCGAATACCGCCGCTGCACAGAAAGTTCCGTCTGCCCGTGGCGTAGCAGCAGCAGCCGCGTCGGCCGCCCCACCGCCCCGGTCCACCCGGGCGCGGGCGCAACGGTTTCGGCCGCGGCTTCTTCGGTGGGCTCGATCGCCTCGGTGAATCCGGCCGACTCCCCAGCGGGTTCGATCGGCTCCTCGGCGGATTCGATCAACTCCTCCAGCTCCGCCTCCATCGCGGCGATCTCCGGAGCCAGCACGGCGGGCGTGATCGATTCGGCCAGTTCCGCCTCCGCGTCCGCGAGCTCGGGCGCAAGCGCGTCACTCACATCGGGCGTGATGCTCGATCCGGCCGACTCCTCGGCGGACCCGGTCAACTCCTGCTCCGCCGCCGAGGTCTCCGACGCCAGCGCGTCGCGCACCTCGGCGACCGTGCCCGCGTCGTCCATGGCCTCATTGGCGAGCTTGTCCGCGTGCTTGTTCTCCTTGCGCGGAATCCAGGTGAAGCTCACCCGGTCGAATCCGGCCACCAGCCGCCGCGCCCGATCGGCGAGCGGAATCATGGCCTCGTGCTTGACCTTCCAGCGCCCGGACATCTGCTCCACGACCAGCTTGGAGTCCATCCGCACCGCGACCTCGCGCGCCCCCAGCTCGGCCGCGGCCTCCAAACCCGCGATCAGCCCGCGGTATTCGGCCACATTGTTGGTGGTGACCCCGAGGTACTCACGGCGCTCGGCCAGCACCCGCACATGGTCGCCATCCCACACCACCGCGCCATACCCGGCCGGCCCAGGATTCCCCCGCGACCCACCGTCAGCCTCGACGATCACCATGTCCACCAACGCATTCACCTTCCGTACTCATCCGGAACGCCGCCCAGCCCTATCGTGCCCCACCACCCTGCCGCCACCGGACCGGCCCGCCGTGCCGGGTCCAGCCCGAACCGACAAGGCGACCACCGGGAGCGATCGAGCCCACCAACGCTCGCCACCGGGCGCGGTCCAGATGGCCACCGACGCTCGCCCCGAGCTCGGTCCAGACCGCCAACGGTCACGCCGGGCGCGGGCCAGACCGCCGGGGATCGCTACGGGGCATCGCAGTGGGCGGCGGCCTCGACCACCCGTGGTCCAGGCGTCCTGCCGCGGCGGCGAGTCGGCCCTCGCCTGCAGGCGACGGGATGCCCAGCCGTGGCTGCGGCCTCAGAGGCCGGAGTGCTTGGTGCGCACCAGGATCGCGCTGCATTCGGGGCAGCGGACGACCACGTCGGGGGCGGTTTGGGAGATGCGGGAGATCTCGCCGCGGTCGAGTTCGATGCGGCAGGCGCCGCAGCGGCGGGCCTGGAGCAGGGCCGCGCCGACGCCGTACTGGGCGCGCTGCTTGTCGTAGGCGGCGAGCAGGTCGGCGGGGAAGGCGTTGGTCAGGGCGGCGCGATCGGATTCGCAGCGCTGCTGGGCCACGGCCAGGTCGGCGAGCGCCTCGTCGCGGCGGCGCTCGGCGTCGACCAGGTCGGCCTCGGCCTTGTCCAGGTTGGCGCCGGCGTGGGCGTGCGCGTCGGCGGTGGCCTCGCGCTGCTCCATCACCGCGAGCAGGTCGTCCTCGAGCACCTTGCGGCGGCGTTCCAGGCTGCCCAGTTCGTGCTGGAGTTCGGAGAGCTGCTTGGCCCCGACCGAACCGGCGGTCAGCATGCCGCGGTCGCGTTCCTCGCGCTTGCGGACGGCCTCGACCTCGCCCTCCAGCTTGCGGATGTCGCGGTCCAGGTCGTCGATCTGGATCTCGACCTTGACCGCCTCGTCCTTGCGCACGGTGCGCTCGCCCTCGAGCCGCGCGACCTCCTGCTGCTCGGGCAGCACCTTGCGGCGATGCTCGATCCGCGTCAGCTCGGCGTCGACGGCGGCGAGGTCGAGCAGCTTGGCCTGGATCGATGGTTCGGCATTCAACGCGAAGGTCTCCTGGACGCTATGGATGGATCAACTCTCGAAACTCTCAGGGGCAAGCCCCTGAAACCCCGGACTCCCAGGGCAACCCCTGAAACCCAGACTCCCAAGGGCGAGCCCCTGAAACCCAGACTCTCGGAGGCAAGCCCCCGAAACCCCAGTCTCTTGGGCGAGCCCCTGGCACCCCAGATGGTGGGAAGCCTAGGGGCGAGCCCCTGAAACCCCAGGGGTTGGACGAGTTCTCAAGACTCCCACCGTACCCGCATCGGCGGGCCCGATTCGCCAACCCGGGGTCGAGCTGGACATTCGCCCGCGACGACGGCGGGCGCCACTCGTGCGGTGTGACGGTCCCCACCGCGCCCGGCTCAGCAGCCGTCCGCCGCGCCGATCGTCCAGGGGTCGGTGCGGAGGGTCGAGACGCGGGTCTCGAGGCCGGGCAGGGCGGCGCGGACGACGCCCTCGGCTTGGGCGCACCACGGGTACTCGGTGGCCCAGTGGGCGGCGTCGATGAGGGCCGGGCCGCCCGCGCGCAGGTGCTCGTCGGCGGGGTGGTGGCGCAGGTCGGCGGTGACGTAGGCGTCCACACCGAGGCGAGAGACCTTGCCCAGGAAGGAATCTCCCGCGCCGCCGCACACCGCGACGGTGCGGATGACACGGTCCGGGTCACCGGCGGCGCGCACGCCCCAGGCGGTGGTCGGCAACCCGGCTCGGACGCGAGCGGTGAACTCCCGCAAGGTTTCCGGGGCCGCGAGCTCGCCGACGCGTCCGATGCCGAGGCCCGAGGGCAGGACTGCCCGCTCGGTGACGTGGTAGGCGGGCTCCTCGTACGGATGCGCGGCGCGCAGGGCGGCCAGCACGGCCGCGCGACGACCCGGCGGTGCGACCACTTCGAGTCGATCCTCGGCGACCTCGTGCAGCTCACCGATCGCGCCGAGGGCCGGATCGGCACCGTCGAGCGGCCGGAACTGCGAGGTGCCCGCCACGGTCCAGGCGGCGTCGGAATAGTTGCCCTCGGTCCCCGCGCCCGCCGCGAACAAGGCGGCCAGCACCGCCGCACTGTGCGTACGGGGTACCGTCACGACCCATTTGTCCAGCGCGGTAAGCGGTTTCGGATCCAGCGGCCCGGTCACGGTCAATCCGATGGCCCGCGCCAGCGCATCCGAGACACCGGGATCGGCGGAATCCGCATTGGTGTGCGCGGTGAACAGCGCGCAGCCCGAGCGGATGAGCCGGTGCAGCAGAGCGCCTTTGGGCGTGCTCGCCGCCACCGTGTCCACCCCGCGCAGCAGCAGCGGATGATGCACGACCAGCGCCTGCGCACCCCAGTCGATGGCCTCGGCCACCACGTCGGCGGTGGCGTCGACCGCGAACAGCACCCGCGACACCTTCTCGTCCGGGTCACCGCACACCAGGCCCACCGAGTCCCAGGACTCGGCCAATTTCGGCGGGTACGCCGCATCCAGCGCGTCGATGAGATCCGCCAGTCGCACGGTCGTCTCCACTACGGAACACCTCCCAACTCTCGGGGGCTCCCGGGGGCGTCCCCCGTGAAACCCCCGGTCGCCGTTGTCTTCACAAGCCGAGTTGTCTTCACAGGCCGACCTCGCGGAGCGCGGCGACCAATCGATCCACCTCGCCCGCGGGTCGCACCGCCACGCGCAGGAATCCGGTCTCCAGTCCCGGGAACGTATCACCGCGCCGCACCGCGATCCCCTTGTCCGCGAGCTTCTTTCGCAACAATTCGGCATCCGGCACCTGGATCAGCAGGAAGGGGCCGTCGGCGGGCTCGTGCACCCGCACGCCCACCTCCCGCAGCCGCGGAATCATGGCCGCCCGATCGAGCGCGATCGACTCCGCCCGACGGCCCGCCTCGGCGACCGCCGCCGGTTCACTCACCGCCGCAATGGCTTCCAGCTGCAAGGTCCCCAACGGCCAATGCGCGCGCCCATGATTCAATCGCGCCAACACCTCCGGCGCACCGAGCACGTACCCGCACCGCAGCCCCGCCAATGCCCACGTCTTGGTCAGGCTCCGGAACACCAGCACATCCGAATGGCTCTCCCCCGCAAGCGATTCCGCTTCACCGGACACCGAATCGGCGAACGCCTCGTCCACCACCAGAATCCGCCCCGGCCGCCGCAATTCCCGAATGCTCTCGGCCCCATGCAGAACCGACGTCGGATTGGTCGGATTGCCGGCCACCACAAGATCGGCCGCCTCGGGCACCCGCACCCCGTCCAACGTGTACGGCGGCTCCAAGATCACCCGGGCGACCGGCACCCCGCCCTCCCGCAACGCCAACTCCGGCTCGGTGAAGGACGGATGAATCACCGCCGCCAACGCGGACCCGAGCCGCGGCAGCATCGCGAATCCTTCCGCCACCCCCGCGAGCAGCAGCACCTCGTCCACCGACCGCCCGTGCCGCGCGGCCACCGCCTCCCGGGCCCGCCGCTCGTCCGCTTCCCCCGGATACCGCCCGAGCTCCCCCAACCGTGCGGCCAACCGCTCCCGCAACCACTCCGGCGGCGCACTCCCCTGAACATTCACCGCGAAGTCCACCATCCCCGGCCGCGCATCCACGTCCCCGTGATGCCGCAGCCTGGCATGGTCGAATCCCTCGAACCCGGTGTCATCCAGCACAGCCGTCCACCCTACGTGGCCGCGACGAACCCCCACCCGACAGAATGGCTGTCGTGGGCGAGCTGCATGTGACCTTCATCTGCACCGGCAATATCTGCCGGTCCCCGATGGCCGAGAAGATCTTCGCCGCGCACCTGGAGCGCGCCGGGCTGGCGGATCGGGTGCGGGTGAGCAGTGCCGGGACCGGGAGTTGGCATGTGGGGGACGAGGCCGACCATCGGACCAACCGGGAGCTGCGGGCGCACGGGTATCCGACCGGGCATCGGGCGGCGGTGATCGGGCCGGATCATCGGGACGCCGATCTGCTGGTCGCCTTGGATACCGGGCACGAGCGGGACCTGGCTCGGATGGGGGTGCCGTCGGATCGGCGGCGGCTGCTGCGCAGCTTCGATCCGGGGGCCGACGGGCGGTCGGTGCCGGATCCGTATTACGGGAATCAGGCCGATTTCGCGTTGGTGCGCGAGCAGATCGAGGCCGCCATGCCCGGGCTGTTGGCGTGGGTGCGCGAGCAGCTCGGGGAACCGGGCGAGGGTGTGGCATGAGCTCGAAGATCTGGTCGGTATTGCGGCGGTTGACCTTCCTGTTCCGGCCCAGCTGGCTGATTCTCGCGGTGGTGGTGGCCGGGTTCGCATACCTGTGTTTCTCGGTGCTCGCGCCGTGGCAGCTGGGCAAGAACACCCGCACCTCCGAACGCAATGACCGGATCTCGAATTCGGTGCAGGCCGACCCGGTCGACATCACGACCATGCTGAGCGGCAGCGGCAAGAACACGGAGTGGCGGCGGGTCACCGCCACCGGCTCCTACGTGCCGGACTCGACGGTTCTGGTGCGCCTGCGACATCTCGACGGACAGCCCGCCTACACGGTGCTCGCCGCCTTCCGCCTCGACGACGGCCGCACCCTGCTCGTCGACCGCGGCCAGATCGCCGCCGCCGAGGGCGGCACACACCCGCCCGCCATCGCGGCCCCGCCGACCGGCGAGCAACATCTCGAGGCCCGCATCCGCGCGTCGGAGGGCGTCATCGAGAAGAAGCCCCCCACCACGGAAGACGGCTACCGCCAGGTCTATACGACCGACACCGCCCAGGAATCCACCCTGCTCGGCTACCCCCTCACCCCCATCCCCACCGACGGCCTGGGCGGCTACCTCCAACTGGAGGCCAACCAGCCCGGCGCCTTCACCCCCGACCCCCTCCCCCAATTGGACGCGGGCCCCTACCTCTCCTACGGCCTCCAATGGCTGGCCTTCGGCGTAATGGCCCCCCTCGGCCTCGGCTACTTCATCTGGGCCGAACTCCGCGCCCGCCGCCGCGAAAAGGCCGAAGCCACGCCCGAACCCGCCGCACCGACCAGCCCCGAGCCAATCGCACCGGCCGACACCCCCGAACCCGAGTCGCCAACTCCCGCGAGGTCCGCGAAGCCCAACGACCCAGCCCCCAAACCGAAGCCGACGTCCAACGAAGCCCGCCTGGCCGACCGCTACGGCGGCACCCGCCGCTGATTCCCCACGAGCATGCAATTCAGCAGGCAAACGCCGAGAAGGTGTCTGCGTGAATGCATGTTCGTGAGCCATTGCTGTGGGGTGGAGTGGCTCGGATAGCCTCGGGCGGGTGATTAGTCGGAGGGGTACCGCGGTGGGGTTGCTGCTTGGGTTTGGGCTGGATCGGGTGCTCGGGGATCCGCGGCGGGGGCATCCGGTGGCCGGATTCGGGACTGTCGCGATGAAGGTGGAGCGGCTCACCTATCGGGACACTCGTGCTGCGGGGGTGATTCATGAAATCGTGCTGGTTGGTGCGGTCGCGGGACTTGGCCTAGGGCTGCAGCGGATCGTGGGCGGGCCGGCCACGCGACGTATTTCGGGGCGGCGCAGTGCCATTCGCGCCCGGGCGGGAGGGGCGACGACCTCGGCGCAAGCTGGATCGATGCGGCGCACGATGGTCTCGGCGCTGGGCGAGATTGCGCTGACATCAGCCGCGACCTGGACTGTGTTGGGCGGGACGACACTCGCGAAAACTGGACGCGCCATGGCGGATCGGCTCGAGGCGGGCGATATCGACGGGGCGCGAGAGCTTTTGCCCTCGCTGTGCGGGCGCGATCCCGAGGTCCTCGATGCCGACGGGCTGGCCCGGGCCGCCCTGGAGTCGATCGCGGAGAACACCTCGGATGCGACTGTGGCCCCACTTGTTTGGGGTGCGGTGGCCGGTGTGCCCGGGCTGCTGGCCTATCGCGCCGTGAACACCCTCGATGCGATGGTCGGCTACCGCAACGAGCGGTACAACCGCTTCGGTTGGGCCGCCGCCCGCACCGACGACGTGGCGAATCTAATCCCCGCCCGAGTCAGCGGCCTGATCACCGCGGCCCTCGCCCCGCTGGTTGGCGGCCGACCCGCCGACGCGTGGCGAGCCTGGCGGCGCGACGCGGCCAAACACCCCAGCCCCAATGCCGGTGTGGCCGAAGCATCGATGGCAGGCGCACTCGGCATAACCCTCGGCGGCAAAACCCAATACCGGCACGGCGTGGAATTACGCCCCACCCTCGGCGACGGCCCGGTCCCGCGCATACACGACCTCCGCCGCGCCGTGCGACTGTCCGAAGCAGTGCAGCTCGCCACAGCCCTCGCCGCCGCAGCGATCACACACCTGCGCCGCCACTGACCTCGCACGGCGACACGACCCACGCTCGGCGGCATGGACTCTCACGCGCCACACACACCCTCGCGCGGCGGCGATGCCCCTCGCGGGGCGGTACAGCCCCATCGAAAGCACCGCCTTTCACGACGGCATAGCCCTTCCGTGGCAGCACCGCCCCTCACCATTTCGGCATGCTTACCTGGTCATCCCGGCATGCTTCTCTCGTGGTTCCGGACTGCTTCTAGCCGGAACTTCACTTTCGATTCCGGCTGGAACCACGTCGGGATGGCGGGGGCATCGTCCGCTTTGGCTTAGATTCTCGAGGGAATGTCACAGTCGGGTGAGCTGTTTCGTCGGGTCTGTGGAGGCCGCCTGAGCGGGCGGGTGTGAGCGAGTGAGGGTGCGATGAGTGACGAGCGGCGGAGCGGGCCTGATCAGGCGGAACTGGCGCGGGAGTTCGAGGAGCATCGCGGGTATTTGCGGCGGGTTGCCTACAGCACGCTCGGGAGTCTCAGTGATGCCGATGATGTGGTGCAGGAGGCTTGGCTGCGGCTGGTGCGGTACTACGAGACCAGCCCGGAGGGGGCGGAGATCGAGAATCTGCGTGCCTGGCTGACCACGGTGACGGGGCGGCTGGCCCTCGATCATCTCGGCTCGGCCCGCGCCCGCCGCGAACAGTATGTGGGCGAATGGCTTCCGGAGCCGGAGATCACCAGCTGGGATGATCCGGCCGATCGCCTCTCGCAGGACGAGCGGGTCACCACCGCGCTGCTGGTGGTGCTGGAGTCGCTGTCGCCCGCCGAGCGCACCGCGTTCGTGCTGCAGGATGTGTTCGGCATGTCCGGCCCGGAGGTCGCCGAGGTGGTGGGCCGCACACCCGCGGCCGTGCGCCAATTGGCTTCGCGCGCCCGCAAACACGTCGAGAACGGCACGCCACGCTTTCCCGCCAGCCCCGACGAGCACGAGAAGGTGGTCTCCGCCTTCGCCGTGGCGTGGCGTTCCGGGGACCTGAGCGCCCTGCTCGGCCTGCTGGACTCCAATGTCACCTTCACCTCCGACGGCGGCGGCAAGGTGCAGGCCTTCCTGCATCCCCTGCACGGCGCGACCACGGTGGCCGAGACCCTGCTCGGCTTCCTCGCGCACTCCACCAAGGTCGGTGGCGCGTGGGGCCGTTCGGTGCTGGTCAATGGCCGCCCGGGCCTCGTGGTGTTCGACGGCAAGTTCACCGGCGTCTTCTCCTTCACCATCGACGACGGCCGAATCACCAAAATCGACGTGGTCCGCAACCCGGACAAGATCCACCTCCCCGACGACGCCGAACCCGACTGGCCGCTGGGCGAGACCGAAGACTGAACGCCGGACCCGGGCCCGCAACCGCTTTCCTGGCGGTTGCGGGCCCGCGCCGTCGTCAGGAGGCGATGGGCGTCACCGGTCGCAGACCGTGAGCCGCCGCCACCTCCGGCGAATACAGCTGCCCGGCGTGTACCGTAAGCCCTTGCTCCAGACCGGGATCGGACTGGCACGCGGCCCGCCAGCCGAGGTCGGCGATGGCCCGGGCATACGGCAGCGTGACATTGGTGAGCGCCACCGTCGACGTGTGCGGCACCGCACCGGGCATGTTCGCTACGCAGTAGAAGAGTGAATCCGCCACTCGGAATGTCGGTTCGGCGTGGGTGGTGGGGTGCGAGCTTTGGAAGCATCCGCCCTGGTCAATGGCGATATCGACCAGCACCGAGCCGGGACGCATGTGCGCGACCAGGCTGTCTGGCACCAGTTTCGGGGCCCGCGCGCCCGGCACCAGCACCGAGCCGATCACGAGATCCGCTGCCAGCACCGCCTTTTCGACCTCGGTCACATTGGAGCCGAGCGTCGCGATCCGCCCGCCGAACCGCGCGTCGAGTTCCCGCAGTCGCGCGATATTGGTGTCCAACACGGTGACTCGCGCCCCCATGCCGACCGCGACCGCCGCCGCATTGCTGCCCGCCACTCCGCCGCCGAGCACCACCACGTCCGCGGGCCGCACCCCGGGCACCCCGCCGAGCAACACTCCCGCACCACCCTGCGGCGACATCAGGTGATAGGCACCCACCTGACTCCCGAGCTTGCCCGCCACCTCGCTCATGGGCGCGAGCAGCGGCAGCGACCCGTCGGCCGCGCGCACGGTCTCGTAGGCGATGGCGGTGATCCCGGACCGCAGAATGGCGTCGGTGCATTCCCGCGAGGCCGCCAGGTGCAGGAAGGTGAACAGCACCTGCCCGTCCCGCATGCGCGAATACTCCTCGGCAATGGGCTCTTTCACCTTCAGCACCAACTCCGCCGCACCCCACACCTCCTCGGACGTGAGCGCGATCCGCGCCCCGGCGGCGATGTAGTCGGCGTCCCCGAATCCGGACCCGACCCCCGCGCCCACCTCGACGAGCACCTCGTGTCCGTGCCGCGTCAGCTCCCCGGCACCGGCCGGGGTGAGCGCGACCCGATACTCCTGCTCCTTGACCTCCCGTGGAACCCCGATTCTCATACCGCCCATCGTGGACCCGCGCGGCTCGGCCCGCCATGAGCGCCACGACCCGATTTCGACTCCGGCAATCGGAACGCAAACCAAGTCATGGCGCGCGATCAGCGAGTCCGAACCTCGAGCGCCAGCACCTTCCCCGGGGTCGGGATGCGCAGCAGGTGATCGCGGCCCGAGACGACGAAGCGGTGGTTCAAGTAATCGAGATGCTCGGAGAAATGTGCCCAGCCCTCCGCGTGCACGGGGACGATCAGCGCGTCACCGAGCACCACCGATACCTTGGCCGCGGTCCGGCCATTGAGGGTCAGATCGCTGTCCCCGAATCGATCGGTATTGGCGGCACCGACATTCAGAATCGCGATGTCGATGCGCTCGAACCGTTCGGCAATGCGCTCGACGTACTCGACCGAGGCATTGTCACCGGAGACGTAGACCGTCGGCAGACCGTCCGCCTGCAGCACGAACCCGGTCACCACGCCGGTGAAGGCCTCACACCCTTCCGGCCCGTGCAGGGCGGGCACACCGGTGACGGTCACCGTGCCGATCCGCACCGACTCCCAGTTCGCCAGTCCCCGAACGCCTTCCAGCCGTCGGGCGGCATCCGGCGTCGAGAGCACATGCTCGACGCTCGGCAGGAGCGCCCGCCCGGCGGCGTCCAGATTGTCCGCGTGCTGATCGTGCGAGAGCAGCACGACATCGATCGCGCCGATCTCCCCGACCGGCACCGCGGGACCGCTGAGCTTGTAGAGCGTGACCGGCCCCGGGTAATCGCCCGGCTCGTCGAACGTCGGATCGGTCAGCCAGACCAGCCCGCCGTATTCGAATCGCACGGTGGGCCCGCCGATGTGGAGGACTTCGAGGGTGGATGCGGCGGTCGAGGTGTCGATCGTGTTCGTCATGCCTCGAGTTTTCCGGTTCCGCCGAAGCACCGGTAGTGGCGCAATGGCCGATCAACGACAATATCCGGCCATAGCCAAGTCGTACCACAATCCGGTACCATTAGGAAAACCGCCATGAGAGGACGACCGCCATGACTTCCATGTCCGCGAGCGAAGCCCGCGCCAAGTTGTATCCGCTCATCGAGCAGGTCAATGACGACGCGGTCGCCATCCACATCACGAGCCGCAATGGCAACGCCGTACTCATCTCCGAGGACGAGTACAACTCCCTACGGGAGACCCTGTACCTACTGCGTTCACCCGCCAACGCGGCCCGCCTCGCCGAGGGCATCGCACAGGCCGAAGCCGGTGAGACCGTCGAGGTCGACCTGGATCAGTTGGCGAAAGGACTTGAATGAAAGTCACTTTCGTCAAGGTCGCGTTCGAGGACTTCGAACACTGGGTGAGCACCGACCGCAAGATGGCGCTGCGGATCATTCGCCTCATCGGCGACATCCAACGCGACCCGTTCGACGGCCTCGGCAAGCCCGAGCCCCTGAAGGGCGACAAGTCGGGCTATTGGTCACGGCGGATCAACGACGAGCACCGACTCGTCTACTCGGTCAGCGGCGATACGATCACCATCGTCCAGGCCCGCTACCACTACTGATCACCGATCGAGCACGCTATGGTCTGGGCCCGAACGTATCTCGACGAACCGGTCGATCTCGACGGCCGGGCCCGGACCGTCCGCATGTCGCGCCCGCACCCACCCCGCCGCTTCCGCGACCGCACCGGCACCAGCCCGCAACGGTGGCTGCTGCAGCAGCGCGTCGACCACGCCCGCCTGCTGCTCGAGTCCACCGACGACACCATCGACCGCATAGCCGCAGACTCCGGCCTGGGCACCGCCGTCAACCTCCGCCACCATTTCCACCGCCTCCTGGGCACCACCCCCGCCGCCCATCGCGCCCTCTTCCGCAGCGCCTGACCAAGATCAGGGAGCACTCCGCGCGGTGAATCGGGCGAATTTCCACGGCCACGGCTCCCTGATCTTGGTGCCCTCCCGCGGCGCGCGAGGGCGGGCGCGCTAGGTTCGGGGGCATGAGGATTTCGCTGGGCGAGCACGTGCCGCAGGTCGACGAGGACGCGTGGATCGCGCCGAACGCCACCGTCGTCGGGCGGGTGCGGCTGGAAGCCGAAGTGAGCGTCTGGTATTCGGCGGTGTTGCGCGGGGATATGGACGAGATCACCGTCGGGGCGCGCAGCAATATCCAGGACGGCTGCGTGCTGCACGCCGATCCGGGCTTCCCGTGCACGGTGGGCACGGGAGTCTCGGTGGGCCACAACGCGATTCTGCACGGCTGCACCGTGGGCGACGACGTGCTGATCGGCATGGGCGCGACGGTGTTGAACGGCGCGGTGATCGGCGCGGGCAGTCTGATCGCCGCGAATGCGCTGGTACCCGAGGGCGCGCACATTCCGCCGGGGTCGCTGGTGGCCGGTGTGCCGGGCAAGGTGCGGCGGGAGTTGAGCGAGGCCGAGCGTGATCACATTCGCCTGAATGCCGCTGCGTACCTGCACAACACGTCGCTGCACCGGCAAGGTCAAGAGGCCTGACTGAAAGGGGCTTGTGATAAGCCCCACACTGAACAAGTGACCATAACGGCCACTGCTAGCATCGGGCGAAGCATTCCCGGCGGCCCGGGCTCTGCCGCCGTTTGCCGGGTGCACGCTCGGGGCTAGCAGGAGGTTTTACGGTGTTGTACGAGCACGACAGTCTGCACCGACAGCGCATCAGCGTGGCCGATATCGCCGCACAGCCCGGGGGGATCGAGGCGTTGCAACGCCGGGTCCACGAATTACGTTCCAATGGCCGGGATTTCGCGGCCAATGCCATCGAATGGGAAATGGCCGCGCTGAACGTGCGCTGAACGACCATGGGGGATCCCCTGGGCCGCCCCGGGATCCCTTCGGGCACCGGAGCATTCCATTGGTCGGACACGGCGTGAGCCACTACCATCGCGCGATGCGATAATGCGGCTCGGCCTGTGCGCGCCTCCACAAGTGGCGCGCGCCTTGGCCGTTCACACAGTTGGCCGCCGCGCACCGGCGGCCGTTCGCCGCACTGTCGCGGTCCCCAACCCGATCGACTGGAGACTCGATGCCGTCCGTTCCCACCATTCTGCAACGCATCCTGGAGAAGCCACGGGCCGAGGGCGAACAGCTACTCGAGAGCGCGCTATCGGCCTTCCTGGACTTCGGGATCAAGCGAACCAGCATGGGGGAGATAGCGCGTCGCGCCGGGATCAGTCCGGCCACGCTGTACCGGCGCTTCGAATCCAAGAACGATCTGGTCGCCGCGGTGGGCGTGCGCGAGGCACAGCTGTTCATCGCCGAGATCGACAAGCGGGTGCAGGCGGCCACCAGCAATGGCCACGCGGTCAACGATCAGCTGGTCGAGATCTTCGTCGCGTTCATCACCCAGCTGGCCAACAACAAACTGCTGCAACGACTGTTGCGCACCGAGCCCGACACCATCCTGCCGCGCCTGACCACCCAGGCCGGTCCGGTCCTCGCGGTCGGCCGCGCCTACCTGGCCGAAAAGCTGCGCGCCCTCCAGGCTTCGGCCGACGTGCCCGCCTTCGACGCCGATCTGGTGGCGGAAGTGCTTGCCCGCCTGGGACAGTCGCTCATGTTGACGCCGGAGGGCTTGATCCCGCTCACCGACGAGACGGCGGCGCGCGAGTTCGCCCGCCGCACCATCCTGCCGATGATCGGCGTCCAATAGGAGTGAACCCCCCTGTGCCCGCCCGAGCTCAGGGGGTTCCGGCGGCCGTATCCGGTCGGCCGCCCGCATTCGGCGCCTAGACGTTTCCGGAGCCCATGGCCGCGCTCCCGAGCCCGCCCGCGGCGAGCGCACTACCCGACATGAGACCGACCGCGGCGAGAATCAGAGCCACCATTTCCAAACCTTCCCGACTGAGTTTTCGAACGACTCGAAAACTACTGCCGTCCACCGGCCCGCGACGAGACCCGAGAGCGAACTCTGGGCGACCTGTATGCCGATACCCAGCACTCTCTCAGTTCCCGATTCGACGACCATGTGGTAAGTACCGACAAGTCGTTATCCGAATGCGCAGGTAGACAGGGGAACTCGTGCATTCCGAATTCGACGACGGCGACTCCTCGGCCGTTGTACGATCGAATGCGCAACAGGATCGACAAAAGTGTTCCACCCCTGGTGAATTCGCGAATTCCCTTTACACGCTGAAGGGAATCTGACAATGTCGCACGCTCATTCGAATCAATTGCGCCTCCTGACTCCGGACCAGGAAGCCGACGTTCTCGCGGTCGTGAACGACCTGCTCACCGGCAATGCGGCCGGAGTTCCCGACTATCTCACCGACGATATCGAGGCGGTGCGCGCGCAATGCGGCATCCGCACCGTGAAAATCCCGGTCGCGCAGGATATCGAGCTCGACGCCTGCATTGCCTGGCCGCGCGGGGAAGGTCCGCATCCGCTGGTCGTCCTGCCCGCCGGATTGGATCCGAGCGGCTGGAAGATGTACGGCGGCGCGATCATTCGACTACTCATGCGGGGATATGCCGTGGTCGCCTACACCGAGCGCGGTCTGCCCGAATCCGACGGTGAGCTGACCGTCGCCGGTCCCGAGGATGTGGCCGACGGGCGTGCCGTCATCGATTGGGCATTGGCGCACGAAGAAATCAACGCCGACCGCGAGCAGGTCGGCATGGTGGGCATCTCCTACGGCTCCGGCATCAGCCAGCTGGTCGCCAATGAGCATCCGGCGGTCAAGGCCGTGGTGGCCCTGAGCACCTGGGCCGACCTGGGCCAGGCCCTCTACGACAATGGCACCCGTCACCTCGCGGCCGCCCGAGCCCTGGCCTCCATCAGCGATCGCCCCAGCGCCGAGCTGTCGAAGGTGCTCGAATCATTCGAAGCGAACACCGATATCGACGAGGTGGTGCTCGCCTACGCGCGCCCACGCTCCCCCGCACTGCTGGACGATGCGCAAAGACGGCCCGTGCCAACCTTTTTCACCACGTATTGGCACGAGACCATCTTCCCGCAGAATCAACTGCTCGAATACTTCGATCGCTACCCCGGCCCGAAACGCCTGGACATCGCGGTCGGCGACCACAGTGCGCTGGAGGTCGCGGGCCTGATGCTGGGGGTGTACACGCGCACCACCGAGGCGGCCTACGACTGGCTCGACCGCCATGTCCGCGAGATCGAGAACGGCATCGACCGCGACGGCGTCGTCCACACCGAATCCATGCACGACTTCACCACGGCGACCGCGCCGGACCTGAAATCGTGGTCGAATCCGGTGCGCCGCTACTACTTCCGCTCCCCCGCCACCGGGTCCGCCGATGGCACCCTGACCTTGGATCCGCCCGAGCAGCTGCGGCAGAGCTTCCAGGCCGGTGCCGGGCAGGTGCAGGCCGCGCGCACGCTCGTCTTCGACGGCATTCTCGAACGCCTGCTCATGCCGAACCGCCAGCGGCTCGAGGACGTCGACCGGTCCTGGGCCGCGGTCTGGCGCATCCCGCGCGTGTTCCTCAAGGCCCAGCGCATCGCGGGCATACCGCGAGTGGAACTGACCGTCACCGCCTCCGGCCGCGCCGCCACCCTGATCACCTACCTGTTCGATCACAACCCCTTCACCGGAGCCATGCGCATCATCACCCACGCCGCCGCCACGCTCGACGGGGAACCCGGCGAACCCACGACGCTGCGGGTTCCGCTGCAGGCCACCGACTATCACATTCCGGTCGGCCACCGGCTCATCGCGATCATCGGCACCGTCGATCACCTCTACGGCGCGGCCAGCGACCGCAGCGGTGCCATCATCACCCTGTCCGACGAGCACGGCCCCGCGTATCTGGATCTCCCGATCGCCCCCTGAAAACCGTTGGTACGGCGGCGCCGAGCACCGCTACAGTGCCGCCATGACACGTTTGAATCAGATTGTCGCCGTCGAGAAAGGGATCAAGTCCCGCACGTTCTCCGAACTCACCGAGGCCCATCACAAGCTGGCGAAAAACCCACTGCTGAGCGGCATTTCGCGCACCTACCGCCCCAAGGACGAGGAGGGTGAGCAGCTGCCGCCCGAGTCGACGCGGGTGCAGGTGCGTTCGGAGGAGGTGCTCGCGACCACGGCGGACATCCTGACCAAACTGTTCGACGTGGTGGCCACCAAGGATTGGGCCAATACGACGGCCACCGCCGACGTGGTGGTCGACGGGCGCACCCTGGTGAAGGACGCGCCCGTCACCTACCTGCTGTTCCTCGAGAAGCAGCTGGTGGACCTGCACACTTTCGTGCGCAAGCTGCCGGTGTTGGACGCCTCGGAGACCTGGGAGTACGACGCCTCCGCCGACTGCTACGCCACCGAGCCCGTGCAGACGGTGCGTACCAAGAAGATTCCCCGCAACCATGTCAAGGCCGAGGCCACCGACAAGCACCCCGCGCAGGTCGAGGTGTACCACGAGGATGTGGTGGTCGGGTACTGGCGCACCATCAAGTTCTCCGGCGCGCTGCCCGCCAAGCGCGTCAACGAGCTCACCGAGCGCGTCGAAAAGCTGCAGCAGGCCGTGAAATTCGCGCGCGAGGAGGCCAACAATACCGAGGTGACCCAGCGCAAGCTGGGCGGTGAGATCTTCGGATACCTGTTCGGCTGAGGATATTTGGTTGGCAGCGGCCATGGCCGCGGCTACTGTCGGTAGCGCGCCAGGAGCGCAAGCTGAAACTGAACCTGAATGTGACGGGCTCAGCGGCCCAGTGGAGGTTCGAATCCTCCTCCCGCCACACGCGGCGGGATAGCCCAACGGTAGAGGCACCGCCAGGCCCACTGACGCTCACATTTTCGCTCCAGCTTCAGCATTCGCCGCCGAACGCCGAATCGAGAGAACGGATTGTCAACGTGGAGGTTGTGGGTTCAACTCCCACCGGCTCAGCCACCCATTGGGCCGTAGCTCAAACGTAGAGCGCCACGTCAACTTCACACTAACTCCGTCCTTAAACGTGTCGGCGTGCCGCAATTGGGCGGCCCCCGAGGCCCCGGGGCAGGCTACGCCCCGGGGCTTCCTCGCCCCACCCCCTCGAGGCCGGTCGGATTCTTGGCGGAATGACGAGGAGCACCGTCGACCAGGCCTTCAGTTCTGGGCTGGAGCCGGGACGTGCAGCAGCAATTCGAAAACGAGCCAGCCGATGGCACAGAGGATTACGACGGTGAGGACGGCGGTGACGAGGGCCACCACTACCGATTGGATGCCTCGGCGGGGTGACTTCGGGCGATTCATGGCGGGGTGACCCCGATTCTTGCGCCGACGGGCGGGGTGGGTGCCGGTTGGCAGCCGCCCCGCCCGTCGCGGTGAGACTTGTTGTGCTGGAGAGGATTACGCGGGGACTTCGCTGCGGTCGCCGCTCCACAGGGTGTGGTACTTGCCCTCGGCGTCGATGCGCTCGTAGGTGTGCGCGCCGAAGAAGTCGCGCTGGCCCTGGGTCAACGCGGCCGGGAGGCGCTCGGCGCGCAGGCCGTCGTAGTAGGACAGCGAGGAGGCGAAGGCCGGGACCGGGATGCCGAGCTGGGTGGCCACCACGACCACGCGACGCCAGCTGTCGATGGCGTTCTCGATGGCCTCGCGGAAGTACGGGGCGAGAATCAGCGACGGCAGGTTCGGGTCGGCTTCGTAGGCTTCCTTGATGCGGTTGAGGAAGCGGGCGCGGATGATGCAGCCGCCGCGCCAGATGGTGGCCAGGTCGCCGGGGTGCAGGTTCCAGTTGTATTCGGCGGAACCGGCGGCGATCTGGTCGAAGCCCTGGGCGTAGGCGACGATCTTGGAGGCGTAGAGCGCCTGGCGGATGGCCTCGGTGAATTCCGCGACGTCCGTGGGCTTTTCGCCGAGCACACCCGAGGCCAGCCCCTTGGCGGCGGCACGCTGGGTGCGCGAGCCGGACAGCGCGCGGGCGAACACGGCCTCGGCGATACCGGTCACGGGGATGCCCAGATCCAGCGCGGACTTGACGGTCCAGCGGCCGGTGCCCTTCTGCTCGGCGGCGTCCACGATCACGTCGACCAGCGGCTTGCCGGTCTTGGCGTCGACCTGGTTCAAAACCTCGGCGGTGATCTCCACCAGGTAGCTCTCCAGCTCACCGGAGTTCCACTGGGTGAACACGTCGGCGATCTGCTTGGCGTCGAAGCCCAGCGCGTCGCGGAACAGGTTGTAGGCCTCGCCGATGAGCTGCATGTCGGCGTACTCGATGCCGTTGTGCACCATCTTCACGAAGTGGCCGGAGCCGTCCGGGCCGATGTGGGTGCAGCAGGGGGTGCCGTCGACCTGTGCCGCAATGGATTCCAGCATGGGACCCAGCGACTCGTAGGACTCCTTCGGCCCGCCCGGCATGATGGCCGGACCGTTGAGCGCGCCCTCCTCGCCACCGGAGATGCCCGCGCCCACGAAGTTCAGTCCGCGCGCGGCCATGGCGGCCTCGCGGCGAATGGTGTCGGTGTAGAGGGCGTTGCCGCCGTCGATGATGATGTCGCCGGGCTCCATGGCGTCGGCGAGCTCCTCGATCACCGCGTCGGTGGCGTCACCGGCCTTGACCATGATGAGCACGCGGCGCGGCTTCTCCAGCGCGGCCACGAACTCCTCGATGGTCTCGGTGCGCACGAAATCACCCTCGCCGCCGTGCGCCTCGAGCAGCGCGTCGGTCTTGCCGATGCTGCGGTTGTGCAGGGCGACGGTGTAGCCGTGCCGTGCAAAGTTGCGGGCGATATTGCTACCCATGACCGCCAGGCCGGTCACGCCGATCTGGGCGCGCGCTTCCGAGGTCGCCATGAAACAGCCTCTCTCCGTTCGACAGGTATGAATCCGCACGAAGTCTCCTCGGCGGCGGCATCCCGGAACGCGTCCACGACGCCATACCTTTTCTACCCGGTCGCTCCCCCGCCGCGCCCACGGACCCCGGACACCCGCCCCGACTCAGCTCGCCCGCGGGCCGGTTCCGGGCAGGCGGAAGCCGACCTCGGCCCCACCGCCGGGGCGGTCGGCCGCGAAGACGGTCCCCGCGTGGGCGGTGATGATGTCGTGGACGATGGCCAGGCCGAGGCCGGAGCCGGGGGTGGAGCGGGTGCGGTCGGCGCGATAGAAGCGGTCGAAGACCGCGCGCTGGTCGGCGGCGTCGATGCCGGGACCGCGGTCCAGGACCGCCAGCTCAGTGCCGCACACGCGGACTTCGACCTCGGTGTCGGGCGCGCTGAACTTGATGGCGTTGTCCAGCAGGTTGTCCACGCAACGGGCCAAGGCGCGAGGTCGAGCGGTGAGGGCGACCTCGGTCGATGCGACCGTAGCCGTATCACCCTCGCGCACGGGGGTATCCGTGATGCGAAGGCTGATGACGCGGCCGGTACGGCGGCGGAAGCGTTGTGCGCATGCCTCGGCGAGATCGGGCAGCGCCACGGGCACGGGTGACTCGTCGGTGTATTGGTCGGTCGCCAATTCGACTAGTTCGCCGATCAGCGCGTCGAGCGCCTTGGCCTCCTGTACCAGGGTCGTGAGAACCTGCGCCTCATCGGCCGGTTCGAGGCGGCCCCGGGCGCGTTGCAGCAGTTCGGCGCTGCCGCGCACCGAGGTGAGGGGTGTCCGCAGCTCGTGCCCGGCGTCCTGGACGAGGCGATGCTGTTGCGCCCGGGACAATCTCAGGGCCGCGAGCATGGCATTGAAGTCGCGGGTCAGATCGCCGACCTCGTCTCGGCCCGCGTCGGGGAGGACCGTGGAGAGGTCCCGGGTGGTCGTGATCCGTTGTGTCGCTTGGGCGAGCCGTCGCATGGGGCGCAGGATGCGGCCGATAGCGAGCCAGCCGACCACGGCCACGAGCAGCACCGCGACGGCGGTGATCGAGGCTGTGCGCCAGAGGAATTCGCGGTCCACGCGCTCGACCTCGGCGTAGTTCTGACCGACCATGATCGCGCCACCGCCGGGGCGCGCGGTGGTCAGCACACCGTAGGAGACACCGCCGACGGTGATATCGGTCTCGGCGCTACCCGTTCCCGCACGGGCGATGTCACGGTCGGATTCACTGACCGGCAAGGGATCTCGCCCCGGCGTCAGCGCGAGCACGGTGCCGTCGGGGAGCAGTAGCTGCTCGATCATGTCCGTCCGCACCGGCAGCTTCGATGCCACCGATGCCGAACCGCCCGGCGAGGTTTCCGCGGCCCCGAGTATCGCGGCCACCGTCTCGGCCCGATCCGTCAGGCTGCGGTCGACCTGGTCCGCGACCAGCGGCGACACACTCCGATACGCCGTCACCAGCGCGACCACGATCGCCACGACCGTCGCGGTGAACACCACCAGCGTGAGCCGCGCCCGCATCACACCGCCTTCACGGTGTAGCCGACATTGCGCACGGTTTGGATCAGGCGAGGCGCGCCGCCCTCCTCGGTCTTGCGGCGCAGGTAACCAATGTACACGTCCAGGGAACGGGATTCGGTGTCGAAGTCGAAACCCCAGATGTGTTCGTAGATCTGGCCTTTGGTGAGCACCACGGGCGCGTTGCGCAACAGCAGTTCGAGCACGTCGAATTCGGTGCGCGTGAGTTCCAGCGCCCGGTCGCCGCGCCACACCTCGCGGGTGGCCGGGTTCAGGCTCAGGTCGGCGATGCTCAGCACCGTGGGCTCGTCGGGCGCGCTGCGCCGCAGCAGGGCGCGCAGGCGGGCCAGCAGCTCCTCGGTGTCGAAGGGTTTGGCGAGGTAGTCGTCGGCCCCGGCGTCCAAGCCGGCGACCCGATCGCCGACCTGGCCGCGCGCGGTGAGCACCAGGATCGGCAGCCGGTCCCCGCGCCGCCGCAGGGTGCGGCACAGTGAGAGCCCGTCCAGGCGGGGCATGACCACGTCCACCACCGCCAGATCCGGGCGGTCGGTCTCGAGCAGGTCGAGCGCCTCCCGCCCGTCCCCGGCCAGGCTGACCCGGTACCCCTCGAATCGCAGCAGCTGTTCGAGGGTGCTGCGCACATTCGGATCGTCCTCGACCACGAGCACTTTCGCTGATGTCACCGGCTCAGTCTGGTCGGTGGCGGGCACGGTCACGGCGGGCCACCCGTCAGTTCGTGACCGGTGCCACGACGATCGGCGGAATGGACGCCGCACACTCCGTATCCGACACCGTGCCGGTGCGCACGAAGCGGGCCACGATGCCGGTCACGCAACCGGTCGGCTCGAGATCCGGCACGTGCCCGGTATTGGGCACCGAGAGGAAGGTGGAGTGCGCGAACTTCGCGGCCAACTGCTTGCCATTGGCGTCGGGGGTGACGGCATCCAGATCTCCCGACAGCACCAGCACCGGGACATCCGGCATGGGCGTGGTCACCTGATCGGGCCGCTGGTGGCCCGGGATGCCCGGCCAGCGCAGGCACACGTCACCGCCGTCGCGCTGGCCCGCGGCGAAGCCCTCGGCGCTGAACGCCCCGAACTCGCCCGCGGCCGCGGCCAGTCGCTGCCGGTACTGCGCTTCCCGCTCCGCCGGCGTCGCCCCGGGCGACCACAGCGGCTGATAGTCGTTGCAGGTCACCGTCATATAGATGCCGATGTTCTCGTAGGCGGGCTCTTCGGTGGTGAGCCGGACGAATTCGCTCAAGCCCGCGTCGTCACCGCGCACCGCCGCGTGCAGAGCGGCGGGCAGCATGCCCAGCGGTGTCATGGTCTGCGGGGCGGCACCGACATTGCTGGTCGCCGTTTCGAAGACCAGGGTCGCCAGCTTCGCCTCGTCCAGCACCAGCGGCCGTTTCGCCTGGACCGTCAGCGGCCGCTCCCGCAGCCGAGCCGCGACCGTGCGCAGATCGTCGACGGCCGTCGCCCCGTCGCAAAGCCGGCTGCGCTCGCAGATCCGTTGCAGCGCAAGCGATACCGCCGCCGCATTGGGACGCTGCAAGGGATCGTGGTCATGGGAGTACGCACCCGTCAACACCATCGCGGCGACGTGCTCCGGATGGCGCTGTGCGTACACCGGCATCAGATAGGTCCCATAGGAGATGCCATATGGAATGATCTTGTCGATCCCGAGTTCGGCTCGTACCGCGTCGAAGTCGTCGGCGGTGGCCGCCGTGGTGTATCCGGATATCCTGTCCCCCAGGCGATCCGCGCAGCGTCCGACGGCCTCGCGCTGCAATTCGCGAGTGCCCATCTGGAATTCGTCCGCTCCCACACCGCAATCCAGCGCGCCCGACACCCCCGTGCCCCGGGGATCGATGAGCAACACGTCGTGATCGTCGAGCAGTCCGGCGGTTACCTGGGCCGCCTCGGCGGCATGCGAGATGAGCGGCACTCCCGGCCCGCCCGGGTTCGGCACGATCGTCCCCGCCGCGGGCTGCCCGCCCGAATGCCGAATCCGCGCGTACCCCACCTCGACGGTCCCGAGGTCGGCGCGCCCGGCCACCAGCGGGCGCGAGACGGTGCCGCAGTCCACCGCATGCCCTTCCACCGTCGGACACCACGGGGTTGCCGGGGCCGAATTCCGCACTCCCGCATCGCATCCCGTGACCAGCCCGGCCGCGATGGCCGCCACCGCGACAACACTCATCCCTGATCGTATTCCGGCGCGCATCCCGCTCCCTCACCCGTGCCCGCCCGGCGTTTCCGGGCGGCTCACAGGCATCCTGCGCACCGGAATTCAAACCGTATGCAAGCGAATGACAAAAGCGTGTAAGAATCCGCGTCCACACGAATCCGCAAAAGGCGCGCGAACGCACCGGTCGCCGCGAAAACGACCGGTGCGTTCGTGTCGAACTACCGCACGAGTGACGCTACGCGCGCGGCCTGTGGTCGTTCTCCTCCTTTTCCGGCGGCAACAGCGAGCCGTACCCATGAGTCCCGGCCCGCTTCTGCGCGGTGCGGCCGTAGGTCAGACCGAGCGCGGTGGGGTTCATATTGAACAGATACGGTTCCCGCATCCAGTCGCTGGGCGAGTAGACCGCCTGCAGCATTTCGATGGCGTGCCCCGGTGCCATCCCCTGCTTGCCGACCACCACGTAGCAGGCCGACCCCGCCTGCTGGGTATAGCCGCGGAACTTCTTCCACTGCTCCATGTTCCCGCCGATGCTCAACAGCCAGCGCTGGAATTCCGGTGACGGATAGTTCTGTAGATCGATCGCGAAACCGCTGAGCGCCGCGATGTATCCGCGCTGCTGCACCTTGTCGATATCGGCCATCATGGCCTTGTAGATGTCGGGATTCGGCTTGAGCGTCTTCCCCTCATAGGTCTGGTAGTACGTGTGCACCATGAACGGCGCGTAGCTGTCCGAGTCGTAGAGCGCCAACTGGTATCCACCCACCGGCGCGGCCACGCCCGGCTTGACCACGTGCGGCGGTGGCGGTTCCACCGCCGGATTCGAGATCGCCACATTGCCATTGGCGATGATGCCGAAATTGGTGGACACGTTCCCGGGCCCGGGCGCGGTGCCGGGTGTGTAGGCGGTGTCGGCCATGACCAGGATCGCGCCATTGACATAGGCCTCCAGCGCATTCGACACCGCCTTGGCCTGGTTGCCCGAGAACACCACGCTCAGCGGCCGCAGGATGAACCGCATGACGCCCGGGTACGACATGATCGAATCGCACCACTGGTTGAACATCACGCTGTGGTTGTCGCCGTAGGACGGATTCAGGTGATCCATCGCGAATTTCGGATCGCCGCCCGCGGTGACCACCCGCACGACACGGCTGTTGGACCAGTTCTTGCCGAGTGTCTCCCACTGGGTGTGGGATTCGGCCTTGGTCGAGGTGAACACGGCCTTGTACTCGAGCTCGATGTTGGCGCTGATCTGCGACTGGTTCATCGAGTAGCTGGTCTGCACCGCCTCGTAGTAGTCCAGGCTGCCGCCCACCACGACATGGGTGACCAGATGCGTTCCCCACTTGCGGAACACCGCGAAGAATTGTTCTTGATTCTCCGGCGTAAACGTCGATGGCAGATTCTTCACATCCGGATCGTCGGCGAACTCGGGCGTCAGCCAGGACTGCGACGCATTTTCCACAGCGAGTTCCCAGGCGGTGTACTCGGCCTCGAAACCGCCGTAATAGTATGACTGGTCGGTATTTACGGTCTTGTTGTACGCCAGATCGAACTGACCGCTGAACCCGCCGTAAGACGCCTTGACTCCCGCTTTTTGCGAGAAATGCGATTGGAACTGCTCGACCGTGTTGTATACGTAGGACGTTCCCGTGGTGTGGGTCCACTCGATCGGCCGGGCATTGACCGGTACCTCATAGGTGATCCCGGTGGGCTTGAATTCCCAGGTCTTGCTAGTCGGACCAAGATTGACTATCTGCCACGTGAGCGACTTCGCGTCATAGGTTCCCAGAATATTGAATCCGCGCCCAATGGCCGAGGCGCCGGGTATCAACGACATGGTGTGTTCCTTCCGTTGTCGTCCCCCCGGCAATGGTAGGGTTTACGCGGTCGAAACACGGTGAACTCCAAAGGAATTAAAAAACATACCATTGGTCGTACAATTCCATCCGCACGTACGCCGAAAAAGGCGCGCGGGGCTTCAGCATGTAATTCGCGGAGATTCGGCGTGCGAGGTTCAGAATGAACCCAGCGCGGGCGCGACCCATCTCGAGAGATAGCTGCGAATCTCCTTGCCGCGCCGCGGCGGTCGGCCCGGATCGATGACGAACGATTGCACTATTCGCAACATGTGTTCCACGAGTTCATCCAGATCCGCCCCGGAGATTCCGGCCGCGTCCCAGTCCACGGCGAGCCGCTCCAGCAGCGACCGGCCGAAAGCCAATGCGGTATCGGAGGTTACGCCCGCCGAGAGGGCACTCGCGCGCCCCGGCCGCAGCAGCAGTCCGAGATACTTCTCCTCGGGCAGGCGTTCGAGGGTGTAGGCGAGGCCCTCCACCACCGCGGTCGCGGGATCGTGAATGCCGCTCAGCGCCGCGGCCATCGCATCCAGGTAATGCTCCGTCTGCGCGATGGCCGTCGCCGTCAAAAGCGCTTCCGCACTCGGGAAATAGCGATACACCGTCTGTCGCGTGACCCCGAGGTCGCGGGCCACCTCCGCGATGCTGAACTCCGCGATGCTGAACTCGTCGCCGGAACGGTCGATGGCTCGCCGCGCCGCGGCCACGATGCGGTCGACGGCCTCCGCGTCGTCCGCGGGTGCCGCCCCGGACCATCCATGCGTGCGCACCGGATCGCCATCCCTTCGCTCGCGATCAGTCGTGCCGAGGCTACCGTCCGGTCTTGACCATACACATGTCAGTGACTGTATGGTCGTGGTGCGCGAAAGGAAGCCCATGACCACGATCCCGCCTCGCCCCGCACAGCTCGACTCACCGCTGCTGCCCAAGATCTTCAAATACGTTGGCAGAGCGCAGGTCTGGCTCTACCGCCGCACCGGCGGCCGGATCGGCGGGAAGTGGCGCATCGGGGCCGGCTTCCGCAAACCGGTGCCGACATTGCTGCTCGAACACCGCGGCCGCAAGACCGCGACGGTCTACACGGTTCCGCTGCTCTACATCGAAGACGGTTCGGACATCGTCGTGGTGGCCTCGCAGGGCGGGCTGCCCAAGCACCCGCAGTGGTATCGAAACCTGGTCGCCCATCCGGACACCCACATTCAGATCGGCCCGCGGCGCTTCGCCGTGCACGCCGTCACCGCCGATGCCGAACAGCGTGCCCGGCTGTGGCCCCGACTCGTCGAGGCCTACGCCGACTTCGACACCTATCAGGCGTGGGCCGGACGGGAGATCCCGGTCGTGGTCCTGACACCCCGAAGCCCTTCGCACAGTTCATAAATCCCGTTTGTCCGACTCTCGGCGTTTCTCCAGCAACCACCACCGGACCGATCAGTTCCTTTGGTATGTTCGCCTCGACGTGCCACCCCCGCATCGGGCAAACGCATCGTTATCGCCCAAATGCCCCGGCGTGGGGGACGCGCACGGGCACGAACCCTGCAGTGTGGAGAAGTCGACCGAACGATCCGAACAAGGGGTGTGGGCCTTGTCCTTTCGAACAGTGCGATCCTGCAAGCTGGCGGGCGGCGCGTTCGCCGCGACCCTGGCCACCGCGGCCGGAATCCTGACGGCCACCGGAATCCTCACGGCCACGGGGGCACCCGACGCCGCGGCCGCGCCCGCCGACTGCCCCGGCCTCAATGTGATCGCCGTGCCGGGCACCTGGGAGACCTCCAAGGACGACCCGCACCAGGGCATGCTCGCCCAGGTCACCCGCGGCCTGCCGGGCTCGGTCCGCACCGACTACGTCAGCTACCCGGCCTCGGCCTTCCCGTGGGACGGCGAGATCTACGGCCGCTCCAAGCACGCCGCCGTGGATGCCGCGCGTGGCATGCTCTCGGCCATGGCATCGCGTTGTGCCGCAACGCGTTTCGCCCTCATCGGCTACAGCCAGGGCGCGGACGCGGCGGGTGATCTGGCCGCCGAGATCGGCACCGGCCTCGGTGTGGTCAAGCCCGAGCGGGTGGCCGCGGTCGGCCTGGTCTCCGATCCGCGTCGCTCCCCCACCGACGCGATCGTCGGCCCGCGCGTCGCCGGTACCGGTGCGGGCGGCGCTCGCGCGGGCGGCTTCGGCTGGCTCAGCCCCAAGGTCCGTACCTTCTGCGCCGCGGGCGATCTCTACTGCGCGCTGCCGACCGACGATCTGGCCGGCCGCTCCGCGGGCCTGCTCACCCAGCTCACCGCCCAGGACCCGCTCCAGATCCCCAGCTACCTGCTGACCTTCCAATCCATCCTCGGCGAGGCCCTCATGCCCGGCTGGTCCGCCATCATGTCGGCCCCCGCCGACGACCCGGCCGGGGAACAGTGGCTGCGCCAGGTCCAGCAATTCCTCGCTTCCGGCGTCCACCAGTCCTATCCCCGCTACGTCGTCGACGCCAACGGCACGACGGCCACCGCCTGGCTGCGCAACTGGCTCTCCGACACCGCCAACGAAACCCCCTGAAACCCACTGCGACGGTGGCGGCCCTCACGCACGGCTGCCACCGCCGACCGCTTCGGTACGCGGCCGCGCTTCGAGGGCGTTTGTCCCTTAGCGCGGCCGTTTCGCGTTGTTAGCGTCGGATCGGTCAGCTTTTCATGGCGCAGAACGTGATCCGAGGAGTCGCAATGTCCGCGAAGACCCTGAGCCCGAATCAGCAGGTGGGGTTCGCGATGGTCAATATCATCACCTTCCTGGCCGGCCTGGGCATCCTGGCCGTTCTCGATCCGCGCGACCAGCGTTTTCTGTTCACCGCGCTGGCCGTCGCGATGATCCTGACGGTCGTGAACCTCATGAAGTGGCGGGCCAGGACCACCGCCACCGACCATCTGCGGTACCCGGCGGGCAAGCTCGCCGACCAGTAGCCCGAAAAAACTGGAACGAGTTCATTTAAAACTGCCCGATCGGCATCCCTCACGAGGTAGTTTCCTGCCCAGTCCGTCAGCGGACCGGAAGGAATTGGAAGACAGTGAGCATTGGGCAAATCGTGATTCCGGCGGTGGGAGCGGTCCTGCTGGTCGCGGGACTCGTCCTGCGAACCCGGTCGAAGACACCGACACCGGCCGAGGGCGCACCCGCGGGGGCGACCCGGCTGCCCAAGAACAGCGGCACCTTCGTGGCCGTGGCCGGTGTGCTGATCCTGGCGCTCGGACTGCTCGCCAGCGTGACGAAGTCCAACACCGCCCCGGCCGCCCACGAGCCGGAGTTGGCCGTCGGCAACTGTGTGACCTCCAAGGATTACCGCGCCGCCCAGATCGGCAAGATCCATCCGACCTCCTGCGAGGATCACGCCGCGGTCTACGAGCTGGCCGCCTCGGTCACCAATGGCGCCACCTGTCCGGACGGAAAGCTCAGGGACGCGGGCTATTTCGTGCTGACCGAGGGCAACCACTCGCTGTGCTTCGCCCCCAATGTGCGCGTCGGCGACTGCTATTCCATGCAGGCCGACGTCAACCAGATCACCCCCATCGACTGCGCGGCCAAGGGCGGACCGGGCATTACCGTGCAGATCGGCGGGCGCTTCGACGGTAGCACCGACGCCAACCAGTGCCCGATCCCGGCGGGGGCGACGGTCACCCCGCAACCGGCGCGCGTGGTGTGCTGGCAGCCGGTCGCCACGCCGAGTTAGCCTCGGCCACACCACAATCGGCCGAATCATGCGATCGGGCCCCGGCGGATGATCCCGCCGGGGCCCGATTCGTCTGTGCCGCTGGGGATTACCCGGCCGCCACCGGTACGAGCACATCCTCGCCCAGCTGCGGGTAGGTCGGATACTCGATGCCGGAGATGTACTGCACCGTCCGCACCACCTGGCACGAGTAGCCGAATTCGTTGTCGTACCACAGGTACAGAATCGCGGTGTCCCCGTCGACAATGGTCGCGTTGGCATCCACGATGGACGCCGCGCGCGAGCCGATGAAGTCACTGGACACCACATCGGTGGCCGCGGTGAAGTCGAGATTGCGGCTCAGCGGGCCCGACAGCGACACCCCGCGCAGGTACTCGAGCACCTCCTCGCGGGTGGTCTCGCGCCGCAGCTGCAGATTCAGGATCGCGACCGAAACATCCGGCGTGGGAACGCGAATCGAGCTGCCGGTGATCTTGGCCGCGAAGTCCGGCATGGCCTTCTTCACCGCGGACTGCGCGCCGGTTTCGGTCAACACCAGGTTGAACGGCGCGGACCGGCCGCGCCGATCGGACCTGTGGTAGTTGTCCAGCAGGTTCTGGTCATTGGTGAACGAGTGCACGGTCTCGACATGCCCACGCACGATGCCGAATTCGTCGTCCATCGCCTTGAGCGGCGGCACGATCGCATTGGTCGTGCACGAGGCGCAGGAGTAGATGCGCGCGGACAGATCCTGATCCCGGTGATTGACGCCGTGCACGATATTCGGCACATCGCCCTTGCCGGGCGCGGTGAGCACGACCTTGGCGATGCCCGGTCGCAGGTGCTGCTCGAGGCCCGCGCGGTCGCGCCACTTGCCGGTGTTGTCGATCAGGATCGCGTCGTTGATCCCGTACTCGGTGTAGTCGACCTCCGAAGGGTCGTTGCTGTAGATGAACCGAATCGCATTGCCATTGGCGATGATCGTGGAGTTCTCGGCGTCGACCTTGATGGTGCCGTTGAACTTCCCGTGCACCGAGTCCCGCCGCAGCAGCGAGGCCCGCTTGACCAGATCCTCCTCGCCGCCCTTGCGCACCACGACGGCCCGCAGGTTCAGGCCGTTGCCGGAGCCGACCTTCTCGATGAGCAGTCGCGCCACCAGGCGGCCGATGCGGCCGAAGCCGTAGAGCACCACATCGCGGGGTCCCTGCGCCTGCGCCTTGTTGCCGTCGATGATGTCGGCCAGCACGTCGGCGGTGAACTCCGGCACCGAGAGCCCGCGCTCGTCGGCGCGGTAGGCCATGACCAGGCGACCCAGATCGATCTTGCTCGGGCCCAGGTCCAGCGCGCTGAGCACCTCGAGGAACGGCAGCGTCTCGTCGACCGACAGTTCCTCCCCCTCGATCTGCCGCGCGAACCGGTGGGTCCGCAGAATGCTGATCACCGACTTGTTCACCAGTGACCGGCTGTGCAGCAGAATCGTCACCCCCTTGTCGCGATAGAGCTTTCCGATGATCGGAATCATCGCCTCCGCCGCAGCCTCGTGAGCGTTCCAGCGGTCCAGGTGATCGGTATTCAACACATGTCCTCGGGGTTTCCGGTCGATCCGTACGAGAATCGATGCTAACCAGCGCGGCTTTATCACAAACCCCGGCTCCCCGCAGGTGAGATCCAGATCGCTCCCGGCGCGGTCTCAGGGGAACGACGGGTCACGCCACATGGACCACATGGTGGACCGGGCGCCGAGCGGAAGCTGGAACTCACCGGTGACCGAGAACCCGTAGCGCTCGTAGTACGCGACATTCTCGTATCTCGTGCAGACCAGGTACTGGCCCCGGGTCGGCGCGGTGTCGGCGCGGTCGGCCAGCAGCGCCGCCGCGTAGCCCCGGCCGCGATGGCTCGACAGCGTCCCGAGATTGGCCAGATACCAGTGCGCGGGTTCGCGCGGATGCCATTGGTCGAGCGTGCGGCGGACCGTGATGGCCGCCGGAACCCGGGTCCGCAGCGCGGGAAGCAGATCCGGCAGGGCGCGCAGGGTCTGTCCCAGGGGCTGATCCCATGCCCCCGGCGGATCCCACACGGCCACAGCGCAAATCCGGTCATCGCGATCGGTCGCGATCTGCACACCGCCCGCGGGCAGGTGGAAATGCCGCAGCGAGGCGGCGAAATACGCCGGGAGCGCGGCATGCCGCCGGGCCGGATCGGGCCAGATGGCGGCCATCAGCGGATCGTCGGCAAAGGCTTGCGCGAGCACCTCGGCACTCGCGCGCAGATCGGCCACCGTGGCTTCGCGGGTAGTGTGCACCGAAGGAATCTAACGAAAAACCTTGCGGCGGTTCCATGGTCGCGATCACAGGACCGCCGTGAGCTGCGATGGGGGCGCCGGTGGCAAAGCAGGGATGGACGCTGGTCGAGACGCTCGGGCCGGACGGGCCCAGTGTCATAGCGCGGGAACATGAACCGCGGGCGCGCACCTCGTTCGATCGGACCGTGACCGATCTGGTCGGCGCGGGCAAGGCGCCGGGGGCCGAGGCCGCCCGCCGGGTGCGCGTGCTGCTCGCGGAGCTGCGCGAGCGGCCCGGCCCGCGCAGCGCGTCGATCTCGCTGCGGTCGGGCCAGCACCTCACCGCCCGCATGCTGCCGGTGATCGGCCCGGACGCGACGCTGCACGGGGTACACCTGTGGCTGAGCCCGACGCCCGCGCCGCCGTCGGCCACTCCATTGTCGGCGTTCGGATTCGGCTGGGATGCCCGGCAGCGGATCGCGGAGATCCCGCCCGCGCTGGCCGCGGGGACACCGCGCACCCGACTGACCGCGCCGGAGGTGTTCCGCTTCCTGGAACCGAGCCCGGCCGACGCGCTCTCGCTGTTCGAAACCCTGCTCTCGCAACGGCCCGGCGCGCACTGGGACGGCGACGTGGTGGTGGCCGCGCACGGTAGGCAGGTCCCGGCCCGGCTGGTGATGACGGCCGGGCCCACCGCCGAGGACGCGCACCGATGGCGCGGAATGCTGTTCGAAACCCCAGGCGCGGAAGGGATTCGGACCGACAGCCTGGAGGCGGCCGCACTGGCGGCGATCCCCCGCATGACCTCGGTCCACCTGGCCGTGTTCGATGTCGCGAAGATGCGGATGCTGCGCTGGATCACCGATCCCATGACCGATGTCCAGTGGAAGGGACAGGTCGACCAGCGGGACACGCCGCATCCCGACGATGTGAAGCGGATCTTCGCCGCCGCGGAGGGCATCTTCACCGGCCGCGTGGAGGTCTCGACCGTGCCGGGAATCCGATTGCGGCGCAAGGGCGGCGGCTGGGTCGTCGTGGACTGCACCGGATCGCTCATGCGGACCCCGCCGGGGTCCCCGCAGCTGCTGCTCGTGCAGTTCCACGTGACCGGTTATTCCCATGAGCCCGACCCCGTCGAGCCCTCTGATCTCGGCCATCCCGGACTCGACGATCCCCGGTATCCGCGCTATCCGTTGAAGTGAGACCCACCGCGCCGCAGCCCCTTCTGTGCCTCGGACAGCCCCTTCTGTGTCTCCGACAGCACTGCTAAGCTGTGGCCACCTTTCCCGGTACCGGTCCGTGACCGGACGCCGGATGCGCTCGAACCGCCCTGCGCGGGAACGGGTTCCCTTCGCATACGCATCCGCGGGTACCGACGATCGACCAATCCCCTGTCCCACCCGCCGCGGGGGGCTCGGTGAGATGCGCGCACAACGAAGGGGGTTGTGCGCGCATCTCAGCGAGCCCGACGCCCCGACAGGCCCTCGCGCCCACCGGGATTCGGTGAAACGGCCCGCCGGATGCCACCGGCGGGCCGTCGATGCTCAACCGAGGTTCGGCAACTCCCGCACGCCGTGCGCCTTGGCGGCGTCCAGCTTCTGCGGGTTCTCGCCCAGCAGCTTCAGGATGGTCGGCGCGATCTGCGTGGTCTGCACGGACTCGTTCACCACCGCCTTCTTGGCGCCGGGTCCGAAGACGATCAGCGGCACATCGCGGTCGGCGGGGTTCGCGCCACCGTGCTCGGCGATCTTGCCCTTGCCACCGGTGTACACGGTGCCGACCTGTGCGACGCCGACCAGGTCGGGGTGGCGCGGGTCATTGGCCGGGGCGCCCAGATACGACGCCGCGTCCGCGCCCGCGTGCACATCGGTCAGGCCGGACTTGGTGTACGCCTTGGGATTTCCATTGATGTCGTTGCCGGTGCCGTTATTGGCCAGCAGCCACTGCTTGGCGAAGTCGGCGGCGGCCTGCGAGCGGTCGTTGAGCCACAGCAGCATGGCGTCGTCGTCCACGCTGAAGGCGACCAGGTCCTGGGTGGCGTTGGGGTTCTTGGCCTTCCACGCGGCATTGAGCGCCTTGATGATCGGGCCGTCGTCGATGCGGGTCAGATCGCCCGGCTTGGTGGGCGACTGGCCGTGTTTGGCGGAGACGATGACCGTGGTGGACTTGTCCGCACCCTTGGCCTTCAGCTCGGCGAGCATCCTGGCCAGCTGGCCGTCGACATAGTCCAGCGCACCGGACAGCAGCGGTCCGGGGGTCACGCCGTCGGCCTGGTAGCCACCGGTCCGGCCGTCGGAGGTCGGCAGCTTCTGGGCTACCGAGACGGACTGGAAGTTCATGCCGAAGATGGACGGCTCACCGACCTGCTTGGCGCCCGAGTGGTCCTTGCCATCGATCTCGTTGAGGACGGCCTGCACCTTGTAGCCGTCGTACTGCTGGGTGTACTTGTCGTCCTTGGTCCAGTCCTTGCCCGCGACCGGGGAATCGGAGTTGATCTCCGGGGTGAACAGGTCGTCGATGGCCTTGCCGGACTTGCCATCCAGAATCGAATAGGCCGGGTGCTTGTCCGACCAGGCGGTCAGCTTGCCCGCGTCGTGCAGGACGTCGAAGACCGAATTGACCTGCAGATACTGGTGGGGATAGACCGGCTTGCAGGTGGCGGGGTCCACGGGCATGGCCGCCGGGTTCAGCACCGTCTTCGGGTCGCCGGTCATGCCCAGGATGCTGTCGGGCAGGCCCGCCAGGCCCTGCCCCGCGTCGAGCGAGTTCTGGTTCTTGTCCATCGCCTCGATCATCGCGACCTCGGCGCCCTTCGGGGTGTGCGCGCAGTCGGTGGTACCCGCGGGCAGCAGGTCGTGATTGAAGGTGTCGTCGTAGTAGACGCCCGACTGTCCGGCCGTCGCGCCGGTGAACTGGGCGACCATGCCCGGGAACGAGTCCGACGGGTTCGTGGTCTGCGCGTGCGTGTACTGGTCGCCATTGTTCGCCAGCGCCGCCAACGCGGAATTGGGGTGCTGTCCGACATACCACGCCAGATCGGCCTGATGCATGCCGTCGACCGAGATCAGCAGCACATGCCGGTCGCCGCGCTTGCCCTGGTCATTGTCGTTCTGGCCCTGACCGTTCTGGCCCTGACCGTTGTCGTTGCCCGGGGCGGCCGCGGCGATACCGGTAGCGGTACACGCCAGCGTCAGCACGCCGACCACGGCGGCCAGCCGAATGTTCTTGCGGGACACGAATCCTCCTCATCGCGCGACGCAATGCTCTTGCGTCGCGGCGTTATTGCTAACGCGCCCGCATGGCCGATCACGGGCCGGTGATGGAATAACCGGCGAATAACGAAGGCCGGTGGGTGAATCGAGTTTTCGAATGGAAAACTTCCCGGTGGAACCGTAATTCTCCGGGCGCACCGAAAGCGGCCGCCGCGCGAATTTCTCGCTACGGCGACCGCTCGGCAATCGAGACTAGTGCGACGACAGGCCGCTGAGAATCTCGCCGATGGCCCCGCCGGCCCATCCGCCGCCGAAGGCGCTGCCGAGCACGACCGCGGCGCTCCCGGCGTCCACGGATCCGGCGCCCACGGCGTGTCCCAGGTCGGCGGCGGAACCCGGGGAGATATCGACATCGGCCAGCGGCGCGTTGGTGAGCGGAATCCCGTCTGCCGCGGCCGTTCCGAAGCTCGCGCCGAACAGCGCGCAGGCGGCCGCACCCACAAGAATGGTTCGTTTCATAAATCAGTCCTCTAATCATGCGCCGAAGCGGGTGCCCCCACTCCGCGCGCCAGAGCATATGAAACATCTCTTATTCAGATGGCCGTTTTGGACCGTTTGGTTTCCCGTCGCGCCGAATCTCACACCCGCCGCGATTCCTCATAGCCGCGGGGACCGGCCTGCGAGCCCACTCACAATCCTGTTGTGCCCCAGCGCCCGCCGACGATGGTGAGGGCGACACGCAAGACAGGTGGGGGGCACGCAAGGCTCAGAAAGGCAGATACGCATGGCAGGTCGGCATCGCGCAGCACGCAACCGCGGCAAGCTCCTCCGCGGACTCCCGGTAGCGGTGGCCCTCCCCGCCGCATTCGGCCTCACCGCCTCCGGCACCGCCACGGCCGCCGTCGCCCACTCCGCTCCGGCCACCATTGACGCCCCGGTCTCAGCCGACACCGCGATCCCCGCACCGGCCCCGCAGAGTTTCACCCCCGCGTCGGCCACCACCGCCCCGGAGATCGACCCCGCCGAATCCCTTGCGGCCACGACCATCCCGGCCACGCAGGCAACCCCGGTGGCCCCCACGACCTCCGCGGCGGACTCGGTTCCCGCGCTCGATATCAATCCGGCTTCGGTGCCGGAGGCGGACCCGGTCGCCTACGCGGCCCCGATCGCCAGCCCAATGGAAAACGCCACCTATATCGGCTCCGTCGCGGGTCAAATCATCGGCGGCGTAACGGGAGCCGTGCTGGGCGGCACCGCGGGTGGGGCGCTGGCCACCGCGCTCACCGCCGGAGCGGCCGCGCCCGTCGGCCTGATCGGCGGCGGGATTCTGGGCGGTGTGGCGGGCACCTATATCGGCTACTACGCCGGTTCCTTCGCCGGCACCTGGGTAGCCGAGCAAGCACCGCAGCTGATCCCGAACGTCCTACCCTGAGGCGACCGGCGGCATAGGCGTCCCGGTCGGGCCGCTACCGGCCCGGCGACAGGTGTCGAATATCGTGCAGGGCGAAGGGGTTTCGCCTCGACGGCGTGCCCGTGGAAGCTCGGCAAGGAGGCTGGAGGCGTGGCGGAGGGATTTGTCGAGCGCGGGTTCGAGGAGGTCCGGGACGGCTTCGCCCGGGCGCAGGCCGAGGATCCGGGTGCGGCGCAGCTGTGCGTGTATCGGCGGGGGCGCGTCGTGGTCGATCTGTGGACCGGGCAGGACCCCGAGTCCGGGAAGGCCTGGGACGCAGAGTCTCTCACCGTCCTGATGTCGGTCTCGAAGGGTATGACCGCGACCTGCGTGCACCTGCTGGTCGATCGCGGCCAGCTCGACCTCGAGGCCCCGGTCCGCGAGTACTGGCCGGAGTTCGCGGCGGCCGGCAAGACCGAGATCACGGTCGCCGACCTGCTGTCGCATCGGGGCGGACTGTCCAGCTTCGACGCCGAATCCGCCATCGGCGCACAGGAATTGACCGATTGGTCGAGGTGCGTCTCCGCCCTCGCGGCCATGACGCCGCTGTGGCAGCCGGGTACCGCGTTCTACTATCACTCGCTCACCTGGGGTTATCTGGCGGGCGAGCTCATTCGCCGGGTGTCGGGCAAGAGCGTCGGGGAGTTCCTGGCCGCGGAGATCTCCGAGCCGCTCGGGCTGAGCCTGTGGATCGGGCTGCCCGAGGACCAGGAGCACCGTGTGGTTCCGCAGTTCACCCGTCGGCATATGCCGGGCGTCGCCGATGTGGCGGCGGCGCTGACCGGTATGGGCGTCGACCTGAACGACCGGCTGGTCCGGGCGACCCTCGCCACGCTCGCGGCACGGGACGAGGGGCTCACGCTGTTGAACTCCCGGGCCGGGCACGAGGCGGAGGTTCCGTCCGGCAATGGCATCGGGAACGCGCGCTCCCTGGCCCGGATGTTCGCCGCGACCATCGGCGAGATCGACGGCATCCGGCTGCTCACCCCAGAAGCGCTCGACCGCGCCCGCCGACCGCAAACCGAGGGGCTCGAGCATCCGGTGCCGCTGAACCTCATGCCCAGAACCAACCACTTCGCCCACGGCTACGAACTCACCCGCCCCGCACAACTGCTCGGGGCGGGCGCCTTCGGGCAGGTCGGCAATGGCGGTCGAATCGCCATGGCTCACCCCGAATCCGGCGTCGCGGTCGGCTATACCTGCACCAATATGATCGGCGACGACACCGGCGGACCCGATCCACGCTGGCTGCCATGGACCGATGCGCTGCGCGCCGCGCTCGCCTGAGTCTCAGCGAGTGGCGATGATCGCCGATCCGTGGCCGAACAGGCCCTGGTTGACCGCGATGCCCGCGCGGGCGTTCTCGACCTGGCGGCCGTCGGCCTGGCCGCGCAGCTGCCAGGTGAGCTCGCAGACCTGGGCGATGGCCTGCGCGGGGATCGCCTCGCCGAAGCAGGCGAGGCCGCCACTCGGGTTGACCGGTATCCGACCGCCCAAAGTCGTTGCGCCGCTGCGGAGCAGCGATTCGGCCGCGCCGGTCTCGCACAGGCCGATGTCCTCGTACCAGTCCAGCTCCAGGGCGGTGGACAGGTCGTAGACCTCCGCGAAGGACAGGTCGTCCGGGCCGATTCCGGCCTCCTCGTAGGCGGCGTGCGCGATGGCGGAACGGAAGGCGCGCGAGGGCGGTTCGACCGCCACGGCGGAATCCGTCGCGAAATCCGGAAGGTCGAGAACGGTTTTCGGGAAGGTCGGGGTGACCGTCGAGAGCGCGCTGATGCGCACCGGGTCGGCGATGCCGTGACGACGGGCGTAATCCATCGATGTCAGCACCAGGGCCGCGCCGCCGTCGCTGGTCGCGCAAATATCCAGCAGGCGTAGCGGATCCGAGACGACGGCCGAGGCGGCGATCTCCTCGGCCGAGACCTCCTTGCGGTACCGGGCGTTCGGGTTGTTGAGGCCGTGGCGGGCGTTCTTCACCTTGACCGCGGCGAAATCGTCGAGCGTGGCGCCGTGCAGCGCCATGCGGCGGCGAGCGTACAGGGCGAAGTAGATCGGGTTGGTCGCGCCGAGCAGGTGGAAGCGCAGCCAGTCCGGGTCGTCCCGGCGTTCGCCACCGACCGGTTGGAAGAATCCCTTCGGGGTGGTGTCCGCGCCGATCACCAGCGCGACCTCGGTCAGCCCGGCCAGGATCTGGGCGCGGGCGTTCGCGATGGCCTGCGCGCCCGAGGCGCACGCGGCGTAACTGCTCGAGATCCGCGCACCCGACCAGCCCAGGGCCTGAGCGAAGGTCGCGCCCGCGACGAATCCGGGATAGCCGTTGCGGATGGTGTCCGCACCCGCGATGTATCCGACATCGAGGTGGCTCACCCCGGCGTCGGCCAGCGCCGCGCGCGCCGCGACCAGACCGTATTCGACGAAATTGCGTCCCCACTTGCCCCACGGGTGCATGCCCGCGCCGAGGACGGCGATATCGCGATTCGTCTCAGTCATTGACCGGCCTCCACATCCACACCGTGTGCTCGGCTTCCTCGTCCTCGTAGAGCGTTCCGAGGGTCAACTCCACCGGCATGCCGACGGCCAGGTCGTCCACGGTGAGCCCGCGCACCACCTGTCCGAGAATCACCATCTGCTCGACCTCGAGCTCCACGGCCGCAACCACGTACGGCTCGAAGGGGTCGGCCGAGACGTACGGCGCGGGCGGCTTGTAGCGGGCATCCGCGTACGACCAGATGCGGCCGCGCGTGGAGAACAGGTATTCGGCGAGCTCGGAGCCATCCTTGGGCCCGGCGCACCGCGGATTCCGGCAGGCCAGGTCATTGCGCGGGAAATACGGTGTGCCGCAAACCTCGCAGCGGCTGCCCTCGAGCCGCACCACTCCGTCGTCCGCAGTGAACCAGTCCGCGATGGCGGGGCGTTGTTCTTTCTGCACAGCCCCGACGGTATAGGAACACGTTCTATTTTGGGAGTGAAATCCGCTCCGCCGTTTCGCCCCCGGCGGTACGGTGAGAGCGATGGGCACCAAAGCCATTGACCCGCAGTCGATCCGCAACGTCACGATCATCGGCGATCCCGACGAGACGTCGCGGCTGGTGCACCGGGTTTACCGCCACGTCGGCGGGCCCGCGGACACGGTGCGCTGGGCGACCGACCGCATCGAGCACACCATCCGGATCGCCACCTTGCCGATCCACGCACCCCTCGCCCAGCTCGAGCGTTCGATCCGCGTGGCAGACAGCCTCATCGCGGTCGCCCACGCCGCCGCTCCCGGCCCTCGTCTCGAAACCATCCTGCGAGTGGCCGACGATCACCAGGTCGCCCGCCTGTGCCTGGTGACCGCCCTCGACCGCCCCGCCGCCGACTTCCCTCGCTGCGTCCGCACCATCGCCGACATTCGCGGCGCGACCCCCGTCACGGTCCACGTTCCGCTCGGCACCGGCCCCGAATTCGCGGGCGGCCTCGACCTGATCGCCACCTGGGACGTCGCGCCGCTGGCCGCCGAGATTCACGGCATCGGCTGGGAGACCGCCGAAGCGTGGTACCGCGGTCTCGCGAAAGCCGTACTACCCCAACCTCCCGGCGTCTCGCTTCGGTCGATCCCCGTCGAGCAGCTGCATCACCGCATTCGGTCGCTCACCCGAATCGGGGAGATCGTTCCCATCCTGTGCAGCACGGCCCCTACCGCCGACGACATCCCCTCGATATTGGACGCCATCACCCGCTATCTCCCCTCCCCGATGGATGTCTGCCAACCCGAGCACGCGCTCGACTAGAGCATTCGGCGCAGCAGGCCGTCCCGCAGGGCGACGGCGTGCCAGAGCACGGCGCACATGTGGGCGGTGAACAACGCCAGCAGCAGGTAGGCCAGCCACGTATGCGCAAGGTGCAGTCCGGCATACAGGTGCGCGTTCTCGGGGACGAGGGCGGGCAGCAGTATGCCGTTCGCCACCCGGACCGGCATGCCCGATGCCGACACCAGCGCCCAGCCGAGCAGCGGCTGCACGATGAACAGCACATACAGCGTCAGCTCCGAGGCCACGGCGGCCACGCGCTCACCTCGCCGTAGGCCCGCGCCCGGCAGGGGGCCACGGCGCAACAGTCGATTGGCCACTCGTATCGCGGCCAGGAGCAGGATCGCGAGGCCGACGGTGCGATGGATGCTCAGCAGCACACCGTAATTGCCGATCGTTCCGATCATGGCGGCACCGAGGAACAGCATGGCGACGATCAGGACCGCCATCAGCCAGTGCAGCACCCGCGCCAACCGATTGTAAGAGACCTCCTTCGACGGCTCTTTCGAATCATCCTGGGACACTGTGTAATCCGGCGGCATGTCGGCCCGTTCCGTGGGTAGCGGCTCGGCGGCGACGAATTCGTCGAGAGACTCGCTCATGCCAGTTCCTCCGCCCGCAGCGGCTGCCGGGCGGCCGACTCTCCGGCACGACGGCGGTAGGACTCGGCATACGCGGCCGAACGAGCCTGCAGCACCGGATCATCGGAGGCGGCCAGACCCTTCGGGAGCACCAGCGGATCGAAGTTCACGTCCCGCACATTGGCGGCGGTCTCGGTGGCGATGGCTGTCACCACGACGGTGCCCAGCTGGATGCGACGCCGGTCGGCAGGCCACGCCACGGTCGGATCATCGGTCGGATCGACACCTCGAATACCCACCACGGCAATCAGTTTCCATCGCACCGGCCCACGGCGAACATCGCGAGCCAGACTCGCGAAAAGCTGGTTGTCCCCGGATGCGGTCGTGGCATCGGTGGTTTCGGGTTCCAACCGCCACCGCACCGGCGTCCTGTGCCCATTCGCGTCGACGCATTCGAAGGCGTTGAGACCGTGGAAGGTCGAGGTGGCGAAACTCGCGGCGGGTGGGTTCTGTTCGATAATACCCAGGGCCGCAGCCGTTTTCGGGTGCGCGGAAAGATAGTCGCGCACCCGGGCGGGATCCGGCTTTCCGGTCGACGGGTCCGGCGCGTAGGCGGCGGTGCGATCGTGAAAGTCCTGGGCCGAGGCATCGGTGAACACGGGAATGTTCAGCAGCGCCAACCGCCACTCCTCCCCGGCGGGCAAGGCGATACGCAGCCCGAAGCCACGGCGGGCGGCGGCAGCGTCGGGCGCGAAGGGCTTGCCCCCGGCCAGGGAGAACCGACCGCTGAGCCGATAGGTCCCGGGCCGGAACACCGAAGCACCCGACAGTTCCGTTCCCGCCCCGCTGCTTTCGAACCACCCCGTCACCGCCACACCCTTGGCATGATTCCGCCGATACCCCGGCACGAACCCATTCGCCGCCTGCAACCCGTCCACAATGCGTCGCGCGGTCAGCCGAACCGGACCAACCCCGTTCTCGGCGAACAGGAATCCCCCGACGCTGACCGCGCCCGCCCCCGCGACCAAAGCCGCCCCCAACACCGCCCGCCGACTCGGCCGTAGCGGACCACTCTCTGCACCCATACATGTCTCCTCGCATCGATTCCTCGAAACGAGACCCACGATGCCCCGCACCGCCCCACACACCGAACCGACACCGCACCCACAGCGACCAGTTCACACTTCGGTAAGAATTCCGCTACGCCCCAACGACTTCGGTCGAGGCGGCCCACATCGCCGCGCCGCCTGCGCCCGCGACTCGACCGGGCCCGCAGGAATCGTCGGCTATGGCGCGGGTTCGAGGGGCCAGGAATGTAGTTGTCGCAGCAGGGCATTCTTCTTGTAGTGATGCTCTGTCATGCGGTGCAGGATGTCGTCGAGGACTTCGACCGCGGCGTCGATGTAGGGGCCCTTGTTGAGCATCACGCATTCGGCTCGCTCGCCCATTGCCGCGTCGCTGATCTCGGCCCGGGAGGGCAGACCGCTGGTCGCGAGTTGATCGAGCACTTGTGTTGCCCAGATGACCGGCAGGTGCGCTGCTTCGCACAGCCACAGGATCTCTTCCTGCAACTCGGCCAACCTTTGGTAGCCGGCTTCGACCGCGAGGTCGCCTCGGGCGATCATCACGCCGGCCCGTGGTCGGCGCATCGCGGTCAACAGCAGTTCCGGCAGGTGCTCGAACGCTCGACGCGTCTCTATCTTGAGCACCACACCCAGGTGCTCAGCACCACGGCGGGCCAACTCCTCATGCAACGCCACGACATCGGAGGGGTCCTGCACGAACGACATCTCCACGAGGTCGGCCACCTCGACGACCGTGGCGAGGTCGGCGAGGTCCTTGACGGTCAATGCCGATATCGGCAGCCGGGTGTCGGGCAGGTTGATGCCCTTGGCGGCACGCAGTTTCGAGCCGCTCGCCGCAGCGTGGTCGATACGCACTCGTAGTTCATCGCGGGTGACCGCCACGATCCGCCCACCGATGCGGCCGTCGTCGAAAAGGATCGCTTCGCCGACGCGCGCACAGTCGAAGACCTCCGGCAGGGTGCACCCGATCCGAGGGCCGTTCTCGGCGTCGACCGGTACGGGCGAACAATCACGGGTCACCGTCAGGGTCTCGCCGCGCTGCAGACGCAGGCTCTGCGCACGCTCGGGTAGGAGCCCCAGCTCGGTGGGGTCGTCGATGGGTTCGACGTGCAGGACGAGACCGCTGACCAGGTACGTGGTCTTGTCGGTGATCGCGATCATGCCCGCGGGATCGCTGTCGCGGCGACGCAACTCCATCCGACGTTTCGCCCCGCGGCTGTCGACGAAGGCGAGCATCTCTCCGTCGCGACGGCGGGCCAGCCACTCGCCGGGCACCGGCAGGGTCGGCACTCCCGGCGTGGGGGCGGGAACCGGGTGTTCGGCCGCGGTCAGCCAGGCCCGCGCCGGTGCGAGCACTCGCCCCAGATCGTCTCGGGAAGGACGCAGCTTCAGGCTGCGAGCCCCGGCCTGAATCGGACCGGTGCGCAGCTTCGGACCGGCGAGATCCATTGCGACCAAGCAGGTTCGGCCGAGGGCGGCGCTGGCGTTCCGCACGTGTGCGGCCATGGCCCGCCACGCATCAGGGTCGTCGTGAGCGCAGTTGATACGCGCGAGATTCATGCCACGCGCGACCAAGCCGTGAACCAGTTGAGGCTCGGTCGCCGCCGACGACGGCAGCGTCACCATGATCCGTGCCACGCGTGTCTCCGGCGGCGGTCCCAACAGGGTGATGGAGCGCTGCCGCAAGAGCGCGCGGCCCTCGTCGGCGCGCACCGCGACATTGTCGGGCTCCCGCCAGGTACCGTCCAGCAGCGCGACGACCGCCGCACGCACCTGCAGCAGGGCCGCCTGGACATGAGACTCGCTGCGACCCAGCGACGACAGCCCGAACGCGGCGAGCCGCACCTGCAGTCGACGCAGATCGCACTGCCGAATCGCCCAGTAGTGCACGAGATTTCGGGCGCTGCCGTGATACTCGGTGACGACCGCCGACAGCCATTGCGACCATGCGTGTTCCGCGGCATCGAGGCGGTCGAGTAGTTCGTTCAATTGGCCGAGCAGCCATCTCAGCTCTCGACACGGTGCATCACGTTCTGCGGCCACGGCATCGATCCTCGGTGAGTGCGGGTGAATGCCGACCGCGCGGATCCGGGCCGACTGTCGTGGAACTCGATTGGTTGTGCCACAACAGGATCGGATACCGACAAGGACACGGCCAGGGCACTTGGTCCCGACATGTGGCCGGTCGCCCGCGACCGCGAAGGTCGGATCGATGGGTGACGACGGCGATGCCCTTCGGGGTGTCGACAGCTGACTTTCGGCCCCTGTGCGGAGCAGGTGCGTTCAGCGATCTTGGATCTGGCGGCGCCAGCGTGGTCGCTGCCCCCCACGAAATGTTCGTGCACCCAGGAGAACCGCATGAGCGACACCACCCAGACCACCGCGCGCCGCGTCCGGAACTCGGTCATTTGGCCCGATCCCAGCCCACTGGACCCCTGGTGGCACAGCGTCATGTACCCGGAAGGCAGTCCGGCTCAGTCGGGACCTTCGGCACTGGGCGCCGGCAGCGGCCGGTAGTGGGATGGGAGATGCCCGATCCTCCAGGAGGCAGTCATGACCCGAGATCCTGTTCTCGTCGCCTACGGTTCCACACGCGGCGGCACCGCCGAGATCGCCGAGTGGATCGGTGAATCATTGCGGGCGGCTCACATTCCCGCGGACGTACGGGCGGCTCGGGAAGTGCGCTCGCTGGATGGGTTCGGTGCCGTCGTGCTTGGTGGGGCGCTCTACACCGGGCGATGGCATCGGGATGCGCGGCGCTTCGCCCGGCGATTCTCACGGCAATTGCGTGAACGGCCCGTCTGGGTATTCGCCAGCGGACCGCTCGATGCCTCGACCGACGACGGGTCGGACGGAAACGCGTTCGGCGCCAAGTCGGTACACAAGTACGCGGCTCGACTCGGGGCCCTCGACACCGCGCTGTTCGGCGGACGGCTCGAACGCACGGCCCGCGGTTTCCCGGCCTCCGCCATGGCCAAGAAGAGCGCCGGGGATTTCCGCGATCGCTCCCGAATCGAGGCCTGGGCCAAGGAAATCTCGGCCCGGGTCGGGCAATGACCTGCGGCGGTGTTCACTGTTCGCGTGCACCCGCGTCGATGGCGGTGACCGCGCGGAAGCCCGCGGCCAGGCAGTCGGTCAACTGGGCCGGATCGGGTATCGCCGCCGTGTCGGAGTTGATTCCGATATAGCAGGTGTCGACGTGCGAGATCAGGGTGATGTTGAAGGCGGTGCCGGTGGTGGGGCCGAAGGGGTAGATCCGCTCGACCTTCGCGCCCGCGAGGTAGAGCGCGACCGGGGATCCCGGGACATCGGAGGCGATGAAGTCGACATGTTTGAACATGCCGGTGAGCAGGCCGACCGGCATCCTGTTGAAGGTCGCCGCGACGGCGTTCGACAGCGGGATCGCCGGTTCGTGCCGCCAGCGCTCCACGGTGACGTCCAGGGCCCGCATGAGCTCGACGGCGGCCGTGATGTCGACGGGAACGGCGAAGCGCGCCAACGTGATCCGGTTGCCACCGAGGGGATCGGTGTCCCGCCGCAGGCTGATCGGCATCGCCACGCGCAGGTGTTCGACCTGCCGTCCGTGGCCGCTGTGGTAGCGCCGCAGGCCGATCAGCACCGCGGCCAGGAAGGCGTCGTTGACCGTACAGCCCGCCAGGTGCGCGCCGCGCCGCAGCGACGCCAACGGCACATCGAGCACCGTCAGTTGCCGCCCCAGGCTGCGTTCGACCATCAGCGGTGACAGTGTCGAAGTGATCGGGCGCGCCAGCCGGATCAGGGATTCTGCCATCGCCGCACCGTCCCGGATCGCGCCGACAGGGCTGGTGACAACGTGGCGGGCCAGCGACGGTATCGCCGCCATCCCCGCACGCACCAGGTTCGCGCCCACCGACCAATTCCACGCGACGATATCGCCGAGCACGCCGCCGCCCGAGCGCACCGGGTCGCCAACCTGCCCGTGGTCCGTCCCATCGCGGGTGAAATCGAGTATCTCCCTGGCGATTTCAATGCCGCCGACACCATCGGTGAGGCTGTGGTGCACCTTCAAGACCAGCGCGCTCCCACCCCCGTCCAGGCCACCGAGCACGGTGAACCGCCACAGCGGCCGGGCCGGATCGAACGCGGACATTACCTCGGTGCGCGCGAACTCGACCACCGCGGACAGGTCCGCGGGACTCGGCAGGGCGAGATGCCGGACATGCCAGCCCAGGTCGAAATCGGGATCGAGGGTCCAGCGGGGCGGCGTGAGGCCCCAGGGTGCCGCGACCAGCCGATGCCGGAACCTCGGCACCGCTCGCGTACCGCGATCGATCGTGCGCAGCAAACGATCCCAGTCCGGCTCGGCATCGAGCACCAGCACCGTCACGATGGTCGAACGCAGACTCGGATCCTGCTCCATGCTCCACGTGAACAGGTCCGACTGTGTCATATGCGAGTCTCGTGCACCCATCGCCGATACCATCCGTCCGCAGGCGATTTCACCTCTCTCACTGTGGCCGCTCCGCGCCCGTGATCGGCAGGGGCGAAGGTCACCCGACCGCGGACCGAGCGCCCCGGCGACCGGACATCCCCCCATCGGGTGCTGCCGGATCCGGCGGCGGGGACCTCCGGGCCGGTGGCACAGGCACTTGGTCCCTAGAGCCGACGACTCGGGTGCGGTGTGCTTCTGGACATGAGCCATCACAAGATCTACGAAGCACACCGCACTCTCGACCGCGTCGAACTCGCCAACCAATTGCGCACCCTCGCCGACGAACTCGACTCCGGCGGCGTGATCACCTACGGCAGCGGCAGCACGGCCGGAACCCTGGACCTGCCCGAGAAGCTGCGCGGCACACTGAAGATCACCCACGCGGCGCACGGTGACAGCGTCAAAATCAGTGCCCGCCTGGCCTTCCCGGACATCGAGACCACCGATGCGGCGGAGTCGGAGCCATCCGACACCGACGAAGATTGGGAAACCGACGACCCGTACGCCTGACACCGACAGGTGGAACGCGGTGAGGTCTTTCCGCAGGACCAATAGCCCTGTCGGCGCACGTCAGCACATTGGATCCTCACGAGATGAGCAGTAAGAAGACTTGCGCGAACCCCGGATGTGGACGATGAGGGCCGTGGTGTGCACCCGGTACGGTCCCCCCGAGGTGCTCGAACTCGCCGACATCGCCAAGCCGAACCCCTCCGACCACGAAGTTCGAATCAAGGTCCACGCCACGGCGGTGACGTCCAGCGACTGCCTCGTCCGCAGCTTTCACTTGCCATGGACGATGTGGATTCCGGCACGCTTCGCACTGGGCCTGACCAAGCCGCGCCATCGGGTGCCGGGCATGGTGGTGGCCGGTGAGATCGACGCGGTCGGTCCCGCGGTGACCTCGTTCGCGGTGGGGGACAAGGTCTTCGGGCTCGATCGATTCGGTTTCGGCGCGTACGCCGAGTACAAGTGCATGCCACAGGACGGCGTCCTGGCGCGCAAACCGGCGAACCTCGATTACGCCCAGGCCGCCGCCATTCCCTACGGCGGACTGCTGGCCCTGCACTTCCTGCGCAAGGGCGGGTTGAGCTTCCGCCACAAAATACTGGTGTACGGCGCTTCCGGTGCGGTCGGCAGCTCGGCGGTGCAACTGGCCGAGCATTTCGGAGCCGATGTCACCGCCGTGTGCGGACCGCAGCATCTGGAGCTGGTCAAATCACTCGGCGCGAACTCCGTGATCGACTACACCACAACAGATTTCACCGTGCAAGGCACCAGATACGACGTCATCCTCGTCGCCGTGGGAAACCGGGTCCATCCCCCGACCGCACACGAGTGCCGACGAGCCCTCACCCCACACGGGGCCTACGTGGCAGTCGACCAGGGCCACCCCTACCTCCCCGCCGCAGATCTGACACTCCTCCGCCAATTGGCCGAAGAACGCCACCTCGAACCCGTCATCGACCGCTGCTACCCCCTCGACCACATCGTCGAAGCACACGAATACGTCGAACAAGGCCACAAGGCAGGAAATGTCATCGTCACGATGACGGCCGACGCGGCGGAATGACCGCCCGCCCCAGCTTGCACCGACCTCCGATTACGCTACGGCACAACGACTTCGGTCGAGGCGGGCAGATTCGGCCGATCGGTACGCAGGGTGAGTTGGACGCGTCCGGCACCGGTCTCCGCGAGGATGACGGCGGGCGTCGAGCGCTGCCCGGCCGGAACGAAGCGGCTCACGCTGCCCGCCTGCCCGGTGTCCAGATTGCGCCAATCGACGACCGCCGTGACATCGCAGGCCAGCAGCTGTGGTCCCCACTCACCCACCGGCGAAAACCCTTGCGTAACACGCAAAACCACCGAATGCGTCGCACCCGGAGCCTCAGAATATTGGTAGAGCGGCCCGTCGAACGCAGTCCCACCCGCCGACAACAAAGCCGGGCACACACCATTCCCCAATGTCAGCACCGGACTCAAATTGAAGTCCGCCTTCGCACACGTCCGCGGCCCCACATTCGACCACCCCAGCTGGCAAGGCTCGCCCCCATCCGCCGAAGCCGGACCGGCGAGTGCCACACCCGCACCGATCACCAATGCCGCGGTCGTACCGAAAACCATGCGCTTCATACCCTCACACCCCTCATCCCCGACCCTCATCAACAAAAACAGCGATTCCGATCGTAGGGTCGAGCCGACCGAGCCGTGGACGGCGCGCGGGAGGTGAATCAGGTTGTGAGAAACGCTATACCGCGGTGCGGCAGCGACTCGGGTTCGACACCCATGTGCGGTCGGCAAGAATGGCGTTGATGACGTGGCTTCGGTAATCGGCGATACGACAGCGAGGAGCGGGCGTGCTGGGTGACGAGCGTGTGTCCAGTGCCTATGCACAGAACGCGGAATTCTGGATCGGCATCATCCGCGACCGTATCGACCCGTATCAAACCCAGCTCACCGATCCCGCGCTGCTGGAGATGATCGGCGACTGCACCGGCCTGCGGATCCTCGACGCCGGATGCGGCGAGGGGTATCTGGCCCGCGAACTCGTCCGACGCGGAGCGGCGCACGTGCACGGTGTGGACACCTGCGAGCAGTTCATCGCCGCAGCCCGGTCCCATCCAGACTTCCGGCCCGACACTACGACTTTCCACCACGCCGACGTCGCGGCGATGCCGGTTGCGGATCACACCGTTGACCTCGTCGTGGCCAACCGACTCCCCAACGGCATCACAGACCCAGCCCGCCGCTTCACCGAATTCGCCCGCGTGCTGGCCCCTTCCGGACGACTGATCCTGCTCGGAATGCACCCCTGCTTCTACGCCGCTCGGGCCGAGCGAACCCCCACCACGCATACCACCGAGTTGTCCATGGACACCTACTTCGGCGTCCGATCCGTCGAACAGAACTTCAATGTCGCCGACCGAGTCTCCCCCGCCCCGTCGGTGCAACATTTCTTCTCCCTCGAGGCGTACATCCGCATGATCACCGCAGCGGGTTTCGCCATCACCGACCTTCGAGAGCCGCATCCCACCCCCGAGCAGCGGCGGGAAAACCCGTGGTGGGACGCGAATTTCGTTCGCCCGCTGTTCCTTCTCCTGGAATGTCGACCATGGCCGAACCAGCCCGGTCTCAGTAGGTGAGTCAGCCCCCGCGCCGGTCGCCTAGTGGATGGCATCCGGCGTGGCTGAACTCGCACAACGTAGTCGGTCTTTTAAAGTCCAGACCATGACCGACGCGTCGACCGAGGACGTCCCCGCTCGGCCGCTGAGCGCTTCTCGGGTGGAAGCGTTCAGCGATGGCATCATGGCCATCGCCATCACCCTGCTGGTAATCGATATCCGACTGCCAGAGGAGCGCGGCGACCTGCTGAAGCAATTGCTGGGCCTTTGGCCGAGTTACCTTGCCTACCTGGGATCCTTCGCCACCATAGGCGTGGTCTGGCTGACCCACCACAGCTTCTTCGCCGGCATCCGGCAAGTGAACGGCCAACTCCAGGTCGGAAACCTGCTGCTCCTGTTCTGCGTGGCCTTCCTACCTTTCCCCACCACGGTATTGGCACACCACCTCGAAGATGGTGGCCGCAATGCCGGTATCGCCACCGCCTTCTATTTCCTCACCGCCGCAGTTCAGGCCGTCGCATGGATCATCATGTGGACCGCAGTGCGCCGAGACCCATCACTCCTGAAGCACGACTGTCCACCCCGCACCTCCCAAACCGAGACCCGCCAAGCAGCCATCGCATGCATAGCCCTCACCGCCATCGCCGCCCTAGGCCTACTCCAACCAATCGCAGCCCTAACCCTCTACTTCGCCGCAGTAGCGACCTACACCTTCACAGGCACCGCATGGCCCCACCGATCCCACCCCCAAACCCCCTGACCTTCCATCCGACACTTCGACGAAGGCTGCTACAAACAAAGACGTCCAAACTCTGGCATGGAGTTTTCGGATGACCGATCGCACAACTGATTTTCAGCCACCGATCCCGTTCATCCCATTGTTCGGACAGTCCTGGTACGAGCGAGGTCTCGGGTACTGGACAAAGCGCGCTCTGATTTCGATCGCTCTCGGACTCCTGCTACTGTTGTCAATTGTCTTCATCTGGGCCGTTGTAGCAACGATCATCGATAAAGCAAATTTGTGGCCTCGAATTGCGCTGCTGCTGCTCGTGTCCGCAGGCATCTCATGGAGTCACTACATTGGCTTCAAACAGGTTCGAGCACGTCGTGTCAGCCAAACGTCGAACCCTGCTGCCAGATCACCAGGACTCATAACCGGTGCCGCCGCATACGGCGGGTCGGGCATAGCCGGAGCTCTCATTCTCATCGGCCAGATTTTTGTAGTCGGATGGGTCACCGCAAATTTCGTTTACTCGCTTCGACGCTACGTGAGCCCCTTCGAGGTTCGCGCGGTTCAGGAGATGCGGGAATGGTACACACAACACCCAGAATTGCCAAACAGCCAACGCCCCAAGCAATTTCGACAGCGCCCAGAATGAATCCCACCACGCCGTATCACTCGAACGCTCGGCAGCGTGTGTTCCGCACTGCATGGCATGAATTCGCACCAATGCCGGACTCACTCTGTTCGTCCGACGACGATCACTGACTATCGCAGTCGACTACCCGGTGGCACCCACGATCAGCTGCGTCGAAGCAGTAGCTGGTAGTCAGCTTGTCGTATGCGATACGGCGCTGCGACCACGTCGAGCCACACTTTCTTGTCACTGTCATTCATGGTATTCCATTTGGGATGCTTCTTTGAATAGCTTCGAACGAACTCAAAGCGTTCAGGATTGTCTAGGACATAGAGATCTTCCCAGTTCTTCGCCCGACGCTCGTCGCCGGATTCGCGATAGTTCTGAATGATCGTATTGAGCAGACCGTGGACACCGTCGGCGAACTGCGGACTGCCTGCATAGAGGTGGGATTCGCTTTGGCATTCGAACTTGAAGACAACCGCGGCCCGCAGTAGAGCCTCGACTGATTGAACAGTCGTAAAGACAGCTTCGATCATTAGAACGGGTTCCTTCCATGGTAGAGGACGTCCCCACTAGGTATTTTCAGACCGCCCTGGTGAATGAATTCGTTGGGCTGTTCTCCTGGCCGGAAGAATGCCCCCTCAGGTTTGGTGAATGCGATGACAAAATCACCCTTTCCGATGTACAAGGGGTTACCGATGAAGATGTTCATTTCGACTTCGGCGGGCGTCAGCATCTCTTGGGTGAAGAACAATTTTCCTACGTCATTGGCAACAAACCGGGCGCCGTTCTCACTCATGATCAAGTGGTAGGTTTCTTCGTTCGTGTAGTGGAAGTATGTGTTGTCATCGAGCTTCTCTATGAGATTCTCGTAGTCTTCACAAGGTGTGAGTCCGAGGGGATCGATCCATACCGTCGGATTATGGGGGTACAGGCTTGGGTTGGGGGCCGGTGCGAGACCGAGCGGATCGAGGGTCAGGAAGCGACCGGTCGCGGGGTCGTAGACGCGGTGCAGGTTGTAGTGCAGACCGGTTTCCGCGTCGTGTATCTGCCCAGGGAATCGGAGCGGCGTGCTGGCGCCGCCGCGCCACGATGTTTGGCCCCACAGGTCGGTTGTCGCCGTGGCGATGGTTTCGCCGGTGTCTGGATTGATCAGGTCGGTCGGGGTACCGACGAGGTCGGTGACGATGGCGTAGAAGGCCCGATCGATCGTGTCCTGATCGTCGGTTTGAGCGATCGGTGCGTACGAGTCGGGCCGGTATTGCCACCGTAGGGTCGAATTGCTCGTGGTCTGCTCGACCAGGTGGGTGTTGTCCCAGGTGTAGTCGATGCGATCGATAATTGTGCCGTCGTCGGCTCGACATACTTTGCTGGTGCGTCGACCGGCGGCGTCATAGGTGTAATGCCACCAGCGGTGATCGGGTGTCTGGACGGCTACGAGCTGGTCGAAAGCGTTGTAGCGATAGGTCCACACACTGGGTTTGCGTGAGATCCGGGTGGTGGTCTTGCGGATCAGGCGACCGGCGGCATCGTAGCTGTAGCGGGTGCGTCCGTCGCGGATAAGCAGGTTACCGCGATACTCGCGACCGGCTGCAGGTGGTGGATTATCTCGAACCGCGGCATCGCCGATGATGTTGCCGAGCGGATCGTACGCGTATGCCTCTGTCAGGTCACCGTTCTCAGTGATGGCGGTGACGCGGCCGACTGGGTCGAGGGCGAAATGCCGGGCTTCGGTTGTCTTGTCGAGACGGGCGAGGGCGTGGTCGACAGGGTAGCCGTCGGGGCGGTAGGTGAAGCTGTCGTGTCTGATCACCTGGGGTGCGGGCCGGGCGAACGAGCTAGATTCGAGATTCAGCGACGAGCCCGGAAAGGCCGTGACGCTTTGGGATATAAGGTTTCCCACCTCGGATCTGGTTCGAGTGATGGCGAGCTCACCAATGCGCCAACCGGTTTGACGTCCGAGTGCGTCATAGTCGAATCCGATGTGGTGCCCGTCGGCGGTCAGCGCGCTCACCCGATCGGCGAGGTTCCATTGCCACGTGGTGGTGGCACCGTTGGGCAGCGTACGGCGGATGCGACGACCGTATTCGTCGTATGCGTGCTGCATTGCGGGCTGATCGTCGAGCTGCTGCGAGGACAGTTGTCCGGACAGGTCGTAGGCGAATTCCAGTGTGTGAATAGAATGTTCGCCGTCTCCTGATATGGCTGTCAGGACGCGACCGAGCGGATCGTGGCGATAGCGCAGCCATTCACCGGTATCGGCCACGATTTCAGTGGTGCGGCCGAGGATGTCACGCCGGTGCCGACGCGTGACCCCGGTTGCGGAGGTGATGGTTGCGACACGTCCGGCCAGATCGTGGCTGTAACGGGTGGTGGCACCATTGAAGTCCGTTTCGGCGATCAAACGCCCCGCGGGGTCGTATTCGTAGACCCAGGTCTGGCCGAGTGCGTTGGTGACGGTAGTGAGGCGCCGTTCGGTGTCCCAGGTGTACCTGGTGGTCGAACCATCAGGATCGGTGCGAGATTCGAGCAAGTCGAACGCGCCGTAGGTGAAGGTTGTGATTCCGTCTGCGCGGTTGATGTGCGCGAGGAGGTTGCCTTCGCCATCCCAGACCCACGATTCGGTGTGCCCGTCGGGATCAATGCGGCACAGCGGTTTTCCCTGCGCAGACCATTCGTAACGGGTGATCGCGCCGAGCGGGTCGGTGACCGTGATCGGTCGACCGAATCCGTCGCGGCCGATTCGGGTGATCGCACCGTAGGGGTCGGTGACGGCGATAGGAAGTCCAGCGGGATCGACTTCGACCACCGTTCGGGCGCCTGTTGCGGCGACCACCGCGGCAACCGCGCCGTTGGAGTGGTAGGCGAATTCTCTGCGCCGGCCGCCAGCATCGACAACGGCTGCGAGGTCGCCGTTCTCATTCCATTCCTGCCGTCGCACACTACCGTCAGCATCGGTAACGACCGTCGGCCGGTTGCCCAGGACATAATCGACCGCGATCGTCGCACCGTCCGGACGCGTGATCTGGGCTACCTCTCCGGTGTCGGTGTAGGCATATGAGGTGGTAGCACCGTCAGGTGCAATAACTTTCAGGGGTTTACGAGCTGCGTTGTAGTCGGTGTGGGTGTGTCCCCCAGAGGGATCGATGATGTCGCGCAGTCGAAGGTCACGATCGAAACCGTGGGTGGTCACTCCGCCCACGGAATTGGTCATCGTGGTCAGATGCCCTGAGCCATCGGGGAAATCGAGATATTCCAGGTCGCAGTTCAGCACCCCGCCGCTGCCGCGTTGGCGAACTACGCGGCCGACTTCGTCGTAGGTGTTGACCATGCTGTTGTCGTTGGAATCGGTCCACGACAGCATCTGCGCCGAGTCGTCGTAAGTGTAGCGGGTGGTCGCGCCGACGGCATTCGTCACCGCGACCAGATTTCCGCTCTCATAGCTGAATTCCCGTACCAGGGTGTGCGATTCTCGGTCTTCGCCCTCGGTGACGACTGTCAGCGCGGTGATGCGCCCGTCGGCAGTGCCGATGTCGACGCGGTAACCGCCCGAGTGGGTCACCGCGGTTGGAATGCCATCGCTGTTGTAGTGAAAGCGCACACGGTTGTGGTTTCGGTCGGTGATAGCAGAGATCGCGAAGTTGCCCAGGCGCGTATCCAGGCCCAGAAGTCCGGGTTCGGGAGCGAAATGGAAGATCAAGTCTCGCATTGGATCCCACAGCTGGTAACCGCCGAACTCGGTGCGGGTCAGCGTCCACTCTCGAGTCCCTGCCACAGGCTCGACCTCGTCTCCGACACCGGCGTGCGGGAAGGCCAACATGACGGTGTCCTCGCCGAGAAAGGCCACACCGTCCTTGTCGATCACCAGACGCATGTCGAGCGTCGCGGACCAGGAGGGACCGAACCAGCGACCGAAGCGATAGTTGGAGCGATGAGTGCGACGCAGAACCAGCCCGAGCACACCGGGTAGCTCGAGGTCGGTCTGCGGGAGCAGGAACGCTCCGGTCGCAATATCGACCGGATCGTCGGTGCACGTCTTGTGCGCGAAATCGCTGGTGTCTTCGGGGTTTCCGGTACGCGCGTGGTCCGGTGCTTGTTGATCGGCACCGGCACGGTCTTCCAACGTGGGATGCGGCCCATCCGGCGCCGGCTCGGGCTTGTGTTCGTGTGACGGGGCTGCATGTTCCGGCTGTGTGTCGTGCTCGCCGGGATGAGTTCCGTTGTGGTCCCCGCCATGCGCGGGGTCGTGCTCGGCTGCGGGCTGCCGATCGCCAGCGGCAGTTGAGTGGGACGGCTCAGGCGTTTCACTGTGCGGTGCAGGAGAATTCGGGTCGCTGCGTGGAGCCGCGGGCGCGTCCGCATCCAAATGCTGATGCGCAGGTGTTCCGTCGCCAGGCGCACGCTCGGTGGCCAATCCTGGTTGGCCTGGCGGGTCAGTCGCAAGGCCCGGCTGTCCCGGCCGATCAGCGTGCGGACCCGCCGAGGACGGATCTCGGGCGGCATCGACAGGCCGGGGATCTGCGGAGGGATTGGGTTGCGCACCATCCCCACCGGGATGCGCCGGTGCGTCCGCGCGCCCTGGCGACGTACCCGATTCCACGGTGCCGGAGTGAGTGTCGGCCGGATGCGGCTGCGGCGCCGCACCGTCTGGATGGGGACCCGCCGCCGGGCCATTCTCGGGCACCCCGACAGAGGCGGGGGCCGCCCCGTCCGGCTTCGGTACCCCCGCACCCGGCGACTGCGGCGAAGTCGCACCCGGGTGCACAGCATCCGGTCGAGCCGCCGACGGATTCCCCGACCCTGGCGACGGTTCCACAGGGCGTTCGACCGCTGGCGCTCCGCGACCGGGCAGCGAGGGGGTCTCGACCCGTGGCAACCCCTTGGGCACCGCCCCAGGAGCGTCCTTGACCACGTCGGTGGCGACCTTGGTGAAACGGACGGCGTTGGTGGCCTCCTCCACCGTCTCGGCGGCAAGTTTCGGCGCGGTGCCTGCACCACCGGTCGCGATCGTGAGGATGATGTTGCCGGTGATCGCGCCGCCGGTCTCGAACGGATTCTTTCGTGCATCCGACAACATGGCATCGACCACCGCGCCGGGATCGGCGGCCGCAGTGACCAACCCTGTGCCCAAATCGGCCATGCTCGAGAAGTACTCGGCCGGATGCGACATGTTGTACGGATCGAGAATGTTGGTCGACCGCGCGAACTGCACGATCGAGGAAAACGAAGTCAGCAAACCCGTTTCGAAACTCAGCTTGCCATGGTCGTAGACGCCCTTCAGGTCGTCGAAGTCCGCACTCAACCGTTTCGACAACGGCGGCTCCGCCGGAGCCTCTTGCGTCTGGGCCTGTAAACCGGACACGACCTGAGAGGCGATGTTATCCCGTTGGGAACGAGCATTTTTCAGGATCGCACGCGCCTCGTTACGCATCGCAGTCCATGTGTCGACCAGCGGCGTAGACTTCTTATCCTTGTCCGACAACGCATTCCACGCTGCCTTCTTCGACTTCTCTTCCTTATCGGCCGCTTCCCACTTGTCGATCGCATCCTGCGCCTTGGCCTGTGCGGTCTCGAGCGCCCAGTACCAGTTGTCCAGGTGCGCAGCAGCTTTGGTGAACGCATCCCCGGCGGTGAACCACGCCTTGGGCTGCTTGTCGAACTCGGTGTGGAACGCGGTGGCGGCCTTGCCGGTCCAGTCCGCGACATCGATCGTGCGGAGCGCGTCGCCGGTCGACTCGATCGATGCCGACATCGACTTCAGCTTGCCGACGACGTCGTGGATGGCCGAGGGCTCGCCGTGGATCAGCTCCTTTTTGTCCTTGGTCTGGCCAAGTTCCTTCTCGACGATCTCCCCGCCGAGCACGTTGGAGATCTGGTCGCCGATCTCGTCGATCGCGTCGGCGATCCCGCCCGCGCCGTGGTCGCGCGCGAAATCCGCGACTGTGTGCGCGCCCCGATCGATGACCGAGCCCGCCTTCGTCTCCACGTCGTCGACGGCGTGCTCGATCGCGCCACCGACATTGTCGATCCAGTCCCCGATCCCCACCTACTTGCCCGCCTTGCCGCCGTTGGCACCGCCTGTCTCGGGAGTCAGGATCTGCGCCGCTTGCTGCAGCGCGCCCGTGTTCCACCCCGGCGCGGTCGTGCCGGGCGCCGGGGCCACGATGGTGGCAGGGTTGGCCAGAGCACTGACGTTGGCAGCGGCCTGCGGTGCGACGGTCTTGACGACCTGGGCGTCCAACTGCATCTGGTTGGACATCTTCTGGAACGACTCGGCACTGTAGTCCGGATGCGCGAGCGCGTTGAAGGGATTGTCGGACAAGGTTTCCGACAACGACCGCTTGTCGATCTGATCCTTGGTCAGGTGCGGGTTGGAAAACAGGTGTGAGTACACCTCTTTGAGCGCATTCTTGGCCTGCTCGTCCATCATCTGGTATCGGCCCGCCGCCAATCCGACCGCCTGGGCCATGGTGTTGGCAGACTGCACCAGCGAGCGCACACCCCACGACCACCGGTTGCAGAAGGTCTCGAAGGTCGACTGCACCGACGCCTTGCCCGCCTCCAACGGCGACAGCGCCAGCAGCGCGAACCCTCGCCCCATCGCGCCAGTCTCCTTGATCCCCAGATCCGACAACTGCCCGATGATCGAATTGATCCCGTTCGCGGCCTGCGTCAACACCGCCGGCTCGACCTTCAGCTCCTCGCTCACGCGCTGACCCCCTCGACATTGTCTTCCGACAATTCCGGCGGGAACGCCACCGGCTGATTCCCTACACAGTCGATCGATACGCCCGTCGGCTCTGATCTCGCACTCGCCCACTCGACCAGGCGGGACCCCAGCAGGCGCTGATACCGGTACGTCTCATCCGCCAGCACCCCACGAGCAACCTGATAGCGGGCGTACTCCTCCTCGCTGGTGAACGCGCATACCCAGTCGATCCCCCGGACACGTGATGTGTAGACCCGACCGCCATCGGTCAACGGCACCAGCAACACTGCATCATCGCACGCCCGACGCAATAGGTCCGGCTGTCCGAATCCGGCATAGAACGCTGCGATCTCCGACCGCAACACGGCCAGACCGTCCCCAATCTCAGTCAACGCGCCCCCTTGAACAGGCAACTCCCCGCTAACAGCAGCACGCCGAGATTACCCGATAAGCCCCAACTTGATCGACTCCTAGAAGGTCGAGCAATGGTTATCTACCTCCCGAGTCACTGTCGATCCACTTGCGCTCGTTGCGGATGCCCCCGCGTCACATCCCAAGGATTCGCCAGTCAAATTCCGCCGGTCACCTGGCACATAAGGGCATTGGCCGCCGGGCACGAGTAGGCGAGACTTGATCAATGACCGAGTTGAATTTCGCAGATCGCCTGGCTGGTCTCGGTTCGAAGCGGTTCTCGATGTTGCGTCCCGCGCAAGCTCACGTACTTCAACGGTTCGCCGAGGTGGACCATGGCGCTACTCCCGATATCGCCGTGGAGCTTCCGACCGGCGAGGGCAAGACGCTAATCGCCCTACTGATCGCAGACTGGGCGCTGGATAAAGGCCTGTCGGTCGCGTACCTGACGGGAAACAGACTTCTTGCCACTCAGGTCCAGACCGAGGCGTGTGCACTACCGGGCATCGACGTGCACAGATTCGAAAGTGGCTACTACCCGGGCGCTCACCTCTCCGACTATCACCAGGCACAGGCGGTCGGCGCGATGAACTACTGGACCTATTTCAATCACCGTCCCAGGGTCGAGCCCGCAGAGCTGGTGATATTCGACGATGCCCACTTGGCCGAGCAACCACTGGCCGACCTCTTCACGCTTCGAATACCGAGGGCAGCGGGCGGCGGAACCAGTCTGTACCGCGAGATCTGCGATCTGATCTTGCAACAGACTTCGGCCGCGTATCCGACGCTGCAGGCACTACGGGATGGAACAACCCCTCCCGGCAGCCCACCCGAACTCATCACGTTCAACGATTGGTCGGTCGTGTCCTCTAGCGCTGCCGACAGTATCGGTCAGTCCCCGATTGTGGCCACCGGTCCAGGCCACTTCGCCTGGCGGAGCATCGGTCCGTATCTCGAACGATGCGGTGTGCTGATCGGACCGACATCTATAGAGATCAGGCCGTACCACCCGCCTACACAGACCATTCCTGGTTACGCGAAATCCAAACTTCGGCTGTACCTTTCGGCCACGATCGGAGAGCCGGGCGACCTGCAGCGGCGCCTCGGAGTGCAAAGGATCACGGCGATCGAAACACCTGAAGAACTTCGGACAGCATCGACAGGTCGCCGCACCTTCCTGATCAGCCCGCTGACCGACGAGCCCTCCGAGAGCGAAGCCATGGAGTTCGCCCTCGACCAGGCGTCAGCCGCCCAATGCGACGGACCTGGTCGCGTTGCGTGGCTGTGCGCCAGTCATTACGAGGCCGACAAGGTCGAATCCCGTTTGGAGACAGAGAGTTCTGCGATATATCGCCTTCGAGCCGGCGATGACACCCAACTCGATGCATGGCGAGCTTCCGAAGGAGGACATCTTGTAACCGCTGGCCGGTTCGACGGCATGGACTTCCCCGACGAGGTCTGCCGACTGGTGATCATCCCCAGCGTCCCAGCCGCCTCAACCGAGTTCGAACGTTTCGTCGTCGCATACCTGAGTGACGCCACGTTCATGCGCCACCGTGTCGGCCAGCGAATAACTCAGGCGCTCGGCCGGGCGAACCGGACCGAAACAGATTCAGCCCTGTACATCGGACTCGACCCTGCCTTCTCGGGTGCATTGGCGGACAGCTCGATCAGTGCATCCTTTGGATCCGATGTCAGGGCGGTTGTCCGTACCGCACTTGATCTGCACGACTCCGGATGGGATGGAGTGAGAGCGGCCGCAGAAGAATTCTGGCGGACACACCGGACAGCCGGGCAACCGCCGCAGGGCAAGTCGGATCCTCAGCGTCGCCGACCGGGGCGAGCAGTCCGCGGAATGCACACCGAAAGCTCCAACGATGAAGTCGAAGCAGTGACCAGTCTTTGGATTGGCGACTACACGGGAGCCGCGCGCCAAGCCGGTGCCGCGGCAGAAGCGCTCGCGGCGTCCGGCGAGTCGGAGCACAGCGCATTCTGGCGCTACGTCCAGGCCCATGCCCTTTTTCTGCAGGGTGGGATTCGGGATGCCGCTGCGGCCATCTCGCAAGCGATGACGGCGGCACCACGAACTGCATGGTTTGTCCGCCTAGCTCGAACCGCTGACGAACTGACAGGCGAAACCCTGGCGCCAACGGTAAACGATGTGCTCTTCCTGCGGTGGGACCAATGGATCCGCGAAGTGGGCGCTGGCAAGCTGCCAGGGCGTGTTGCCCGTGCACGAGGCAAACTGCTCGGCAGCCACGACGAACGAGCCGAGGCACTGGAAGTGCTGGCACCGCTTTGTGGCGCAGAGGGAAGCAGACCAACCGGACAAAGCGCTAGTGATGCCCTGTGGGTCTGGACGACTCCCCGCAAGGGCCATCGACGAGTATGGGAGATCAAAACAGGGACTGGTCCCGACGCCGTGCCGCGCGAAGATATCAATCAGCTACTCGGACAAGTCAAAGCAGAAGAATCCAAGCACCCCGCAGCCAAGGTGATCGGATGCCTGCTGACCGTATTGACCGAGGTCGCTCCAGACGCGGCAGCAGCAAGTTCCGAGCTGGCTCTACTGCATATAGATGCCATCGAGACCCTTTTCGACGAGATGGCTTCCCGATTCACCAACTACGTGTCGGCCTATGGGAGGGGCAGCGCCAAGGAACGAGGTATGGCACGCGACGCCGTCGAGTCGACTCTGCCCCAACATGATTGGCTATCACAACTGCTCTCGCCAAGCCATGGCAAGCTTCGTCGACGCCAGGATGTTGTCGACCTATTCCGGAAAACCCGCGCTTGATCGGTACCGACGACCGCAGCTGCAATAGAACGATTGTTCTGGTGGGCGCAGACGGGATCGAACCGCCGACCGCTGGTGTGTAAAACCAGTTTTGCGACCTTGGTACGACCATGCCCGCTACCACGCGAAATCCGTCCTAAAGTACGTGCAGGTCAACCACTTCGACTACTCGGGCAACAGGGGCAGAAGTGGACTCAAAAACCCGCGTCCAGACACCTGTCTGCCCCACGTTCTGCCCCATGCCCGGCACGCTACTGCCCCACGTCCGATTCAATGAACGGTCCCCCGCAGAGCCCGCAGGAGATCGGACCAGCGTCATAGACGGTGCGGGAGACTCTGATCCTGCGACCGCAATCGCACTCAGCAGACACTCCGTTGTTGTTCGACTTCCGTCCGCCGCGCCGGTCAGGCTCATGTCGGCGATACGCAACGAGCGCAAACGCAAGTTCGTCCAGCTCATCACGGTAGCACTCGCGCGTCATGTCAGGGACAGTGGTAATCGACCATCCGATCTTTGGATGGCGGGCGACGTCGAGCCCGAGCTCCTTGCCTAGTTCGCGGTATCGCTCGTTGTGCCAGCGGCCCTGGCGGCTGGTGTCCTTGATACCGCGCACGACGGCAATGCCGTGGGCCGCCTCATGGAGCAGGGTGCCGAGCACGTCGATCGCGCCGCGCCGAAGCCCTTCCCCGCCGACGAACAGCTCGTGGAGCTCGTACTCACCACGGACCCATCGATTCGGCGCGAAGTGCCCAAGGGTCAAATCGCTACCGCCAGTCGATCCGGCCCCTACAGTGAGCACCACATCGGGTACGTCGGGGTGTCGGAATCGGATTGCCGCCCAGGCGTTTTCCACCGCAGTGACAAGCAGGCCGGTGATGGTGTCGGAGTCGGTCATGATCTCCGCGTCCTCTCGGATGCTTTGACACGTACGTGTCAACCGGCGGCCCAACGGCTTTGACACGTACGTGTCAACAGGAATGGGAGGCCCGGCAGAGCGTGGAATCCCTGGGCGCGCGCCGCGCTCTGTCCGGGGCAGGCCCGCGGCCTGCCCTCACCGCCTGCCCAGGGCGTCCAGGAGGCTCACGCTCAAGGGGCGAATTTCCATCACCGGGAAGAACCTCGAACAACCCAACCGATGGGAAATTCGCTCCTTGACGGGAGGTTGGACGCCCTTACCATGCGGCGCGCGCCCAGAGAATCCGCCTGCCGCACAGTGCTTCCGAGCTACACCCAGCACCGGGCTGGCAACCGCGATCATTTACGCCGGGCTCGGCCACTTCGACACAGCTCCTCACACCGGACAAGACCACCGCGGCGAATACATCCACCCGGGTCAACGATTCGGGCCCTTCGCCATGCACACACGACGTCATCCGGAGGCACGCCGCAGTAGTCCATTGGGCGAGTCGCCACTTATGTCCAAAATTTCGAGAGATTTGTCCGATTCCCGGCTAGGGTCCGGATAATTTCGCGACCATTTTCCGCTGCCAGTTCACGTTCGGAGGATCTGAAGCCTCTATACATACGAACGAAATAGCCTAGCCTGAAGGAAGGCCGTAGATGAGTCTGGTCGTCACAGTATTGACGTACAGCATGCCGACGCTCGTCGGATTGTGGGCGCAACTTCGTTGGCGGACGATCCTTCAACGCAGTCGAAGTCACTACCTCCTTGAACTCGCCCGAACACTTCCTCCGGGTAGCCAGGTCGAGGAGTTTTACTCAGATGGCGCGAATACAAGAATTAGTTTCGGAGCAGGCGCAGGAGTTTAGAGAAAATCGTGACCGCGAACGAACCAACTAAAGATAAGATACCACTTCAATCTAACGAAGATCCAAAAGGAATTGATGCGTACAAAAGTTTCTATCGCGATCACGCACCTTCATTAGTAAGATTTCTGATCTGCCAGGGAGCATCGCTGCCTGATGCAAACGAAATAGCCCAAGAGACGATGACGCTCCTATGGGAGCGCTGGATACAGGTCGAGTATCCCAAAACCTGGACATGGCGCGTCGCACAACGAAAACTGATCAAACGGAGAACCGAAAGACGGGAGAGATTGGTTGCGGAGATTCCAGAACACTCTGTTATTTATCGGGAAGATGCTGAAATAAAAGCTTGGGAGGAGCTATTTGACAGATACAGCGCGCTGGAGACACTGCCTCTAAGACAACGTCAAGTCTTCACTTGGTGGCTGGAAGGATACACCACAACAGAAATAGCCGAACAACTTGACATCTCGGCCGATGCTGCACGGGCAAATCTAGCGAAAGCTCGCCGTAGCTTCGCTAAAAATTGGACTGATATCAATAAGGCGCAATGATGGACTACAGCAACAATGAGAGCGAGCAGCTCTATCCAGAAGGCCCTTCTGACGATCAAATCCGCATGTGGTACCAGTCTCTCCGAGAAGATCTCTCCAAAGTTATCGATTTTGAAGCGAGTTTGAGATACATTCTCATACCCGCTGAGCATGACTGCTTGCTTGAGGGTATAAATCGAATTATAGATTTCGAGGCTGGCCTTGCAGCGATAGTATCCGAAAGCATAGTTCCAACAACCGATGCCGATATCCCAAAAGTTGACCTCGAAAAAGAGTTGAGCATCTTACCATTGCCCACAAAGTTCAGAGTACGCGAGACGTGCCTAAAGCCACTCGAGCGCGCAATAGGGGTGATGCGTCGCGCAACATTGCGATTCGAAGCGCTACTGCGCCGGAAACAACTCTTAACAATCGCGGACCGCATTTCGATAACTAGTGCTGAACCTGATGAAAGGTCCATTGTTGCCGTCCGTCCCGAGCTTTATGTCGCACTCGAAAGAATTACTCACTGCCTTGATGACGCCGTCTTCGACATGTTCCGAGACATAACTGAATGCATTGAACATCAGAAGCCAAACGAACTCGACATAGCTGTTGCCTGGATCAACAATGCCTATGACGAGTACTGGGAAGACGGGTCCGAAATTATCGCATCGATTAGACGCCTTGAGCAGTTCATGGATTTAAACACCGACGAAGTTGCTGAATGGTTCGAAGAGGTGCGTCTTTACTCCGCAATACTACATACCGAACTTATTGATTACACCAGAAGCTTGATGCATCTGGACGAGATCCTAAACGACTTCACTTGCGCCGATCTTCGAGATATTGACCTGGAAGGCGTATCGCTGACCAGGCTGCGCTGGTCCCTGGCAACAAAGTGGCCGCCCGAGCAGTTTGAGAACGTAAGGGTTAACTCAATTCGCATCGATGCAGAGACATTCGAAATCAAGAACAAGGGAGTAACAGCACTTAGCAACGATGAGTGTTTGCTCAATCGAGAGCGGGAAAGAGGGACAAAAGTTCCGAAGGTTCTATTTTGGGAAGGTACACGCCCGTTAGAGAGGTTCGTAGACTCTAAATCCCTTGCGGCAGCACTCCCAGCAGTTGCACGCGAATGGATGAAAGATGACAGTTCGACCAACATAAATTCCACATAATCAGCTTCAAACTACAGCTAGCACCGGACTGGCAATCGCCACCATACGCGCCGGGCTCGTCAACCTTGACGCAACTCCTCGTACCGGACGACACCACCGCGCCAGCGCTCCGGACTTCATCACCTACGCCGCCGTCACGTACGCAACCACCGTCACCCGACGCAACCCCTACCCAACAGCAACGCTTATTACCCAACGTAACCATTTACTTCTTACCCACCGAACCCCTTTACCTACCTGTCCATTACCCCCGGCCCGCCTCCTCATCTACTCAACTGCTCCCCTCGGAAGGATCACCATATACACATTGATGTGTGTATATGGTGATCCTTCCGAGGGGAGCGCATCACCGCTGGCCAGGAGGCGGGGCGGGGTGCAAAACGTGCGGAAAACTAGGTGAGTGATCTGTCAAAGCTTTCTGCACGTATTCCCGCGGTGTGGCGAAAAATCTGCCGGTTTTCTTCGTCGCAGGGCACGTTTTGCACGCATACGGCACGGGTTTTCCACCTCGAATCAGCATGGTCAACACCGGTTTTCGTCGAGCTGGCGTCGAGAACCAGCCCGGCGCATCGCCCTGTCCGGCGGGTCCGTACTGTCCGGGGTGGGATAGGGGCGCGTGATTTTAACGGTGCCGCCGCCCTGTCAAGCACGGCTTCCCGCGTGACGGTCCGGCGATCAGGGTGACGACCCGGAGATCGGAAAGCCGTGCTTGACACGGCGGAACCGCGGCACCAACCCCGGGCAGGTGACGGGCAGGCGGGGCCTGCCCGTCGTGTCCACGCGCCCCCACCCCACCCCTCCGCAAACATTCGGTATTGCCACAAATGCCAGTCATGTGACCTTGCGTGCCAGGTTCGCGAGCCTCGATGTTGCGCAATCGGTTCCGAGTAGGCTCCGGGACAGCGTGATCACCGCACGGTCCGGTTCCGCTCCAGAAGAACCGATCCGGCGGTACCCGGTCGGATCGAAGGGCGAATAAATGACCACGACACGCACATTCTCGGCCCTAGCCGTCCTACCATTTCTCGCCGTCGCCGGGCAGGGCATGGCTACGGCAGCACCAGGTCAGCCGGGCCTGGCGGTACCCGGCGACGGGCAGCCGGGCCTGAGCACCGCTCCCTCCCCTCCTAGTCCGCCCAGCGTCGCGGACTACATTCCGGACCCACCCGCACCTCCGGCACGGCCACGACCGCGCCAGCAGACCAGCCCGCAAGCCGACACGGTGATCCAACAACCGCAGGCCACCGAGCCCGACACCGAACAGCCCGCACCTGAGCCTGAGCCCGAGGCGGTTCCAACCGACCCGCACACCCTGCGGGCAGGCAATACGGTACTGGGAATTCCGGACTGGATCGATTCGAAGACTCGCGACAAGGCCCAGGCATACCTGGATTACACAGAGTGGGTAATCGCCGCCGGATACGACGCGCTGGGATTCTCGCGCGACGAGTCCGACCGGCGCGCGGCCTCGACCATCACCGGCGGGGCGCTGAGCGCGGTCGCGGGCGCGGAAATCGCCTCGGTGCCAGCGGCCGGAATCGGTTGCGGCATAGGGGCTGTCGTGGGTGGCGTCGCAGGCGCAGCGTTCGGTACCGCGGCGGCCGGGGTGGGCATGCCCTTCGGCGCGGGGATCGGGGCGGGCCTCGGCTGCGTGGCCGGAAGCGTGGTGGCTGCCGTACCCGCGCTCGCAGCGGGCGCGACCGCAGGAGCCGTGCTCGGGGGTGCCGCCGCCGGGGCGCTCGGTGGTGGCGTGGACGTGACGAAACCCGATCTGCCGCCGCTACTCGAAACAGCCGCGGCGACACCCGAATCCACCACCCCACCCGAAGACAAGGCCGTCGATCAGCCGCTTCCTGATGCGGTCGCCGTGGTTGGTGATCAGGTCGGCGCGGTCGTGGACTCGCTGCGGGCCGCTATCACCGCGATGCCCCCACTCATCCCGAATCCAGCCCCGGCCGAAAGCTAGACGGGTCTCACAGGGTTCTACGGACTCCGCGCCTGCCGGGACAAGGCCCGGGCGGGGGTCCATTGCCGGGTCTCTATCCGACCACGCTTGTTGGCGGTGGGGATGGCGAACCCGACCAGCCCGACCCACGAACTGTCAGTGCACTGCGCCCAGGCATACAGCAGACCGGGGACGGTCGCGGTCAGGTCGAGCGCACCGGACTTGATCCGCAGTGACACCGCGTCCCTGCGGAACGGGCCGAAGGTCGGAATCGCGACGCTCAGATCGACCAGTACCGGCATCGGCGGATCTACCACGCGCCGCTGCGACGCGGTGAACTCCTCACTCCAGTACTCGAACACGCGTTCGATAATGACACAAACTGGCCGTTCTCATGTCTAAGGGTCAGCCAGTAACGTGCTGCCGAACCTGATCTCTCGTTGCCCACGTCGGGAGTTGACTGATCTTGCACCGGGCACGCTGGCCGTTTCGGTTCGCGCGGTCAGCGGCATTACAGGGCGATGGGTATATCGACGCCTGATCTCGGACTCAGTACTGGGACCATCGGTGAGTCGCAACTGTAATCCCGTAGCTGGCCCCTTAATTGCTGCAGCACAGCGCAATCCACTGGGGCGGATCAGAGCAGGCCGCTGATGCCGTCGCCGAGGGTTTTTGCGCTGAGCAGGATGAACAGGACGGCCATGATGGCGTAGTGGTTGCGGATGGTCCAGTCTTTCCACCGTTGCAGGGTGTGGTGTGCGGTGGGGTGGCCGCTGAAATGCACCAGTAGTGGGATGAGTACGCCCAGGGAGGCGATGGCGACGAAGATGGCTTCGGCGGTGATGCGGCCGCTGGTGCGAGTGATCTCGGAGGCGACGCCGACTGCGCCGGTGGCTATTTGGGTGATGTTCTTCGGATTCGCCAGTGCCAGCACGATTCCCAGGGTGAGGCAGTTCGCGGGGGTGAATTGTTCGAGGTTGCGCAGGCGTGGTGGCAGCGCGCCTTCCTCGGCGGCGGCCGCCAAGCGGAGTTGGCGTAATGCCATGAGAGCCAGCAGGACTCCCAGCACGAGGCGAAACCACGACACCCAGGTGCCGGGGTGTCCGTCGTGGCGCGCACCGGTGCTCGCGCCCACCACGAGCAGCGCCGCGAACACCGCCACGACGGCCAGGATCCAGCCGAGGGCGAACCAGAGCGCGTTGGCGCGGCCACGCGGCGCGGTGAGGATCGCGATCACCGCGACGAGCGCGAGCGGGCTGATCGCGACCCCGACCGCGTGACTGAGAAATTGGCCAACGGCCTCGCCCATGGCATGCCTCCCGGTGTAGTAGCTGGTCGAGTGCTGTCGCCATTGTCGGCTACACGACAGGGCGGAGCGGCGATCTTGGCGGGTGGTTCGCAATCGGCGCACGCAAGAGGTGATCCAGGTCACGCATGAGGCGGTGGGTTGATCGAGTCATAGAGGCATTGCCTGCGGCCGGTCGTCTTTATTACAGTCAGACTGCAATAACGATTCGACGAAAGGCGCTCACCATGAATTTCCCGATCATCAACCTCGGCTCCGCCACTCTGGACCTGGCCGCCACGGTCACTCAGCTGGCGGCGAATGCCACCTACCTGCTGCAGTCCTGGGGCTCGATGTAGATCGAATCGATATCGCGAGTCGTCCACATCCGCGACTCGATCCATGAAAGCCTCTTATAGCTGGGAGATAGCTATGACTCTGGTGACTGGGGTGGCAATGCACGAATCCGAACAGCGGCGATCCACGGCGGCCGAGATGTGGGGAAAGTTCCGGGCGCTGGGCGGGCCGCACCACCTTCTCGACGGCGCGGCACCGGCGATCGGGTTCCTGCTCGGGTACGCCACGGTGAACGCCAAGATCGGTGTGCTGGTCGCGCTCGGGGTCGCCGGGCTGATCTCGCTGTACCGGTTGCTGAAGGGCGATTCGGTCAAGGTGGTGTCGGCCTCGCTGGCCACGGTCGTGGTGTTCTCCCTGTTCGTCGGCATCACCGGGGAGGGGCGGGGTTTCTATCTGCCCGATCTGCTCATCTGCGCGGTATGCACTCTCGCTTTCGCGATCACGCTGCTCACCGGTCGCCCGCTCAGTCATTGGGCGTGTCGGAAACTCGGTCTGGAACGCGGCCGTGAGCACGAGCGAGACGCCCGGGTCAGGTTGCACCGCAAGGTGTCGTTGGCCTGGCTGGTGTTCTGGGCCGCGCATCTGGTGATCATGGTGCCGCTGTATGTCGCGAACAAGGTCGTGGCACTTGGCACTGTCGCCTTGGTGCTCGGCAAACCCGCGCTGGTGGTCATGCTCGCGCTCACCTGGCTGTGGGTCCGCCGCCGGAGCCCGCAGGCGGGGGAACCCTCTCTTGTCACAGCGGACGAACGAGCGATCGGGTGAGCGGCGAGGCCCGGCCTGTGCCGGACGCCCCGGTCGACTACCGGTTCACCCTCGCCAACGAGCGCACCTTCCTGGCATGGATCCGCACCGCGCTCGGCCTGCTGGCCGGCGGCGTCGCTGTCCATACTCTCGTGCAGCCGTTCCATCATTCCGGCGTGCGGCGCGCCCTGGCCTTGAGCTGCATCGCGCTGGCGATCGTCGTCTCGATCGGCGCGTACAAGCATTGGAAGGACATCCGCGACGCCATGAATCGCGGTGTGCCGCTGCGGGATACCCGGATGGTGCCCATCCTGGCAATCGGTATCGCCGTGGTGTCGGTCTTCGCGGCATGGGCGGTGTTGTTCCGGTGACCGCGCCGACCGCGCCCACCTTCGCCGTGGAGCGGACCGCCCTGGCCTGGCGGCGGACCGCGGTCGCCTGCATGGGCACCGCGGCCCTGTTCCTCAATCACGCAGTGAGCAACGGATGGCGCGGCGCGAGCGCCGCACCAGCGGTCGCCGCGCTGACACTGACCGCCTTGGCGTTCATCGCCATGCGGCGCAACCAGATCCTGCTGCACGGACAGATCCGTGACAGCGCACTCCCGATCGCGGCGGTGACGCTGATGGTCGTGGGCGTAGCACTCGTCGCCGCCGCGATCGGCCTGACCGATCCGGTGGCTGTCTAAGAAGATTGTCGATCGCCGGTACCACCGGCGGAACAGGAGGCATGTGGTGAGCACGATGACCGATCCGAGTCAGTACATTCTCGACCAACAGCAGCGGGCCACCGCCGAGCTGCCCTTCGCCGACACCACCGATCAGCAGGACGCCGACCGCGGGTTCCTGGCCGCCCTGGAACCCGGCGTCGTCACCGACGCCGACGGGAACGTGGTGTGGGACAACGACTCCTACGGATTCCTCAACGGCGCCTGCCCCGCGTCGGTGCACCCGAGCCTGTGGCGGCAGTCCGGGCTCAACATCCGCCAGGGCCTCTACGAAGTCACCGAGGGGATCTATCAGATCCGCGGACTCGACCTGTCGAACATGACCCTGATCGAGGGCAAGACCGGCGTGATCGTCATCGACCCGCTCATCTCCGCCGAAACCGCCAAAGCCGGACTCGACCTCTACCGCGCACACCGCGGCGACAAGCCGGTGACCGGACTGATCTACACCCACTCCCACGTCGACCACTTCGGTGGCGCACTCGGCGTGACCACGCAAGAAGACGTGGACGCGGGCCGTTGCCCGGTCATCGCGCCCGCAGGATTCCTCGAACACGCTGTCGCCGAAAACGTCTACGCCGGAACCGCCATGGCGCGCCGCGCCGCGTACATGTACGGCGCGGCCCTGCCCCGCGGCCCCAAGGGACAGGTGGGAGCCGGTCTGGGACAGACCACCTCGACCGGCACCGTCACGCTCATCGCACCGACACTCGACATCACCGAGACCGGGCAGGAACACACGATCGACGGGGTGCGCATCGTCTTCCAGATCACTCCCGGCACCGAGGCCCCGTCGGAGATGAACTTCTACTTCCCCGACCATCGGGCCCTGTGCATGGCCGAGAACGCCACCCATACCCTGCACAACCTGCTGACCCTGCGCGGTGCGCTGGTGCGCGACCCGCACGTGTGGTCGCAGTACCTGACCGAGTCGATCAACCTGTTCGGCTACGACTCCGACGTCGTGTTCGCCTCTCACCATTGGCCCACCTGGGGCACCGAACGTCTGGTGGAATACCTTGCCCTGCAACGAGACCTGTACGCCTACCTGCACGACCAGACCCTGCGCCGCCTCAACCAAGGCTATGTCGGCTCCGAGATCGCCGAGACCATCCAACTGCCACCGGCGCTGAACGCGGCCTGGAGCACCCACGGCTACTACGGCTCGGTCAGCCACAATGTGAAGGCCATCTACCAGCGCTACATGGGCTGGTTCGACGGCAACCCCGCGCACCTGTGGGAACACCCGCCGGTCGAATCCGCCACCCGCCATGTGGAATTCATGGGCGGCGCCGAGGAGGTGCTGCGCAAGGCGCGGGTGGCCTTCGACAACGGCGACTACCGCTGGGTCGCCCAGGTCGTCAACTACATCATCTTCGCCCACCCGACCAACGAGGCCGCGAAGACCTTGCAGGCCAGCACCTTCGAGCAACTGGGCTACGGCGCCGAGAACGCCACCTGGCGCAACTTCTTCCTCATGGGCGCCTACGAACTACGCAACGGCAACATCGGCACCCCCACCAAACCCAACTCCCCGACCATGATGGCCGCCCTGACCATCGACCAGGTCTTCGACGCCATGTCGCTACGCCTCGACGGACCCAAGGCATGGCACGAAAAAGCCGTCAGCGACTGGATTTTCACCGACGAGAAACGCACCCACCGCCTCGAACTGCGCAACGGCGTGCTCATCCACTTCGACCGCCGCGACGGCGACAAACTGCCACCCGCCGACGTCACCTTCACCCTCACCCGCGCCACCCTCATCGGCGTACTGCTGGCCGGTGAGGACTTGGGCGCGGCCGTGCAATCCGGTGCGATCACCATCGACGGCGACGCCCAGAGCTTCGTCAAACTCGCAGGCCTGTTCGACGAACCCAACCCCGACTTCGCCATCGTCACACCCGACTAGCCGCGAAAGTCCTGGTCCCGACCACATTCGGGACCAGGACTCCGACATGACCGGTCACACCGGAACCATCGCCGATACCACTCCACGGACCAGCAAGGTCCTGACGAGCAGGCTCAACTAGCAATCCGCCGCACACTGATATGCACGCATCACCGGTACCGACGGCGCACTTTGGACCTATTCATCTGCACCCGGTTCACGTCCGGCACTCGGCAATACAGGGCGTCGCCAACCGTGCCGAGCTGACGCTGCGTACGGGTGATCGACGGTAAGCCCTGGGGCCGTTTCCGTGAACTGGCTTGTCAAGTGCACAGAAGTTGCGCGTACCCACGCATGGAGCACGCCCCGCAGGCGTCCCGCGAGGTTGAGACCGCGGGTGCGCGCCCGCAGCTAACCGACCGCTTAGGATCAGCCTGTGTCGGACGAACAGAAGATGTGCGGAATCTGCGGCGAACGTCCTGTCGGCGACGGTTACATGTCGCTGATGTGCCCGAAGTGCCGGGCGCAGATTGAGACGCAGAACGCCACCGACCCGTACCCGCTCGTGGCCGTTCGCGAGGACTAGTCCTACAGCAGCAGTTCGACTGCCTTGCGATCGACTGGATCACCGCGCACCAGGTAGCCGAGTTCGACTCTGCACTGGCACAACGCTTTCCCGCCTCTGCCAGAGGAGGAGCGATCATCGGCATTCCAGGGCGTCCTACAGCCGGCCGCCTAGGTGCAGTACTCGAACGTAGAGGGTGCCGGTGGGCTCCGTTAGTGTCTGAATCCGCTGGGGGGCAATCGTTCTCCACGGTGAGACAAGGACGTGTAATGGCATTGATTCGACGGATCGCAATCGTGATTTTGGCGGGGGGCGCGTTGCTGAGCGTCACGGGTACGGCGGGCGCGCAGTCATACAGCCCGGACACGGTCATCATGACCAACGAGAATCACTTCGACATCACCTACGCGGACGCGGTCCAGATGTTCACCCACTGGGCCGACGACATCCGACAGGCCGGAGGGTGCCCGGCATTCATCAATGCCAACATCGGGGCCGCAACAATCTTGCCCGTCGGCATGGAACCGGTCGTTGCCGCCTGCAACGAGGCGATTGCGGGACACTGATCCCGGCCCACGCACGCCGCCGTCGGGGAACCGATACCGCGAAGTGACGTACCTGGTAGAAAAAGGGGCGGAGCCCGTGCCTGGCTGTAACAGGCACGGACTCCGCTTTCTCAATATTCGGTTGTGTCCGGAGTGGTCAGTCGAACAAGGTCAACTGGTTCTGGTGGGCTCTCCGATCACAGTCTTGCCGGTAGAGCTTCGCGAGCTGCTTCACCTTGTACTCCGATAGATCGAAGTCCACGGCGATCACGGCCCAGCGAGCTCCATGGTCGTACTGTTCCTGGATCTCCCGCCCGAGCTTCAGCTTCATTCGCTGACTCATCGGTTTCTTGGCCTTGGCCATGATCGGACACCTCAGTTTCCGTAGGCGTCTTCTCGCTGGCACTCGCCGTTCTGGATCTCGCACCCTGCCTCTGCGCAGTCATCGCACAGGGTCAGCGTGCCGACTGTTCCGACCACGGTGTCGAAGCAGTCCCGGCAGCCGCACCACTGGTAGCCCGAACCGCGCACGGCCGGTTCTTCCGCGGGTTGGCTGTCACCAGTCGTGGGGTCTTCGTCGACGTCCCACGGTTCGTAGTGACCGCATTCGTAGCAGTACATGAGGTACTCGAACGGTGCGTCCTGGGGACGGGCCGGTATGAGACTCATTGGCGTACCGCAGCATTCGAGGTCGATGGTCATGCCGGAACCTCCTGGCTGTCGGTGAACACCGTCCACCGGGCCTGGATTGCCGTCACGATCTGTTCGTCTGCGACATCGATGTCGCCGACGATCACCCCGACCTCACGTAGGTATTCCAGCGCGGTCCCGATCACCGCATACAGCGCCGATCGGTCGATGACGTGAACCTCGGCCATCATGACCATCACGCCCTCCCCTGCGGGCGGGCTTGGTCCCACGTGGACGGCAGAATTCCGCCATTGAACAACCAGTCATCCAGGTCCTCCCACGCTTGGATGAGAAGAAACAACAACCGGTTGACCTTGAGATCCCATGACGGATCGTCCTCTAGGAGATCCGTGTACTCGTCGATGAGTTTGCGGATCTCTCGCACCGCGGCATTCGGGTCCATCACGCCCTCCCGGTGGCCGATTGTTGCGGGCACAGGTCGTGCTGTTGCTGGAGTGCACCGAAATCCCATTGCAGGCACTGCACCTGATCGAGCAGTTCCTTGCAGTGTTCTTTCAGTTCGTCGCGCTCCTTGATCAGCTCGGCCACCCACACCCCGAACGCCTTCCCGTCCGCGACAACCGGGTCGCTGTCGTCGACGGGCTTGCCGTCCTGAAGGGCAAAGGAGATGGCCTGCAACAGATCCGCCGTCCCCGACCGCGGCAGTTCGGCCGACACCGACCGGTACTGCCCGCCCAGGCAGTAGAGGAACGTGAACCGGAACTTCGCGCCCGGCTCCATCGTGATCAGCAGCCGCCCGAGCCGGTCGGACCGCTGGATCATCTGACTGGTGTTCATCGCGACACCGCCTCGCCAGTGGCTTTGGCGCAGAGGGCATCCCAGGTGGGCTGACCGGTCTGGACAGCCCCGCGCCGCTCGGCTTCGAGCAACGCCTCCGAGATCGCGGTGAGCACTCGACTGGCGAGATCCCCGGGGAGATCGGCAACCATGTAGCCGTATGCCTGGCCGTGGATGTAAGCGAGGTGCATACTGCCGTCCTCCTTCATCGCAGCCGCCATCCCGTAGATCTCACGGGTGCAGCGGGCCCGATATTCGGCATCCATCACGCCACCTCCTCGTCCGAGGAGACCGCAGCGGTCCACCCCGGGACGGCCTCATGGCCATCGGCGGGATGAGTGTTATGGACCCACCACAAGTCGATTCCGTCGTCCAGCAACTCGATCGCTCCGCCGCATCGTGCGCACGGCGTGCCCTGAGTCACCGGTTCGTGATCGTTGACCGAATGCGGTTCGTGGGTCCACCAGTAATCGGCACCGTTGAACACCAGCACGATCCGGCCACCGCAGTGACGGCAGTGGATCAGTTCGTTGTTCAGCGCCCGCGCGGTGCCGTCGACGTTGACGGGTACCGTGTCGCTGACTTCGTTGTCGATGACGCTGGAGATGCTGGGTTCGAGGCGCTCGATCGCCGCGGCCAGGTTGTCCCGCAGGGCGCGGGCTTCCCCGATCGAGAGATCGGCGAACATGCCCTCGTGGGCGGGCTGAAGCCGCCAACGGATCTCGATCACCCCGCGGATGTCGTTGACCGGAAGCAGTTCGACCGTGGCATCGGGCATGTTGTGCCAATGCAACTCGATCTCACCGCAGCCGCCACGACCGTAGTTCCCGTTCGAGACCGCTGCCGCTGTGGTTCCCAGATACGCCATGATCAGATTCCTTTCGTGGTGATGTAGTGAATGGCGTTGTGGCGCAGGAGGTTGTTCATCAGAACTCCTGTTCCTGCGGCCACGCTGCGGGTTTGAAGCCCGGCGACTTGGACTGCTGCGGGCCAGGTTCCCGGTCCGTGCCGGAGTCTTTGTCGTCGTGCTCGTTGCTGCGCCTGTGGTCCAAGATCAGCGCCGCAGTGAGGGCGTCGGCCAGTTCCGCGGCTTCGGCCAGCGACAGATACAGCCGTGCGCTCGGATCTCGCACAGGCAGCCAGTCGAGTTCGACTCGCGGCCCGTGCGGGGTCATCAGCAACGACACCTCGGTGTTGCTGCCGTGCCAGAAGAAGCGGCCTCCGAGACCGTCGTGCGTGTCATGCTCGATTTCCAAGCAGGCCATCAGAACGGCACCCCCTCGGAATCCTCTTCGGGCGTGGACGCGGCGAACGGGTCATCGCTGGCCCCGTTGCTGCGCCCACCCGTACCGTTGGGTCGGCCGCCGTTGTTGCGGGTCTTGTTCCGGATCGGCCGTGCCACCGCGTATTTCAGCGACGTTCCCACCTCGTCGGCGACCAGCTCCATGACCTGGCGCTTGACCCCGTCGCGGTCGGTGTATTCGCGCTGCTGCAACTTGCCAACCACGATCACCCGATCCCCCTTGGCCAGGGAATCTGCAACGTGCTGGCCTGCCTCGCGCCACTGGGTGCAGCGCATGAACAGCGCGGCCCCGTCCTTCCACTGCTTGGACTTCGAGTCGAAGACCCGCGGGGTGGAAGCGACCGTGAAGTTGACCACCGCATCCCCGGTGTCGTTCATGAAGCGAACGGTGGGTTCGGCGGTGAGGTTGCCGATAATGGTGAGAGTCGTCTCTCCGGACATGTCATAACTCCTGAAAGTTGTTGAAATAGTTCGGGTTTCCGAGAAACCGGTTCTCGGTGAGGTTGTCCAAGCCTCAAGAATGTGATGTCGAGACATCACGGGCGTTCAGCTGTCGTATTGATTGCTCCTTTCTGTGTTGTTGTTGAAAAACCTTGGGGGCCCAGCCGTTTCGGTCATGCCTCGGCTTGCATCTGGGCTTCGGCTTCGGGCGTGGCCCATGCTTCGTGCCACGCCTGATACATCTGCTCGGCCGCGGTCTGCCTCTGCCCGTTCGGCTGTTCGGGCTCAGCCTCTGCCTGCGCGGCAGAGTCGCCTTGCGTGGCGGCTTCGGCCTGCTGGGCCGCGCTGTTGCCGGGATCGGCTTCGGCCTGCTGACGGGCCTGATGATTGTTGCGAGCCGAACTGTGGCTACTGGCGGCTTTCGCGTTCGCGGTCTGCTCAGGGATCAGCTTGTTGATGCGTTCTTCGAGGACTTCCAGGCGTGTAGCGAGATCGTCGAACCGACGCGTGTTCTCCTGCCGCAGTTTCGTGATCTCCGCATTCGCCGGTTGAGCGGTGGCGTTCGCGGTCTGGGTGAGCTGTTCGCGATGCTGGGCCACCTTCTGCTCACTGGCCGCCGCCGCATACCGAGCCTGCACCGCCGCCCTGCCGCTGAGGGTTTCGAACACGTTGCGCGCCACCGGTTTCGCCGGATCGTTGTCGATGCCGTCGAGGGCTTGCACGACCTGACCGCGTTGCTCGGGCGTGAGTACGGTGTTGTGGATGGTGTGCTCGATGCTGGCGCGCAGCCCGGACAGGTAGGCGGCCGCCCTGGCTTGCTCTTCTGGGGAGGAACCGGCCGCGGCGCGGGCTTTGGCGGCGGCCGATTCGCGCTGATAGTCCTCGGTGCGGGCCTGATACCACGCCCGAGTCGTGGTGATCTCGTGGTTCAGCATCTTTTGGGCGTCGTGCAACTCGGTGACGAACTGCTTGTAGTCGGTGCGGGACAGACGGATCGAGCCATCGGCGCTGGCCCGCTGGATGCGCTGCAACAGTTGGAAAAACAGGGCCATGAGCTGTGGCCAGTTGCGGGCGGCCTCGTCGACTTCATTACCGGACATCGGACTCGGCCTCCGTCCCGGCGGCATGCATGTCCGCGGCCAGACCGCGCAGCATCATGGCCAGCTCGGTCACGATCGGTGGCTTGGCCGACTGCATCACCGCCACCTGTGCCGCGACCTCCGGATCGGTGGCCCACGCGCTCGGCAGCCAATCCGGGTCGACGCGCTCGATCAATTCCGACATCGACCGCGGCGGGCGGACGTCGGGAGCGGTGCAGGCCAGCCTGAGCACGAACGCGCGAGCATCGGCAAAGTACTGCCCCGCGAGATCGCGGGTGTGTTCGTCGAACATTTTCGCGAACTCCGCGGCCATGGCATGGCCGTCCAGGGTCCACAGTTCGTGGACGAATGTCGGGTCAAAGAAGTTGCTGGACATGGTGATTGATTCCTTTCTCGATGGGTTGATCAGGCGATGGTCGGCACCGAGGCGACCTCGGCACGGTCTCGATCACGGGCGGCCCGCCATGCTCGCCAGCGGGCACGTAGGGGCCGTGAATGGGCGAAGCAGAAGCGTGAGGTGGCGTGGAATCCGGCGGTGCCGAGATCGCGGGCGGTGTGGGCGGTGATGCTCCAGTCCGGGCGGCCCAGGCTGATCCACGCCCCGTAGCCGATCCAGCCCGCCAGCCACACCAGCACCGGGGCCACCGCCGCAGCGGGGGCTCCCGAGCCTGCGGTCACCCACATCAATGGCACTGTGATCGCGACGGCGGCCCCGACCGCGCGGGCGCCGCGAATCCGCCGCCATGCCCGCGTCTTCCAGCTCGGGCGGACCAGTTCGGCGAGTTTGATGCCCGAGGACTCCATGAGCATTTGCAGCTCGCCGTCCCAATCGATGCCCTTGCCACCGTTGTTGTTGGTGTTCATGCCGGTACTCCTTCGTGGTTGTCGTGATGGTTGGTTTCGACCGCGGTCAGCCAGTTCGGCGTGAACGGGTCGGAGCTGTCCGCAGTGACCGGGGTGGCCGCTGAGGTGGCCGCGGTCGTGTCCGCCTGGCCGCTGGTGTCCTCGGCGGTGTCCGTGCCCTGGGACAGGTAGCGGCGGACGGTGCGTTTGCTGACCGCGAGTTCGGTCGCGATACGGGCGTGAGTCCAGCCCTGGGCGTGCAACTCTTGTGCCCGCTGGCGACGGGTGGCCGTTTCGATGTCCTCCCCGCTGACCGCCTCCGGGATGACCGTGTCCGCCTGTCCGGACACCCTGGCCACCTCCCCTGCGACCGGGAGGACGGGCTCACCGAGAGCTTCGATCTGCGCCGCGAACGAAATTTCCTGCGGGACCGGATACGCCCGGGCCGTCACTGGTTCTCGGTGCGGTGCTGCGGGATTCGGTGCACTGCGACCGGCCGATTCGGTCGTGCCCTGTGGGGTCAGCGAGAGCAGTGCGAATCCGCACACCACCATCAGCCCGTCGAGGGTCAGTGGCCCGACCTCGGCGGCCGGATGCCCGTATCCCCAGGCCATCAGCACGTCTCGGACGTGGCTGTAGGAGATGACTGCTGATCCGATCGCGACCGTGCCCGCCCCGCCGAAGCGCGCCAGGCTCCAGCCGGGGCCGCGTCGCCAGGCCACTCGGGATAAGACCTCGATGCTCAGGACCAGCCCGATGGGCCAGATCGCGGACCCGAGCCGGGCGGCGATGGCGAGGACTACTCCGGTGGGCATGTGGACGGTCGGTAGGAAGGTGTGCAGGACGTTGGTGGCCACTGAGGTCAGCGATCCGAACACGAACCCGGTCCGGGCCACCGTCCGGCCGCCGATCCCGTCGAGCGTGGTGGCAGGTGTGCGGTCGGTGCCGCGCGGGCTGGTCATTTCGGCTCCGGGAAGGTCGCCACGGTCCATACCCCGCCCTTGGGTCCGGAGATCTTGGCCATTGCGCGGCCTTCGCGGAAGCCGTTCCACGCGGAGATGAAGTAGCCGATCATGTTGCGGTCGGGCACCCTTTGGCGGGTCTTGACAATCTGTTCCAACCGCGACCGCAACGCCCACACTGGCGAACCATCCGGTACCCCAACGGGTTTGAGGAGGCTATCGAAGAACACGTACGCACATTCCGGGTCGATCTGCGCGAGCCGGTAGGCGATGGCCAAGGCCACCGAGGGCGCGCATCCGGTGATGCGCCGGTACCCGCGGGCGGACAGTTCCCGCAGCATGTCGAAGCCGTCGGGGTTGGCCTTGGCCCAGGCCACCACGTCGCCGGTGGTGACGTCGGCGATTTTGTGGTCGATGAACAGCAGGCCCTCGTTCCAGCGGATCAGCACCCGCACGGCGGCGGCGAGGGTTTTGTCGGAGTCGATTCCGGCGATGGTGAGTTGTTCGAACGCTTGCCGTTTCATGCCCTGGTCCATGGTTTCCTGGGCTTCGGGCTCGAGTCCGAACACGATCAGCGCGGGTACCGGGACCGCCGGGTCGGCTTCCACGATCGCCGCGCATCGGTGCTGGCCGTCGCGCATGGTGCCGTGCCGATCGAATTTGATGGCCTCGCCATTGAACTGCCATTGGCCACCGTGCAGGACTCGCACGAGTTCGGCGACCTTCCCGGCGCGGAGGGTGCGGTTACCGATGTTGTGTTCGAGCAGCCGTAGCGCCAGGTAGCCGTCCAGTTCGGCGATGCCGGAATAGATTCCGGTGTACGGCGGGATCTCGACGAGGGGGATGTTTTCGAATTCCATTGCTACTCTCCAACACTCAAGTGGTCGATGACGCGCTGTAGGGCGTCGCGGGCGCGCAGCAGATCACCGAGGTTCATGGCCTCGATCTGGCGGGCGTTCTTGGCGAAGCGGTCATCACGGGTTTGTCGCTCCAGCGACTCGATCGCCTTGCGGGCATTCACCGCCGACGTCCAGAACGTCTCCGGCAACGGCTTGCGCGGCACCTTGCGGGCCTTGCCTTGTTCCCGCTCCGGCTGTGATCGCCGGGCCTGCGGTTCGGGGTAGACCTTGCCGTCCTTACCTAGAACCGGCTTGTCGCTGTGAGGTGCGAGATTTCTCGCACCTGCGAGGTCTTGGCGGACGGTGTGGTCACTGACTCCCGTGGCGGCGGCGATGGCGCGGGTGCTCATGCCGATTTCTCGCATCGAGGCCACGACCTCGGAGCGTTCCTCGCGGGGGATGCGGATGCGGGCACCGTCGAATTCGGTGGCGCAGTAGGCATCCCACGACTCGTAACCCAGCGCGGTCCAGGCCCGGATCACATACGCCTGCTTGATCAGCTCCCACGCTGTTTCGATGTTGGTTCGAATCCGGTCCGTCAACTCCCGCGCCGCTTCGGCGCTGACCACGACCGCGGCCGGGTCGGTGTGTTCGGTGGTCATCGTGTCCACCCCCTGTCCGCCCCGCTGTCCGGGGTGTCCTCGGTGGTGTCCACCCGACTGTCCGGGGCGGTCACACCGTCCGCGCTGGCCTGTCCGGGGCGGTCATTGTCGGTGTGGGAGTGGCCGTTCCAGGTGGCCACGTAGGCGGCCATGGGGCGCAGGTAGTCGGTCATGCGACCTCACCGCCCTCACCGTCGACACCGAAATCGGCGCGGCGCGCCCGCCCGGAATCCAGGTCCCGCACCGCCCGCAACGGCACCCGCGGGGTGGTGTTCGTGGCCCAGCGCTCCGGGTGCGGGTCCGCGGGCAAAGGCGTGATCTCGTCGAGGTCGACCGGGACCACATGTCCCCATTGGGCTTTCAGCGCGTGAACCCACACCACGTCGCCGCGTTCGAACTCGGTGAGCCGGTTCGGGTCGATGAAGAAGGTCTCCCGGTTGCCCAGGGTGCCCTCATCGCCGACCTTGCCACCCTTGGAATGCCGGGAGTTCTCGGTGATCGGGCGGGTACCGAACACCTCGCTGACCTTGCCCGCGCCCTCCTGCACCATCAGCAGGCCACCGGAGGGGCACCCTTCCATCAGACGGCGGCGCTCGTCGGGGGTGTTGCCAAGCCCGTATTGGTTCTGGGCGGCGAAGATCGCCACCACGCCCTGACCCAAAAGCCGCTCGGCGATAGTGAATTGATTGATGCCACCGGTCTTGTCCGAGACCGCCGACATCTCGTCGATGATCAAAATGATCTGCCGGTCATGCTCCCCGCACGCGAACTGCGAGATCAGGGTGGTGATCGCGGCGACCTGGGCTCGGGCGTACTCCCCTCGGACGGTGCCGGGCACGGTCGCATAGATGACATCAAAGGAATCCAGGGGTCGGCCGCCGTCGAATCCCTCGCCAATCGCGTTGAAGATGTTGCGGAACTTGCCCGCCACATCCCCGATCGCGGGCGGCTTGTTCTGCTGAAGATCCTTGATCTCGGCCAGAATCGCAGGATGGTCAACCCATGCCTTCTCCAGCCAATCCAGCGTTAGCCGTCGCAGGAAATCCTCTCGGCTGGTCGGCTTCCCGCACGGGGCCCCCACCGCCAGCTGCACAACCCGGATACGGTTCTGCTTGAAGTGCTCCGCGCCCGCATCGGTGGCCTGCACCGGGTTGATCATCGTTTCCAGCGTCGCGGTCTGATCGGCCTCGTCCATCGCCCACATGTCGAACCGATTCGTGATGGGCCACAACGCAATCCGCTGCGGCAACACCCCCTGCCGATGCGCGATCTTGACCACCTGACGGCCGGTCGCCAACCCCATCTTGCCGCCCTTACAGTCCACGAAGATCAGCAGCGGGCGTTTCTCCCCGGTCCGCACATACCGCCGCCAATACGCCTCGTACAAGCCCGTGCCATAGCGCACCAAAAGGGTTGTCTTGCCAGCCTTCTGGGACTTGCCCAGCACGAACATGTGCCCGAGATCCTCGATCGGGATCTCCAACTTCGCCGACCGCTTCGCCACCAACTCCGTGGTCGTGGTCGGCTGCGTCGCATCCGTACGCTCCGACAACGACCCGAGCACTACGCGGTTCTTCAACCAGCCCGTCACCAGCGGTGCACCGTACTTCGCCGCCCGCCGCGCCGCATGGGCCTGCCCCTGCTGCTGACGACGCAGCAGCCGCCGCGTCTTCCACGGCGAATCCACACCCTCGGTACCGGCCCGGGCCAGGAATCGCGCCCGATACACCGCGGCCACACCCCAGGCCATCGGCAGGCACCCGGCGGTCATCGCCACCAACGCCCCGGACCCGAGCCCGTCGTACACGAGTACCCGCGTGCCCTGCCACCACAGGGACGGGGCCGCGAACCAGGAATTCGCGACCAGCATCGCCCCAAGCGGCAGCACCAGTGTGCCGAGCGCGAAATTGCGGACCTGCCGGGCATCCCAGCGCCGCCAATGCGCGATCCGAATCATGGCCACCGCCAACGCGATCACGAACCCCACACCCAGCAGCAGCGTGCCGAGCCAGCCGAACACCTCAGCCACGCCGGGGATATGTAGGTGCCAGTCCGGGGCACGCCACCCGTTCGGCAGCGAGGAGTTCCCGAACCGATCCGGCGACGGAATCTGCGGCGCAACCGAATTCACCACGACATCCGAAGTCGGCGGCGGCTCGGGCACCGGAACAGTCGAGGTCGGCGTGGACGGGACCGTGGGAGTGGTGCCGCAGTCCTGCGGGGTGATCAGGGGGACGCATCCGTTCATCACTGCACCTCCCCTGCGGGCGGCTGCGGCTGATCGAGCAGGGCCTCCAGAGCAGTGCGGAGTTCGTCGGCGGACAGCATCCACAAGTCCAATGGCTTGGACTTTCCCCACGTCGCCTGTCCCGCGCAGAACAGCTCCAACCTGGCGGGATCGATGGAGAAGTCGAAGAGGTCCATGTCAGCGCACCCCCTTGCGCACCAAAGTGGCGTCGAGGTCATGAATTTCGAAGTTCGGAAGGTGATCGAGATTGCGCTGGTGCGCGATCCGAGTGGCGACACCCTTCACGGCCTTGCGGACACTGTCCCCGCGCACGAAGTACAAGACGCCGGCCAGATCGTTGCGCTCGGCGGCCTCCAGGGCAGCCGTCATGGTGCGCTGGAGACGGCCGTCGCCGAACTTGCGCGACAGCTCCACCTCGATCGCCCACACCTTGTCCGGATCGGTGAAGTCCCGGAACCAGGCATCATGAATATGGACATCGGGGCGGCCGGTATCGGTCTTCAGCCAACGCCGCAACAACCGCTCACTCGTCCACGCCTGCGGGTTAGTTTCCAAGCCGGTCAGCGCCAGCCGCAATTCCGTGACCGCAGTCAGATGCGCCGCCGTCGACGCCTTCGGCTCCCACTCACCAGGGTCGAATTCCAAATAGCCCCAAGCGATTTCCCGGGTCGGGTAGATCCATAACGGACCGTGAGGCACTACGTCGGGCTCATCGAAGGTCTTGGAGTTCCGCCACGGGCCCGACGACCCGTAGTCCACCCGCAGCACATGCGCACGGCCGGTCTTCTTCAACCGCTTCGCGACCTTGTACGCAGCCTTCGCTCCGCGACCAGCCGCCTTGATCAAGGTGTCGAACGACATCCCGTACTGCTGGCAGCTGAACTCCTCAATCAAGGTCTCCCACGGCTGCAACCGAATATCCGGATCACTCATGGCTCACCGCCTCACGCGGGCAGTCCTTCGGCCACACCGCCACCTGCTGCGTCCCCGGCGCAGGGCAGGTCACTACCGTCGACGGCAAGGCTTCGCGGGTGCCGAACAGCAGCACGCCCAGATACAGGCCCGACGCGAACACCAGACCCAGCACGAGCAACACCGCCAGCGCCATCGGGGAAATCGGCACGGCCGCCCGGTCACGGTCGCGGTAGCCGAACATCAGGTAGTCGTTCATCGCCGACCACCCCGCCGACGACAGTCGAACGGACCTCGATAGGTCCAGACAACACCCGCAGCGCCAAGAATGAAGATCGCGACCAGGAGGAACACGGCCACCTGGGGAACGAGGATCCCGATCGCTAGCACGATCCCGATCAGCAGGAACGAAGTGCGGATCATGCCGCACCACCAGGGAAGTTCGCCTCAACGGGCTTCGCGACCGCTAGCAGCTCGTTGCGTTCCACGCGCAGGAGTCGCGGCCCCATCCGGTATGCGGTGAGGTGTCCGCCGTCGATCCAGCGTCGAATCGTCTTGATGTCGACCTGGGCGAACGCTGCGGCGTCTCGCAGGCTCATCAACTGGCTGCTCGGGACTCGGGTGTCCGGAGTTCGTCTCTGTGTCATGAATGTGCCTCCTTGATCTGGCATGGCGTGAAATGCCTTGCCAGATCAGGAAACTCGCGATTGAAGAACGCAAACACGGCACATCGAAGGGCACATCTCGGCTCGACGGCACAAGTAGTCTGTGCAGGTGGCGGACGAACAGAGCTCAGAACCGATGATCAGAGACGCAAGATCGGGGACGTTCCCCCCGGCGCTTCCGGCGTCGCTGTCGGACCGTAGGTCCATCTGCGAGAACGATTGGGAAGCATTTCGAAAAGTCCCGCAGATGATTGATCATTGGGGACGTCGCGACTGGCCCGCCGATCACGAAACGTACTTCTGGTACCTGACGTTTCGCGATCCAGAACTGATCCAGCTAGCGCGACATTGCAATGACACACTCAACCTTAATGATGTGGACTTTGTGCCGCTCGACGGACTACACATCACCATGCTGCGAATCGCAGATCTGGACGAAGTCAAACCCGAGGACGTTGAGGCCATAGCAGATATCGCCAAGCCCAAATTGAACGAATTTGAGCCCTTCAGCCTAGAGGTCGGTCCGCTGGCGGGCTCCCGCGGCGCTATTCGCTTCACTGTGTCGCCGTGGACTGAACTGTTCAATCTGCATCAGATAGTTCGCAAGTCGACACGGCAAATTCTTCCCTCGATTCCCCTTGCAACTACCGAGAACTTCCGCCCGCACCTCGGCATCGGATACAGCAATCGGAAGCAGGATGCCAAACCGATTATCGATCAGATAAGCACAATCCGCGACTTGAAAACCGCTACGGTACAAGTTGATTCGATTAAGATCGTTAAGCTCCGTCGAGAGTCACAAGCATATCGATGGAATGATGCGGCAACCCTGGAACTTGGACGCTAGCTAGCTTTCGCTGGTGCCGAAAACTCCCTGACACGGTCCGACCAGTCACGAAGCACCATGTGATAATCCCGCACCTCGGATGCATCAAACGACTGCGTGGCGGCTCCAAATTCATGCGCACGCTGCCACACAGATCGTATCGGCCGCTCTTCGGAGAACGTCAGCGCCTCAGAGCCCAGGAACACTGCCTGCTCGACGTCCGGGCTGGATGACTTCACCAAGGCGGTGGCAATATCTAGCCTGACCAACGACCGGCTCCACACCGAATCAGACTCATCCACGAGCGATTCCACCTGATGCCCGTATTCGAGAGTCTTCTGGTAATCCCCCGCCGATAGGTAAGCCGTCGCAGCGTTAGCCGCAAACCGCGCATGGCTGTACGGCTCGAATGACAGCGCTGGCGTCAATCCATCTGGTATCGCCAAGGTCTCAGCGAGAGTGTTCGCCCGGTCGATTGCCGCATGGACTCCGTTGAGATCACCAACCTTGCCCAGTGCGCGCGCTAACCCGTTGGACAGCAGGCGAATTGCTTGCGGGCTCTCGGGCGCATAGCGCAACCCTTCTTCAGCCAAGGCAACCGCCATACCGTACTTGCCCATGTAGTACGCACAGAAACTCTCGGTCCCCTTGATCCAAGCCTGTAATTCAAAGTCATCGATCAGACTGGCCACAACCAAGGCCTCCTTGGCGTACATACGCGCATGAGGGAACCGACCACGATTTACAGCCATATAGCTCAGCATCCCCGAGAGCTGGGCCGCTAGACGATACAGACGTTCAAGCTGCTTCGGATGCTGCTTCTGTCGCGTGAGTTCGTCTATCCTGCGGCGAAGCGAAATCACTGCCGGGGAGAGCTTTTGCGGACCTTCAACCTCGTAGCGATCGACAATATCTTCGAGCGCGAAATCGACGATATCCAACACAGAGTCATCGACATCGATCTCCCCAAGGCGCTGAAGCCTTTCGGATATCGAGAGCGGATCTTCAAATGACTCCACGATCGCTAGCGTGGGCTTTTGGTCCAGCTTGATGTCCGGGTAGCCGATGTCCGCAGGCTTCAGATCTCGGCCTACCAATTCGCTCAGGACCTTCAGCATCACAGCACACTGGCGCACCATGGGCTGTCCAGTTGTGCCGTCCCTCCACTTCTGGACGATCGTGTGCGAAGTCTTCACAGGCTTGCCACCGTCGCGGAGGCTGGCCTCCTGCATCCGGTTCGCAAGCCCGTGGTTCTTGATGCCCGCCTCCTCCATGACAGCCATCAGCTTCCGGTTCGGTCGCGTGACTTCCGCCATTGATGGAACACCTCGATCCCCACCGCGAATTGGTCCTTCAAGTCAGTATACGGGCTCAAATGTCCACTGAGGCACCGTTTTTCACGCCCGAGCTGGACATCTTCGGACGATAATGACGAATGAAGTCCGGCTCTGAATTGCCAGCGATCGAGCGTCCAAAAGGGGGCCTGACATGGGATGGGCTGAGAAGCTTCCGAGCGGAAGATACCGCGGCGTCTACCGAGACGAGAACGGCAACAAGCGAAGTGCGGGCATTTACACGAACAAAGATGTCGCCAGGCGGAAGGCCACGGCGAAGGAGGATCGCGAGCGCGAGAACCCGTCGCATCCAGTACCGGCCACCACCTGGATGGAGTGGCGACCTCGCTGGGCGCTGCTGCGCACGGCTGAAGAGGGCACACAGAAGATCGATAACCACCGGATCGACAAGCACTTGGCACCGAAGTGGAATCCGTGGCTTCTGACTGAGATCCATCAACCTGATGTCCAAGAGTGGGTTGTCGAGCTGAGCAAGACCCTGGCGCCGACGAGCGTCGAGAAGTGCTATCGCCTCCTCAGTAGCTCGATGAAGGCCGCCCGCAAGGCCAAGCTGATCACCGAAACCCCCTGCGTTGATATCGATTTGCCGAAGCCTGGCCCATCCCCAGAGCGTCACCTCGAGGACGAAGAAGTTGCGGCACTTCGCGACCCTCTCGAACCCTTCGATCAGTTGATCCTCGATGTGCTGCTCGGTACGGGTATGCGCATGGGTGAGGCTCAGGGACTCCACCGCGAACACATCGACATCAAACGTAAGACGATCTCCATTGAGTGGGCCTGGGACAAGGCCACGAAGCGGATGAAGGCTCCAAAGGACCACGAGCGGCGCGTAATCCCCATCGGCGAGAGCCTGACCAAGATTCTCGCCGCTACGATCAAGAAGAACGGGCTTGGCGAGCCAGCCCCCGTCCGCTACGTGGACGACGGTCGAACGGTCCGAAGCGGCTTGCTGCTGGCGCACACCGACAATCGCCCCTTCGACCAAGACAACTTCAGGGATCGGTTCCAGGCCGCCGCACGAGTCGCCTGGGTCGGCGAAGGCGACGACCGACGGCGACTGGGAAAGGTCCGACCCAACGATCTCCGTCACACGTATGCAAGCCGCCTCGTGCGCGCCAAGGTCCCACTGGATCAAGTTCAGGTGCTACTGGGCCATGCCTCCGTGCGTACTACTCAGCGGTACGCCAGGTTCGGTGATAGTCAGTGGGCCGATGTTCGACGCACTCTCGGCTAGCCCAAGTTCGGACCACCCTCGGTTAGCCAGCTACTCCGTCCAGTCGGTCCAATGGCAGCGGTTGCACTCGATCCTGTAGTACACAGAGTCTGGTTCGTTGTGCGAGCTTCGCGTGAAGTCCCGCTCGCCGCAGTCTGGGCAGAACCCGATTCCAAATATTGGGTCCGGATCATCCTTCAGGTGTTTCTGATAGGCGCGTGCCAGCTGCCGGTAGTCGACCCGAACTAGATGTGTCGCAGCTCCTGAGCGCTGCCATCGGCAGTCAAATGCAAGGTATGGGCCGCCAAGATGGACCTCGGGAAGCACCTGCGCGACCATCAGATCCGGCGAGGAGAACGTCCAAATGACCGGAAGAAGAGGCTCCCCTGTTGTCATCGAGACAGTGACGGCCTTGATACTTCCTGACAGCTGCGCCGACGTCTCGCGACCTAGATGGAATCCTGGATGGAGGTTGCCGTTATCCCTCACTCCAAAAATGACCACACCACCTTGCGACTGACTGCCGAACGCAGCCAGTGTCTTGATGGCCGCTCGGGTGGTCGTGGTGCTGGCCGATTCTTTGAACTCGACCGTTTGCCCTTCACCCCGACCAATCCACTCAAGAACCTGATCTCGTTCCATGAACTCGTCGCCCTTCTTCACCGAGTGGTGGGCAGGTACTTCAGCGGTAGGTGCATGCCCAACGAACTACCAGTTCATCGCCAAGTTGCTTGGTTCTGTGACGTGAGAGCACCTGACGTCACCTATAGCGCTAGACGAGCGTTTCACCAGCTAGCGATCACAGAGCTATTCCCAACTGCCCCACGTTTGCCCCACGAATTCACCCATGGGGCAAAAGAAACCGGCAGATACCGTGTGGTACCTGCCGGTTTGGAGTGGGCGCACGCGGGATCGAACCGCGGACCGCTGGTGTGTAAAACCAGTGCTCTACCCCTGAGCTATACGCCCCAACCGGCCGACTGGGGCCGGGGTTGGATGTCGCCGGTGGACCGGGGAGTCCGGGCGACGGGTTATGAATCTAGTGTGGCTAGCGCTTTTTCCCAAGCCTGCTGGTCACGGGGCTCGCCGGGGCCGTTCATTTCCGAGAAGCGGATGATGCCGTCCTTGTCTATGACGAAGGTGCCGCGGTTGGGGTAGCCGGATTTTTCGTTGAAGACGCCGTAGGACTGGGCTACCGCGCCGTGGGGCCAGAAGTCGGAGAGGAGGGGGAAGGTGTAGCCCTGTTCGGCTGCCCAGATCTTGTGGGTGGGAGGGGGACCGACCGAGATGGCGAGGATTTCGGCGTTGTCGTTCTGGAACTTGGGGAGTTCGTCGCGGACCTTGCAGAGTTCGCCCTGGCAGATGCCGGTGAAGGCCAAGGGGTAGAAGACGATCAGGACGTTCTTCTCGCCACGGAAGCTCGACAGCGTGACGTCCTGGTTGTTCTGGTCCTTCAATGTGAAGTCCGGTGCGACCGTACCGACCTCGAGCGGCATACCTACCCCTCCATCCTCCGGCGCAGCGCCGGGCTCGACCAAGAGCAGCGCCGGACTCGCAAACGAGAGCCCAGCACCGAGCGACCCGTGGTGGAGGCGCGAGGCATCCACCCATGCCACTCGGTTCGAGCTGAAACCTTAGTGGAGGGTCTCAGCGCTGCTTGGAGGGCGTCTTGGGCTGGGTGAGCTTGGTGCCCGTCCAGGTGCCCAGGGAGACCGGTGTGGTCGAGGTGAGACCGGCGGGCGTGGCCGATTCGGCGATTTCGCTCGGGTCCACGTGGCCGGGCTGACCGGTTTTCGGAGTCAGGACCCAGACGATGCCGTCGTCGGCGAGCGGGGACACCACGTCCATCAGCTCGTCGACGAGATCCCCGTCCCCATCCCGCCACCACAGCAGTACGACATCGACGACCTCGTCGGTGTCCTCGTCAAGCAACTCGGACCCGATCGTTTCCTCGATACCCGCACGCAGGTCGTCGTCGGTATCTTCGTCCCAGCCCAGTTCTTGAACCACCATGCCGTGTGCAATGCCAAGCTTCTGAGCGTAGTTCTGCGCGTCCGCCGCGGCGACCACGGTGGTGTCCTCCTCAACTCCCGACAATAGGTAGTTGCAAGCGAACATGGTAAAAGCCCTCAGCGCAAGCCGATCGGCCGAAATCGCACCCTAAATGTCGTATGTGAGACCCGAGGGGCCACTCGGACACGGCGGGTTCACTTGGTCGGGCACGCGTTTCGGACCGCTGTCAGAGCGTCGTTGACCTTCTTGCTCGCGTCGTTGAGCGGCGCGACGGACGACCCCGCGGACATCTTCCGAATCTCCGCGGCCAACGCGCGCGCCGCGGTCACGTAATCGGTGAACTTGCCCGCCAGATCCGCGGGCAGGGCCGGGCCGGAGGCGCTCACCTGAGCCTCGATCGCCTTGGCCGCGTCCTCGAGCGCGCTCGCCGCGGCATCGCGCTTGGCGTTCTGGTCGGCGGCGCTCGCGTCGTGGGCGTCCACGAACTCGTTGTAGCGGTCGACCGCGGTGCCGGTGTTCTTGCGGAACGGATCGCAGTTGTCGGCAGTGGCTTTCGCGATGGCCGCCGCGGCCTTGGACGAGCTGGCCGCCGCCGAGGACGAGGCCACATCGGCCTTGTACGCCGTCACCTGGGCTTGATCCACGGTCGGGGTACCCTCGACCGTGTTGGCACATCCGGCCAGAACCAATCCCGCGGCCACGGCCGCGGATGCGCACACCAATCCGAACCCCCGGGGGTTCAGCAGCTTCACTTGGTTCCTCCCCGATCACAGCCCGGCGGTTCCCTGCGCAACCGTACTGGATTTCCGGCTGACATGATGACCTGGGCCGCATCATCGGCAAGGATGTGAGATGCGCCCCAGACCAATCGTTACGGGTATGCCGCCGACCAGCGGATATCCGGGGTATTGACGCCACACCAGATGTCCCACCCCATGTGTACGAGGAGCAAACGTCTTGACCGACTTGATGCACCCGACTTCGTCGAATTCCGCCAACGGTTCCCAGGAGCCGAACGCCGGATCGGCACGCAAAAGCCCGGCGGGGGGCCGGGTTCGAGTGATTCGCGAGGGGGTGGCGTCATACCTGCCGGACATCGACCCGGAAGAGACCAGCGAATGGCTCGACTCCTTCGACGAGATGCTCACCCGCGAGGGCCCCGGCCGCGCCCGCTACCTCATGCTGCGCCTGTTGGAGCGCGCCGGTGAGCGCCACGTCGCCATCCCCGCGCTGACCTCCACCGACTACGTCAACACCATCCCCACCGAGAACGAGCCGTGGTTCCCCGGCGACGAAGAGGTGGAGCGCCGCTTCCGCGCCTACATCCGCTGGAACGCCGCGGTCATGGTGCACCGCGCCCAGCGCCCCGGAATCGGTGTGGGCGGCCACATTTCGACCTACGCGTCCTCGGCGGCGCTCTACGAGGTCGGCTTCAACCACTTCTTCCGCGGCAAGGACCACCCGGGCGGCGGCGACCAGATCTTCATCCAGGGCCACGCCTCCCCCGGCGTCTACGCCCGCGCCTATCTCGAGGGCCGCCTCACCACCGATCAGCTCGACGGCTTCCGCCAGGAGTACAGCCACGGCGGCCCGGGTCACGGCCTGTCGTCCTACCCGCACCCGCGCCTGATGCCCGACTTCTGGGAATTCCCCACGGTCTCCATGGGTTTGGGCCCGATGAACGCCATCTACCAGGCCCGCTTCAACCACTACCTGCACGACCGCGGTCTCAAAGACACCTCGGATCAGCATGTTTGGGCCTTCCTCGGCGACGGCGAGATGGACGAGCCGGAGTCGCGCGGCCTGATCCAGGTGGCCGCCAACGAGGGCCTGGACAACCTGACCTTCGTCATCAACTGCAACCTGCAGCGCCTCGACGGCCCGGTTCGCGGCAACGGCAAGATCATTCAGGAGCTGGAGTCGTTCTTCCGCGGCGCGGGCTGGAACGTCATCAAGGTGGTGTGGGGCCGCGAATGGGACGCCCTGCTGCAGGCCGACCGCGACGGCGCGCTGGTGAACCTGATGAACACCACCCCCGACGGCGACTACCAGACCTACAAGGCCAATGATGGCGCGTACGTGCGCGAGCACTTCTTCGGCCGCGATCCGCGCACCAAGGAGTTGGTCAAGGGCCTGTCGGACTCCGACATCTGGAACCTCAAGCGCGGCGGCCACGACTACCGCAAGATCTACGCCGCCTACGCCGCGGCCATGGCGCACAAGGGCCAGCCGACGGTCATTCTCGCCAAGACCATCAAGGGCTACGGCCTGGGCAAGCACTTCGAGGCCCGCAACGCCACGCACCAGATGAAGAAGATGACCCTCGACGATCTGAAGGCGTTCCGCGACGTGCAGCGCATTCCGATCACCGATGCCGAGCTCGAGGCGAATCCGTATCTGCCGCCGTACTACCACCCCGGCCAGGACGCCCCGGAGATCCAGTACATGCTGGATCGCCGCAAGCAACTGGGCGGCTACCTGCCCGAGCGGCGCACGATGGCGAAGCCGCTGCCGCTGCCCGGAGACGAGGCCTACCGCAGCGTCCGCAAGGGTTCGGGCAAGCAGCCGGTGGCCACCACCATGGCCTTCGTGCGCCTGATGAAGGAGCTGTTGCGCGACAAGGAGATCGGCAAGCGCATCGTCCCGATCATTCCCGACGAGGCCCGCACCTTCGGCATGGACTCGTGGTTCCCGTCGTTGAAGATCTACAACCGCAACGGCCAGCTCTACACCTCGGTCGACGCGGAACTGATGCTCGCCTACAAGGAGTCGAGTGTCGGCCAGATCCTGCACGAGGGCATCAACGAGGCCGGATCGACCTCCAGCTTCACCGCGGTCGGCACCTCCTACGCCACCCACGGCGAGCCGATGATCCCGCTCTACATCTTTTATTCGATGTTCGGCTTCCAGCGCACCGGCGACGGCCTGTGGGCCGCGGCCGACCAGATGGCCCGCGGCTTCGTGCTCGGCGCGACCGCCGGCCGCACCACGCTGACCGGTGAGGGCCTGCAGCACAACGACGGTCACTCGCTGCTGCTGGCGTCCACCAACCCGGCGTGCGTCGCCTACGACCCGGCCTTCTCCTTCGAGATCGCCCACATCGTGCGCGACGGCATGCGCCGCATGTACGGCGGCGGGCTGGCCAGCGGTTTCCAGGAGGCGCTGCCCGGCACCGATCCCGAATCGCATTCGCAGCACCACGAATTCGGCGGCGAGGACATCTTCTACTACATCACCCTCTACAACGAGCCGTACGTGCAGCCGGCCGAGCCGGAGGGCCTGGACGTGCAGGGTCTGCTCAAGGGCATCTATCTCTACAAGCCCGGCGCCGCGGGCGACCTGCGCGCCAACATCCTGGTCGCGGGCGTCACCATGCCCGACGGTCTGCGCGCGCAGGAGATGCTGGCCAACGAGTGGAACGTGCAGGCCGACGTCTACTCGGTCACCTCGTGGGGCGAGCTGCGCAAGGAGGCCCTGGCCAAGGAGATCGCCAAACTCCGCCACCCGGACCAGGATCCGGGCCTGCCCTACATCACCGAGGTGCTGTCGCGGGCCCAGGGCCCGTTCGTCGCCGCGTCCGACTGGATGCGCGCGGTGCCGGACCAGATCCGCCAGTGGGTGCCGGGCGAGTACATCACCCTGGGCACCGACGGTTTCGGTTTCTCCGACACCCGTCCGGCCGCGCGCCGCGTGTTCAATGTGGATGCCGCGTCCATCGTGGTCGCGGCGCTGCAGGGACTGGCCGCCCAGGGCAAGATCGCGCCCGCGACGGCCGCCGAGGCGGCCCGCCGCTACGCCATCGACGATGTGAACGCCGCGCCGAAGGCGGCACCCGGTACCGAAGGCGGGGACGCGTAGCCCACCATAAATACCGTGGAACGTAAACCGCCGAGGCCGCGCCGGATCAATGAAGAGGGCACCTCTTCGCACGAGGTCTATCTCCCGACCGGCGCGCTCTCCCCGAATCGGCAGACGCGCGACCCGCTTCCGGACACCCTCCTGAAACGGGTCAAGCAGTTCTCCGGTCGCCTGTCGACCGAGGCCGTGGCCTCGATGCAGGATCGGTTGCCGTTCTTCGCCAATCTGGACGCCGCCCAGCGGGCCGGGGTGCAGATGCTGGTGCAGACGGCGGTGGTGAACTTCCTGGAATGGCTGCAGGACCCGGAGTCGGACATCCGATTCAGTCTCGATGCCTTCCAAGTGATTCCGGACGATCTGGCGCGGCGGCTCACGCTGCGCCAGACCGTCGACATGGTCCGGGTGGCCATGGAGTTCTTCGAGCAGTGGCTACCGGCGTTGGCGCGCAACGATCGTCAGCTGGTGGCCCTCACCGAGGCGGTGCTGCGCTACGGGCGCGAGCTAGGTTTCGCTGCCGCCTCGGTGTACGCCTCGGCCGCCGAGTCGCGCGGCGCCTGGGACACCCGATTGGAGGCCCTCGTCGTCGACGCCGTGGTGCGCGGCGACACCGGTCCCGAGATGCTCTCGCGCGCGGCCACTCTCAATTGGGATGCCACCGCGCCCGCCACCGTGCTTGTGGGAACGCCCCCCAAGGATCAGGTGGCCGTTGTCAGTTCCGTACATAGTGTCGCCGGTCGGCACAACCGAAACGCGCTCGCCGTGGTGCAGGGTTCGCGGCTCGTCATGGTAGTCAGTGGACATCTCGGCGACCCGTTGTATCCCTCGCAGTTCCTGGCCGACCTGCTTGCCGAGGCCTTCTCCGAGGGCCCGGTGGTGATCGGTCCGACCATGCGCACGCTGTCGGCCGCGCACGTCAGCTCGGTGGAGGCGATGGCGGGGATGGAGGCCGTGGTGGGCTGGCGTGGCGCGCCGCGCCCGGTGCACGCCTCCGAGCTCCTACCCGAGCGCGCGCTGCTGGGCGACCGGGCCGCGGTGGAGGCCCTGAACGAGCATCTCGTGCTACCGTTGGCCGCCGCCAGCGCCGATTTGTCCGACACCCTGGACGCCTATCTGGACTGCGGTGGAGCCGTCGAGACCTGCGCCCGTCAGCTGTTCGTTCATCCAAATACGGTGCGCTATCGGCTCAAGCGAATCGCCGACATCACGGGCCGGGATCCCATGAATCCGCGCGATGCGTATGTGTTACGTATCGCGGCCACAGTAGGTCGGCTGACTCGAACTCGTAACGAATCGCCCACTCCTGCCACTGATGTGACTCCTGTCACAGACCCTGCCGAGGGCGTGTAACAAGATTCGAGGATCGGGCGATCCGGGCAACCCACTTGGTCTTTTGTGGACTCCTCACAAAAGAGCCAAGCAAGCTTCATTCGCGCCGACATCTCGTGAGAGTGCAGTCACAGTGTTTTCTTAGACCCGTGATCGCATTGCTCGCCCCTGGACAGGGCTCTCAGACACCCGGCATGCTCACCCCTTGGCTCGAACTTCCCGGCGCCGCGGATCGCGTCGCGCTGTGGTCGAAGGCCGCGGGGGTGGACCTGCTGCGTTTGGGTACGACTGCGACCGCGGAAGAGATCGTGGACACGGCTGTCACCCAGCCGCTCGTCGTCGCGGCCGCTCTGCTTGCTTTTGCCGAAATCCCGCAGGACTCGCTGTCCGCGGATACCATCGTCGCCGGACACTCGGTCGGCGAATTCGCCGCCGCTGCCGTCGCCGGAGTCATCTCCGCCGATGACGCGGTGGCCCTGGCCGCCATCCGCGGAGCGGAGATGGCCAAAGCTTGCGCCCTCGAGCCGACCGGTATGTCCGCGGTGCTCGGTGGTGACGAAGCGGAGGTGCTCGCCCGCCTCGAGGAACTCGGACTCGCTCCGGCCAACCGCAATGCGGTGGGTCAGATCGTGGCAGCGGGTAAGCTCGAGGCGCTCGAAGCCCTTGCCGCAAACCCACCCGAAAAGGCCCGCATCCGGTCCCTGCCGGTCGCTGGCGCCTTCCATACCGCGTTCATGGCACCCGCCCAGGACGCCGTTGCGGAGGCCATCGCCAAGATCGCGCCCAACGCGCCGGTCCGGACCCTGCTGTCGAACTTCGACGGTCGGCCGGTCGAGTCCGGTCAGGATGCGATCGACAAGCTCGCTGCCCAGGTCACGCGCCCCGTGCGCTGGGACCTGTGCACCGAAACGATCCGTACGGCAGGGGTTTCCGCGGTGGCAGAGTTGCCGCCCGCGGGCACCCTGGTCGGCATCGCCAAGCGGGAGCTCAAGGGCACCCCGAACCTGGCGTTGAAGACCCCGGCGGATCTCCCCGCGCTCGCCGAACTCACCGCGGCAAGCTAGCTTGGCTCGCGGCCCGCTTCCTCAACGGCGAGGGAGCAATCTGGCCGCAAACTGAAAAACCCAACCCCTCCACCAGTAACAAGAAGGGAGCCACCACAGTGGCCGCTCTGACCCAGGAACAGATCGTCGAAGAGCTCGGCAAGATCATCGAAGAGGTGACCGGTATCGAGCCCTCCGAGGTCACCATCGAGAAGTCCTTCGTCGACGACCTGGACATCGACTCGCTGTCGATGGTCGAGATCGCCGTCCAGACCGAGGACAAGTACGGCGTCAAGATCCCCGACGAGGACCTGGCGAGCCTGAAGACCGTCGGCGACGCGGTGGCGTACATCCAGAAGCTCGAGGCCGAGAACTCCGAGGCGGCCGCCGAGCTGAAGGCCAAGTTCGGCGCCGAGGGCGAGTAGGAACCGACACCGTGACCACTCCTTCCACCTTGAACGGGAACTTTCCCAACGTCGTCGTAACGAGCATGGCGGCGACCACGTCGATCGCCGGTGACGTCGATGCGACGTGGAAGGGCCTCCTCAATGGCGAGAGCGGCATCGACACTCTCGAGGACGACTTCATTGCGGAGTACGACCTTCCAGTTCGAATCGGCGGCCACCTGAAGGTGTCGCCGGACACGCTGCTCGATCGGGTCGAGATCCGTCGCATGGCGTACGTCGAGCGTCTGGCGACCGTGCTCGGTCGCGAGGTGTGGAAGAACGCTGGCTCGCCCGAGGTTGACCCGCTTCGGCTGGGTGTGGCCATCGGCACCGGTCTCGGCGGCGGCGACGCACTGATCGATTCGGTGGACAAGCTGAAGAACGGTGGCTATCGCAAGATTTCGCCGCTGGCCGTTCAGATGGTCATGCCGAACGGTCCGTCCGCCGTCGTCGGTCTCGAACTCAAAGCCCGCGCTGGCGTGATCACCCCCGTCTCGGCGTGTTCGTCGGGTTCGGAGGCCATCGCCAACGCGTGGCGCATGATCGTCATGGGTGACGCCGACATGGTCGTGACCGGTGGTGTCGAGGGCTTCATCGACTCGGTGCCGATCGCCGCGTTCTCCATGATGCGGGCCATGTCGACCCGTAATGACGATCCGAAGGCGGCCTCGCGCCCCTTCGACAAGGACCGCGACGGCTTCGTCTTCGGCGAAGCGGGCGCGCTCATGGTCATCGAGACCGAGGAGCACGCCAAGGCGCGCGGCGCCACCATCCACGCCCGTCTCATGGGCGCGGGTATCACCTCCGACGGGTTCCACCTGGTGGCTCCCGATCCGGAGGGCAGCGGTGCGGCTCGCGCCATGCAGCGCGCGATGCAGACCGCCGGGTTGTCCCCCAAGGACGTCACCCACGTCAACGCTCACGCGACCGCCACCCCGATCGGTGACACCGCGGAAGCGAACGCGATTCACAAGGCTGGCGTGCAGCACGCCTCGGTGTACGCGCCCAAGTCGGCCCTGGGCCACTCGATCGGTGCCGTCGGCGCCCTCGAGTCGGTGCTCACGGTGCTCAGCATTCGCGACGGGGTCGTCCCGCCGACGCTGAACCTCGAGAACCAGGATCCGGCGATCGATCTCGATATCGTGCATGGCACCGCACGCCATCAGGACATCGAGTACGCGATCAACAACTCCTTCGGTTTCGGTGGGCACAATGTCGCGCTCGCCTTCGGCCGGTACTGACGGCGCACTCAGAAGAACCGCGCACTTCTAGAACCGGTCAGTAAGACAAGCGGTCCCGGCAGGGGATCTCGGGTCGAGATCCCAGACCCGTTCCCCTGCCGGGATTTTCGACATTTCGCAGCCGCTTCGGCGACCGCGTTTCCTTCAGAGGAGAGTTTGCGATGACCATCATGGCTCCCGCACACGCGGATACCACGACCGATCCGCGCGACCCGCTGGGTCGGTTGCAGCGGTTCTTCGATCCCGGAACCGTGCTGCCGCTGCACCCGCGCGACAAGTCCGGTGTGCTCGCCGCCATTGGTGAGATCGACGGTGTGCGCACCGTCGCCTACTGCTCCGATGCGACCGTGATGGGCGGCGCCATGGGCGTCGAGGGTTGCAAGCACATTGTCGATGCGATCGATACCGCCATCGAGTCCCAGATTCCCGTTGTCGGCCTGTGGCATTCGGGTGGCGCGCGACTGGCCGAGGGCGTCGAGGCGCTGCACGCGGTCGGGCTGGTCTTCGAGGCCATGGTTCGCGCGTCCGGCCAGGTCCCCCAGATTTCGGTGGTGCTCGGCTTCGCCGCCGGTGGCGCCGCCTACGGTCCGGCGCTGACCGACATCGTGATCATGGCCCCCGAGGGCCGGGTCTTCGTCACCGGTCCGGACATCGTGAAGACGGTGACCGGCGAGAGCGTCGACATGGAGACCCTCGGCGGGCCGATCACCCACGGCAAGAAGTCCGGCGTCTGCCATATCGTGGCCGATGACGAGCAGGATGCCATGCACCGCGCGCGCCGGCTGGTCTCGATGTTCGCCGAGCAGGGCGAATTCGATCTGGCCGCGGCCGCGCACGGCGATGTGGACCTCAAGGCCATGATGCCGGAGTCGGCCAAGCGCGCCTACGACGTGAAGCCGATCATTCACGAGCTGCTCGACAATGTCGACGGCGAAAGCACTTTCGAGGAACTGCAGGGCGGGTACGCGCGCTCGATGGTGGTCGGTCTGGGCCGTCTCGGCGGTCGCACCGTCGGTGTGCTGGCCAACAACCCGATTCGCCTGGGCGGCTGCCTCAACTCCGAAAGCGCCGAAAAGGCTTCGCGTTTCGTGCGCCTGTGCAATGCCTTCGGCATTCCGCTGATCGTCGTCACCGACGTGCCGGGCTACCTGCCGGGCGTCTCGCAGGAGTTCGAGGGCGTGGTGCGGCGCGGCGCGAAGCTGCTGCACGCCTTCGCCGAGGCCCGCGTCCCCCGCGTCACGCTGGTGACCCGCAAGATCTACGGCGGCGCCTACATCGCCATGAACGCCCGCTCCCTCGGCGCCACAGCGGTTTACGCGTGGCCGGGTTCGGAGGTCGCGGTCATGGGCGCGAAGGCCGCGGTCGGCATCCTGCACAAGAAGGCACTCGCGGCCGCCCCGGAGGAGGAGCGCGAGGCCATGCTCGAGCGGCTGACCGAGGAGCACGAGCGCATTGCCGGCGGCGTCGAGCGCGCCATGGCGATCGGGGTCGTGGATCAGGTCGTCGATCCGGCCAAGACCCGCTCCACCATCGCGGCGGCGCTCGCGGCGGCCCCGGCTCGGCCGCAGCACAACAAGAACATTCCGCTGTAGTCTCTTCGACACGGCACCGGCGGGCGGTCTCTTCGGAGGCCGCCCGCTCGCGTAGGTGGGCGTGTACAAAACTTACGAAATTTGGTTGACACGTCCCCGATACGAGGTGGACACCGCGGGTTTCTAGCGTGCGGAGCATGTCAGAGACGCTCGTAGCCGGGGCGACAACGGTCCGGCGAACACCGTGGTATCGGTCCATGTTCGCGCAACTGCTGATCGCGGTGGTCGCGGGGATCGTGGTCGGCAAGTTCTGGCCGTGGCTGGGAATGGATCTGAAACCGTTGGGGGACGGGTTCATCAAGCTGATCAAGATGGTGATCGCGCCGATCGTGTTCTGCACCGTGGTGCTGGGCATCGCGCACGTGGGGAATCTGAAGTCCGTGGGGCGCATCGGGGTCAAGGCGCTGATCTACTTCGAGGTGGTGACCACCTTCGCGCTGCTGTTCGGGCTGCTGGTCGGAAATCTGGTGAAGCCGGGCGCGGGCTTCAGCATCGACGCGCACACGCTGGCCACCGGTGCCGATCAGATCGCCAAGACGACGCAGAAGGCGGAACTGCCGCACACCGTCGACTTTCTGCTGAACATCATTCCGACGTCACTGGTCTCGGCGTTCGCGGAGAACAAGCTGCTGCAGGTGCTGTTCGTGTCGGTGCTGTTCGGGTTGGCGCTGGCCAAGTTCGGGGAGAACGGGCCGCCGGTGGTGCTGGAAGCCATCGATCACGTCAGCCGGATCCTGTTCATCGTGATCGGCTGGATCATGCGGCTCTCACCGCTGGGCGCGTTCGGGGCGATGGCCTTCATCATCGGGCAGTACGGGATGAAAACCCTTGGCACGTACGGGAAATTGATCGCCTGCTGCTACGGGGCGGCGGTGTTGTTCATTCTGGTGCTGGCGGCTATCACGCGGGTCTTCGCGGGGGCGAGTCTGTGGAAGTTCGTGCGCTACATCAAGAATGAGCTGTTCGTGGCCCTGGGTACCGCCTCGACCGAGGTGGTGTTGCCGCGCATCATGACCAAGCTGGTGGACGCGGGCTGTTCCCGCGCCACCACGGGATTGGTTGTGCCGACCGGGTATTCGTTCAACCTGGACGGCGCGACGCTGTATCTGGCGATCTGCGTGCTGTTCCTGGCGCAGGCGCTGGGCGTCGATCTGAGCGTCGGCGAGCAGGTGACCGCGCTGGCCGCGCTCATGCTCACCTCCAAGGGCATGGCCGGGGTGCCGGGCTCCTCCTTCCTGGCGCTGTCGGCGACGGTCAGCGCGATCGGCCACGGCTCGATTCCCGTTGCGGCCGTGGCGATTCTGTTGGGCGCGGATCGGCTCATGGACTCCATGCGGGTGACGGTGAACCTGCTCGGCAACTGCGTCGCCACCCTGGTGGTCGCCAAATGGGAGGGGCAGTTGGACACCGAGCGACTGCGTCTGGTGTTGGATCGGCAGCCGGTGGAACCGCTGGCCGATCCGGACCCCATGGCCGAGCCCGATCCGATGGCCGAGCCCGCGCGGGTGTGATCAGGAGAGCAGGCGGACCTTGTCGGCGGATTCGTTCTGGCTGGCGCATTCCTGGTAGGGGTTCGGGTTGCCTTGGCGCTCACCGCACACCCAGCGGATGGTGTCGACCACGACGGCGATGTCGCCGGTGGATTGTTTGGCGCGCTCGCCGGCGTAGGCGTTGACGACCGAGAGGGCGGTGGGGCAGAAGTCGGCGCCGTGGGCGGTGGAGACGACGACGGCGAGTCCCCAAGGGCCGGTACCGCATTGGACGACGTCGTGGCCCGCGGCGGGGAAGGGGGCCGCGGAGGTCGCGGCGGGCTTGGGTTGGGTGGTGGTCGCCGAAACGCCGGTGGACGAGTTGTCGTTGCAGGCGCCGAGGACCAGGGCGGTCGCGATGACCAGTGTCGCGCCCGCGATTTTCGCTGTCACACCGGCGATCTTGGCCGTGATGCCGGTGAACCTCGCTGTGGTCCGCACGAAACCCTCCTCGTCGGTACCCCTCCCCCCGGGCATTCTGCCCGGTTCGCGATGATCGCGAGGGTAGGCCCGCGTGGTTTGGCGCGCCGCGTCAGTAGCGAGTGGGAACCAGCGGGTCAGCCGACGTCGCGGCGCAGCCAGGTGACCTCCGCGCCGTCGCCGCCGAGGCGGTAGGGGTCGAGGATGTCGTCCCAGGCGGTGCCGAGCGCGCGGTCGATGTCGGCGGCGATCTCGGCGGCCGAGCCGCGGCCGTGAGCGCGGGCCTCGGCGACGATGGTCCGCAGGCGGTTCTCGCCGACCATGATGTCGCCGCTGGCGCTGGTGAGCCCGGACCACAGGCCGAGGCCGGGGACGAAGGAGAAACGTTCGCCGTCGACGCCCTCGCTGGGGTCCTCGGTGACCTCGAAATAGAGGACGGTCCAATCCCGCAAGGCTCTGGCTAATCTGCCGCCGGTGCCGACCGGGCCGAACCAATCGGTGGTGGCGCGCAGGTGTCCCGGGTCGGCGGGCTGGGCGGTCCAGCGCAGTTTCGCGGGGGCCTTGAGGGTGGAGGTGAGGGCCCATTCGATGTGCGGGCACAGCGCGGCCGGCGATGAATGGATATAGACGACTCCAGACGTCGCCTCCGCGAACTGACTAGACGCACGCACCACTGACACCTCCGGCTCGACGAGGGACGTCTTCCCCAACGGCCCCTGACGCGAGCTCGGCGTTGCCCGAGTTTACTGGAGTGCCCGGTGTTGCGTGTGTTACTTAATGCCCGTGTCGAGCATTACGCAAACTCCGCGATTACGGCGTCGCTGAACGGCGGCCACGCGGCGCGGGCCCAGTCCCCGAAATTTTCGTCCGCGAGCGCGAGACACGCCATGCCGACGTCCGGATCCACCCAGAGGAAGGTGCCGGACTGCCCGAAGTGCCCGAAAGTCCGGGGCGAGTTCGCGCCGCCGGTCCAGTGCGGTTTCTTGTGATCGCGGATTTCGAATCCCAGACCCCAGTCGTTGGGGCGCTGCGAGCCGTATCCGGGAAGCACGCCATTGCGATCCGGGAATTGCACTGTGCTTGCTTCGGAAACCAATTCCGCACTCACGACAACCGGTTCCAGCAATTCCTCGGCGAATCGCAGCAGATCTGCGACGCAGGAGCGACCGGCGTGCCCGGCGGGACCCACCAGCGCCGAGGAATTCATGCCCAGCGGCTCGAAAACCGCCTCGCGCAGATACTGGTCGAACGGGATACCCGTCTGTGCCGCAACGAAATCCGCGAGCACCTCGAATCCGGCGCTGGAGTAGATGCGCTTGGCACCGGGCTTGGCCAGCACGTCGGTGGTGTCGAAGGCCAGCCCGGAGGTGTGGGCCAGCAGGTGCCGGACGGTGGATCCGGGCGGCCCGGCGGGCTGGTCGAGCTCGATCGCGCCCTCCTCGACGGCCACCAGAACCCCGTATGCCACAAGGGGTTTGGTCACCGAGGCGAGGGGGAAGACCCGCGCGGTATCACCCTCGGTGTCCACCACGCCCTTGCCGCGGACGACGACACCCACCGCCGCGTTCCGCACCGGCCACTGCCGCATCTGATCGAGAGCTCGCACGTTACGAGCCTAGGGCAACCGAATCCGTGCGTGCGGCCCGGTTCAGCGCCGAGCGGCGGCGACCGTAGCCGAAGTACACGACCAGCCCGACGGCCGACCAGATCGTGAAGGCCAGCCAGGTCACGCCCGGCAGGTGGACGAGCAGCCAGACGCACATGGCGACGCCGATCACCGGCACCAGCGGCACCAGGGTCCGGAACGAGCGCGGCAGGTCCGGCTTGGTGCGGCGCAGCACCAGCACGCCGATGTTCACCAGCGCGAAGGACACCAGCGTGCCGATATTGGTGGCGTTCACCAGTTCTCCGAGCGGAACCAGCGCCGAGAGCACCGCCACCACGCCGCCGACAATGAGCGTGTTGACCGTCGGCACCCGCTGCTTGCCGACCCGCGAGAGGACCTTGGGCATGAGCCCGTCGCGCGACATGGCGACCAAGATTCGGGTCTGCCCGTACAGCACGGTCAGCACCACCGAGGCGATGGCGATGACCGCGCCGCCCGCGAGAATGGTGGCGGGCCAGCCCCGCCCGGTGACCTGTTCCAGCACGGTGGCCAGCGACGCGCCCGAGCTGCTCACCTCGTCGATGCCGACCGCGCCGACCGCGGTCAGCGCCACCGCCACGTACACCAGCGTCACGATGCCGAGCGAAATGATGATGGCGCGCGGCAGATCTCGCTGCGGGTTCTTGGCCTCCTCGCCCGCCGTGGAGGCGGCGTCGAAGCCGATGAAGGAGAAGAACACCATGGACGCGGCCGCGCCGACGCCGGAGACGCCGTAGGGCGCGAAGGGGTGCAGGTTCGAGGAGCTGAAGGCGGTGACGGCCACGCACACGAAGAACACCAGCACCGCGATCTTGATCAGGGTGGTGACGGTGGTGACGCGCGCGCTCTCGCGAATGCCGCCCAGCAGCACCGCGGTCGCGAGCAGCACCACGATGGCCGCGGGCAGATTGAACACCCCGCCCGCGCCGGGCGGCTGGGCCAGCACATCGGGAATGCGCCAGCCGATGGTCGAGCCGAGGAACTCGTTGAGGTACGCGCCCCAGCCGACGGCGACCGCCGCGACGGAGACGCCGTACTCGAGCAGCAGGCACCAGCCGCACACCCAGGCGATGATTTCGCCCAGCGTCGCATAGGTATACGAGTAGGCCGAGCCGGACACCGGCACGGCGCTGGCGAGTTCGGCGTAGGACAGCGCCGAGAACAGCGCGGCCAGTGCGGCGATGACGAAGGAGACGACCACGGCCGGTCCGGCCAGCGGTGCGGCCTCGCCGAGGACGACGAAGATGCCGGTGCCCAGGGTCGCGCCGACCGACAGCGCGATCAGCGGGATCAGGCCCATGCTGCGCCGCAGGGCGGTGTGTTCGCCGTCGGAGGCGAGCTGCTCCACGGGTTTGGTTCGCAGCAATGTCGAAGTAATCCGCTGGATTCCGGGCATGTACGGCCACGCTACCTGGTCAGAAGCGCATTCCGGACATCAGGGTGTCGTGTCGATGGGCATTCGCACTGCTCACAGCTATGCACCGGCGTCGCGGGCCGCCCGCGCCGTCGGTACGCCCGGTTACGATCGGAACCATCATGAGTGAGCAGGTCACGATCCACGGCGAGGTGGATTCGGGTTTCGGTCCGGTCGCCGACGCGTTCCGCCGCAATTTCCTCCGGCACGGCGAGATCGGCGCGGCCGTGGCCGTATTCGACGGAGATCGACCGGTGGTGGATCTGTGGGCCGGGCACCGCGATCGCACGCGGCGGGTGGCGTGGGAGCGCGACACCATGGCCCCGGTGTGGTCCTCGACCAAGGGCATGGCCGCGTTCGCGGTGGCCTCGGCGGTCTCGCGCGGCTGGCTGGACTACGAGGATCCGGTAGCGATGCACTGGCCGGAGTTCGCCGCGCACGGCAAGGAATCGATCACCGTGCGGCAGCTGCTGGATCACCAGGCCGGGTTGGCGGCGCTGGATCGGCCGTTCCGGCTCAAGGACATGGCGGATCTGGATCGCATGGCGGTGGTGCTGGCGGAGCAGAAACCGTTGTGGCGTCCGGGAACTCGGCACGGCTACCACCCGATCACGGCGGGGCTGTATCAGGGCGAGTTGCTGCGGCGGGTGGATCCGCGGCATCGGACGCTGGGGCGGATCTTCGCCGAGGACATCGCGGCGCCGTTGGGTGCGGAGTTCTATATCGGTCTGCCGGACGAGGTTTCGCTCGACCGGGTGGCGACCCTGTCGGCGACCGAGGGTCTCGACATCCTGCGCTACGAGCGAGATCTGCCGGTGCGCATCGGGATTCAGCTCTACAGCAAGCGCGGGCTGTCGTTCCGCGCGTTGAACAGCCCCCAGGTCGGCGCGCCCGCTCGCGCCGCGCGACGCGAATTCCTCTCCGTGGAGAGCCCGGCCGCCGGTGGCGTCGGCACCGCGCGGGCGCTGGCGCGGGTGTACGGCGCGGCCGCCAAGCAGACCGGCGAACTGCCCATCGACGCAACGGTGTTGGACCGTTTGGCCCTCGCCGAGACCGCCGACGATGTCCCCGCCGAGGATTTGGTGCTGCTCACGCCGAGCCGCTACCACCTGGGCTTCCGCAAGTCCCGCGGCAGCTTCCGGTTCGGGACCGACAAGCGCGCCTACGGCACCACCGGCTACGGCGGCTCGTTCGGATTCGCCGATCCGGCAACGGGTCTCGGCTTCGGCTATGTGATGAACCGCCTGGGCATGGCGGTGCTCGACGATATCCGCTCTCGCGATCTCCGGGAGGCGCTGCTGCGCTGCCGCTGAAGGGTTCAGCGCTCGACGTCGTGCACGTGGTGCACCACATCGTGAATGAAGTAGCGGGCCATGGAGTCGATGGTGAATGCCGAACCGTTGCTGCGCAGTGCCGCCCGATCCCGTTCGGCGAGCGGGACGGCCTCGAAGGCGAGGGCCACGGTTTCGGCGGCGGTCGCGAGTTCGGCTGCCACGGTGCCGGTTTCGGCGGCCGCGTAGTTCTCGGCGAGGGCGGTGGCGTCCTGATCCCAGTTGGAGAACATGGGAATGCCCTTGTCCCCCACCGTGACCGTGGTGTCGTAGGCGGCGATGACCGGTCCCGGCCGGGCCGCGCCGGTGCGGGCGATATCGAGGCGGTGGGTGAAGATGCGGCACACGTCGCGGACATGGGCCGCGTACTCCACGGTCGACCAGGTCGAGTCGTCGGGGCGCACGGCGGCGTCCGGTCGCTCCAGGGCGCGGGCCAGGCGCGCGGCGCTGTCGCGGGTCAACCCCGGCACCGCCTCGAAGGCGGTGGCGTCGGGGTCGAATCCGCATTCGGCGCAGGCGCGTTCGAGCACCCAGGTCCAGTCTTTGACGTCAGGAACGATCGGCATGGCAGACAACTTACGGTTGGCGCTAGTTTGCCGTCCACAAATATTCCGCCACTTGCCGCCAAGATGGCGACATGTTCACTCCATGAGCCGGTGCGCCTTCTCGAACAGTTCGAGGGTGATGGCGTGCAGGAAATCGCCGACCTGTTTGGGCGCCTTGCCCGCGAAGGCCCGGGCGTGCGTGCCCTCCAGCACGATCCCGAGCTTGAAGCAGGCCAGCACGGTGTACCAGGTGACGTGGCTCAGGTCGCGGTCGGAGAACTTCCCGTAGTGGGCGATCATCTCCTCGGGGGTCGGCAGGCCGCCGACCGCGCCGAGCGAACCGAGCAGGGCCGCGCCTGTTTTGCCGGGTTCCGGGCGGGTGGCGATCTGCCAGCCCAGATCCAGCAGCGGGTCACCGATGGTGGACATCTCCCAGTCGACCATGGCCACCACCTCGGGGCCGTCGAAGGAGAACATCATGTTGGCCAGGTGGCAGTCGCCGTGCAGGATGCCGGGTTTCGGCTGCACCGGGCGATTGCGGTCGAGCCACTCGCCGACCTGCTGGACACCCGGGATCTCCGGTCCCGGGTAGCCCTCGTTGACGCCGTAGGACTCGAGCTCCTTGAGCCAGCGCGGGACCTGGCGCTCCAGGAAGCCCTCCGGCTTGCCGTAATCGGCCAGACCGAGCGCCTCGTGATCCAGCGAGCCGAGGCGGGCGATGGCCTCGACGGCCGAAAGCCCCATCTGGCGGCGCACTTCCGGGTCACCGGCGTGCAGGGCGGGGAGTTCGTTCTGCGGGTTGAAGCCGCGGATCGGCTCCATGAGATAGAACGACGCGCCGCCGAGGACGGATTCGTTGGTGCAGGCCGCGATCACCTTGGGTGCGCGGATCTCGGTGTCACCGAGCGCGCCGAGGATTCGCGATTCGCGATTGATGACGGTGTTGCTGGCTTTGCGCAGATGCTTGGGCCCGCGCCGCAGCACGTAGTCGCGGCCGCCGCGGCGGAAGCGCAGCATGATGTTCTGGGTGCCGCCGCCGAGCGGGGTCACCTCCTCGAACGGCCCGCCGGGCAAGCCCTGCTCGTCCATCCATTTCCCGACGATCGCGAAATCGACGACCTCACGATCCACCTCGACCGGCTGCGCTACAGACATGCCGCCCATTGTGCCGTAGGCCACCCATTCAACTGAAGGCGGACGCCCGCAGTATGAATCAGCTATCAGTTCGCGGCCCGTCTCGTTCTGGACTGAGTGGAGCGGGGGAGCGAAGCGGAGGAGCGGAGGGAGGGAAGAACGAGACCTCGAGGGCCGCGAACCCGCCCGGAGCGAAGCGGAGGGCAAATTGGACACAGCGTAGTGTTCGTGCTCAAATGCGCACCCTGTTGATCGACAACTACGACTCGTTCACCTACAACCTGTATCAGCTGATCAGCGAGGTGAACGGGGTCGAGCCCGTGGTCGTGCGCAATGACGAGGTGGGGTCGATCGCGGAGCTGAGCCTCGGGACGTTCGACAACATCGTCATCTCGCCGGGGCCGGGGCGGCCGGGCGTCGCTCGCGATTTCGGCATCTCGGCGGAGTTGATCGCCCGGTCGGAGCTGCCGTTGCTGGGCGTATGCCTGGGGCATCAGGGCATTGTGCTCGCCGCGGGCGGGGCGGTGGTCGCCGCGCCGCGAGCGCGGCACGGGTATCCGGATCGCATCACCCACGACGGGCGCGAGCTGTTCGCCGATGTGCCGCAGGATTTCTCGGCGGTCCGGTACCACTCGCTGTGCGCCGCGCGACCACTGCCGGAGGAGCTGGAGGTGACCGCGACCACGCCGGACGGCGTGATCATGGGCGTGCGGCACCGGACTCGGCCGCAGTGGGGCGTGCAGTTCCACCCGGAGTCCATCTCGAGCGAGTACGGCGAGCTGCTGCTGCGCAATTTCGCCGACCTGACCGCCGAATGGCAGCGGCGGCACGGTGTTTCGCGAAAGTCCACCCTCCGTCATTCCGGCATGCTTTTGGCCGGAATCCACCACCCGGCTGTGGATCCCGGCCAAGAGCACGCCGGGATGACGAGTGGGGTGCCTATCCGCTATCGGGTCGAGCAAGTGGTGATCGAGCGGGCCGTCGACACCGAGGCCATCTTCGACGCCCTGTATTCCGCCTCCCCGCACGCCTTCTGGCTCGACAGCGAGCACGTGGAGCCCGGCCTGGATCGCTTCTCCTTCCTCGGCGACGCCTCCGGCCCTCTGGCCGAGGTGGTGCGCTATCGGGTCGGGAGCGGCCACGTCGAGATCGATTGCGCGACCGGTCACCGCACCGTGCCCGGCGGGGTGCTCGACTACCTATCCGGTGAGCTACGTCGGCGCGAGATCGACTTCCCGGACGTGCCTTTCGATTTCGTCGGCGGCTACGTCGGCTATCTCGGCTACGAGATGAAGGCCGACTGCGGCGCGCGGGCGGTGCACCGCGCGCCGACCCCCGATGCGCAGTGGGTCTTCGCCGACCGCCTCATTGTGGTCGACCACGAGGCGGGCCGGACCCATCTGCTCGCCCTGTGCGAACCGGAATCACCTGCCGCCGCACGGGATTGGCTCACCGCCGCCCGCGCCATCGTGGAAACCCTTCCGACGTGGGAGAATCCGCCACCGCTGGAGCTGCACGTGGACGAGGCCGCGGTGGCTCCGCTGTTGACGCGCGGCCGCGACCGCTACCTCGCCGATGTCGCCGCCTGCCAGGAGCAGTTGCTCGCGGGCGAGTCCTACGAGATCTGCATTACCGACAGCGCCTCTCCCCCGGGCGATGCCGACGGCCTCACCGTGTACCGCACCCTGCGCCGCTCGAATCCGGCCCCCTACGCCGCGTTCCTGCGTTTCGCCGACCTCGAGGTGGCGTGCTCCTCCCCCGAGCGCTTCCTCAAGGTGAACCGTTCCCGCACGGTCGAAACCAAGCCCATCAAGGGCACCGCGCCCCGCGGTCGCACCCCCGCCGAGGACGCCCGCCTCGCCGCCGACCTGGCCAGCAGCCCCAAGACCCGCGCCGAGAACCTCATGATCGTCGACCTGCTCCGCAACGACCTGGGCCGGGTGTGCGAGATCGGTTCCGTCCACGTCCCCCACCTCATGGCCGTCGAGACCTACACGACCCTCCACCAACTGGTCTCCACCATCCGTGGCACCCTGCGCCCCACCCTCACCCCCATCGACTGTCTGCGCGCCTGCTTCCCGGGCGGCTCCATGACCGGCGCACCCAAACTCCGCACCCTCGAGATCATCGACACCCTCGAAACCGAGGCCCGCGGAATCTATTCCGGCACCATCGGCTTCCTCGGCCTCGGCGGCACCGCGGACCTCAATATCGTCATCCGCACCGCGATCCGCCACCACAACCGTTGGCGAGTGGGCGCGGGCGGTGCTATCGTCCTCGACTCCGCCCCCGAGGACGAATACCGCGAAATGCTCTGGAAAGCCGCCGCCCCCTTGCGCGCGCTGCCCGGCCTGGGCGTCGCGCCGCGGACCCGGCCCGATCCGTTGGCCGACGAGCTCAGTCGGCGAGGTAGCGCAGCAGCACCACGGTCTTGAAGTGGCGCGTCTCGACCAAGCGGAGTCCGATGCGCTCGGTCAGGGACGGGAACATCGGTGTGCCGCCGCCGAGGATCACGGGTGCGACGTAGACCTGGTATTCGTCGATGAGCCCGTGCGGTATCAGTGATGCGGCGAGATTCGCGCCGCCGACCTCCATGACGCCGTCGCCCTCGGCCTTGAGCCTGCGGACTTCCTCGACCGCGTTCGCGCTGAAAAGCGTGCTGTTCCAGTGGACCTCGGTGAGCGTGCGGGAGAAGACGAATTTGGGCTTGGCCGTCCAGAGCCCGCCGAACTCGCGCATGATGTCCGAGGCGTCCGCGGGCACCTGGGGCCAGAAGTCGGCCATCAACTCGTAGAGCCGACGGCCGTGCAGGGAGATGTCCAGCGCGCGGTACCGGTCGTTGTGGAATTGGTGCAGTTCGTCGTCGGGCGCGGTCCAGTCGATCTTGCCGACGCGGTCATTGATGTAACCGTCCAGGGACACGGTGAACCCGTAGATCAGTTTCCTCATGCTCGGGTAGACCTCCCGGGCGCGCGAAACTCATCGCTTCTCATCGGATTTCTCGCGGCTACCGGCGAGGCGGCCCAGCAGCGAGACGCCGGGGAGTTTGTCCAGGCGGGTGAAGACCTCTTCGCCGAGGGCGGTGAGGGATTCGAGGCGGGTGAGGAGTTTGTCGTAGGCGACGAAGGCGGGTTCGGCCAGGGCCAGGGTGCGGTCGAGGCGGTCGATGGTGGAGTTGAGGCGTTCGACGGCGACCGTGAGGTTTTCGATGAGGTCGGGAAGCTGGGCCGCCAGCTGTATGGAGGCGGGTGGGAGGCGCACGGCGGTGTCGAAGGCCGTGGACGCGGTGACCTGGGCGGAGTCGAGGGCCTGACCGGCGGCGTTCTGGGCGGCTTGGGCGGCCGCCTGGGCGGCGGCGAGGATATCGCCCGCGGTGGGGACGCGCGGGGTCGCCGGTTTGGGGCGCGGGGTGGACGGTTTGGGTCGCGGCTCGGGCTGTCGGCCGGACCCCTTGGGGTTGCTCATGCCTCTACTGTGCAGGACGTTTTTCAGATTCCGATGCAGGGCCGGCCACGATCTTGTGTCGGTGGTGCGTGGCATCATTCGGGCACGATGAAACTGACCAAAGGCGGGCATACGGCGGTTCCGACATCGCTTCTGACGGTGGTGCTTTCGTGGCGGTCGGGGCGCGAGGTGCGGGCGCAGGCGGTGCTGGTGGCGGAGAACGGGCGGGCGCGGTCCGACCGGGACTTCGTCCGCTTCGACGCGCCCCGGCACGTGTCGCAGGCGGTGACGGTGGATCGCGAGCCCGAGCCGGGGACCGCGCGGCTGTCGGTGTCCCTGCCGCGCACCGAGGCCGAGGTGGCCGGGATTGTCGTCATCGGGTCGGTGGCGGGCGGTTTCGCCGAGGTGGAGGGGCTGCGGGTCACCGTCTTCGACCATGATCGGCCGGTGGCCGAATACGACGTGGCCACACCGGAATCGGTGCCCGCCATGGTGTTGGGAGAGTTCACCCGCACCGAGACCGACGACTGGGAGTTCCGGGCCGCGGCCGAGGGCGGCGTCAGCCTGGCCGGACTGGTCCGGGAGTTCGGGGTGCGGATGGATCCCGCGCGGGAGTTCGAGGAGCCGCGCCGCACCGCACCACCGCCGAATCCACAACGGGCGGACTGGCATCCGGACCCGCGCGATCCGGCCCGGCTGCGCTGGTGGGACGCCACCAGCTGGACGGCCGCGACACGCCCTGTGCCCCTGCAGGATTCCCGGCATTGCCCGCGCTGCGGCGCGGTTCGCCGCCGTCGGCTCTTCACGGCCACGAACCTGTGCCGCGAATGTGCCGCCGAGACTGCCGAATACCTCGACACCTGGCGCCCCCGCGCCGAACGCACCCTGCGCCGGGCCGCCCCGTACGACGAGTGGGACACCCTCTGGACCGCCCTGCGCTATCGGCGCATCGACCGTGCCGTCGCCCTCGACCTGCTGCGGCCGCTGGCGCACGAGCAGATGGAACGCCTGGTGGCCTTCGCTTTCGCCGACGGCGTGGTCGAGCAGGCCGATATCGAGGACTTCGAGGACACGGTCGAGGAGCTGTCTTTGACCGAACCGCTCATCGAGGACCTGCGCCGCCGCCTGCACCGCGGCCGCCTGCTCACCCGCCTGCGCTCCGGCGAACTCCCCCTGGCCCCCACCACCGGCCTGCATCTGGACCCCGACGAACGCGTGCACCTCAACCTGCCCGCCGCCCACATTCGACAACTGGCCCGCGGCCCCAAACGCACCGAGGGCCGCCTCATCGTCAGCAACCGCAAACTCCGCTTCACCGGATCCGACGCGGGCACCGAAATGCCCTGGGCCCGTGTCGTTTCGGTGACATCGTCGGACGGCCTGGTGGAGGTCTCGGCCACCTCGGCCCGCGGCGGCGCGCTGCTCGAGGTCGCCGATCCGGACTATGTGGCCGCCGCCATGGAGGGCGCGCTGCGCATCGCCAAACGCCTGGCCCTCACCCCCGGCCGCCGCGACACCCGCACCATCCCGCCGGATGTGAAGGCCATCGTCTGGCAGCGCGACGGCGGCAAATGCGTCGAATGCGGTGCGCGCCACTACCTCGAATTCGACCACATCATCCCGATCAGCATCGGCGGCGCGACCAGCCCGGCCAATCTGCAGATCCTCTGCCGCGCCTGCAACCGCGCCAAGGGCGCGCACCTTTAGCCACATCGACGCGCGGGTATCCACGGAATGTGAGGAATTCGACGGGATGCGATGAATCATGTTGAGGGGCAGTCGGTGTGGTTCTAGCGTCCGAGACAGGTTCGTCACGGAAGGGGATTCGACATGCAGGTGGCGGTTGTCGGGGGCACCGGGACGCTCGGGTCGTCGGTGGTGCGGGAGCTGGCGGCGCGCGGGCATGCGGTGCGCGTGCTGAGCCGGTCGGCCCCCGCGGATCCGGTGCCGGGCACCGAGCATTTCGCGGTGGATCTGGTCTCCGGGTCCGGGTTGGACGCGGCCATGGCGGGCGTGCACACGGTGGTGGATGCCGCGAGTCACCGCGGCGTGCGCAGCGCGCGGGTCATGGTCGAGGGCGTGCACACCCTGCTGGCCGCCGAGCAGCGCGCGGATGTGGGTCACCACGTGGAGATCTCGATCGTCGGCTGCGAACAGGTGCCCTTCAGCTACTACCGCACCAAGGTCGCGCAGGAGCGGGTCGTCACCCAGGGCCCGATCCCGTGGACCCTGTTGCGCGCCACCCAGTTTCACGAGCTCGTCGATGAAGTCCTGGGCGCGAGCGCGAAATTCCGCCTGGCGCCGCGCGGGAGCCTGCGCTTCCAGCCCGTCGACGTGAACGCGGTGGCGGCCCGCCTGGCCGACGCCGTCGAGGCCGGGCCGTCCGGCCGCGTCCGCGATATCGGCGGGCCGGTCGTGCAGACCCTCGGCGAGCTGGCCGATGTGCGTCGTCGCACGCTGCGCCAGACCCTGATTCCCGTGCCGGTGCCGCCGATCGGCCGGGTCGTGCGACGGGTGCGCGACGCTGCGCTGTGCCTCGACTCCGCTGGCGAGGCCGTGTCGTTCGACTATGCCGAGTGGCTGCACCGGCGGTATCCGAAGCCGGTGAGCTGACCTGTCTTCATGCTCCCGCCAGCGATGATCGGCCGGTATCGGGAACTTCCCTGAGGATTCCCGGATTCCACCGCCGCCTCAGCGGCGGACGCGCAGCACGGTCGGCTCGGCGCAGAACTGCGCGGTGGCCTGTTCCAGGCTGAGCCCCGTGCGCGCGAGTCCGCCGGTGTCGGTGACCGTGCACTGGCTGCCGCCGACGTGCCCGGTGCCGTCGTCGAGGAATTGGACCTGGGCGGTGACGAGCGGCTGCAGCTTGTCCGCGTCGAAGGTCCAGAATTCGACCTTCCACAGCTCGTAGCTGTCGCGGGCGGTGACGACGGTGTAGCCCGCCGCCGTGGTGTCGATGCCGATGCCCGCCAGTTCGCCCGCGCGTTGGAAACGCGTGCTGTCACCGGTGGTCCGGTAGATGACGTAGCGAGTATTGGCGCTGGCCAACATGATCGGGATGATCAGCTCGTCGCGGCCGTCGTTGTCGAGGTCGCGCAGTCGCGGCGTGGTGGTGCCGACGCTCTGCTCGGTGAGGCTCTGCACCTGCGCGCCGGTCGGATCGAGCACGGTGATGGACACCGAGGCGCGCTGCCCGGTGCCACTGTGGCGCACCTCGAAGGTCAGGCCCGCCGAATCCCGGGACTGCAGATAGCAGTCGGGAGGCGTTGCGGCGGACGCGATATCGCCGCAGGGCACCAGCGTGGACACGGGCGTGAGAGGTGCGGTGTTGGTCGGCGCGTGCTCGGTGGGCGGCTCGCCGAGATTGCCCGCCGTGGGCGCGGTGGCCGCGTGCCGGGCACAGCCGCCCGTCGCCAGCGTCGCGGCGGCCAGGACACCGGCCGCGAGTTTCCTCCCCATGGCACCGAGGATAGCGACGAATCGCCCAATGACCGCGAGTGGATCCGGGCAATCCAAAATATATCCGACACCATGTGCACAACTGCGCACCTATTGTCTTATAGTGGCGGTGTGCTCGCCGTGCTCCGCCATCCGTCCTTCCGCAAGCTCTACACCGCCCAGGTCGTCGCCCTGATCGGCACGGGACTGCTGACCGTCGCGCTCGGCCTGCTCGCCTACGAGATCGCGGGCGGCCAGGCGGGTGCGGTGCTCGGCACCGCGCTGGCCATCAAGATGGTGGCGTATGTCGCTGTGGCACCGGTGATTTCGGCGCTCACCCTGCGACTGCCGCGCAGGCTGGTGCTGGTCTCGGCCGACGCGGTGCGCGCGGCGATCGCGCTGGCACTGCCGTTCGTCACGCACACCTGGCAGATCTACGTGCTGATCGCGGTGCTGCAGTCGGCCTCGGCCACCTTCACCCCCGCGTTCCAGTCGCTGATCCCGTCGGTGCTGGTCGACGCGGAGGACTACACCCGCGGCCTGTCGCTGTCGCGGCTGGCCTACGACCTGGAGTCACTGCTGAGCCCGGTGCTGGCGGCCGCGCTGTTGACGGTGATCAGCTACCATTCGCTGTTCGTCGGCACCGCGGCCGGTTTCGTGGCCTCGGCGCTGCTGGTGGTCACCACGCGCCTGCCCCGCCTCACCCCGCCCGAGCGCACCGCCCCACTGCTGGAACGCATTACCGAGGGCGCGCGCCTGATGATGAGCCGCCCGGTCCTGCGCGGACTGCTGGCCATGAACATGGTGGTCGCCGCGGCCACCGCGCTGGTGATCGTGAATACCGTTGTGTACGTGCGCGATCGGTTGGGCGGCTCCAATACCGGGGTCGCGCTCGCGCTGGGCTGCTTCGGATTCGGTTCGATGGCGGTGGCGCTGTCGACACCGCGGCTGCTGCGCGTGGTCGCGGACCGCCGCGTCATGCTGACCGGCTGTGTCCTGCTGCCACTCGGCCTGCTCGCCGCCGCCCTGCCGCCCCTGCTCCCCCGCCCCGCCGGTGCGGTCGCGCTCGCGCTGATCTGGGTCCTGCTCGGCGCGGGCACCTCCCTGATCAACACCCCCTCGGCGCGCCTGCTGCGCGCGCAGTCCGAACCGGCGACGCGCACAGCCGTTTTCACCGCCCAGTTCTCGCTGTCGCACGCCTGCTTCCTCATCACCTACCCGATCGCGGGCAAACTGGGCGCGCTGGCGGGTTTGCCGACCACGGCGGTCACGCTGGCCGCGCTGGCTACACTGGCAGCTACGACGGCGGCCCGCGCGTGGCCCGCATCCGCTCCGGCGGGCATCGAGGCGGTGGCAACGGCAGGAAGGTGAGGCGAAGTGAGCAAGGCGAAACCGCTACCCTCCACGCCCAGCCTCACCCACCCCGCCGATCCGGATCAGGCCCGCCTCGACGCGGCCACCGCCACCTTCCGCATGCTCTCGGATTCGACGCGGCTGCACATCCTCTGGATCCTGGCCGACGGCGAGGCCGATGTCACCGCGCTGACCGAGGCCTGCGGCGCGTCCCGCACGGCGGTCAGCCAGCACCTGGCCAAGCTGCGCTTCACCGGTCTGGTCGACACCCGTCGCGACGGCCGCCGCATCATCTACCGGATTCGTGACGGTCACCTGGCCCGCCTGGTCCGCGAGGGTCTCAACCACGCCGATCACATCGTGACCGGCGAACCCGCGCACGAATAGCCGCGCGCTTCCTTCTCCTGGTCAGTGGGACCGATGGTCGCCGACTGCCCGCATTCGCCTCGACGATATGCCTATTCGAAATATCGCTGGACGAATGTTGAGAGGTCACGCATGCATCCCGAGCAGGGCAGCCCCTTCGATGTGATCATCATCGGCGCCGGATTCGCCGGACTCTACGGCGTCCATCGGGCGGCGCGGGCCGGACTGGCCGTGCTCGGCCTCGAGGCCGGGGCCGACGTCGGCGGCACCTGGTTCTGGAACCGGTATCCGGGCGCACGCTGCGATGTGGAGAGCGTCGACTACTCGTACTCGTTCGACGAGGAATTGCAGCAGAGCTGGACCTGGACCGAACGTTTCGCCGCGCAGCCGGAGATCCTGGCCTACATCAACCATGTGGCCGAGCGCTTCGATCTCAAGCGGCACTACCGATTCGGGCAGCGCGTGGTCGCGGCGCGCTTCGACGACGCGGCGGCGCTGTGGACGCTGCGCACCGAAGCGGGGGACGAATTCCGTTCGCAGTTCGTGGTTTTCGCCACCGGCTGCCTGTCCGCGCCGATCAAGCCGAATCTGCCGGGCATCGAAACCTTCGCCGGTGACGAGCTTTTCACCGCGCAGTGGCCGGAGGAGGGCTTCGCCTTCGCGGGCAAGAAGGTCGGCGTGATCGGCACCGGGTCCTCGGGCATTCAGGTCTCACCCATCATCGCGCGCGAGGCCGAGGCGCTGACCGTGTTCCAGCGGTCCGCCAATTTCAGTGTGCCGGTGCCGAATCGGCCGTGGACCGAGGAAGAGCAGGGGCAGATTCGCGCCACCTATCGGGAGCGGCGCGAGAAGTCCTACTACGCCGGGGCCGCCACCCCGCACGCCTCGCTCACCACCAAGGCCCTCGAGCTGTCGCCCGAGGAGCGCGAGCGGGCCATGGAGGAGCGCTGGAACGGCGGCGGCGTGCTGTTCAACAAGGTCTTCCCGGACCAGAACAGCGATCTGGCCGCCAATGAGCTGGTGCGCGAGTTCGCGGTCGCCAAGATTCGCGCCAAGATCGACGACCAGTCGGTGGCCGACGACCTGATCCCCTACGACCATCCCATCGGCACCAAGCGCATCTGCACCGACTCCGGGTACTACGAGATGTTCAACCGGGAGAACGTGTCGCTGGTGAATCTGCGCCGGGAACCGATCCAGGAGGTCACACCGACCGGCATCCGCACCGCAGAGCGGTTCATCGAACTCGACACGCTGGTCTACGCCACGGGTTTCGACGCCATGACCGGTGCGCTGCTGCGCATCGACCTCGAGGGTGCGCACGGTGCGCGGCTGCGTGACACCTGGGCCGACGGGCCGATCACCTACCTGGGCTTCGGCATTCCGGGCTTCCCGAACATGTTCAGCATCAACAGCGTCGGCACGCCCTCGGTGATGGCGAACATGGTGCTGCATTCCGAACAGCAGCTGGACTGGGTGCTGGCTCTGATACAGCACTGCCGCGCCAAGGGAATTCGCACCGCGCAGGCCCGCGAGGACGCCGCGCTCGAGTGGACCGACCACCTGCTCGAGGTCGCCGAGGGCACCCTGTTCGTGAAGGCGAACTCCTGGTACATGGGCGCGAACATCGAGGGCAAGAAGCGCGTATTCATGCCCTACATCGGCGGTTTCGGCAACTACCGCCGCTACTGCGACGAAGAGCGCGACAACGGCTACCCGAACTTCGAGCTCACGGCCTGACCGCACGACGAACGAAACCGGCTCGCTTCCCCTGGAGGCGTGCCGGTTTCGTCGTCACCGGATCAGGCGGGCAGGCCCAGTCCGGTAGCCAGCACCGGCCACGACGCCTTCAGCGCGTCCTGCCAGTAGCCCCACGAGTGGGTGCCGGTGGGGGTGAAGTCGTAGGTGGCCGGGATGCCCAGACCGTCGAGCTTGGTCTCGAGGTTGTGAGTGCAGTAGTTGGTGGCGGCCTCGAGGCCGCCGCCGACGGTCATCTGGTTGATCCAGCCGCCGGTGCCGGGCAGGGTGTGCGGGCCGTCGAGGGTGTCCCACTGGCCTGGCAGGCCGGAACCGCTGGAAATGAACAGATTCAGGCCGCGCAGCTGGTCGGCGTGCACGTAGGGATCGTTGGCGGCCCACATGGGATCGCCCTGGGGTCCGTACATGTTCTTGCTGTCGCCGCCGCCCGCGGCGACCACGGTATTGACGAAGTTGTAGCCGATGGGATCGCTGATCTGCGCGCAACCGCTGTAGGCGGCCACCGACCGGTAGAGCCCCGGCGCGGCGATGGGCAGCTGCAGCACCGAGGTGCCCGCCATGGACAGGCCCGCGATGGCATTGCGCCCGTTGGTGTTCAGCGCCTTGTCGATGAGCGGCGGCAGCTCCTCGGTGAGGAAGGTCTTCCACTTGTTCACGCCCAATGCGGGATCCGGTGCGCGCCAGTCGGTGTAGTAGCTGAAGCCGCCGCCGATCGGCTGCACCACATTGACGTTCTTGTCGGCCAGGAAGTTGAGCACATCGGTCTGCTTCTGCCAGGTCGCGGAGTCGGTGCCGCCGCCCGCGCCATTGAGCAGGTACAGCACCGGGGTGGGCTGGGAGGTGTCGGCGGCGCGCTGCACGTCGACCTCGATGTTCTTGTCCATGGCCGCGGAATAGACCTGCAGCTTGATGGTGCGCGCGTCGCTCACCGTGCTGGAGGCGATCTTGGAGCCGTCGGCGGAGGTGCCCGCGTAGTTCAACGAAGTGCCCGCGTCGGCCGAGGCGGTGCCTGCGGCAATCGGTAGCAGGACGGTAGCGGTCAACGCCATGACGGCGCCGCCCAAGATCTTCGTCGAACGCACGCCGTATCTCCTTCAGCAGGTTGTTTCCGTTTGGTAAGACTCAGCTCACCACCCTGCCGTCGCGCTCTGAGCAATTGCTGGCCCGAAGCTGAGCTCGGCCTGAGAGGCGACGTGAGCTGACTCACCGCCGGTGTCGGCGAGCTGTCGGTGGCTGTCGGCGCACTGTCGGTGGGCTGTCAGCGCGGGTCGGCATCGTCATGGACATGAACGACACCGCACTCACCGACTTCGTCGCCGCCACCGCCGCCAAGTACGACATGCCCGGCATTGCCGTGGGCATCTGGGTCGACGGCCGCGAGATCATCGCCAACTATGGGATGACCAGCACCGAGAACCCGGTGCCGATCACCGAGCACACCATTTTCGCCATCGGCTCGACCAGCAAGACCTTCACCGCCACCGCGCTCATGCGACTGGTCGCCGACGGGCGGGTCGATCTGGACGCCCCGGTGCGCACCTATGTGCCGGAGCTGACGCTGCTCGACGAGCAGCACGCCGCCACCATTACCGTGCGGCAATTGCTCAATCACACCGCCGGTTTGGAGTGGAACATCATCAACAACACCGGCGAGGGTGACGACGGCCTGGCCGCCTTCGTCGCGACCCTGTCGGAGCTGCCGCTCATCGCCGCGCCCGGCGAGCGCGCGTCCTACAGCCAGGCGGGCTTCAACCTGCTCGGCCGCGTCATCGAGAAGGTGACCGGCGAGCCGTTCGAAAAGGTCGTCGCCGACACGGTTTTCGCGCCGGTGGGACTGGAGGAGAGCTTCTACTTCCAGCGCGACATCATGACCCGCCGCTTCTCGGTCGGCCACGAACGCCAGGAGGACGGGACGCTCGCGGTCGCGCGGACCTGGAAGGGCAGCCGCGCCAACAATCCCGGCGGCGGACTCGGCACCACGGTGTCGGATCTCTTGCGCTGGGGCCGATTCCACCTGGGCGACGGCCACACCGCCTCCGGGGACACGGTGCTGCCGACCGAAGTGCTCCAGCGGATGCAGCAGCCGACCGTCAACCTGCGCGCCAGCACGCTGGCCGACGCCTTCGGCCTGTGCTGGATGCTGCGCGAGGTCGACGGCGTCCAGCTGGTCGGCCACGGCGGCTCGGGCTTCGGCCAGTTCGCGGACTTCCAGCTGGTGCCCGAACGCGACTTCGCCATCGTCGTGCTGTCCAATGCCAGTCCCGAGGGCATCCCGGTCAACCAGGCCATCGTCCGCTGGGCGCTGGAGCACTACCTCGGCGTGATCGACAAGGATCCCGAGCCGCTGCCCTTCGACGCGGAGCGCGTCCGGGAACTGTTGGGCGAGTACGAGATCGACGCCATGACCGCGACCTTCCTGGTCGAGGACGGCCAGCTGCTCCTGGACTGCAAGGTCAAGCCCGAGATCCGCGCCGCCGCCCCGGAAGGCGCCATCCCCCAGGACCACCCGGCCTTCCCAATCGGATTGCTGCCCAACGACGAGTACATCGTCACCGAGGGCTCCTTCCAAGGCCAACGCGGCTTCCTGACCCGCGACGACCGCGGCGAGATCACCGCCCTGGACCTGGCGGGCCGCGTCTTCACCCGCATCCCCTGACCCGCTGTACTCGGCCGGAATCCACTTCAGCACAGTGGATTCCGGCCAAAGGCATGCCGGAATGACGTGGAAGTGGGCGAGCCCCCACGCCTGGGTCAGCGGGCGGCCTCGTGGGCGAGGTGGTCCAGGGCTTCGGTGCGGGGGGTCTCGCTGCCGTGGCGGTAGGCGCGGCTGTATTCGGATTTGCCCAGGCGGTCGATGAGTTCGGCTGTGAGGGTGGCCAGTTCGGGTTCGCCGTGGTCGAAGATGCCGCGGAGGACCTCGCTCAGGCCGAGGGCGGTGGCGGCACCGGTTGGATCGTTCTCCAGGAAGCGGAGTTTCGCGAGGAATTCGGCGGCGTGGGCCACGGCCTGGGCGACCGAGGCGGAGTCGCCGTGGAGGAGAGCGCCCTCGATCACCTCGGGGAGGAGGGTGCGGGCGGCGTCGGCATTTCCTTCGGTGAGGCGGTTGCGGAGGCGGGCGAGCGCTATGTGGTTGGCGGCCATGGCTTCCGGGTAGGGCAGGCGGCGCATGCGGGTGGCCAGGTTGTCGAGTTCTCGGTCGGCGCGGGTGATGTCGCCGCGGCGGCGGTGCAATTCGGCGGCCGAGAGCAGGATGACGGCCGCCAGACGCGGGAGGCCCTGGTCGGCGGCCAAGCGCTGGGCGGCCTCGATATCCCGCTCGGCCTCGTCCGGATCACCCGCGCGCATGCGCTCCTCGGCCAGAGCGGTGCGCGCGGCGTACATGTCGTCCTCCGTGCCGAGCTCGGAGGCGAGGGTGACGGCGCGGCCGTAGGCGGCGAGCGCCCGATCGTGCTCGCCGCGCAGCGAGTGCGCGCGGCCGATGGCGAGCAGGGTCATGCCCAGACCCCAACGGTCACCGACGGTTTCGAAGCCGCTCAGGGCCTCACGCCGGGCTTCGGCCCCGGCGGGCAGCCGACCCTGCCCGGTCAGGGCGATATCGCGGGCCAGGTGCGCGCTGGCCCGCACCCAGGGGTCCGGCCAGGCCAGCGCCTGCTCGAGTTGGCGTTCGGCGAGCGGTTCGTCCTCGGCGCGGGCCGCCATCAGCGCGGCCCACAGCGGCATGGCCGGATGGAATTCCAGTCCGCCCGCGCGCACGCAGTCCTCGATCAGCGCCGACAGCGGACGTCCCGTCGTTGGCAGCCAGCCCATCAGCGCGATCACGCGGAATGCCGTGCGCGCCTGCGCCGTCAACCGATCCTCGAATCGCATCACCGCGCTCAACGCGGTCTCGAACTGGGTGCTCATGCCGCGAATTCCCCAGTACCAGAACATCGCTCGAACGATGCGGGACGCGGTGGCCACGTCGGGGTTCGCGGGCTCGCTCAGCGCGGCGCGCAGGGCGGCCGCCATATTGGCGTGCTCGGTATCGAATAGGGCCATGGCGTCGAGCTGTTCACCGGTCCGCAGGCGGGGTTCGAATTCTTCGGCGAGAGAGAGGAAATGGCCGGTGAACCGCGAAGTCAGATCCTCCCCGGAGGTCGCGAGCCGTTCGGCGGCATAGGCGCGAATCGTCTCCAGCATGCGGTAGCGCGGCGGATCCTCCGGCGTGAGAGTCACCAGTGACTTCTCGACCAGGGAGTCGAGCAGATACAGAATGTCGTCGGCCGGAAGTTCGGCGTCGGCGCAGACGGCTTCCAGCGCTTCGACGGTCGCACCCCCGGCGAAGACGGAAAACCTGCGGGCCAAAACCTTTTCGGGCTCCTCCAACAGATCCCAGCTCCATTCCACCAGGGCGAGCAGGGTGCGCTGCCGGGGCAGGGCGGTGCGGCTGCCGGAGGTGAGCAGCCGGAAGCGGTCACCGAGCCGACGCGCCACCTGGTCGACGCCCATGGCACGGAGTTTGGCGGCCGCGAGCTCCAAGGCCAGTGGGAGACCGTCGAGTTGGCGGCAGATCGACACCACCGGGACGACGGTGGTGTCGTCGAGTACGAAGTTCGGACGGATGGCGACGGCACGGTCGAGGAACAGCCGCACCGCCGAAGACCGTTGTGCCGCATCCGGATCCGTGGATTCGGATGGCAGCTCCAGGGGTCCGAGGTGGCAGAGCGCTTCGCCGGTGATGGCCAGGGGTTCCCGGCTGGTGGCGAGGACGCGCAGCTGGGGCAGCCGGTCCAGCAGGTGCTCGGCGAGCGCGGCGGCCGCGGCGATGACGTGCTCACAGTTGTCGAGGACCAGCACGGCGGGGCCGACATCCAGCAGTTCGATCAGGCGGGCCGTCCGGTCGGGGCGTTCGGCGGTGTCACCGTCCAGTGCGCCCGCCACCGCGTCGGCCAGCTGGTCCGGTGCGCCCAGCTCGGCCAGCGGCACGAAGAACACCGCGCCGGAGGCGTGGTGGTCCATCGCCTCGAGGGCCAGCCGGGTCTTGCCCCCGCCGCCGGGGCCGACAATGGTGACCAGCCGGGAATCGCCCAGCAGCCCGGTCAGCTCCGCCAGTTCGTCCTCGCGGCCGATGAAGCCGGTGAGGCGGGCCGGGAGCGCCCTGGTCACGGGTTCCGCACGCGGAGCCGGGATTTCGAGCTCGCCGCGCAGCAGAGCCAGGTGGGTGTCGCGCAGCATCGCCGACGGGTCGATGCCGAGTTCCGCATCGAGTCGCGCCCGCATCTGCTCGTACACGGCCAGCGCGTCCGATTGCCGTCCGGCCGCGGCCAGCCCGCGCATGCGCAGCGCGGCCAGCCGCTCGCTCAACGGATTGTCCCCCGCGGCCGTCTCGAGATCGGTGAGAACGTCGGCGTATTGACCCAATTGGAGCTCGGCTTCGAACCGGTCCTCGATCGCGGACGAGCGCAGATCGTCCAACCGGGTCGCGGTGGCCTGTGCGAAGGGCGCGTCCAACACATCACCCAGCGCGGGTCCCCGCCACAATCCGAGCGCCTCACGCAGGATTCGCGCGGCGGCCTCCGCGCGCCCGGCGCTCAGCTCCCCGCGCCCCTGCCGCACCAATTCCTCGAACCGATCGGCATCCACGGTGATGCCGGGCAGCCGATAGCCGCCGGTCCCGAATTCGACCGTCCCCACCCCGCGCAACGCCCTGCGCAGCCGCGACACCGCCGCCTGCAACGCACCCGCCGCATCCTCCGGCGGCTGCTCACCCCACAGCCCGTCGATGAGCGCCGACACCGGCACATCCCGGCCCGACTCCAAGGCCAGCCGCGCCAAGAGCATCCGCACCCGAAACCCCGGTATCTCCACCGGCGTCCCGTCCTCGGCATGGACCCGAACGGGCCCCAACACACCAACCTGCACGCGCCGAGTCTGCCATTACCCGCGAAGTAATCGACTCCGCTCGTTTCCTCGGGCACTGTTGATCTCATGACCGATACGGAGATCGCCATCGATTCGGTGGGTACGCAGTTGTTCGCCACCATGCCGTTCAGCACCGAACTGGGCATCGAGGTGCTCGAGTGCGGCCCGGAGCGGGTGCGCAGTCGGCTCGAGTGGCGCGAGAACCTCTGCACGCTGGGCGGATCCATGCACGGCGGGGCGCTCATGTCGCTGGCCGATGCGACGGCGGCGGTCTGCGCGTTCCTGAACCTGCCCGACGGTGCGCAGGGCACGACGACGGTGGAGTCCAAGACGAACTTCGTGCGCGCGCTGCGGTCCGGTCACGCCACCGCGACCGCCACGCCGCTGCACAAGGGGCGCAGCTTCATTGTCGTCGAGACCGAAATCCGGGATGACGCGGGCAAACTCGTCGCCAAGGTGACCCAGACCCAGGCCGTGCTCTAGCGCTATCCCGCGATGCTCTAGCGCTGTCCCGCGATCACCGGCACCAGATACGTGCGCGCGAATTCCGCGAGCTCATCGGGTGTTTCCAGGGCGGCCGCCCCGCCCTGGACCAGGATCAGCGAATGCACCACGCGGCAGGCGACTTCCGTGCGGGCCGCCAGATCTTTCGGGGCCTCGAAGATCCCCTGGCGCGCGGCCCGGTCGAAGATGTCCACGGTGGCCGCGACCGTCATGGCGAACACGGTCTCGCCGTCGACGGTCAGTTTGGTGATGATGCGCTCGGGCTCGAGCGCGAGCTGCCGCTCCACCAGCGGATGCGCCCGCCAACCGGTGATGACGGTGACGAAGATGTCCGCGATCAGATCCGCGAGATCGGTGTGGCGTTCCGGCATGCCCGCGAGCTCGGCGAGCAGGTTGGCGACCTCGCGGCTGACGACGGCCTGCACCAGATCGTCGCGTGAGCCCAGACGCCGGTAGACGGTCACCCGATCGACCCCGGCCTGCTTGGCCACATCCTCGATGGTCGTCTTCTTCACCCCGACCTTCTGGAATTGGGCCAGGGCCGCGTCCAGGATGCGGGTCTCGATGTCATCGGCGGCATCCGCGCGGGTCAGCGGGGTCTTCGGCGCGGTCGTCACCGGACCAACGCTAGCAGGCACGACGCCCGATGCAACAATCTCAGCCATTTTGTAGCTGCAACATTGCAATGCGAATTGTTGCGCTGTACGGTTCGTTCATGGCTGACAAGGTCGGCGCGTCGCAGCGCCACTACAGCGATGAAGCACATGCCATTTCCGCGCGCGATGTTCGATTCGATTTCGAATCCGTTCCGCTGCACTACATTCCGGGCGAGGTGCTGGCCACCCACATTGTCGACGTCATGCACCTGGTGCTGCCGGAGGGCGAACGGGCCATGGCGCAGGCGCTGTCGGAGGCCCTGCCCTACATCCGGGACGAGCGGCTGCGGGAGGAAGTCACGGGGTTCGTCGGGCAGGAATCCATGCATGCCAGCAGCCACGAGGCCGCGCGGCGGCATTTGCGAGATCTCGGGCTGGATGTCGATGGATACGTGAAAAGTGTTGCCTGGCTGGTGGATCGAATCCTCGGCGATCATGGGCTGACCGGGCGGGCCAAGGAGGAATGGCTCAAGGAACGGCTCGGACTCTTCGCCGGTATGGAGCACTACACGGCCGTGCTCGGCGAATGGCTGCTCAATGCCGACATTCTCGAGGCCAAGGGCATGCATCCGGCCATGCTCGACCTGGTCCGCTGGCACGGGGCCGAGGAGGTCGAACACCGCAGCGTGGTCTACGACGCCTACATGTATCTGGACGGCGGCTACCTGCGCAAAGCGCGCACGGGTGTACTCGCCAGCCTGACCCTGCTGCCACTGTTCATCCTCTCGGCGGGCTACCTCTACCGAAAGGACCCGTCGCCGAACAAGGGTCGATTCTGGGGCTGGCAGTTCCTGAACGCGACCCGACGCGGCGTGATCCCGAGCTGGACCGTCTTCTTCACAGAAATTCCGCGCTACCTACGCCCGGGATTCCATCCCTCCCAACTGGGCCCGATGGACACCGCCCTGCGCTACCTCGCCCACTCCCCCGCGGCCCGGGCGGCGGCCGAATGAGCATCGAACTTTCTCGAACCGGGCAAGGACCGGCTGGCCCGCCGTTGGGCCTGCGGGTGCTGGGTGGGGCGGTGGATGTCTACAAACGGGTGTTCGTGGCCGGTGCGGCGGCGCATGTGCTGTCGCCGTCGAAACCGGTGCGGCGCAGTGGGTTCGAGCTGGCGACCGTCGTCGAGAAGTTGGAGCTGGTCGCGCCCGATGTGCTTGCGGTGACGTTGCGGGCGGGCGATGGGCGGGCATTGCCGAGTTGGCGGCCCGGGGCGCATGTGGATGTGTTCCTGCCCTCCGGGCGGCAGCGGCAGTATTCGCTGTGCGGGGATCCGAGTGACCGCGAGCGGTATAGGATTGCGGTGCGGTTGATTCCGGACGGCGAGGGCGGGTCGCGGGAGGTCCACGAGGGGCTGTGGGTTGGCGATCGGGTGCGGATTCGTGGGCCGCGCAATGCGTTCACGCTGGTCGATGCGCCGTCGTATCTGTTTGTCGCCGGTGGGATCGGGATTACGCCGATCCTGCCGATGGTGCGGGCAGTCGGGGCACGCGGGCGGTTGGTGTACGCGGGGCGGTCGCGGGAGTCGATGCCGTTCCTGGATGAGTTGCCCGACGCCGAGATTCGGGCCGATGACGAGGTCGGAGCGCCCGATGTGGCGGCGATCATCGCCACGGCCGAGCCGGGCGCGGCGGTGTATGTGTGCGGGCCGCCCGCCATGATCGAGGCCGCGCAGCGGTGCCGGTTCGCGTTGGATCCCACGGGATCGCTGCATACGGAACGCTTTTCGGCCCGGCCGGTGGTCGACGGCCGCGGCTTCGATCTGACGCTGGCGCGCACGGGCCGGACCGTGCGTGTCGGCGCGGCCGAGACCGCGCTGGCGGCGGTCCAACGGGTGCTTTCAGATATCAATTACTCATGCCGCCAAGGCTTTTGCGGTACCTGCAAGGTCGCGGTCCGCGCCGGTGCGGTCGATCATCGCGATCGCCTGCTCACCCCCGCCGAGCGGGCCGACCACATGCTGCTCTGCGTCTCCCGCGCCGCGGGCGACACTCTCGTGCTCGATCTGTAGAACCTCGGGAACATACATGTCGATTGATACGGAAACACGTGCCGCCGAAGCCGATTCGGGTGCGGTCGAACACGTCGGAATCGCGGTCGTCGGGGCGGGTTTCGGCGGTATCGGCCTGACGGTCAAGCTGCGCGAGGCCGGTTTCGAGGATCTGGTGATCCTCGAGCGCGCCGACGACCTGGGTGGGACGTGGCGGGCCAATACCTATCCCGGCTGCGCCTGCGATGTGCCGTCACAGCTGTACAGCTATTCGTTCGCCCCGAATCCGGACTGGTCGCGGACCTATGGCAAGCAGCCGGAGATTCTGGAGTACCTGCGCCGGGTCGCCCACGAGCACGATGTGGTGCGGCACATCCGATTCGGCGCGGAACTGCTCGACGCCCGCTGGGACGATGAACGCACGGTGTGGCGGGTGCAGACCAGCCGCGGTGCGCTGACCGCCGACATCCTGATCTCGGCGGCGGGTATCTTTGCCGAGGCGAAGTATCCGGAGCTGCCGGGGCTGGATCGCTTCGAGGGCAAGGCCTTCCACTCGCTGCACTGGGATCACGAGCACGATCTGACCGGCGAGCGGGTGGCGGTGATCGGCACGGGTGCGTCGGCGGTGCAGTTCGTGCCGGAAATTCAGCCGCAGGTCGATCGGCTGCTGCTGTTTCAGCGGTCCGCGCCGTGGATCGTGCCGCGCCTGGACCGTCCCATTATCGGCCTGGAACGCATGCTGCTGCGCCGGATTCCCCTCGTCCAGAAGGCGATACGCTGCGGCTGGTACGCGGCCATCGAGGGCTTCGGACTGATATCTCTGGTGGACAAGCGCTTTCGTCACCCCTACGAGGCGCTCGGCCGACTCCAGCTGCGGCGGCAGGTACGGGACCCGCGGCTGCGCCGGACCCTGACGCCCGATTACATCATCGGCTGCAAGCGGGCCATCTTCTCCGATGCCTATCTGCCCGCGCTGGATCAGCCGAATGTGGATGTCCTCACCGAAGCCATCGCCGAGGTACGCCCGCACTCCATCGTGCTGCGCGACGGCACCGAGCACGCGGTCGACACCATCATCTTCGGCACCGGATTCACCTCCATCCCGTCGGCCTATCACCGCTACATCGGCCGCCACAAGCTGTCCATCGCCGATCTGTATCACCTGGAGCCGCAAAGCTATCTGGGTGCCGCCGTCGCCGGGTTCCCCAACTTCTTCTGCACGCTGGGGCCCTTCGGCGCGGCCGGGAACCAGTCGGCCATCTACATGATCGAGTCCCAGATCACCTACATCGTGGACGCGCTGAAGACCATGCGCGACAACGGGATCGGCCGCATCGAACTGCGGCCGGAGGTACAGGACGACTTCCTCGACGAGATGGACCGGCGCAGCGCCGACAGCGTCTGGCTGACCGGCGGCTGCCGCGGCTACTACACCACCGCCGACGGCCGCAATGCCGGACTGTATCCGAACTGGAGCTTCGAGTACCGCAGGCGCACACGGCGCTTCGATGCCGAGTCCTACGCCCTCACCCCCGCCGCCGTCACCGAAATGAGCCGTTGATGTCCACCCCGCGCTGCCTGCCCTGCCCGAGCTCCTTCCGGCCCGAGGGCCGGGTCGCGCTGATCACGGGTGCGGGGCAGGGCATCGGGCGCGCGCTCGCCGAGATCCTGTACCGGCGGGGCGCGTCGGTGGCCGTGGTCGATGTGGATGCGGAGGCCGCCACCTCGGTGGCCAGCGCGCTCGGCGAGCGCGCCCTGCCGGTCATCGCCGACGTGTCCGATCGCGCCGCCATGGCCGAGGCGATTCCACAGGTGGTCGCCTACTTCGGGCATCTGGATATCGTCGTCGCGAACGCCGGGGTGGTGCCTCGACCGGCGACCCTGCGGACCATCGATCCCGCCGACTTCGATCGCGTCCTCGATATCAATCTCACCGGCGTGTTCAATACCGTGCACCCCGCGCTGGACGACATCATCGCCGCCCGTGGGCATGTCGTGGTCGTGTCCTCGTGTGCCGCCTTCGCGCCGGGCATGGGCGGCGCGCCGTACATGATCAGCAAGGCGGCGGTCGAGCAGTTGGGGCGGGCGTTGCGGGTGGAGCTCGCGCCGCACGGGGCCTCGGCGGGAATCGCGTATTTCGGGATCGTCGAGACCGAAATGACGCATGCCACGCTCGATCGCGATGACCTCGGCCGTCGGATCGAGGCGCTGCTGCCGTGGCCGCTCAGTGCGCGCATCACCGCCGAGCAGGCCGCGCGCACCGTGGCCGACGCGATCGAAAGGCGTGCGCCGCAATCGATCTCACCGAGTCCCTGGATTCCGTACGCGCTGCTGCGCGGTCTGATCAACCGGGTGCTGGATTTCGGCCTGGCCCACGATCCGCGGGTGGCCGCGCTGCTGCGCGAAGTGGAGCGGCGCAGCCTCGAAAAACCGGTCTCATCAGCGGCTATGGCCATGGACACGGGCCGCGTTCGAGCGCATTATTGATCTCACATCCGGTGCCGTTCGTCGGGGGAACGTCAAAGGAAAACCCCGAACGGATGGGAAAAGGAAATGTTCACCAAGAAGATGATGGCGACCACCGTGTTCGCCATCGCAGCCACCGGAATAACCATGGCCACGGCGCACGGCGAGGCGGGGCTTGCCGATGTCACGGTCAACGGGGTGGATGGTTCGGTCGGATACTCCACCACATTGGCGGCCGACCACTCCAATGCCCTGGTCACCCTGGCCTCCGGCCACTTCGCACTCGCACCGGACTCGGTGCAGGTCGTCGCCGACGACGGCACGATCGTCGGGTCGATTCCGCTGACGCTCACCGCGAATACCGGTCAGGTCCTCCAGGTCACTCCCGCCTTGAACAGCGATACCTCGCTGACGCTCACCCCGGTGGGCGGGCCCACGGTGGCGGCGACCAGTTCGCAGGATCTGCCGTTCATGCACCAGGTCGACGCCGATGAGGGTGGCGCGATATTCGCGGGCGCGGTGATCGGCTGCGTCATCGGAATCATTATCGGCATCTGGTTCTTCCTGGTCGGCGCGATCGTCGGTTGTGCGGTCGGCGCGGTCATCGGTGCCTTCGTCGGCGCGGCGATCTCCTAGTCGCCCGCGCGAATACCGCCACGTCGAGGAGGCATCGGTAACCGGCGGGGCGATGGATCGGCAGCGTCCACCGCCCCGCCGGGCTCGCTCAATTCCAGTGCAGGTCGGGTGAATACAGATCCAGCCAGGTACCGAGATCGATGGCCCGGTCCAGGCCGATGCGGACCTGCGGTGCCATGCGGGCCGGATCCTGTTCCACCGCCAGCAGCAGCCATTCCCGGTCGAGGAGGTCGAACAGCGGCGAATCGTGGTCGGACAAGCGCTCTTTCACGAGTTGCTGAAGATTGGCGGCATAGCCCGGATCCTGCGTGGACGGGTACGGACTCTTCACGCGCTCCACGACCGATTGGGGGAGCACGTGTTTCGCGGCCGCCCGCAGCAGGCTCTTCTCGCGGCCGTCGAAGGTCTTGAGCGCCCAGGGGGTGTTGTACACGTATTCGACGAGGCGGTGATCGCAGAAGGGCACGCGCACTTCGAGTCCCACCGCCATGGACATGCGATCCTTGCGGTCGAGCAGCTGGCGGACGAAGCGGGTCAGGTGCAGGTGGCAGACGGTGCGCATGCGGTGCTCGACGTCGGATTCGCCGGGGAGGTGCTCAACCTCGGCCACCGCCGTGGCGTATTGATCGGCCACGTACTCGGGTAGTCGTAGGCGTGGGCGTAGCTCGGGATTGATGATCTCCCAGCGTGATTCGAGAGTGAGGGTCGGGCTGAAGGCCAGCCAGGGGAAGGTCTCGGCATTCAGGGCGACGCCGTCGTGGAACCAGCGGTAGCCGCCGAAGACCTCGTCGGCGGATTCGCCCGAGAGCGCCACCGTCGAATGCTCGCGGATCGCGCGGAACAGCAGGTAGAGGGAGCTGTCCATATCGCCGAGGCCGAGCGGGATGTCGCGTGCGCCGATCACGGCCCGGCGGACCGAAAGATCGGTGAGGTCGGCGGGATTCAGCACGACATCGCGGTGCTCGGAGCCCACCAGCCGGGCCACGTCGCGGACGAAGGGCGAGTCCGGGGTGTCGCGCATGTCGTCGGGGACGAAGTTTTCCTCCTGGTTCACGAAATCGACCGAGAAGGTGCGCAGCTGTTCGCCCTGGGTGGCGAGTCGGCGCGCGGCGAGGCCGGTGATGGCGCTGGAATCCAGTCCACCGGAGAGTAATACACAGCGGGGGACGTCGGCGATCAGCTGGCGGTCGACGATGTCGGTCAGCAGGTCGCGGACGTGATCGACGGTCCGATCGGTGTCCTCGGTGTGCTCGCGGGCGGTCAGCCGCCAGTAGGTGTGTTCGTGAATTCCCTTGCTGTCCACGGTCATCACGGTGCCCGGGAGCAGTTCCGACATGCCCTTCCACAGGGACCAGCCCGGGGCCTTGGTGAAGGCGAACAACTCTCGCAGGCCATCGGCGTCGACCGCCTTGGGCGCCAGCGGATTGGCGAGGATCGCCTTGGGTTCCGAGCCGAACAGCACGCCGTCCCGCGTCGGGTACACGTACAGCGGTTTGATTCCCATGCGATCGCGCACCAGCGTCAGGGTTTCGTCGCGCTGGTCCCAGATCGCGAACGCGTACATGCCGTTGAGGTGGTCGACCACCTCCCGACCCCATTCCAGGTAGCCGTGCAGCACGACTTCGGTATCGCTGTCCGTGCGGAACCGGTGCCCCAATTCCCGCAGGCGGGCCCGCAATTCGCGATAGTTGTACGCCTCCCCCGAGTACACGATCGCCACGTCACCCCCGAGCGCCGCCATCGGCTGCGCGCCGCCCGGCAGATCGATCACCGCCAGTCGGCGGTGCCCCAACCCCGCGTGCGTTCGGAGGTATGTCCCCCGGTCGTCCGGCCCGCGACAGGCCATGGTCTCGGTCATTGCGTCGACCACGGCCTGCCGCCGCGTCAGATCTTGATCGAACGAAATCCACCCTGCAATCCCACACATCCTGGGACCTCCAGATCGTTAGCAACGAGAACTACTCGTAATTCCGTTGTAACACAGGCGAACCCGTTCAGGGGGCTTACTGGATCAGCTTGTGGCGCAGCTGCTCGATGGTGTGGCCATTGAGGCCCAAACCGTCCTTGAGGTACTTGTCGACCGAGCCGTAATCCGCTGTGAGCTGGTCGATTCCGGCCTGCAGGTAGGTGCGGTCGACGCCCAGCAGCGGGGCGTAGATGGCCGCGGCCTGCTCGCCCTTGGCGGCCTTGATCTGGGCCAGGGTCGCGGCATTGCTGGCGGCCAGGTAATCGTTGCTGAGCAGGTAGTCGCTCATGATGTCGGCGTCGCTCACGCGGGCGATGCTCTGCAGCAGGTAGGCCGTCCAGCCGGTGCGGTCCTTGCCCGCGGTGCAGTGGAACACGGCCGGGCCCTGCTGTTCGGCCAGCTGGGTGAGCAGGTCGGCAAACTTGCCGCGTTCACCGGCGTCGGTGACGAAGGACTTGTTGATGTCCTGCATGAACTTCCGCGCGGCGTCGGGGGAGGTGAAGCTCGGCATGCCGGTCGACAGGTTTCCGGAGAAGATCGGAATGTTCACGTACGCCGCGCCCGCGGGCATCCGGTCGGCCTTCTGCGCGATCTCGTCGGCGCTGCGCAGGTCGAAGACCGAACTCAGGTGCAGGCCATCGAGGGTGGCCAGATCGGCGTCATTGGGGGTCAGCGCGTTCGAGCGGTAGAACACACCCTTGTTCAGGTGGTGGCTGCCCTGCGCCTGGTAGCCCTCGCCCGTTCCGGCCAGATCCCGGAAATTCACCACGCTCTGCAGCCGCGGCGCGTCCGCCGTCTGCCCCTTGACGGGCTTGGCCGACGCGACCGGCACGGCGATCGTCGCCGCATGCTCCGCCACCGCCGAACCCAGGAACGGGGACACGAGCAGACCCGCGGAGACCAGCACGACAATCCCGCTGCGCCGCATTGAAACTGACACCAACAAACTCCTCTTCACGCGTGCGGCACGCTTGTCACCGCGCGCCCCACAAATAGATCGCGAGTCGTTATATCGGCGGGATGTGAACCGGAGGCGATCAACCGGCGAACCTTCGGCGGCCCCCGGGCAACCCCCGAAAATTGGGGGCGATTTCCGAATCGGCGCTCGAATAGGGCATGTGCCCGATATAGCCAGAAGCTGTTATTTGGCAACATGACCGAAGTTCGCTTGAAGCTAACTGAGGAGTCGTTTGAGATGAGCAGTCTTCGGAACTCGGCGTCGGTCGCGGTCCTGCTGTCGGCCGCCGGGTTGATCCTGAACGCGCCGCAGGCGTCCGCCGAGATCGGCACCCAGGTCCTGATCGCCGGAGGCGGCCTGAGCAACGGCTTCGGCACCGGCTGCACCTACTCGGTCATCGCGAACAGCGGTTCCGGCGCGGGCATGAACTTCTTCGACAACGGCGTCTGGTTCGCCCGCACCGACGGCAGCCCGTCCCCGAAGACGCAGGTGGCCAGCTGGACCCCGACCACCGTGGGTACCCACACCATCCTGGTGACCCAGAACGACGACTCCAAGGCCATCGTCCTGACCGTCGGCACCGGCATCAACGGCGGCAGCTCCTGCCTGGTCATCTAGGCCGCTCCACGATTCCGAAAGGCACAACAATGCTCCGCAAGACCCTCCTGACCGCCGCGGCGGCCGTTCTCGTGGCCGCCCCCGCGACCGCGTCCGCCACGCCCCAGCCCGAAATCGCGTCCGCCCCTGCGACATCCGCGCAGAATGTGGCCTTCAACACCGGCTCGGCCGCCGCGGACGCGGTGATCAACGGCCTGATCACCATCATCTTCGGCCCCAACGACCCGACCAAATGCAAGTTCCCCTATTGCTTCTGAGCGGTCGCGAGAATTCACGCGGAACCCCGGGTCATCGACCCGGGGTTCTTCGGTGACGGTCGATCGCCTTCGACACGTGCACGGTAATGTCCAAATCGCGCCAGCCTCACGGGCGGTGGCGTTCGTAGCGTCGGGTCATGGAATCCGAACTTATTGCCGTCGAACGGGTTACCCGCCTGCGGACACCGGTGGTGTGGTTCATGGCCGTCGCCGCCGCGCTGGGCACCGCCAGCATCTATCCGCTGCAGCCCGCCATCGCGGCGGTAGCCGGTTCGCTCGGCACCTCACTCGCGGAGATCGGCACCGCGCTGGCGTGCGGACCGGTCGGCTACATGCTGGGCCTCGCCCTCCTGGTTCCCCTGGTGGACCGATTCCCGCCCCGCACGGTCGTATCGGCCCAATTCTGGTCCCTGGCAGCATCCTTGTCCGCCACGGCAGCAGTCGGCTCCCCCTGGCTCCTCGGCCTCACCACCGGCATCATCGGGGCCGGTTCCGCGGTAGGAGCCCAATTGAGCTCCATAGCAGCCCGATTCGCCGCCCCCACCCGCCGCGCCACCGTCCTGGGCATAGTCACCGCCGGCATCTCCGCCGGCGTCCTCCTGGGCCGCATCCTCGGCGGCTGGCTCACCGAATCCCTCGGCTGGCGCCCCATGCTCCTCCTCCTGGCCGCAGCCAGCACCGCAACCGCCATCGCCGCACGAGCGGTCCTACCCGCCGCACACACCACCCCGGATACCGGCTACCTCTCCCAACTCCGCAGCCTCCCAGGCCTTTACGCCCGATTCCCCGTGCTGCGCCTGGCCGCCACCCGCGGCACCCTATGGTTCTTCGCCTTCTGCACGATCTGGTCGGGCCTACCCGTAGCCCTCTCCGAGCCCCCATTCTCCTACTCGCCCGAACAAATCGGCCTCTACGCCTGCGCCGGCCTCCTCGGCATCCCCGCCACCCGCATAGCAGGCTCCTTAACCGACCGCATCGGCCCCCGCCAAGTAATCCTCACCGGCCTCACCCTCGCAGCCACCCCCACCCTGCTCCTGACCGCAACCCTCTCCAACCCCATCGCCACCCTGGTCTGCCTGGCCCTCTTCGACGCGGGCCTCTTCGCCGCCCAGGTCTCCAACCAAAGCACCGTCCTCGCCATCGACCCATCGGCCCCAGCCCACTTCAACAGCGCCTACATGCTCATCTACTTCCTCGGCGGCAGCGCAGGCACCGCCTTCGGCACCTCCGCCGCAACCTACTTCGGCTGGCCCACAACAACTCTCGCTTCCACCCTCGCCATAGCCGTCGCCACCGCAATCACCGTGTCGACCCGCAAAGCGAAACCTTGACCCTCGCGAGATACAGCTATGGGACCAATGCACTCCCAAACAATGGGTCAATCCCTGCACAAACCATCCGCGATGGACAGCTTTCTGCCAAACATCCCGCAATAGTGCACGTTTCGGCCCATCCTCCACCCGAAGGGCCCATCCAGCGAGACAGTCCACTGCCGCATGCGATATCACCGCACCATCGCGAGTATGAGCAACACGTACTCGCTTTATATCCATTGCGGTGGAGGTGATTCTCGACGCACCTGACGCTCGCCCCGACACCGGGCCATATGGGAGTACTGGTGACACCAGCAGGGAGTGTGTGGGGCGGGCGGGGCTCGAACCCGCGACCAATGGATTATGAGTCCACGGCTCTAACCGACTGAGCTACCGCCCCTGACCGCGGCTACGCGCGGGCGTCGCGATGTTACCGCGACCATGACTGGAATGCCTACTTGGGCTCGGGGAAGACTGTCGGAGTGTCCTGCCCCGGGAGGAGGGGCAGGACATGGGTTAGGCGAGGCGGGTGGCGATCTTGTTGAGTTCGAGCTGGTAGTAGAGGATGCCCAGGCCGAGGATGAAGTTGAGGAGGAAGCCCACCAAAGGGGAGCACGACGGGTCGAGGCCGGCGGATTCTTGGGATTGGCGGATTCGGGTGCCGGTGCGCCAGAAGCTGATGAGGGCGGCTATGCCGGTCCAGGAGAGGAAGAGCATTACTAGGAGGGGGCCGGCTACCGGGGCTTCGGGGTCGCGGCGGAGTTCGGCCATTTCTTTGTGGATTTTGTAGTACCAGACGAAGAAGTAGATGCCGAGGGTGATGAGGGGCCAGACCAGCCAGACGAGGACTGGGTTGCGGGGTTTTATGGGGGTGGTGAGGGTGGTGGTCATGGGTGTGAATCCTTTTGGTGGGGTGTGGGTTTCGCGGGGTGGGTGAGTCAACGCGGCGAAGGTATCCACGAGATCGTGATCGAATCGTGAAGCGTTAATGTTGGGGTGACCACGACGGCAGGAGGCATGGAATGGCGGGCTTGTTCGTGAAGGTGCTCGAGGGGCATCAGTGGATCTACGAGAACAGCAACGGGTTGGTGGGGCACCGGCTGCTGTTCGGTAACCCGACGCTGTTGCTACGGACGGTTGGGCGGAAGACGGGTCAGCAGCGGACGAACGCGCTGACCTATGCCAAGGACGGTGAGGATTATCTGGTGACCGCGTCCAATGGTGGATCGCCACGGCCGCCGGGGTGGCTGGCGAATGTGAAGGCCAAGGGGGACTGTGAGATTCAGGTGGGGACCAAGAGGATTCCGGTGACGGCGAAAGCCACCTATCCCGATGATCCGGAGTATGCGCGGCGCTTCGCGCTGGCCGACAAGGTGAACAAGGGTCGGTACGCGCAGTATCAGAAGATGACGAAGCGGCCGATTGCCGTGGTTGTGCTCACACCGCGCTGACGGACCCCGGCGCGGACGCGTGTCGAGTGGACCGGGCGGGTAAGGGTCGGCTATCCTGTCGCGCAGAGGGGAGTACTTCCCAAGAATCATTCCGGTCAGTACGGGCCGCGCCGTCGCGTCCCCCGGGTGGTTGCCCCAGGACAGGGTGAAGGAGACCTCGGCTGGTTTCCCATGCCCGAGGAGGTCCCATGAGTCCTACCCTGTCCGTTCTCGCGAGTTCCACCACCATCGACACCGTCGGCACGCCCTGGTTGTGGGGTGCGACCATCGCCGTGGTGCTGGCGCTGCTCGTCTTCGACTTCGCGCTCACCCGCCGCCCGCACGAGGTGTCCATGCGGGAGGCGCTCGGCTGGACCGTCTTCTATATCGCGCTGCCCATCGCCTTCGGTTTCCTCCTGTGGTTCCACAACGGCGGCACCCCGGCCATGGAGTTCTTCACCGGCTACCTGCTGGAGAAGTCGCTGTCGGTGGACAACCTGTTCATCTTCATGCTGTTGCTGTCGGCCTTCGCGGTCCCGAAGGCGCTGGCCCAGCGCGTGCTGCTGTACGGCATCGCGGGCGCGCTGGTGCTGCGCGGCATCTTCATCGCCCTCGGTGCCGCCGCCCTGGCCACCCTCGACTGGGCGTTCCTGCTCTTCGGCCTGATCCTGCTGGTCACCGCCGTGAAGCTGCTGTCGGACGCGCTGAGCGGACACGAACAGGACGTCGACGTCTCGAACATGAAGTCGGTGCGCCTGCTGCGTCGCTTCTGGCCGGTCACCGACGACTACCGCGGCACCAAAATGGTGGTGACCGAACCGGATCCGGACCGACCGAACGTCCTGCGCCGCGCCCTGACCCCGCTGGCCCTGGTCGTGGCCGCCGTCATGGCCACCGACCTGGTCTTCGCCGTCGACTCCGTCCCCGCCGTCTACGGCGTCACCGGCGACCCGTTCCTGGTCTTCGCCACCAACGCCTTCGCCCTACTCGGTTTGCGCGCACTGTATTTCGTTCTGCACGCCGCCCTGTCCCGCCTGGTGCACCTGGCCTACGGTCTGGCCGCCATCCTCGCCTTCATCGGCGTGAAGCTGGTCCTGCACTGGGCGCACGGCATCTGGAGCGGCGTCCCGCAGATCCCCACGGCCGCATCGCTGCTCGTGATCGTGGTGGTGCTGGCGACGGTCACCCTCAGCAGCCTGCGCGCCACCCGCGGCCAGCAGGCCGCCGTGGCCGACGCCGAGCTACCGTAAAGCATGCTGCTGCACCGCTTCCGGCGACCGGATATCGATCGGATCAATCGGGCCGCCGACGAGTTGGTACTGCCGGAAGCGGTGTTCAAGACCTGCCCGTGGCAGCCGCGGGAACTGGTGGAAACCGGTCTGCGGCAATGGTTGCGGTGCGCCGGGGCGGCCATGCGCGACGATCAGGTGATCGGGATGCCCTCGCACGCGGTGGACGAGGCCTGGCACGGGCTGATCCTGTGCACGAAGAGATATGCGCGGTTCTGTGAGGGCGCGTACGGCCGGTTCCTGCACCACTTTCCCGATGGGGAGGGCAGCGGATCGGGTGACCCGATGGCCGATCAGCTCGGGCGCACGGTGGTGGCCTGGTCGTTCGTGGCGCGGCCGGGTGAGGACTGCGTGCTGTGGGACCTGGACACCGTTGTGGGAGTGGACCATCCGTGGGGCATCCCCGCGAACCGGGTCCACTCCATCGAGGCGGCGCTGCGGGCGGACTAGCGGAGACTAGCTACTTCCCCCGCAACCACCGCCACCACCGCAGCTGCTCCCGCCGCCGCCACAACTGCTGCTCCCGCCACCACAACTGCTGCTCCCACCGCCGCACCCGCTGTGCCCACCACCACAACCGCTGTGCCCGCCGCCGGAGCCGTGACCGTGGCCGCCGCTGTCGCTGGAACCGCCGCTATCGCTGGAGCCATCGCCGCCGAAGGCCCACCCGCTGCCGCCGTTATCGCTCGAACCGCTGCCCCAGTCCGCTCCGACCGCACCGTGGCCCCAGCTCCGCCGCCGGTCACGGGGAACCTCGGGCGGCTCGTTCCGCATGGCCGCGAGCAACACCGCCACGATGACGGCCACCACCGCCAGAAAGATCAGTACGCCAACCACCGTCGGCCTCCTCCCCCGCCTCGCGGCCCCGCTGACCGCGAGATATAGCGGAAAGCTACGCGGCTCGAGAGCGGTAGGGCAAACCCGATTTCCGGGGGACCCACCCTCGGTGTGAGCCCCCGCGCCGATGGGTACCCGCTACGTCAGCTTGACACGCGCTGCGAAGAATCGGGCCACCGCCGGGGCGAAACGGTTGAACCGGTACTGCAGCCAGGCTTCCGGCGTCACCGGCACGACATCGCGATTGTTCTCGACCGCCTTGACGATCTGCGCCGCCACCTTCTCCGGTCCGTAGCGTCGCGCCGCGTACAGCTTGTCGTAGCGCTGCTGCTTGGCCGCCTCCTCCTCGGCCGAAACGCCCGAGAAGCGCGTGGTGGCAACGATATTGGTGTGCACGATGCCGGGGCAGATGGTGTGCACGCCGATGCCCTTGCCCGCCAGTTCCGCGCGCAGGCAGTCGGAGAACATGAACACCGCCGACTTCGAGGTGGAGTAGGCGGCGAACCCGCGCTGCGGGGTGTAGGCCGCCATGGAGGACAGGTTGACGATGTGCCCGCCCAGTCCGCGCTCGGCCATGGCCTTGCCGAAGGCCCGGCAGCCATTGATGACGCCGTGCAGGTTGATGTTCAGCACCCGGTCGAATTCGGCCGCGGGAGTGTCGAAGAAGTCGCCCGCCGCGCCGACGCCCGCATTGTTGATGAGGATGTCGGGCACGCCGTGGGCGGCGATGACGGCCGCGGCGTGCTCGGTGACGGCCGTCTCGGAGGACACGTCGAGCTGATAGGCGTGCGCCGTACCGCCTTCGCGCGCAATGAGTTCCGCCGTCTCCTTGGCCGAGTCCAGGTTGATGTCGCTGAGCACGACCTCGGCCCCGCCGCGCGCGAACGCCAGCGCGGTCTCGCGGCCGATGCCGCTGCCGCCACCGGTGATCACCAGCAGCTGATTCTCGAAAGTCCGCTGCCGCGAACCGACTTCGGCCCGGCGCAGCGCACGCGAGGTCTCCCCCGTGCGCAGCGAGTCGATGAGCTCGACGGTCGAGGTGGCCAGTAGTTCCGGATGCGAGAACGGCAGCCAGTGCCCGCCGTCGACCTCACGCCGGTACAGGTTGGGCGCGTATTGCTTGGTGTCGTCGTAGCCCGCGGGTCGCACCGCCACATCGCGGCGCGCGATGATCAACTGCACCGGCACCTCGGTGCGGCGCTCGCGCGGATCGGCCATGCGCTGCAGGATGTTCGCGCGGTAGATCCGCATGCCGTCGAAGAAGTCGCGGCGGAATTCCGGCCCGAGTTTGATGTTCTCCGGCGAGGTCTCGTTCATCAGGCCGACGAACCGCGACCACACCTTCTCGGTGCCGAGCGGCTTCAACACCACGCGCGGCACACCCGGGGTCATGAACAGCCCGGTGTACATCGAGGACAGCAGCTGCGTGAGCGGCCCCCACACCTTGCCGCGCGACAGGTTCGACCGCGCCCACGCGCCCAGGTGGTCCAGATTCGGCCCGGACACCGAGGTGAACGACGCGATCCGCTCGGCCGCCCGCGGCTCGCACACCGCCTCCCACATCTCCACCGAACCCCAGTCGTGGGCCAGAACGTGCACGGGCGTATCGGGACTCACGGCGTCGGCGACGGCGAAGAAGTCGGCCGCGAAGTGCTCGAGCCGGTAGTCCTCGGTGCGGTCGGTGCGGGTGGAACGCCCGTGCCCGCGGGTGTCGTAGGTGACCACGTGGAAGCGGTCGGCCAGCAGCGGCACCACGCGATCCCACAGGTGGTTGTCGTCGGGCCAACCGTGCACCAGCACAATGGTTTCGGCTGACGGCTCACCGTATTCGTACACGGCGATATCGAACTCGCCGCTGCGCACCAGGCGCTCCGCGGCCGGGATGACGGTGGGGTGATCGGTCACGATCTTCTCCTCATTGAGACGGCGCTAGAGATCCAGCACCAAACGTTCCCCGCCGCAACGGGATACACAGATGAGCATGTCGCCCGCCGCACGCTCGGCGGCGGTGAGCACGGTGTCGCGATGGTCGATCCCGCCGGAGCGCACCCGCACCACACAGGTGCGGCAGAAGCCCTGACGGCACGAATAGGAGCTGTCCGGACGGACCTTCAGCACTTCCTCGAGCACGGACTTGTCGGCGGGCACGTCGATGACCTCGCCGGTGCGGGCCAGCTCCACCTGGAAGGCGGTGCCGTTCACCACGGGAGGCGGGGAGAAGCGCTCGGAATACAGTTCGACGCCGGGCATTTCGCGAACGCGGTCGGCGATGAGCTGGGTCATCACCACCGGGCCACAGCAATAGACGGACGTATCCGAACCGACCCCCGCGAGCAGATCGGCAGCGGTCGGAATCCCGTGCTCGTCATCGGTGCGCACCGTCACCCGCGACCCGAACGACTCCACCTCCGACAGGAACGGAATGGTGTCGCGAGACCGCCCCGCGTACACCATGCTCCACTCCACGCCCAGCCGATCCGCCATCCGAATCATGGGCAGAATCGGCGTGATCCCAATGCCGCCCGCCACGAAATGCACTCGCGCGGCAGAGGATCCATAACCGGGCAGCACGAACGGAAAAGCGTTGCGCGGCCCGCGCACGGTCACCGAACTGCCGACGGTCAATTCGTCGTGCACCTCGAGCGATCCCCCGTTGCCGTCCGGAATCCGCCGCACCGCAACGCGATAAGCGTGCCGATCGGCCGGGTCCCCACACAGCGAGTACTGCCGCACCCGCCCCGACGGCAACTCCAGATCCAGATGCGCCCCCGGCCGCCACTCCGGCAGCCGCCGCCCGTCCGGCGCGGTCATGAGCAGGCTGATCACATCGGTGTCGTGCGCCTCCACCCGCCGCTCCACCACGACCAGCGGAATCCGCCACTCGTTCACCGGCGCTTCCGGCTCGCGCCGGTTCACGAAAGTGGTCCAGCGCAAACGACTTTCGGCAATGAAGTCCACCACACGGGTCGCCCGGTCCGCGCGCCCCTTGCCGAACAGGTCCTGTGGCGGCGCAGCCGGAATCGGCCGGATCGTATTCACGCCCGCACCTCGCCACACTCGGCTCCAGCGTGCGCGAAGCCTGCCGTATCCATACTCACGAACCTCAGCGCCGTCCTCACGAGGCCATCGCTCGCGCGGCCGGGGACTGCGCGAGGTATGCCACGGCCTGTGCGGTCGAGCCCACGGTCTCCGGGGTGTAGCCGGGCTTGAAGGTGGACAGCGCGCTGATCAGCAGCGAGGGCACCCCGGGGATCGAGCCTCGCCACATGCCCGCGAACACCCGCGCGATCAACATTGGATAACGATGGTTGGGCAGTGACGGATCCGCGTGCACCAGGAACTTGGTACCGCGCAGGATCAGCGCGATGAAGATCGGGAACACCATCAGCATGAGCGCGCCGCGGCGCACATACCCGATCTCGAAGTACTCGGCCACGTCGTGCGCGACCATGCGGTGCTCGACCTCTTCGGCACCGTGCCAGCGGAACAGGTCCAACATCTGCGGATCGGCGTCGAACTGCTCGAGATTCGCATTGAGGACCCAGTCGCCGAGCCAGGCGAAGAAGTGCTCGAGCGCGGCGATGACGCCGAGCCGCTCCACGAGTTGCTGCTGCTGCGCCGCGGGCGTCGCCATCTCGCGCGGGCCGAGCGTCTTGCGGAAGATGAATTCGGTCTGCCGCACATAGGGTTCGACATCGATCCCGTGGGTGGCGAGCACCTCTTCCAGGGCCCCGTTGTGGCTCTCGGCGTGCATGGACTCCTGCCCGATGAAGCCGATCATGGCTTCCCGCAGCTTCTCGTCCTTGACCAGTTCGAGGGCCTCGCCGAAGGTCACCAGGAACATGCGCTCGCCCTCGGGCAGCAGCATGCTCAGGGCATTGAGCACATGCGAGGCGATCGGTTCCTTCTTCATCCAGACCGGCTCGGTCCGGGACCAATCGAATCGCACGTTCCGGGCGTGCAGGGCTACCTCTCCGGGTTCGGTCACCGGTCGGCGGCCCAGCGTCGGAAGTAGCTTCATCGGTACTCCTGGTGTCATATCGCGTTTGCTGCGTGAGCGTAGCAATATTCTACCCATGTATGAAACCAGGAGTTACACCTAGATTTGCGACCCCGAATCAGCTATCGACGTGCACATGTGGCCGCTGCGAGCGGCGCGGGATGGCCCGGCGCAGGATCTCGCGGGTCACCGGCGCGACCTCGCCCTCACCGAAGAACATGAACCGCATCAGGTTGACCAGCGGGTTGCCCTCGGTCCATTCGAAGTACACGTGCGGGCACTCCCCGGTCCGGTCGCGAATGGCGATCAGGATGGAGGCGATGCAGTTGGGCACGGCCGCCGCCTCGACGGTGAGGATGTGGTAGTCCGCCACATCCACCTCGGTCACGTTCAGCGTGGTGCTGAACTCCGAAGGATCCTTGACGATGACCTCGAGGAAGAGAATCGGATCACGCTCGGGAATGTGGCTCTCGCGCCGCTGATCGGCTTCCTTCTCCGCGTACTCCTCGACCGAGCGCCCATCGCTGATGTCGTGGGTGACGATGCGGATCTCACCGTGCTCGGCCAGCAGATCGATCATGGCGCAGGCCTTCTCGTCGAAGATCACGTCCACGGCCCGCAGCTCGAAGGCCCGCCGCACACGGGAGGCGAAGGACACCACCATGATCGCGACCACGAACAGAATGGCCAGGTGCAGACCGGCGGGCTTCTCGATGATGTTGTCGATGGTGGTGTAGACGAAGATCAGCGACACCACACCGAAGCCGACCACCCGCGTGTACTGCTTCTTGCGCCACGCCGAAATCGTCACGGCCACGGCCGCGGAGGTGATGAGCACCAACACACCGGTCGCGTAGGCCGCACCCTGCGCGTCGACATTGGCGTCGAAGTACCAGGTGATGCCGAAGGCGATGAGCGCGAACACCAGTGTCAGCGGCCGAATCTGGCGCGCCCATTCGGGAGCCATGCCGAAACGCGGCAGGTAGCGCGGCACCAGATTGAGCAGACCCGCCATGGCCGACGCGCCCGCGAACCACAGAATGGCGATGGTGCTGACGTCATAGACGGTCCCGAACGCGTTGCCGAGGTACTCGTGCGCCAGATACGCCAGCGCGCGCCCGTTGGCCTGCCCACCCTCCTCGAATTCCTTCTCCGGAATCAGGACGGTGGTGATGAAGCTGGTGACGATCAGGAACCCGCTCATGATGAACGCCGCGCTGGTCAGCAGCTTGCGGGTGCCGACAATGCGGGTGCGCGGGAAGTCCTTGGGGTCGTTCGGATTCCCCTTGATCTGCGGCATGACCGCGACACCGGTCTCGAAGCCGGACAGACCCAGCGCCAGCTTCGGGAACACCAGCAGCGCCACGCCGATCATGGCGAAGATATTGCCGTGCTTGGCCGTCAGCAGATGCGTCCAGTCGGTCACCAGGTGCGGGGCCTGCAGCACCTTCACGATGCCGGTCACGGCCACCACCACATTCAGCGCCAGATACGCGCCGACCAAGGTGACCGCGATGCCGATGGCCTCGCTGAATCCCTTGAGGAACACCGCCGCCAGCAGCGCCAGCAGGACCAGTGTGATGGTCATGTTCTGGTCCTGCAGGAACGAGGGCACGTACGGGTTCTCGACAATGTGCGCCGCGCCGTCGGCCGCGGACAGCGTCATGGTGATGGTGAAGTCGGTGGCCGCGAAGCCCAGCAGCACCAGGATGAAGATCTTGCCCCACCAGTTGGGCAGGAACTTGGCGAACATGGCGATGGACCCGCCGCCGTCGTGACTCTCCTTGGCCACCCGGCGATACACCGGCAGCGCGCCCAGCAGCGTCAATGCCACCAGCACGATGGTCGCCATCGGCGACAGCACACCGGCGGCGAGCGCCGCGATGCCCGGCTGATAACCCAGCGTCGAGAAGTAGTCGACACCGGTCAGGCACATGACCTTCCACCAGGAATGCTGATGCTCCTTGGGAGCCTTCTTGGCCATCGGCCCCTGGATCTGCGAGTGGTGTTCGCCCGCATCCTCGAGTAGCCAGTTCGCGAAGCGCGAGCGCGGCCGTACGTCGGTCGTGGTCAAGGAGTCCTCCCCGGAACTCAGCGGTCCGGTTGCCTGGGGTTGCAGCCCGAAATATTCCGTAAATGACGTGAAGAATGTACTCACGGCAAACCGGGCGCGGATGCACCCCGCGCCGTGAGTCGATCAGTCCGATGTGCTAGCCGAGATAGGCCACGATGGCATTGGCGATGGCCTGCGCGAATCGAGCGCGGCCGTCGGGCGATTCGATGAGCGCGGCATCGCCGGGATCGCGCATATTGCCGCACTCGATGAGCGCGGTGGGCACCTCGGAGAAATTGAGTCCGGCCAGATCGGCGCGCGGGTTCATGCCGTCGGAACCGACATAGGTGGAGGTGGTGAAGCCCGCGCCGACCATGGTGTCGCGCAGGGTGGTGGCCAGTTGCACCGAGGGCCCGGACTGCGCGTCATTGAGCGCGGGCGAGGAGTAGGCGACATGGAAGCCGTGCGCGCCCGCAGACGCGCCGTCGGCGTGAATCGAGACCACGGCCGCCGCGCCGACACGATTGCCGAGGGTGCCGCGCTCGTCGACGCACGGGCCGACACCGTCGTCGCTGTCGCGACTCATGACCACGTGAAAGCCGCGGGCGGCGAGCAGATCCCGCACGCGCTGGCCCACATCCCAGTTGAATTCGTGTTCGGTGTACCCGTCGTTGCCGCTGGTGCCGGTGGTGTTGCAGGGCTTGGTGCCGCCGCGACCGTCGGGTACCTGGGCATTGATCTGGTCGGGATGCGCTGCGCCGCCGCCATTGTGGCCCGGATCGATGACCACGGTCCGTCCGGGCAGCGGAATCACCGGCTGGGCCGGGGCCGGGCGCGGTTCGCTCGCCGAAACCGGTGTGGCGGTGAGGCCTTGGCCGCAGCCCGCGATCAGCAGGGCGCCGCACACCTCCGCCAGGGACTTCCAGTGTCGGTGTCGCACGGGCCCAACGATAACGGTTCAATCACGAACGGGTAAGTCAGTGTTCGAGTTTGCTCAGGATCGTGCGGAGTGTGCGCAGGTCATCCGGGCTCAGGGCGTCGAATTCCGGTGGCGCCGGATCGGGCGTGGCGATGGCGTCGGTGACGACCTCGCGCCCGGCGTCGGTGAGCGAAATCAGTTTGGAGCGACGGTTCGTCGGGTCGATCTGGCGGACCACCAGGCCGCGATCCTCCAGATCGTTGACCGCGACGGTGGTGGCCGGCGCGTCCATGGTGGCGGCGGCCGCCAGCTGCTTGGCGGTGAGCGGACCGTTCAGCAGCCGCCGCATGATTCGAATTCGACTGAACGGCAGGCCGCTTCGATCCACGACGGCCCGTCGCCAGGTATCGCGGGTGTACCACGCGATGTGGCTGAGTTGCCGCCAGACTTCGTCCGGCGTGGGCGTGTCATCCGGCATGGGCGGGGACCTTCTGTTCCAGCAAGGGGGCGATGCGATCTCGCGAACGGTACGCCCAGTCGGTGTTGGCGGCGGCGCCCAGCGCGGTCACGGCCGCGGCGAAACCGGCAATGGTCCACCACAGGCCCGCACCCGTGAGCGCACCACACAGTGCCACACCGAGACTCACGCCGACCTGTCGGCTGGTGGAGGCCACCGCCGCGGCCGCCCCGGCCCGGTCGAGGGGCATTCCGCTCACGGCGGTGGTGGTGATGGGCGCGTTGACCATGCCGAAGCCGATGCCGAACACCGTGAAGGTGATGATGAGCTGCCAGATCGGGGTGTCGGCGCGCAGCATGGTCAGGCCGATCGCGCCCACCGCCATCAGGACCCCGGAGATGAGCAGCGACGGCTTGGTGCCGTAGCGCCCGACCAGGCGACCCGACAGCGGCGAGAAGATCAGCATGCCCAGCGCCATCGGCAGGTAGAGCAGGCCGGTGTGCACGGCCGAGAAGTGCCGTGTCCCTTGCAGATACAGCGACATGTCGAACAGGAACGCACCCAGCGCGGCGAACGAGCAGACCGCGATGACGGTGGCCGAGGAGAACGGGAAGCTGCGGAAGAAGCGCAGATCGATGAAGGGCGAGGGGTGGCGCGCCTCGTGCCAGAGGAATCCGGCCAGCGCCGCCGCCGAGACCACGAAGACCGCGGGTCGCTGCTCGATCAGCCCGAACACCAGGGTGAACAGCACGGCCATGGCCAGCAGCTGCCCGATCGGGTCCATGCTGCGCGGGGTGGCCGACTTCGTTTCCGGCACATAGACACTGGTGAGCGCGAAGGCGACCGCCACGATCGGCAGATTGATCCAGAACACCGACTGCCAGCCCAGGGTGTCGATGAGCACGCCGCCGACCATGGGCCCCAGGGCCGTCGAGATGCCGACCACCGCACCCCACACGCCGACCGCGCGGGCCCGCTCCACCTTGCCGGTGAAGACGGTCGTAATGATCGACATGGCAACGGGATTCAGCATGGAGCCGCCGATGGCCTGCACGAACCGCGCGCCGATGAGCACCTCGATGGTGGGCGCGAGGCTGCACAGCAGCGATCCGGCCGCGAAGGTGAGCAGGCCGATGCGGAAGACGCGCTTGCGGCCGAAGCGGTCGGCGGTCGCGCCCGAGAGCATGAGCAGGCTGGCGAGAGTCAGGGTGTAGACGTCGACGATCCACTGCAGTTTCGACAGTGGCGCGCCCAGATCGGTGCGAATGGCCGGGATGGCGACATTCACGATGGTCGCGTCCATGGAGGAGATCAGCAGGCTCAGGCAGCAGGTGACCAGGATGATCGTCTTCCGGCGCGCGGTCAGATCCTCGACAGTTGTAAGCACACAATAATTGTGGTTTCACAACCGTTCCGAATGCAAGGGGTAGCGCGAGTGGCACAGGTCACGTCAGTGCTTGGGCGGCCGCAGCTCCGCGATCACACCCCACAGCACGCCCAGCACGTCCTGGGTCTGATCCTCGGCGGTGCCGTAGGTGTGCGCGGCCACCGTGAAGCCCGAGCCGAAGGAGGCCGAGGCGACCTCGGGCTCGCCGAGATCCGACCACCCCCATTTGGTGCCGAGCACCTGCGGGAGTCGGGCGGTGCCCCAGTCCTGGCGGGTTCCGTCGGCGGCACGGTCGGCGGGCTCCTCCATCCACGCGAGGATCGGGCTGTCGGGTTCGTTGCGCACCTTGGCGGCGAGGAAATCTGCGACATCGGCGGTGCTGGTGGTCGAGAGTTCCCAGTCGCCCTGGCCGTGGGTGGCGGTGAGGCCGTATTCGGCGGCGATGGCGTCGATGGCGTTCGGGTATTTGACCTGCAATCGGTCGGCGGCGGCGTCGTCGGATTTGCGGATCATGCGCTCGCAGAGGTCGCGGTCGGCGGTGGAGCCGTCGCCGTGGCGGAGCGCGTAGTCGGCGATGTAGAGCTTCGAAATGGATAGGGCCGCACGCTCTTCGGTCTCGTTGGCAGTGCCCCAGCCGACGCCGGGGACCATGGTGCGCACCGAGAGCGAGGTGCGGTCGGGCACGTCCAAGGGCTGGATATCGGTCGGCACGGGCTGGTGTTCGTTGGGCACAGCCTGGTGTTCGGTGGGCACGGGTCGGCGTTCGGTGGGCACAGCCTGCGCGGCTTCCACGATTCCGGTTCCGCCCAGGCAGGTTCCGGCGATCAGTGTGCCGATCACTCCGGTCCGCCAGCCCATCGCCACCTCCATGTCCGATTCCGCCCAGTCCACCTTGCGCCGGGAGACTGGGCGGTTGTTCACGACACGCCGATGAGCATCAGACCGTGAGGATGGTCCGGCCGAGCGCGGTGCGGTCGCCGATGGCGGCATGCGCCGCGGCGGCCTCCTCGAGCGGGAACGATTGGCCGATGACCACTTCCAGGCGTCCGGCCGCGGCCTCCTCCTGGGCCCGGATCTGCAGGGCCAGCCAGTCGGTGTCCGGGGTCGCGATCTCGAACAGCGGAACGACCGTAATACCCTGGGCGGCAGCGGATTCCGCATCGACGGCGGCGAAGCCGCCCGCGGAATTGCCGTAGGCGATGAGCAGTCCGCCGGGAGCCATGGCCGACAGCGCCTGGCGACCGATCTCACCGCCCGCGCCATCGAGGACCACCTGGACTCCGCCGGTGAGTTCACGCACCCGCTCGGCCCAGTCGGATTGCGAGTAATCGACCACCTCGTGTGCGCCGAGCCGTTGCGCCAGCTCGAGTTTCGCCGCACCCCGCGCGGCGGCGACGACCCGGGCACCGGCGGCGCGCGCCAATTGCACGAACAGCGTGCCCAATCCGCCTCCGGCGGCGGTGACCAGCACCGTCTGGCCCGGCTCGATGCCGGCGCGGTCGATCACGGCCAGCGCGGTGCGCCCGTCGTGCGCGACGGCCACCGCCTGCTCGAAGCTCAACCCGTCCGGAATCGGGGCCAGCGTGGCGACCTTGGCCGCCGCCCGCTCGGCGTATCCGCCAATGGGCAGGCCGCCGCCGATACCGCTCGCCGCGGTCGGGGTGGCCACCCGCTTGCCGATCCACGCCGTGTCCACATCCGGACCGACCGATTCGACCGTGCCCGCCACCGCGCCGCCGGGCACGAAGGGTGGCTCGACGGGGAAGTAGTTGACGGCCCAGCCGCTGCGCAGCGTGGTGTCCAGGAACATCACGTCCGCGGCCGCGACCTTCACCACCACCTCACCCGGACCCGCGACCGGATCCGGGGCCTCGGTCACCGTGAGCACCTCGGGCCCGCCGAATTCCTTCGCCTGTACCACTCGCATGTCATTGCCTCCCTGTCGCTTTCGACTCCGCGTCGATGCCTCCACCTTCGAACCTCGACATATGTTGAGGTCAAGCGACAGGGATCGAATTTCTCCCACGGCGAATTTTTGTGTGATTCATTTTCGAGGCAAGCAGCCTTGACTCCGACTCACGAGACCAACTAGTTTGGAAAGCGCGGCGAGACCCGCCGCCCCCCACCGGGACGACGAAAGGTGTGACATGCCGACCCCGCTCCTCGATGAGATCCGCGAAGCGACCCGCGCCCGCGAGGCCGCCAAGCAGGCCGCTCAGGCCGCCGACGCGGTCTGGCGCGACAAGATCAAGGACGCCACCCAGGCCGGTGAGCGCGTCTTCCTCATCGCCAAGGCGGCCGGGGACATCACCACCTCCCGGGTGTACCAAATCCGAGACGGTGTTCGCACCGGAGGTCGCTAGCCCCACCCCCGCTCGGCAATCCGAGACACCACATCAACTCTGAAGTTGTGCGGCGTGTCTCGAAGATGGTTCGGATCGTGCGAGAATCAGCGCGTGCATGATCAGCTGAAACAGTGGATCGAGGAGCTGACGGGCGGGGACAGCACTCGGGCCATGGCGGTGGCGACCGGAATTCCGCAGGCCACCCTCGCGCGGCATCTGGCCCTCGCGACCCCGCCCGTGGAGACGCTGATCGAGATTGCCCGGGCCTACAGCGCCAATCCGGTGGAGGTGCAGGTGGTGGCGGGGATCATTACCGAATCCGAGGCCCAACGCGCCGGATCCGGCAGCGCCATTCGACAGGCCAGCACGCGGCAATTGCTCACGGAGTTGTTGCGGCGGGATAAAGAGGCGGAGGAAACGGCGCGGCGCAAACCCTCCCGCGGGGAGGCCGGCGCGAGGCTGTTCCGGTGAACGATCTCGTGCCGATCCTGGCCGCCGGGTGCGCACTCGCCGCCGCGGTGGCCCGATTACCGCGCTGGAAGGCCGCCGAATCGCGGCCGTTCACCATCGGATTGGCGCTGCTGGCGGTGTGGGCGGTGCTGCGCACCCCGGCGATCAATGGGTCGGCCAATGAAATGAGCCTGCCGAGCGGGCATTTCGAATCCATCCCCGGATTGATCGCGGATGTGGCGCTGGTCGGAGCGGGCGCGCTGATCGGGGTGACGGTCGCCGACGCGTGGGGCCGCGCGCTGCTGAAGCGGGCGTTCTACCTCGGACTGATCGCGGTGGAAGCGGCGCTGTTGCTCACCTACGACCCGCTGCATCCCTCGTATGTGACCATCCAGACCCACAACTGGATTCTGGCGCTGTCGGGTATCGCGGTGAACGGGGCGGTGCTGGTCGCGGCGGTACTGAGTTATCGCACCGTCCCCGCGCCGTTCCGATTACCGTTGTCGCTGTTCATGTTCGGCGGCCTGAGCGGTCTGGCGCTGGCGGTGATCCGGGTGGTGACGCTGTTGCGGCCGGAGGGGCCGCAGGTGAATTCGTGGTCGCCGATGGTGAGCATCCCCATCTTCGGCTTCGCCCTGGGATCGTTGATCGCCAGCGCGCGCATGCGCAAGCACGCGCTACAGGACATCGACGACTGACCGCCCGACTGCGCACGATGGCCGCCCGGCCGTACAGCATGACAGCCCGGCTGCGCACAATGCCGGTATGCACCACCCCGATTCCCTGACTTCCGACGGCGATTCACGCGCGCGCGACACACGGCTGACCGACACCACCCGGGTGGAGGCGTTCAGCGACGGCGTCATGGCCATTGCCATCACCCTGCTGGTCCTCGAGATTCGCCTGCCCGAGACCGAGGGCGGCGACCTCTGGCACGAGTTGACCGGGCTGTGGCCCAGCTATCTCGCCTATGCCGGTTCCTTTCTCACCGTCGGCGTGATCTGGCTGTGCCATCACCGGTTCTTCGCGCGGATTCGGACGATGGACGGGCTGTTGCACTGCGGCAATCTGCTGCTGCTGTTCGCGGTGGCGTTCCTGCCGTTCCCGACCGCGGTGCTCGCGCATCATCTCGAGGACGGCGGGTGGAATGCCAAGGTGGCCACGGCCTTCTACGGGGTGGTGGGCGCTTTGCAGGCCGCGGCCTGGTTCGTGATGTGGATGGCGCTGCGCCGCGATCCGGACCTGTTCGAACCCGGCTACGACGCGGCGTACGCGCGGCGCGAGAGCATGCAGGCCATTGTGGGTTTCGTCGTGTTCGACGTGATCGCGGCGATCGGCCTGCTGCTGCCCGCGGCGGCGTTGCTGCTGTATCTGGTGGCCGTGCTCGGCTACGGCTACACCAGTACCCGCAATCACGTGCTGTCGCGCGCCTGAATCCGTTCCCGGCCAGTGGGACCGGGGTTCGCCAGCGGCTTCGCGCTCGGGTAGCGCGCCCCGGCCGGTGCGCATATGCTCGTCCCGCAGATCCGAATCCGCCTGTCGGGCCGCGCATTCGGCACGGCACGCGGATCCGGTCGGGGGCATCGGGGCGTTCGGCCCCGGTGGACGGAATGCGGAAGTGCGGAGCGTGTCGGAATCAGTGAATCCGCCGAGCGGGGAGCCACATGCCGTTCGGCGTCAGCGCCTGCCGTATCCGATACTGGCGGGCTCGCTGGTGATCTCCGTGAGTGCGGTGGGGGCGGCGGTTTCGTTCGCCCCCACCGGCTTCCGGCTACCACTCGCGATCGGCGGGTTGGTGGTGGCGCTCTTGCTGACCGCCGCGCTGACCGCGGCTGCCTACTATCGGGCCGGAGTCGAGGAGGTTCGGCGGGAGGCCCTGGCCTATACGGCGCGGGCCGACGCACATGTGGCGGCCACGGTATCCGCCGCGCAGGCGCGAATCGTCGAGGCGGAGGCCAGAATTCACAGCCTCGGCGAGCAGGTCAGCGAGCGGGAGCGCGCGGCCAAGGACAGCGAGAACCGCCGGGCCGCCGCGCTGGCCGCCTTCGCCGGGGCGGCGGGGCGCATGCAGGCCATGAGCACCAGCATGTTGGCGGAGCTGCGTGAGATGGAGCATCGGCACGCCGATCCCAAGGTGCTGGCCGATCTGCTCGAACTCGATCACCGCACCGCGCAGGCCGGACGCCTGGCCGACAGCATCGCCGTGCTCAGCGGTGCGCGTTCGGGCCGTCGCTGGGCCAAACCCATTGCGATGGAATCGATTCTGCGCGGAGCCATGGGCCGGGTGGCCGGGTATCAGCGGGTGCGGCTGCGGGCCATCACCGAGATCGCCATCGCCGGCCACGCCGCCGAGGGCATCATGCACGCTTTGGCCGAGCTGCTCGACAATGCCTGCAACTTCTCCCCGCCCACCACCGAGGTGCACGTCTACGCCGCCGAGGTGCCGGCGGGCGTGGTGATCACCATCGAGGACAGCGGCCTGGTCATGAGCGAATCCGCGCTGCGCCGAGCCGAATCCGCCGTCTCCCGCGACAGCGACTCCGACCTCGCCTCCCTGTCCGGCACCCGCCTGGGCCTCGCCGTCGTGGGCCACCTGGCCCGCAAACACGACCTCACCGTCAGCTACCGACCCTCCGCCATCGGCGGCACCGCCGTCGTGGTTGTGGTCCCCCGCGAACTCACCACCCGCCTGGAACGCCAATCCGGGACCCTCAACCGCCTGACCCCGGTGAACACCGGCTCGACCCCGGTGGTGCTCCCGGTGTCGGCAAACGCCGCGACCGCGGCGGCGTATCCCGGCGAGCCGATCGGATCGGCCGATAGACCCTTTGGTGCGGCCCTCCCCACTCCCCCGCCGACGGATTCTCCCCCGCCCAAGGTCTCCCCTACGCCGACGGTCGATCTACCGTCCGCCGCTTCGCCGGAATCGACGGGTCCTGGTGAAACCGCCCAGGGCGCAGTGACTTCCGGCGGCCTGCCCAAGCGCCGTCGCGGTAGCACGCTCGCTGCCGTTCACCCGGATGGCTTGGCCGCGCCCGCCGCACCCGCTCCTGCCCGTCCCGCGTCGCCGCCCTCGGCCATGGCCGCATTCCAGCGCGCCGCCAGCGGTCGCGAAAAACCGGCGTCGCTCACCGAGCAGTACGCCGGACCGCACACGGGCGACTACCCGGGCGTGGCCACGCCCGCGCTCACCAATCTCGGCTCCAAGCCGGAGGACCTCCCCGCCCCCGACGACAGCGGCACCAGCCTGCTGCCCTCCTCCATCGCCGACGCCATCCGCCGTGGCGACCTGCGCCGCGAAAAGCTCAGCGGCACAGCGCCTTCCTCCTCGCCGCGCGAGTACCCGACCGGCGAGTTCCCCGCCCCCGCTACCCCTTGGGAGACCGATCGATGACAGCGTCCGCGACACAGTTGGGTTGGTTGCTGGAGCAGTTGCTGGTGCGTACGCCGCGGGCGCGGCATGCGCTGCTGCTGTCGGGGGACGGGCTGAAGATCTGTCATACGGCGGGGTTGTCGGCCGATAGCGCCGATCAGTTGGCGGCCATCGCGGCTGGGATGCAGAGTCTTTCACACGGGGCGTCGGTGGAGTTCGGGGATGGGCGGGGCGGGGTGCGGCAGTCCATGACCGAGTTCTACGGCGGGATTCTGTTCATTGTGGAGGCGGGGGTGGGGGCGCACATCGCGGTCGTCGCCGCCGAGGACGCCGATGCGGGGCTGGTCGGATTCCAGATGCGTGAGCTGGTCGAACAGCTCGGGGAGCATTTGGCCGCCGCGCCACGGGTTTCGGGGGCGAGCGTGTCGTGACCAGGCCAGACGAGGATCCGGATCGGCTCTACACGCTGACCGGCGGTCGCAGTCGACCGGATTCGGACGCGTTCGATCTGGTGACCCTGGTGGTCAGCGAGTGTGATCCGGTGCGCGGCATGCAATCCGAGCACGTCGCCATCCTCGATATGTGCCGCGCGCCGACCGCGGTGGTGGAGATCGCGGCCGAGCTGCGCCTGCCGGTCGGCATCACCACCATTCTGCTGTCGGACCTGCTGCACGCGGGCAAGATCACGGTGCGTCACCCGGATCACGCGTCGCGGCAATGGAATTGGACCCCCGACACCAACACGCTGGAAAAGGTGCTCGTTGGACTCCGCAAGCTCTGACACCCGATACCCCGCGGACACCCGTCCCGCCCGCGCCGACGCGCCCCTGCACGCCGATGCCCGCCACGGTCTGAAGATCGTCATCGTCGGCGGCTTCGGCGTCGGCAAGACCACCATGGTGCGCTCGATCTCCGAGATCCGGCCGCTGGACACCGAGGCCACCATGACCCAGGTCGGCCGCGGCGTCGACGATCTGGCCGGGCTGCCCGAAAAGACCACCACCACGGTGGCTTTCGACTTCGGCCGGATCACCATCGACAACGAGCATGTGCTCTACCTGTTCGGCGCGCCCGGGCAGGAGCGCTTCTGGTTCCTGTGGGATCGGCTGTTCGCCGGGGCGCTGGGTGCCATCGTGCTGGTGGATCAGCGCCGCATCGCCGACTCCTGGTACGCCATCGATCGCCTAGAGCATCAGGGCACGCCATTCGTGGTGGCGTGCAACAACTTCGGTCCCGGCTCGTCGCTGACCGAGGTGCGCGACGCGCTGGACCTGGACCCGCACATCCCGCTGGTCGACTGCGACGCCCGCGTCCGCGATTCCTGCAAGAACGTCCTGGTCACCCTGGTCGAATACCTCTATCAACCGGAGACAGTGTCATGACCTCGCCCGCGCCCGGCTGCCCCGTGCCCCACGAGGTCGGCGTCGTCCCTTTGAGCGGTCCCCGCTTCCACACCGATCCGCATTCCCTGTACCGCGAAATGCGCAGGGACCATGGGCCGGTCGCGGCGGTCGAGTTGCCGGGCGGTATTCCGGCGTGGCTGGTGTTGGGCTACCGGGAGATGCATCAGGTCACCAATTCTCCGGAGCTTTTTCCGCGGGATGTCGGCCTGTGGAATCAGTGGCCCAATATCCCGCCGGATTGGCCGCTGCTGCCCATGGTGGGATCGCCCATGCCGTCGATCTACTTCACGGCGGGTGCGGAGCACCGGCGGCATCTGGCCATGGTGGAACCGGCGTTGGAGTCGGTGGATCCGTTCGAATTGCGGCGTGTCTGTGAGGGTTTGGCGGATCGGCTGATCGACTCCTTCTGCGGGCGCGGCGAGGCCGATCTGGTGGCCGACTTCGCCGAGCCGCTGCCGGTGCTGGTGCTGGCCTGGCTGCTGGGCTTCCCCGACGCCGAGGGCCCCGGCCTGGCCCGGGCCATGAAGCTGCTCGCCGACGGCGGCGCGGACGCCCAGGCCGCGCATCTGCGGTTCATGCAGTACATGCAGCATCTGCTGGCGCGGAAAAAGGCCGCGCCGGGCGATGATCTGGTCTCGCGCATGCTCGCGCATCCCGCGCCGTTCACCGATGAGGAATACGTCAACGACCTGATGGCGGTCACCGCCGCCGGTCACCTGCCCACGGCGGACTGGCTGGTGAACTCGGTGCGCCTGATGCTCACCGACGACCGCTTCGCCGCCGCGCTGGGCGGTGGCCGCCGCAGTGTGGATCAGGCCATGAACGAGGTGCTGTGGGAGGACGCCCCCACCTCGATTCTGGCCGGGCGGTGGGCGGCGCGCGATACCCGCTTGGCGGACAAGACGATTCGCGCGGGTGACCTGTTGCTGTTGGGGCTGGCCGCGGCCAATACCGATCCGCATGTGCGCCAGTCGGTCGGCAATGCCACCCACACCGGCAACAGCGCGCATTTCGCGTTCAGCCACGGTGAGTACCGTTGCCCGTTCCCGGCGCAGCAGATCGCCGAGACGATCGCCCGGACCGGCATCGAGGTGCTGTTGGATCGGCTGCCCGATATCGATCTGGCGGTGCCCGCGCAGAACCTGGTGCGGCGGCCCTCGCCGTTCCTGCGTGGAATGACTTCTCTCCCTGTTGTTTTCACACCAGTTCGCGCCCTAGGGGGTTTCCAGTGAGTTCCGCATGCCCACACGCCATCGCCATCGATCCGATGGTGGGTGATCTCGCGGGAGAGACCGCGCGCTTGGCCGCCGCCGCGGCCGTCACCCGGATCGAGCTGTTGGGTGTTCCCGCCTGGACGATCACCGATCACACCGTGGCGCGCCAATTGCTCACCGACGCAAGGCTTGTCAAGGACATCAATGCCTGGAAGCTGTGGCGCGACGGTGTGGTGACCCGGCAGTGGCCGCTGATCGGCATGATCGACGCGGGCCGCTCCATGTTCACCGTGGACGGTCCCGAGCATCGCCGCCTGCGCATCAAGACCACCCAGGCGCTGACCCCGCGTCGCCTGGAGGAGTTGCGGCCCACCATCGAACGGCTCACCAAGGAGCTGCTCGACGATCTGGACGAGGCGAGCCGCGACGGCGCGCCCGTGGACCTCAAGCAGGTCTTCGCCTACCCGCTGCCCATGCGGGTGATCTCCGAGCTCATGGGTGTGCCGCGCAGCGATCACGCCATGCTGCTCGACTGGTACAAGAAGTTCTTCTCCATGGTGACCCCGCAGGACGAGCGGCTGCGGATCATCGACGCGATGGACGTCTACTTCACCGAGATGGTCCGCGCCAAGACCGCCGAGCCCACCGACGATCTCACCAGCGCGCTCATTCTGGCCGACGAGGGTGGTGAGCCGCTCACCGAGGAGGAGGTGGTCGGCAACCTCAAGGCCCTGGTGGCAGCCGGCCACGAAACCACCGTCAGCCTCATCCTGAACGCCGTGCGCGCCTTGCTCACCCACCCCGACCAGCTGGCCCAGGTGCGCGCCGGCGAGGTTGAGTGGAAGCAGGTCATCGAGGAAACCCTCCGCTTCGACGGCCCGGTCACCCACCTCCTCATGCGCTTCGCCACCAAGGACATCACGGTGGGCGACACCGTCATCGAACAGGGCGAGGGCGTAGTCATGTCCTACCGCGCCATCGGCCGCGACACCGCCGTCTTCGGCACCGACGCCGACGAATTCGACATCACCCGCCCCACCGCAAGCCGCAACATCTCCTTCGGCTACGGCCCCCACATCTGCCCCGGCGCAGCCCTCGCCCGCCTAGAGGCCGCCATCGCCCTCCCCGCCCTCTTCTCCCGCTTCCCCACCCTCTCCCTCGCCACCCCCGCCGACCAGATCACAAACCTCCCGGTCATGACCCAAAACGACATCGCCGCCCTCCCCCTACAACTGACCTGATCCGAGCGCCATCGATCGACGTACTCCCGCTGGACCTTCACGCAGAAGTACGTCGATCACCAATCGTCAAGCGATCCGTCGCAATCCAGCCAGCAATCGCTTCACCTCGGCTGCGGACACCGCGTAGTCCTGCTCATCCTCGCTGATGCCCTCATCAACCCAGCCCCGAATAAGCGAAGCCAAATCCACACCCCGCTTGGCCGCGATCTCCTCCGCCCTCCGTCGTTGCCTGACGGTGAGCCGCACAGTGGTCACGACAAGGGTGTCATCTGCGGAATCTCGAAGCGATTCGCGCGCAGGCAAGACCGCATCCGCGTCCACCGTTTCGCCGAAAATCAATTCGCCTGCCGCAGCGGCCGCCGCGAGCTCCTCGGCCTGAGCTAGCTCGCGAAACTCGCTGTCATTCATACTCATTGGTTTGCCTCCCATTGCTCGAACTCGGTCACCTGCTCTGACGTCATCGGCGCGGCATAAACAATCTGGTGATCGAATCCGCCCAGCGGTCGCAGGACGACCAGGATCGGCCGACCATCTGGGGTTCGTGTCCAAACAGCTAGCCCAGGAGCTCCTGTCTTGGTGGATACAGTCTGGACCCAGCGTCGGCGCGCATCCAACAGGGCCCTGATCACCATATCGGTAGTCAGGCCCCCGGTTAGGTTGGTCGCCGACGGCAGCCATTCATAACCCATACCCAGAGAATACAGCGAGCATCTCCGCAAGTCAGCAGCTTGCCGAGCTCTCGCAGTCGGTGTATCGTCGCGGCTCGCCCAAATTGCGGCCATGAACAATCCAGCCGGCGTCGTCGCGAGCGGCATCGCCGAACCAGGAGATACCACCTGCCACCATGGTCGCGGCGATGAAGACCCACCAGAACACATACCCGCAGCTACGTGCTGCGTGAAAGAGCTTGGAGCGAGTCATACACGGCAACCTAAGGCATTCCACCCCGGCCGGCGCTCTCCGCCCGTCGCGGGTCGCGAGCGTCGTTCTCGATGCCCGGGTCTGACGCAGATCGAACCGCACCTAACTGCCGCGTGGCGCACTGTTCAAGGCAGTCACGGAGCGCCGTGAACACTCCTCGCTCAGGGGCATTCATGATCGGGCCATGGCAAATGATGCTCCGCGCGACGAGCCGTTTCGGTTACCAGTTGAGGACGTATTTACGCTGACGGGCCGTGGGATCGCGGTCGTGGGACACGTCGAGTCGGGCGTTGCGGGGGTAGGTGATCGGCTCAGGGTGATCCACGCCGACGGTCGGCCAGGTCCGTCGGACACCTGCGTGGGGATAGACATGCCTTGCAAGGTCGGACAGCCACATGACGGATCGGGGCCTATCGGTCTCATCTTCCGCGAGCTTCGAAAGCTGGACTTCGAGCCCGGTGACGTCATCGTCGGCGAGACCCAACGCTCAGAGCCACTGCCCCCAAACTGAATGCGGAGTTCGAATCACGTGGTGCCCCCCACTGATCGGGGCACAGGAACATGTGGCTGGCTCCGGGGCAACGATCTTGGAAGGGTCGGTAGCGCTTTCTATTTCAGCAGAAGGGGATTCATATAATGACGACTGTTCGCACTGCTCTGCGCACCAGCCTGGTGGTCACCGCCGCAGCCGCCGCGATTGTGGGAGGATCCGCCGTCGCCGCAGCGTCGGGCGACGGGGTTCCCCTGGAACTCACCTCGCCCGCGAGCCAGCCGACTGCCGCCCAGCCGATTTACACTCCGGATAGCGGCAGTGCCGTGATCAACATCCTCAACCTCCTCACCGGCAGTGCTGATCGGCCGTGCAACAGCCCCATCACCTGCGGCTGACCCGATCTCGCCACGTGCCGCGCCGACCGACATCGGCCATCGGTAGGAATCGAAAGATCAACGTGCAGCGAACGCACGCTACTACCGCTGACCGCTCGGTTCCGGTCGGCCGCGGCTCCAGCGGACGAACGCACTGATCTGCCAACTTCTTGCGATGGCGCATGGCGGTCGTCCGCCGAGCACTTGGCGCATCCGGAGATGCTGTCCGGAGCGGTTGGAACGACATCGCTGCCCTCCCCCTACAACTGAGCTGAGATCGGTTCGGGCACCCGCGCGGGCGGGTGGTCGACAATCCCTGGCAAACTCTGGCGGGTGATGACCAAGGGAGTACTTGTGTCGGCGGCCGCGTGTGCGGTCGTGGTCCTTGCGGGATGTGGTTCGGGCGGCGGTTCGACCAAGTCCGACAGTGCCCCAAGCACACCGAGAGACCAGTTGGTCCTAGCGGAATCCGAATTCCCCGCAGGCACCAAGAAGATGGACATCCCGCAGGACAAGTTGCAGTCCACCCTCGCCGATCTCAATGGCACCATGGCGAACACGACGGTTAGTCCAGCCGAGTGCAAGGGGCCGCAGGTGGATGTGGCTGCGGGGGCTAAGGATATTTTGTCGAAGTCGACGATCGCGCTGGCTGCGACCGAGGACATGACCATGTATGTCGACTATGTCTCTGGTCAGGTCATGGATCTGTCGAAAATGGTGGAGAACTACGCGAAATGCCCGGAGGTGAAGGCCACCTCGACCGTCAGCGGTCAACAGGTCGACGGGACCACCACGGTCGCCAAGCTCTCCGTACCCGCCGCACTGGCCGGGACCAATGCCATCGCCTACAAGACCACCGGTGTGAGCACGGTCGGCGACGCCCAGCCGATCACACGCACCACCTACGAGGGTTACACCACCCTTCGTGGCCTGACAGTCGGCGTCCGCATCACCTCCATGAGCAACGCCCCCGACCAAGCCGCCTTCGATACCTTCTTCACCACCGCCGTTCAGAAGGTCCAGAACGCCAAGTAATCCAGAACGCCAAGTAATTCCGAGCGGCCCCACCCCGCGCCGCACCACCCGAACCGAAAATGGTACGTTTGAAATCAGACATGGTTCGGGTGCGTGGGGAAAGGGTTGGCGTAGCAATGGCTGGGCAACACAGGCGGTCGGTGGTGAATCCGGTGGTGCGGCGGGTGTTGATGATGGTGTGGGTGCCGTTGAGTTTGGTGGTGGCGATGGCCGTGGGGGTGATGGCGGGGACCCTGCTCGGGGTTTATGCGCCGGGGTCGCTGCCGCTGCCCAATTGAGGGTGATAGCCCAGGCGGCGCGAGATGGCCTGGGCGGAATCCATTGTCTGGCGGGCTATTTCGGGGAAGCGGGTGGCGGGGAGACGGTAGGTGGGGCCGGAGACGCTCAGGGCGGCGATGATGCGGGCGTCGCTGTCGCGGATGGGGGCGGCTACCGCGTTGAGGCCGATTTCGAGTTCTTCCTCGCAGCTGGCCCAGCCGTCGGTACGGACCTGGTGGAGTTGGGCCTGCAGGATCGACAGGTCGGTAATGGTGTTGGGGGCGAACGATTCCAGGCGCTTGCGCAGGCGGGAGCGCAGGTCGGCGGCGGGTAGCTCGGAGAGCAGGGCCTTGCCGCTGGAGGTGGCGTGGGCGGGGCAGCTCTGCCCGACCCAGGTGCGCAGGGCGATGCCCGCGGAGCCGACGGCCTCGGCGACATTGACGATGCGGTCGCTGTCGAGGATGGCGATATTGGTGGTCTCGCCGACCCGGGCGGCCAGGTCGGCGCAGATGTCCTGGCTCTGGCGCGGCAGATCCATGTGGGCGCTGGTGGATCCGGCGAGCCGGACCACGGTGAAGCCGAGCCGGTATTTGCCGCGTTCGGAGAGTTGCTCGACGTAGCCGCGTGCCTCGAGCACGGCCATGAGCCGCGACACCGTGGACTTGTGCACGCCGAGTTCGGCCGCGATCTCGGTGATCCCGGCCGAACCCAGCTTGGCCACGATCTCCAGTGCGGTCAGTGCGCGATCCACCGACTGGACTGGGATGCCGGACTCGGGTTGTTTCGCCATAACACGTCCAGTTTATGCGGCACAGCGTTTTCCGCGCGGCCGGCGTTCACCGGGCACCGCGGATCAGGTCGGCGCACTTCTCCCCCATGGCCATGATGGTGATATTGGGATTCACCGCGGGCAGCTTCGGCATGGCCGAAGCGTCGACCACCCGCAGCCCGCGCACTCCCTTGACCCGGAGTTCCGGATCGAGCACCGCCATCGGGTCGTCGGGCGCGCCCATGCGGGCGGTGGCGGCCGGGTGGTAGACGGTGTTGTGGGTCTTGTGCAGGTAGTCGAGGAGCTCGTCATCGGTGACGGCGTCGGGTCCCGGAGCCAATTCCCTTGCCACCCATTCCTTCAACGGTGCCTGCTCGGCAATGCGTCGGGCCAGGCGGACACCGTGCAGCATGACCCGTTCGTCGTGCCCGTCGGGATCGCTGAAGTAGCGGGGATCCACGCGCGGCTTGTCCCGGAAGTCGCGGGAGCGCAGCCGCACGGTGCCGCGTGAATGCCCTTGCGTCACATTGGGTGTGAGACAGAAGCCGTTCTCCGTGGTCGGATAGCCCCAGCGGACGGTGTTCATGTCGAACGGGACGCTGCCGTAGTGCATCATCAGATCCGGTTGGGACAGACCGGGTTCGGTGGTGGTGAACAGCCCGATCTCCCACCATTGGGTCGAGGCGGTGACCATGGGTCGCGCGGATTCCCAGAACACCAGGCCCTCGACATGATCGTCGAGATTGGACCCGACACCGGGCGCATCGACGCGAACCGGAATCCCCATGTCCCGCAGATGATCCGAGGGACCGATGCCGGACAACATCAGCAGCTTGGGCGTATCGATCGCCCCCGTGCTGATGACGACTTCCCGCCGCGCCCGCACGGTGTCGAACCCGGTGAGATCCGGACGCCGATACTTGGCACCGACGGCCGAATTCTGTTTGTCGAAAAGAATTTCCGACACCCAGCACCCGGTGCGAACCTCGAGGTTGTGCCGCGAATCCAGAATCGGATGCAGGTACGCGTGCGAGGAGGACATGCGCACGTTGTCGGCATCGGCATTGATCTGGAACCACCCGGCCCCATTGGTGACCGTGGTCCCGCGATTGAACGCGACCGTCGGCAGCCCGGCCAGCGCGGCCGCCGCCAGCACCGCGTCCCCGCACGGATCCTTCGGCAGAATGTCCCGAATCTCCACGGCCTGTTGGAGTTTGGGCAGATACGGCAGCAGTCCGTCGGCCCCCCACCCGGTCGCGCCCATGGCCTCCCACTCCGCCAGCCCCTCGGCGGGCGGATGGAACGCGATGCACGAGTTGTGCGAGGAACACCCGCCCAGCACCTTGGCCCGCGCGTGCCGCAGAAAGCTGTTGCCGCTGTCCTGCGGTTCCACCGGATAGTCCCAGTCGTAACCGGATTCGAGCAGCAGCATCCAATCCTCGAGACGCAGAATCCGGTCGTCGCCGACATCGCTGGGTCCGGCCTCGAGCAGGCAGACGGTCACGCCGGGATCCTCGCTGAGCCGCGCGGCCACCACGCATCCGGCCGAGCCGCCGCCGACGATCACGTAATCGAAGGTGTCGCTCATGACGCGGGCACCTCCGCGGCGTGCGCGGCGAGAATGCCGATGACGCGAACTCCGCGCAGCGCGTACCAGATCAGCCCGGCCAGGAAGATCACGCCGATGTAGAGGAACGCGCCCCACGTGTTGTACCAGGGCCCGCCGTAGACCGCCGTGCGCGGCCAAGCCAGGTTGATCGCCATGCCCAGTCCCCAGACCACGGCGACGATGTTCACCGGCAGACCCCAGCGCCCCATCGAGAAGTACCCGTTCGCGGCGAGGTCCGCGGGCGGCCAGCCGCCCTTGATCCGCTGCCACAGCATGGGTCCGGTGACCAGCAGGTACGCCAGGTAGATCATGATGACCGCGATGGAGGTCAGCACCGTGAACACCTGCGGCTGACCGATATTGATCACCAGGATGAGCGCCGAGAGCACCCCGATCACGACCGCGGGAATCACCGGCGACCGGTGCTTCTCGCTGACCCGCGCCAGCTTCTCCCCGAACGGCAGCGCATTGTCGCGGGCCATGGCGAAGGTGAGCCGGATGGCGGCGGTGTGCACGGCCAGCGCGCACACGGTCACCGCGATCACGATGCACACCAGGAACACCTTGCCCAGCCAGCCCCACATGACCTGTTCGACGATGTACTGCAGACCGCCGTCGGCCGTTCCGAGCTTCTCGTCGCCCAGATTCGGCGCGGACATGACCGCGAACACCAGGATCGCCCCGCCGATCACGAAGGACGCCAACAGCGCTCGCAGAATCGCCTTGGGCGCGGTGCGGCGCGGTTCCACGGTCTCCTCGCCGAGCGAGCTGGCGGTGTCGAAGCCGTACATGACATACCCGGAGGCGAGGGACGCGACGAGGAAGGCGCTCAGGTACCCGCCGCTCTGGCCCGCGCCATAGCCGTTGCTGGAGAAGAACACGCTCGGCCCGCGGGTCACGTGCACGCCGAGAATAATGGCGATGAGCACGGCGGCAATGAGTTCGATGAACACGCCCGCGCTATTGATCATGGCCATGAGCCGCACCCCGAACGCATTCACGACCGTGGTGAAGACAATGAGCACGGTGCCCAGCACCACCGCATTGGCGGCATAATCGTGGCTGCCGGTGCCGTCGCCCACGATCTGGAATCCGCTCCAGAGTTTGGGCAGGTTCAGCTGATACGCCAGCACCACCGCCGAGAGCGTGACAATGGACGCGGTGAGCATGAGCCAGCCCGCCGACCACCCGACGACCCGGCTGCCGAGCTTCTTCGCCCAGTTGTAGACCGAGCCCGCGACCGGGTATTTCGCCGAGAGTTCCATGAAGCACAGGGCCACGGCGAGCTGCCCGACGAACACCAGCGGCCACGACCATAGATAGCCGGGTCCGGCGGTGCCGAAGCCGAAATAGAACATTTGAAAGGTGCCGGTGAGAATCGAGATATAGCTGACGCCCGCGGCGAAACTCGAGAATTTCCCGATACTTCGGCTCAGGGATTCCCGGTAGCCGAATTCGGCGACACCGTGGTCGGGGGTGGATGCGCTGGTGGGTGCGGGGGGACGGGTAGTCGTCATGACGGCCCAACTTTCAGAAATTAACGCGCAGAACCATATTCAGTTGTGGGTGAACCAGCCACCGACCGCGGGCGCGGTGTTGAGCCAGATGTGTTTGGTTTCCTGGTATTCGGCCAGCCCGCTGGGACCGAGCTCCCGACCGATGCCCGAGCGGCCGAAGCCACCCCATTCGGCGGCGGGTGTGTAGTAGCCGAAGTCGTTGAGCCACACGGTGCCGTGGCGCAGCGCGCGGGCGAAGCGTTCGGCGCGCGCGGGGTCGGCGGTGCGCACACCGGCCGCCAGGCCGTAGGCGGTGTCATTGCCCAGCGCCAGGGCCTCGGCGTCGGTGGTGAAGCGTTCGACGGTCAGGATGGGGCCGAACGTTTCCTCCTGCACGATGCGCATGGACCGGTGACAGTGGTCGAAAATCGTTGGCAGGTAGAAGCTTCCGGCCTGCAGCGCGGGATCGTCCGGTCGAGCGCCGCCCGTGACGAGCCGCGCGCCGCCCGCGATGCCCAGCGCCACATAGGCTTCGACCTTGGCCCGATGCGCCTGCGACACCAGGGGTCCGGTCTCGCTCGCGGGATCCAGGCCGGGTCCGACCGTGATCCCCCGGGCCCGCACGGCGAGCGCCGCGACGAACTCGTCCGCGATGGACTCATGGACGATCAACCGTGTTCCCGCCGAGCACACCTGGCCCGAATGCAGGAACGCACCGGTCAGCACCGCGTCCACGGCGCTGTCGAAGTCGGCGTCCGGGAACACGATGTGCGGGTTCTTGCCACCGAGCTCGAGCGCGACGCGAGTGATGTGTTTGGCGGCATTCCCGGCGATGATCTCCCCGGTCGCCGCCCCGCCGGTGAACGAGATGAGGTCGACATCGGGGGTGTCGGTGAGCGCCGAACCGACCGTGGCACCGCTGCTCTGAATCAGATTCACCACGCCCGGCGGCACGCCCGCCCGGTCGATGAGCCGAACCAGCGCGATGGTGCTCAGCGGGGTGACCTCGCTGGGTTTGGCCACCATGGTGCAGCCCGCCGCGAGCGCGGGCGCGATCTTCCACGACATCTGCAGCAGCGGATAGTTCCAGGGCGCGATGAGCGCGCAGACGCCGACGGGCTCGCGGACCACCCGGCTGATGATGGCCGGGTCCCCGGTGTCGACGAGCCGATCCGCGCCGGTGGCGGCGAGGTGCGCGTAATAGCGGAAGACCGAGACCACATCGTCGACGTCGATGTAGCTCTCGCGCAGTGTCTTTCCGGTATCGAGGGTCTCGATGCGGGCCAGGTAGTCACGCTCGGCCTCGAGCAGTTCGGCAATGCGCAGCAGAAAGCCGATGCGCTCGGAGACCGGTGTCCGGGGCCAGTCGCCGGTGTCGAAGGCCGCCCGTGCCGCGGCCACCGCCGCGACCGCGTCGGCCCGATCCGCCTCGTCCACGGTGCCGATGACCGTGCCATCGGCCGGATTCACGATGTCGCGGGTCGCGCCGCCGAGCGCGTTGACCCATTTGCCGTCGATGTAAAGGTTCGGCGGACAACAGAGTTCGTCATCGGTCAACATTGCGGACCCTCGATTCGATCCCGGGCCCAGGCGTGGAATTCGGCGATGTGGTGCTCGGCCGGGACCAGCACTCCCCCGTGCCGATACGCCCGCGACGACATGGCGGGCTGGGTGCGCTCGCACGCGGCGAAATCCTGTTCGTTCACCCGATGGAACAGTTCCACCGAATGGTCCAGCGCGCCACCGGATCGCACCACATCGGGCGCGTAGAGCCAATCGCATTCGACGATGGTGCGATCGTGGGCCATCGGGTACATGCGGTGGAAGATGACGTGATCGGGCACCAGGTTCACGAAGACGGTGGGCCGAATGGTGATGGCGAAGTACTTGCGATCCTGTTCCGGCGCGAGCCCCGGCAGCGCCTCGAAGCCCGGGCGGCCGTCGACGGTGAAGCCGTCGATGCGTTCCCCGAAATCCGCGCCGTGCCCCACGAAGTATTGCGCCGCATAGCCTTTCGCGAATTCCGGAAGCACCTCGACCAGTTCCGGGTGGATGCTGGCGCAGTGGTAGCACTCCATGAAGTTCTCGACGATGAGCTTCCAGTTGGCGGCCACGTCGTAGACCACCCGCTTGCCCACCGCGAGCCGCTCCATCCCGTAGTGGTCGATGGCGGCGGGATCGCCGAGTCGGCCGGTGACCGCACCCATGACATCGGTCTCGAAGGACGGTGGCTCATCGGCCAGGCACACCCAGGCGTAGCCGAGCCATTCCCGCAGTGCGACCGGGATCAGACCGTAGGCGACCCGGTCGATCGGCGCGCCCGAATCATCCTGCAGGGTGGCGATATTGGGCGCCGCCACCAGCTTGCCGTCGAGCGCGTAGGTCCACGCGTGATAGGGGCAGCGCAGTGTCCGCCGCACCTGACCCTCGTTCTCGGTGCAGATCAGCGCGCCGCGATGGCGGCACACATTGAGGAAGGCGCGCAGTTCGCCGTCGTGGCCGCGCACCACCAGCACGCTCTCCCGGCCGATCTGGACGCGCCGGAACGCGCCCGGTTCGGCGAGATCGCCGGCGCGCACGGCGCAGAACCACATGCGTTCGAAGACGCGTTCCTGCTCCTTGGCGAAAATCGCCGGGTCGCAGTAGTACTCACCGCCGAGGGTGGGAATCAGAGCCGAACTCACAGGGATACCAGCCTTTGCGGGGCGAACAGGTCGATCGGGTGCGCGGTGGCGCCGGTCATGGCGAGGTCGGCGAGGATCTCACCGACCACGGGCACGAATTTGAAGCCGTGCCCGGAGAATCCGCAGGCCACGGTGACGCGATCGTGGGCGGGGTGGCGGGCGATGACGAAATGCTGGTCGGCGGTATTGGAGTACATGCAGGTGGCGGTGTGCACGGCCTTGCCGACCAGGGCGGGCAGCAATTCGCGGACCCGCGTGCGCATTTCGGTGATCTCCTCCGGATGCACCCGACGGTCGATCGTGTCGGGGGTGCAGGGGATGCCCTTGCGGAAGAAGGCCGTCTTGACGCCGCCTTCGGGGCCGTCGATGGCGGGGAAGCCGTATATCTGTGCACCGGAGTCGTTTTCGGCGATGTAGATGGGGTCGTGCTCGAATTTGGCCGTGCCGACGACCGGGTCGAGCCAGTACATGATCTGACGTTCGATCTCCAGGGCCACACCCAGGTCGGCGAGCAGGGCCGGTGCCCATGCGCCGGGGCAGATCACCAACTGGCCCGCAGTGTAGGTGGCCGAGCCGGTGGTGACGGTGACGCCCGAGCCCGTGTCCCGCCAGGACTCGACGGCCTCGCCGTAGCGCAGGGTCGCACCGTGGGCCGCCGCGAGTTCGAGGTGGGCGGCCACCGTGCGTTCGGGACGGGCGAATCCGGCCATCTCCTCGTAGAGGCCGATGTGATGCGGTTCGGGCGTGAAATTCGGGAAGCGCGTGTGGATTTCCTTCGCGTCCAGGAGATCGTGGGGCAGCGACCATTCCCGGCTGGCGCGGATGCTGCCCGCGACGGTCACGCAGTCGGGCGGTCCGACGTACAGGCCGCCGGTGAGTCGATAGACCTCGTCGTCGGCGTCGCGCGCCAGCTGCTCCCACAGTTCATAGGCACGCAGCAGCAGCGGCACGTAGGCCGGGTCCTCGAAGTAGGACTGCCGGATGATCCGCGAGCCGCCGTGGCTGGAGCCCCGATTGTGGGCGGGCGTGAACTTCTCCAGGCCCAGCACCCGGTGCCCGGCGCGGGCCAGGTGATAGGCGGCGGCACTGCCCATGCCGCCCAGGCCGAGGACGATGACGTCATAGGTTTCGGTCATGGCGGTCACCTCTTGATTCGGGCCATGTCGGGGTCGACCACCGGATCGGTGTGCACCCGTGCGGTGAATGTCTGTGTCAGATAGGCGATCTCGACTTCGTCGCCGGGTTGGACGGTCGCCGGGAGCCAGGCGTAGGCGAGGGTCCGGCCGAGCGTCGCGGAATAGCCCGCGCTCGTGGTGTATCCGACCACGGTGCCATCGACGCGGACCGGCTCCTTCCCGAGGACGACCGCGCTCGCCGCGTCGAGCACGATGGTGCGCAGCATGGTGTCCGGCGGCGGCGCGGATTCCAGGGCCTTCTTGCCGAGGAACTCCGGTTTGCTCATGCGCACCGCGAATCCGAGCCCCGCGGCGGCCGGGGTGTGCTCGGTGGTCATATCGGTCCCCCAGGACCGGTAGCCCTTCTCCAGTCGCAGACTGTTGAAGGCGAGCCGACCGGCCGCGATGACGCGCCGCGACCGCCCGGCCGCCCAGAGCAGATCCCACAGTGCCGCACCGTGTTCGGCGCTGGTGTAGATCTCCCAGCCGAGTTCGCCGACATAGGAGACGCGCAGCATCGTCACCGGGACGGTTCCGAGGTACGTGCGGATCGCCTTGAAGTAACCGAATGCCTTGTGTGACAGGTCATCCGGGCACAGCGGCTGCGCCACCTCCCGCGCCTGCGGCCCCCACAGGCCGATACAGCAGGTGCCGCCGGTGATGTCGCGCAGGACGACACTGCCATCACCGGGCAGGTGGCGGGTGAACCAGTCGAAGTCGAGCGGGCCGTTCGCTCCCACCTGGAAGTGTCGCTCGCCCAGCCGGGCGACGGTGAGATCGCTGCGCACCCCGCCGTTGGCGTCGAGCAGCAGCGTGTAGGTGACCGAGCCGGGTTTCTTGTCGACGTCGTTGGTAGTCAGCTCTTGGAGGAACGCCGCCGCACCGGGGCCCGAGACCTCGTAGCGGGTCAGCGGTGTCATGTCGTACATGGCGACATGCGTTCGCGTCCAGGCGGCTTCGGCAATGGAGATGGGCGAATAGAACCGGGCCGACCAGTCGTCGCGGACCGGGAATTCCACCCCGGTCGCGGCCACCTCGTCCAGCAATTCCGCGTTGGCCTCGTACCAGCCCGGCCGTTCCCACAGCCCGCCCTCGAAGAAGAACGCGCCGAGTTCCCGCTGCCGCGCGTGGAAGGGACTCGTGCGCACATTCCTGGGGGCGGCGCGGTACTGGTGGGGATGGATGATGTCGTAGACCTCGACGAAAGCCTGCACACTGGTGCGTTCGATGAACTCCGGGCTCAGCGCCGCCTCCTCGAACCGGTACAGGTCGGCCTCGTGCAGGTCGATCTCCGTGCCGCCCTGGACGATCCACTGCGCGACCGCCCGGGCCACGCCCGCGGAATGGGTCACCCACACCGCCTCGGCCACCCAGAATCCGGCCAGCTCTCGATGCTCACCGAGGATCGGGAAGCCGTCCGGGGTGAAGGAGAAGATCCCGTCGAAGGCCTCCGACACCTCGGTATCGGACAGTGCGGGTAGCAGTTTCGAGCTCTCGGCCCAGGCCGGAGCGAATTCCGCGGTGGTGAACGGCAGCATGGACGGCATGGGTTGGCCCGCGGTGTCCCGGGTGAGGGCGTCCATGTCCACCGGGCGCGGCGCGTGCCCGTAGTAGCCGATTCCGATGCGTTCGCCGTAGGTGCGGTAGTAGAGGTCGGCGTCCTGATGCCGCAGAATGGGCAGCCGCTCGTCCCCGCCGAGCGCGGGGACCGCACCCGTCTTGGCGAATTGATGCGCCATGGGCACCAGCGGCACCGTCAGCCCGACCTTGCGGCCCAGCCGGGCACCCCAGAAACCGGCGGCGCTCACCACGACATCGGCGGGTATCTCCTGCCCGTCGGCGGTCCGTACCCCGGTGACCCGACCGTCCTTCGACAGCACCTCGACCACTTCGCAGTACCCGATGAAGCGGGCTCCGCGCTCGGCCGCGATCTCCGCCTGCCGTTCGGCCGCGCGCACCGCGTGCGCGAGACCGTCTGTGGGAGTGTGTAATCCACCGAAGATACGGTCGGGGTCGAGCAGGGGAAACAGTCGAACACATTCCTCGGCATCGACCACCCGGGCGTCGATTCCCCACGCCCGCGCCCACCCGTGGCGGCGGTGCAGATCGGTCCAGCGCTCGACGGTGGTGGCGACCTCCAATCCGCCGACCGCGTCGAAGGCGTCCAGCTCACCGAATTTCCGCACGGTGTACCGCGCCAGATCGGCCATCGTCTTCGACGGATTGGTCTGGAACACCAAACCCGGTGCGTGCGAGGTGGATCCGCCGGTGCGGAACAGTGGCCCCCGATCGAGCACGGTGACATCGGTCCACCCGAGCCGAGTGATCTCCTCGGCCAGCCCGGTCCCGACGATTCCCGCACCGATGATGACAACCCGCGGCTGCATACCCGAGCCTCCAGACTGTTGCGTATTGCGCACCATGTGCCGTAATACGCAACTATGCTCCGCCGCGGTCGGACACCTGTCAACCGGAATGGAATTATTCGTATTCCCTTTGTTTCCCAGGTGTTTCCGGTATTTTCCAGCAACGAGAACGGCCCACCGGAATCCCGGTGGGCCGTCGTCGGGTCGGTCCAAGATCGTCAGGGAGTCATGCCGGATTCCGTCCATCGGCGGAAGACTTCGATCTGTTCGGCGGGCCAGGGGCCGTCGCAGGGCATGGTGCCCGCGGCCAGGCGGTCGAGGATCTCGGGGGCGTGTTTGGTGACGTCGTCGAGGGACCACAGGTCGAAGACGAAGCCCATGGAGCGTTGATCCTTTTCTCGGAAAAGGGGTTTGATGTGGGTCGCGAAACTGACGGTCTCGTCGGGGGCCGGGAGGACGACGGGTGTCGGCTCGGCGATCGATTCGGTGGGTTGCGGGGACGGGGTGCCCATCGGGCCCCAATCCCAGTCCGGGGCGGGCCCTTCGGCGGTCGCGGCCCATTCGGCGAAAGCGGCGAAGGCGGAACGGAATTCGGTCTCGGGCGGGAGGCCGGATTCGCGGGCGGCGCGCAGGAGCAGCTGGGTCCAGCGTTCGCGTTGCGCATCGCTCAGGATCGGGCGGATGCGGGGCTCGTCCGGGTTTCGGGGTGCGCCGAAGGCAACGGCCATCCATTCGGCCTCGCGGTCGGCGCGATCGGCGTCGGCAGCGGCGAAAACCGGTGCCAGCAGCTCGTCCTCGGGGATCAGCTTGTCGTAGAGCAGCGCCGTCACTCGACGCAGTGCCGGGTAGCCGCCGGACCATTCGAACAGGGTCGGTTCCTGTCCCGGTGCGGGTACCGGGTCCTGGAAGCCCACATACCAGTGCATTCCGCTGCAGAACGGCTTGTTCTGGGACTGGCCGCAACGACAGAGCGCATAGTGCTCGCGGGAAGCGCCTTCGGCGCGGTCGATATCGGTGCCGTCGGCCGCCGCGAGCGGGATCGAGCCGCGAATGCGGTAGGGGCCGTCCTTGGTCACCTCGATGACCGGTGCGCGGGTGCCGCTCCAGTCGGTGAGGTCGCGAGCCTCGATACCGTCGAAGGCCATACCCAGCGCACCGGACGGGCAGGCGCGGACCGCACGCACGATCTCGTCCATGCGGCCGCCATTGGGCGCGACGAAAGGCTCGGCATTGGTGCGGAACACCGTGGACAGCCGATCGGTGCACAGCCCGGAATGCTGGCAGATACCGCGATTGTCGAAAACCGTGATCTGCTCACCGACATAGGTGTCACGCCGGTCGGCGACCCGCGACGGATCCTTCGCGTCATTGAACCCGATGCGGGCATGACTGCCGTCGCAGAGCGGTTTGAGTGCCGAAGCACCGCAGCGGCACAGCGCGACGGTGGGGCACAGCTCGAGCGGCAGACCGAGGTGATCGACGACCGCCGCATTGGTCACCAGGTAGGGCCCGTTCTTCGCGGTCCGGATCGAGCTGCCCGAATCGGCCTGGAGCCGAGCGAATTCCGCGCGCAGGGCCGCGCGCTCGCCCCGCGGTCGGACCGCGCACGCCAAATCCTGAAGCGCGGCCGTCGCCTCGACGAGCTCGGGCAGGGCGAGGTGGCCGCCCAAACGGGTGGCCGCGGCGGCGAGGGCGCGCAATTGCTCGACCGGACCCGAATCCGCCGCGGCCGCATCGCCGATACCCGCTCTCGCACCCGACGGCTCGCGTCCATCTCGGGCAATCTCGGCGGCGCGTCCCTTCCCCGAGGATTCGGTCGTCGCGGCCCCGGCCTCGAGCCTCACCTCCGGCGGCGGAACCGTCTCATCGTCGCGCCCTTCGGTTGTCGGCTCAGCGTCGAGCCCTTGGCGGAACAGTGCTTCCGACAAGGGGCGCAGCACGCTGTCGGCCAGGCGCGGGAGAACGGCGGCCGGGGTGGTCTGCCGGGTGAGGGCGTAGGCCGCCACGAACAGGTCCGCGAGGTCACCGCGCGCCTCGATGCCCGCGACCCGCTCGGCGAATTCGTCGGCGCGCTGGCGGGCGGCGGCCTGGACGGCGGGATCGCTGCCGAGGATTTCGGGGCGGGCGTGGGCATTCCAGCTCGGGAAGTGGGCGGCCAGGGTGGCCTGAATGTCGCTGAAGGACTTGCTGATCGGGGCGAGCGGCTCCCCCACCGTCGCGGGGAGGTCGGCGCGGATGGCCTCGGTCAAGGCCACCGCCTCGCCGAGGCGCTCGGTCAGCAGTGCCCACGCGGCCTCGCGGTGCGGCATCAAATAGTCTGTCTCGTAGAACAATTCGAAGCTGGGGCCCACGGTGCGGCCGGGGTGGTCGGGACCGGCGGGCAGCGTCGTGATGAGTTCGCCCAGCGGTTGGATGACGCCGAACATGAGCGAGACCGTCGCGTCGGCCAGGGTTTGCAGCTGCGCGTCGGTTTCCTCGGTGTGGGCGAAGAAGCGTTCGAAGATCTGGAGCAGGATCTCGTAGCCGACATTGAACAGGTCGGTGACGCGGGCGGTATCCGGATCGCTGATCAGCGGGACCGGGAAATCCCGTTCCGGGGCACGGACATTCGCGGCCAGCACCGGACGCACCGGATCGAAGTTCGGATTGTCGCGCCGGGCCTGTTCGTACTCGTCGAGGATCTTGACGAACTGGCCGAAGTGGGCGTCCCGCCAGTCGCCGCGCGCGCCCTCGCCCTGTTCCAGAATGGTGTCGATGGCGCGTTTGGCGGAGGCCACATCGGTGACCGCCACCAATTCCGGCCAGCGGAAATGCTTTTGGGTCGCCTGGGCGCGCCGCGGACCGACGAACAGCCACTGCTCGCCGTACTTCTCGGCCAGATGCGCGATGCCGTTCTCGATCGAGCGGTACAGGTGCCCGACGGTGGCGAAATCCTGGAGCCGGGGCACGATCTCACCCTTTTCCATGTGCGCCGCCGCGCGCCCGACATTCGCTATGCCCTCGGCGTCGTCGAGATCCATGCCCTCGGGGCGTTCCAGGAACATGAAGTGCCGCAGCGCCTGTTCGCCGAACGGTAGCAGCGCCAGCTGCACCCCCGCCGGATAGTGCGCGGCCGGGAGCGGCAGATTGGGGCGGGCCATATGCGGTGCCGCGCCGATGGCGGAGAGCAGATTGTGCACCAGCGACAGGTGCAGCATCTCCTGGGTCGCCACATGCGAAACCAGTTTTCGCCAGCGCGTGACCTTGACCAGCTCGTCCGCGCTCAACCCCTCGTCGGCCGAGGTCTTGAGCGAGAATGCCGCGAACAGGTACTGGCACATGATGCCGTGCTCGAGTTCGGCGGCCTGGCAGAGCATGTAGATGAGCGCCTCGCGGTGCTCGATGACGAACGGCTGCTCGGGGGCGGCCAGCCCGCCGCGGGCGGCGATGGTGCGGGCCAGATCACCCTGGCCGCTGAGATTCGGGATTTCGGGCGCATTCTCGGTCATGCGCTGCGCCTTTCGAGGGGGCGGATCAGCAGGACTTCGCGGCCACGCTGCCATCGCGAAGTCGTCCGAAATCCATCATGAACCCGAAACCGGAGCGCCGGCGCACGTTTCACTGCCGGAGAAAGCGGTATCCGCTGTATTGCGACACGGACGCTGCGACACGCTCACCGGCGACCGCAGCCCTGCTACCTTCGACAAGCGGTATCTCAACGCAAGGAGCATGCCATGGGCATCATCACGATGATCATCATCGGCCTCATCGCGGGCGCGATCGCCCGCCTCCTGGTTCCCGGCAAGGAAGACTTCGGCATCATCTGGACCGCGGTCCTGGGCATTATCGGCGGCTACGTCGGCGGCACCCTGGGCAGCCTGGTCTTCGCGCCCCACCACTTCGACGTCCATCCCCCGGTCAAGCACGCTTTCATCGGCGCCATCATCGGCGCGATCATCGTGCTCGTCATCTACAAGTGGATCAGAGCCCGCGTCTGAGCGCCTGAACGCACCCACCGAACCCACCACTCCGGGGCGGGGCCGCTGACCTGCGGCCCCGCCCCCGGTGTGTCGGCGGTCTCGTGCGAGATGAGGGATCGCACCAACCCGCCGCCACGACGCCGGTCCCACGGCGTCCTCGGCCGCGGGTGGTCCACGGCCCGAGCTCTTCTACGGATCTACTTAGTAGATACGTAGAACCCTAGCCGATTGCCGGTTGATTGCGCAAGCGCGGCGGTCGGTGGTAGGGACATCCGCCCCGACCTTCGGATGGTTCCAATCACAGGCGGAGCCACCGTATTCGAGCACACTTTGCCTGCCCGGTTCGAGCAGTGAAAGCTTTTACTGCACACCCGAATTCATTCCGAGTAGGAGTAGGCATATGGTCGAAACCCCGTTCGCCTGTCGATCCGATATCGAGATTCCGCCGACGCTCACGCTCATGGATCTCATCGACCAGCGGGCCGCGGCGCACGGGGACGACGTGGTGTACCGGTACGCGGATTATTCGCGGGCGCTCGAGGGGGAATACCGTGAGCTCACCTGGTCGGAATTCCAGCTGCGCGTCTGCGCGGTGGCGGCGCGCGTGCAGCAGGTGAGCGCGCCGGGTGATCGGGTCGCGGTGCTGGCTCCGCACGGATTGGATTACGTGGTGGCGTTTTTCGGGGCCATCGCGGCGGGAGCCATCGCGGTGCCGTTGTTCACGCCGGACGAGCCCGGACATACCGATCGCCTGCACGCGGTGCTCGCGGACAGCGCGCCCGCGGTGATCCTCACGACGGTGTCCGCGGCGGCCGGGGTGCGGGACTTCTACGGCCGTCGACCGGGCCGGAAACGGCCCCGCATCATCGCGGTCGACGCCGTGCCGACGGTGCTCGAGGCGAGCTGGCGGCGACCGGACGCCACCGCAGATGCCATTGCGTACCTGCAGTACACGTCCGGGTCCACGCGAACGCCCGCGGGTGTGGAGATCACCCACCGCGCGGTCGCGACCAATCTCCTGCAACTGGCCGATGCGCTCGGCCTCGATGCCGACTGCCGGGGCGTGAGCTGGCTGCCGCTGTTCCACGACATGGGGCTGTTGTGCGTCATCCTGCCGATGGTGTGCGGGCGGCACATCACCCTGCTGTCGCCGAGCGCGTTCATTCGGCGGCCCTATCGGTGGATCAAGGAGCTCGGTGCGACCACCGACGGTGGCGGAGTCTTCTCCGCCGCACCGAATTTCGCGTTCGAGTACGCCGCCGAGCGCGGGCGGCCCGCACCGGGCACCCGGCTCGACCTGTCGAAGGTGATCGGCTTGATCAATGGCAGTGAGCCGGTGACGGTCTCGGCCATGCGCAAGTTCACCGAGGCGTTCGCGCCGTACGGGCTGGCTTCGAACGCGATCAAGCCCTGCTACGGCATGGCCGAGGCCACCGTGTTCGTGTCCGCCACGCAGGCCGAGGTGGCGGCGCGGGTCGTGCACGTGGATCGCGAGCGACTCAATGCCGGTCGCATGGTGCCGGTGACACCGGAGCGGGAAGACGCTGTGGCACAGGTCAGTTGCGGCTATCTGGCGCGGGCGCAGTGGGCCGTCATCACCGATCCGGCGTCCGGGCGGGAGCGACCCGACGGCACGGTCGGCGAAATCTGGCTGCACGGCGACAATCTCGGGGTCGGCTATTGGAACCGGCCGGACGAGACCATCAAGACGTTCCGGAACAGGCTGGTGCGCAGGCTGTTCAAGGACAGCCACGCCGAGGGCGCGCCCGCCGATGCGCGCTGGCTGCGCACCGGCGACTTCGGCGCGTACCTGGGCGGGCAGCTGTACGTGACCGGCCGCGTCAAGGATCTGGTGATCATCAACGGCCGCAACCACTATCCCCAGGATCTCGAACACTCCGCCCAGAACGCCAGCACCGCACTGCGACCCGGGTTCATCGCCGCGTTCTCGGTGCCCGCCAACGAACTTCCCCGCCACGCGACCACCGAACGTCCGGTCGAGCCCGACGACACCTCCGATCAACTGATCATCGTGGCCGAACGCGGCACGGGCATCGGCAAACTCGACCCCGACCTGATCGCCTCCCGGGTACGCGCCGCCCTGTCGAGCCGACACGGTGTCCTGGTCCGCGACCTGCTCCTGGTCCCCGCCGGATCCATCCCCCGCACCTCCAGCGGCAAGATCGCCCGGCGCGCCTGCCGCGCGGCCTACCTGGACGGCACCCTGGGCCGCGCGGCGGTCCGCCGCTGACCTAGCCGACCGCGACGGTCATCTTGCCGCCCGCGGTCCCGGATTCCATCACCTCGTGGGCCCGCACGATCTCGTCGAAGGCGAAGGTGCGCACCGGTTTCGCGTGGAAGACGTCCGCCTCGGCCTTGGCGATGAGATCGGAGAACGGGATGGAGGAGAGCGGGAAGTCCGGGGTGCCGAGGGTGAAGCTGCCGAAGAAGGACAGCTGGACGCCGCTGGGCAGATCGGCGATCGGGTTGAAGTCGGCGACCGGAGCCAGGCCGCCGAGGAATCCGGCCTGACAGACGCTACCGCGCGGGCGGACGGTCGCGAGCGAATCGCGCAAGACGGAGTTGCCGACCAGATCGAGAACGGCATCGACGGATCGGCCGTGAGCGTGGATTTGATCCGCGAGCTTGCCATCGTCGATGAGAACCTGTGCCGCACCGATCTTTTCGAGCAAGGCGGCATTTTGTTGCGACCGGGTGGTGGCGATGACCGTCGCGCCGAGGTCGGCGGCGATGTTCACCGCGGCCTGACCCAGCGCCGATGTCGCACCGCGGACCAGAACGGTCCGGCCGGGCTCGAGGGCGAGGTTGTCGTGCAAGGTCATCCACGCGGTCGCGTAGACCTCGGGGACAGCGGCGAGATCCGTCCAATCCAAACCGGTTTCGACCGGCACCACATTGCCCGCCGGCACGGTGACCAGTTCGGCGTACGCACCATTGCGAGTCCGGCCCATGCCGCCCATGATCGCCACGACCGCGGTTCCGGGTGCGAGCCTCCCGGCCGGATCGTCGGCCACGACGCCCGCGGCCTCGATCCCCGTGACCTGGGCGACTTCACCCCATTGACCGGAGCGCATATAGGTCTCGGCGTGATTGAGGCCGAAAGCCTTGACTCTCACCAGGATTTCACCCTCGGCCGGGATGGGGTCGGGTAGTTCGGTAGTGGTGAGCACCTCGGGCGCACCGTAGCGGGAGATGATGATCGCCTTCATGACAGAGCCTCATTCTTGAGTGAGTGTTCAACTATTGAGGAGAAAGAAGGGCCGTCCATACCGGACGGCCTCGCAACGGTTTTCGTCGCGGCTAGGAAGGTGTCAGTCCGGCGAAGGCATTGTCGACGATCGCACGCAATACCTGCTCGTCCGGATTGGCCTTGCCGACCACCATCAACCCCTGCGAGGTGGCTACCAATCCCTTGGCAGCCGCCACAGGATCGGTCGTTTCGCGGATTTCCTTGCGGCGCAGCGCGTTCTGGAGCGCGTCCCGCATGCGGTCCTCCAACCGCCGCAGATGCCCGCGCACCACCGCCGCGGCCGCGTCGTCGGTGGCGGCGTTCTCGATGGCGGTGTTCACCAACAGGCAGCCCATTCGACCCTCGGGCGAGAGCAGATCGGCCACCAGTCCGTCGAAGTAGCCGCGCACCTGTGCCACCGAGGCGTTCGGGTCGTCGAGCTCGCCGAGTTTGCGCGGCACGACGAGATCCGAATACCGGCGCAGCGACGCCAGGAACAGCGCGTGTTTGCCTCCCGGGAACGCGCTGTACAGACTGCCGGGCTTGACCCCGGTCGCCTTGACCAGCTCCTCCACCGAGGTGGCCCGGTAACCACGTTCCCAGAACCGGCGCATGGCGGCTTCCACCACGTCGTCGGGTTCGAATTCACGGGTGCGGGCCATGCGTCCAAGTTACTTGAACGGTTCTTCAAGAATCAAGCGGGAGAATGTGACGCAACCATGACGTCGTGACTCCCCACTCGGCTGCGCGAACTCCTACTGTTCAGTAGCATCCGACCGTAAGCCCTTCGGGGTGAACGACTTTCGATCTCGGGGATGGTCCATGACAGCGTCGGCCACAGGAAGCACCGAACTCCACCCGCCGCGGTGGCAGCCCGCGCCCATGCGCTGGCACAACACGCCGGTCACCTGGGGCGAGTCGTGGCGGCTGGCGCTGGGGCTGCCCAAGCGGGTGCGGGAGCGCACCATCATGCAGTATCTGGCGGCCGATCTGCCCGGACAGGACGATGTGCTGGTGGCCCGGCTGCCGATGGCCAAATTCGTGATCGTGCGCAGCCCGGAACTGGTGCGGCAGATCCTGGTGACCGAGCATCAGAAGTATGTGCGCGGGGCCGAGTTCGACATGCTCGCGGTGGTTTTCGGGCAGGGTCTGGTGACCCAGCGCGACGACCGGCTCTACCACCGCAACAAGCGGCTGGTGCAGCCGATCTTCGCGCGCAGCGCCATCGACCGGTTCGACGTGCCCATGGTGGAGGCCGCGCAGGAGACGGTGCGGCGGCTGCGGGCGGCGGGCGAACCGGTCGACGTGGGCGTGGAGATGACGCGGCTCATGCTGGACATCGTGGCGCGCACCATGTTCGGGACCGATGTGGACGGGCCGATCTCGACGTTCAAACTCGAGCGGCTGCTGAAGTTGTTCGGCGTGGGGGTGGCCACCAATGTGAGCCGCCCGCTGCGCGCCCTGTCCACGTGGCTGGTGCGCCGCACCGAGAAACCCGAGCGGCGGGCGGGCTCACGGCTGCCCGTGCACATCATGCGGCTCGGCTCCTGGATGATGGCCCCGCACATCATGTACGAGCTGCGCGGCATCGAGAAGGCCGTGGCCGGAATCATTTCCGATCACCGGGAAGGGCGCATCACCCGCAAGGACAATCTGCTCGGACTGCTCATGGCGGCCACCGATCCCGAGACCGGACACAGCTACACCGATCTCGAAATCCGCGACGAGCTCATGACTTTCATCGGCGCGGGGATGGAGACCTCGGCCACCGCGCTGACCTGGGTGTGGAAATTGCTCGACGAGCATCCCGAGGTGCGGGCGCGACTCTACGAGGAACTCGACACCGTGTTGTCCGGTCGCCCGCCCACGGCCGCCGATGTGGACAAGCTGGTGTGGACCAAGGCCATCTTCCTCGAGACCATGCGGCTGCACCCGCCGATCATGGCGCTCAGCAAGGTGGCGGTCGCGGAGGACGTGCTGGCCGGATACCGGATCAAGCCCGGGACCACGCTCATGATCAGCATGCACGGGGTGCACGGCAATCCCCGAGTGTGGGATCGCGCAAAGGAATTCGATCCGACACGGTACCTGCCGGAGCACATGACGCGGCCGCATCGCGAGGCGTCGCTGGCCTTCGGGGCGGGCAAGCGCATCTGCATCGCGCAGAACTTCGCGACCATGGAGGTGGTGCTGTCCATCGCCACCATCGCGCAGCAGTTGGATCTGCGGCTCGCCACGAACGAGCCCATCCGGCCGCAGCTTTCGTTCATCGGGGCGCCGGACAAGCCGCTGTTCATGCGGGCCGTGCCGCGTGATCAGGCGCCGGTCGCCCGGTAGGCGGCCGGGGTCGTGCCCCGCTCGAGGCGGAAGGCGCGGTAGAACTGGCGCTCGGTGGCGAAACCGGAGGCGTGGGCGACGGCCGTGATCGGCAGATCCGGTCGGGCGGTGAGCAATTGGCAGGCTCGCTCGATGCGCGTGCGCCGCAGCAGGGTGGCGGGGCCGTCCTCGAACTGCTCGAGCACGCGGTACAGGGTGCGACGCGACACCCCGCAGCCCGCGGCTATGCCGTCGACGGTGAGGTTCGGGTCCGCGCAGTGGCGGCGCAGGAACTCCACCACGCGGCGCATGGTCAGGGCCTCGGCGGTCTCACCCGGGATCGTGCGTCCGGCGGTCAACGCGATCGCGGAGGCCAGCAGGTCGACCGCCGAATTCGCCAGGGTCGCGGCCTGTTCCGGCGCGGTGTTCTGCAGGGTCGCCAGGTCCAGCAGGAAGCTCGAGACCAGGCCCGCCGGGCTGGTCCGGGTCACGGTCGTGGCGGTGGGGATGTCGTGGCCCGTGAGGCCCGCGCGGTCGCGCAGGCGGCCCAGGGTCACCTGGGCGGCGGCCATCTCCCAGTCGCCGTCGAATTCCCAGTGGTAGGGGCGGGTGCTGTCGTAGAACACCATGTCGCCGGGACCGACCTCGGCGACCCGATCGTCCTGGTACAGGCGGCCGCGACCGGAGATCTGGATGCTGGTGTGGAGGAGTTCGATGTCGGTGCGGGCGATGAGGGTTCTGGTTCGATCCACCCGCTGCCGGGTCGCGCCGAGGGTGGACAGCTCGACGTCCTGATACTTTCCGAGCGTGATCCAGCCGCGGAACTCCGGAGCGGTCTTCGGCGAAACCCCCAGCGGCACATACGCTTCGCTGAGTCCGGCTTCCCAGCGCTCGAACACCTCACCGGAGCGTTCGCCCTCCCCCGTGCGGAATTCGAATCGCTCAACCCCCGACAACCCAGCCACTCCAGACACCTTGCACCATGATCGATTGGTGCTTCAGTGTGTCACGCGGGGACGAACCCGTCGTCGGCTGTCCTGGTGGGCATTGACGCGGGGCGACGCTCGGAGCGGGCGCGGACGGGTGCGGCGGCCGATCGCTTGCGGATGCTCGCGACGGCGCGCTCGGACAGGCCGACCTCCTCGGCGAGGGTCCGGTTCGACCAGTCGGGGAAGTAGGACAGGGCCCGTGCGGCGGCGGCCTTGCGCTCGGCGGCCGACAGGGGCAGGCCGGGGCCGGAATTGAGACGGACGGCCAGTAGGAAGGCCTGGGCGTCGTCGCCGTCGAAGTACAGGGCGTCGATCCACTGGCCGCCCGCGGACTGGGCGGCGCGCACACGGTGCGCGCCATCGATGACGGTCATGGAGGGGCGGTGCACGACGACGGGCGGCAGGGCCGCGTAGACCTCGGCCAGGGCGTCGACATAGCGGGAGTTCTCCCCCGAGATTCGGACCGGGTTGTCGATGCGCAAGCGGTACAGCGGGATTCGCACGAGTTCGGCATCGGCCAGTTCCGGTGGCGTGGTGACCTCGCCCGGGCGTAGCAGCCAGTACACGAACCGTTCCCGCACCCTGTCGAACGCGCCGATCCCCCGCGTCGTCCACCGTTTCGGTTCGAACATGACAGCCGCCCTCCGTCCGTCGAGCAGCCCGAATTCCGGTGAACGCCACAGCGTTTCCGGACCAGGGCCTACCATCGACGCGCCAGGCGGCCTCACGGGGAGGACCGACGAGATTCCCGCTAGCGGGTGCGTGTGGGCGGAATTTTATCGGCAGGTTAATTTTGTCGGCAATCGAGCAAATTCGTTGGTCTACCTGGTATTTCGAGCATGATCGACGTGACCTGCGGCGGACGGTGCGCGGGGGTGCCGGCGGTGTTAGAAAGACAACAAACCTTACCGGCGGTTTGTTTGCTGGCCGGGGCTAGTCCCCGTCGGGCTCGCGAATGGTGACCAGGGCCGCCGTCGTGTGCTGGTCGAGGGCCATGAGCACGGCGCGGGCGTGCACGGGTTTCCAGCCGCCGTCCAGCGCGCGCAGCCGCAGGGTTCCGCTCGTGCGCTGGTGGGCGAGGTTGCGGCTCATCGTTTTCGCGATGTCGAGATCCTCCGGGTGGATTTCCGGCTCCGGCTCGCCCGCGAGCGACTGCCAGGCGATCTGCGGCATGGGCGGGCCCATCCAGCGCAGCAGGCGCAGGGTGCGCAGGTCCATGATGGCGCGGAACTCGCCCTCCTCCGCGGCGGCGTCGAGCACCCGGTGCTCGAGGATCACCGGCGGCGGGGCGGCGCTGACATTGGTCGCGTCGCCGATGTCGTGGGTGACGCCGCGGAAGAAGGTCTCCGAACCGCCTGCGGGACCGGGCTCTTCGAGCAGTCGGCAGGAGAAGTGCGCGGCACGCAGCGCGCCGTCGTCGCGGCGGACGGTCCACACCGCCTGGTGTTCGGTGCCCGGGGCCGAGCGGACGATCTTGGCGAGGGCGTCGGACTCGTCGCTATTGGTGATGACGCGCGTGAACACACCCGCGATGGCGTGCTCGCGCGCGCGGTTCTCCGGGGCGACGCCGTAGAGGTCCAGGAGGTCGTCGGACCTGGTCGACTTCGAGGTGGAGAGGTTGAAGTACCACGCGCCGACGGGATCTCGCGGCGGCACCGTCTCCTCGGTGGGACCGGACCACACCAGGACGGCGTGCATGCGCTCCGGGGTGATGAGCAGCGGATGGGTCAGGGTGCGGCGGCGGCCGTCCTCGCTCATCATCTCCACCGGCGCGAGGGCGGCCTGGGTGGCCGCGATCGCACTCCGCAGCGTCGCCAATGTCTCACGCTGCCGGAACATTTGGGCGAGTGGCACGAATTTCCTTGGCGCACTGCCGAGTCCGATCACCGAGGGCTCACCGCCCCCGAAGGTTTCGATCAGCAGCCATCGCGTACCGGCCATTCCGCCTTCCCCTCATCATCCCCTGATCACAAGCCGGAGCAGCCGCTCGTACTGGCCGCCCGCCACCCGGGCGACGGCGTCGGCGAGGATCGCGTCGGCACCTATGAGAACACGACTGTGGCCGCGCGCAATACCGTTCAGGATGATCTCGGCCGCCCTTCCCGGCTGGGTCCGCGCCACCTGTCGATCGAACCGCTCCGCCGCGCGGCGCGCGTCGATCCCCGCCGCCGCCAAGGCCGACCAGGCGATCCCGGTCTTGACACCACCCGGATAGACGCAGCTCACCGCCACATTCGGGTGTGTGCGCAGCTCGGATCGCAGCGATTCGGTGAACCCTCGGACCGCGAACTTGGCCGCCGTGTACGGCGCGGCCCCGGCCAATCCGATCAGGCCGTACGCCGAGGACAGATTCGCGATCCGCCCCCGCTCGGACTTCACGATGTGTGGCAGGAAGGCTCTCGTACTCGCCACGGCCGCACCGAAATTCGCCCGCATCGCCGTCTCGAAGTCGGCCATGTCGGACTCGGCCACACCCCCGTAGAACAGTCGGCCCGCATTGTTGATCAACACGTCCACACCCCCGAACTCCCGAACAGTCTCCCCCGCAACCTCATTCATCCGGTCCGGATCCGCGGCGTCCGCCACCATCGCCAATGCCCGCCCACTCGCGTCTCGAATCTCGCCCGCCACCTCGCCGACCCTCCCCTCATCGACATCCACCAGCACCGCCTTCGCCCCGGCCCGCCCCAACCGCACCGCCATCTCCCTCCCGATCCCGGCCCCCGCCCCGGTAACCACAACAACCTGTCCCGCATAAAAACCCAGATCCATACCCCCGAGTCTGCCTACCCCCCTTACTTTTTCGCGACACGAGGAATGGAACGGACCATGGTTCGGTTATGCGGCGGGACCCTTCGCGTCGGCATGGCGTCGCAGCTGCGTCAGGCGGTAGAATCTTCGAGCAAGATCGGCTCTGAACTTTTCGTTCGCACGCACTATCGGGACGCGAATGCGTCCTCATTGTTCGGCTATATCCGTGAACCGAGCGATTTGGTTGGAACTGGGAGCGCTCGCGGTGGAGCTGCCCGCGTTGATCCGGTGTCCCGGACGGGTTCTGGCGATCGGGCTGGTGCAGTCGACCGCGCCCTTGCTGCTGCTGACCTACGGGCTGCAATTCCTGTCGGCGGGTTCGAGCGCGATTTTGATCGGTTTTCAACCGTTGTGGATGGTCGTTCTGGCTCCCAATGAACGCCCACGCCACCTGAGCGGCCTGCTCGGGCTGGTCATCGGATTCGTCGGGCTCTCAATGGTTGTCGGATTCAACCTCGCCAGTTCGACTGGCGCTCTACTCGGCGGCGTCCTGGTGATCGGTGCCTCGCTCAGCTACGCCCTCGGCGCCCTGCTGGTCGAACGGCATCTGGCCCACATCCCACCCCTGAGCCTCGCGGCCACCACCATGACGATCACCGCAACGATCATGATCGTCCCCGGAATCCACCTGTTCCCCCTGAGCGGCCCACCACCGCCCATCGCCACCGCAGCCTTGCTCGCCCTGGGTTTGATCCTCACCTCCGGCCCTCTGGTCCTCTACTACCACTTGATATCTCGTTCGAACGCGTCGATCGCCGCCTTGGCCTGGTATCTCAGCCCGGCCGTAAGCGTCCTCTTCGGCTGCCTCTTCCTGAGTGAACCCCTCACCCGCCCCACCTTGATCGGCCTGATCGCCGTCTTCACCGGCTCCACCCTCGCCGCCCGCTCAGGGGGTGGTGGCGGGCTGGTCCATGCCGACCAGCGCGAAAAGCTCACCGAGCGAAGCGATTCGCGGCTCCATTTCGCTGGTGGAGCCGACCGCGGACAGTGACTCGAGGACAAGTTCCATGGCTCGCGTCGAGGCGCGGACGAGCTGGTTGGCGTAGACCACGGCGCTGATTCCGTAGGACCACAGCTGGTCGGCGGTGGTGGAGTGGTAGGTGGTCGGAATGCACACCAGCGGTAGGCGGATGCCCTCGGCTCGGACGCGGGCACAGTAGTCGGCCACCTCGGCGGGATCCTCGCGGCGGCTGTGGATCAGCAGCGCGTCGGCACCGGCCTCGCGGTAACGGTGGGCGCGGGCGACGGCATCGTCCAAACCGGCTCCCGCGATCATGGATTCCTGGCGTGCGATCACCATGAAGTCGTCACCGCGCTGCGCCCGCTTGGCGGTCTCGATCCGTCGGACCGCGATATCGGGGTGCTCCAAGTGATTGCCGTCCTGAAAACTGTTGCGCTTGGGGAACTGCTTGTCCTCGATGCAGACCGCGTCGATCCCGGCCTCCTCGTAGAGCCGGACCATGCGACGCACCACGGGGTAGTCGCCGAAACCCGAGTCCACGTCCGCGACGATCGGCAGCGAGCTGGCCTGACGCATTTGCACAGCGGCGGCATGGAATTCGGTCATGGTGAGCAGGCCCTCGTCGGGCAGGCCGTGTACGGCCGAGATGCCCAGACCGCTGGCCCAGGTCCCGTCGAAGCCGAATCGTTCGGCGAGCAATGCGGACAGGCCGTCGTGAGCGCCGATGAGGCGCAGGCGATTACCGGCGCGCAGGCTGTCGCGCAGCGTACTGCGGGTCATGGTATCGGTCCTTTTCGCTGGGCGGTGGTCGCGAATCGTGTGGCCAGGACGTCGGGCGCGGCGCTGCTGGTGGCCCGCGGCGGGGCCTGACCGATCCGTCGGCCGGTTCGGATCGCGGCCAGATGCGGGCCCGGGGCAGACAGCGCCGTTTGCAGGAAGCGCTCCAAATCGCCTGCGGCATGGCAGTTCACCGCCGTGCGGTAGCCCACGGCGGCCGCGACCGCGGCGAAATCCGTGGTGGCGGAGGTGGACGGCTGGCCGCCGGTCGATTCGTGGATTCCGTTGTCCAGCACCAGATGAACGAGATTGGCGGGGGCCTGATGCCCGATCACGGAGAGGGTTCCGAGGTGCATCAGCGCGGAGCCGTCGCCCTCGACCACGATCACCGGTCGATCCGGATCACCTTGGGCGAGGCCGAGACCGATCGCCGCCGCGTGGCCCATCGAGCCCTGCATGTAGAAATTGCCCGGGCGGTCCGCGACGGCGAACAACTCTCGTGCGGTGTAGCCCGTGCTGGCGACGAGCAGGCCGGGCTCACCGGCGGCTTGCGCGGCCGCACGTAAGACTTCGGCGCTGCTCAGCGCGTCGTTGTCCGGTGCCGAGGGCAGCGCGACCGAGCCGACCGCGCCCTTCTCGACGAGGATGAACGCGGGTCTGCCGACCGCGAGTTCGCGCTGCGCCGCATCCAGCAGCGAGCGAAAGCCCGATGGTTCGACATCGGCGCGCATGGTGTCGTGGTGGACGCCCAAGGTGTCCAGCAGGGCGTGCGTGGCGGGTCCCATCACCGCGTGCTGCGGCTCGTCGTGGGCCGGGTCGGGCCAGCCGCGCAAACTGACGAAGGCGAGGACCGGGATCCGGTAGGTCATCGTCAACGAGGTCAGCGGATTGACCAGGTTGCCCAGCCCCGAGTTCTGCAACATGAGATACGGTCGGCCGCCCGCCAAGGCGGCGCCCGCCGCAATCGCAAGGGCCGCACCCTCGTTGGCGGCCGGGATGTAGCGGCCCGCGCCGCTGCCGAGCAGCGCTATCGGACCGCCGAAGTAGGAGCAGGGGACACCGCTGGCCACGGTGAAGCCGCGCTCGTCGAGTTCAGCGCAAAATTCCGCTGCGGAGATCATGTTTCGTGCTTCTTCTCGTGTCAGTCCCGGGCCGCGAGCAGTGCGGCATCGAGCGCGAACTCCAGGGCTTCCAGCCGCTCCCACGGGATTTCCCCGAAGGTGCAGATTCGGAAATGCCCGGCCGCCAGCCCGCCCTGTCCCGCGTAGATGAGATAGCCGCGCTGGGCGAGCTCGTCGTGCAGGCGCCGGTAGGTGACATTCGCCGGAAGCCGCAGGGTGGAAACGGAATTCGCGCGATGCGGTGGATCCACCAGGATCTCGAGGCCGAGGCGCGCGAAGCCGGATCGCACCAGCACGGCGCGCTCCCGGTAGAGCGCGACGCGGGCGCGACGGCCACCGCGCTCGGCGAACTCCGCCAGCGCCTCGTCGAGGGCGTAGCAGATCTGCACCGCCGGGGTGAAGGGCACGTCGCCGCGGCGCTGACCCGCCAGATGGGTCGCGGCGTTGTTGTAGAACCCGCGCGCGGGAGCCTCGGCGATTCGGTCCAATCCTGCCGGTCCGCACAGCAGGAACGAGAGGCCGGGCAGCCCGTGCAGACCCTTGTTGGCTGTGCCGCACAGGATGTCGATGCCCACATCGGCGAGGTTCAGTTCCTCGTTGCCGGTGCTGCTGATCGCGTCGACCACGAACAGCGCCCGATGGCGGGCGACCACCTCGCCGATCTCACGGACCGGGTTGATCAAACCTGTGGTCGTCTCGTGGTGGACGCACACCACCGCGTCCACTCGCGGGTGCGCTTCGAGCGCGCGCTCGACCCACGCGGGATCGATCGGGGTGGTCCACCGGTGCAGTTGCGGGCCTTCGGGTCCCACCTCGTGGGCGGTGATGCCGTGGGCCCGCGCGATGGCGAGCAGTCGCTCGCCGTAGACGCCGTTGCTGAGGACCAGGAGCTCCCGGCCGGACCGCACCGCGCCGGTGACGGCCATTTCCATGGCCGCCGTCCCGGAACCGGTGACGAGCACCGACTCGTATGTCCGCGGAAAGTCCAGGGCCCGTGGCAGTTCGAGCCGCAGCCGATTCAGCAGCTCGGTGAATTCCGTTTCCCGGTGGCAGAGGTCGCCGCGAAGCAGTGCGTTCTTGACGCGCTCGGATGTACCCGCCGGACCGGGATTGAGCAAGACCGGACCGGCCGTTGCATCGCCGTACATACCGCTACGTACCTTCCATTTTCAATGCATCAACTCAGTAGGGCCGCGCCTGCCAGGATCACCACCGAGGCGCCGAGCCGGATCGCCGACAGCGACTCGCCGCGAAACCGCCAGCCGATCAACGTGGCCGCCACCACGCTGGTTTGCCGCAGCGCCGAGATCGGACCGAGCGGAGCGAGCGTGAAGGCCCAGATCACCACCGCGTAGGTGACGATCTGGATCACCCCGGCGAGCACCGCCGTCTGCCACTCCGGTGGATATCCCAGCGGCGAAAAGCCGCGCAGCGCTAGGAATGTCGCGCACATCAGCACACCGAAGACGAGGAAGATCCACACCGTGTAGGCGTGTGGATTGCCCGCCTGCCGGGCACCGATGCCGTCGATCACCGTGTAGAGCGCGATGATTCCGCCGGTGACCACGGCCAGCGTCATGGCCTGCGCGCCGCCGTTGTCCTTGCCGCTCAACATGGCCATGGTGCCGAACGACACCAGCCCAATACCCAGCAGCAGCCGCGGGCTCAGCTCCTCGCCGACCGCGATGGTCGCGCCCAGCGTGACGAACAGCGGGACGCTGCCCCGGATTACGGGATAGACCGAACCCAGATCGGCCACCCGGTATACCCGGACCAGAAAGAGGATGTACAGCACCTGCACCGCCGCGCTGATGATCAGACAGGGCCAGCTGGCCCGATCCGGCAACGGCAGCACGAGCGCGAACGGCACCGCGATGACCGCGGTGGCGATGCTCATCAGGGTGGCCATCCGCAGCCGGTCGCCGCCGCCGTGCAGAAGAGCGTTCCAGCCCGCGTGCAAGACGGCGGCGACCAGCACCAGTCCGACCACACCGGCCGACACCGTCAGCTGATCCGCTCGGCGACGAACCGGGCCCGGGCGGCGAGCTCGATTTCGCTGAAGTAGCCGCCGCGCAAGGTCCGGACGATGCCCGAAGCGCCGAACTCCCCGCGCCCGTGGAAGATTCGCCGATTGTCGAAGACGATCATGTCGCCCGGATGCCAGGAGTGGAAGTAGCACACCTCGTCGCCGAGCAACCCCTTGAACGTCGCGTACGCCCGGTAGAGCGGAATCGTCGACTCGAAGGGCACGGTGTCGAAGTACATTTTCGTCGGATTGTTGACCAGACCGACGACCTCGCCATTGTGGTCGGTACGGATTATCGTCGTCTCGTTCTCGTAGATCTTCTCGGCGGCCCGATATTCGGCTCGATAGGTGACGGGAATGGTGGACAGCACCCGAAATGCCTCGGGATCCGCTTCCCGCAACCGGTGTGCCGCGGCCAATCCGTCGGCGAATCGGGTGCGGCCGTCGGTGGCCGCGGTGGCTGCCGCATTGATATCGAGACCGTACAGGAATTGATAGTCCGGCGGGACGGTGTAGTACGGAATATCGGTGTGCATCGGCAGCTGCCGGGTGCTGAAGGAAATACTGTCCGTGGTGTCGTCGGGTTTGGTTTCCAGGTCGAAATATTCACCGAAATAGGAGCGGTCCACGAATCCGGCCAGGCGAGCGCACAGGGCATCCGAATCGGCATCGGTCTGCCCGTCGATCACCAGGATGCCGTGGCGGAACAAGCGGTCCAGCGCGGCGACCAGCATCGAATCGTCGGCCATGATGTCGCGGTAGGCGAAGCGGTGATCGGCGACCGCGGCGGGGGACGTCCACGGGATCCGACCGTCCGGTGCGGGCGGCCGCGCCAGGCGCTGGGCCTCGCGTTCGGCGAGCCAGCGCATCGGATAGTCGCTGCGATGTCCATCGGGCCAGATGATCTCGACCCTGTCCGCGGTCTGCCGGACGGCGCTGGCCGTGATGTCGGCCGGAATGGTCGCGGAGTCGAAGTACTTCTGCTTGGCGTGAATGTTGCGGCATTCCTCGCACGGGCAGGAGTCGCGCAGCCACACCCAGTGGAAGTGCGCGACGCGACCGGAAGGCAGTTCGGCGGACAGAAATTCGGCATGCCCCGTCGTCATCTCGCCTCACTCCGCGGGCGCGGTCGCCGCGAACAGGCCCTGGGTGAGGGCGCCCGCCGCGATGAAATCGATTTTCCGACGCCAACGTTCGACGACATGCGCGGCGTCCTCCGGCGCGATGGCGGGATCGGCGGCCGCCTTGGCCTCGTAGCGCGCCAGATCCGCGCGCAGCAGCTCGCCGGTCAGCTCGGACAGATCGGCCCCGGTCACATCGGTGAATCCGGCATCGGACAGCATTCGCGTGTATTCCTCGATGGTCGGCAGCGAGTATCCGGAGACGTCGATGTAGGCCTCGAACTCCGGTGTGCGCAGTCCGGCGCAGAAGTCACTGATGTGCAGGCGTCCCCCTGGTTTCAACAGTTCTCGACACCGCGCGAACAGGCTCGGCTTGTCGTGCTCGTAGAGCAGCGAGTCGCGCGAGTAGATGACATCGAACGAGCGCTCCGCCAACTCCTCGGCGAACGCGCTGCCCAGGATGAACCGCACACGGCCGCCCGAGTCGTCACCGGCGCGGCGCTCATCGGCCAGCTTCACCATCACCTCGGACAGGTCCACCCCCACGACCTCGGCGCCGGTGATGTCGGCGACATGGAACGCCGCCCCACCCAATCCCGAGCCGATATCCAGCACCCGCATATCGGCCGAAATCGTCATCTCCGACAACAGGATCTTCTCGAATCCGGCCAGACCACCCGGGCTCTGAAAACCATGCCCGTAAATCTCCTCGGACCGAATAATATTGTGCGGAACGGCATAACGAGCCTGCTCATACGCACGCAATTCAGTATCAGGCGAAACCATATCAACACCCTCGGATCAGCACGAAAATATGCGACTGCACCATTCTTACGCAATGCGAAAGCGCCCGAAATACGGCCGCTGAATTTACTTCCCTCGAAACTCGCCTGCGTCCAACTTGAATGTTCCAGTAACGCTAGCCGAGACGAACTCGGCTGTCCAGACCGGAGTTTGATTACCCCTATTCGATCCTCTAGAACTATGCAAATAGTCGAAAACAAATCCCAGAGAATCCAAGATTCTTTACATACCGCGAAGATCACTCCCCCGTGCGGGCGCGGGCTTCAGGCATGTAGCTCACCGTCGATCACCGTGACCGCTCGGCCGATCAAAAGCACACGGTCACTGACGATCTCGGTTTCCACGAGCCCGCTGCGGGCCGAGACTTGTAGTCCCGTCAAAGCCGACCGTCCGAAGCGGGCGGCCCAGAACGGTGCCAGCGCCGTGTGGGCGCTGCCCGTGACGGGGTCTTCCGGGATGCCCAGTTGAGGGCCGAAACAGCGTGAGACGAACGCGTATTCACCCGTGGGCTCGTCCGCAACGGCGGTGACGATCACCCCCTTGGCCTGCAACCTCATCAACGCCGCCATGTCCGGCTCGAGCGCGCGAACAACCCCCTCGGTGCTCAACTCGACCACAATGTCATCGAGCCCCTGCGCGTCGTAGACCCCCACCGGAGCCGCGCCCAACGCCTCGGCCAGACCCGGTTCGGCATCGATCCTGTCGACCGGGCTGGCAGGAAAGTCCAACTCGATCGCACCATCCGATCGCGGTCGCGCCGTGAGAACACCACTGAGAGTGTGGAATCGGACCATGCCGCCGACCGAGCCCGTCGACACCAGCACATGCGCCGCCGCCAACGTCGCATGCCCACATATCCGAATCTCCTGCGTAGGAGTGAACCACCGCAGATCCCACTCCCCACCACCCCCCGCGAAACTCGGCTTCACAAAAGCCGTCTCGGAAAGATTGACCTCACCCGCCACCGCCTGCATCCACCCCTCCGCAGGCCAAGCACCACCCAACACCAAACACACCCCGGCAGGATTCCCCCTGAACGGCCGATCGGCGAACGCATCAACAACCCGAATCCTCATGACCCAAGCCTAGGCAGCGCCCCGGCACCGAATTACCACCAAAGCCCCACCCACCACGCATGAAGCTAGGAGCACCTCAGATGGTCACGATCATCGGCGGCGGTATCGCCGGAATGGTTCTCGCCGGTTCGCTCGCCCGCCACGACCACCCGGTCACGGTCTACGAACGCCAGTCACCCACCGGCACCGGCGCATTCATGGCCCTCGACGGCCACGCCCAAGACGTGCTGGCCGAGCACGACGTCTCCCCCGACGATCTCACCGCCGCATCGCATCGGATCCACGGCTTTCGATTCCACTACCTGCCCGACAAGAACTACGTCCGCGCCCGCGGCCACCGCCTGTATCGGCGCGCCGATCTGATGCGCGTACTCACCCAATTCGCCTCCGCCACAAAGGCTCACATCCATTACGACATGCCGGTCACCGACATCGATCCCCGCTCCGGAACCCTCTACAGCGGCACCGAGATCCTCCCCAGCAGCGACCTCCTCATCGCCGCGGACGGAATCGACTCCATCGTCCGAGCCCGCATCGAACCCGATCGGACTCCCGAATACGCCGATCAGATAGTCATTTACGGCACCATCGACCACACACTCGACCTGCCCACCGAACCGGAAGTCCTCCACTTCCACGGCCAACTGGGCACCGGATTCCTCCCCACCACCACCTTCGGCCACCTGTGGAACGACACCGCCACCTTCTGGTTCGCCCGCCTCACCCAACCCCCGATCCCCACCTCGGACATCGGTTTCCACCCCGTACCCGCCTGGTCCGACACCGTCCGCGCAGCCGCCCCAGACGCCCCCGACCTCGTCAACACCCTCCTCGAAGCCACCGAAACCCTCCACGTCTCCAACGCCCGAAACGTACCTCTCACCCACGCGGCACCCCCACAACCCCGCGTAATCCTCTGCGGCGACGCCGACCACGCGATCACCCCCGCCGCCGCCCGCGGCGCCCGCGAAGCAATCGACGACGCCGCCGCCATCCACCACGCGATCCAGTCGGGCGACAGCGTCGCAGAGGCCATGACCCACCGCAGGCAACAGATTGTCGCCGAACGCGAAGAAGCCCAACGCACCTACACCCGCACAAGGTCGTAGACGATCCCCACGAATTGGCCCATCGCCCACAACCGCTTTGTGCCGCTATTGCGGTCGGCGGGTTGTTGTTTCGTCAGGGGAAGCGGTGGACGACTGTGATGGTGCCGATGATGTGGGAGTTGAATTCTTCGAGATCCTCTGCGGGGATCCAGTATTCGAGGATTTCTCGGCCACCTACCTGGTGGACCTCGTAGCGGTTCAGGTAGGTGGTGTCGACTTCGAAGCGGGTGACGAAGCCTGCGCCGGAGGCGGGGACGTTCCAGTCGCGGGCGATCATGATCGCGTATTCCTCGGTGAGGACCGGGTAGAAGATCGGCTGGTCGGGGAGACGGGGTGGCCATTCACGCCAACCCGATGCCGCGACCAGATCCAGTTCCTCCGGGCCGGTGGGGCGCCACAGGGTGGTCGTCGGGAGGTTGGTCACGATCGAACTCCGTACCGCTATATGGAATGAGAAAACCCCCGACCGGATGCACCGGTCGGGGGTTTGAGCTCCCCCATCTGGACTCGAACCAGAAACCTGCCGATTAACAGTCGGCTGCTCTGCCAATTGAGCTATAGGGGATTGTTTCCCTGGCTGGCCCTTCCGGACCGGCCGGAGAAAACTTTAGCGTATCGGTTGTACAGTTCCCAAATCGCGGCCCTACCTGCGGGAATAGTGGGGTGGGGCGTACGGGGTGCCGGATCGACAGGTGGGGGTGGGGTCGGGCAGGATGTGGGGGCGGACTTGCCTATGGGAGGAGCTTCTCGGGATGCTGCGGTTGATCATCGGTGTTGCGGCCGGGTATGTGCTGGGCGCTAAGGCCGGGCGGGCTCGGTATGAGCAGATCAGCAAGACGACCCGCGCGATCAGCGAGAGCCCTGTCACACGCAAGGTCGTGATGATCGGTCGCCAGAAGCTCGCGGACAAGCTGAGCACCCAACCCAAGCTGGAACCGATGGTGCCGCTGGACGAGCGCACCACCATCCTCGTGCCGCAGGATCAACTGCGCCGGTGAGGGATTGGGGCTCCGCCCCTTGCCCCCGGTGGGGCTGCGCCCCTACAGCCCTGCCGTAGGGCGGCGGGCTTCGCCGCCTGCCCACTGAGTTGGTCAGGCGGCTGAGCCGGGGCCTGCGAAGTCGCCGGAGTTGCCCATGGCTTGGGTCAACAGGCTCTTGCGGTATTGCTCCAACGCGACCAGGTCGCCGAACAAAGCCATGTAGGCGTCGGGTTGTTCGGTGGAGGAGATGCGCTGGAGTTTGGACTTCAGTTCGGCGATCTGGCGGCCTACCCAGGCTTCCTGGGTGCGGGCGAGGACGCCGGTGACGAAGCGGGGGATGTCGTCGGCGGACTTCACGGGGAGGGGTTCGGCGGCGAGTTCGGAGACCAGGGCGCGCAGGGTGAGGTCGTCGGTGTTGTCGGCGACGGCGCTGACCCATTCGGCTCCGGTGAGGCCCGCGGCGGCGCCGCCCGCTTCGGCGATGGCGGCGCGGACGGCGATGAAGGCGGGGTGGGTGAAGGCCTCGGGTTCGAGGGAGTCGAAGACCGGGCCCGCGTAGACCGGGTATTGGAGGGCCGCCGCCAAGGACTGGCGTTGGGGCAGCAGGGTCGGGTCGGCGGGGTTGGGGCGGGGCGCGGGGGCGGCCGAAACGTCCTGGCGGGCTTGACGTTCGGGGATGCCGGGCTTGGTGCCGGTGCGGGCGCCCTTGCGGGCCTCGTCGCCGACGCGGCGGACGACCTGTTGGATGTCGTCCCAGCCGACCCAGCCCGCGAGTTTGGTGGCGTAGGCCTTGCGGAGGGCGAAGTCCTTGATCTGGGCGACGACGGGGACCGCGCGGCGCAGGGCCTCGACCTGGCCTTCGGGGGAATCCAGGTTGTGTTCGGCGAGCAGGCCGCGAATGACGAACTCGTACAACGGGACTCGGCGGGCGACGAGGTCGCGGACCGCGCCGTCGCCATTGCGCTGGCGGAGTTCGCAGGGGTCGAGGCCGTCGGGGGCGACGGCGATGTAGGTCTGGCCCGCGAGTTTCTGGTCGCCGGAGAAGGCCTTGAGGGCGGCGGCCTGGCCCGCTTCGTCGCCGTCGAAGGTGTAGATGATCTCGCCGCGCCAGAAGTTGTCGTCCATCAGCAGGCGGCGCAGGATCGCGAGGTGTTCGTCGCCGAAGGCGGTGCCGCAGGAGGCGACCGCGGTCTTCACGCCCGCGAGATGCATGGCCATGACGTCGGTGTAGCCCTCGACGACCACGGCCTGATGGCCCTTGGCGATTTCGCGCTTGGCATGGTCGAGGCCGAACAGGACCTGAGACTTCTTGTACAGCAACGTTTCCGAGGTGTTGATGTACTTGGCGGTCATGGTGTCGTCGTCGTACAACCGGCGCGCGCCGAAGCCGATGACCTCGCCGCCGAGATTGCGAATGGGCCAGAGCAGGCGGCGGTGGAAGCGGTCCATGGGGCCGCGCTGGCCCTGCTTGGACAGACCGGCCGCCTCGAGCTCCTTGAATTCGAAACCCTTGCGCAGCAGGTGTTTCGTGAGCGTGTCCCAACCGCTGGGCGCGTAGCCGCAGCCGAACTGGCGGGCGGCGTTGTGGTCGAAGTTGCGGTCGGTGAGGTATTTGCGGGCCGCCTCGGCCTGCGGTTCACCGAGCTGCGCCATGTAGAACTCGTGCGCGGCGGCATTGGCGGCGACCAGGCGGGAGCGGGTGCCCCGGTCGCGCTGGACCGAGGTGCCGCCACCCTCGTAGGTGATCTTGTAGCCGATCTTGTCGGCCAGCTGCTCGACGGCCTCGACGAAGCCGACGTGCTCGATCTTCTGTAGGAAGGCGAACGCGTCACCGCCCTCACCGCAGCCGAAGCAGTGGAACACGCCATGATTCGGGCGCACATGGAAGGACGGAGTCCGCTCATCATGGAAGGGGCACAACCCCTTCATCGAGTCCGCGCCCGCACGCTTCAGGGCGACATACTCACCCACGACATCCTCGATCCGAACACGTTCACGAATCGCCGCGATATCGCGGTCAGGAAGTCGGCCAGCCACGGCACGAAGTCTAGCCTCGCGTAGCCGACACTCTCGACCGGGACGCACGGCTGGACGCCGGACCGAATGACCTTTCCACCGCATGCCAGGATCTATCGGTGCTCAGCCTGTACCACGACGCCCGGACGCCGGTGCATACCGTGCCCGCCGGGGCGAAGCTGCTGGTGTTGGCGGCGGCGGGGACGGCGCTGTTCTTCGTGCCGTCGATCATGTGGTTGGCGATCGCTCTCGCGGTGGTGCTGGGTCTGTATGGGCTGGCCCGGATTCCGTGGCGCACGACCGCGAAGCAAGTAGTCGGGCTTCTCCCGTTCCTCGCGCTGATCATGGTCGCCCAGGTGATCTTCACCGGCTGGCAGTCGGCGGTCCTGGTCGGCGAGCGGCTGCTCACCCTGGTGCTGCTGGCGAATCTGGTGACGCTGACCACACGCACCTCGGCCATGATCGACACCCTCGAGCGGGCGCTGCGGCCGTTGCGACCGCTCGGTGTGCGACCGGAGCGCGTCGGCCTGCTGGTCGCCATGACCATCCGATTCATCCCGGTCATTCGCGAACAGGCCGAACTCGTGCGCGCCGCCCAGCGCGCCCGCGGTATCGAACGCAGCACGGTCTTCCTGGTCCCGCTACTGATCCGCACACTGCGCATGGCCGATGGCGTCGGCGAGGCCCTCGACGCACGCGGCCTGGACTGACCCGTCCGAACCACACCCATTTAGGATGCCCCGGTGCGTAGTAGGGATTCGGCGCAGATCGCGCTGTTCGCGGCAATCATGGTGGTCCTGGGATTCTTTCCGCTGATCCAGCTGCCGGGAGCGTTCGCGCCGTTCACCTCGCAAACTCTCGGCGTCATCCTGGCCGGTTCGATTCTGGGCGCGAAGCGGGGCGCGCTGGCGATCCTGCTGTTCGATGTCCTGGTCTTCGTGGGCCTGCCGGTGCTGCCGGGCGGACGCGGCGGCCTCTCGGTGATCATGGGCCCGACGGGTGGGTTCGTGATCGCCTATCCGATCGGCGCATTGGTGATCGGTCTGCTCACCGAGCGGGCGTGGCGGCATTACAACCTGCCCATCGCCCTGGCGATCAACTTCCTCGGCGGCGCGATCGTGCTGTACGCCATCGGGATTCCGTGGATGGCCGCGGCCGCGCACATCTCGCTGACCAAGGCGTTCACCACGTCGGTGGCCTTCATCCCCGGCGACATTCTCAAGACCGTGATCGGTTCGCTGGCCGCGGTCGCGGTCCGCAAGGCGTATCCGATGATTCCGGCCCGCGCATGATCGAACTCGCGGCCGTGTCCCACCGCTTCGGTGAGCGCGAGGTCCTGCGCGATCTCGATCTGAGCTTGAGCGAGAAAAGGATTGCCGTCATCGGGGCCAATGGCTCGGGCAAATCCACCTTCGCGCGCCTGCTCAACGGCCTGCAGGTCCCCACCGCCGGTCGCGTCACGGTCGACGGCCTCGATACCCGCAAGCAGGGCCGGGCCGTTCGCAAACTGGTCGGATTCGTCTTCCAGGATCCGGACGTGCAGATCGTCATGCCGACGGTCGCCGAGGATCTGGCCTTCGGCCTCAAACACCACGGCGTCGCGAAATCCGAGATCCCGGACCGGGTCACGCGAACTCTCACCGACTACGGACTGGCCGAATTCCGCGATCACCCCGCGCATCTGCTCAGCGGCGGGCAGAAGCAGCTGCTCGCCATCGCGGCGGTGCTGTCGGTCCGACCCGAATACATCATCTTCGACGAGCCCACGACCCTGCTGGACCTGCGCAACAAGCGCCGCATTTCGCGTCTGCTGCAAGAACTTCCGCAGCAGCTGATCGTCGTCTCACACGATCTGGACCTGATCGCCGATTTCGATCGCGTGCTCGTCATCGACGAGGGCCGCATCGTCGCCGACGGCCCGCCCGCGACGAGCATCGCGCACTACGTCGCCCTGCACGAGAACTGACCTACTCCTCGCGCCCGAACAGATGCCGCCGCACATGCGCGTTCAACCGCTGCCCCGGCCGCGAGTTGAACGCCATGTGCACACTCACCCGCGGAATCTCCCCCTGCACCGGCGTCACCCGATGCCGGGACCGCCGCCCGGCGTGCAGCACCAGCATCCCCGGCACGGTCGGCAGCATTTTCACCATGTGCCGGTGCCGCATCGGCAGCCCGCCCCCGCGCTCGATGAAGGCACCCGGCAGTGGAATGTATTCGAGCCCGCCGCCGCGCTCGGGCGCGACAATGTGCAGCATCACCGTGTAGTCCGACATGTCGTAATGCCAGTCCTGCACATCCCCGCTCTCGTGGATCTGCACGGTCATCGCGCCCAATTCGTCGGCCGAACGGTACGCCTGCTCCCCCACCAGCCGGGACACGAACTCCCGCAACGGTTCCCAGTGATAGAGCTGCTTCAGGGGCGAGGAGTCCGGAATCCGGTCGCAAGCCACGGTGTATTCGAAGCGCATGGCGTCGCCGAGCCCGTCGGACAGCACGTCCGCGGCCATCTCGGTGACCGCGGCGGGGCGCAGGAAGTCGGGCAGCACAGTGACACCGCTGACCAGGAAGTCCGCCTGGGACCGTTCGACCACCTCGCGCAGCCGCGCGACCGACCGCCGGTCCAGCGGGTATCTGTCCAGGTCGACTATGCCGTCCACCTCGCGTGTCATCGCGCCCCCTGCCGCTGAATTCGCCGGATTCAGGGTATCGCGGCGGCGACGCGTTCCAGACGGCTCTCGGTGTAGGACGCGATCTGGTCGACGATCACGCGGACCCGGGCGGTGTCGTCGGCCGCGGTCTCCCACCACGGCAGCAGCAACCGGTCCAGCCCGCGCGGCGCGACCGAGAGCAACCGGTCGGCGACCATCAGAATGCGTTCGCGCTGCCCGGCCTGGCGCACCCGGTGGATCGGGTCGGAGAGCACGTAGCGCAGGGCCATGGTCTTGAGCACCGCGACCTCGGCGGCCACGACGCGCGGCACCTCCAGATCGGCGGCGTAGCGCGACAATTGGCGACCGCCCCAGGCCGAGCGGGTGGCCTCGACGGCGGCGGTGGCGAAGCGGCCCACCAGATCGCTGGTCAGCCGCTTCAGCGCGACCGAGGCGCGCAGCGAGCCGTCGTAGCTGAACACGTCGGCGACGACCGGCATCTCGGAGAGCCGCTGCGCCGCGGCCACCAACTCGTCCACGCTCAGCGAAGGATGCTGGCGCGCACCGAGTTCGGCCAGCGCGGCCTGTTCCATGGGATCGGCCAGGGCCCGCAGATCGATGCGGCCCACGATGACGCCGTCCTCGACATCGTGCACCGAGTACGCGACATCGTCGGACCAGTCCATGATCTGCGATTCCAGGCATTGGCGACGGTCCGGCGCGCCCTTGCGCACCCAGTCCAGCCGATCCACGTCGACGTCGTAGGCCCCGAATTTGGAGCTGGGACCCGTTCTGCCCCAAGGGTATTTGATGACGGCGTCGAGTGCGGCGCGGGTCGGGTTGAGCCCGAAGCTCTGGCCCTGTTCGTCGATCACCTTGGGCTCGAGCCGGGTCAGAATCCGCAGGTTCTGCGCGTTGCCCTCGAAACCGCCGTGCTTGTCGGCGAATTGGTCGAGCGCCTTCTCGCCATTGTGCCCGTAGGGCGGATGCCCGATATCGTGCGCGAGCCCGGCCAGATCCACCAGGTCCGGATCACAGCCCAGGCTGTCGGCGATGCTGCGCCCGATCTGCGCGACCTCGAGCGAATGGGTCAGCCGCGTGCGCGGGGTATCGCCGTCGCGCGGACCCATGACCTGCGTCTTGTCCGCCAGCCGCCGCAGCGCCGCGGAATGCAGCACGCGCGCCCGGTCCCGGGCGAACTCGCTGCGCCGCGCCGGACACGGCGACCAGCTCAGTCCGGCGGTCCGATCGGTTTCGGGCACCATGCGCTCCCGATCGGCCTCGGAGTAGACCCGGTCATAGTCGATGCGCGCGTTCATAGCTCACTGATCTGCCGTGTATTTGAAATCCGCCGAGTAGTGGGTCAGCTGATACCAGAGCAGGGCGAAGGTTTCGCGGAAGATGCCGTGCGCCTGGGATTCTCGGGTATAGACGGCCGGTCCGGTGCGGACCGGTGCGGTCCACGCCTTCAGCCCGGCGTCGCGGGCCATGGTGCGGGTGCGTAGGGAATGCCACGGGTCGCTGACCAGCACCACCGAGGTCTTGCCGCGCGCCAGCAGGGCCTGCGAGACCGCTTCCACGCTCTGCAGGGTGTCGGAACCGGTTTCGACGGCCAGGATCCGATCATCCGGCACGCCAAGGTTTTCCAGGTAGAGCTTGCCCGACGCCGCCTCGGTGTAGTTGTCGCCGACCTGCTTGCCGCCCACGGTCACGATCATCGGGGCGATCTGTTTGCGATACAGCTTGGACGCCTGGTCCAGGCGCGCCTGGAACACCGTCGACGGGGTGCCGTCGTATTGAGCCGCGCCCAGCACCACGATGGCGTCCGCGGGCGTGTAGTCGTCGATGCGGGCCACCTGCCAGACCCGCACGGCGGTGCCGCCCACTATCAGAACGCCCATGACGAGCGCACCGAGCAGCAGTCGCCGGGTCCAGCGCCAGGTGCCGCTGACGCACCCGGCCGCGGGGGTGTGGTCGGTCATATCGCGAACCAGCCAATCCGGTTCGGTAGGTTGGCTCCGGAGTTTTACCAACCGCGTCGCCGCCACTCGGGCAACTGTGGGCGCTCGACACCGAGGGTGGTGTCGTCGCCGTGGCCCGGGTACACCGCGGTGTCGTCCGGGTAGCGGTCGAACAGCTTGGTCTCGACATCGCCGAGCAGCGAGGTGAACTGCTCGGGTGTGAGGGTCCGGCCGACGCCGCCGGGGAACAGCGAGTCGCCGGTGAACAGGTGGGTGCGACCCGCGCCGTCGGTCAGGGCGAGAGCGACCGAGCCGGGGGTGTGACCGCGCAGGTGGATGGCCTCGAGTTCGAGGTCACCGACCCGAACCCGGTCGCCGTCGGCGAGCAGCCGGTCCGGCTCGACGGGTAGCGGCTCGGCGTCGAGCGAGTGCGCGGCGGTGGGAATCGCGGTCGCCGACACCACATCCGGCAGCGCCACCCAGTGGTCGCGATGCTGATGCGTGGTGACGATGAGCTCCACGTTGCCGTCGGCCTCCTGACCGATGAGCTCGAGAATCCGGTCCGCCTCGTTCGCGGCGTCGATGAGCAGCGTCGCGCCGGTGTTCGCACACTGCACCAGATAGACGTTGTTGTCCATGCCGCCCACGGACATCTTCACGATGCGCGCGCCCGGAACCTCACGCTGCTGCGGGTTGGAGCCGGGGCTGACATGTCCCGTGTAGGGGGAATCGATCGTGATCACGTCACCGATCGTAGTCATGGCGGCCGACACAGTGTGCGGAAGAAACCGACCCTCCGCGTTCCACAGTTAGATTCAGAGCATGCGGCTACCGAAGCGGCTGTGCCTCGTCCTGACCGGCTTGCTCCTGGCCTTGGCCCTGGTCGGCGGGCGCGCCGTGCCGGCGCTCGCCGAGGACCCGCAGCGGTTGCCCAGCTACGTGACCGACACCGCGGGTGCGCTCGATCGCGGGCAGACCGCGGAGCTGCAGCAGGCCATCGACTCGCTGTATTCGCGCGACCACGAGCGGCTGTGGGTGGTCTACGTGCGGAATTTCGGTGGGATGGGATCGAACTCGTGGGGTGAGCAGACCTCGCGCCTGTCCGGGTTCGGGGATCGGGACGTGCTGCTGTCGGTCGCGGTGGACGATCGGGCGTACGCGTTCACCGGGACGGTGCCGCCCTCGGTCAGTGACAAGGAACTGGATCGGCTGCTCACCGATCAGGTCGAGCCGAAGCTGCGGGCCGGGGATTGGGCCGGGGCCGGGCTGGCCACGGCGAACGGGTTGTCGGAGGCCATGAGCGGTTCCGGCGGCGGTCTCGGGATCGGAACGCTGCTGATCCTCGCGCTCATCGTGGTGCTGATCGCGCTCGCGATCTGGCTGTGGACGCGGCGGCGCAAGGCGCGGCGGGAGCGCGCCGTCATGGAATCCGCGCGCAAGACCGACCCCACCGACACCGCCGCCCTCGAGGCCCTGCCCCTGGTCATCCTGGACGCTCTGTCCAAAGAAGCCCTGGTCGACACCGACAATGCGATCCGCACCAGCACCGAGGAATTGCGTTTGGCCACCGACGAATTCGGGGCCACCGCCACCGCGCCCTTCACCGCCGCCCTCGAGGCCGCGAAAAGGGCGCTCGCCAAGGCGTTCTCGATCCGCCAGCAACTCGACGACGACATTCCCGAGACCCCGGATCAGCAGCAGAGCATGCTCATCGAGCTGATCAGCAGTTGCGGCAGCGCCGATCGCGATCTCGACGCCAAGGTCGGCGAGTTCGACGCCATGCGGAATCTGCTCATCAATGCCGGTGACCGACTCGACGCGCTCACCCGGGACGTCGTGGAATTGACGGCGCGCCTGCCCAAGTCGCAGGAGACGTTGACCCGGCTGGTCGCCGAGCATCCGGCGTCGGTGCTGGCGCCGGTTCGCGACAACGTGACCATGGCCGAGGAGCGCATCGGTTTCGCCGAGCAGACCATCGAGAGCGGTCGTGCCGCGATTGCCAAACCGGTCGGTCAGCAGGGCGCGGCGGTCGCCGACATCCGCTCCGCCGAATCCGCCGTGGACGCGGCCCGCACCCTCCTGGACGCGGTGGACACCGCCGCCACCGATATCGACCAGGCCCGCGCCGGACTGCCCGCCATGATCGAGGAACTGCGCCGCGACCTCGCCGCCGCGGCCGCACTGACCGAGCATGGCGGCACCGAATTGCCAACGGCCACAGCCGCCGCCCGCACCGCCCTGGACCAGGCGACCGCCGACGCCGCCACGAACCCCCTCGGCGTCTTCCGTCGGGCCGTCGCCGCCGACACCGCCCTCGACCAGGCCATCGCGAACGCCACCGACCGCAAACGCGCCGCCGACGAACTCCGCCGCCGCCTCGCCCAGACCCTGACGGCCGCCCGCAGTCAGATAAACGCCGCCGCCGATTTCATCAGCACTCGCCGCGGCGGCATCGACGCCGAACCCCGCACGCGCCTGGCCGAGGCCCAAAGAAGCCTCGACCAGGCCGAACAGCTCGAGGCCTCCGACCCCGGCGGGGCTCTCCAATCCGCCCAGCGCGCAGCCGAACTCGGCTCCCGCGCCCTCCTGACAGCCCAGGCGGCGGTCCGCGACTGGCAGGCGCAGCAGCAACGCCTGACCTCCCCGTCGGGCTCCCAATCCGGCGCGATCCTGGGCGGCATCCTGATCGACGGCATGCTCCGCGGCATGGGCAGCCAATATCGCGGCAGCGGAGGCGGTTTCGGCGGCGGCTACGGCCCCGGCTCCTACGGCGGCTCCGAAGGCTCCCGCCGCATCAGCCGCGGCGGCCGCTTCTAACCCCCACGAGCATGCAATTCGGCAGGCCTCTTCTCGACGTTTGCCTGCTGGATCGCATGCTCGTCGCTAGAGCCAGCCTTGGCGTTCGGCGGCTCGGACTGCTTCGGCTCGGGTGCGGGTGCCGGTTTTGCCTATTGCGGAGGAGAGGTGGTTGCGGACTGTGCCCTCGGAGAGGTGGAGTCGTTTGGCTATCGCGCCTGCCGTCGCGCCGTCGGCGGCGGCCGCGAGGACTTCGCGTTCCCGCGCCGTCAGGGGTGAGGTTCCGGCAGTGAGGGTTTCGGTGGCGAGGGCGGGGTCTACGACGCGCAGGCCCATATGGACTCGGCGGACGGCGTCGGCGAGTTCGCGGGCGGGGGTGTCCTTCACGACGAAGCCGCTGGCTCCGGCGTCTATCGCGCGGCGCAGGAAGCCGGGGCGGCCGAAGGTCGTGACGACCAGGATGCGCACCTCGGGGTGGGCGGCGTGGACCTGGGCGGCGGCCGAGATGCCGTCCAGGCCGGGCATTTCCACGTCCATCAGGATCACGTCGGGCGCGGTGCGTTCCACGGCGGCGAGGACCTCGTCGCCGCGGCCGACCTCGGCCACCACGTCGAGATCGGGTTCCAGGCTCAGCAGGGCGGCGAGGGCGCCGCGGACCAGGGCCTGGTCGTCGGCGAGCAGCAGTTTGATCATTCCGCCTCCTTGGTCGTCGCCGGAAAGCTTGCCAGCACCCGCAATCCGCCCTCCGGGCGATTGGTGAAGGTGAGGGTGCCGCCGGTGGCCCGCACGCGTTCGCGCAGGCCGTTCAGCCCGGAACCGGTTCGGGGCGCGGCACCGTCGGAGTCCTGCGAGCCGCGCATGCCGACACCGTCGTCGGAGACCTCGATGCTGGTGGGCGTCACCCGAACCCAGCAGTGCCGCGCCCCGCTGTGCCGCACCACATTGGTGACCGCCTCGCGCAATACCCAGCCGAAAATCACGTTGTTCCGGACCGGCAGGTCAGCGAAATCCGGGAGCTCGGCCGCGATTTCGGCGGCGCCGAGGGCGGTGCGGGCATTGGCGACCTCACCCGCCAGTGTTACCTCGCGCAGCCCACCGACAGTGTTGCGCACGCCCGCCAGCGACTCGCGCGCCAGCCTCTCGATATCGGCGAGCTCGGCGCGCGCCCGCTCCGGGTCGATATCCAGGAGGCGTTGCGCCAGTTCGGTTTTCACGGTGATGACGGTGAGCGAGTGCCCGAGGATGTCGTGCACGTCGCGGGCCACGCGATTGCGTTCCTCGATGATGGCCAACTCCGCGCGCTGCCGCCGGGCCGTGGCCTGCAGGCGCTGGGCGCGCACCCCCAGCTCACGACCCATCCACACCACGAGCGGGATGAAGGCCAGAAAGAACGGGGGCCCACCGGTCCCGACGGCCAGTAGGGTGGCGGCCAGCATGATGCAGACCATCAGCAGCACGACCACGACGGACTGCCGACTCGGAAGCACAACGGCCGCGACCACGCCCACATAGATGAAGGTCGGGATGCCATTGCCGCCCATCAGCACTGTCATCCCGGTGCTCAGCGCCGTCATGACCCCCAGCAGCAGCCACACCCGCGAACGGGCGGGGGCCGGTCGGTCCTGTTCGATCTCGGGATCGGGCTGCCGGAAGGCGACGAAGGCGAGCACGATCAGCGCACCGAACACCAGTACCGCGGCGACGGCCAGCACCGAGCGGAGGTGGTGGCCCTTCGTCCAGAGCTCGCTGACCGGCGCGATGAGGTAGATCAGCCACGCCATGGCGAGCACGCTGCTGAACAGTGCCCTGCGCATCTGGCTCGGGGCACCCGTGGTGCTCGCGCCGATATCGATCCCCGCGAGCCGGTCCAACGTCCTCGACACCCGTGCGTAGAGAGTGGCTCTCATCCGCGCCCGACCTCGTTCCACCTGTTCACGACCCCGGACGCTACCTCAGCGCGCCGTGTCCCGACGGAACAGCAACGCCGCCCCGCCCGCGAAAACCGCCGCCCACACCAGCACATTTACGATCGCGAGCAGGATCGATCCCGCGCTCGGCTCGGCGAAGGGCGCACGGGCCAACACCGCGACGCCATTGGTCGGGATCACCTTCGACACCGTCTCGAACCAGCCGTGCAGCGGCATGAACAGCCCGCCCGCGAACGACAGCAACGCCAGCACCGGGCCGAGCAGCTGCATGACGTTCTCCGATGGCAGCAGATAGCCCATGAACAGTCCGAAGGCGGCGAAGACCAGCGAGCCGATCCACGCGATGAGGAAGCAGCCCACCCACGCCGAGGCGGACAGGTGTGCGCCGAGGACCGAGCCGACGGCGAAAACCACTGCGACGGAGAAGAATCCGAGCACCATGGCGATAATGATCTTGGTGGCCACATACGCCAGCGGCCGCAGCGGGGTCAGCCGCAGCTGCCTGCTCCAGCCCACCGCCCGCTCGACCGCGACCATCGCGCCGCCGCTGGTGGTGGCCAGCATGGCCCCGTACACGGCCATCGACACCATGACGTAGCCGGTCACATTGCCGGATCCGAAGGATTCGCTGCGGTAGCCGGAGTTGGTGCCGAAGATGACGAAGAACAGCGGCGGCATGATCAGCGAGAAGATGACCGTGCGCCGATTGCGCAGCATGCGCATCAGCTCGATGCGCAGGAAACCGGTGCTCAGACCGCCCGAACGCAGCGCCGGGCGGGTGTCGAGAATGCTCATCGGTGCTCTCCCTCGGTGGTCAGGGCGAGGAACGCGTCCTCGAGATTGTGGGCGGAGATCTCCAGGTCGACGGCCGGGGTGGCGGTCAGCAGGTAGCGGGCGACGACGTCGGAGTCCTTGGCCCGCACAATGATTCGGTCACCACGCTGTTCGACCTGATCGACGCCGGGCAGGGTCAGCAGGTGCGCCGGATCGGCGTCGGGGAGGGTGGCGCTGACCGTGCGGCCCGCGGCCAGGTTCTTGATCTGCGCGGCGCTGCCGTCGGCGACGACCTTCCCGGCGCGCACCAGCACGATGCGGTCGGCGTAGGCGTCGGCCTCGTCGAGGTAGTGGGTGGCGAACAGCACGGTGCGGCCGCGGCTGCTGTCCTGGCGGATAGCGTGCCAGAAGTCGCGCCGCCCTTCGACATCCATGCCGGAGGTGGGCTCGTCGAGCACCAGCAGTTCCGGGTCGGGCAGCAGTGCCAGGGCGAAGCGCAGCCGCTGTTGTTGTCCGCCGGAGCATTTGCCCACCAGGCGGTCGGCGATATCGTCGATGCCCGCTCGCACCAGCACTTCCGAGACCGGTCGCGGGTTCGAGTGCAGGGTGGAGATGAGCCGCACGGTCTCGCCGACGGTCAGATCGGGCAGCAGCCCGCCCGATTGCATGACGGCCGAAACCCGGCCCGCCGCAATGGCATCCGACGGGGTGCCGCCGAATACCCGGATCTCCCCGGAGTCGGGGCGGGTCAGGCCGAGCAGCATGTCGATGGTGGTCGTCTTGCCCGCGCCGTTCGGGCCGAGGAAGGCGACGATCTCCCCCGGCCCGACCGTCAACTCCAGGCCGTCCACGGCCCGCACGGTCCCGCCGGGCGAGCCGAAGGTCTTGACCAGGCGCTGTATTTCGATGGCCGGGACCGCCGCGTGCCGGGCCCGACCGGCGGCGATGTCATGGGCGGTTGCGTTCATACCCCTACTGTCGGCCGCGCGGGCGCCCACCACCTCCCCCGTCCGTCATCACTCGGCCATGACAGATGTCATGGATCGAGGTCAGGCGGTGACGGTCACCGTGTGCAGCCCGCCCGGGCCGAGCGGGAACGGTGGCCGATCGTCGGCGTCCTGGACCTCACCGGAGCGTCCGGTCACGCGGGCCGCGATGGTGTGCGTGCCCGGCGGCAGATCCACGATGGTGCGCCAGCGCCGCCAGGCGGCCGGGGCCAGTTCGGAGCCGAGTTCGACCGGGAGCCAGTCGGTTTCGTCGACGCGGATATCGACGCCCGAGACGCCGTGCGGCGGGGCCCAGGCGACACCGGCCACGGTGAACTTCCCGGTGCCCGAACCGCCGTCATTGGCGACGTCGATGCGGGCCTGCGGGCGCACCCACAACGGTTCGGCGGGCCAGCCGCGCTTCCACCAGTAGTCGACGTGCGAGTCGTCGGCGAGCTCGAGTTCGGTGATCCACTTCGCGCCGGAGTACTGGCCGTAGATGCCGGGCACGAAAACCCGTGCCGGAAAACCGTGTTCGGGCGGCAGCGGTTCACCGTTCATGCCGATGACGAGGTAGCCGGGCCATTCGCCGGTGCGCAGCGGCTCGAGCGGCAGGGAGATGGTGTAGCCATCGACGGCGCGGGTGACCAGGCGGGTGGCCCCGCGCTCGGGGACGGCGTGGTCGAGCAGCGCGGTGAGCGGGACGCCGAACCAGCGGGCATTGCCGCAGCGCCCGGAGCCGACCGTATTGTGCACGCACACCATGACGGCGTCGAATTCCACCGCCTGCTCGGCCAGATCGGCCAGCGACAGGCGCAGCTGGTGGGCGACCTGGCCGCCGATGGACAGCCGCCACTGCCCGGGATCGATGCGCGGCGGACGCGAATTCACGTCCGCCACATAGAATTTGCTCGTCGGTGTGATCAGCGGCGTCAAGCCCGGCTCGATGCCCAGCCCGTCCTCGGGGACCGGGGCGTGCGCGCCCATCGCGCCGACTCGGCGGACGCGTTCCCGGTGCCGGAGGTCTTCGCGGCGGACCAGCGTCTCGGCCGCGGCCAGCAGACCGGTCCCCGCTGCCGCCCAGAGCAATTCGCCGCCGATGCCGGTGGGCCGGCGACGCAGTCCCGCGCGGAGCACGGCGGCCGCGGCGATGCCGCCGAGCGCACCGGGCACCGACCGGTTGGCACTACGCAGGGCGGCGGAGGCGGTTCCGGCACCGAAGCCGACCGCCGCGGGTGTCCACAATCCGCGCGGCAGCAAGCCGATTCCGGCCGCCGCCGCGATCCCGCCCAGGGCGACGCCGAGCCGGGTCATCTCCTTGTCGTGCTCACCGGCCCGCGCGACCATGGTCTCGACCACCTGCGTCGGCGCGTAATCGGCCGCGAACCGCCCCAGCCCGTCGAGCACGGATCCGCCCCGGACCGCGGCGAGCAACTCGCCCGCGCCGAGCGCACCCAGCCCGACCGCGGCCGCCCCCAACAGCCGCTTCTTCTGCATCGACACCCGCCCGTTCACCGCCACTTGCCCGAACCTTCCGTAGTCGACGGGGTTTCCGGGCCCATTGTTCCTCAGATGGCGGGGCGACCACCCGGCATTGCTCCCGGGAGGCCGCTATCGGGCCAGGTAGGCATTGACAGCCGGACCGATCAGGGCGAGCGCCTCGGCGGTGATCATCTCATTGTGACCGTAGGGCAGCGGACGGTCGTGGAGGGCTCCGGCGATATAGGGCCGCCAGGTGGTGACGTTCGGGTTGGGGTCCGGATTGTAGGCGGCGGCGAAGAAGAGCAGGTCGCCGTCGAAGACCTCGTGCTCGTGGGCGGCGATCTGGCGCAGCAGGTGTTGCAGGTCGCTGTAGAAGTTCTCCAGTTCGGTTGCGGTGAACGTGATTCCGGAGGCCGCCAGCAGGTCGGCGGCCTGGGCGGGGGTGAGGTCCTCGAGTTCGGGCGGGATGTCGATGCCGCCGAACTCCGACAGCAGCAGCGACAGCGGCGGCAGGGCGCTGTCGTCGGGCACGGCCACATCGGCGCGCGAATCGATCATGATCAGCGCGGGCACTTCGGCGCCGCGGCGGCGCAATTCGACGGCCATGGCATGCGCCAGCGGGCCGCCCGCCGAGTAGCCGAGCAGGTGATACGGCCCCTCGGGCTGCACACGCCGGATCTCCTCGACATAGCGCACGGCCAGATCGCGCACGGTGCGGTCGGCGGTGCCGCCGTCGGCGACGCCCGGCGACTGGAGGCCGTAGATCGGGCGCGCCCGGTCGATGTACTGCACCAATCCGCCGTAGCACCAGGCCAATCCGATGGCCGGGTGGACGCAGAACAGAGCCGGTGCGTCACCCTGCGGTCGCATGGGCAGCAGGACCCGCAGCGACGGGTCGAGGTCGGGCTGGTCGGCGGCCTCGGTCAGTCGCACCGCCAGGGCGGCGGGGGTGGGGTCGAGGAACATCCATTGCAACGGCATCGGGATTCCGGTCCGCTCGCGCACGAGGGTGACCAGGCGCACCGCGCCCATGGAATTGCCGCCGATATCGAAGAAGTTGTCGTCCACACCGATTCGCGGGGTTTCCAGGACGGACTCGAAGGCCGCGACCAAGGTGCGTTCGGCATCGGTGCGCGGTGCCCGGTAGACGCGACGCGCCGGGGTCGGGCGGGCCCGCACCGCGGCCTCGCCCTGAGGACCCACCGTGAGCGCGGGCAATTCGGCCCCCGACACCTCGAGGTTGCCGACCGCCGCCACGGGGTCGGCACTCGCCGCGTCCAGGAGCGCGAGGAAACCGTCCACCATGGCGGCGGCGGTGACGCGGTCGAACAGGTCGGTGGCGAAGGTGAGGGAGGCGGTCATGCCCGCCGGTTCCCCGGCCGCGCCGAACTGTTCGGCCAGCATCCATTCGAGATCGAATTTGGAGCCGGGTGCGGGAGCATCCAGCGGGCGAATCTCCAGGCCGGGCAGCGAGGTTGTCTCGGTGCCGACATTCTGGAAGGCCAGCAGCACCTGGAACAGCGGGTGGTGAGCCGTGGACCGGGTCGGGGCCAGGGCTTCCACCAGGCGCTCGAAGGGGAGGTCCATATTGCCGTAGACGGCCAGGTCGGAGCGGCGGACGGCGTCGAGGGTGTCGGCGAAACCGGCGGTGGGGTCGAGCCGGGTGCGCAGGACGACGGTATTGACGAACATGCCCACGAGATCGTCGAATTCGCCGTCGCCGCGGCCCGCGACGACCGAGCCGATGGCGATATCGGTGCGGCCGGACAGGCGGGCCAGCAGGACCGCCAGGGCCGTGTGCACGACCATGAACGGGCTCGCGCCGTGGCGGCGGGCCAGGATCTGGACGCGCTCGTGAACCGGTGCGGGAACGGTGAATTCGATGCGGTCGCCGTTGCCCGAGGGTGTGGTGGGGCGGGGACGGTCGGTGGGTAGGGCGTGGACCTCCGGGATGCCGTCGAGCTGGGTGCGCCAGAACTCGAGTTGCCGGTTGGCCAGGCTGTCCGGATCGTCGTCGGAGCCCAGCAGTTCGCGTTGCCAGAGTGCGTAATCGGCGTACTGCAGCGGAAGTGGCGTCCACCGCGGTGCCGTGCCCGCGGCGCGAGCGGCGAAGGCGTACATGACATCTCGGGCCAGCGGGGCCATGGACCAGCCGTCGGCGGCGATGTGGTGCACGGCCAGCGCCAGGACCGTACGTTCGGGCTCGATGCGGAGAACGCAGACGCGCAACGGGGTTTCGCGTGTGATGTCGAAACCGCGGGACAGCTGAGCGAAGATCGTCTCGCCGATCTCTGTTGCGTCGACCTCGATTTCGGTGATCGGCGCTGCGGCGACGGGCAGTATCCGCTGATACGGCTGCCCGTCCGGACCGGCCGGATACACGGTGCGCAGGGTCTCGTGCCGGGCCACCACATCGGCGATGGCGGCGCGCAGCACCGAAACATCCAGCGCGCCCGTGATTTCGAAGGCACCGGGGATGTTGTAGAGCGGTGAGCCCGGGTCGTAGCGGTTGAGGAACCACATGCGCTGCTGTGCGGCCGACAGCGGGATGCGGTCGGGGCGCGGGCGCGGTCCGGGGCGCGGGCGGTCCGATGCGCCGCCGGTGGCGACGAGGACGGCCAGCTCGGCCACGGTCGGGGCGTCGAACAGGGCGCGCACCGGGACGGCGGTGCCCAGCGCGGCACCGATTCTGGCCACGACGCGGGTCGCGATCAGCGAATTGCCGCCGAGGGCGAAGAAATCGTCCTCGCGCCAGACCTGTTCGATGCCCAGGACCTCGGCGAAGGCTCGCGCGACGGCGGTCTCCACGGGACCCTCGGGCGGCTGCTGCGCACCGGCCACCGGCCGCGGGGCGGGCAGGGCGGCCAGGTCCAGCTTGCCGTTGGCGGTGCGGGGCAGCTCGTCCAGCACCGTGATCGCGGTGGGGACCATGTAGGACGGGAGTCGTTGTGCCGCCGCTTTCTTCAGCGACGACGGGTCCGGTTCCGCACCGGGTGCGGCGACCACGTACGCGGCCAGCATGCCGCCGCGACCGTTGTCGCGGACCACGGCGACGGCGCGTGCGACCGCGGGTTCGGCGGTCAGCGCGGCCTCGACATCGCCGAGTTCGATGCGCAGGCCGCGCAGTTTGACCTGGGTGTCGGTGCGGCCCAGGTATTCCAGGTTGCCGTCGCGGCGGCGGACCAGGTCGCCCGTGCGGTACATGCGCTGACCGGGGCCACCGTGCGGGTCGGCCACGAACCTGCTCGCGGTGAGGTCGAAGCGGCCGAAATAGCCGCGGGCCAAGGCGATTCCGCCCAGGTACAGCTCGCCGACGACACCGTCGGGAACCGGACGCAGCCGGTCGTCGAGGACCAGGGCGCGCATTCCGGGGGCGGGGTGACCGATCGTGATCGGCTCGCCGGGGCGCACCGGCGCTCCGGCCGCCCACACCGTCGCCTCGGTCGGGCCGTAGTCGTTGAAGTGCTCGCGACCCGGGGCGGCCCACGCGGTGACCAGTTCGGGCGGGCAGGGTTCGCCGCCGGTGACGATCAGGCGCAGATCGTCGAGGCCGGTCGGGTCCACCGTGGACAACGCCGAGGGCGTCAGCGCGATATGCGAAACCCGTTCGCGAGAAAGGAGTTCCCTGAGTTCCGGTCCGGCGAACGCCGTGGGTGGCGCGACCACCAAGGTGGCGGCCGCGCCCACCGCCATGAGCAGTTCGACCACCGAGGCGTCGAAGCTGGGCGAGGCGACGTGCAGGACACGGGATTGCGAGGTGATCCGATCCCTATCCCGTTGCGCGGCGGCCAGGTTCGCCAGTCCGCCGTGCGAGACCACCACGCCCTTGGGCGCACCCGTCGAACCAGAGGTGAAGATGACGTAGGCCGGATGTGCCGTATTCCTGGGGATTTCGCGGATCGTGGCCGGGGCGTCGTCGCTGTACGGGTCGTCGACGCACCACCAGTCGACCGTGGCGGGCAGCAGGTCGTGTTGCGCGGTCACCGTCAGTCCGAGGCACACCCCCGAGACATCGACAATGCGGGCGATCCGATCGGGCGGATAGGCCGGGTCGATGGGCACGAAGGCCGCGCCGGTGCGCGCCACGGCCCAGACCGCCAGGACCGATTCGATGGAACGTGGAATGCCCACGGCCACCAGGGTTTCCGGTCCGGCTCCCGAGGCCGCGAGCCGTCGCGCCAGCCTCTCGGCACGGGCGTCGAGTTCCCGGTAGGTCAGGCTGCGGTCGCCGCACACCACCGCGACGCCGTCCGGGTTGGCCGCGACCGCCTCGGCCATCAGCTCGGCCAGTGTGCGCGCGGCGGCCACGGGGGCTGTCGCACCCCGCAAGTGGCCGCGCTCCGCGGCGGTCAGCAGATCGAGGTCGCCGACCGGCTTCGCGGGTTCGGCGGTGATCTCACCCAGCAGCCGGACCAGTCGATCGGTGAACGCCGACATGGTCGCGGCGTCGAACAGATCGGTGGCGTAGCAGCAGCGCAACTCCATGCCGTCGGTATCGCCGATGACCGTGAGGCTCAGGTCGAAACGGCTGTGGGTCTGCGGCAATTCGAGCGGCGACACCGTCAGCTCGGGGAGCCGCAGCTCCGGCATGGCCAGGTTCTGGAACACCAGCATGACCTGGACCAGCGGATGCCGGGCCTCCGAACGGGCCGGTGCCAACACCTCGACCAGGCGCTCGAACGGCACATCGGCCCGCTCGAAGGCCGCCAGATCGGTGTCGCGCACCCGATTCAGCAGGGCTCCGAAGCCTTCACCGGGCCGAATGTCGGTGCGCAGCACCAGCGTATTCACGAACATGCCGACCAGATCGTCGAGTTCGCGCACACCACGCCCCGCCACCGGGGTACCGATGACGACATCCCCGGTACCGGCCAGCCTGGCCAACAGCACCGCCAATGCCGCGTGCACGACCATGAACGGGGTCGCCCGATGCTCGCGGGCACACCGCTCGATGGCCTCGGCAAGCCGACGATCCACCCGGGCTGTGCATTCCGCCGCCCGGTGAGAGGCCCGCGCCGGACGCGGCCGATCCGTCGGCAGCTCCAAATGATCCGGCACCCCGGACAGCTGCCGTTCCCAGTAGCCGAGCTGCCGAGCGGCGAGCGATTCCGGATTATCCTCGTCGCCCAGCCGATCCCGCTGCCACAGTGTGTAATCCGCGTACTGCACCGGCAACGGCTCCCACACCGGCATCTCCCCTGCCGCCCGCGTGGCGTAGGCGGCAGCCACATCCCGAGTCAGCGGGGACATGGAGAACCCGTCCGTCGCAATGTGATGGGCGACCAGGATGACGACATGCTCCTCGGTACGCGAGTCCAGGTGGAATACACGGACCCGCAAGGGCACCTCGGCAGTGACGTCGAAGCCACGGCCGATCACCTCCGCGATGGCCTCGGGCAGCTGAGCGTCGGTCACCGGGACCGGAGCGAGGTCGAGCGGGACGTCCTCGGCCGCGAGCACCCGCTGCATGCCAACGCCGTCGATGTCGGGGTAGACGGTGCGGAGGGTTTCGTGGCGGGTGATCACGTCGCGCAGGGCGGCGTGCAGGGCGGCGTGGTCGAGATGGCCCGAAAGACGTAGGGCCACGGGCACGTTGTAGGCCGGGGAGCCGGGGTCGTAGCGGTTGACGAACCACATGCGCTGCTGGGCCGGGGACAGCGGGACCAGGTCGCGGCGTTCGCGTCGGGCGAGCGCGGGAGTGGATGCCTCGCGCTCGGTGGCCGTCAGCCGCACCGCCAGGTCGGCGACCACGGGTGCCTCGAACAGCAGCCGCACCGGGACCGCGTGGCCGAGGTGGGCGGTGAGGCGGGCGGCGACGCGGGTCGCGATGAGGGAATCGCCGCCGAGGGCGAAGAAGTCGTCGCGTGCGCCGACCCGGTCCAGGCCGAGGACCTCGGCGTAGGTCGCCGCGATGGCCACCTCTGAGCCGGTCGGCTCGACGTACTCCGCCTGGGCCAGTCGCGGTTCGGGCAGGGCGCGGAGATCGACCTTGCCGCTCGCGGTCCGGGGCAGTTCCGGAAGGATTTCCAGGCTCGCGGGCATCAGGTAGCGCGGCAGTCGACCCGACGCCCAAGCCAGCAGTTCCGACTCCGAAATGTGCGACGACAGCGCCACATACGAGCACAGGGTCATGGCCCCGGCCCGATTGCGGCGCGCGACGGTCACCGACGCATCCACGTGCGGATGCGTGAGCAAGATGGCGTCCACCTCGCCCGGCTCCACCCGGATACCGCGAATCTTCACCTGGAAATCGCTGCGACCCGCGTATTCGAAACCGGCTGCGGTGCAACGCATCAGATCGCCGGTGCGGTACATGCGCCCGCCGACCGCGAAGGGATCCGCGACGAATCGACTGGCGGAAAGTGGTGCGCGCCCGACATAACCGCGTGCCAGCCCCGGGCCTCGCACATACAGCTCGCCCACCGCGCCCGGGGGCACCGGCCGCAGCCAGCCGTCCAGCACCACCAGGCTCGCTCCCGGTACGGGCTCGCCCAGCAGCGCGGCAGTCTCGGTGGTCATCGGGTCGCCGAAACTCGCTGCGATCGTGGTCTCGGCCGGACCATACGAATTCACCAGTGTCCGGCCCACACCCAGCCGCGCCACCAGCGCGGGCGGGCAAGGCTCACCGCCGAGGACGACCGTGCGCACATCTCGCAAATCGCTCTCGTCCACCGTGGCGAGAACACTCGGGGTACAGGTCAGATGCGTCGCGCCCCCGGCCCGAATCGCCCGCGCCAACTCCGCCCCGGCACTCGCCTCCGGCGGCGCGACAACCAAGGTCGCCCCCGCTGCGAAGGCGGACATCCACACCAACATGGCCGCATCGAAAGCCGGGTTGAGACAGTGCATCACCCGTGATTCACGATCGATCCGCCCGCGCTCCGCCGTGGCCGCAACCATATTCGCGAGCCCGGCGTGCGACACCACGACGCCCTTGGGCGTCCCCGTAGAACCCGAGGTGAACACCACATACGCCGCATGCTCGACCCGCAATGGCGCGAGCCGATCCGCATCCGTCACCGGCTCGGACGACAGCACTGCACAGGCCGCGACCAGGGCTGGATCGTCGATCCGAAGCCATTCGACCTCGTCAATCGAGTCGACCGACTCGGCCGCGGACACCGACGACAGTTCCGCGGTAATCCCCAGCACCGCACCACATTCCGCCGCGATGGCAGCGGTCCGGCCAGCCGGTTGGGTGATATCCACCGGCACGAACGCCGCGCCACTCTTCGCAATGGCCCACACCGCAACCATGGCCGCCACCGATCGCGGCAGCGCCACCAATACGGCCCGCTCCGGCCCCACACCGGCCGCGATCAGCCTGCGCGCCAGCCGGTTCGAAGCAGACTCCAACTCCTCATAGGTCAGCGATCTACCCGACTCACCGCCGTGGATGATCGCCACCCCGTCCGGAGAACCATTGGCGCAGAGAAGATCCGGCAGCAGCTCTGCCTTGCGGGTCGCAGGTCCATGGCGGGTCGCGGTGGTGTCTTGGGTGTCTGTGCCGTGCAGGTTGACGGTTCGGCGAGTGGGGTCGCCGGTCAAGGACACCAGGAGGCGGGACAGCGATGCGGCGAGCGCATCGGCCTGCTGGGCGTCGAAATGGCGAGGGGAGCGGGTGAGTTCGAGGCGGAGGCCGTTATTGGCGTAGGTGGCCAGGGAGAGGGGGTAGTGGGTGCCGTCGTTGGCGCGCAGGCCGGTGATGGTGAGGTCGGCCTGGCGGGTGGCGGCGGTGAGGGTGGCGGCGTCGACCGGGTAGGACTCGAAGACGGTGGACGTGTCGAAGAGGGGGCCGAGGGCGGTGGTGGCCTGGATCTCGTCGAGGCCCACGTGTTGGTGCTCGGCGAGAGCGGCCTGTTCGCGTTGGACGCGGGACAGCAGGTCGGCGACGGGTTCGGCCGGGTCGAGGGTGATGCGGACCGGGACGGTGTTCACCAGCATGCCAACCATGCGATCGGAGCCGGGGAGTTCCGGCGGGCGGCCGGAAACCGTTGCGCCGAAGACGATATCGGTCGAGCCGGTCTGCTCCGCCAGCAGCAGTGCCCAGGCGACCTGGACCAGGGTGTTGACGGTGACCTGGCAGGTCGCGGCCGTACGGCGCAGGGCCTCGGGCAGATCCTCCGGGAGCGGCACCTCGTGGGCCACCGGGGTGGTCGGGGCGTCGGCGCGCGGGGCGGTGGGCGCGATGAGCGTCGGGCCGTCGAGGCCCGCGAGGGATGACGACCAGGCCGCGCGGGCACGGTCGGAATCGCGGGCGGCGAGCCATTCCAGGTGCGTGCGGAACGGGACCGGCCGCGCGAATCCGGTGTCGTCACCGGAGGTTTCGTAGAGACCGATCAGCTCCGCGAACAGCAGCGGCATGGACCAACCGTCGAGGATGAGGTGGTGGTTGGTGATGATCAACCGGACCCGCCGCTCCCCGGCCGCGACGCAGAGGAAGCGAATGAGAGGTGGGGCATCGACCGAGAACGGGGTGCGGAACTCCTCCGCCGCGATGGCGTCGAGCTCCTCGGCTGTCGCGCCGGGAGCCTCGCGATAGGCACACGGCACCACCACCCGCTCCGGAATCACCTGCACCGCACCGGTGTCCGTCGCGACGAATCCCGCACGCAGCACATCGTGGCGGCGGACCAGCGCCGCGGCGGCCGCGGTCAGCCGTTCGAAATCGAGATCCGCTTCGACGTCGATGATCGCCTGCACCGAATAGCCGTCGGGCCCGCCTTCGGCGAGTTGAGCCTGGAACAGCAGTCCACGCTGCAACGGCGTCAGCGGCCAAGCGTCGGTGAGTGGACCGAAATCCCGCTCCCACGAGTCGATTTCCGACTGGGATGCGCTCAGCAAAGGCAGATCCGAGGGTGTCAGCCCACCGGCATCGGGCCGCTGGACCAGCTCCGCGAGATCGGACACGGCCGAAAGCCAGTCCCGCGCCAGCGCTTCCACCGCGTCGGCGTCGATGGCCTCGGCGGCGTACTGCCACACGGCCTTGATCCGCGGCCCGCCCTCGGACTCCAGCACGACCGCATCGATCGAAACCACGGCTGCCAAGGGCATTTCCGGGTCCGCGAGCCCGCCCAGCCGATCCGCCATCGACACCGGCAGCCACTCCCCCTCGGCCGTCACATCGGGAATCTGGCCGAGATAGTTGAACCCGATCTGCGGTTCGGGCAGCGCCGCCAGCTCGGCGGCCGTGCGCGCGTTCAGATAGCGCAGCAGCCCGAACCCGAATCCGCCGCGTGGCACCGCGCGCAGCCGCTCCTTGGTCGCCTTCAGCACCGTGTCGATGACGGAGTCCTCATCGGAATCCCGTTCCACCGCAGCAGGTTCGAGTCGCACGGGCACCTGCGCGGTGAACCATCCCACGGTCCTCGACAGATCGGCTCCCGCCACCGCGGCCTCATCGCGCCCGTGCCGCTCCACCGCCACCCCGGTGCTCCCGACCGCCTCACCGCGCCGAGCCCGCCAGCGAGCCAACGCCAGCGTGAGGGCGGCCAACAGCGCGTCCTCGACACCGCAGCGATGGGTCGCCGCGATCCGGCCGACGAGCGCGGCCGAAACCCGCTCCGGCACTTCGATATCGATGGTTCGGGCGGTACGGCGCGTATCCAGCGCCTGATCGAGCCTGCGCCGCCCGATCAACGCGTCGTCCCGCAGCATCTCGCGCCAGTACGGCAGCTCGCTCACCGGCCAGGTCGCGGCACCGTCCCTAGCGGAACCCGACGCATCGGCCTGGTTCGCCAGGTCCGCCAGGGCGTAAGCCCAGGTGCGCATGGAGGTTCCGGTCTCCCGCACGATGGGCTCCGCGTCGAAGGACGCCTGTGCCCAGGCGGACATGAAGTCGGGCAGCAGGATTCGCCAGGATACGGCGTCACAGGCGAGGTGGTGCAGGGCGATGGCCAAACGACCCGAGCGCCCGGGCCCGGCGTCCAGCCAGGTCAGGGTGAGCATGACGCCCGCGCGTGGATCCAACCGGTCGACGGCCGCGGTCAGGGCACGATCGATCGTCTCACCGGAGATCTCGGTTGCGGTGCAGTCGATTCGGGTCAACAGCTTCGACGCATCGGTGAAACCCGATGGCGGAACCTCCAATTGCAGTCCCTCATCGGTTTCGACCACCCGGGCGCGGAGCATGTCGTGCCCGTCGAGCATCGCCTGCGCGGTGCGCACCAGCGCCTCCGGCTCCGCGCCGATCGGGACCTGCACCACCATGGACTGGGCGAAATGCTTCCACCCCGGCCGGCTCAACAGCCAAGCCGCGATCGGGGTCAATGGCATGCGGCCGACGCCCCCGCCGGGCAGCTCGGCCAGCCGCTGCGGGCGGTCCTCGACCCGCGTCACCACCGCGGCCAACGCGGCGGGCGTCCGGTGCTCGAAGACCTCACGCGCGGAGAAGACCAGACCGGCGGCCCGCGCCCGCGAGACCAGCGTGATGGCCATGATCGAATCGCCGCCGAGGGCGAAGAACGAGGTGTCGGGTCCGACCTCCGCGGTACCGAGCACCTCGGCGAACAGGGTGCACAGCAGCCGCTCGGTCTCCGACGCGGCGGCACGGTGAATCGGTTGCGCCACTACCGGTTCGGGCAGCGCTCGGCGATCCACCTTGCCATTTGCCGTCAGCGGCAGCGCGCCCAGCACGGTGACGGTGCCGGGCACCATGTACGGGGGCAGCCGGTGGCCGGCATGGTCGAGCAGCTCGGACTCGGTGATGTCGTGCCCGGCGTGCGGGACCACATAGGCGGCCAGCACGGTGCCGCCACCGGGGCCCGGGCGCGCCACGGTCACCGCGATCTCGACGGCCGGGTGGGCGTTGAGCACCGCGTCGATCTCACCCAGCTCGATGCGCATGCCGCGCAACTTGACCTGGAAATCACCGCGCCCGACGTACTCGAGCACACCGGATTCGGTCCAGCGCACCAGATCACCGGTGCGGTACATGCGGCTGCCCGCCGGACCGTCGGGCGCGGGCACGAAGCGTTCGGCCGTCAAACCCGGCCGACCCACGTAGCCGCGCGCCACGCCGGGCCCGGTCACGTACAGCTCCCCGGCCATGCCGATCGGCACCGGCCGCAGCCAGCGATCCAGCACCAGCATGCCCGCACCCGGAATCGGATCACCGATCCCGGCGTTCACGCCCGGCACCAGCCCCTTGGTGTAGGTGACCGCCACCGTGGTCTCGCTGGGCCCGTACGAATTCAGCAGCTCGCGCCCGATTCCGAAGCGCGCCACGAGGTCCGGCGGCGTCGGTTCGCCACCCGAGGACACCGCCCGCACACCGTCGAGCGCATCCGGTTCCAGCGTGGACAGCACCGCCGGTGTCGAACACATCTGGGTGATGCCGTATTCGCGCACCAGACCGGCCAATTCCGCGCCCACCACCGGGTCGGACTCGGCCACCACCAGCGTCGTGCCGGAGGCGAACGCCATCAGCCATTCCAGCACCGAGGCATCGAAACTCGGGTTCAGACACTGCAACACGCGCGCACCGGGCTCGACCCGATAGGCGTCCACGATCGCGGCGGCCAGCCCCGACAGACCGGCGTGTGTCACCACCACGCCCTTGGGCACACCCGTCGACCCGGAGGTGAAAACCACGTAGGCGGGATTCTCGATGCGTACCGTCCCACGCAATTCGTCGGCCGTCAGCGGTGCGTCGGACGCCGGTCGACTCTCGGTGACGTCGGACAACAGATCGTCGAGGGTGATCCACCGGATCGAATCGGGCAGCGCTCCTGTGTTTTCCGCGAAGCACAGGCCCAGCACGGCTCCGGATTCGGCCGCGATCCGCGCGACCCGATCGGCGGGCAGCGCGGTGCCCACCGGCACGAAGGCGGCTCCGGTCTTGGCCACGGCCCACAGCGCGACCATGGCCTCGATCGAGCGCGGAAGTGCCAGCAGCACGGTCGATTCCGGTCCGATGGCCGCGCCGGCACGCAAGAGGCTGCGCGCCAGTCGATTCGACGCGGCGTCGAGTTCCCCGTAGGTCAGGCGACGCTCTCCACCCATGACGGCAAGGGTGTCGGGCCCGGCCCGGCGCAGACCGTCCGCGAGAATCTCCGGCAGCAGCCGCGCCGCGGGCGGTGGCGCGCCGTGCACGCCCGCAAGCAGCGACTTCTCGTCCGCCACCGCGTATTCCAGCGCCCCGACCGGGGTGTCGGCATCCGCCTCGAGCAGCGAATCCAACAGCGTGAGGAATCTCCGATGATGCCTGCTCAGCGAATCCTCGTCGTACAGACGCGGATTCGCCGCGAAGTCGACGTGAATCGGCGCGTCCGAACCATGCTGGTAGAAGTTGACGAACAGGTCCTCGATCGGCCCCGACGTCAGCACGTGCAGGCTCGATTCCACCCCGTCGAAATCGATTCCGGCCGGGAACAGCATGATGTTGATGACCGGCCCGATCATGCCGCGGCCGAACTCCGACCGCTCGCTCTCGCCGCGCATGTCCTCGTGGCGGAAGCGCTGATGCCGCAAGGCCCCCGACGCGGCCACCCGCACGGCATCGAGCACCTCCCCCACCCGCCCGGCCCGCGGCACCGGCACGCGCAGCGGCACCACATTGGCGATCATGCCGCCGGAGCGGCGCAGCATGGCGGTGGTGCGGCCGGAGACCGGCAGGCTCAGCACCACGTCCTCGGTGGCGGTCAGCCGGGCGTAGTAGAGCGCGACCGCGGCCATGACCACGGTCGCCGAACTGGTGTCGAAGCGGCGGGCCGCGTCCGCCAGGCGCGCGGCCGTCGCCTCTCCCAATTGCGCGCGAGCCTCGCGACCCAGCGCGCTCGCGGGCGCGGTCGCCGCGACCAGACTGCACCGGTCGGGCATGCCCGCGGTGGCCTCGCGCCAGTAGCGCTCGTCGGTGGCGTACCGGGAGGACTCCCGGTACGCCATCTCCGCCTCGTGCACTTCCGACAGCGAGGCCGCGGTGCCGGGAGGCGCCGTTTGCCCGCGCACCGCGGCGTTGTACAGCTCGGCGACCCGATACAGCATGGTCACCGAACCGAATCCATCGATGAGGATGTGGTGTGCTCTGGTGTACCACAGGTGATGGAACTCCCCGACCCGGATCACCGTAGATACTCCAGCTTTCGCACCGAGCATGTCGATCGGTGCCGCCACATCCGCGCGCATCCACTCCAGCGCGTGTGAAACCGGATCGGGTCGGTCCCGGAAATCCAGGAACCCGATGGCCGGTTCGCTCTCGGGATCGACCACCTGATACGGCCGATGCTCGAGCTCGACGAATCGCAGTACGCCGGAACCGAATTCACGTCCCGCCCGCGCGGCCGCCCGGCGCAGGGCCGGCACGTCCAGTGGTCCGCGCATCTCGATGTACTGGGCCTCCGACAGCGGCACCGCCGGATCCAGTTGCTGCGCATACCACATCCCCAGCTGCGCCGGGGAGAGCGGGAAGGTTTCCTTCGAGACGGCGGTCGATTCCGCCGATAGTTCGCGCGTCATCACGCACTGCCTAACTGCTGGTCGAGCAGGATTCGTCGGGCACCGCCTCGTAGGCGGGCAACCAGGACGCGGGGCGAGATGTCAAGCGCCCCACCATCGCCGAGCGCACGTGCGCGGGCAGCATCGGTGCGAACTTGCGCACGAACGCGTCGGCCCATTCCGGCTTGTCGAGCAGGAACGCGAAATCGGTCGTCATCATGCTGCGCACCACCAACATTGGCAGCGGCGCGTCCAATGGCCGAAAATCCTTGTTCCACAAGCCCGGTTGGTCACAGCCCGGATAAAACTGCCCGAGCATGATGCCGCGTTCGACGAACTTGCTCTTGAATTCCGCGTGTATTTCGTCGATGAGCGTATAATCCTTCAAATTAGGAAATACGGTGATCATCGCGCGCAACACGGAAGTGGAACTGCCGTTCCCCGTGGGCAGTTCGGGATAAACCTCCAATGCGTCCTTGATGATGGCACGCACCCACATCGGACGCGGCTCTGCGGCGGGCACCTGCGCCAGCCACAGCAGATCACGTCGCATGGATGGTCGGACATACGGGCATACCGGCCCGTCTCGACCCAGTTCGTCACTGGGTTGGGTCAAAAAGGAATCAGCCCAAGATCGAAAAGCCGCCACCGTGGACTTGGCGGCGGGGCACGATGATCCGGTGTCCCCCAATGAGACCCATTGCAGCCCCGAGCGGGGGCCGATAACACGCTCGCTCATGACTCACCTCGGATGATCGAGCTACGGCAGAAGAAGGCGCCGTTGCCCATACACCTAAATAGTCCCCCGGTCATGGGCCGTTAACACGAGTAGTGCTGTACCCAATTTCTCTACAGCGCCCCGAATTTCGGGGGCAATGGCATAAAGAAAAGACCGGTCAGATGTTGACCGGTCTTTCCAATGGGGGCTGAATCAGGCGCCGATGAGGCGCGTAGCCAGGTAGCCCTCTACTTGATCGAGAGCGACGCGCTCCTGGGCCATCGAGTCCCGTTCGCGCACGGTGACAGCCTGGTCTTCCAGCGTGTCGAAGTCGACCGTGATGCAGTACGGGGTGCCGATCTCGTCCTGGCGACGGTAGCGGCGGCCGATTGCCCCGGCATCGTCGAAGTCCACGTTCCAGTTCTTCCGCAACTGCGCGGCGAGGTCCTTCGCCTTCGGCGAGAGGTCCGCGTTGCGGGACAACGGAAGGACAGCCGCCTTGACAGGGGCGAGCCGGGGATCCAGGCGCAAAGTGGTGCGATCCTCCACCCCGCCCTTGGCCGTCGGGACCTGCTCGACGTGGTAGGCATCGACCAAAAAGGCCATGAGAGAACGGGTCAGACCCGCCGCGGGCTCGATCACGTACGGCACGAAGCGCTCGCCCGTGGTCTGGTCGAAGAAGCTCAGATCCGTTCCGGAATGCTCGGAATGGGTCTTCAGGTCGAAGTCGGTGCGGTTCGCGACGCCCTCGAGCTCACCCCACTCGCTGCCCTGGAACTGGAAGCGGTACTCGATGTCCACCGTGCGGGTGGAGTAGTGCGAGAGCTTCTCCTTCGGGTGTTCGTAAAGGCGCAGGTTCTCCGGGTCGATGCCCAGATCCGTGTACCAGGCCAGACGGGTGTCGATCCAGTACTGGTGCCACTGCTCGTCCTCGCCCGGCTTGACGAAGAACTCCATCTCCATCTGCTCGAACTCGCGGGTGCGGAAGATGAAGTTGCCCGGGGTGATCTCGTTGCGGAACGACTTGCCGATCTGCGCGATGCCGAACGGCGGCTTCTTGCGCGCGGTGGTCTCGACGTTCTTGTAGTTGACGAAGATGCCCTGCGCGGTCTCCGGGCGCAGGTAGTGCATGCCCTCTTCGGACTCGATCGGACCCAGGTAGGTCTTCAGCATCATGTTGAAGTCCTTGGGCTCGGTCCACTGGCCGACGGTGCCGCAGTCCGGGCACACGATCTTGTCCATCGGGACCGAATCCGGGTCGTCGATCTTGTTCTTCTCGGCGTACGCCTCCTGCAGGTGGTCCTGCCGGTGCCGCTTGTGGCAGTTGAGGCACTCCACCAGCGGGTCGTTGAACACCGCGACGTGGCCGGAAGCCACCCACACCTGACGCGGCAGGATGATCGACGAGTCCAGGCCGACCACATCGTCGCGGCTGGTCACCATGGACCGCCACCACTGCCGCTTGATGTTCTCCTTGAGCTCCACGCCCAGCGGACCGTAATCCCAGGCCGACTTCGTTCCGCCATAGATCTCACCGCTCGGGTACACGAGACCCCGACGCTTGGCGAGATTGGCGACGGTGTCCACCTTCGACTTGGGTGCCACTGAACAGTTCTCCATCCGTGTCCGGAAGATTGAAAGGATTGGGTCAAGACTATCTGGAGCGTGCGAGCCCTTTTACACCGCCGCCCCACCCACTTCCCCTAGCCTTCGCGCCCCGCCGCCACCGCGGCGGGGCGCGAGAACGTCAGAGTGTCATGTTTGACATGCGCAACCTTGCATATAAGAATGGCATCGGTTTCCAATAAGGAGTTGGTTCGATGACCACCGAGAGCGGTGCGCCCCTGCGGCGCTCGCAGATCGCGACGGAGACCCCGGCCGCGATCCCTCACGACCCGTACCCGTACCGGTCACCACAGCCCCCGGCCGTGCCCTCACGCACCATTCTCGACTCCGCCGGAGAGCTACTGCGCGCGCTGGCCGCGCCGGTACGCATCGCCATTGTGCTGCAGCTGCGCGAATCACCGCGCTGCGTGCACGAACTGGTCGACACCCTGGGGGTGACCCAGCCGCTGATCTCCCAACACCTACGGATCCTCAAGTCCGCGGGCGTGGTGCGCGGTGAGCGCACCGGGCGCGAGGTCATCTACGAACTGGTCGACGAGCATCTCGCGCATATCGTGATCGACGCGGTCGCGCACGCCGAGGAAGGGTGATCCGTGGGAACTAGCGAGAAGACCGTCGGGGTCCGCAGCACGCGGCAGCGCAGCGCCATTGCCGCCCTGCTCGCCGACGTCGACGAATTCCGCTCCGCACAGGAACTGCACGACGAGCTCCGCAAACGCGGTGAGGGCATCGGCCTGACCACGGTCTACCGCACCCTGCAGTCGCTGGCCGACGCCGGACTGGTCGACGTGCTGCGCACCGACACCGGCGAATCGGTGTACCGCCAGTGCTCCACCGGCCACCACCATCACCTGGTCTGCCGCCAGTGCGGGAGCACCGTGGAGGTGGAGGGACCGACCGTCGAGGCCTGGGCCGATTCCATCGCCGCCGAACATGGCTTCACCGACATCTCCCACACCATGGAGATCTTCGGCACCTGCAAGGACTGCTGCCACGCCAAGGGCTGAGACCACGCAGAACGACGAGCGCGCCCCCGCGTAATACGCGGGGGCGCGCCCCATTTCGCCATCCCGGCGGCCTCTCGTCATCCCGGCGGGGTTCGGATCACACGGCAGGGAGCGCGTCGGCGGCGGGTGCAACCGCGGCCGGGCGCGAGGTGCGAGCGATGCCGATGCCCAGCAGCGCGAGAGCGGCTGCGGCCCAGCACAATAGGACGGTCAGCGGCCCTGCGATCGAGGCGTCGCCGAAGAAGGCGGCCGAGCGGAGCAGGGTGGCGGCGGCACCGGGCGGGAGCAGCTGGCCGATCGTGCCCCACGGCTTCGGCAGCAGCTCGGGCGCGGACGTGGCTCCGGAGAACGGGTTTCCGACCAGCAGCATGGTCAGCGCGGCCACCCCGATCCCCGCGGGCCCGATCGCGGCGGCCAATCCCGCCACGGTCCCGGCGACCGCGAACGACACCAGCCCGCTGATCGCCGCCATGGTGAGATACGAGCCCGGCAGCAGATGCAGCCAGCCCTGCACGATCGACATGCTCAGCAGCCCACCGACAATCGCGAAGGTGGCCAACCCGAGCACCCGCGCCCGCACCGACGGCACCACCAGGGTGAGCAGCACTCCCCCGGCGATCCCGGACATGACCAGCGGCAGAACCATTGCGCCGAAACCTGTTCCGCGCGGATCATGCGGATCGGCCGCGACCACATCCTGAGCCGGAGCGGCCCGCATCCCGCCCAACTGCTGCGCGAACCCCGAGAGCTGCTGCGCCACAATCGGGCTCGCGGCCGAGGCGATCAGGACGCGGGGCTGGCCGTCGGTCAGGATGGCCCCGTAGACATCTCGGTGCGCGATGGCGTCACGAGCCGCGGATTCGTCTGCGACGGTACGGATATCGAAGCCGCCGGGCTCACGGGCATTCAACTGCTGGGCGACCGCGGTGGCCTGCGGGCCGGTGACGGCAATGGGCAGATCCCGGGGTGCGATGCGGGCGGCGGGCCACGCGAACGCGATCAGCATCAAGGCCTGAATGGCGGCTGCGGCAAGCCCGAGCGCGAGGGCGCGGCGAGCGGCCGACCTCGGGCGAGGCGAATCACCCTGCTGCCGAGCGGAATCCGCGGACGATCCGGCGGATTCCGATACCGGCGGGGTGACATCCCCGACCGGGCGAACCGAATCCGCGAACGAAGACGCGGGACCGGCGGGCAGGGCGTCATCCTCGAGCTGCCTCGTAGCCCCTGCCGGTGGCAGGGCGGAGTTGGCGGCGGGGCGGGGGACTTGGGGTGAGCGGCGCGCTGTGTTCATGGCGAATCCCAAAGAAAGCGAAGGTTCGTTCTTTTAAGTTGGGACAAGGCTGACACCCAGCTGTCACCTTGTCAAGAACGGATATTCGTTTTACTTTGGGCGCATGCCCAGAGTCAGCGAGGAGCACCTGGAACGCCGCAGGCAGCAGATCCTCGACGCCGCCCAATCCTGCTTCGCCCGCAAGGGCCTGCACGCCACCACCATGCAGGACGTCTTCGCCGAATCCGGGCTCTCCGCCGGTGCGGTCTACCGCTACTTCAAATCCAAGGACGAGATCATCGCCGCCCTCACCTCCGAGGTGGCGACCGAACTCCACTCCGCCCTGTACGAGGCGGTGCACAGCGATCCCCTACCCCGCCCCGCCGAGCTGATCCGCACGGTCGCGGAGTCGATCGTCAAGCTCAGCACGCCGGGTGGTCCGGTCCGGCTCATTCCGCAGACCTGGGCGCTGGCGCTGACCGATCCCCAGATCGCCGACTATGTGCGCACCACGCTCGGCGGCGTGCGCCGACTATGGCACGACTACGCCCTGCGCATGCGCGAAAACGGCTGGCTACCAGCCGATTCCGATACCGACGCGGTCGCCAAGACCCTGTTCGGCATTCTGCCCGGCTTCATGCTGCAACACCTGATCATGGGCGACGTGGACCCCGACACGGTGTACCGGGGCATCGCACAGCTCTTCCCGGAGCAGCACGCCACGGCCACCGTCGTGGAAACCACGTCGTCCTGATCGGAATCCGCGAATCCCCTAGGGCAGCAAGCCCTGGCGGGCCCGGCTCGCACCCGAGAGCGTGAGCAGCAGGATGGTGGCGAGGGGCTCGTCCTCGAGTCCGGCGGCGGGGAAGGTGTAGCGCAGGATCACATCGGCGAGCTTTTCGCGGGAAACCACGGTGAGCGTGCCGAACTGGAGCGCGGCATTGCGTTCGGCGACGCGCTTGTGCAGCTGCGGTTTCACCGGACGATCCCAGGCCAGAATGCACATGAGCGCCAGCACATCCAGCCCCGGCGACAGGTTGACCCCGCGCAGCGAGCACAGTGCGCCCTCGTATTCGAAGCCGAGCGCGCCCTCCTCCTCGCGCACTTCCACGCCGTAGCGCAGCAGCAGGGCGCGGGCGCGGTCCTGGAGTTCCTCGGCGGGGGTGAGCTGATCGGTCATTTCACGCCTCCGAATCGGCGGTCGCGCTTGGCGTATTCGAGGCACGCGTCCCACAGGTTGCGGCGATCGAAATCGGGGAAAAGGGTTTCCTGGAAGACGAATTCGGCGTAGGCCGCCTGCCAGATCAGGAAGTTGGAGCTGCGCAGCTCACCGGAGGGGCGCAGGAACAGGTCCACGTCCGGCATATCGGGTTCGTCCAGGTAGCGGGCGACGGTCGCCTCGGTCACCTTCTCCGGATCGAGCTCACCGGCCGCCACCCGGCGCGCGATTTCCCGTGCGGCATCGGCGATCTCGGCGCGGCCACCATAGTTGACGCACATGGTGAGGGTCATCACCGTATTGTCCTTGGTGAGCTCCTCGGCGACTTCCAATTCCTTGATCACGCTGCGCCACAGGCGCGGTCGCCGCCCCGCCCAGCGCACCCGCACACCCATCTCGTGCATCTCGTCGCGGCGGCGGCGGATCACATCGCGGTTGAAGCCCATGAGGAAGCGCACCTCCTCCGGGCTGCGCTTCCAGTTCTCGGTCGAGAACGCGTACGCCGACAGCCACTTCACGCCCATCTCGATGCAGCCCTCGACGGTGTCCATGAGCACCGCCTCGCCGCGCTCGTGCCCGGCGGTGCGCGGCAGCCCGCGCTCCTGCGCCCAGCGCCCGTTCCCATCCATCACCAACGCCACGTGCTTGGGCACGAACTCCGCCGGAATGGCGGGCGGCTTCGCCCCCGACGGATGCGGCGACGGCGGCCGCACGACACGCTGCTCACTGGACGACTTCCGAGTACCGATCACGCCCCCCATCCTGCCCGACGGCCCCAACCCCCGAACGCCCCCCACGGCATTCCCCGCGAACCTCCACATTTCCTCCACCGCGCACCCGGGTTTCGAAAACTCGGTTTCGGATCGCACCGAATCTCACTAGGCTGCCCTCCCGGACGAGCGAAAACACGGTCCGGTCGGTAGTCCGGGCGCTCGCTGTGCGAGTCAGTAACCTCCCTCCCAGGGTGTCCGGTTCGTCCTCTCATCGCGGCATACGCCGCACCACAACCATGGGAGGTACAGATGCCGAGCACGTTCAGCGTGTTCTACGACGGCCAATTCTGGGTCGGGGTCCTGGAGATCACCGACGGCTCATTCGTGCGCGCGGCCCGCCACGTCTTCGGGGCGGAGCCGACCAATGCCGAACTCGAGGAGTTCGCGATCAAGCACTCCGGCCCGCTGTTCGACCGCGCCCTGGCCGCACCCGCCGTCCCCGCCGGGACCCGGCCCACCGCGACGGTGAATCCGAAACGCCTGGCCCGCATGGCCGCTCGCGAGCAGGCGGCCCGCCCCCTCACCTCGGCCGCCCAGGACGCCCTGCGCCTCGCCCACGAGCAGGCCGGACACGAGAACCGCGCCGCCGCCAAACGCCGCCGCGCCGAGGCAGCCGAACAACAGCGCGCGGAGGCTATTCGCAAGCGAAAGGCCAAGCGCCGCGGGCATTGACAAGGCCAACGGCCCGCCGCGCTCACAGCCCCACCGCACTCACAGCCGAATCGGCGGCCTCACCACGCTCGCGGCACAATCGGCGGCCTCACCACGCTCGTGGTCGAATCGGCGGCCCGCCGCGCCGTCAGCCGAGGACCGCTCGGGGCCGCTCGTCGACCGCGGCGCGGTCCACGGCCTCCACCCGCTCGACGGCGGCGTGGGGGCGGGTGCGTTCGATCAAAGGGAGGGTGCGCAACTGGCGTTCGAGGTGCCATTGCAGGTGGGCGGCGATGAGGCCGCTGGCCTGGCGGCGCAGGGTGGTGGGGATGGCCTCGACACCGGTCCAGTCGCCGCGATTGAGGGCGCTCATGTGGTCGAGGACGCCGAGCATCGGGGTGGCCGCGCCGGGCGGGCGACAGTGGACGCAGACCGCGCCGCCCGCGGCCACATGGAAGGCGCGGTGCGGGCCGGGGGTGGCGCAGCGGGCGCAGTCGTCGAGGGCGGGTGCCCATCCGGCGAAACCCATGGCGCGCAACAGAAATGCGTCGAGGATCAGTTCGTGCGGGCGACGGCCGAGCGCGATGGCGCGCAGTGCGCCCGCGGTGAGGGTGTGCAGGCAAGGGGCCGGTGCGCCCTCCTCGCCCGCCAGGCGTTCGGCCGTCTCGAGGACCGCGCAGGCGGTCGTGTAGCGCCCGTAGTCGGCGACGATATCGGCGGCGAAGGTCTCGACGGTATGAACCTGCGTGACGGTGTCGAGATTGCGCCCCGGATGCAGCTGCACATCCACGTAGGCGAAAGGCTCCAGGCGAGCCCCGAATTTGGAGCGGGTCCGCCGAACCCCCTTGGCCACGGCCCGAACCAGCCCGTGCTGCCGGGTCAGCAACGTGACAATGCGATCCGCCTCGCCCAGCTTGTGCTGGCGCAGCACCACCGCATGATCCCGATATAACCGCACCGCAACAGTCTCGCACGCGGGACCGACCGGGCGACGACGAGTCGATGGGCGTGGTGCCGATTAGAAGTTCGTTGGTGCGCGATTGGCGGCGGTCCGCATGCTGGGGACGACCCCGAGACACGGAGTCGGATCCCATTCCTCCGGAGGAGCTCCCGTGCGACAGACCCCCGCATCCCGGTTCCCCCGGACCTCCGCGCCCAGGTCCCTGACCTCGGGCCGGAGTGGGCGGCCCGTCGTGTGTCCTGTCGCCCGACCCCGGAGGGGTGGGCCGGACGACAGGTCGCACGATGGCGGGCCATCCAGCGATACGACCCGACCCTGAGGGCCGCCAAAGGCGCTCGGGCATTGGACACATCGGCCGCGTTCTGCTCTCCGCGGTGCCGATGAGGCGTGATCGGCCACTGCCCGGCCGATCACGCCGTTCCTACGTTGGACGTGTGACCAGAATCGCGCTAGGTTACCCACGGGTACGAAAGAGACGGGATTCACATGACTTTGGCGTCGGTTGGCGAGCTCGGGCTGGGGGAACTCGCGGCGGCACTGGCGGATGGCAAGCTCACCTCGGTCGAGGCGACGACGGCCGTGCTGGACCGGATCGAGGCGAGCCAGGGCGCGCTCAATGCCTTTCGGATCGTGCGCCGCACCGAAGCACTCGCGGAGGCCGCCGCGGCGGATGCCAAACTCGCCGCCGGGGAACGGGCGCCGCTGCTCGGCGTGCCGCTGGCCATCAAGGACGACACCGATTTGGCCGGCACCCCAACCGCTTTCGGCTGCGGCGGCGACTTTCCGGTGAAAACCGAGGACGCCGAGGTGGTTCGGCGGCTGCGCGCGGCCGGGGCCGTCATCGTCGGCAAGACGAATACCTGTGAGCTCGGTCAGCTGCCGTTCACCAGCGGAGAAGCCTTCGGGCACACCAGGAATCCGTGGGGCGCGGACCACACCCCCGGCGGCTCCTCGGGCGGCTCCGGCGCGGCCGTGGCCGCCGGATTGGTGCCCGCCGCACTGGGTTCCGACGGCGCGGGCTCGGTGCGCATCCCGGCCGCGTGGAACAACCTCGTCGGCATCAAGCCCCAGCGCGGCCGCATTTCGACCTGGCCGCTGCCCGAGGCGTTCTACGGCCTCACCGTGAACGGCCCGCTCGCCCGCACGGTCGCCGACGCCGCGCTGCTGCTGGACGCCGCCGCCGGACCCCACCCCGGTGACCTGCACACCCCGCCCGCCCTGCGCGTCTCCGATGCCGTCGGCCGCGATCCGGGCCGCCTGCGTATCGCGCTCTCGCTGCGAATCCCCTTCACCGCCACCAAGACTCGGCTCGATCGCGAGGTCGAGGCCCGCGTGCACGCCACGGCGAACACGCTGCGCCGCCTCGGCCACGAGGTGACGATCGCCGACGTCCACTACGGAATCCTCGCGGGCGCGAGCTTCCTGCCACGCTCCCTGACCGGCGTCGACCAGGCCTTGAAACGCCTCCCCGGCGCGCAGGTGGACCCCCGCACCGTCCACAATGCCGCCGTCGGCCGCCTGCTGTCCCCACTGCTCTTCGCCGCCCGGCAGGCAGAACCGTTGCTGCGCATGCGAATCGGCCGCATCTTCAACGACTTCGACCTGGTCCTGGCCCCCACCACGGCCACCCCGCCCCCGGGCGTCACCGAGATCGACGGCATCGGCAACTGGGCCACCGACGAACTCATCACCGCCGCATGCCCTTACACCTGGCCGTGGAACGTCCTGGGCTGGCCCGCGGTGAACGTCCCCTCCGGCTTCACCGCCACCGGCCTCCCGGTCGGCTCCCAACTGATGGGCCCCGCCAACTCCGAACCGCTCTTGGTTTCGGTAGCCGCCCAACTCGAATCCGAACTGTCCTGGCACAAAACCCGCCCCACCCCCTGGTGGTGAAACGCGAGTGGCACATCATGGAGGGGAAATCGGACAAATCCCCTCCAGGATGTGCCACTCGGCGGATGCTTCGCGGGTCAGAAGCCGAGCTTGCCGAGTTGCTTGGGGTCGCGCTGCCAGTCCTTGGCGACCTTGACGTGCAGGTGGAGGTAGATGCGGGTGCCGAGGATGTGTTCGATCTGCTTGCGGGCGTTGGTGCCGACCTCTTTCAGGCGCGCACCGCCCTTGCCGATGATGATGGCCTTCTGGCTCGGGCGTTCCACGTAGAGAAGGGCGTGGACGTCCAGCATGCCCTCGGTGGAGCGGCGGCCGTCGGTGTCGGTGTCCTCGTTCTCCTCGCGTTCGAGGACCTCCTCGATGACCACGGCGAGGGAGTGCGGGAGTTCGTCGCGCACGCCTTCGAGGGCGGCCTCGCGAATGAGCTCGGCCATGAGGACTTCCTCGGGCTCGTCGGTGAGCTCGCCGTCGGGGTAGAAGGCGGGACCTTCGGGCATCTGGGAGGCGATGACGTCGATGAGCACCTCGACCTGCTCACCCTTGACCGCGGAGACCGGAACCACCTCGGCCTCGGGGCCCAGCAGCTGGGAGACGGCCATAAGCTGGTGGGCGACCTGGTCGCGGCTCACCTTGTCGATCTTGGTGACCACACCCAGCAGGGTGGTCTTGGGCGCCATGGTCTTGACCTGCTCGACGATCCAGCGGTCGCCGGGGCCGATCTTCTCGTCGGCCGGAATGCACACCGCGATCACGTCGACCTCGGAATACGTATCGCGCACCAGGTCATTGAGCCGCTGACCCAGCAGCGTGCGCGGCCGGTGCAGGCCGGGGGTGTCGACGAGGATCAGCTGCGCGTGCTCGCGGTGCACGATGCCGCGAATGGTGTGCCGGGTGGTCTGCGGACGCGAGGAGGTGATGGCGATCTTCTGCCCCACCATGGCATTGGTCAGCGTGGACTTGCCGGTGTTCGGCCGCCCGACGAAACACACGAAGCCGGAACGGAATTCAGGCTGCTCTCGATCGGAACCCTGGCCGCTCATTCGAAAACCTCCGATTCGGTGTCGAGGTCGAACCCCGCCGGGACAGCGCCCTCCCCGGCCACATGGCGCTCGCCGGCCGCGTTGTCGGCCTCGGATCGCAGGGCCGAGATGGGATTCTCGACGCCGTAGGTGTCGGCCGCGTCCAGCACGTCGAACACCGAGCCCTTGGCATCGGTGAAAATGATTCGCGCGGAAGGCGATACCTCACGCACCGCCGAAACACCCGGATCCGACAGTTTGCCCGCGACCACCACGGCCGCTTCGAAACCCTCAGCGCCACTGGAGATCGCGGCCGCCACGGCCGCCTGCAGGGCGGTCAGCTTCAGCGCCGACAGCTCCACGGTCCCGGCCGCGTAGGTGCGCCCGTCGGTATCGCGCACGGCCGCGCCGCCCACACCGCCGGTGCGTCCCATGGCGCCGCGCGCGAGGACCGCCAGCTTGTTGTCCTCGGCATCCAACTCAATCATCGGCCTCTCCATCCTCGTGTGCGCCGCCGACCGGCTCATGTTCCGCGGGTTCGCTTCTCGACTTCTCGGCGGCCTTGCGCACCACCACGGTGTGGATGCGCATGCGGCCCCGGGCGTCGGCCCCGCCCTCCCCCTTCAATTGCAGGCCGTGAATGACGGCCTTGGAGCCGGGCAGCGGCACGCGGCCCAGCGCATGCGCGAGCAGGCCGCCGACGGTGTCGACGTCCTCGTCCTCGATCTGCATGTCGAACAGCTCGCCCAGGTCGTCCACCGGCAGTCGGGCCGAGACCCGGTAGCGGCCGCTGCCGATCTGCTCGATCGGCGCGATCTCGTCCTTGTCGTACTCGTCGGCGATCTCGCCCACGATCTCCTCGAGAATGTCCTCGATGGTGACCAGCCCGGCAATGCCGCCGTACTCGTCGACCAGCAGCGACATGTGATTGCGGCGACGCTGCATCTCGTCCAGCAGCGCGTCCAGCGGCTTGGAGTCCGGCATGAACACGGCCGGTCGCATGACCTGCCGCACCTTCACCTTTCGACTCCGATCCGCATACGGCACAAGGTCTTTCAGGTAGACGACGCCGAGAATGTCGTCGACGTTCTCGCCCACCACCGGAATTCGCGAGTGCCCGGACCGCACCGCCAGCGACATCGCCTGCGCGGCGGTCTTTTCCGCCTCGATCCACACCATCTCGGTGCGCGGCACCATGACCTCGCGGGCGGGGGTGGTGTCCAGTTCGAACACCGACTGGATCATGCGGCGCTCGTCGGCGTCCACGACACCGCGCTCGCCCGCCAGATCCACCACCTCACGCAGCTCGATCTCGGAGGCGAAGGGGCCGTTGCGGAATCCCTTACCGGGGGTGATCGCATTACCGATCAGGATCAACAGTCGACTGATCGGACCGAGCAGCGAGCCGATCGCCTGCAAGGGCAGCGACGCGCCCAGCGCCAGCGAATACGCGTGCTGGCGGCCCAGCGTGCGCGGCCCGACACCGATCACCAGATAGTCGACCAGCACCATGACCGCCGCGGTGATCAGCAGTGCCGGGGCCTCGTCGAGCCAGTCCATGAGCACCGCCGCCAACAGCACCGTCGCCGTGATCTCGCACGTGAGCCGCAGCAGCACCATGAGATTCACATAGCGCGGCCGGTCGGCGATGATGCGCGCCAGCCGCGCGGCCCCGGTGCGCTCGGCGCGCACCAGATCCTCCACGCGCGCGGGCGAAATGGTGTTCAGCGCCGAATCCAGCGCCGCGAAGACACCGCCCGCCGGGACCAGGACGATCGCCAGCAGGAGCAGAACGAATGAATTCACGCCGGGCCCAGCGGATCACCGGTCGAGTCGGTGAATCCGGTCTTGCCCAGCAGCTGCTGATCGCGGTCGGCCAGCTCGGCGCGGCGCATCTCCTGGCGGACATGCTCGTACCAGCCCTCCAGCAGGGAGGCCTGGAGCGCGAACATCTCCTTCTCCTCCTCCGGCTCGGCGTGGTCGTAGCCGAGCAGGTGCAGGACGCCGTGCACGGTCAGCAGCGCCAGCTCGTGATCCATGGAGTGCCCGGCCTTCTCGGCCTGCTGGGCCGCGAACTCCGGGCAGAGCACGATGTCGCCGAGCATGGAGGGACCGGGCTCGGCGGCGTCGGGCCGCCCGCCCGGTTCCAGCTCGTCCATGGGGAAGCTCATGACGTCGGTCGGACCGGGCAGGTCCATCCAGCGCATATGCAGATCCGCCATGGTGTCGAGATCGACCAGCACCATCGACAGCTCGGCCGCCGGATGGACGTCCATCTGACCGATCACGAAGCGCGCGACGCTGACCAGTTCTTCTTCGGATACCTCGATACCCGATTCGTTGGCGATCTCGATACTCACCCGAACAGCCTAGAGTGCGAGCTCAGTGTCGCTCTCCTCGGCTCGCGGCACGTCGCTGTGCGCGATTGCCCGGATAGTGGACCGCCGCCGGTGGCCGCGAGTCCGCCTCGTACCGGTCGTACGCGTCGACGATCGCCCCGACCAGGCGGTGGCGAACCACATCCGCGCTGGTGAGCTCGGCGATATGGATGTCCTCGATGCCGTGCAGGATCTCCGTCGCCGCCCGCAGACCCGAGCGCGAGCCGTTCGGCAGATCGATCTGGGTGATGTCACCCGTCACCACGATCTTCGACCCGAAGCCCAAGCGGGTGAGGAACATCTTCATCTGCTCGGCCGTGGTGTTCTGCGCCTCGTCCAGAATGATGAACGAGTCGTTGAGCGTGCGACCGCGCATGTAGGCCAGGGGTGCGACCTCGATGACTCCGGCCTGCATGAGCTTCGGGATCGCCTCGGGATCCATCATGTCGTGCAGGGCGTCGTAGAGCGGGCGTAGGTACGGGTCGATCTTCTCGTTGAGCGTGCCCGGCAGGAAGCCCAGCCGCTCACCCGCCTCGACCGCGGGCCGGGTCAGGATGATGCGGTTGACCTGCTTGGTCTGCAACGCCTGCACGGCCTTGGCCATGGCCAGATAGGTCTTGCCGGTACCGGCCGGGCCGACGCCGAAGACGATGGTGTGCGCGTCGATGGCGTCGACGTAGCGCTTCTGATTCAGCGTCTTGGGTCGGATGGTCTTGCCGCGCCGGGACAGGATGTCCAGGCTCAGCACCTCCGCCGGGGAATCCGAGGAGCCCTCGGTGAGCATGGAGTAGGTGTGCCGGACCGCCTCGGGGCTGACCACGCGATTGCGCGCGGTCAAGGCCACGAGCTGTGCCACCACGCGTTCCGCCAGCGCGACATCGGCGGGCTTGCCGGTCAGCGTGACGGAATTGCCGCGGACATGGATGTCGGCATCGAGGAGGCGCTCGAGTTCACGCAGGTTCTCGTCAGCGGAACCCAGGAATCCGAAGACCGACTCCGGTGCCAATTCGATGCTGGAACGAACGGTCCGCCCCGCCGGTCCGGAACCGTTGCCGCCGCCCCCGATGGCGGCAGTAGGGATGCTCTGATCGCCGATTTCGCCTGGGTTTCTCAAAAGTGCCTATGGCCTGCTTTCCGGTCTCGATGCCGTTTTCGTTGACAGAAGTTTACCGCCGCCCACCGACACCGCCCAGTGAATAAGCCGCTACCAGCAGGCGAAACGTCCCGACGCTATGCAACTGCCGCACCCCCGAATCCATTCCGTGCCGCAACCGGGCGATGCGCGGCACTGACCGTAGACTCCCGGCAGTGTCGGAATCCTGGATACCACTCCGCCGCGGAGGCGAAAGCAGGTACATCGACTGGATCGCGAGGCGTAGCGGACTCCTGCTGGGAGTGACCGCGACGCTCGGCGGCATGTTCACGCCAGTGTTCGGTGTCGAAGGTGCATGGAGCGACCACTGGTCGTTCACCATGCTCGAACTCGGGCGGGCGGGTGCACCATTCGCGCCCCTGCTGATCGTGGGCGCGGTGGCGATACTGGCGCTGACGCTGCTGCCGGACCGGCCCGACCCGGCGGGATCGACACCGCCGCCAATGCTGATCGGACGGTGCCTGATCGCGCTGGCACTGGCCGAGGTGATCGGTGTGGTGTTGGTCCTGTCCATTGGATTCGCACTGGCACAGTCGATTTACGGCAGTACCGGATATACGAAGAATTACACCTATCACGAACTCCGAGATGAGTTTCCGATCCGGACCACGACCGAGTACCACTTCGGGTTGCTGCTGCTCGCGGTCGGCATGGTGTTGATCCTTGTCGGTGCCTTCGACCGCTGGCGTAAGGCGGCTACCAGCGCGGAGTGAGTGCGCCCAGGGCTCCCAGGGCGACGGCGGCGGCCGTCGAGGTGCGGAGGACGGTGGGGCCGAGCAGGACTATGTCGGCACCGGCCTCGGAGAGGGACTTCAGTTCGGAATCGTCGAGGCCGCCTTCGGGGCCCACGATGAGGATGACTTCCGGGACGTCGGCGAAGGACAGGTCGGTCAGGCGGGATTCGCCCGACTCGTGGAGGGCGGCCACGATCGCGCCGGAAGCCTTGGCGGCGCGGACCAATTCGAGTAGGTCGCGGGTGGTGTGGAGGTCGGCTACGTCGGGGATGTAGGCACGGCGGGATTGGCGGGCGGCCTGCTTCGCCGCAGCGCGCCATTTCTCGACGCCCTTGCGGGCCTTGGCTTCCCAGTTGGAGACGCAGCGCAGGGCCTGCCAGGGGACGATGGCGTCGGCGCCCGCCTCGGTCATCAGCTCGACCGCGAGTTCGGAGCGGTCGGATTTGGGGAGGGCCTGGACCACCGTGACCTGCGGGGTCCAGGGCTCCGCGACGCGCTTGGTCAGGACCTTCAGTTCGAGGCGATCCCTCGCGGCCGCAACCACTTCCGAGTCGGCGAGGGTGCCGTGGCCGTCGGAGAGGGTGATGGGTTCGCCCACTCGGATGCGGCGGACCGTGGCGGCGTGGCGGCCCTCGGGGCCGTCGAGCACCGCGGTCGCGCCCGGCTCGGGGATGTCGTCGAGGTAGAAGACGGTGGCGGCCAAGGGATCAGCGTCCGCTGAAGGACGCGCGCAGGCGCGCGAACAGGCCCGAGTTGTGCTCGGACTGGGCGGTCATCACCTCGGTGTGCTCGTTTATCCGCATGCCCTTGTACTTGCGCAGCAGGTCGGCCTGCTTGGCGTCGAGCTTGGTCGGCACCACGATGTCGAGGTGCGCGATCAGATCGCCGCGGGAGCTGGCGCGCAGCTTGGGCATGCCGTGGCCGCGCAGCACCGACGCCTCGCCGGGCTGGGTGCCCGCGGGAATGGTGAGCTCGACCGGGCCGTCGAGGATGGTGTCGATGACGACGGTCGTGCCGAGCGCGGCGTCGACCATGGGGACGCGGATCGTGCAGTGCAGGTCGTCGCCGTCGCGCACGAAGGTGTCGTGCGGTTGCTCGACGATCTCGACGTAGAGGTCACCGGCGGGACCGCCGCCCGGGCCGACCTCACCCTGCGCCGCGAGCCGCACCCGCATGCCATTGGCGACACCGGCCGGAATCGGCGCGGCGATCTCGCGGCGCGAACGCACGCGGCCGTCGCCGCCGCACTTGCGGCAGGGATCGGGAATGGTCTCGCCCGCGCCACGGCAGGTGGGGCACGGCCGCGAGGTCATGACCTGGCCGAGGAAGGACCGCTGCACGGTCTGCACTTCGCCCGCGCCGCCACAGGTTTCACAGCGCACCGGCTTGGAGTTGCCATTGGTGCCCGCGCCCTGGCACAGATCACACAGGATGGCGGTGTCGACCGTCAGGTGCTTGGTGACGCCGACCGCGCACTCCTGCAACGACAGTCGCGTGCGCAGCAGCGAATCCGCGCCCGGCTGCACGCGTCCGCGCGGCTTGCGGGAGCCGCCGCCGGAGGCGTTCATGCCGCCGAAGAACGCCTCGAACACGTCGCCGAGGCCGCCGAAACCGGCTCCGGAGAACCCGCCGCCCATGCCGCCGCCGGACTCCAGCGGGTCGCCGCCGAGGTCGACGATGCGTCGCTTCTCCGGGTCCGACAGCACCTCGTAGGCGCTGGAGACCTCGCGGAACTTCTCCTGGGCCGACGGATCGGGGTTGACGTCGGGATGCAGTTCACGCGCCAACTTGCGGTAGGCGCGCTTGATCTCCTGGTCGGTCGCATTGCGTGCGACGCCGAGCAGTGCGTAGTAGTCCCGTGCCACGTGCGCTCTCTAGTCCTGTTTCGTCTCGTACTTGCTCACCGTTCGGCGAGTACTTCACCGATGTACCGGGCGACGGCCGCCACCGAGGCGATCGTCCCCGGGTAGTCCATGCGGGTCGGCCCCAATACCCCCATACCTCCGAGCACCGTACCGGGCATCCCGTATCCGGTGGACACCACGGCCGTCCCGCGCATCTGCTCGAGCTTGGTCTCCTCGCCGATCTGCACCGTCACCGTACCCGGCACCTGCGCGGCGGCCAGCAGCTTCAGCACGATCACCTGCTCCTCGAGGGCCTCCAGAACCGAACGCAGCGAGCCGGGGAAACCATTCCCGGCGAAGTCGGCCGCATTGCGGGTGAGGTTGGCGGTGCCGCCGAGGACGAGTCGCTCCTCCGGATGCTCGACCAGGGTCTCGACCAGCACGGTCGAGACCCGGATGAGGACGTCGCGGAGTTTGGGTGGGGCGTGCTCGGGCAGTTCGGCGACCGAGGCGGAGGCGGCGGCCAGGCGCTTGCCCTCCATGGCCTTGCCCAGCATGCCGCGCAGCGCAGCCAGGTCGTCCTCGCTGATCACGTTACCCAGATCGACCAGGCGCTGATCGACACGTCCGGTGTCGGTGATCACGACCAGCAGCAGCCGGGCCTGGTTCAGGGCCACCACCTCGATGTGGCGCACGGTCGAGGCCGACACCGTCGGGTACTGGACCATGGCGACCTGGCGGGTCAGCTGGGCGAGTAGTCGGACGCCGCGGCGCAGCACATCGTCGAGATCGACACCGCTCTCCAGGAATTCCATGATCGCGCGGCGCTCGGCGTTGGAGAGCGGCTTGACCTCGGAGATGTGGTCGACGAACTGGCGGTAGCCCTTGTCGGTGGGAATGCGACCCGAGGAGGTGTGCGGCTGGGCGATATAGCCCTCGGCCTCCAGCACCGCCATGTCATTGCGCACGGTCGCACTGGAAACGCCCAGGTTGTGCCGCTCTACCAGGGTTTTGGAACCGATGGGCTCCTTGGTCGCGATGTAGTCCGCCACGATGGCCCGCAGGACCTCTAGACGTCGCTGTTCGGTGCTCGACATGGCCCCACCTCCTCACTCGCCTTCGGGTTACCGGAGCAATTCACTCAAGTTTAGTGGCCCGTTAGCAAGTTGCTGCGCGACCGCCCGGTCAGGCGCGCGGGGTGACCCAGCCGCCCGGTGCCCCACCCGCTTTCCACTTGATGCCGCATCCGACGCTCGGAGTGTGCGGTTCGGGGACCGGTTGCCCGGCGAGCACCAATTCGACGGCGGCGCGCAGGGACGAGCCATCGACCGGCTCGTCGTTTCCGGGTGTGGCCGCGTCGAACCGGCCGCGGTAGGCCAGGCGGCGGTCGGCGTCGAACAAGAACAGGTCTGGAGTGCACGCCGCCTGGTAGGCCCGGGCCACCTCCTGCGACTCGTCGATCAGGTACGGGAAGCGGAAACCGGCCCGCCGCACTTGATCTCGCAAATGCGCGGCATCGTCGTCGGGATAGTTGACCGTGTCATTGCTGCAGATGGCGACCGTGGCCAACCCGCGCTCGGCCAGCTCCGCAGTGACAGCGGACAACCCGTGCTCGATGCGCCGCACGTAGGGACAGTGATTCGACAGGAACACCACCAGGAGCGCCGGTTCCTTGCCAAAGCTTTCCAGCGAGACCTCGGACCCGTCCACCGCGGGCAAGCTGAATTCCGGTGCGGGCGTACCGATGGGAACCATGAACGATGCGAGCGCCATACCCCATTCTCACCGCCCGGCGGCCGCCTCCACCACCGCGGCGACCTCGGCCGGATGCGACACCAGCCCGGCGTGCGAGGCGTCGATCGAGGAGATGTGCGCACCCATCCGCCTGGCCATATCCCATTGCGAGGCAGGGGGAATCACGCGATCGGCGGTGGAGACGAGATACCAACTCGGCGTGCCCGACCAGGACGGCGCACCGGAGGGTTCGAGATTCGCGGTGAGGGCGAGGGAGTGCTGGCGCGCGGCCATGTCGGCGGCGGTGGCCGGGTCGACATCCTGGGCGAACACATCGTGGAAGCTCGCGGGATCGACATACGCGTCGAGGTTCTTCCCGGCGATGCCGTGCGCATCGTCGACGACCTTGGGCCGCAAGGCCAACGTCAGCTGAGAGCCCGGATACCGAATCGGATTCAGCTCCTCCAACGCGAACTCCCCCTGCGTCGGCGCGAAAGCCGCGATATAGACCAGTGATTCGACCTTCGCATCGTGCACGTTGCTGATCACGGTGCCACCGTACGAATGCCCAACCAGCACAACGGGACCGGAGATGCCATCGATCGTGCGCTGGATCGCCGCCGCGTCAAAAGCCGGGCCGCGCAGCGGATTATCCGGTGTGACAACGTGATACCCGTCGTCACGCAGCCGCGAGACCACGCCGTCCCAGCTGCTGGCATCGGCGAAAGCGCCGTGCACCAGCACGATTGTGGGAAGTGGTGCGCCAGTTGCGGGTACGGCGGCCACCAGTGATCCAAGGACGAGAGCCATCGTCACGACGGCGGCACGCACCAACCGGAACATGGTGGTCAATTCTCCAGGACGTCCGCAACCGTGGAAAGGGCGTTCGGAATCTCCATACGACTCAGCTGAGGAGGGTGCGGACTACTCCGTCGGCCAGGAGGCGGCCCCGGTTGGTCAGGATGAGGTGGTCGTCGATGCCTTCGGCGAGGCCGTCGGCGATGACGCGGTCGGCGGCGCGGCGGCCGGCGGGGTCGAGGTCGGCGAGGGGGAGGCCGGTGCGGAGGCGGACGGTGAGCATGACTCGTTCGGTGTAGCGCTCTTCGGGGGTGAGGGACTCCCAGCCGGCGGCGGGGAGGTCGCCGGTGGTGACTCGATCCGCGTAGCGCGCGGGGTGTTTCACGTTCCACCAGCGGACGCCGCCGACATGGCTGTGTGCGCCCGGGCCCGCGCCGAGCCAGTCGCCGCCATCCCAGTAGCCGAGGTTGTGGCGGCAGCGTCCGGCGTCGGAGGCGGCCCAGTTGGAGACCTCGTACCAGTGCAGGCCCGCGGCTTCGAGGCGAGTGTCGATGCGTTCGTAGCGGGCGGCGAGCACATCGTCGTCGGGGGCGGGGAGTTCGCCGCGACGTACCCGGCGGGCCAGGGCGGTGCCGTCCTCGACGATCAGCGAGTACGCCGACACGTGGTCGACGCCCGCCGAGAGCACAGCGTCGAGGCTCGCATCCAGATCGGCGTCGGCCTCCCCCGGCGTCCCATAGATGAGGTCGAGGTTCACGTGGTCGAACCCGGCCGCCCGCGCTTCCCGCGCGGCGGCCACCGCACGTCCCGGAGTGTGGGTGCGATCCAAGATCTTCAGCACATGCTGGGCCGCGGACTGCATGCCCAGCGAAATCCGCGTGTACCCCGCACCCCGCAGCCGCTCGAAGAACTCCGGCGAGGTCGACTCCGGATTGGACTCGGTGGTCACCTCCGCCCCGGGCGCGAGCGTGAAGTTGTCGCGAATGGCGTCCAGCACCCCGGCCAGCCCGTCACCACCCAGCAGCGACGGCGTCCCACCCCCGACGAACACGGTCTCCACCGGCGGCGTATCCGACGGCAACGCATCGAATTCCCGTGCCGCCGTAGCGAGTTCCCCCTGCAACGCCTCGAACCACGACTGCGGCGAGGACGAACTACCCAACTCCCCCGCCGTATAGGTATTGAAGTCGCAGTACCCGCACCGCGTCGCACAGAACGGCACGTGCACATAGATCCCGAACGCCCCGCCCCCGAAATCACGCAGCACCGGCACGGGCGATTCGTCCGCCGCGGAGGTGCCGGAGGTCCGATCGGGAACAGTCGAGGTCACCCCTCCAGTGTGACCGGTTGCCCCCGTCACAGGTCACCCGCCCGTGCGGGCCCGCCCGCTCACACGGCGCGGCGGCTCGAATCCGGGTACATTCCAAGGGGTTTCGAGGGGCCGGGTGGAGGCTCCGGAGGCGGATTGGGGACGGTCCGATGATCGAGATACCGCGGCATGCCATTGACCCGAGGTCGATTCGGGAGGTGGACGAGGGGTCGGTGGCGGCGGTCGTCGGGCGGGTGCGGGTGCCGCCGCGGCCGGACGGGCCGAATTTCTCGCGGTCGATGGACGGGACGTTGCTGGCTCGGATGCTGATGGCGGATCCGGCGGCATTGCGCTCGCGGACCTGGTATTTCGCGCGGTCGACGGAGCGGACGATCACGCGGCGGTTCCGGGCGAGCGGGATCGAGCACGGGTTCGATCGGCACGATCGGGTGGCGGGGTGGCGGGCGGCGTTCTGGTGGACGCTGATCGCGCGGGACGCGGAGGCCATGCGGGAGTTGATCGACTATCCCGTCGATCGACTACGGGAGTACGGGGACGGGGCGTTCGACGACTTCCAGTACGAGTGGGTGCGGCTGCTGCAGAGCGCCTGGCGGTTCGGGCCGCGGAGCGTGGCGGAGGCGGCGTGGGGGTTGGACACCCGCAGCCGGGTGGGGGCGCAGCAGGTGACGGATCAGCTGATGCGCCCGGCCATCGAGGTGTTCGTGCGGTTGGCCGAGGGGGATTCCGAGGGGTTCGACCGGCAACTGGCCCATGCCCTGCGCCTGCATCGCGGCTTCTTCGACACCGCGACCTGGGGACACGACCCCGAGGGCGTCTTCTCGCTGCCGCTGCTGGCCCTGTCCTGTTGGGCGCGGGACCTGGGCTATCGCACCGCCGTCCGCTCCGAGTACCTACCGGCCGGATTCATCGATCGCCCGGACTGGATGTACTCCCCCGAGTTGGCCGACGAACTGAACCGAATCGAATCCGCCAAGGCGCGCCTCACGTCCAGCACCAGCGATCTATGACACCTGTCACAAAACAGAACATATATCCAGGGGATTTCCCGGGAAACTGAGGAAAATTCGATCCGGCAGTCGGAACGACCCTTCTGACGTGGCACAATAAGCCACATGACTGGACTTGGAGTACGACTCGTGGCGCGTCGCCATGTCGACTTCAAGCGCGTCTGCAGCGCGAGCTGTCTGCCGGAGAGCCTCCGGTAGATCGGCTTCCCTTCCCCGGAATCCAGCGTCCTTCTGACGCTGTAAGAGCCGGTTCTCTGATATCGGAGGCGTGAGCCAGCCCCTCCCGCCTGCCCGCAAGATCCCCAGGAGCGACCCCATGACGTCGAGCACCGACGCCACTTCCGATAACGCTCACTCCACCCGGCCCGAAAAGCCCGCCTCGGAGCGACGTGTGCGTCCGGACCGTCCGCGCTCGGAAGCGCCCGTCGCCCCGCGCGAGCGCACGGCCCGTCCGGTCAAGCGCAAGTCGGAGGGCCAGTGGGCGCTCGGCTACCGCGAGCCGCTCAATGCCAACGAGCAGTCCAAGAAGGACGACAACCCGCTCAATGTGCGGGCACGCATCGAGAACATCTACTCCAAGGCCGGATTCGACTCCATCGACAAGAGCGATCTGCGCGGCCGCATGCGCTGGTGGGGTCTGTACACCCAGCGCGAGCAGGGCTACGACGGCACCTGGACCGGCGACGAGAACATCGACATCCTCGAGGCCCGCTACTTCATGATGCGGGTGCGCTGCGATGCCGGCGCCCTGAACCTGAAGCAGCTGCGCACGCTCGCCGAGATCTCCACCGAGTTCGGCCGCGACACCGCGGACCTGTCCGACCGCGAGAACATCCAGTACCACTGGATCGAGATCGAGAACGTGCCGGAGATCTGGCGGCGGCTGGAATCGGTCGGCCTGCAGACCACCGAGGCGTGCGGCGACTGCCCGCGCGTGGTGCTGGGTTCCCCGCTGGCCGGTGAATCGCTCACCGAGATCATCGATCCCACCTGGGCCATCGAGGAGATCGTCAAGCGCTACATCGGCAAGAAGGAGTACTCCAACCTGCCGCGCAAGTTCAAGACCGCCATCTCCGGCCAGCAGGACGTGGTGCACGAGATCAACGACGTCGCCTTCGTCGGCGTCGTGCATCCCGAACACGGTCCGGGCCTTGACCTTTGGGTCGGCGGCGGCCTGTCCACCAACCCGATGCTGGCCCAGCGCGTCGGCGCGTGGGTGCCACTCGAGGAGGTGCCGGATGTGTGGGAGGCCGTCGTCTCGCTGTTCCGCGACTACGGCTACCGCCGCCTGCGCACCAAGGCGCGCCTGAAGTTCCTGGTGAAGGACTGGGGCATCGAGAAGTTCCGCGAGGTGCTCGAGACCGAGTACCTGAAGCGCAAGCTGATCGACGGCCCGGCCCCCGAGCAGCCGAAGCGGCCCATCGACCACATCGGCGTGCAGAAGCTGCGCAACGGGCTCAACGCGATCGGCTTCTCCCCCATCGCCGGTCGCGTCTCGGGCACCATCCTGACCAAGGCCGCCGAGGCCATCGAGCGGGCCGGTTCCGACCGGGTGCGGTTCACGCCGTACCAGAAGCTCATCGTGCTCGACGTGCCCGACGACAAGGTCGAGGAGCTCATCGCCGAGCTGGAACCGCTGGGCCTGCACGCGCGTCCGTCGCACTGGCGGCGAAACCTGCTGGCCTGCAGTGGCATCGAGTTCTGCAAGCTGTCGTTCACCGAGACCCGCAAGCGCTCGCAGGCACTCGCGCCGGAGCTCGAGCAGCGGCTGGCCGACATCAATGCCGAGCTGGACGTGCCGATCACGATCAATATCAACGGCTGCCCGAACTCCTGCGGTCGGTCGCAGATCGCCGATATCGGCTTCAAGGGCCAGCTGGTCGACGACGGCAACGGGAATCAGATCGAGGGCTTCCAGGTTCACCTCGGGGGCAGCCTCGGTTTCGATGCCGCCTTCGGCCGGAAGTTGCGCCAGCACAAGGTGACCGGCGAAGAGGTCGGCGACTACATCGAGCGCGTCGTGCGCAATTTCGTCAAGAACCGTGACGAGGGTGAGCGATTCGCGCAGTGGGCTGTTCGTGCCGATGAAGCAGATCTGCGGTAGGTAGGGGAATCAGCAATGACTACAACGAAACTCGCGGAAGACGAGCTGCGCGCCCTGGTCGAGAAGGGCAATGCCGAGCTCGGCCCGAACGCCACCGCGCAGGAACTGCTGCAGTGGACCGACGACACCTTCGGCTCGAACTACATCGTGGCGTCCAACATGCAGGACGCGGTGCTGGTGCAGCTGGCCGCCCAGGTCCGCCCCGGCGTGGACGTGCTGTTCCTCGACACCGGCTACCACTTCGCCGAGACCATCGGCACCCGTGACGCGGTCGAGCTGGTCTACGGCGTGAACATCGTGAACGTGACGCCGGAACACACCGTGGCCGAACAGGATCAGCTGCTGGGCAAGGATCTGTTCGCCCGGGACGCCGGTGAATGCTGCCGCCTGCGCAAGGTGGTCCCCCTGAAGAAGTCCCTCGTCGGATACAACGCCTGGGTGACCGGCATCCGTCGAGTGGAGGCGCCGACTCGCGCCAACGCACCCCTCATCTCCTACGACGAGGGCTTCGGCCTGGTGAAGATCAATCCGATCGCCGCCTGGTCGGACGACGAGATGGCCGCCTACATCGAGGCCAATGGCATTCTCGTCAATCCCCTTGTGGAAGAGGGCTATCCCTCCATCGGTTGCGCTCCGTGCACGCGGAAGCCGGAACCGGGATCCGATCCGCGATCCGGCCGCTGGGCCGGCCTCGCCAAGACCGAATGCGGGTTGCACGCGTCATGACCTCTCTCGAGACAGAATTCGACACTCTCGCGGCTCTCGAGTCCGAGTCCATCCACATCTTCCGCGAGGTGGCGGGCGAGTTCGAGCGGCCGGTGATCCTGTTCTCCGGCGGCAAGGACTCCACCGTCCTGCTGCACCTGGCGATCAAGGCGTTCTGGCCCGCGCCGCTGCCGTTCGCGCTGCTGCACGTGGACACCGGGCACAACCTGCCCGAGGTGCTCGCGTTCCGCGACAAGGTGGTCGAGAAGTACGGGCTGCGACTGCATGTCGCGTCAGTGGAGGACTACCTCGCCGACGGGCGACTGCAGGAGCGACCGGACGGCATCCGCAACCCGCTGCAGACCGTGCCGCTGCTGGACGCCATCAACGAGAACCGCTTCGACGCGGTCTTCGGTGGCGGTCGCCGCGACGAGGAGCGTTCGCGCGCCAAGGAGCGGATCTTCTCGCTGCGTGACGCGTTCGGCCGCTGGGACCCGAAGCGGCAGCGTCCGGAGCTGTGGAACCTGTACAACGGCCGCCACGCGCCCGGCGAGCACGTGCGCGTGTTCCCCATCTCCAACTGGACCGAGCTGGACATCTGGCGCTACATCGCCCGCGAGGACGTGGAGCTGGCCAGCATCTACTACGCCCACGAGCGCCCGGTCTACCAGCGCGACGGCATGTGGATGACCCCCGGCGTGTGGGGCGGCCCGGCCGAGGGCGAGGAGCTGCTGGTCAAGTCGGTGCGCTACCGCACCGTCGGCGACGGATCCACCACCGGCGCAATCATTTCCGACGCCGCCGACAATGACGCGATCCTCGCCGAGGTCGCCGCGTCCCGGCTCACCGAACGTGGCGCGACCCGCGGCGACGACCGCGTCTCCGAGGCCGCCATGGAAGACCGCAAGCGAGAGGGTTACTTCTGATGTCCGACCTATTGAGACTGGCCACCGCCGGATCGGTCGACGACGGCAAGTCCACCCTGGTCGGGCGGCTGCTCTACGACACGAAATCCGTGCTGGCGGACCAGATCGACGCCGTGACGCGCGCGTCGGTCGACAAGGGTCTGTCCACCCCGGACCTGTCGCTGCTGGTGGACGGCCTGCGCGCCGAGCGCGAGCAGGGCATCACCATCGATGTGGCGTACCGCTACTTCGCCACGCCCAAGCGGTCTTTCGTGCTCGCCGACACCCCGGGTCACGTGCAGTACACCCGCAACACGGTGTCCGGCGCGTCGACCGCGCAGCTGGTGATCCTGCTGGTCGACGCCCGCAAGGGCGTCATCGAGCAGACCCGCCGCCACGCCGCCGTCATGGCGCTGCTGGGCGTGCCGAAGCTGGTGCTGGCCGTGAACAAGATCGACCTGGTCGATGATCCGGCGGGCGTCTTCGAGAAGATCAAGTCCGAATTCGCGGAGCTGACAACAAAACTCGGCTGGGCGGCCGAGGACGTGCAGGAGATCCCGGTCTCCGCGCTGCACGGCGACAATGTGGCCTCGCGGTCGGAGAACACCCCCTACTACAGCGGTCCCTCGCTCATCGAGCACCTGGAGTCGGTTCCGGTGGACGCGGATGCGCACGGCCGCCACCAGGTCGGGCTGCGCTTCCCCGTGCAGTACGTGATCCGGCCGCGCACCGCCGAGTACCCGGACTACCGGGGTTACGCGGGACAGGTTGCGGCGGGCGTGGTTTCGAAGGGCGACGAGGTCGTGGTGCTGCCGTCGGGCACCCGCACCACCGTCGAGCGCATCGACACCCCGAACGGTGAGCTGGTCTCGGCGCAGCCGGGCCGCAGCGTCACGCTGATCCTGGCCGACGATGTCGACGTCTCGCGCGGCGATGTGATCGCCGCCGCCAAGGACGCCCCCGAGCCCATCGACACCTTCGACGCCACCGTCTGCTGGCTCGGCGACAAGCCACTGCGCCCGGGCGCGCGCCTGCTGCTCAAGCACGGCACCCGCACCACCCAGGCCATCGTGGGCGCGCTCATCGAGCGTTTCGACGAGCAGCACCTGTCGGCGGACCCGAACCCGGAATCGCTGTCGCTCAACGACATCGGCCGTATCTCGGTGCGCGTGGCCGACCCGATCGTGGCCGACGACTACAGCGTCAATCGCCACACCGGCTCGTTCCTGCTCATCGACCCGGCGGGCGGCAACACCCTGGCCGCGGGCCTGGTCGGCGACGCCCTCACCGCGGTCGAGGTCGGCACCGAGGCCGAGTTCGCCGCGGAAGCCGGGGTCTGAGATGAATCCGCCCGGCAACGGCGCAGTTCCGGCCGTCGCGCCGGTCGGTTCGATCACTCCCCGCATGCCCGTCTGGCGAGACGCCCCGGCGCTCATCGCCGTGGCACATGGCAGCCGTGACCCGCGCTCCGCTGCAACCATGCGGGCCGTGGTCGAACTGATCGCGGCGCAGCGCCCCGATCTCGATGTGCGACTGGCCTTTCTGGACCTGAGCACCCCCTCGGTGGATCAGGTCGTGGATGCCGTTGCCTCCGACGGGCATACGCACGCGATCGTGGTTCCGTTGCTGCTGGGCAGCGCATTCCACGCGCGGGTGGATCTCCCCGGCCTCCTGGACGAGGCCCGCTCTCGCCATCCGCGCCTGCGCCTGACCCAGGCCGATGTCTTGGGCCCCGATCCGCATCTGATCTTCGCCCTGCGCGATCGGGTGCTGGAAGCGCTGCGCGGCGACGCTGCCGCTTTCCATCCCAGCATGGCGAGGGGGTTGGGCATCGCGGTCGCCGCGGTCGGCTCCTCCTCCCCCGCCGCGAACGCCCGCACCGGCGATGTCGCACGCCTGCTCACGACCCTGACCGGCTGGGACACCGAAATCTGCTTCGCCACCACCGATCCCACACTCGACAAGGCGTTCACCCGCCTGAAGGCCCGGGGTGCGGAGCGGATTCTGGTCGCGCCCTGGTTCTTGGCTCCGGGTCTGCTGACCGACCGGTTGCGCGACTCGCTTCCGGATCTCACGCATGCCGAAACCATTGGCGCGCATCCGCTTCTGGCCGAGGTCGCCCTCGACCGCTACACCACGGCGACCCTGCCGCTCGAGCTCTCGGCCTGAGCTCGCATCAGTTTTCGACGGCGGGATAGTCCGGCAGCGGGTATTCGGCCTGCTTGCCGATCAGGCGAGTCAGCAAGGCGCGCAGGGGAGACAGGGGCCGCGACATCAGGGTCTCGATGAGGATGTGCATGATGGCGACGCCGCGGCGGGTTTCGGGGTGGCGCAGGCGGACCTGGGTTTCGGTGCCCTTCTGGATGGTGGTGACCAAGGGGCGCAGGAGTTCTTCGTAGCGGTCGAAGGCCCTGGGAAGATCGGTTGGGGTGGTCGCGATTTCACCTGCCAGCAGGTACGCGCCGATGATGGCGAGCGCGGTGCCCATGCCGGTCATGGGCGATCCGCAGCAGGCCGCGTCGCCGAGCATGACGACCCGCCCCTTCGACCAGTGCGGCATGCGGACGCGGGCCACCTCGTCGAAATAGAAGTCGGGAGCGTCGGGCATGGCGTCCAGGATGTCCGGGATCACCCAGCCGTATCCGGTCAGCCGTTCGCGGATGAGCCGCTGTTGCGCTTCGAGGTCGCCGCGCAGCGCGGGGTCGGCGGGGATGCGGGTGGAAATGATCGCCATGGAGGTCGCCGGATCCGGGTCCGGGCGCAGCGCGACCGTGCTGCCGGGAACGGGATACACACCGACCCAACCTGTTTCGACATTGGTACCGGGTGGGGTGGGGATGGTGAAGAACCCGATGTACGCGCCGAGGTACTCCACGAATTGCTCGCGCGGTCCGAAAACCTTCTCGCGCAGTGCGGAATTCAGTCCGTCGGCGCCGATCACGACATCGAACTCGGCGGCCGCGCCGGAGGCGAAGCGCGCCTTCACCGTCTCGGCGTCCTGATCGATGTCCTCGACCCACTCGCCGTAGCGGTAGTCGAGTGATCCAGATTCGGCTGGGAGCCCGGCGATTTCGTCGAGCAGGACCTGATTCAGTTCGCCCCGCGCGATCTCGATCTCGGCGACGAACCCCTCGCCCCCGAACATCTCGGCGGGCATGCGCGCCCGGCCGCGGCCGCGCTCGTCGATGAACACCATGCCGCGCTCGTGGAGCTGCCGCTTGCGAATGCCGGGCATGAGACCCATCCGCTCGGCCACCTTGCGACTGGGCCCGCGCAGGTCGACGGCCTGCCCGCCCGGCCGCGGCGCGGGCGCGCGTTCGACGACGGTGGTGTCGATCCCGGCCCGCAGCAGTTGGAGCGCGACGGCGTTGCCCGCGATGCCGCCCCCGCAGACCAGCACGCGAATCGGTCGAGACATGGTGAACCTCCGTGTTGAGCCGGTCAAGCCTGCAGAAATCGCGACAGCACATCCGTGGTGCGGCGCGGGGCTTCCTCGGGGAGGAAGTGTCCGCAGGGTAAGGCCGTCCCGGTCACCGTGTCACACCATTTTCCCCATACCCGCAGCGGATCTGTTGCCCCGTCGGCGATCCCGCCGGTCTCGCCCCAGAGCACGAGGGTGGGACACTCGATCTTCCGAATGCCCCGGTCGGCTTCGTCGTGCTCGCGATCGAGCGTCGCGGCGGCCCGATACTCCTCGCAGATGGCGTGCACCCGCTTCGGATCCCGGAACTGTGCCAGATACGCGGCGCGCACCTCGTCGGAGAACACTCCCGGAGTGCTCGACCACGAGTCGAGCATGTGATTCACCAACACCTCGGGAGAACCCGAAATCAGTTGCTCCGGAACAGGTTCCGGGGCAGCCAGGAACGACCACACCCAAAACCCGCTACCGAGCTCGGCCCGGAAAACCTCCGCCGTGGGGATCACGTCCAGTACCGCCAGCCGCCCGATCACCCCAGGATGGTCGAGCGCCATCCGGTAGGCGCACCGCGCGCCCCGATCGTGCCCGACCACCGCGAATCGTCGATGTCCCAGTGCCGCCATCACTTCCACCTGCTCCCGGGCGATCTCCCGCATGCTGTACGGCCCGTGATCCGGTGTGCTCGGTGGGGTCCCGCTGTCGCCGTACCCGCGCAGATCCGTCGCGATCACGGTGAACGCCTCGGCCAGCTCGGCCGCGACGTGATGCCACATCACGTGCGTCTCGGGAATCCCGTGCAGCAGCAGGACCGGCGGCCCGCTCCCCTTCACCCGCCCGTGAATGTGCCCGGCCGCCGTCGGGATGTCGAAGATCTCGAATCCGGTGAACATCGCGCCACCTCAACGGTTTTGGGAGCCGGGTTCGGGGAGCGGAAGATACGGAATCAGGGTGTGGGCGAGGTTGGTGATGGTCAGCGATTGCAGCCAGACTCGGCCGGGCCCGGTGAGCGCGGCGAGGAACAGGCCGTCGCCGCCGAAGAGAACATTGCGAATGCCCTTCACCATGGTGATGTCGAAATCGACGGAGGCTTCGAACAATCCGATGTGGCCGGGGTGCACGCGCAGGGTCTCACCGGGCGCGAGGTCGTAGCTGACGACCTCGCCGGAGAGTTCCACCCAGGCGTAGCCGTCGCCGGAGAGCCGTTGCAATGTGAAGCCGGTGCCGCCGAAGATGCCCGCGCCGAGGCGACGCTGAAAGCTCAGCGCCACCCGGACATCGCCTGCGGCACAGAGGAATCCGTGCCGGTGCACCAGGTATTCACGGTCCTTGGCGATCTGGACGGGCATGATCTGGCCGGGCAGCTTGGCGGCGAAGGACACTCGCCCGGGCACCCGGTGGGCGGTGTATTCGGTCATGAACAGCCCGGCTCCGGCCATCGCCCGCCGCACCGCCCCGAAGACCCCACCGGCCGCGCCCTTGGTCGAGGTATGGAGACGGATCGAGTCGGTCATCCACGACAGCTGCCCCGCTTCGGCAATGAGGCTGTCACCCGGTTCGAGGGCGACCTCGAGGACCGGCATGACGGTTCCCCGGATTCTGGCGTCCATCAGGTTTCCCCTCCCGTGCTTCGCAGCCTCACACCAGTGTGCCCCGCCTCCGGTCGCGGCGTAGTCGTCACCGACTTGCCACCGGCCCCACCTTCTTAGTAATTTAGGCTTCCCTTACCTAACAGAAGGCTCGACCCATGCTCCAGACCAGCAGTGCCCGGTATCGCACCGGGACGGCGGGGATACCGCACGATTCCTGGCGAATCGTGGCCGCCTACGCCCTGCTGGCCACCGGCACCCTCGCCGCGGCCGTCTGGATCGCCGCCCACGTCACCGCCAGCCCGGCCGTGCACACCGGCGGACTGTTCGTGCACCTCACCTCGCTGGTGGTGGGTTTCGGCGGGGTGCTCATGGCCGATTCCTTCGTCTTGCGCTGGGCCGCAGGACGTCTCACCCTCGCCGAGACTCTGCGCGCGGTCAGCCGATTGCACGTCCCCATTTGGTTGGGACTGGCCGGTTTGGTGGCCAGCGGCTGCGTGCTGGAGCCGAATCTGGCCTCGACCATGACGCGCACCAAGCTGACCCTGGTCCTGGTGCTGACGCTCAATGGGATTCAGGCCTGTGCGCTCGAGCGCCGACTGCGCGCCCGCGGCGACACACCGCTCACCGGCCGCCTGCTGGCCTGGGGCGCGGCGACCGGATTGGTGTCGCAGGTCTGCTGGTGGGGTGCCACGGCCATCGGCTTCCTCAACGCGCAGCGCTGATTCCCGATCGGAATCGACCGCCCGATACGCTGGGCGAATGATCAAGGCTGCGGTATTCGATGTGGGCGAGACGCTGATCGACGAGACGCGCATCTGGTGCCGGTGGGCCGACCGGCTCGATATCCCGCGCTTCGCGTTCCTGGGCGTCATCGGCGGAATGGCCGCCACCGGGCGGCCGCTCACCGACGCCTTCGAATTGGTGCGGCCGGGCCTGGATCTCGAGGCCGAGCAGTCGGCGTGGGCCGCCGAGGAGCCGGAGAGCCTGCGCAACAACTTCGACGGTGACGATCTGTACCCGGACGTGCGGCGGGCGCTGAGCGAACTGCGGCGGCGGGGAATCACCGTCATCATCGCCGGGAACCAACCGCCGCAGGCGAAATCGGCGCTGGAGCGGCTGCGGCTGCCGGTGGACGCGGTGTACACCTCGGCCGAATGGGATCTGGAGAAGCCGGATCCGAAGTTCTTCACGCGGGTGATCGAGGTGGCCGGTGTCGAACCCGCGGAGATCGCCTACGTCGGCGATCGGGTCGACAATGACGTGGTGCCGGTGGCGGCGGCGGGCATGCGGCCGGTGTTGATTCGGCGCGGACCGTGGGGTTATCTGACCGCCGAGCTGCCCGACGCGGCGCGGGCGACGGTGATCGACGGGCTCGACGAACTGCCGGATCTGCTGTCGCCCGCCTGATCTCACCAATACATGACGCATCAAATGTGACGGCGGTTTCCCGCCAGCGGCCATCCCTCGCGCGGCGTTGACTATGACATGTCAACGAAATCGGCACTACCGCAAGGGGAACGCAGTCATGGATGCTCGCTTCGCAGGAAAGGTCGTTCTGATCACCGGGGCCACCTCGGGGGTCGGGGCGGCCGCGGCTCGCCGCATTGCCGCCGAGGGCGGGAGCGTGGTGCTCGGCGCGCGCGGCAAGGAGGCCGGGGACCGGATGGCCGAGGAGATCCGCGCCGCGGGTGGCCGGGCGCTGTTCGTGCCCGCCGATGTCACCGTCGAGGCCGAGGTGGCGCGCCTGACCGATGCCGCGATCACCGAATTCGGGCGGCTGGACGCGGCTTTCAACAATGCGGGCGCGGTCAATGCCTTCGGCCCGGTGGAGAACATCGACGAGGCCGGATGGCGCGCCGATCTCGAACTCAATCTGACGGCCGTCTATTACGGTCTGCGCCACCAGGTTCCGGCGTTGGCCGCGAGCGGGGGCGGGGCGATTCTCAATAATGCCTCGAACCTGGGCGTGGTCGGCATGGCGCAGGTCGCGCCGTATGTGGCTGCCAAACACGGCGTGGTGGGCCTGACCCGGGCCGTCGCCCTGGAGGCGGCCGACCGGTCGGTGCGGGTGAATGCGCTGGTATCCGGCGCGGTCGACACCCCTGCCTTCCGCGACTCCATGGGCGCGACACCCGAGGGCGAGGCCGCCATCGCCGCCCTGCACCCCCTCGGCCGCATCGCCCAGCCCCACGAGATCGCCGCCTTCTGCGCCTATCTGCTCAGCGACGAGGCGAGTTTCATCACCGGCGCGGCCCTGACCATCGACGGCGGCTTCACCGCCCGCTGACCATCGCGACAGGCCCACCACCGCGCCCGGGCACTGGAAACGCGGGGTGGGCCGGTCACTTTCGACGATGGAACGAGGTTTGCAGGTCCCTCGCTCTCCCATCGCCGGTCCTGGTGAGCGCGTCGCGCTCGATATCGGGGACGAGGTGGGGCGGGTTGGTCAGGCCCGCCACCCACCTGCGTCGCCGTGGGGAGGGGACAGATGGTGGGACGCCACCGCCCCGCCTCCCCCGCCACCCGCGCCGGCGTGTGGGACAGCACGCCGCCTACGGGCCTCGCCGAAAATCCGCGCCCGACAACCGGATCCGGGTCGATGGGCCGCATCGCGGTGCAAGCGCTCGCTGATGATCAGCGCCGCCAAGGAGCACGAGCGTGATGTGCTGTACCGCATGGGGTCAGTGGTGGCCACCGCCGCCACCTCCGCCCTTGCCGCCGCCACCGGCTCCTCCGCCGCCGCCCATGCCGCCACCGCTCATGCCGCCGCCACCCATGGAACCGCCGCCCATGCCGCCGCCGGCGTGGGTGCCGCCGGGGCTGCCTGCGCCGCCGCCGGTTCCGGATCCGCCGCCGGTTGCGGCGCCGCCTTGGGAGCCGCCAGTGGGAGAGCCGCCTCCGGTGGAGGTTCCGCCCGAGGGAGAGCCGCCGCCTGTGCTCGCGCCGCCGGGGGTGGAGCCGCCGGGAGATGTTGCGCCGCCGCCTGTTCCGGCACCGGTGCCGGTACCTCCACCAGCACCCGTGCCAGCGCCGGTTCCCGTTCCGCCACCGGTGCCTGCACCGGCACCTATTCCGCCACCGGCACCTGCACCGCCACCGGTGCCAGTGCCGCCGGAGGTCGAACCTCCCGAGGTCGAACCGCCGGGCGCTTGGCCTCCGGTGTTGGCTCCGGCCGGGTCGCCGGTTGTGCCTCCGGAGGTCGCGCCGCCGCCTGCGGGGGTCGCGCTGCCCGGGTCGGATCCGCCGGATGGGGTTCCGCCAGTGGCGGTTCCGCCGCTGGTCCCCCCGGCGCTGGTTCCACCGGTTCCGGTTCCGGGGGTGGTACCGCCGGGGGCGGAGGAACCCGGGTCGCCTGCGGCGGGGGTTCCGGTTCCGGGGGTCGTGCCGCCCGAGGTGCCGGGTTGGGTGCCGCCCGTGGGGGTTCCGGGAGTCGTGCTGCCGGGTTGACCGGCGGCGGGGTCGGTCACGCCCGGCGTGCCGGGCTGAGTGCCGCCGGGTTGGCCGGTGCCGGGTTGCGTTGCGCCGGGGATGGTTCCGGGACCGCCGGGGAGGGTGCCCGAGATCGGTTGGGCGGTGTTGCCGGGGACGCTGACCGTGGGGACCTGGCCGCTGAAGGAGCCGATGTTCCACCCATTGAGGGCCGGGTTCTGGAAGGGCAGTGGGTTGGTGAACTGGGCCGGGTTGGCGTAGGTGACAACCGGGTCCGACAGCATGCGGGTTTCGCAGTGGGTGCCGCCGCTGGTGGTGTCGACCGGGCGGCCGTGGACCCAGGTCTGGGTGACCGTCGGGGCGATCGGCGCATAGGCGCGGACCGCGGCCACGGTGGCGATGGCGTGGGTGTGGGTGCCGGGCGGCGCGCCCTCGTCCTCGTAGACGATGACGTCGCCGGTGCCGAGCGCGGCGGTTCCCACCGGCTGGTCGGTCGGTTCCGGCGCGGCTTGCAGACCGGGTGGTCCGGCGACCGGTCCGCCGAGCACGGTGGCCGCCGACATGGCCAGCGCGGAAGCCACCGCGGCACCGGAGATCACGGCGGCGCGGGGCGCGTAGCGGCCGATGGCCGATCCGGTGTCGATGCTGCGAAACGCGGCGATGGCCGCGCCCACGGACACCGTGTGCGCCGGATCCGGCGACATGATCACCGGCCGCCCGAGATCGGCCAGCACCCGCGCCACCTCCGCGGGCCGGGCCGCGCCGCCGATGAGCAGAACCCGGTCGATCTCCTCCATGTGCAGCCCGGCCCGGTGCACCACCGACCGCACCAGCCGTAGCGAATTGCGAATGTGCCAGCTGCGCAGTCGATTCGTGTCGGAGGCGGGCACCACGGCCGAAACCGGCTGTGCCGCACCGGGTGCGATGCTGCGCGCGTAGCGAGCCAGCAGCGTGCCGAGCGGGCGGCCCCCATATTCGTGGGACCGTTCGGCCCGCCCGAGAATGCCGCGCTCGTCGCGGTCCGCCTCGGTGCGCACCACCGCGATGTCGAGGCTGTTGCCCCCGAGGTCGTAGACCAGGGTCAGCCCGGATTCGGAGATGCCGTACTCGTTGTCGAGCCACTCCACCGCGGCGACCGGCTCGGGCATGAGGGTGACGTCCGCGGCCCCGGACCAGTCCAGCGCCCGCCGCAATCGCGTGACGTGTTTGTCCGAATAGCAAGCGGGATAGGTGCTTACGGCGGGGGCTTCGGGCGCATTGGTCTCGATGAGCCCGTTCACCACGGCCGCCACCAGATCCGCCGGGGACCAGATGCGACCGTTGATGACCACCGGGTCCGGCTCGGTCGTGAGATCGGCGAAGTCGGTGACCACCGGGGCGAATCGGGGAATTCCCCCGATATGCGGCCCACCGGCGCTGTCGAAGGTGACGGCGGTCCGGCGAACGCGCACCGCGGGCCGGTTCCGATCACCGGCCGAGGTCGCCCATACGGAGTTCACTGTGCCGATGCTCATGCCAAAGCCAACTGTCATCGCTATCCCGTCAACGCACCGAGACCACGGCCTCCACGGGCGTACCAACCATGTGGTCGCGGTCGTTTTCCAAACAGCGCGTTCAGGTTAGCTGGCGTTAGCGGGGGATGAATATCGAATTGGGAGAAAAGATTTCGCGTCCAGTAGCGAAGGTGGCGAATCTACTGGTCAGGCAACGTTCCAAGCAAGATCGAATCCGACTGCGGGACAAAAGCAACCGAACAGTCTTTCTTGGTGGCTACAGCACAGCGAACAAAATATTCATACCAACCGGTAGGCAAAGAGTGTCCGAAAAACCAAACCGCATTGTCAGTATGGGAGTGCGGATTACCGATCACTGGTCGGTAGCTACCCGGGAATCCCCCACGCGGGCCGCTGCACCGTCCGTGATTCGCGACGAAATCTTCTCTACTACCGATCATGTCGTTTCGAGCAAACACGGCATTACAACTCACACAACAGCATCGGTACGGTGCGTACGCACGGGCGACGAAGATTCGCAGCCGACCCCCGACCGGATACGTTGCCCGGCACAAAAAGTCAGCCCCGCGGCACAGGAGCGGCACTCGGGAACGACGTCCGGAATGACGAAGGCCGCCGTACGCGCAGGGGGTTCGCGTACGACGGCCTCCGGTGGGCGTCACTGAAAGGGGTGGGTCAGCGACGCACCAATAGGGGTAGCTTGCGGCGGGGGCGGTTCACCGCGCCACCGCGAATGGCGTGCGGCTGGCGCTCACCGACCAGTCGGTCGAAATCGCCTGTGCCGCGGGTGGGTTGAGCCAACCGGCCGGCATTGAAATCGTCCACCAGCTGCCGCACCGTCTGCTGCGCGCACGACTTGTTGGTGCCGATGAATCCGGTCGGCCCGCGCTTGATCCAACCGGTGACATACGTACCGGGGACCACCGCACCGCCGGACTCCTCGGTCACCCGACCGTCCGCGTTCGGGATGATCCCGGCCCGCTCGTCGAAGGGCAGCCCCGCCAGCGCGACACCGCGATAGCCGACCGAGGCCAGCACCAGCCCGGTCTGGAGGGTCTCGACATCCTCGGTCGCGACCGCGTGCACGCCGCCGTCATCGCCGGTGACGAGCTCATTGCGCACCACCTCGACCCCGGTGACCCGGTCCACGCCGACAATGGCCGTGGGTGCGGACAGATACCGGAACACAATGCGCTTGCGCCCGAGAACCGGCCGATCCGCCAAGCCTTGCAATAGCTTCAGCTTGTGCTCGACCTTCTGCGACATGCCCGCGACCGGTTCGGGAATCTCACCCTCCACCACGATGTCGACATCCGCGCCCAGCAGGCCCACGAATTCCGGCACGGTGAAGGCGGATTCGGCCGGACCGCGCCGCCCGAGGATCACGACCTCTTCGATTGCGCTGCGCCGCAAGGCATTCAGCGCCCGCTGCGACATATCGGTGCCGACGAGCAGTTCCGGATCGGCGGTCAGCATGCGCGCCACATCGAGGGCCACATTGCCATTGCCCACGATCACCGCGCGCCGCCCCGACAGGTCGAAGTATCGCCCCGCCTGCTCCGGATGCCCGTTGTACCACGCCACGAAGTCGGTCGCGGAGGCGCTGCCCGGCAGCCCCTCCCCCGCGATCCCGAGCTTGCGATCCGAGGACGCGCCGACCGCGTAGATCACCGCGTGAAAGTGCGCCAACAGTTCCTCATGCGAAACATGTTCGCCCACATTCACATTCAGATACGACCCGAATCCGGGCTGCGCCGAGATCACGTCGAAGAGGTGGCCGACCTTGCGCGTCTTGGTGTGATCGGGCGCGACGCCGAATCGGGCCAGACCGTAGGGCGTGGTCACCTTGTCGAACACCGTCACGGAAACGCCCGGCTGCGTGAGCAATTCGTCGGCCGCGTACATGGCCGAGGGCCCGGACCCGATAATGGCCACCCGCAACGGTTCCCGCCCCGGCTTGACGGCCGCGGCCGGAACCGGCTTGGCCAGCAACGGCCGCGGCCGCTCCTGCCGGTAGAAGTCGGCATTGATCTCGATGAACGGAAGCTGTTCCGAGGTCAGCTTTTTCGACGAGGTGATGGCGTCCACCGGGCACGCGGTGGCACACGCCCCGCAGTCCACGCACGCCTGCGGATCGACGTAGAGCATCTCCGCGGTCAGGAAGTCCGGCTCATCCGGCGTCGGATGAATGCAGTTGACCGGGCAGGCGTAGACACACGAGGCGTCGCTGCAACAGGATTGGGTGACAACGTACGGCACTGGACGTCTCCCCTTCCTACGCGGCCTTGCCGGAGCGGATCGGCTCCGAGCGGTAGCGCGAGGCCGGGCCGTCGATGCGGAAAAGCTTCCACACCTGCTTGGCGATCGGGTTCATCAGCCCGATCTCGGTGGCCAGCGCGCGCACATCGATGAAGTAGTCGCTGAAGACCTGCTTGGCCTCCTTGGAGCCGTAGAACAGCTCCTTGCGCACCGTCTCGGGAATGTCGAACTCGCGGAAGAACTTCCGGGGCGGCGTCGCGATGGACCGGCCCAGGATGAACATGACGATCGGCATGGCGAGGGAGAGCACGAAGCGGTTGGCCACGTTCCCCTCCGGCACGTGCTGCTTCAGGAACTCGTGCGCGAAGGAGATGTGGCGCGCCTCCTCGGCCACGTGAATCGCCATGACGCCACGCATGATCGGGTGCACCTCCTCACCCGAGCGCAGGATCTGCTTCTGAATGTGGTCGATCGGCTCCTCACCGGCGAGCACCGCCATGAAGAACAGATTCGGGAACATGATCGCGACGGGCACGCCGAGGAAGCGCAGCTGGCGCACCAGCGGACCCATGCCGGGCACGTCCGCGCCGATCCGATTCACCATCTCCTGGAACATCAGGGTGTGGTTGAGTTCCTCGGACATCTCGTGGGTGCAGTACCGGAACTCCGGATCACCGTTGGGCAGCGCGAACGTGTGGTTGACCATGCCGCTGATCAGGATGGATTCGAACTGCAGGCCGACCTTGGCGATATTGGCCTGGCGGTACTTGCCGATCGCGATCTTCTGCTCGTCGCTCAGGCCCTGGTACCAGGGGTGGCGGCCGAGCGGGTCGGCGGACTCGGGCAGGATCCAGCGTTCGGGGCGGGCATCGGCGTCGAAGTCGGGGTTCTCCCAGTCGATGTCCTCGTAGGGGTCGAAGTTCTTGTTCACCGACCCCTCCGAGAGGAGCAGCAGCTTGTTGGCGTACTCCTGAGCTTCGGCAACCACGGGGTCGTCAACGGGCGTCGTGGTCGGAGACATCGTCGTCACCTCTCCAATAGGAAGCTTTTATCTGTTCCCCATGGTTACACCAAACCGGAAAGGCGTCAACAACCCGCTCGCAGAATGCTTGCACGAGCTAGCGCGGGTCAGCACACGAATCCAGGCCAACCCGCCGGTAGCAGGGCAAATGATCAGTTCAGAGCGCGGCCACCCGGGTGACACGCCGGAACAGGCCGGACAGCGAGTGATGGCGGTGATTCGAGGAATCGTGCTCGAGCAGGGACTGCTTGGCCGCGATGGCCGCGCCGTCGGCGATCGTGCGTTCCGGATCGGCGGCCACCACCACCGGGCGGGCCAGTTCCTTGGCCAGGACCTGCGCCACCTCGGGCGGGCGGGCCGCGCCGCCGACCACCAGGATGCGATCCACATCGGCCATGGTGACGTCCGCGATGCGCAGGCACTTGTAGACCAGGCCCAGTGAGCGCCGAATGTGCTCGCTGCGCAGCTCACCCGAATCCGCGTCCGAGAGTCCGCGCGGCACCACCTGCGATCCGGCCGTACGCCGCAGCGTGCGCGCCACCATGTCACCGAAGGCGCGGCCACCGTATTCGACCGAGTGCAGCGGCAATCCGACGACCGGATTGCTCGGCGCGCCCATGCCCACCCGCAGCAGGGTGATGTCCAGCCCGGACCCGCCGAGGTCGTAGACCAGCGCCAAACCCGGTGTGAGCGGCCCGCGTTCGGCCGCCAACCAGGTGGCGGCGGCGATCGGCTCGGCCACCAGGGCGGCGAGCGCGAGACCGACACCGTCGAGCGCGGTGCGCAGATCGGCGACCAGATTGGCGGAGTAACTCGCCGGGTGGGTCACCGCGATACCGACCTCACCGGTGTCGAGCGGTCCGGCCGGTGGCTGCCCGAGCACCTCGGCGACCACGCTGTGGGCCACGGTCGCCACCAGATCGGCGGCCGAGAGCGCACGGTGTCCGACCCGGGCGACCGGCGCGCCGCGCTGGGTGAGGTCGGCGAATTCGGTGATCACCCGCCCGTGCCGGGGAATCCGACCCACGCGCGCGGTACCCGAACTGTCGAAGGTGAGGGTGGTGCGCCAGGTGGTCGGCGGAGCGCCGACGCCGCCGCGGCGACCGGGCGGATGTTTCGCTGATCGATCGGCCGCCGTGGAGCAAACCGTATTGACCGTGCCGATAGACAATCCCACGCCGAACGCCATCATCCACCTCGATCTACAAGTCCCTCATCGGCTCGAGCCTGCTGTGAAATGACGACTGTCGCCAGCCATCGGACCCGACCCCAATTCATGCAACTCCTGCGCCGAATGCTTGCCAACCACCGGACACGAGGTTGTCCGCTCGTGCGCCGCCTTGTCCTTACAACCATGCTGTCCAGGCAGACGAGGGTGTCGGAGACCGCGCGCGTTCGGATCGCGCAATGTTTGCCCGTCTTCCTCGTTTCGCCGGGTACGGGACGGAAGGTGCCGGACGGTTCGGATGTGACGGGTGCCGACGAAAATCGCCCCCGCCCCGACGAATTCGGGGCGGGGGCGATCGGGCCGCGCGGACTCAGTTGACGGTGGTGGGCGTCTTCAACATGTTCGAGCTGAGCACCGACACCACGCTGTAGGCCAGATTGATCAGGTCCGGGGCGATACCGGTATTGCCCATGAGCATCTTGGCCAGCGGACCGAAGAACTTGATGGCCGACTGCACGAGCGTGCTCATGGTGTCCACGTCGAAGCCGTCGGACTTGGAGTTCTTGTCGGTCGACGGGGACTGGGCGCCCGGATTCGACTGCGCGCCGGGCGCGGCCGGGGACGGCGTCTGCGGAGCAGCCGAGGTGCCGGGCGATTGCCGCGGCGCGCGCTGATCGGCGACGGGCTTCACCGCCGGTGCCACACCGGGTTTCGCGGGCTGCGCCGGAACCGCCTGCGGCGCAGCGGGTTGCGGTGCGGCGGGTTGCGGTGCGGCGGGTTGCGGTGCGGCGGGTTGCGGCGCGACCTGGCCGCCCTGCTGGGCCTGCTGCTCCCAGTTCAGGAACTGATCGGCCAGCTGCTGGAAGACCTGCAGCCCGTCCGCGGGCTGCGGCGTACCCGCTCGCTCCGGGCTCACCTCGGCGGGAGTCGGCAGCTGCGGGGCCTGCGCCGGGGCCGAACCCGATTGCGCGGGAACCGATCCCGGCTGCGCGGGCGTCTGCGCCTGACCCGGAGTCTGGGCCTGCGGTTGCGTCTGCGGGAGCTGAGCCTGCGGAACCTGCGCCTGCGGCTGCGTCTGCGGAACCTGGGCCTGCGGAGCCGGAACCGCCGCCTGCGGCGTCTGCGGAGTCTGCGCCGGAGCGGGCTGGGCCGGAGCCGGAGCCGCCGGCGCGGGCACCTGCGCCTGCGCGGGCTCGGCCGGAACCTGCTGTCCCGGTTGGGTTCCCGGCTCCGAGGCGCTCTCGGCGGGCACCGGCACACCGAGCAGGTAGGACGCCAGCCCGGTCACAATGGTGACCGCGTGCTTGAGCTGTCCCTCCGGCGACTCCAGCTGCGCCGCGTCCTCGGCATTGGCGCCATTGCCCATTTCGAGGAACACGTCCGGCACGGAAGTCAGTGCGGGACCGGCGATATCGGAGCGGGTCTGCAGTCCGTCGACCGCGCCGTTGTAGGTGGCGGCCTGATATCCGCCCTGCACGTAGGCGTCCCGCATGGCCTTGGTGGCGGTCAGCCCGGCACCGGACTGGACCTCGTTGACCTTGGCGTCGGGCACCGGCAGCTGCGGCACGATGAGGTGGAAGCCGTGTCCGTCGGCGGGCCCGCTGTCGGCGTGGATGCTGAGGGCGACGTCCGCGCCGGAGGCATTGGCGGCCTTGGCGCGTTCGTCGATGCAGCCGCCCCAGCCGGTGTCGTCGGGGCGGCTCATGACGACCTTCGCGCCGAGTCCCTCGAGCGAGGTGCGCACGAGCTGGGCGACATTCCAGTTGATGGTGTGCTCGGCCATGCCGTGCAGGCTGGTCATGCCCGTGGTCTGGCACGCCTTGGTGCCGCCGCGGCCATCGCTGACCTGCTTGTTCACATCCTGAGTGTGGTTGGGGCCCTGATGGCCCGGGTCCAGGAAGACGGTCTTCCCGGCGAGTTTCTGCGGCAGTTCCGGCAGCGCGGGCGCGGCCAGGGCGGCGATCGGGACGAGCCCGGTCACGGTCGTGATGGCCGCCGCGGTGACGGCGGTACAGATTCCGGCCTTAGTGATGCTTGGCTTCATAAGCGGACGGCGCTCGGGGCGGAGCGCCCCTCCCTTCCCACTAGTAACACCAGACCCAGCTATTCACTTCGAGCTCACACAGCACTCTGGCAACATCAGTTACCTTCTGGCAAGCTCCGTGATGGAACCGTTACTTGTGGTCAGACGCCCAAACCCGCTGCTCAGGGCATCGCCGCACGCAGCGGGCAAACGACCACCGCGCCCACTATCTCGCAAGCGACCGCTGGGTCCGAGGCGACGCGCCCGAGAAATCCCCAGAAACTCGCCGGAATGATCCGACGAATACGTGACGAATCAGGCCGACACGATCTTGTCCCCGTCGACCTTGATGGCCTTCGAATCCAGGGCTCGCGGCGCGGGCCCACTCGCGACGGTCCCGTCCAGGTGGTAGCTGCTGCCGTGGCACGGGCACTTGATCAGCCCGTTGGTCACCTCGTTCACCTTGCAGCCCAGGTGGGTACAGGTCGACGAGAACCCTTGGAACGAGCCCGCGGTCGGCTGGGTGATGACCGTGTCTCCGCTGATGACACCGCCGCCGACCGGCACGTCCGCGGTATTGGCGAGCGCGTCACCGCCCTGATTCTTGGCCGGAACCGGGGCCTTGGCCGCGGTGGTGTCGGGCGCGGCCGAGGCCGGCTGGTTGGAGGTGCTGCTGCATCCGGCCACCGTCAGCGCGGTGGCGGCGACCGCGGTGGCGGCCAGGGCGGTGCGGCGATCCACGGCGAATCCGCCGGGGCCGGGGGAGGTGTCGGTCATCGGTAACTCCTCGCTCGGGCCGAGCCGGTGCGGCTCGGTCACAGTTGTTCGACGTGCGGGAGGCGCCACCGGTTCAGGCGCACACCGGCAGTCGGCGCAGCGACCGCAGCGCGTAGTGCACGCGAGTCTTGACCGTGCCCACCGGTATACCCAGTTCGGCGGCCACGTCCTGGTAGGCGCGATCGCGCAGGATGACCTGCACGACGGCATCCCGCTGGGCCGCCGGAAGCTGGGCCAGCAGCTCCGCCACCAGCAGCCCATCGGTCAGATCTTCCACGAAATCGGGCCGTGCGCAGTGATTTTCGGCCTGCTCCCCGATCTCGTCCCAGCTGCTGTCGCCGGGTCGGGCGGCCCGGAAGCGGGCGATGTCGGTGAGGACGTTGCGTTCGATGGTCAACAGCCAGGTGCGCACGCTGCCACGGTTCGGGTCGTAGCTGGCGCAGGCGCGCCAGCCGCGCAGCAGGGTTTCCTGGACGGCGTGCTCGGCCAGGCCCGGGTCGCCGAGGCGGCTCATGGCCCGCCAGTGCAGCAGGCCGCGATCGGCGGCGAGCACGGCCGCCAGCCCCGCCTCCGTACACAGCCGGGCGCAGTGCGGGGTGGCGCATCCGGTCGCGACCGGGCGAAGACTTCCCATGCCTGAATATCGTTGTGAAGCCCAAAAGGGCATCGCTCACGTTTGTGCATTTACTCGAATCGGTCCGATTTCCTGAAAACAGACCGCATTTTCTGATAGACCCCTCCCCGGGAGAGCTGCTCAGGGAGGACATTGTGCGTGCAGGCGCGCTCGTAGCCGCGGGAGCCTTCGCTTCCGCGCTGACCATGGCCGCATCCGGAATGGCGGCCGCCGAACCGGCCACCGATATCACGGTGGACGGCACCTATTTGGTCAATGTGGATATCAAACCTGGGATCTATATCGGTGACGGGACACCGGATCCCGCCGCGGGCGCCTGCTTCTGGCGGCGACTGTGGAAAATCCAGACCGCCCAGGATTATCCGGACCCGAACTACTACATCATCGCCAGCGACTTCACCCGCGTGAAGCCGATCACCGTGGAGATCAAGGCGACCGACGTGGGGTTCTCCACCGAGAACTGCGGCGCCTGGCACCTCACGCCCGCCCGGCCCAGTACCGGCTCGGCCGGATAACCCTTCTCCGGTGAAGGAATCGCCGCGACACCGCTAGGGTGACGGCATGACCAGGCGCAAGATTCTCATCACCGGTGCCAGCTCGGGTCTGGGCGCGGGCATGGCCCGCGAGTTCGCCCGGCGCGGGCGCGATCTCGCGCTGTGCGCCCGCCGGGTCTCGAAGCTGGAGGAGCTGCGGGACGAACTGCTGGCGGCCCATCCGGGGATCACCGTCGCGGTGCGCGGGCTCGACGTGGACGACCACGCCGCCATTCCGAAGGTCTTCGAGGAACTGCGCGCCGAACTCGGCGGACTGGACCGGATCATCGTCAATGCCGGGCTCGGCAAGGGCGCGCGCATCGGCACCGGCCGCGCGGACGCCAATCTCGCCACCGCCACCACCAATTTCGTGAGCGCCCTGGCCCAGGCCGAGGCGGCCATGAGCATTTTCCGGCAGCAGAATGCCGGGCATCTGGTGCTCATCTCCTCCATGAGCGCGGTGCGCGGACTGCCCGGCACGAAGACGGCCTATGCGGCCAGCAAGGCGGGCGTGACGGCCTTGGGCGAGGGACTGGCCATCGAATTGCGCGGCACCCCGCTGAAAGTCACCACCGTGCAGCCCGGTTTCATCGCCACCGACATGGCCGCCAAGGCCGGGGACGCGAAGCTGGTCGTGCCCTTGGACAAGGGCGTCGGCGCGATGGTTGCGGCCATCGAGCGGGAGGCCGTGCGCGCCTCGGTGCCCGAATGGCCTTGGCGAGTATTGGGATTGGTGATGCCTCTGCTGCCGCGCGCGGTCATGGCGCGCGTGGGCTAGGACCCGCCGGCGATCATGGATCCCGGCCAAAAACATGCCGGGATGCCGTGGGGCCCCTACTATCGCGGCCATGGCGAAGTTCACCACGTGGGACGGCTTGGAGCTCAACTACACCGAGTGGGCGGGCGAGGGCGTTCCGGTGGTGCTGCAGCACGGCACCGCGGCCGATACCAATGCGAATTGGATGAGCGTGGGTGTGGTGGCGGCGCTGCGGCGGGCCGGGCATCACGTCATCTCACTGGATGCGCGCGGACACGGGCGCTCGGAGAAGCCGCACGACGCGGCGCGATACTCGTGGCGGGCCATGGCCGACGATGTCCGAGCATTGTTCGACGAGCTGGGCTTGGATCGGGTCGCGCTGGTGGGCTACTCGATGGGCGGCATCATCTCGCTGCTGGTCGCCGATGCCGACAAGCGGGTGGAACGACTGGTCGTCGGCGGCATCGGCTGCGGTGTGGTGGACTGCGGCGGAATCGATTGGCGCGTCATCAATTCCTCCGACATCGTCGACGCCATGACCGCCGATTTCGAGCAGATCGTGCCGAACGCGCGCATGTTCCGCATCCTGGCCGACGCGCTCGGCCTGGATCGCGAGGCCATCGCCATGGTGGCGACCGGTCTCAACGAAGCGCCGATCAAAAGCCTGTCCGGCATAACGATTCCCACGCTGGTGCTGGCGGGCGACCGCGACCCGTTCGCCGCGGAACCCGAACGTCTCGCCGCCGCCCTGCCCGATGCCCGGTTCGTGGTCGTGCCCGGCGATCACCTCGCGGCCGTCGCCGCCCCCGGTTTCGCCGAGGCCCTGGTCGACTTCCTGAAGTGAGATCCTCAGTACTGCTTGCGATGCGGGACGAACTCCAGGCTGAGCAGCGCCAGCGCCACGATCACGATCTCGCGCCAGCGCAGCAGCACGTAGCGCTGATTGCCGAACGAGTTGAACTTGCGCAGGAACCGGTACAGCGATTCCAGCCGGATCAGCGGATCACCCAGCCGCACCGCCAGGTACACCGCCTGCATGGTCCGCGACCGCTGCTTGTCGGCGAAGATCTCCGGAAACGCCGCGAACGCCAGCGAGATTCGCTTGATCCCACGTTCGCGGGAGTACTCGACCAGATCCACGATCATGCGCTCGTCGAGCCCGTTCGGGGCGTCGTGCCGCCGCCACGGCACGTCCAGGCTCAGTTCCTGGCCATTGCCGGAGACGCCGTAGCGCTGGAATCCGACCACGCGCCCGTCCGCGTCGCGGGCCATGACCACCAGCATGCCCGGGTGCCGGCCGTCGAGCAGGTGGTCGAGGATCATGGAGAAGCCGCGGGTCTGCCGCCCGTGTCCCCACTCGTCGACGATGGCGAGCAGCGTCTCGCGCTGCGGCTCGGTGAGCGCGACCTCGGGCAGGATCTCGGTGGTGACGCCGAAGTTCTTGGTGCGGCTCACCGCCTGCCGCAGATTGCGGAACTTGCGGCCCACCATGTCGAAATGGCCGACCTCGATGACCACGTCGCGGCCGATGGCGATGGACCGCAGCCCGCGATGGTCCACCGCGCGCCGCTGCCAGGCCTGGGTGACCTCCGGGCTCGCGCCCAGCACCGCGATCTTCCAGCCGTGACTGCCCGCGAAAAGCGAGAATTCGGTGAGCAATTCGGGGAAGCGGTCGGCCTCGCCGATGGGATCACCGGAGACGACGGCGATTCCGAGGCGGGCGCGATAGGCCAGCGCGGCCGAGCCGTCGGCATTGAAGAAGTAGCTCTTGGACGAGTGGAGCGCGAAGGGAGCCAACGGATCCCCCTGGCTGCGCCGCACCAGATCGGCCACCCGCGGCAGCTGTTCGGGCTGCGGCTTGCTGCCCTGCGGCAGCACCAGGATCGCGCCGCTGGCCGCCAGGAAGACGAAACCGACGACCGGATGGTCGGTCCGGTAGCTGAAATTGGAGATCACCAGCGTCATGGCCGCGGCGGTCAGATGCGGCAGGGTGATGGGCCGACGCAGGTAGAGCCCGCGGGCCACGAACAGTCCGGCGAAGGACACGGCCACGAACCAGCCGTGGTCATTGCCCTCCCGGGAGGCGCGTTCGGCCGCCCACACCAGGATGACGCTGCCCAGTACCAGGGCACCCATCAGACCGACCCGAGTGTTCGGACCGGCGGTGAAGGTGGTCTCCCGGTACGCGGTCAGCGTCGGATTCGGTATGCGTTCCTCACGCATCTGGACCCCTCTCCTGCGCGCGCGAAAGCCTCATGGACCCTCTCCCCATGGTGAGCCTCCCGCATCTCCTCTTCGACACACTATGCCGGAGCAGCGATTCGGGGCATGTGGTTATTCCGGGCACCCCGCGCGCCCCGGGCGGGACTATTGCGGCCACCCCAGGCGCGGTGAGGTCAGCACGGGATCGGTGATGCCATTGTGGCAGGCCAGACCGACAGCATCCCAACCCGCGAGACGCGAGCCCGCGTCGTAGGCGGACTGGAAGAATTCCAGTGCCGTCGCGACCGGATCGGCGGCCGCGCGGACATCGTCGTAGGGCAGATAGGCGCTGTGACCGGAACCCGAGGCGACCCACCGGGCCGCGGCCGGGCGCAGCGGCTGCTCGGCGAGCCCGGCCGGTTCGGGCGCGGTGTAGGAGTAGAAGGTGGGCGCGGGCACCTTGTCGTCGCCGAACCAGAATCCGGCGCTGATCACCTCGCGGGAATAGGCTTCGCGCGTCACGGGATCCACGCTGTCGGGCATGTCGATCCGGCGGTCGGAGAAGCGCTGCACCGCCAGATCGAAGGTGTGCCAGAACACTTGGACCGGGGAGATCTTGCCCGAGTAGGTGGCGCTGAACTGCTCCAGGACGCGGCCCACCTGGCTCTGCACCTGGAAGGCGCGGCGCACGGCCCCGGGATCGTAGGTGCGATGTTCCTCGTCCTCGTCGAACGGCCGTCCGTGGTCGGGCAGGTCGAAGGGGGTCGGATGGGCCAGTCGCACGTCCACGCCGAGGTTGCGCAGGCCGTTCATGGCCTCGATGTAGAAGCTGGCCACCGACTGGTCGGTCAGCGGGATCTCCTCCTGCGTGCCGCGGTCGTCGGACAGCCGCAGCACGTGGTCGAAGAAGTCGAAGGCGCAAGTGAACACGGGCCCTTCGGACGCGGTGCCCAAGGGCACGGTGGTCCAGCCGCGGGCGGTCAGGCGGTAGGTCATGTGCCACCAGTGATTGCGCCTGATGCCCTTCGCGAGGGCCACCTTGCCGATGATCTGGGCGAAGCGGTGCAGGGTTTCCTTGGTCGGCCGCCAGGAATCGAGGGGAAGGGCGGGCAGGATATCGCCGGAATAGGTGGTTCCTGGGGAATCGGCCATATCGGTCATGCTACCCAGCTATCGATTGGTTACCTGCCATCGCCGGTGTGCCCGGCCAGCAGCTCGCTGAACGGGCGCACCGCGCCCACCCCATTGCCCGAGGTCCGGTGCCGGACCGGCTCGTCCTGCAGGAAGCCCTGCACGCCGCTGGGTTCGGCGACGATGAGCTGAGCCAGTTCGGCGGCCGCGCGGTGCACGCGCTCGGACAGTCCGGTGGAGCCGAAGTCCTCGGTGGCGGCGAAGACGCCGGTCGGGACGACGACTGCCCGCAGATAGCTGAACAGCGGGCGCAGGGCGAAATCCAGCACCATCGAATGCCGGGCGGTGCCCGCGGTGGCGGCGATCAGGACCGGCATGGCATTGAGCGCGTCGGTGTCGAGGATGTCGACGAACATCTTGAACAGGCCGCTGTAGCTCGCGGTGAAGACCGGCGTCACCGCGATGAGGCCGTCGGCGTCCGAGACCCGCTGCCGGGCCGCGGCCACGGCGGGCGTGGGCACCCCGGTGGTCATGGTGGTGGCGAGATCGCTTGCCAGTTCCCGCAATTCGATCACCTCCACGTCGAGGGCCTCCCCGCGACCGCCCACCGCCGCGGTGACCGCGGCGGCGAGCTGATCGGCGAGCAACCGGGTGGCGGAGGGTTGCGAGAGTCCGGCGGTCAGTACTACCAGTGTGCGACTCACGGTGGTCCTCAATTCTTTTCGGCGAGCACGCGCTCGCGGGCGGGCTCGACCAGGTGGTGCGGGGCGTCGGGTCCGGCGGCGACCAGCGACGCGTGGGTGGGCGGATCGCTGGGCACGTGCGCGGGGCGGCGCGCCTCGAATTCCTTGCGCAGCACCGGGACAACGTCCCTGCCGAGGATCTCGATCTGCTCGAGCACCAGGTCCAAGGGCAGGCCCGCGTGGTCCATCAGGAACAGCTGACGCTGGTAGTCACCGACATTGTCGGCGAAGCCCAGGGTGCGTTCGACGACCTGTTCGGGGGTGCCCACGGTGAGCGGGGTGAGCTCGGTGAAGTCCTCGAGCGAGGGGCCGTGCCCGTACACCGGCGCATTGTCGAAGTAGGGACGGAAGATTCGCTTGGCCTCGGCCTCGGTCTCGGCCATGAAGACCTGCCCGCCCAGGCCGACGATGGCCTGATCGGCCGCGCCGTGCCCGTAGTGCTCGAAGCGGCGGCGGTACAGGGTCACCATCTGCTTGGTGTGCTCGGCGTTCCAGAAGATGTTGTTGTGGAAGAACCCGTCGCCGTAATAGGCGGCCTGCTCGGCGATCTCGGGCGAGCGGATGGAGCCGTGCCACACGAACGGCGGGGTGTCGTCCAGCGGCGCGGGGGTGGCGGTGAAGCCCTGCAGCGGGGTGCGGAACTTGCCCTCCCAGTTGATGTTCCGCTCGCGCCACAGGCGGCGCAGCAGGTGGTAGTTCTCGACCGCGAGCGGGACGCCCTCGCGAATGTCCTTGCCGAACCAGGGATACACGGGTCCGGTATTGCCGCGGCCCATCATGAGGTCCACCCGGCCGCCCGCCAGGTGCTGCAGCATGGCGAAGTCCTCGGCGATCTTGACCGGGTCGTTGGTGGTGATGAGGGTGGTCGCGGTGGACAAGGCCAGACGGTCGGTCTTCGCCGCGATGTAGCCGAGCATGGTCGTGGGCGAGGACGGGACGAACGGCGGGTTGTGGTGCTCGCCGGTGGCGAAGGCGTCGAGGCCGACTTCCTCGGCCTTGAGCGCGATCCGCACCATGGCCTGGATACGCTCCGCCTCGCTCGGGGTGCGGCCGGTGGTGGGGTCCATCGTCACGTCGCCGACGCTGAAAATTCCGAACTGCACGGGTCCTCCTCGGGTCGCATCCACTGTTGGTGGATATGGCAACCACTTGAACATAGGGTGTTTCCGGGGTATTCCGGGGCCAGATAGGGGCGTGATTCACGCCACTCTCGCGCATCGCGGGCAACCTGTGTCGCGGGTGTGAAATTCCGGTGACACCTGGCGCATTCGGCCCACCGAGGACTGGGCAGTACCCGCAAACTACCTGTGGGTACAGCGAAAGACTCAGTAGTGCAAGATCTTTCGGCGTATCCTGAATATTCCCCGCGCAACGCCGGAGATGTCGAGCATGGACAGGGGGTAGTTCCAATGGCGGACAACACCGTCGGTACGGCATACGCCGTTGTCGTGACCGCGGTCGCCGATCCGATGCAGGTGGAGGGCCTGGAATGGGATCGAGCGGTGGAATACCTGCCCAGTATCGACTCCCGGATCATGCAGCGGTGGGTGCGCGCCCAGGAATCCGGCCCCGGCGCTCGCCGCGGTGTCGTCATTCCCGGATCGCATCGCCGCGTCGCGGCCCGGCACCCGTATCGCGAGGTCTGCGTGCCCTCTGCCGAGTATCAGCTCTTCAGTGCGGCGGTCCGCACCAATCGCCGTCGCGCCCTGGCCACCACCTGTCCCGAGGACGAGACCCGTCAGCGAACCACCCTGGTGTCCGCGGGCGGCTGATCCACGCCGCCGCGATCGGGGAGTGCAGGGGCTCCACCGGATTCGCGGCGGCCGATGCGGGTCATGGCGGCCGATGCGAGTTCGTGGCGGCCGATGAATTCGGGAGGCCGTCGCCGTCACCACAGCGAACGACGATCCGCGGCCCCGCCGCCGAGCCGAGAGGTCCCCTCTGGTGCCGAACGCTGTCTCCCCCGCCGACCTGTGGGCCATGGCTCACGCCGAACGTGCCGCCCTGGCAGACGATCTCGCCGACCTGACCGATGACCAGTGGGCGCAGCCGTCCCTGTGCGGGCAGTGGACGGTGGAGGAGGTCGTCGCCCACCTCACCGCGGGGGCGAGCAATACCCGCCTGAGCTGGCTGCGCAGCGCCATTGCCGCCCGCTTCGACTTCGAGAAGCACAATGCCCGCCAACTGGCGGAGCACCGCGGCGCGACGCCCGCGGAAACCCTGAATCGCTTCCGCGCCATCATCTCCAGCACCACCTCGCCCGCCGCCCGCCAGACCCTGGCCTGGCTCGGCGAGGTGGTGGTGCACGCCCAGGACATCCGCCGTCCCCTGGGTCTCCCCCGCACCCCCTCGGTAGAAGCGGCCACCGAAGTCGCCCGCTTCTACGCGTCTCGCGATTTCACCGTCGCCAGCCACAGTGTGATCAAGGGGCTGCGTTTGGAGGCCACCGACGGGCCCTTCGCCACCGGGGCGGGCCCGCTCGTCTCCGGTTCGACCATTGCTCTCGTCATGGCGATGGCTGGACGTGCCACCTACTGCGACGACCTCACCGGCCCCGGTCTGCCCACCCTCCGGAGTCGCTTGTAGGCCGTCGCGAATGCGAAAAAGGAAATGCCCGGCGAGTTTTGGCTCGCCGGGCATTTCGGAGTAAGGACGGGACAGGTGGCCGACGCGATGGCGGGGCGTTATTCGCTTAGCAGGCGATTCTGCTTGATCTGGAATCAAGGTGGATCCCGCCGTGCCCGGCTCAGTTCCCGTATTTGCTATTCAAGACCGTATTCAGTTGTGGTGCAACCTATTTAACGGACCGCGAACAGTGAGGCGTAGATGGGGCGGTCGTGTTCGGTGACCACCTGTCCGGCCAGCTCCACACCGGTGAGGGTGTGCAGCCGCAGATCCAGGTAGCGCTCCTGCTCGACGCTGTACATCTCGGTGTCGGCGGGCATGCGGTCGCGGAGGCTCTCCGCGTGTCGGTCGCGGGCGCGGTCCAGTTCGGCGCGCAGTCCGGCGAGGTCGTTCACCTCGAACGGCTCGGCGTCCGGGCGCGTCGGCTCGGCGCGCCAGGCGGCGACGCCGTAGGCGAAACACACCAGGGGCATCCACATTTCGGCGAAGTAGCGCGGGTCGGGCGCGATCTCGAGCCCCGCGAACTTCTCACCGACGAAGAACACCGCGCCCAGCTGACCCGGCAGCAGCTCGAGGCGGCTGCGGAACTGGGTGAGCACCGCCCGCTTGCGCGTGAGAATCTGCTCGAGGTGCCCTCGCGCGGGCAGCCCGTAGCGGTTGTTCACCGCCGAAATGTCCTGCCACAGCTTGGAATACCCCGGCTGCCCGCGCAGCGCCAGCGCCTTGGCCCGCAATTCCACCGGCAGCACGAAGAACCACTGATCGCGCCCCTGCAGATACCCGCCCTGCGCTGCCTGCACGCAGCATGCGTCCTCGAAGAGCCGGGTCTCCCCCGCCCCCATGAGCGCGGCCGAGCACAGCGCGTGATTCTGCGCGCCCTCCTGGATGTACCCGATGTGCGACGGCACGATGGCAACCCCCGCCCCGGCCCCATTGTGCAGCTCCACGCTGCCGTAACCCACCACGCGATTCAGCTTCAAACCCGACCGCGGCGGCACGATCCCGGGCCGCTCGGGCCCATGCACCGGCACCATGGTGAGCGCCCCCGCGACCTGCGGCACCCCCAGCCGGTATCCGGCCAGATTCACCGGCGCGCGTAGGAGAGTATCCAGACGAGTCATGGTGTCGCTCCGATCCGGTCAGCCGGACCGGCCGAGTGCATGAAAGCGTCGAGCTGGGTGATGAGGCCGCGCTCGAACCAGAGCGGTCCGCCTAGGCGGACGACAGTCTCGAGGGCCGAAGCGAATCCGCCGCGCGACGATGGATTCCGCGCGCGAACGAGCGTATCGAGACGAGTCATGGTGTGCTCCTTAACCGGTCGCATGGACCGAGTCCGCACCGAGCGCTCGAGCGGACCCACGAGGTGGGGTCGCCTACGCGCCAAGCGCATTGACATATGTGATGAGTGGTCGCTCGAACCAGAGCGGCTCGCCGAGCCGCACCATGGTGTCGAGCGCGCGCCAGATTCGTGCGGCGAATCCGGCCGAGCTGGCTTGGTGCACTGCGTGTTCCGCAGCAGCGCGTTCCAGTGGAATCTGCAATCCGGCCAACGGCGGAACGCCACTTCCATCAGCCGGTTGGCACCCATCGATACGCGCGGCGCGAATCTCGGCGTCGAGTCGGGTCATCCGGTAACTCCTTCGAGGTCGGCGAGGTAGCGGCGGGTGGCGGTGCGGATCCAGTCCGCGCCCGCCGGGGTGCGGGCGAACAGCCAGGGCAGCAGGGCGGCGAAATCGTCCTGGTGCCAGAAGCCGACGCTGGGCAGCGCCGGGGCCGGATCGCGCAGGGTGCGGTCGTCACTGCCGGTGAACATGGCCTGGCACACCACGATCGGGGTGCTGATGCCGATCGCGGGCAGGGTTGCCGCGACACGCGCCAGATCACCGGGAAGCCGGTTCTCATAGCCGTCGGTCACGACGACCACCAGGTCGGGCGCACCGGAGCGGAGGCCGCCACCGGTTGGACCATTCGCATCCAGACCCTCCGCCGCCCGGGCGACATCGGCCACCACCTCCTTATCGGCGGCACCGGCAATCTCACCGCCCACGGTGTCGGCTACTCGGCCTTCCCCGCCCTGCGTCTCCGTACGGCCGGCCGCGGTCGTACCGGCCGTCAAGGCGTCGAGGACGCCGGTGGCCAGGTCGGTCGGGGAGGTCTGGCCGGTGCCGACCTCGATCACGGTGAGCTGGGCGCACAGCCGGGTCAGGACCAGGCGCAGGGCCTCGGCCTGGGAGAGCAGGGCCCATTCGCGGTCGCCGTAGCCGCGCATGGACTCGGAGGTGTCCAGGACCAGGGCAAGGTGGCCGTGCAGTCGCGGCAGGGTGTCGGTGACGGCCTCGGTGTAAGCGGCCAGCACGGGGCCCAATTCGGCCGCCGAGCCGCCTCGGTAGAGGTGGACCAGGGTGGCCGCGATGTCGCCGCGGTTGGTGACGGTGACGATGGGCTCGCGCTCGCGTGCCGGCTCCAGCGGGGTGACCGGCTCGGTGAGCACGGGCACACCGTGGGTGCCGGGCGCATACAGCTGGCGCACGCGCTCGATTGCCCGGGCCGGATTCATGGTGAATCGCAGCAGCTTTCGACGCAGCTCCGGAGAGTCGGTGTCGCCCGCCTCGAGCTGGCGCAGGCAGCCGCGCGCGGTGTTCTTGCCGAGCGCGTGCTCGAAGCAGTCCACCAGGGCGGGTCGCCGCGCGGCGATCAGCAGCTCGGCGTCCGGGTGATCCAGCACGAAGGTGAGGATCGCGCGGGTGACGTGCTTGTGGTTGGCGCGCAGCCGACGAGCTGCCAGCAGGACGGTGATCACCTGCGTGGGAGGAAGTCCGAAAAGCAGTGCGCGCGTTGCCTTGTCGAGTACGGCCCGGGTGGGCGCGGGCAGATCGGCGCGCGAGCTCAGCAGCGTCTGGAGCAGCGCGCGGGCGCGCTGGTGTTCCGTCACGCCGGGGACCAGGGCGAGCAGCAGGTAGCGCTCCGGGTCGGCGGCGTAAGCGGTCCGGTGGAATTCCGCATCCTCCCACGCCACGACACCGGCCCGGGACAGCGTCAGGGGCGCGCCGTGGGTGCGGAAGTGGTCGAGAATTACTGCGGTGTTCACCCCTGCGAGTATGAAAGCGCCGCACCGGAGAATCCATTGATTTTCGGTGCGGCGCAGTCATTCTCAGCACATGGTCGCCAAAGAAATCAGTTGACGAATGGCACTATCATCCGAGAATGTTCGTCAGATTTCCACCATCTGGTGATCGGCGACATTGTCGCCGAGATAGCGCAGGTGGTCGGAGGAATCGCCGAGGGTGTGTTCGATGGCGGTGAGCCGCGCGGTGTAGTGGCCGACCGGGTATTCGTCGGTCATGCCGATGCCGCCGTGCATTTGAATGGCCTCCTGCCCGATGTGCTTGGCGGAGCGGCCGATTCGCAGCTTGGCGCGGGAGGCGACGATCGGGTCGACAATGCCGTCGGCCAGCGACATGGACGCGTACATGCTCATGCCGCGCGCCAGTTCGAGCGAGACGTACATGTCGGCGGCGCGCTGGGTGAGCGTCTGGAAGGTCCGCAGCGGCACACCGAACTGCTTGCGCGTCTTCAGATATTCGGCGGTGAGCCGCAGCGACTCCTCCATGGCCCCGATGGCCTCGGCGCACAGCGCGGCCTGCGCACCGGCGAGAGCGGCCTCGATGGCGGCGCTGGCGTCGCCGCCCTCGCCGAGGGGTTGGGCGGCGACACCGTCGAAGGAGATGTCCGCACCGCGCAGTCCGTCGTGGGTGGTGTAGGCGGCCCGGCGCACGGCGGGGTCGGCGGGGTCCACCAGGAACAGTCCGACTCCGTCTTCGACGGCCGCGCTCACGATCAGCAGATCCGCGCAATCACCGTGGGCGACAGGGTGTTTGCGTCCGGTCAGGCGCCATCCGTCCGCCTGTCGCACCGCCTGGGTGGCCGTCGTCGTCGCGGGCCAGCGCAGTCCCGGCTCACCGTGGGCGAAGGCGAGCTTCAACTCCCCCTCGGCAATGCGCGGCAGCAGCTCCTTGCGCTGCGCGTCCGCGCCGACGTTCGCGATGAGCCAGCCCGGCAGCAGGGCGCAGTCCAAGACCGGTTCCGGGGCGAGGCTGCGCCCGATCTCGGTCATGACCAGCATGGCCTCGATGGGACCCGCGCCCATGCCGCCGTCCGCTTCGGCGAAAGTCAGTCCGAGCAGCCCGATTTCGGCGAAGGTGGCCCAGATCTTGGGGTCCCAGCCGAGTTCGGTGCCGACCATCTCGTTGCGGCGCTCGGGGGTGTAGCCGCGCGACAGCACGTCACGCACGGTGTCGCGCAGCATTTCCTGTTCGGGGGTGAGATCGAAATCCATGTCGCTGCCTCACAGTCCGAGGATCGTCGAGGCGATGATGCCGCGCTGCACCTCGTTGGATCCTCCGTAGATCGATGTCTTGCGGTAGTTCAGATAGGTGGCGGTGCTGCGGCGGGCCCAGTCGGGCTGCGACTCGTCCTCGCGCGCAACCGAATCCGGTCCGGCGATGTCGACGAGCAGGTCGGTGACCGCCTGCTGCAGCTCGGTGCCGCGCAGTTTGAGGATCGACGACACCGGATTGGGCTTGCCGTTCGCCGAGCCGGACGCGACCCGCAGCTGCACCAGTTCCAGTGCCAGCAGCTCATTTTCGAGTTCGGCCAGACGGGTGGCGAACAGCTGATCGTCGAGCAGCGTCTTCGCACCCAGCCGGGTCTGGCGGGCGTATTCCTTGGCCAGCCACAGCTTGACCTTGGTCTGACCGACCGCGGCGATGCCGGTGCGCTCGTTGCCGAGCAGGAACTTGGCGTAGGTCCAGCCCTGATTCTCCTCGCCGACAAGCTGATTCGCGGGCACCCGGACGTTCTCCAGGAACACCTCGTTGACCTCGTAGCCGCCGTCGATGAGCTTGATCGGCCGCACGGTCACGCCCGGGGTGTCGAGGGGGAAGAGCAGCATGGAGATTCCGGCCTGCTTCTTGGGCGCGTCCGGGTTGGTGCGCGCCAGGCAGAACATCCAGTCGGCGGACTGGGCGGCCGTGGTCCAGGTCTTCTGGCCGTTGATCACGTAGTCCTCGCCGTCGCGCACCGCCACGGTGCGCAGTCCGGCCAGATCCGATCCGGCCTCGGGCTCGGAAAAGCCCTGGCACCACCAGATGTCGAGGTTGGCGGTCGGCGGCAGGAACCGCTGCTTGAGCTCCTGGGAGCCGAAGTGCGCGATGACCGGGCCGATCATATTGGTGTTGAAGGTGAGCGGTTCGGGCACCGAGGCCAGCTGCATCTCGTCGTGCCAGATGTGGCGCTGAATCGGGGTCCAGTCCTTGCCGCCCCATTCGACCGGCCAGTTCGGGGTGGCCAGCCCGTGCGCGTTGAGGATGCGCTGGGTGGTGACGATGTCGTCGCGGCTCAGGTCCTGGCCGTGCCGGTGTCGGTTGCGGATATCGGCCGGGATCTCGCTCCGATAGAACGCGCGCAGCTCGTCGCGGAAGGCGAGCTCGGCGTCGGTGAGCGCTAGTTGCATGCGTTGACCTCCAGTTTCAGGGCTATCCCCGCCATCGCCGGATATGATACACAGACACTTCAGTGTCTCAAATAGCATCGTATACTCGAACCACGTCAGCCTCGAAGGGAGCACTGGTGTCCGACCACGACCGCACGCTCGGCGTCGGCGAACTCATCGCCCGACGGCACCGCGAGGGCAGCACGCCCGCGGCGCGGTCGGACTCGCATCGACTGGCACTGGTGATCGAGGGCGGGTCCTCGCGCGGCGCGTATTCGCACGGAATGGCCATGGCCATCGAGGAATTGGGCGTGCTGCCGTGCTTCGACGCGGTGTACGGGGCGTCGGCGGGTGCGTTGAACGCGGCGTGGCTGCTGTGCGGGCGCGCGGTGGACGCGCGCCGGGCCTGGAATCCGGAGGTGATCAATCGGGTGATCAATCCGACCCGGGCCCTGCGCGGCGGCCGGGTGGTCGACACCGAATACCTGGTACACACCGTGTACGAGCGGCTCGTGCCGATGGATTTCCCTGCGATCCTCGCCAATTCGGTGACCTTTCACCCGATCGCCACCGACGCCGACACGGGCGCGGCCGTCGATCTGCATCCCGGCTTGAGTGATCCGCGCTCGGTACAGCTGGCCTTGAAGGCGTCGACCTGCCTGCCGATTCTGGCCGGGCGGCCGGTGCGGATCGGCGCGCGGCGCTTTGTCGACGCCGGTCTGTCCGAATCCGTCCCGGTGCGAACGGCTTTGGCGCAGGGCGCGACCCGCGTCCTGGTCCTGCGTACCCGTCGCGACGACGAAACCATGCGCCCGCCTTCGAGTTTGGAGAGCCGGGTGGTGGCGCGCTTCCTGGCCAAGCACGCGCCCGGCACGGTCGAGCCGTGGTTGGACCGCGTGCGGCGACACCACCGCGCCGAGCGCGAGTTCGACTCCGACCCGGCCGTCCTGCAGATTCGCCCGCCGCGCGGCGCGCCCGATATCGGCCGCATTGCCCGTGATCCCGCGGTCCTGGGGCAGGCGCTGACGCTCGGACGCGCGGTCACCGCGCGCACCTTGTCGGCGTTCCTGACCCCTAAGCTGTCGGCGTGACGCGCACGGAGGAAACCAGGGCGCCGGGTCGACCGGCGGCGGCCAGTCGAGACGATGTGCTCGAGGCCGCCATCGCCATGTTCCTCGACGGCAAACGCGTGGACGTGAACGCCATTGCCGCACGGCTCGGGGTGGGTCGGGCCAGCATCTACCGCTGGTTCGGTTCCCGGGACGGGCTGCTGGGCGCGGCGGTGGCGCGGCAGCTGGAGCGGGTGGTGGCCCACGCCGACCGGCGCAGTCGCGGCACCGGCGGCGAGCGACTCACCGCGGTGCTCAATCGCACCATCGACCTGCTCGTCGAAAACAATGCCCTGCGTTCGTATTTCGACAACGAGTCCACCGCGGCCCTGCGCCTGATCACCCGCGGTGACGGCACCGTCCACCAATCCGCGGTCGCCCTGGTGGAGCGATTCATCGAGCGCGCCGAGACCGAGGGCTACCGCCCGCCCATCGAACGCGACACCCTCGCCTACGCCCTGGTCCGCCTGTGGGAGGCCTTCCTCTACAACGACGCCGTAGCCGGTTTCCGCGGTGACGTCGACCGCCTGCGCAAGGTGCAGACCGCCCTCCTGCGCGCGTGAGCGCGACCGAGATCAGGCGGTGATGAGGGGGATGAGTTGTTCGGCGGGGGTGCGAGCGCCATGGTGGCCGACGAGGGCCGACTCGAGTGGTTCGAGGGCCGGGCGGATCAGGACCGTGCCGCCCTCGGCCACCGCGATCAGATCGCCGATTCGGGTGGCGATGACGGCGCTGGGCGGCGTGGGACCGAACCAGTGCTCGTCGAGGGCCTGTTCGCGGGTGACGACCGAGGCGTGCGGGCCCAGTTCGGCGGTCCAGGCGGCGAGCGCGTCGGAACGGGCCTCGGGGCGTTCCAGATACACGTGCCGGACGCGGGCCTCACCACCGATCAGCCGGACGTCGGTGTGCAGGCGCGAGCGGGTGTCGAGGTCGATGATGGTGTCCGCCTGAACCATTCCGTGATCGCCGGTGATGAGCAGTGTGCACGTGGGCGGCAGGTCGGTGAGCAGGTCGGCCACGAACGCGTCGATATCACGCAAAACCGCCAGCCACTGCGGGGATTCGGGGCCGTACAGGTGTCCGTTCGCGTCGAGGTCCGGATAGTAGGCGTAGGCGACGCGTCTAGCGGTATCGGAATGTGTTGCGACGGAATGGATTCCGGTACGCACCTCGTCGAGGGTCGCGGCCGGGTGGAGAGTACCCGCGGCGCGGAAGGCGGCCCGAGTCAAGCCGGACCCGTACTGATAGGCCGGGATCACATAGTGCACCTCCACCCCGTGCGCAGCCAGATCCTCGAGCCGACTGCGTTGCGGCTGTACCGATTCCGGCGGAAACTCCTCGCGCGCGTCGTCGCCGGTGGCGCTGTCGAGCTTCCAGCGCAGCGAATTCAACAGCCGCGGACCGTTGCCGCCGGGCAGGGCGAAGCTGTAGCCGATGATGCCGTGCGTCGCGCAGGGTGCGCCCAGCGCGAGGCTGGTGAGACTGGTCGCGGTGGTGGCGGGAAATCCGGCGGTGAGGGTCGCGGTGACGTGTGCGGTCAGGGTCGGCGCGATATCCGCGTGCCGGGCCAGCAGTTCGGATCCCAGCCCGTCGATCAACAGGACGACCACATCGCGATTCGGTGCGATCCCCAGGGGATTGGGCACCTCCAACCCGAAAGACGCGGCGACGGAGGGCAGGACATCGGCGAGGGTGGCCATTGCATCGACTGTATTGATCTTGGCGGCAGAATTCACCGGTGCGCGGTCCGGAAATACGAAAACCGCCCCCCGAGGAGGCGGTTTCCAGCGATGCCGGGGGCTGGTCAGGCCAGGCCCCACGCCTTCAACAGGTAGGTGATGTTCGCGGCAATACCGGTGAGGGTGTTGGCGAGGTTGATGGCGGAGGAACCGAGATCGATCAGGGGCATGAGTTTCTGTCCTTCGAGCCGGGAACATAATGCAGTTCGACTGTATTAGCGTCGACCGGTCCCGAGCATCATGAATCCACTCACCCCCCGGACTCGGTGTAGCCCAGACCACAACCGAGACGCCGGGCCCGACGGCCTCGGGCCCGGAGTCTCGGGGTCGGTGGTCACATGACGACGGGTTCGCCCACCTCCACCCGTCCGCCGTAGGTCAGGCCGGGGCAGCCGGAGGCCAGCTTCACCGCGGAATCCAGGTCGTCGGCGCTCACCGCGACATAGCCGGAGAGCTGGTCCGGGCTGGCGGGGTCGTCGCCGAGCATGACGGCGCGGCCGACCCGGCTGCCGGAATCGGTGATGTGCTCGCCGATCTCACCGAACCAGCTCACCCACGCCTGCTCCTGCTCGGCGGTGGGCTGGCGGGTCGGATCGTTGCGGAAGGTGAGGATGTAGGTGGACATGGCGTTCTCCTGTCGAATGGACGGCCCGGTCGGCCGACTCGTGAATCCGTCGCGTGGGCGGCCGCCGGAATCGACAATCGCGTCGAGAATCTTTTTGGCGGCGGTGTCGATTTCGCGGCGATCCCGAACGACGTACTGAGCGACGACGAAAGGAGCAGTGCCATGCCCGAATATCTGCTGCTGATCCACCACGACGAGCAGGCCTGGTTGGCCGCCGAGCCCGCCGTGCGGGAGCGCATCACGCGCGAGCATCGCGAGTTCATCACCGCCCACGGCGACCGGATCCGCGGCGGCAATCAACTGCGGCCGGTATCCACCGCGACCATGGTCCGACACGACGAGCACGGGCATCCGGTCATCACCGACGGCGTCTTCGCCGAGACGAAGGAGGTGCTGGGCGGCTACTACCTGGTCGAGGCCGCCGACCTGGACGAGGCCATCGCCATGGCCGCGGCGGTGCCGTCGCCGTTCGGCGGCATCGAGGTCCGACCGGTCCATCCGATGGAAGAGCACTGATGGACGCGGAGGTGGCCGCCGCGGTCGCCGACGCCCATCGCCGCGAGTGGGGTTTCGTGCTCGCGGCGACCGTTCGGGTGACCCGCGATATCGACCTCGCGGAGGAGGCGGTACAGGAAGCGTTCGCCCAGGCCCTGGGCACGTGGGCCGAGACCGGGATTCCGGAGCGGCCCGGGGCCTGGCTGACGACGGTGGCGCGGCGCCGCGCCCTGGATGCGCTGCGCCGCGACATCGCCTTCGAGCGTTCGATTCCACTGCTGGTGGAGGACGCGGTGCAGGATTCGGTGGCCGACGATGCGGTGGCCGACGATCGGTTGCGGCTGATCTTCATCTGCTGCCATCCGGCGCTGCCGATGGAGGCGCGCGTGGCCTTGACCCTGCGGCTGCTGTGCGGGCTGTCCACACCGGAGATCGCGCGCGCCTTCCTGGTGCCGGAGCCGACCATGGCGGCGCGAATCACGCGGGCCAAGAAGAAGATCGCCGAGGCGCACATTCCCTACCGGGTGCCCTCCGATCAGGAGTTGCCCGACCGTGTCGACGCCGTCCTGACCGTGCTGCACCTGCTCTACACCACCGGCCACACCGCCCCCGTCGGCTCCGACCTGATCCGCCCCGAACTGCTCGAACGCGCCCTCGACCTGGCCCGCATGCTGCGCCTGCTGCTGCCCAACGACCCGAATGTGGCCGGGCTGTACGCCCTGCTCCTGCTCACCGATGCCCGGCGCGGCACCCGCACCGACGACGCCGGAGCCTTCCTGCCCCTCGCGGAACAGGATCGCCGCCGCTGGGACCGCCGCGCCATCTCCGAGGGAATCGCCCTGGTACGCAAGTCATTACGAGGCCACGCACCCGGCCGCTTCCCCCTCATGGCCGCCATCGCCGCCGTCCACGCCGAGGCTCCCGAATTCGACGCCACCGACTGGCACGAAATAGCCGGACTCTACGACCACCTCATCGCCGTCTGGCCCTCCCCCGTGGTCGCCCTCAATCGCGCCGTTGCCCTGGGCCACGCCCTGGGCCCGCAACGCGGCCTCGACGAACTGGACCTGCTCTCCACCAACCCCCAACTGGCCGCCTACCACTACCTCCCCGCCGCCCGCGCCGAATTCCTCACCCGCCTGAACAGATTCGAAGAGGCCCGCCTCGCCTACCAGGAAGCCCTCCTCCTGGCCTCGAACACCGTAGAGGCCACCTACCTGACCACCCGCCTCCACAACCTCAACCCCTGAAACGGCATGCCACGATCGAGCACTGCCATCAGCAAGGTAGGCACCACGGCCACCCCCGAGGCCGCAAGAACCCAGCCGAAGGTCGAGGCAAACGCAGAACCCCCTGCCGCGCTTCCGTTCCCAGCACTCCCCAGGTGCTGTTGCAGGATCACAACAAAGATGGCCGTCCCGATCGAACCACCGATGCGTTGCATGACGGTGAGCTGCGGGGTGGCGTCGATGATCTGGGAGGGGTTCAGATTCCGCAGCGCGGCGGTCATGGCGGGCATGGCGGCCAGACCGATGCCCAGGCCGCGAAAGACCATGGCGCAGCCGAGTAGCCAGTAGGGCGTGTCGTCGGTGAGGAGCATGAAGGGGATGGTGGCCGCGCAGCCGAGCATCGTGCCGAGCAGGCAGGTCAGGGCACCGATGCGCTCGTAGAGGCGGGCCGATGCGACCATGGCCAGGGCCGCGCCGATGCCCTGCGGAGCCATGAGCATGCCGGTGTGCGCGGCATCTTGGTGACGGACCAGCTGAAAGTACAAGGGCAGCAGCACCATCGCGCCGAAGGTCACCGCACCGATGACGAAGGTCGAGACCGTGCCGGTGGCGAACAGGCCGTCCCGCCAGAGCCGCAGATCCAGGATCGGGTTCCGCGCACGCAGCGAGTAGACGACGAAGAAAGCCACCAAAACCGTTCCACCACAGAGTGTTACAAGGACGTAGAGATCCGTCACCCCACGCGACGCGGCCTCGGACAGTCCGTAGGTGATCCCCACCATCCCGACCGACACCAGAATCAACCCGAAAACATCCAGCGCCCTGGCAGATTCGTCCCGCACATCCGCGGGCAGCAGCCGCACCGCGAGCACCAACCCGACCACACCGATCGGCGCATTGATCAGAAAAATCCACTGCCACCCCAAGGATTCGAGCAACAGTCCGCCGATCGTGGGCCCGATCACCGGCGTCAGCACCATGGGAATCCCCGCCGCCACCATCGCGCGCGCCATCCCCTCCCGCCCGGCGGCGGCCAACAGAATCATCTGCCCGACCGGAATCATCACCCCGGCACCGACCCCCTGCTCGACCCGCGCGGCGACCAACTCCCCCACACTCCCGGCCGCCGCACACGCCACCGAGGCCAGCGTGAACGCCAGCAGCGCAACCACATACAGCCGCTTCGCCCCCACCCGCCGCGCCGCCCACCCGGTCACCGGCAGCACCGCGGCCTGCACGAGCAGATACGCGGTGACAACCCACTGAATCGCGTCCAGGCTGCCGCCCAAATCGGTGGCCAGCGATTTCAGAGCCACATTGACGACGGTCGCGTCGAGAAAGGCGAGTATCGCGCCGATCAGCACGACCACGACGGCCCGACGCGCTTGCGGTGTGAGAGTCGGCCGGTCGACGGCCAGTTCCGAGGAGGTCACCCGGCCAGTGTCATCCTGTTGGATAAATGTGTCAACCAGATGGATGACAAAGTATCCATTCGGATGACCCAGTCATCCGGCGCAGTACGATGACCCGATGACAGCCCAGCCCGAGCACACCGCGGACCCGACCCCACCCGCCTCGGCTCGTCGGCCGCGCCGTGCACCGAGCGCCGCCGACCGCCGTCGTGATGCCGAGCGCTCTCGGCAGGCGCTGCTCGATGCCGCGTTGGATGAGTTCGCCGCCAAGGGGTTCGACGGTGCGCGGGTGCAGGAGATCGCGGATCGGGCCGGGGTGAACAAGCAGCTCATCGCCTATTACTTCGGCGGGAAAGAAGGCCTCTATCAAGAGATTCAGCGCGGCTGGCCCGCCGCCGAGGCCGAGCGCGCGGATCCGGAGTTGCCGCTCGACGAGATCGCGGCGCGCTATCTGACGGCGGTGCTCGAAGATCCGCGCCCGGCTCGGCTGCTCGTGTGGCGCGGGCTCACCGGAAGCGGTACGGACAGCGACTATTTGGAGGGGTCCGGGACGGTCGCGGCGGATCTCGCCAATTTGGCTCGCGCGCAGGAGCGGGGGGAGATCGCGGGTGAGCTCGATCCGGCGTTTGTGCGTATGGCGGTCATGGGCATGATCCTGGCTCCGGTCATGTTGCCGGAGACGGCCTTGCAGGCGACCGGGAAGGAGCCTGGCTCAAAGGAATTCGAGGAATACTATGGCGCTCAGTTGCGGACGCTGATTCGGTTACTCGGCCGTTGAGGGGGCGGAGCTTGGGGTGGAGATCGGGGGGCGGGGGCGGGCCGGGGCGGAGCGGGCGATGGCTACGCCGGAGAGGCATAGGAGGCCGCCGAGCCAGGCCAGGGGGGCCGGGACTTCGCCCAGGGCCAGCCAGGACATGAGGATCACCAGGGCGGGGACGGCGTAGGTGGTGGCGCCGAGCTTTCCCGCGGTGGTGCGGGCCAGCGCGTAGGCCCAGGTGGTGAAGGCCAGGGCGGTCGGGAAGACGCCCAGGTAGACGAGGCTGAGGGTGGAGGTGGCGGGAGCCGCCGCGGCCTCGGTGATCAGTTGGCCCGAAAAGGGCAGGCACGCGATGGTTCCCACGACGCAGCCGCCGGTGGTCATTTGAAGTGCGGAGGCGTGGGCGAGCGCGGGCTTCTGCACGATGACCGAGATGGCCCAGCAGACGGCGGCGAGGACGCACAGGATGACGCCGAGCGCCGCCGCCGAGCCACCGTTGGAATTGGACAGTCCCACCACCACCGCGCCGGTGAAGGACACCGCGATGCCCGCCATGAGGCGAGGCGGAAAGCCCTCGGAGAGAAAGAATCCGCTCAGCAGGGCGATGAGGACCGGGCCGATATTGATGACCATGGCGGCGGTGCCGGCGTCCAAATGCCTTTCACCCCAGTTGAGGGCGACCATGTAGACGCCGAACCAGAGGATGCCGGAGATCAGGATGCCGCGGCAGGCGGGGCGGGCGGGGAAGCGCTCACCGGTGATCACCATGATGACGATCAGGGCGATCGAGCCGGAGAGCAGACGCCCCAGGGCCAGCGCGCCGGGCGAGAAGGCGTGTCCCGCACTGCGAATGAAGACGAAGGCCGAGGCCCACAGGATGACCGTGGCGGCCGCGGCCGCCATTGCTCGCCGATTCACGGCCTCGCTCTGCTGCGCCATTCACCGACCGTAGACCACCGGACCGACAGGATTCACGCCGATTTCGGACGCCGGACTAACGGCAGTACGAGGCGGTGTTGGGGCAAACCGTCCAGGAGCCGTCCGGATGCACCACCCGCACCCAGGTCTGCTCCGTTCCGCCCGCGCCGAGCCGGTTCGCGCCCGCCGGGTCGGCCGCGGGTTGCGGTGCGGGATCGGTGTACACGTAGTCGTACTGCGGATAGCCGTTGTCGTCGTAGGTGACGACCACGTGCGCCGTGCTGTTCGACCCGGGTGCCTGGGGTCCCGTCAGCGTCGGCTCCGCGGCGGCGACGCCGGCCGCGGTGGCGAGCATGGTTCCAGCAATGATCAAGCCAGACAACGGTTTCCGAATGGCGGTCGGGGCAAAGTGGATATTCATTGAACCTCCTCGTTCGCCCTAGATACGTCATCGGGTTACGTGGCGGTTCGGCCGAAGATCGAATCACGAACTCCGACAGGTGAATACGAGATCAGAAACCGGGACCGGGCGGCGGCGGCAACCGGCGCTCCCGCGGCACCAGCAGCAGAAGCAGCGACAGCACCAAGGCGCCACCCACCAGGTACAGGCCCCAGGTCCCGCTGAACAGGTGCCGCCAGTCATCGCGCAGCTCGTGATCGAACCGATCGTCCAGCCGCCAGGCCAGCAGCCCCAGCCCGGCCAGCCCGACGAGCACGCCGACCCAGCCGATGATCCGGGACCCGAACAGCGCGGCCAACAGCACCACCGCCGCGACGCCCAGCAGTCCGATGGCCAGCGAGGTCACGAACGATCCGGAATGCGACCCGATCTGATCCAGGGTCCGGCCCGACGCGAAACCGTTTCGGAGATCGTCGAATTGCACATTCCGCGCGTCGACCGAGCCGACGAGCGGACCGAAAACCCCGGCCGCCATCGCGATGGCGGCCGCGAACAGCAGCAGATGGACGAAAGTGCGCATACTCCACGGTATGGCCGCCCTTCGCGACGCGCCATGGGACAGGCGATCAGGAGCGCCGATCCACCGCGATGTAGGCCGCCGCCGCGACGACGCCCGACACGACCGCGACCGACGGCCACGCGCCGATCTTCTTGGCCAGCGGATGCGATGCGCCCATCGCGCCGATGGCGAGCCCGGTCAGCGCCGCGGCCCCGCCGGTCCCGACCGTCTTGCGCCAGCGCGGAAACGCCGCCGCGGTGCCCGCCGCGAACACCGCGCCGCCGAGCTGCCGCTTCTTGGTGGCCTGGGCGAGGGCGAAACCACCGGTGAGCCCACCGGCCGCGAGCAACGACGTCGGTACCGCGGGAATCCCTGCCATTTTCACTACCTCCAACGCACGAACGAACGAATGAACACCCTCGACGTTAACCGGAGTTCATTCCGCCGCTTCGCCGGGGCGGGTCAGGATCGATCCGGATCGGCCAGCAGCGAACGATTCAGCTGCTCCTCGGTGATCGGCGGAACCGGCAGCGGGTGAGCGGCTTCCGCCCGCAGCCCATCGAGCATCAGGGCCAGATTGCGCCGCCAGGCATCCGGTGCGATGCGCGCGGTCTGCTCGACCACCCGGGTGTGCGACCAGGTGATGAAGGCGATGTCCTCGAGCGCCCAATCCGCCCGCAGTACCCCGGCATCCTGTGCGCGCGTGATGATTTCGCGCATGATGGCATGCCCGCGATCGCGTTGCGCCGCGATCTCCGGACTCGGCGCGGCCCGCAGCGCGAGCTCGTTGAGCAGCCGGTCGTAAGCCTGTAGCTCACAGATCTTTTCGACCAAATAGACGAACGACTCCCACGGATCGTCAAGGGCCAGCGCCGCTTCCGCGATTCGCCCGCCCGCCTCGATCCGATCCTCGACGGCCGCGGCGATGAGGTCGTCGCGGGTCGGGAAGCGGTTGTAGAGCGTCCCGATGGCCACCCCCGCCCGGGCGGCGATCTCCTTGAGGGGCGCGTCGAGTCCGCGTTCGGCGAAGACCTCGCGCGCCGCGGTCACCAGCGCGTCGCGATTGCGGCGGGCGTCGAGGCGGAGGGGTTTCTGCGCGGGCATTCGCCGATCCTACAAATCGGGCATCGAATTTAAGTTGAGCATAGGTTCAACTTCGTGCTAGCGTCGCATTCGTAACTTGAACTATGGCTCAACTTAGCGAGGATCGACCATGAGCAAGACCATCGCCATCTTCGGATTCGGACCCGGACTGGGCATGGGCGTCGCCCGCCGCTTCGGTCGGGAGGGCTTCCGGGTGGCCGTCATCGGCCGCAAACCCGACAAGGCCGAGCAGCACGTCACCGATCTGAAGGCGGCGGGCATCGAGGCGGCCGCCTTTCCCGCCGATGTCACCGACCCCGCCCAGATCGACGACGCCATCGCGGCCATCCGCACGACCTTCGGCGAGATCGACGTGGCCTTGCACGGCGCCGCGGCCGAAATGTCGGACCGCGTCTCCTCCACGCTGGCCGTGGACGTGCCCGACCTGCGGCTTCCCATGTCACTGAAGCTGCACTCCCCCGTGCTGATGACCCGCGCCCTGCTGCCGGGAATGCTCGACCGCGGCGCGGGCGCACTGCTGTTCTCCTCCGGATCCACACCGCGCCTGGTGCATCCGTACCTGGCCAATATCGGCGTCGCGCTCGCGGCCCAGCGTGGCTACCTGCTGCAACTGGCCGAGGAGCTGCGCGGCACCGGCGTGTACGTCGGCCTGCTGAACATCGGTGTGCTGATCGGCGGCAGCGAGGCCGAGCGGGTCGTGGACGCGCATCCCGAGGTGGTCCCGCCCGGCGTCAGCATCCCCCGCATGAGCAATGACGAACTGGGCGACCACTATTGGGACATGTACGTCCGGCGCGGGGCCACCGAGCTGGAGGTCGGCTTCACCGACTGAGCCCCGGTCCGGTCCGGACGATTCGTGGGATGTGTTGCGGGCGGAGCGAGTCTTACGATAAGAACCTGACGAAACACGGTCCGGGGGGCTCCGGGCGCGTCGGTTCAACCAGTTCCGCTCAGCCGTAAAGGAATAACTCGACCATGACGGGTCCGGTCGTATTCACCAGCTACTACCACGACGAATCCAATGACGACGGATTCCAGTGGGAGTTCCGCTGCGATCGCTGCAGCACCACCTTCAAGTCGCCGTTCGAGCAGAACTACTTCTCCCGCGGGCGGGGTGCGCTGCGGGTGCTGCGCGACCTGTTCGGCGATCAGGTGCGGGCCATCGACAAGATCTCCAATGCCGCGGAGAGCTACTCCAATCACTGGGGCGGCTCATCCTCGAGCACCAAGGACAAGGCCTTCGCCCGCGCGGTCGAGCAGGTGCGCAACGACTTCCGGCTGTGCGGCGGCTGCGGCCGCTGGGTGTGCCACAGCGTCTGCTGGAACGAGCAGGTCGGCCAGTGCACGAACTGCTCCCCGCAGGTGCAGCACCAGATCGCGCAGGCGCAGGCCGACGCGCGCGGGTACCAGATCCGCGAGGCGGCCTACCAGCAGGACTGGGCCTCCCAGCACGACGTGGCCACCCCCGCCCGCGTCTCCTGCCCCACCTGCGGCGCGAACACCACCGGCGGCCGCTTCTGCTCCACCTGCGGCGGCGCCCTGGCCCTGCAATCCAACTGCCGAGGCTGCGGCCACCAACTCCACGTAGGTGCCGCCTTCTGCTCGAATTGCGGTCAGCCCCAATAACGATCCGCCGAGTGGCACATGCTGGAGGGGATTCGTCCCATTTCCCCTCCAAGGTGTGCCACTCAGCGAATGCCGGGGGTGGCTGGGTCGGGGCCGGCGCAGCCGAGGATGAAGCAGCCGGGGGGCCAGTCGCCGAAGGGCGGGTAGAGGGGTTTGCCCAGGCATTCCAGGACGCCGCAGCCGGGGTAGGACATCGGGCCGAGGCCGAGGGCGGCCATGGTGGCGTCGGGGTTGAGGAACATCGGATCGGTGAGGCTCGTGTCGGGGCGGTCTTCGTACGGCCCCGGATCCGGGAGAGTCGGGTTGCGGAACGCGCCGGTGAGGCCGCGGAGGAAATCGTGCGGGAAGCTCACCGCGCCACCGGGAACCGTGACGCCGGTCCAGCTCACCAGCAGCCCGAGGCTGGGCACGATGTAGTTGTCCTGGCGCAGCATGCCCGACATCTCGATCGCGTCCTTGGGCAGTCCCGGGAAGAGGTCCTCGCAGTCGGGGCCATTGACGGTGATCAGGAAGCCGTAGCAGGGGTTGACGCCGCCGGGTGTGGTGGCCTGCGCCAGGTAGTCGGTCGAGATCAGTTGGCGGCCATGCCAATTGCCGCGATTCACCAGTAGCAGCCCCAGCTTGGCGTAGTCGTCGGGCGGCAGCACCAGGTGGGCGTGACCGTAGGTGTTGCCGCTGCGATCGCGCGCCCAGAGGTAGTCGGAGGTGCGAATACCCAATGGGTCGAAGAGATTTCGCTGCGCGTACGCCTGAAAATCCTCGCCTACGGCCTGCTGGATCACGTACACCAGCAGATCGACGGCGCGCTGACTGTACTGCCAGGTTTCGCCTTGCGGGTGCACGATCGGCATGGCCAGCGCCTGGGCCACCACATTCGGGTCGAGCCGGAACAGCCCGGTGACACCCTCGGAGGCGATGGCGATCTCCATGCCGGAGGTCTCGGTCAGCAGACTGCGCACGGTGATCGCGCGGTGCTCGTCGTCGCCGAGCCCGGCGGGCAGATAGTTGCCGATCGGATCGTCCACGCGCAGTTTGTGTTCGTCGACCGCGATCCCCGCGACCAGCGACACCACACTCTTGGTGCCGCTCCACAGATTCCAGGCGATGCCGCCCGCGCGCTGATTGTTGGGTCCGCCCGCGATCAGGCAGTTGTTGCGAAAGACCTGGACGGTGAACCGGGTGGGATTCGAGGCGAAGGCCACGGCCTGCCGCACCCCGGCCGAATCCAGGCCCACCTCTTCGGGTGTCGCCGTCTCGGGCTGACGGCCGTCGCTGACTTCGCAGTGCCGCAACCCATCCGGTGCGGCGGTACCCATCGGGCCCGCGATCAATGCCCAGGCGATCGCCATGGTCGCTACGACTATGCCCGTCACGAATCGTGCCACTCGCCCTCCGTTTCCTGAACATCCGTTCAGCTCATCGGAGGGGCGTTGGGGCCGTTATCTTTTCGTGACCCCTGACTTCTGGGGGCGGTGGTTTCAGGGGCGGGTGTCGACGGTCGCGAAAGCGGCCCAGATCAACGGGGAGTGCTCGATCGCACCGGTCTCGCGCCAGGCGGCCAGGTGGGTGCGCTGCCAAGCATTGAGCGCCACCACCGGATCCTCGGATTCGTGGGCGGCGTCGATGGCGCAGACGGCCTCCTGGAATGGACGCGCGGTGACCGGCGTACCCGCGAGCCGAAGGAAGGCCAGATCGGTGGGCAGCGGCCAGCGCCCGGCGGTGACCAGTTCGGCACCGCCGGTGAGCATGGCGGCGACCAGGCCGAGGGGTTCGGCGAAGCGCAGATCGCCACCGCTCTCGCAGGCGATGAGGGCGACGCGGCTCGGAATGGGCCAGATCTCGGGGCCGGTGCGGGGAATCCCATTGCCTCCCTGCCCATTACCGGCGTCGCCGAGGTGTGCGTGGCCGCTGGGCACGGCGTGGGTGCCGAGCAACAGATCCCGCGCCGACAGCGGCCGGTGATCGCGGTACGCCGGAGCACACCCCGGACTGGCGGCCGTGCACGACAGGTGCAGCGTGGCCGATTCACTGCGACCGGACTCGGGCGCGGCCGCGGTCACGTGCCCGACGTACAGCAGTCGGGCCGCACCCGCGTGCAGCGCTCGGCTCAGCCAGGCGCGGTCGAGATCGGTGCGACGGAAGGCCTCCACCGCGTCGCCGACGGCGGGGACGAGCCGACCGGCCCCGGCATGCGCGGCCACCCGCTCCGCCAGCGGTGCGGCCGAATCCATCCGCCCCAGCACCGATCCCAAGGCCGAATCGGCCCGGAAACCGGGAACCCGCGGATCGAGTATCGCGACCACGGGCCGTTCATGGGTCTCCGCCCACGATCGAGCCACCCGCGCGGGCGCGTGCACGACACCCGGTGCGGCGAGCACGCTGACATCGGCGATCTCGACCAGCCGCACGTCCGCATCGGGCGCGATCAACTCCCACGGCAATTGCGCTGTCCGCGGCGAGGGTTGAATGCGGATATGCGGCCGCACTCCCTGGACGTAGAGTTCGTGCAGTACCACCGCCAGGTTGTACGGCAGAAATGTCGCCGAGAGATACTGCGCCAGCGCGTTTTCCGACTCGTATGACGCCAATTCACCGGCCGTGAGGGCGGATTCGAGTCCGCCGGGCTTTCCCGGCGCGGGCAAGGCCGCCGCGAACCGCCGCATCGCCGCTTCGACTTGCTCCTCCGGCACCACCCCAACCCCACCGGGCGCACTCTCCCCGGCCCACCGCCAGGTCGAATACAAATCCCCGGCATCCGCCATCCGGACGTAAACCGTCGGCCGATCCCCCGTCATCGCCGCCACCGTGGGCGCGCTCCGCCATCCCCGCCGTTTCCGGTCGTCATGCCGAGATCACCCGGTCCGTGCGCAGGCGGCGGCCGTAGCGTTGTTCGGCCGCGTCGAGCCAGGCGGCGAGCGCGATATGGCCGTCGGGCGGGACGGTGACGCGCGGGGGCGGGGTGACGGGCAGGCCCGCGCTGGCCGCCACCGCCGCGAGGGCGGTGCCGAGTTCCAGGGCGTCGCGGAGTGGGGAGGCGGAGTCGGAGGGTGGGTCGAAGGGTTCGAGGAGGTCGAGGGGCGCGGGCGGTTCGGTGGTGAGGCGATCGATGTCCAATATTGTTCCCGCGCACTGGTTTTCTATGAGGTCGGCGACCAGGCGGGCGTCACCGGCGAGGTAGGCGTAGCGGAAGGCCAGGCGCAGGGCGGGGTTCACGATGCGGCGGTTCCAGGTGTCGCGCTGTGCTCCGTCGGGGAGTTCGAAGCGCACGGCGTCCAGGGCGAGGGCGGCGGGCACCGCGAGATCGACGGCGCGCGCGAGCAATCCGGGAACCTGGGTGACGAGCGGTTCCAGCAGGCCCGCATGCCAGTAGTCGAGCTGGGCGCAGTGCAGGCCGAGGCCACGGACCGCGTAGGTGGCCCGGGCCGCCGCCAGCTCGGCCTCGCCCTCGTCGTAGTGTCCCGCGGCAAAGGCGGTGGCGGCCAGTCGAAGTCGTACGTCGGCGGCGTCGATGACCGCTCGCGACTCCTCGAACCGGTGCAGGGCCGCGCGATACCGGGCATTCGCGACGTCGAGCTCACCGCGATGCTCGGCGATGAAGCCCATGACCTTCAATCCGATCCCGGCCCGATGCGCCACCCCCGCCGCGTCGAAGTGCTCCTGCGCGGCGGCCAACAGCGGCTCCGCATCGTCGAAACACCCTGAGCGCGTGTACATCAGCGCCAGATTCTGTCGAGTCTCGGCCACCCCGGCCCGATCTTCCACCGCCTCGAAGGCCGCGAGCGCCTGCCCCGCGAAATCCTGTGCCAGCTCCCACCGCCCGGTCTCGAAATGCGCGGCGGCCAGATTCATCAGCGGATGCCCGGCCTGTTCCGGCCCGAACCGCCGTGCCGCGTCCAATGACTCCCCCGCCAAATCCAGTGCCCGCCACCACTGCTGTCGATGCAAGGCCACCGCCGTGGACGACACCAGGCACGCGAACCGCAAATCCCCCGGCGCGTCCTCGCCCGCCAGCGCCGCCCGAGCCCGCTCCAGCGCCGCCTGCGCCCCGTCCAGATCCCCCAGGTTCTGCAAGGCCTGCGACAGCCCGATCAACGCCCCCGGATACATCCGGGGCGCATCAACCCGCATCTCCCCCAATGCTTCCCGAAAACGCGCCACCGCCCCGGCATGATCTCCCAGCCGATCCGTCACCACCGCGACATCGACCAGCGCGCACAGCCGCAGGTCCCCTTCCTCGACGTCCACGGCCCGCTCGAATATCCGCAGCGCCTCCCACAGCTCCCCGCGGCCCACCGCCTCGGCCCCCGCCCGCAACAGCGGGCTTTCCGCCCCGGCGGCACCCTCCCGGTCGAGGTCGGGTGTTCCGGACGGCTCGGGAGCGTCGTCCACGGGCGCGGAGTCGGCCATGCTAGAAGTCCGAATCGCCAGCGGCGGCGGCTATTTCGGCGAGCAGCGGCGCGAAGGGGTCGCGATCGTCGGCGGCCGGTGTCGCCGCCAGCCGCAGCCGGGATGCGGCGAACTCGCGAATTCGGTCGCGCAGTGCCGCGGCGGCGGCCGCCGAGTCGGCTCCGTCGGCGAGCAGGTCGGCCGATTCGGGTAGCGGGCCGAAACCCGGCACGTGAATGGCGACGCGAACGGCGGAAGTCGGTGCGGTCACGGCCGATTCGCCGAGCCAGGTGTCATCGGCGGGACGCAGCGCGGCGTCCAGTTCGCCACGGCCGGTATCGATGCGGGCGTGGGGGCGCAGGTGGGACGGGAGGTCGGGCGGCAGGTCGGGGTGGGCGGCCACGCTGATGGCGACGGTGGTCTCGCCCGCGGCGCGGATCAGCTGCCAGGACACCGCCGATTCGGAGGCGTCGACGAGCCCGGGCGGGCAGCGCCGCCAATCCCAGCCGCCGGTGCCGCGGGCCAGGACCATGGTGCCCGTCCGCGATTCGTCACCGGCGGCCAGCGCGTAATCCGATGCCAGCGGCGGACTTTCGATGTAGGTCGGGGACAGCGGGGCAAGGGCGTCCGCGCCGTCCACCAGGGACTCGCACTCCTCGGTCAGCACCGCGATATCGCGGTCGAGCAGCACCTGGTCGAGGGCCGCGATGCCGTCCAGCGTGGAGGCGGGCCACCAGCGAGAAGCCCAGTGCGCGTAGGCGAGCCGCCGTGCGCTCACGGCGAGGTCGGGGCTCGCGGGGGCGGCTGTCGCCGCCACGGCGTCACCCGCGGATCCGCCCGCGCCGATGTCGTCCAGGGCCAGGGCGACCGGCTCACCGAAGAGCGCCCAGACCCACTCCTGCGCCAGATCGATATCGTCGATGAGCGCGGCCGGAAGTTCCTGTGCGGCAAGTGCATTCCAGACCAGGTGACCGCCGAACACCTCGAGCACCATGACGTCCGGACCGGCCGCCGCCTCCAGCGCTCCGGGATTGTCGTCCGGAACGATGCCGTACAGCCCGTCGGGATAGCGTCGAATCACCACCGTGGTCATCCCGCCCTCGATTCCCGCTCATCGAGTTCCATCACCGCACTCGCGGCCAATGCCCGCTTCACCCGCATCCGATGGTCCAGGATCACCGACCGCGCCACCCCGTCCAGCAGATCCCACAGCTCATCCGCCGCGTACACCGGGAACTCCCGCACGTCGCGCCCGTGCAGCCGAGCCCACAACCTCCGCAGATACGGCCGCCACGGCACCCGCAGGTCCGCCGCGATCGCCCCCAACGGCCCCTCGGTTGCGTCCACCCGAACGCCCATTCGCCGCGCCTGCAACACATACGCTTCGCGCTGCCACCGTCCATTGATCAATCGCGCCGCAACTCCACCACCCGTCGGCTCCCCGTCGCCTCGCGACCCGGCCGAACCCACCACAGCCTCCGCCAAACCGGCGGCAGCGCTGGTCGATCCGGCCACCGCGGCCGTTCCCGCGGCGCCATTCGTGGGGCCCAACAGCACGGCCGTCGTGCCGAGCAGACCGGCGGACGTGCCCGTCAGCCCGACCGCCGCTCCGAGTAGACCGGTGGCGGTGCTCGCCAGCGTGCGTGGCTGTACCTGAGCCGCGGACGGATTGGCAACCACCGCCAATCCGGTCGCGGCGGAGTCGCCGAGCGGCCGCAGAGTTACCGCCAGGGCGGCTCCGGCGGCAGCGGCCAGTCGCAGAGACTCGTCCAGCAGGGCCCAGGGGGCGCAGGCGCGGGCGATCTCGGCGTCGACGAGTTCGGGAATCGAGGGCAGGTCGGCGCGTTCGCCGGAGGCTTGCAGGACAGTGAATATGCGCTCGTGGATAGTGCGATCGAAGGGCAGACCGAGGGTGGCGGTGGAGGCCGAATCCCCGACCCGGGGCGGCTGCGGGAGCGGATGCAGCGTCAGGCCCAATTCCTGCGCACTACCTCCGCTCGACTCCTGGTCGGCCCCAACCTTGCTGCGCCACAGGCGGATTCCGGTATGCGTGCCCACCAGGGCGTCGATTGCGGCTTCGAGGTCGGCGGAATCGGCGGAATCGTCGAATCTGGTTGCGGCGCAGGCATTCAGGAGATCGGCCAGGGCGGTGGAGTGGTCGGGGACCTCGGTCAGGGGACGGCGACGCCAGGCGGTGTGGATGAGATCGGTGAGCTCGCCCGCGCGGGCGGGATCGGCCAGATAGTCCCGCAGGGCCTGGGTGGTGCGGCCCGCGCTGAGCCCGTGGATCTCGCGCAGCGCGGCCTCGGCGGCCACCCGATCGCGGGCGGCGTCCGGCATGCCGTGCGCGGTGGCCAGTTCGAAGCAGCGCTGGAAGTACAGGTCCTGGGCATTGCCCTCGGTGATGCGCAGCCCGCGCCGGGTCTGCTTGAGCAGGGTGAACCAGGCGGCTGTGGCGCGCAGGACATCCGCGGCGGCGTGAATGCGGGTGGCGAGCAGGACCGCGCCGTCGGCGGACAGCATCGACCCCGCGCACTGCGGATGCTGAACCGGTCGAATGACCAGCGGGTCGAGGATGAGTTTGACGGTGCGCCGCAGGGGTCCGCCGTGTGGTCCGCTCAAGGGTTCGACACCGTCGAGGCGGCGCCACACCTCATCCAGCACCATGGCCCGCGGTCGTCGCATTCGCCCAGGTTATCCCAGTTTCCGCACCCCGCAAGCGGCGGAAGTTGGGATCGGTAGGCGGGGTCTCGATTCCTACCGTTGCGTCATCGGTTCCACCCCGGAACCAGCTTCACGAGAACGAGGAAAGACCATGAACACCAAGCCGATCCGCCTGACCACCGCCATCCTGGCCGCCACCGCGGCCACCGCCCTGCTGGTCACCGGATGCAGCAGCAACTCCAGCAGCTCCAGCTCCACGACGACCAAGGCCACCACCGCCGCCCCGGCTGGCCCGCAGACCTCCGCCCCCGGCAATGCCTCCGGTGGCTCCTCGTCGGCATCGGTCGACGGCAAGCCCATCTCCGCCAAGTTCGACACCACCTGCGCCAAGCAGGGCGGCAACCTGGCCCTGGCCCTCACCGACCAGAGCAACGCCACCTACGGCACGCTGACCGCGAGCGCCACCATCACCGGCACCGACACCGTGCAGGCCGTCGGCATCGCGGGCACCAAGGGCGGCGCGAACGGCCAGCCGTACGCGCTGGGCTTCGGCAATGGCATGCCGGGCGGTTCGGCCACGGTGACCAAGAGCGGCAATACCTACACCGTCACCGGCGAGGGCGTCGGCGGGGTGGACATGTCCAACCCGATGGCCGGACCCAAGACCGAGAAGTTCGAGATCGTCTTCGCCTGCTCGACCGTCGTCGGCGGCTGACCAACCCCTGTTCCACCCCGCTCGTGCCATCGGGCATGAGCGGGTCCATCACCCACGTCTCCAAGATCGGGAAAGTACATGAAGAACCAGATCCGTTACGCCGCTCTCGCTTTCGGCGTGCTCGCCATCGGCTACTACCTGTGGCACGGCCTCACCTCCCACGATGTCTTCGGCTGGGTCGGCCCGCAGATGGCGCTGCCGATCATCGCCCTGACCGTCATCCCCATCGCCTTCGCCTTCACCGGCGACGGCATCCTGTCGGCTCTCACCGGCAACAACAGCTCCGAGTTCCGTCATGGTCTGATGGGCCTGGGCACCGTCGAGGGTGTCCGGCAGACCGGCGTCTACCTCAACGAACAGCCGCAGGTGCGCATCGACTTCCGGGTCGAGGGCTCCGACGGGAAGGTCTTTCCCTCGCACGCCAAGATGATCGTGCCGCTGACCCAGCTGGCGCTGCTGCGCCCCGGCGTGGTGCTGCCGGTCCGCTACCTGCCCGACCGGCTCGACAAGGTCGAGGTGGACCTGTCCGGCGATACCGCCGCCGCGCAGGATGCCATGAACGCGGCCATGATTCGCAAGGGCTTCACCACGCCGGCCAAGATCGATATCGCCCGGCGCGGCATCGCGGCCCAGGCGGTGGTGCGCTCGCTGAGCGTGCCGGGTGAGATCCGCGACGGCCACTCGCGCCTGGACCTGGTCCTGGTGGTGACCCGCCCGGACGGCAGCACCTTCGAGACCCGCACCGAGAAGTTCCTGGCCCCGGCCATGGTCTCGCTGGTCCAGGTCGGCCGCGTGGTGGGTGTGCACTACCTGCCCGAGAACGAGCAGGAGGTGGTGCTGTCGCTGCCGGTCAATTCCGCCAACTGATCATGATCTCCGAGAAACTCAGAGCCGCAGGCAGATTCCGCCCGCGGCTCTTCGTCATGTCCGGGTCTCACGCCGGGTCGGGGTCAGTCGCGTTCGTAGAAGCCGTCGATGCGACCGCGCCCGTGCGCCCGGGCGGCGGCGAGCACCTCCCGCGGCTTGGCCGAGGCGAGGGCCCGGCCCCCGGTCAGCACGACCGGTTCGGTCAGCGCGAACACCTGGAACACATAGCGGTGCGGCCCGTGTCCGCGCACCGGAGCCGGTCCCATGTAGCCGCGTCCCCAGCTCGAGCGCAGCATCGTGACGCCCTCCCGGGTGGCGTCCGAAGCCAGTGCGCCGCTGGGCAATTCCTTCACCTCCGGGTCCAGCAGGGCCAGCGCGTGCACGAACGGCCCACCGAAGGGCGCGTCCTGATCCTCCACGATCAGCAGCTGCTGCGCGGTCTGCGCGGGCACTCCGGACCAGGCCAGCGCGGGTGACACGTCCTGACCCCCGGCCCGCTTGTTGGCGTGGCGGAGGTCCAGCCGCGATTCATGGTCGAAGTCGGCGCTGGTCACCTCGAACACCCCGCCCTCGCCCAGATTCGGCCGGTACCAGGCCAGGTCCTCGGCGGCGGCCCGCCGGTTCCGCAGCAGCTTGCCGATTATCGCCATTCCATTCTCCTTGGCTGGTAGTGCATTTCCGACCTGATCCGTCTCTTCAGAGCTTGCGTGCGTCCGCCGGGATGAGCAGTGGCTGCGCGAATCGCCAGATCTCCTCGGCCGCATCGAATTCCAGGGACACGGCCGATCCCGGGGATCCGGCCCACTGCTCCGGCACCGGTGTCCCGGGCCAGGTGTGGCCACCGCCGAAGACCGTCCACTCCGAGACCACGGTGCCGCCCACCCCGTGGCTCACGGTGGTGCGGGACGATCCGGTGGTTTCGATCGTCTCGCCCGGCCCGGTGCACCCGTCGATGTCTCGCCAGTACCGCGCCGTGTCGACCAAACCCCTGGTGCCACCGCGCGGTTCGCCATTCGGCCCGCGACGCCGCGAGAACCCGCCCGCGATCGGCACCACCGGATCCGCGTCGCCGTTCATGAGCAGGGCCGACACCGCGTACCCCGGCCGAATCCCGGCCAGCGCCTCCGGAAGTCCGCCCGCCACGGCCGCGATCACCGCCACCCGGTCCCCGGCCGCGACCGCCATCCGGTGCGCCATGAACGCGCCATTGGAGATCCCCGCCACCACGGCGCGATCGGCCGGTGCCTCGAATCGTTCTGCGCACCAATCGATCACCGCGCTCAGGAACGAAACATCGTCGATGCCATCCTGATCGGCGCTCGTCACACCCCGCCCGTCCGCCCAACATCCACCGACACCGTGCGGATACGCGATCCCGATTCCCCACTCGTCGGCATGCCGCGCGAAACTGGTCCACCCGTACATGAGCGGTTCCGCGGGCGCGTCGGTCATCCCACTCTGATTCCCGTGCAGCACCAGCACGATCGGCGCGCCCGCCCGATTCGGCGGCCGTACCGAGAATGCCCGGGTCAGCCCATCGATTGTCACTGCCGCTTCGACCAGGTCACCGGTCACGAACGTTCCTCCTCGCGGTCACTCTCCGAAACCGCACCCACTGTAGGCAGCGCGAATCGTCCGCGCACATGCTGCGGTTTTGCCGCGAGGACCCTCAGCCGAAGGTGTAGTGCACCTGGTCGAAGACGGCCTCGAAACCGAGGGCCCGGTACACCTTGTTGGAAGTCGGGTTGGCGATGTCCGCGTACAGGCACACACCGGTTCCGGTGTCGAGCAGGAGCCGCGATACGTGGGCGACCAGGGCGGAGGCATACCCGTGGCTTCGATACTCGGGCGGGGTGTAGACCGGACCGATTCGGGTCCATCCGTAGGCGGGGACCTGGTGGGCGGTCAGGCTCACCGGCCGTCCATCGATTTCCCATAACCACCACCGGCCCTTGGTGATTCGCGCCCGCAGCGCCGATTCGCTCAATTCCACGGTGGCTTCGTGTATTTCGCGACTCATGGCCGCGGTCCACCGTCGGCAGAGTTCGATATCGGCCTCGGTGGCCGGGCGCGGGGCACCCGGCACGAGCGGAGTGCGCAGACTCCCGAGTCGGTAGAGGCGTTCCGCCTGCCCGGCGCGGGCCGTCGTGCCCCGGAGCCCCCGCCAGGCCGACGCGAAGGCGGCCGCCGTCGACGCGGAGCCGACGACATCGGGGATATCGGGCAGCACCTCGGCGAATCGCTCGGCCAGTTCCGGTACCGCGCCGTCGGGCAGCTCACCCAGCCAGACGCCACGCCCGCCGCTGCACATGGCCACGCCGACCACCTCGCCCGCGTGAACCGAAGCGAAGTACGAGGGCGGCTCGGTGGGCGCAAGGCCGCCGATCAGGTTCTCCACGACGGTGCACATGATGGTGTGGCGCAACGGGTCTCGGTTCAGGAATCCCGCGACCCGCCCCCGGAACGCGACCGGATCATCGGTGATGTCGATCCTCATGAGCCCACGGTATGGGCGAACGAGTGAAAGGGCGACTCCATGATCACGACTGAATAGCCCGGTGGTTACAAAATCAACGAAACGCGCATAAGCCCGGCACCCGGTGGTACGGATGGATTGGCTACATGGTTGCCCAGATCTATTCGCGACAGCACTTCTACCAGTACGGAAGAAGGAGCGATGTTAGTCAAACGATTGGCAGCAACCGCTGTGCTAGCGGTAGGAATCACGGCGCTGTCGGCCGGTGTGGCCGCGGCGGACCAGGGTCAGCCTGCCGGGATCGATGTCGATCCCGCGCCGAGTGCCACGGCACCGGCGGCACCTCAGCAGGTTGAGGATCCGGATATCACCATGCACCAGTGCAATGCCATTCTCGGTGCGCTCACGGGCGGCCTGATCGGCGGCACCTTGAGCGCGCTACCGGGCGCCGCGATCGGCGCGGGCCTGGGCGCGCTGATCGGATGGTCGCTGCTCTACCCGCCCGGCCCGCCGCTGGCCTGCTGGCAGCCGCCACCGGCCTGACCGGACGGCATGGGGCGCAACGCCATTAGGGTTGCGCCTCATGACGCGTTATCACCGCATCGCGGCGCAGGATCTCGGACGCCTGGGCGCGCTGAGCGACGGCATTTTCGCCGTCGCCATGACGTTGCTCGTGCTGGAACTGCACGTCCCGGCGGCCGAGGCCTGGCACGAGCGGCTGCTGTGGTCCGATGGCTCGGTCTCCGCCGAGGCACCCGTCTGGCATGCCCTCACGCATGTCGGACCGCAATTCCTCATCTGTTTTCTGGGTTTCCTGACCCTCGGGATGTTCTGGATCGGGCAACAGACCCAGCTGAATCTGCTGGCCCGGGCCGACCGGACGCTGGCGTGGATTCACCTGATGTTCCTGTTCGGCGTGGCCATGGTGCCCTTCGCCACGGCGTTGCTGGCGGCCTTTCCGCAGTCGCGGCTGGCCCTGCTGGTCTACTGGGTCGACCTGCTGTACCTGGGGCTGATCCAGCTCGCGAGTCTGCGGTACGCCCGGCGTGCGGGGCTGTTGGCGGAAACCACCACGCCGCAAGATGTTCAGGCGATTCGCCAGCGGATCGTCGTGGTGCAGATCCTCTACGCGGTGAGTGTCGCGCTGTGCCCGCTCAGCACCTACCTGAGCATCGGGCTGATCATCGCGTTGCAGGTGAATTCCGCTGTGTCACCGCGGATTCGGCCGCTGGATCGCTTCTGACGGGGAACAGGTCCAGGCGGAAGCGGGTGGGGGTGGTGGCCGTCTGGGTGCGGAAGAACTTCGTGAAGTTCGCCGGATCGTCGAAACCCAGGCGGCGGGCGCATTCCGCGGTGGTGAGCGGCTCGTGGGCGAGGAGTCGTTTGGCCTCGAGGGTCACTCGCGCGTTGAGGTACTGCTTGGCCGTGGTGCCCGTGGCGGCTTGCACGGCCCGCGCGAGCGTGCGCGGGGAGTAGCCGAGTTGCGCTGCGTACCAGGAGACTTCGCGGGTCTCGGCGTGATAGCGCTCGACCAGGCGAGCAAAGCGATCGAACAGGTCGGTGGGGTCCGGGAGGGCGGGCAGGCCGGTGGTGAGGCGCAGGGTGAGGGCGCTGAGCAGGTGCCGCAGGATGGCCGGATCGGGTGGGGCGGCGGCGTATTCGGCCGTCAGGTGGTCGAAGGCGGCGTCGGTGAGCGGAGTGCCGGGCAGGACCGGGGGCGTGGACGGTGAGGGCAGGTGGCCGAGAGCCGCGGCCGGAATGAGTTCGGAGCGCGCCAGAATCACGTAGCCGTCCATGCCGGTGATGTCGTCCCAGCGGTGGGTCCAGCCGGGGCGAATCCAGGCGATGGAGCCCGCGGTGAGCGGATGGGTGACGAAATCGACGGTCACGCGGCCGGTTCCGGTGCGGCAGCGGGCGAGCACGTGGAAGTCGCCGCGAATCACCTCGCGCCCGGCGACCGGCATGGGTCGCAGGTGCTCGAAGCTCAGCACTTCGAGACCGGTGGCGGAGCCGGTCTCGGGCGCGTACCGCAGGGTTCGAATCGGTTGTCCATTTTTGACCATGAGCGGTCATGAATCTACCTGGCCGCGACCGGTTTGGTCGCCATACCGTTTTGGCATGAGAAAAATTGCCGTGGCGGGCGGTTCACTGCCGATTCACCTGCACGAGGGAGACACCGACGCGCCGATGCTGGTGTTCCTGCACTATTGGGGCGGGTCGCACCGGACGTTCACGCCGTTGATCGATCAGCTCCGATATTCGGGGCGAATGGTCACTTATGACCATCGCGGCTGGGGCGAGTCGCGCCATCTGCCCGGACCCTACGACATCGCCCAGTTGGCCGCCGACGCCCAAGCCCTGCTCACCGAGCTCGCGCCCGAGCGGTTCGTGCTGGTCGGGCATTCGATGGGCGGCAAGGTGGCGCAGTTGCTCGCCGCGCGCCGCCTGCCCGGACTGGCCGGCGTGGTGCTCATCGGCCCGGCGCCCGCGCGCCCGGCCGTCACCGCGGAGGCGCAGCGGCAGCTCGTGCACGCCTACGATTCCGCCGACACCGTGGCCGGGGCGATCGACCAGGTCCTGACCGCCCGACCGCTCTCGAACGACCTGCGCGAGCAGGTGATTCGGGACAGCCTCGCCGGATCGACGGCCACCCACGAAGCCTGGGCGCTGGATTCGATCGCGCGGGACATCTCGGGCGTCGTCGCGCGCATCGAGGTCCCGGTGCTGGTGCTGGCGGGTGAGCACGACCGGGTGGAGCCGCCGGAACTGCTCGCCGAGCATCTGCTGCCCTACATCCCGACGGCGAGCATGCGCGTCATCCCCGACACAGGACACCTTTCGCCGCTGGAGAATCCGCGGGCCTTGGCCGAGCACCTGCGCGCGGCCATTCCCGAGCTGACGTCTATTTCTCCACTGCCCCGGTGAATTCGATGGCGGCGACCATGGCGCGGGCCAGCGTCTCCGGATCACCGTCGCCGAGTGCGGAATCCACCAGCGCCCCTTCGCGCCACAGCGTCGCGAAGCCGTGTACGAGCGACCACGCCGCCAGTTCGGCGGCGGGTCCGCCCGCCGGGGAAATGCCGAGTCCCACTACCCCGGAACGCAATTCCCCACCGGCGCGGGTCCTGGCGGCGATCAGCCGCTCATCGTCCGACCGCAGCAGATCGTGCCGGAACATCACGTCGAAATGCCCGGGGTGGTGGCGCGCGAACCGAATGTAGGCGACCGCGACCTCGCGGAAATCCCCCGTGGCCGAGCGCAGTTCGGCATCGAGCAGCTCGAATCCTTCGATGGCCAGTGCCGTCAGCAACCCCTGCCGGTTCCCGAAGTGATGCGCGGGCGCCGCGTGCGACACCCCGGCCCGCTGCGCCAGCGCCCGCAGCGAGACCGAGTCGATGCCCTCGGCCGCGATCTGCTCGGCGGCGGCGTGCAGCAGGGTGGCTCGCAGGTCCCCGTGGTGATACGCGCTCTTCGTCACTCCTCGATGGTCACTCAGAATCTAGACATTGACAAGTTCCCAGCTCCGGCCTATCTTGTCACTGTCTAGATTGCTCTCTCCCGAGGAGTCCGCGATGGCACCGCTCATCGTTCTCATTGTCGTCACCGGACTGGCAAGGGCCGCCGGTTGGCTGCACGCCACCGATTGGCTCGATTCCTGGCCGCACGCGGTGCGCATCGGCCTGGCCGCCATGTTCGCGCTCACCAGCTCGGCGCACTTCCTCCAGCCCCGGCGCGACGGCCTGATCGCCATGGTCCCGCCGCGTCTGCCCAACCCGGCCGCGCTGGTCACGCTGACCGGGGTGCTCGAATTGGCCGGGGCCATCGGCCTTCTCATCCCGTGGGCGGCACCGCTGGCCGCGATCTGCCTGGCCGTCATGCTGGTCTTCCTGTTCCCCGCCAATGTCCGGGCCGCCCAGGAAGGCAGCGGAATTCAGACCATGCCGCTACCCGCGCGCACACTGGTGCAGGTGGTCTTCATCGCGGCCTGCGTACTGGCTGCTTTCTGAAAGCTATTTGATAGCAACGGGACTGATCGGCGTGCCCACCGCTCCGGGTATCCGCAGGGCGGGCGCGCACAGCAGGAAGTCGTACACGCCGTCCTCGGCGCAGTCGTGCCCCAGCGCCTCCAGATCCCAGATCTCGCCGAGCGGCATCCCCATATCGCGCAGGGCGAGCATGTGCAGCGGCAGCATCACCCCGTCCTCGGGCCGCATCACCTCGACGGCCGGATTGTCCACCGCCACCGCCGAGATATCGTGGGCGTGCAGCCATTCCGCGCACCGCCAGCTCAATCCCGGACTGCCGCCGAACCATTCGCCGGATCGGCGGGTCTCGAGGAAGCGGGTCCACCAGCCGGTGCGCACCACCAGAATGTCGCCGGGTTCGATGGCGGCGCCCTGGGCCTCGATCACCGCGTCCAGGTCGTGCGGCCCGATGACGGTTCCCGCATCGAGTCGCGCCACGTTCCGGTGCCGTGCCACATCCACCAGCACCCCCCGCCCCACCACGCCGCCGCGTTCGGCGACGCGCTCGATGCCGAGCTTGCTCGCCCCGCGGCTGGTCACCGCGGCGGCCGGATAGCCGTTGTACAGCAGCCCGTCGTAGTAGACGTGCGAGAGCGCGTCCCACTGCGTCGCCGCCTGGAGCGGCATCATGATGTAGTCGTCGTTGAAGCGCATCGGTCCGCTGGCGTACATGCCCGTGACCTGCGCCTCGGCCGCACCGCCCCACCCGGACAGGTTGGCCGTCAGATCGGCGTCACCACCATCGACGGCCATCAGATGGATGGGATTGCGCCGGAAACCGCCGGAGCCCTGCGGCCCGTCCGCATCGAACGGCACACCGAGCGAGATGCTGCGCCCCTGGCGGGCGCGCGTGGCCGCGTAGGCGATCCGATCCGGGGTCAGCAGATTCAACGTCCCGAGCTGGTCATCCGCACCCCATCGTCCCCAGTTGCGCACGCGCTCAGCGGCTTTACGCCATTCTTCGGTCACCGGACGCCTCCACTCCGACGGGTCCGAACGATCTTCACCCACCCGCCGACCCCTGTCGAGACGCAGTCCCACCCAGCCGATCCCCACCGGTCTGGTTGGATGACTCGGTGACCAGCGTCCCCTTCCGCCTGATCCCCGAGCAACGCCTGGACCGGCTAATGCCCGCCTGGACCGACCGCTACCCCCGCTACGACACGGTCGTCGGCTACTCCGACCTCGGTCACGCCTTCCTCATGAGCACCCGCACCGGCGAATACGGCATCCTCGACCCATACAGCCCAGGCGTCAAAGACTACGGCGTCTTCACCGAGCTCACCGACTTCGTCAGCCAAGTCCTCTTCGCCCCCGACGTCATCACCTACGTCCTACAACCCCAGCACGTCACCGAAATCCGACGCCACCTCGGCCCCCTCGCCGAAAACGAGGTCTACATCGCCACCCCCTACCCCTTCCTCGGCGGCTCCGAAACCCCGGACGCCTACCAAAAGGGCGGCGTCTGGACCTTCTTCGACCTGGTCGCCCAGGAACACGACTTCGAATGACCCCCGAGGAATTCGACGAGCTGGCACGGCGGGAGGATTACCGGGAGATTCCGCGGCTGACGGCCATGGTTTTCGACACGGGCTTGCCGGAGCCGGTGCGCCGACGGGCCTCGGATGTCGTCGCCGGATTCGACGGCACGGTCACCGGCGAGCAGTGCCGAACCTGGTGGGCCAGTGGGGATCCCATTATCAAGCGACATGCGCTGCGTTTCATGCATCGCTCCGAGGCCGACATCGTCGTGCCCGTGGCCGAGGACGATACGAGCCCCTTGCAGACAATGGCCTTGAACGTCATGGGTTTCGGGTTCGACGCGCCCGAGTTCGTCCCGGTAATCGTTCGCGCGCTGACGCATCGCGATCCCAAGGTCCGCGAGACGGCCGCACTGGTCTTGGTCTGGGCCGAGCCGGTCGCAGCCGAGGAAGGGCTGCTCGCGGCCGCGCACGACGACGTATACGAGGTAGCCGCCGGTGCTCTCGACACCCTGCGGTTCTACCCGACACAACGGGTGTTGCGCGAGGTCGCGGCGCTTCGGGAACATCCGGACGAGGGGCGAAGGGCCGCCGCCACGGTCACTTTCGAGGATCTGCGCGAGAACTTCGAATCGACGGTCGTGTCCGGATATCCAAAAGCCATTGTGCGGCTGCGTGAATGGATGCTGCCGGTGCACGACCTGGTGCCCTGGCCCGACGAGATCGAGCCTCGCACACAGCCACATATCACCATCCGGCACCCGATCGACGCGCGTGGCGCACTCGACGCGGTTCCCGAATCCACCGTGTTGGCGCTGATCGACGATCCCGAAGTCGAACAAGGTGAGCTCAGACAGACGCTGAATCGCATCGATTGGACCTGCTACGGGCACGAGACGCGGACACGACTGGCCGCCCGATTGGTGGGTCATCCGAATCCGCTGGTTCGCGAGATCGCCTGTACCCCTCTGACCTACTGGGGTCGCGCCGCGGACTTGGTACGGCTGGCCGATGATCCCGACCTCGCAGTCCGCAAGTCCGCGATCTATGACCTGGGCGGTCTACCCGCCGATTCTGCGATCGCCGAATCGGTCTGGCGTCGCCTGCCCACCAAGTCCTCGACGGCCGCGCAGGAGGCCCTGCGGACCTACGTCGTCCACGCGGGCAGTGCGGCGACCGTAAGGCTCGTCGAACTAGTCAGGTCCGATCGTCGCGAAGGTGTTCGCCACGAGGCCGTACACAACCTGGTGAATCTGCGTGCGATCGAGGAGATTCGGAGCCTCGCCGACCTGCTGGCCGAACCTCCCCGGGTCACCTGGGTGGTCCATTCCGCCCTCCTGGACGGTTCCCGAGAACTCGGCATCACCGTGCCCGTACCGGCGGATATCGCCGCGGTCGACAACCTCTACCTCCAGCAGTCCGTCAGGAATTACCTGGCCCGCCAATCGTGATCAAGCGGCGGGCGCGGGTGTGGGGTGGGCGGTATGGTCTCGCCATGGTTGTTGGTCGTGGGTTCGCGGTTGCGGTTCGACGAGCGGCGTTGGCCGCGGGGGTGGTGGGTGCGTGCGCCGTGTTGGGTGTGACGGCTACGCCCGCGGTGGCCGATAGCGCTGATCTCGGTCGGCTCGAAAGTGTCGAATTGCTCAATGGGGCATGGTCTTTCGACAAGGCTGCGGTTTCGTTGGGGCTTACCTATATGACTACCGATCAGCGGGGTAATGCGGCTCGGGCTACGGCGGGGTTGTATTTGCCGGCGGGGTTGCCTCCGGCGGGTGGGTGGCCGTTGGTGGTTTGGGCGCATGGGACGATTGGGATTGGGAATGACTGTGCGCCGTCGCATCGGCCGCAGTCGGATCGGAATCGGAGTTACTTCAACCAGATTCTGGACAGTGGGTATGCCGTTCTTGCACCCGACTACCAGGGGCTGGGGACCGGGGGTAATTTCAGTTACTACAACACGGAAGTCGAGAGCCGGTCGATCCTCGATGCGGTGACCGCCGTGCGCGCGCTGCCCGTCCAGCTCTCACAGCACTGGGTGTTGATCGGGCAGTCCGAGGGTGCGCACGCGGTGATGAGTGCTGCCGCGCTGTATGCCCAAAACCCAAGGTATGCGGCCGGACTCACCGGTGTGATCGCGACCGGGTTGCGGACGAATCCGCCGAAGAGTCTGCGTGAGATGTTCCGGGCGAGTTCGACCGGGTCCGACAATCAGGTCGGGTACGCGGGCTACTATCTCGCCGCGCTGGAGGAGCTCCACCCCGGATCCGTTACCCCGTACCTGTCCGAATTCGGCAGGCAGTATGTGGAAAAGGCTGCGACCGAGTGCCTTTCGGATCTGGTCGCCGATGCTCAGGGTCGCCGACCCGCGGCATTGGTCGCCGATCCGGACAATCCCACACCCACCTTCGAGTCGGATATCAAGTCGCTGGTCGGCTACCAGGAAAACCTCGTCCCGGCCGATGTCATGATCGGCTACGGCACCGCCGACATCGACGTCCCGCCGGCCGACACGCCCGCCTACGGTCCGACGCTGCAGGCCCACAACCCGTGGGTGCACGTGACCGTCACCGCCTACCCGGGCAAGGATCACAGCGGGGCGTTCCTGGCCTCCCTCCCCGACGCCCTCGACTTCCTCCACACCCATCTGCCCTGACCGAGGGCTGGGGCGCGGAAATCATTGCCGCAGAGTCGTCATGGCGATGTCGAGGAATTCGCGCACGAGTTTGTCACGGTTGTCCGCGGCGACGACCAGGCAGGTCTCGGCCCCGGGGGCATCCCCGACGGGCACGTGGACCACGTCGGGTCGGAGGTAGGCGCGCGCGACGCTGAGCGGAACGAGCGCCAACCCGTGGCCGGAGGCGATGAGCTCGAACTTCTCTTCCAGTGTCGCGGTGCGCCGGTTCGCGAAATCCAGGATCTGCTCGCCCTCGAGATCGGCTACGGTGAGCTCCGGACGCGAGGCCAGCGGGTGTGTCACCGGCATGCAGAGCACCCGCGGCTCGTACCCGACGGGGATGGAGCGCATTCCGGTGTCGTCGAAAGGCTTACGCAGATAACCGATCTGGGCTCGCCCGTCGCGCAGCGGCGTATCCCGCTCCCGCCATTGCGCCGGAATCACATCGGTCTCGACCTCGGGATGGCGCGCCCCGAACTCGCGAATCGCCTCCGACACCCGCAGTCCGGGCGAGAAGGCGACCACCAGCCGCCGCACTCCGCTGTCGGCATCGCGCACACGCCGCAGGGCCGCGTCGATGGCGGCGAGAATCCCCCGCGACTCCTCGTACAGCTGCCGCCCGGCGGCGGTCAGCTCCACGGTGCGGGTGGTCCGGACGAACAGGTCGCACTCCAGCTCCTGCTCGAATGCCTTGATCTGACGGCTCAGCACGGGCTGGGCGATATAGAGCTTCTCCGCCGCCCGCCCAAAGTGCCGATGCTCGGCCACCGCGGCGAAGTAGCGGAGCTTGCGCAGATCCAGATCCATACCTTCACGGTATCAATCGCTGGAAAGGGTCTTGGACGTCGCGCCCGCGCGTCACGAGACTCGAAGCATGATCGTCATTACCTCCCCCACCGGCAACATCGGCAGTCAGCTGCTCACGCAGCTGCTCGAAACCTCCACTCGCAGTGAGGAATTGCGCGTCATCGTCCGTGACCCCGCGCGCCTCCCGGAGACGGTCCGCGCCCAGGTCGACATCGTCACCGGATCCCACGGCGACCCCGACGTCGTGGACCGCGCCTTCACCGGCGCGGACGCGGTCTTCTGGCTGGTCCCGCCCGACTTCCAGGCCCCCGACCTGGACGCCGCCTACTCCGGCTTCACCCGCGCCGCCGCGAAGGCCTTCACCGACCATGGCATCGGCCACGTCGTCGCCGTCTCCGCGCTCGGTCGCGGCACCCCCTTCGCCGCACGCGCCGGACACATCACGGCCTCGCTGGCCATGGACGACCTGATCGCCGGCACCGGCGTCACCTACCGCGCCCTGGCCAACCCGACATTCATGGACAACCTGCTCTGGCAGGCGGCCTCGATCCGCGACACCGGCGTCTTCACCGGCACCACACCCCCCGACTACGCGGCTCCCACCGTCGCCACCCGAGACATCGCCGCGGCCGCCGCCCGCCTTCTGCTCGACCGTTCCTGGACCGGCACCGCCGAGGTCCCCCTGCTCGGCCCGGAGGATCTCACGCCGAACGAGATGGCCCACATCATGTCCGAGGTCCTCGGCCGCACCGTCCACTACCGGCAGCAGTCCCTGGACGACCTCCATGCCAGCCTGATCGCCAGAGGCGTCACCGCCTCCATCGCAGACGGCTACATCGACATGATGAACGCCAAGAACCACGGGCTCGACAATGCCGTCCCCCGCACGCCCGCTACGTCCACTCCCACCACCTTCCGCCAGTGGTGCGAACAAACTCTGGCCCCGGCCGTCCGCGGATGACCGGGCCCGTCGACCGACGGGCCAGTCAGGATTCGACCGGTCCGTGGACCTGGCGGCCTCTATGCCAGACGGACCAGGTCAAGGGAACGCCGGGCCGGTAGGCGAGATGAATGGCGGACGGGGCGTCCAGGATGTGGAGATTGGCGGTGGAGTCGGGGCGGAGGACTCCTACGGCTCCCGGAGCGGTGAGGTCGTGGGCGAGGGCGAGGGCCGCCCCGGCGGTGGCGGCGTGTATGGCCTCGGCGATGGACAGGCCCATTTGGAGGACCGCGGTGCTCACGCAGTAGGGCATGGAGGTGGTGTACGAGCTGCCGGGATTGGCGTTGGTGGCCAACGCTATTCGGGCACCGGCGTCGAGGAGGCGGCGGGCGGGGGCGAGGGGCTGACGGGTGGAGAGGTCACAGGCGGGGAGCAGGGTGGCGACGGTCGTGGACGCCGCGAGTGCCTCGATGTCGTCGTCGGTGAGGTGGGTGCAGTGGTCGACGCTGGCGGCACCGTGCTCGACCGCCAGTCGGACGCCGGGGCCGGGGGCGAGTTGATTGCCGTGGACTCGCAGGCCCAGGCCTCGGGACTTACCCGCTTCGAGCACCCGGGCGGATTGGGCGGCGTCGAAAGCGCCTGTCTCACAGAAGACGTCGATCCAGCGGACGTGGTCGGCGACGGCGTCGAGCATGGGGCCGCAGACCAGATCGAGGTAGGTGTCGGCCGTGAAGTCCGGCGGGATGATGTGGGCACCCAGGAAGGTGACCTCGTCCGCGACCTCGGAAGCGATGCGGGCGCAGCGCTTCTCGTCGGCGACGGTGAGGCCGTAGCCGGTCTTGGTTTCCAGATATGTGGTGCCTTGGCGGAGGGCTTCGTGCCGAAGACGCACGAGGTTGACGGCAAGGGTTTCGTCGCTCGCCGCCCGGGTGGCCTCGACCGTCGTGCGAATTCCACCCGCGGAGTAGGGCTTTCCGCTCATGCGGGCTCCGAATTCCGCGGTCCGGTCTCCGGCGAACACCAGGTGGGTGTGGCTGTCGACCCAGCCGGGAAGCACCGCTCGGCCGCCGACGTCCACGCGGTGATCGGCGTCGGGTGCGGAGGCGGATGGCCCGAGCCAGCGCACCCGGTCGCCTTCGAGCACCAGAGCCGCGTCCCGCAGCACACCGAATTCCGCGGTGTTGGTGGTGAGTTCGCCTATCCCCGTGATGAGGGTGGCGGCTGGATTCACTGCCATAGCGCTCCGATCTCGGTGTCGAGGGCGGCGGCCGCATCGGGGACGGCGCGATGGGCGCGGTCTCGGACGATCCAGCGACCCGCGACCATCACGTCGGTGACATCGGAGGCCGTGGCCGCGAACAGGATTCCAGCGCCGTCCACTCCGGCCGTGCGCACGGAACCGGTGTCCACGCACACCAGATCCGCATCCCGGCCGGGCGCTATCTCACCCAGGTTGGACCACCCCGAGGCGGCGTGAGCCGTTGCCGCGGTGAGCAGTTCACCGGTCTCGAACCGTCCCCGCTGCCCGCTGGCGAGCCGTTCGTGAAACTCCAACGACCTCGCCTCGAACCAGGGATCGATGACGGACTGGCCGTCACTGCCCAGCGCAAGGCGAGTCCCGGCATCGGCAAGTGCTCGGGCCGGGCCGATGCCGTCCCCAAGATCAGCTTCGGTACTAGGACACAGGCAGACCCAGCTCCCGGACAGCTCCGCGATGTCCGCGGCGGTCAGGTGCGTCGCATGCACCGCCACCGTACGAGAGGTGAGAGCCCCTGCCGCCGAGAGCAATTCGGTAGGCGTGCAGCCATGAACTGCCAGACACTCCTCGTTCTCATGCGGCTGCTCCGAGACATGCACATGCAACGGACGCCCTGCGGCAGCGCGCACGACGACCGGAAGCTGCTCGACCGGCACCGCTCGCACCGAGTGAATGGCCGCACCCGTGATGACCAATTCACCTGCCGGGACGAAGGATTCGACCCGTCGCGCCCACGCCTCGGCATCCCCGTCGTCGAAACGCTCCTGCACCCCGGAGACCGGCTGCCCGAAACCCCCTGCCAGATAGCAGACATCGAGCAGAGTGAGCCTGATGCCCGCATCCACCGCCGCCGCGACCAGGGCATGCGAGAACTCATTCGGATCGGCGTACCGTTGCCCGTGCCCCGGATGATGCAGGTAGTGGAACTCGGCGACGCTGGTGTACCCCGCCAGCACCATCTCCGCGTAGACGGCCCGGGCCAGCCGGTAGTAGGAATCCGGCTCCAACCGCCGCGCCACCGCGTACATGCGATCCCGCCACGTCCAGAAGCTGCCCCGCTCCGCGTGGGTACGCCCGCGCAGGGCCCGGTGAAAGGCGTGCGAGTGGACGTTGGCGAAGCCGGGCACGACCATGCCGGAAAGCACGGTTCCACAGGGCTTCTCGCCCGCCGTAACCGCCGTGATGACACCTTCGGCGATATCGATCCGCACCCCCTCCGCCACCCCGCCCGGCAGCCACGCCCGCGCACACCAGTAGGTGCTCATTCGGCCAGGCTCCGCAGCACGCGCGCCAGTTCCGCCGTGCCGTGGTCGATATCCCTGGGCTCGGCGAATTCCTCGGGCGCATGACTGATTCCGCTGGGATTGCGCACATACAGCATGGCGGTCGGCACGAATCGCGCCAGCACGGCCGCATCGTGTCCGGCCCCGGTGGGCAGTACGGGCGGATCGCCGAGCAATGCCGCGAGTCGATCCCGCAGCGCGGCATCGAAACTCGCCGTGCCCTCGTAGGATTCCTCCCGCACCTCGACCGTGCAGCCCTCGAGCTTCGCCGCCGCCTCGGCCCGCTCGGTGATCTCGGCGACCAGGTCCCGCACCTTCCCGGGCTCCGGCAGTCGCGCGTCGAGCCACACGTCGACCTGTGACGCGATCACATTGGTGCCGCCGGGCGTGGGTACCAGCCGCCCCACCGTGGCGCGGGCCTCCGGCACGGCGGCCGCGCAACGTCGTACCGCGCCGATCATTTCGGCCGCGGGCACCATCGGATCGCGCCGGTCCGCCATGAGCGTCGTCCCGGCATGATTGCCCTGCCCACCGAACGTGAACCGCCAGCGCCCGTGCGGAATGATCCCGCTGCCCACCGCGAGCGGCGCGTCCAGCGGCGCCAATCCACGACCCTGTTCGACATGCAGCTCGACGAAAGTGCCGATGCGAGAAAGCGTTTCCTCGTCCGGACCGAAATGCGTGGGCTCATATCCGGCCGAGCGCGCGACATCGGCGAAGGTGTCCCCATCGCCATCCCGCAGCGCCAGCACCCGCTCGGCCGCGATCGTCCCGGTCAGCAGCCGCGACCCCAGACACGGCACCCCGAACCGCCCACCCTCCTCCTCGGCGAACACCACGATCGCCAGCGGCCGCCGCGGCGTAAACCCCTGCGCCCGCAGCAGATCGAACGCCGCCAACGCACTCACCACCCCCAACGGCCCGTCATAGGCACCACCGCCGGGCACCGAATCCAGATGGCTCCCGGTGACCACGGCATCCGCCCCGGGTCGCCCGAACCACGCCCACACATTGGCATTCCGATCCACCTGCACCTCGAGCCCCCGCGCCCGGGCCGCCCCCGCGAACCATTCCCGCAGCTCTCCCTCGGCGGAGGTGAACACATGCCGCGAATATCCCCCGCGCGCCCGATCCACCCCCACCCGCGCGAGCTCGTCCAAGAGCGCGTTGGCGCTCATCGGCCCACTACTCACGAATTCACCCTTCCCACAGCGGTATCCGGACACCGGTATCACGCGCGACAGCCTCGGCCTCGGCGTATCCGGCATCGACGTGCCGCAGCACGCCCATGGCCGGGTCATTGGTGAGGACGCGTTCGATCTTCTGGGCGGCCAATGGCGTGCCGTCGGCAACGGTGACCTGACCCGCGTGGATGGACCGTCCCATGCCCACGCCGCCGCCGTGGTGGATGGATACCCAGCTGGCCCCGGAAGCGGTGTTGACCAAGGCGTTCAGCAGCGGCCAGTCGGCGATGGCATCGGAGCCGTCGGCCATGGACTCGGTTTCGCGATAGGGCGAGGCGACCGAGCCGCAGTCGAGGTGGTCGCGGCCGATCACGATGGGCGCGGAAACCTCACCGCGGGAGACCATCTCGTTGAATCGCAACCCGGCCGCGTGGCGTTCGCCGTAGCCGAGCCAGCAGATGCGCGCGGGCAGCCCCTGGAAGGCGACCCGCTCGCCCGCCAAGCGAATCCAGCGGGCGAGGGATTCGTTCTCGGGGAACAGGTCGAGCATCGCGCGGTCGGTGGCGGCGATATCGGCGGGATCGCCGGACAGCGCGACCCAGCGGAACGGCCCCATGCCCTCGCAGAAGAGCGGCCGGATATAGGCGGGAACGAAGCCCGGAAAGTCGAAGGCGCGCTCATAGCCTGCGAGCTTCGCCTCACCGCGCAGCGAGTTGCCGTAGTCGAAGACCTCGGCACCGCGATCCATGAACCCGACCATCGCCCCGACGTGAATGGCCATGGAATCGCGTGCCCGACGGGTGAATTCATCGGGCTTCTTACTCGCGTAGTCGTCCCAGTCCTCGACAGCGACGCCGATCGGCAGATAGGTGAGCGGATCGTGCGCCGACGTCTGGTCGGTGACGATATCGACCTCGACCTCACGGCGCAGGAGCTCCGGCAGCACCTCGGCCGCATTGCCGATCAACCCCACCGACAACGCCCGCCGCGCGGCCTTCGCCGCCAGCACCCGGTCGAGCGCATCGTCGATGTCCTCGGCGATCTCGTCCAGATACCGCGTCTCGACGCGCCTGCGCGCATGCCGCGGATTGCATTCGATGCACAGCGCCACACCGCCGTTCATGGTGACCGCCAGCGGCTGCGCCCCACCCATTCCACCGAGACCGGCTGTGACAGTGAGCGTTCCGGCCAGGCTGCCGCCGAATCGCTTGGCCGCCACCGCGGCGAACGTCTCGTAGGTCCCCTGCAGAATCCCCTGCGTCCCGATGTAGATCCAGGACCCCGCCGTCATCTGCCCGTACATGGTGAGCCCGGCCGCCTCCAGCCGCCGGAACTCCGGCCAATTCGCCCAGTCCGGAACGAGATTCGAATTGGCCAACAGCACCCGCGGCGCCCACTCGTGGGTCCGCAGCACCCCGACCGGCCGGCCGGACTGCACCAGCAGCGTCTCGTCCTCCCCCAGCCCCAGCAGCGTCCGGGCGATGGCGTCGAAGCTGGGCCAGTCGCGAGCCGCCTTGCCGGTACCGCCGTAGACGACCAGATCCTCCGGGCGCTCGGCGACCTCGGGATCCAGATTGTTGTGCAGCATCCGCCAGGCCGCCTCGGTCTGCCAGCTGCGCGCGGTGAGCACGGCACCCCGTGCGGCGCGGACGGTTCGAGTCATGACGAAACCCCTACTTCGAGAAGGTGATCCGCCGCCCCCGACCGCACCAGGTCGGCGACGGCGGCGATATCGGGCGCGAGATGCCGGTCCGGTGCGGGCCCGGGCACCCGCTCGCGCACCAGGTCCCGCAGCGCGCCCGTCGCGGCGGCGGGCCGCAGCGGCTCCCGGAAGTCCAATGCCCGTGCCGCGGTGAGCAATTCGATGGCGAGCACGGTCGTCAGCCCGTCCACCGCGCGCCGCAGCTTGCGGGCCGCCGCCCAGCCCATGGAGACGTGATCCTCCTGCATGGCACTGGACGGAATCGAATCCACCGATGCCGGTACCGCGCACCGCTTCAGTTCCGACACCACCCCGGCCTGGGTGTACTGCGCGATCATGTACCCGGAGTCCACGCCCGGGTCGGCGGCCAAGAACGCGGGCAACCCGTGCGACCGGTGCACATCCAGCATGCGGTCGGTGCGCCGCTCGGCAATGCTGGCCACATCGGCGATGGCGATGGCCAGGAAATCCAACACGTAACCCACGGGCGCGCCGTGGAAGTTGCCGTTGGACTCCACCCGGCCGTCCGCCAGCACCACGGGATTGTCGATGGCCGCGGACAATTCACGCTCCGCGACGGTCTCGGCATGCGCCAGCGTGTCCCGCGCCGCCCCGTGCACCTGCGGCGCGCACCGCAGCGAATACGCGTCCTGCACCCGCGGGCAATCGTCCCCGCGATGGCTGGCCACGATCTCCGATCCGGCCAGCGCCGCCCGCATGCGCGCCGCCGCCACTGCCTGCCCTGGATGCGGCCGCAGTTCCTGCAGGTCCGCCGCGAACACCCGATCGGTGCCCAGCTGCGCCTCCACGCTCATGGCGGCGGTGAGATCGGCCAGATCGAAGAGCCTGCGCAGATCCGCGAGGGCCAGCACCAGCATGCCGAGCATGCCGTCGGTGCCATTGGTGAGCGCCAGCCCTTCCTTCTCCGCCAGCGTGATCGGCGTCAGCCCGTGCTCGGCCAGCAGCGGCGCGATGGGTCGCGGACCGTCCGGCCCGAGCACCGAGCCCTCGCCCATCAGCACCAGCGCCACCGCGGCCAGCGGGGCCAGGTCACCCGAGCAACCCAGCGAACCGTATTCCGGCACAACCGGAATCAACCCGCTGTCCAGCAGTCCGGCCAGCGCCCGCGCGGTCTCCGGCCGCACCCCGGTGTGCCCGGACATCAGGGTGCGCAGGCGCAGCACCATCATGGCGCGCACCACCTCGGGCTCCACCGGCGTGCCCGCCCCGGCGGCGTGCGAGCGAATCAGGGAGCGCTGCAGGTCGATTCGCCGATCGGGCGGGATGTGGCGCAGGGCCAGCGCGCCGAAGCCGGTCGACACCCCGTATACCGGTCGGTCGCTGAGTGCCAGCTCGTCGATGTGCCGCCGCACCCGCGCCAACGAGTCCAGGGCGTCCGGGGCCAGCTCGACCCGTGCACCGAAGCGGGCGACCGCCACCACCGCCGCCCGGCTCAGCGGACCCGCTCCGACCGGCACCCGCTCGGTTCCGATTCGCGTCATGGGAACCATTCCAGCGCCTCGGGCCGCCCGGATCGAGCACCCACGGCCGGGTTTCGTCTGGTATTTCAGACAGTATGGGTGGTGACATTCCCGCGCTGCGGCGTGGCCTGCGGGTGCTGGACCTGCTGGCCCAGCGTCCGCACCCGGTCCCCGCCGCGCTCATCGCCCGCGAACTGGACCTGCCCCGATCCTCGACGTATCAGCTGCTCAACGAGCTGCGTAGGGCCGGGTACGTCACCTATCTGGCCGACGAGCGCAAATACGGACTCGGCCTGGCCGCCTTCGAACTCGGTGCGGCGTATCGGCGCGGCGACCCCCTCGAACGGGTGGCCGCGCCCCTGCTGCGCGGACTCGTCGACACCGTCGGCGGCACCGGGCATCTGGGGATCCTGCACGGCAACGAATCGCTGTATCTGATCGAACAGCGCCCCGCGCGCCCGCAGACGCTGGTCACCGACGTCGGGGTGCGGCTGCCCGCGCACCTGACCGCCACCGGCCGCGCCATGCTGGCCCGACTGGAACCCGTGCACGTACGCGCGCTGTTCCCCGGCCCCGCCGCGTTCCCCATGCGCACCGCCCGCGGCCCGCGCGACCTGCGTCAGCTGCGACGACTACTGAAGACCGAGCGCGATCGCGGCTGGGCCGTCGAAGACGGCTATGTCACACCGGGTTTCGCCACGGTCGCGGCTCCGGTCTTCGACCACGGGGGCCGCCCGATCGCCGCCATCGGCGTCACCATCCGCCATCACTGCGCCGACCCGGTCCGCACCCTTACGAGCGACGAACCCACCATTTCGGGCGCACGTCGGCACCGAAGTGACGAAGTTTCACCCGGCCCTCGGGAACCCGCTGAATGCGGGCAGATCTGGCCGGAGCTGGCGGTGCCGGTGCGGGCGACGGCCGCGGCGCTGACCGCCACCATCGGCGGGCGGCCCACCCATCCCGAACGGTCGGCCGCGTCGAATCACCTGAGGCGACCGAACGGTCGAATTGTGTAGCGCGGCAATCCCTGGGAGGTTGCCGTCAAGCTGCGCGTTTTCCTCTGGCGAGCGCCCCGGATTGTTACGATCGGCGGGGATGTCGAGGAGGTGCGGTGTCTGAAGGCAATCGAGCACCGGTTGGCGTGGACCCGTTCCGGCCCAACCCTGCTCGTGTGTACAACTACATGCTCGGCGGCAAGGACAATTACGACGCCGATCGCCTGGTCGGCGATCGGATGCTTCAGGTCGCCCCGGATACCAAGGACACCGCCTGGCACAGTCGGCGTTTCCTGATGGAGGCGGTGCGCATCGCGGCCGAGTCCGGTATCCGCCAGTTCGTCGATATCGGTGCGGGCATCCCCTTCACACCCAATGTGCACGAGGTGGCGCAGGAGATCGAGCCGTCGGCGATCGTGGCCTCCATCGATTTCGACCCGGTGGTCTTCGCGCACAGCAACGCGCTGCTGTCCAGCGCGCCCGGGGTGACGCCCATCCTCGCCGACATTCGCGAACCCGACAAACTTCTCGAATTGGCGCAAAACGAAGCGGGAATCGACTTCTCGCAGCCGGTGATCTTCCTGATCGTGGGCGTTCTGCACTTCGTCATGGACGACGAGCAGCCCTTCGAGGCCGTTGCCCGCCTCCGCGATGCCATGGTGCCCGGCAGCCTGCTGGCCATCCAGCACGCCTCCACCAACACCCACCCGTTCTTCAAGAACACCTCGAGCAATGACACCGTCGGCAGCCCGTCCCAGGTCGACTTCCGCCCGCCGGAAGTGGTCGAGCGCTTCTTCGAGGGCCTGGAAATGCTGCCGCCCGGCCTCGCCCCCGCCAACGAATGGCTCGAAGGCGACCTACGCGCAACCAAACTCGTGGTCCTCTGCGGCATCGGCCGCAAGAACTGACCCGCCCGCGGTCTCAGCCCGCGAGGGGGTCGAGGACTCAGCCCGCGCTGGCGAGCAGATCGGCGCGGGCCACCAGCGCGTCGGCGATGGGGCGCGGGCGGCGGCCCAGCCCGCAGGCACTGGCCACGCCGTCGAGCGGGTGCCCGAGGACGGTCTCGATGAGGTGCAACGTCTCGATTTGCGCTGCCTCGGTGGGGCTTTCGTGGACCAACCCGGCGTAGAAGCGGGCGCCGGCGGGCAGTTCCAGACCCGCGAGGGGCGCGTAGAAGTCCGCACGCGTGGACGGCGGAATGTCACCGGCCGCGAGCGGGCCGTGGATGAACTCCAGGGTCCGCCCCGAAGGCCACTGCCGGGCAATGGAATTGGCCAGCGCCACCAACGGCCGGGTATCACGCAGGGTGGTCCGGGCCTTGTTCTTCATGCTGCCCAGGCACAGGTGCACGCCGATGCGCGTGCCCGGCGGGGTCGCCGCGGCCATCTCGGCAATGCCGCGGCCCAGCCCCAGTGCGGTGTCGCCCCAGCGGTGCAGCGGTTGCGTCCGAGCCATCAGCACCATTTCGGCGGTGGCCTCGAACTGCACCACCACATCGTCGCCCGCCAACTCGCGAATGGCCGCCACATCACGAATGCTGGCGTCCTGGAAGGCCTTCCGATGCCGCCGCACCCCGCGCACGCCCATGGCGATGAAGGCCAGGGTGAAGGCGGTGGGCATCCCGATCTGCAGCGCCAGCTCGGGCAGATCCCGTTCCGCACGCAGGGTCCGCAAGATCGGCAGCGCCTCCCGCGCCTCACCGAGGTAGCCCAATTCCATCATGTCGCCGGTCAGTTCGACGCCCCGCGCGGCCCGGTGGATGGTCCGCTCGTGGCTGGTCATCCACGAGCCCTCGCGCTTGACCTCCAGCGCCCCCTGCGCCACCAGGTCGTCGAGGATGGGCTGGATGTACCACTCGTAGCGGCGGACCTCCCCGGTCGGTAGCGTGCGCAGCCGCGAGCCCGCGCCATCCAGCATCGCCCGCATCGCATCGTCGGTGCTCTCGGCCGGAAAGCTGCCGACGAAGTGCACATTTCGCGCGCCCATGCCATGCATGTTAGATCTTCAACCACGTTCCCCAATGAGCAGGTCGCGGAACTTCGTGTGGGGTATCGTCATTCGCCAGAAGATGGCCGGAACTCAGAACCGCTCCTGGGAAGGGATTCGGTGATGAAGAAGCTCTATGCCCGTTTGATGAAGGCGTCATGTCCCGCCGATCCGGAGTTGCTCGCGGCCAGTCTTCCCATTATCCAGGGTGAGGTCGTCCCGTACGCCATGTCGGACCCGGGCGCCCGCCAAATCTTCTTCTTCCTCGACGAGCAGGACGGGACGATGTTCTCGATCACGCTGTACGACACCGAGAAAGACCTCGAGCACGCCATGCGCGACGCCGACAGCGAGCACCGCTACCGCACGCTGGCACGGCTGGGCTACGAGCCCGTCGACGCGCGCGCCCTCGAGGTGGTGGCGGGCGCGGTCGCCGACGATGTCGTGGAAGTCGACTTCAGCCAAGGGAATTCATAACGTGCGCACCTCGTTCCGGGCGCTCGCCGTCTGCGCGGCGACGACCCTGCTGTGCTTGTCCCCCGGTCTCGCCCAGGCCGATCCGGCACCGGCGGACCGCTGCCAGGACGTCACCTTCCCGGTGCCACAGGGCACCGTCGCGGGCACCCTGTGTCTGCCGGACGGTCCGACCGACACGGTGATGGTTCTGGAATCCGGCTCCAACTACAACCATCTGTACTGGGATTTTCCGTATCAGCCGGAGACCTACAACTTCCGGCGCGCCATGAATGCCGCCGGATACGCGACACTGGTGGCGGATCGGCTCGGTAACGGCGCGAGTAGCCGACCGCCCAGTTTCACCCTGACCGCCACCGAGACCGCGGAGTCCCTGCACACCATGGTGCAGGCCCTGCGCGGCGGCCTGGCGGGCAACGCGCCCTTCGCCAAGGTGGTCACCGCGGGTCACTCGCTGACCTCGGGCACCGCCATCATGGAGGCCACCAGCTACCACGATGTCGACGGCATCCTGCTCACCGGCTACTCGCACACCCTCAGCGTCCCCGACGTGCTGGGCGTCATCAGCACCTACTATCAGGCCGTCAATGATCCCGGATTCGCCGGGCGCGGTTACGATCCCGGCTATCTGGTGACCCGCCCGGGCACCCGCGCCGCCGACTTCTACGGCATCGATCCCGATCCCCAGGTGGTGGCACTCGACGAGGCCAACAAGGAAACCTTCTCCCTCACCGAATATCCCGACGGTCTGCTGTCCACCCTCCCGGGCATGTCCAGCTTCATCACCGTCCCGGTCATGATCGTGGACGGCAGCCGCGACCGCATGGTCTGCGGGCCCGGCTTCAGCACCTGTACCGATACGGCGACGCTGTACGACAAGGAGCACCCCTACTTCTCCCCCGATGCGAAGCTGCGGACCTACGTCCTGCCCAATAGCGGTCACGCCATCAACCTCGCGCCGAATACCCGCGACTATCACGCCCAGGTCGTCGACTGGATGAAGTCGGTCACGGGCTGAGATCGACTGCGGGCCTCGACCATTCGCGGACGTGCCGGGCTCACGTGGAGAACGGCGCGCCCGCCCCTTCGGCCCGGGTCGGTCCCTCGCGGCGGCGGGTGGAGGCCAGCGGCAAGGCGATGTCCTCGAGCGAGCGGCCCTCCGCGTCGACCGCCAGGAACTGCGCGATCAGCCCGCCCGCGATCATGACCGCCGCGCCGAGTAGATAGCCCAGGAACAGGCGCACCGGATGCGAGCCGTCACCGATGAGCGCGCCGTAGATAACCGGCCCCAGCGCGCCGAAACACTGTGCGATGGCGAAGAATACGGCGATCGCCTTGGCCCGCACCTCGAGCGGGAAGATCTCGCTCACGGTCAGATAGGCCGAGCTCGCGCCCGCCGAGGCGAAGAAGAAGATCACGCACCAGCAGGCGGTCTGGGTGATGGCATTGAGGACGCCGGTGTAGAACAGCACCGCCGAAATCGCCAGCAGGACACCGGAAAGGATGTAGGTGCCCGCGATCATGCGGCGGCGGCCGATGGTGTCGAACAGGTGCCCGATGGTGAGCGGCCCGACCAGGTTCCCGATCGCGAAGGCGATGAGGTAGATCGGCGTGGAGCCGGACGGCACGCCGTAGAACTTGCCCAGCACCAGCGTGTAGGTGAAGAAGATGGCGTTGTACAGGAACGATTGGCTGATCATGAGACTCGCGCCGAGGATGGCGCGGCGCGGATACTCACGGAACAGCACCCGGGTCAAGGCCACGTAGCCGATCTTGTCGGTCGGTTTGACGTCGATGGCGCGGGATTCGTCGATGGGCGGCAGTTCGACACCGGTTGCCGCCACGTCCCGCTCGATCTCCTCGATCGACGCCTCGGCATCGCGCGCCCGCCCGTGCATGATCTGCCAGCGCGGGCTCTCCGGCAGATGCCTGCGGACGAACAGAATGATCAGGCCCAGGACCGGGCCGATGAGGAAGCCGAGCCGCCAGCCCAGCGACAGACTCATGTGATTGAGCAGAATATAGGTGCCCAGGGTGCCGATAATCGCACCGGCCCAATATGTTCCATTGACCGCGATATCGACCCGGCCGCGATATCGCGCCGGAATCAGTTCGTCGATGGCGGAGTTGATTGCCGCGTATTCACCACCGATACCGGTGCCCGCGACGAATCGGGTGACATACAGGAATGCCACCCAGCCCGCGCCATTGCCCAAAGTGGCGGCGGTGAGACCGCTGCCGACCAAATACACGCCCAGGGTGACCAGGAACAGTTTTCGCCGGCCCAATCGGTCCGAGAGATTTCCGAATACCAGCGCGCCGACGACCTCACCGGCCAGATACACCGTCGCGATCAGCCCGACCGCGGTCGAGGACATGTGCAGCGTCTCGGACTTGGTCAACGTGTCGGCGACCGCGCTGGCCACCGTGATCTCGAGACCGTCCAGGATCCACGCCACCCCGAGCGCCGCCACCAGGCGGGTGTGGAATCTCGACCACGGCAACCGATCTATTCGCGCGGGCACCAGGGTCCGCACCGCTCCGCCGTCGAGCACCTCCGCCATCATGACTCCCGAAGTCCGATTCCGCGTACAGGGTCTACCCACCGAATGCCCGCTCAAACGATAGAGCACACCTCCCGATTCAGGCCTCAACTGCGCGGACGCGGGCGGGGCGACGGAGGTATTTCTCGATGACGGCCGCGGACTCGCTGATCGCGCCCACGTAGCCGTCGGGGCGGACCAGGACGTAGGTGCCCGCGGCGACGTCGTAGTCCTCGACGGTCGGCATCGGGACGACCGGCAGGGCCAGGTCCGGGGCGGGGGCACCGAAGGTCAGCAAGGTGTGATGCGGTCCGCGGAAGGCATCGAAAAGCCTTGTGCCGGAAGCCGAGAGGCCATCGGGGGCGCGGTCTCCGGCACGGAGCGCACCCTGGTTGTCGCGGTCGTCGAGTGCCAGGGGGCCGCCGCGGTAGGTGATGTCGAGTTGATGAATGGCCGGGGTGCCCGTGCCGCCGTGAAAGTCCTGGCGGTGCAGCTGCGTCGTCAACCCGAGGACCTGCGCGGCGACCGGCATGCGCTCGACCTCATAGGTTTCCAGCAGTTCGGGATCGGCACCGTCGTATACGGCAGCGAGCTTCCAGCCCAGGTTGTAGGCGTCCTGCACACCGGTATTGAGGCCCTGACCGCCCGCCGAGGAGTGGACGTGGGCGGCGTCACCGGCCAGCAGGACGCGGCCCACCCGGTAGCGGTCGACCATGCGGGCGCTGACGCGATAGAGCGAGATCCACCGCAGGTTGTGCAGGTGGATATCGGTGCGGCCGGAACGGTCTCGGCACAACTGTCTTACGGCGTCCAGGGTCAGTTCGGGCACCTGGTCGGTCGGCATGGACGCGACGAACTGGTAATAGTCGCTGCCGGGGAGGTTCCACAGCGAGAAGCGGTCGCCCACATTGCCATTGCCGGTGAGGATGTGGCAGAACCGGCCGTCGAGGCCGTCGGCGCGGACATCGCCGATGAGGGTGCGCTCGGTTTCGAAGGTGTCGCCCGCGAAACCGATATCGAGGGTCTTGCGGACGGTGCTGTGGCCGCCGTCGGCGGCGACCAGATAGTCGGCGCGCAGATCACCGTGTGCGGTGTGGGCGATGACGCCGGTGGAATCCTGTGTGACACCGAGGATTTCGGTGTTCCATTCGACTCGCACACCGAGTGACGTCAGATGGTCGTGCAGAATCTCCTCGGTGCGCCACTGCGGAATGAGCCAGGTATCGGGATAGGGCACGGCGGGCGAGGCGACCAGCGGCGGCGCACCGAGCATGTCGGAAACCGAACGCTCCCAGACGATGTCGTGTCCGCGGTAGAGACGGAATTTCGGGAACGGTTCGCCCCCGGCCAGGACGGCGTCGAGGACGCCGAGGTCGTCGAACACCTCGAGGGTGCGCGGTTGCAATCCCTTGGCGCGGGAGCCGGGGAAGACCCCGGCGGCCTTGTCGACTATGCGGCAGGGCACATTTCGGCGGGCGAGGTCGCAGGCCAGGGTCAGTCCGGTCGGACCGGCGCCGACAATGAGAACGGTCACGGTGGGGTTCCTTGTTCGGGGAGGAGGACGAGCAGCACGTCGTCGACCAGTCGGTTGATGAAGACGATGTCGAAGCCGCCGTCGAGCTGGAGCTGACGCAGGATCATGGCCTCGGCGACATCGTGAATGAGATCGGTATCGGTATCGGCGGATAGCTCGCCGCGGGCGATGGCGCGCTGCAGGGCGTCGTGGAACGGGGACAGCTCCTCGTTCTCGATGTGCTCGCGCAGCGCGGCCGCCAGCTCCGGATCGTGTTTCATGGCCGCGATCAAGCCATTGATCATGGCGGTGAAGCGGTCGGAGGACTTGTGGCGCAAGGCCTCCAGCACCGCCACCAGATCACCGCGCAGGGTGCCGGTGTCGGGGATCTCGGCGTTCTGCTCGGCGTCGTAGGCGTCCAGGGCGGCCTTGACCAACTCGGCCTTGTTGCGCCAGCGGCGGTAGATGGTGGCCTTGCTGGCATTGGCACGCGCGGCCACGGCGTCCATGGTCAGCGCCGGGTAGCCGCGCTCGGCGACCAACTCCATGGTGGCGGTCAGAATCGCGTCGACGCGCTGTTGTCCTCGAACCATGACCGAAGGGTACGAATCGGTTTCGTACACTTCAAACACCCCCGTCGCTCGGCATTCCCGATCACCTCCCGCCCAAAGTGTACGAAACCGTTTCGTACACTTCAAGCCTTTTCCTACCGCCTCGCGCCCTTCCCATACGAACCAGCCCGATTGTTCGGCGATGAGTTTCGGCGACGTTGTGGCTAGCATCGGCGTTCGTGCGTTCAGTTTCCGGGGGAGATTTCCGAATTCGACTGATCGCCCTCATCGCGGGGGTGCTCGGTGTTGTCCTGGCGGTGCTCACACCGTTGTTGCCGGTGCGGCAGGATCGGGCGAGTATCGATTGGCCGCAGGCGCAGACGGTCCAGATGACCGCGCCGCTGGTCGATTACGTGCCGCTGTCGCTGGATCTGAGCGTGCCGTGCGTGGTACTGCGGGACGTGCCGAGCGGCACCGTGCTCTCGACCATTCCGGCGCAGGCCCCCGGCGCGGACGCCAAGGGGCTGATCGCGAAGATCGAGGACAGGCCAGGCTCCGGGCGCACGCTGTCGGTCACCCTGCGCAGCATCCCCCTGCTGACCGCCTCGGTCTTCGAAATGACCGGCGTCGGAACGGCTTCCGATCCGGCCATCACCTCACCCTCGAGCCTCACACCGACTTCCACCCCGGCACCGAGCCCAACCCCCGCCCCGGCCGGGGCGACCCCCTCCGCCGGACCGACACCTCCGCCGAGCGGCGCTGCCCCACCCGCGGGCGCAACGCCTCCACCCGGTGCCACCCCGCCCGCGGGCGCGAAATCGCCTGAGGGAGCCGCGACCCCGCCAGCGGGCGCAACGCCTCCTCCCGGGGCCACACCGCCGCCGGGAGCCACTCCCCCGCCGGGCTCGACACCTCCGCCCGGTAGCACTCCTCCGGCCGATGCCCCGCCACCGCCCGCCAATAGCGGCGATCCCGATGCGAGCACGGCGATCGGCCCGGGTGCGGGTGCCGGTTCGACGCCCGCCAGCGCGCCGCGCACGGGTTGCGGTGCCCTCGTGGTGCATTCGACCGCCACCGCCACCACGGCCGAGCTGACAGGTCTGAAGCGCCCGGACGGCACCCCGCTGCGGACCACGATCGACAAGGACGTGCGACCCCAGATCGTCGGCGTCTACACCGATCTCGACCGCACGCGGCTCAGCGACGCCACCCTGCACGCCGACATCGACTCGCGGTTCTCCTCGAGTCCGAGCGCGCTGAAGCTGGCCGCCATGGCGGGTGCCGCGTTGTGCACTCTCATCGCCCTGGTCTGCCTGTACTTCCTCGACGCGGCCGACGGCCGACGCCGACGTCGGTTCCTGCCCGCGCGCTGGTGGCGGCTCACCCCCATCGACGCGGTCGTGCTGATCGTGCTCGGCGTGTGGCATGTGATCGGGGCCAACACCTCCGACGACGGCTACATCCTCACCATGGCACGGGCATCCAAGGCCGCCGGATACACCGCCAACTACTACCGCTGGTACGGCGTGGCCGAAGCGCCCTTCGGGTGGCCCTACGAGCTGCTCGCGCAGATGACCCGACTCACCGACGCGAGCCTGTGGATGCGGGTGCCCGCGCTGCTGGCGGGCATCCTGTGCTGGTGGGTGATCAGCCGGGAAGTGCTCCCGCGCTTGGGTTCCCGCGTGCGCACCGGGGCCGGGGCGCGCTGGACGGCCGCCCTGGTGTTCCTGGCCATGTGGCTGCCCTACAACAACGGCCTGCGACCCGAACCCCTCATCGCCCTGGGCGCACTGCTGACCTGGTGTTCCATCGAACGCGCCATTGCCACCCGACGCCTGCTGCCCGCCGCCGTCGCGGTGCTGATCGCGGCGTTCTCGCTGGCCGCCGGACCCTCCGGATTGATCTGCCTGGCGGCGCTTTTCGCCGGTTCGCGGCGGGTGCTGGCGATTCTCGTCACCCAGGTCCGCACCGAATCCGGGCGCGTGCTGGGCTATCTCGCGCGGATCGCGCCGGTGCTGACGGCGGGCACGCTGGTGCTCACGGTCGTCTTCGCGGACCAGACCTTCGCCTCGGTGCTGGAGGCCACGCGGGTGCGAAAGCTCGTCGGCCCCAATCTGTCCTGGCCGGATGAGCCCACCCGCTGGATCTCCCTCTTGTCGCTGACCCCCGACGGCTCGCTGTCGCGTCGTTTCGGCGTCCTGGCCATGCTGCTGTGCCTGGGCGTGTGTTTCGCCGTGCTGCTGCGCAAGGGCGGCCGGATTCCGGATACCGCACGCGGCCCGGTGGCCCGGGTGCTCGGCATCGCCGCCTTGTCACCGCTGCTCATGGCCTTCACACCGACCAAGTGGACCCATCATTTCGGCGTCTACGCCGGATTGGCGGCCGCACTTGCGGCGGTGACGGCGGTCGCGGTGGGCGGCAACGGTATTCGAGTTCGCTACCTGCGCTCCCTGTTCGCGGCCGCGGCGCTGTTCCTGGTGGCGTTCTGCTGCACCGGATCCAATGGCTGGTGGTACGTCTCGGGCTACGGTGTCCGCTGGCCCGATCGCGCGCCAGTCCTGGGCGGAATGAGCATCGCCTCGCTGATCTTCGGCCTGGGTGCGCTGTGCCTGCTCGTCGCGGCCTGGCAGTACTACCGGGAGCCGTACCGCCGGAAGGCCTCGGCCGCCCTGCCTTTCGACCGAATCGCCATCCGTCCGCTGACGGTGGCCGCGGCGGTCGTGGTGTTGTTCGAGCTGGGCACCATGGCCTCGGCGGCCTGGTCGCAGTACCCGGCGTACTCGGTCGCGCGGTCCAATCTCCGTGCGCTGCAGGGGCATCCCTGCGCCATGGCCGACGACGTCCTGGTGGAAGCCAAGCCCGAGGATTCCCTCCTCCAGCCCTACACCGGCATCCCCGCCGACGGACTCGCCGCCGACAACAGCGGCTTCACCGCCAATGGCGTCGGCGACCTCGCCCCCGAGGGCGCGGGCCCCGGCGGCGGCGGCCAAAAGCCAACTCCCCCACCCGGTGGCGGCCCCGCCGACAAGCCCAAGGCCGAGCCCGGAATCAACGGCAGCACCGTCGCCCTCCCGTACGGCCTGAACCCCAAACGCACCCCGATCCTGGGCAGCTACACCACCGGCCAACCCCAGCCCGCCCATCTGACCACCCAGTGGTACACGATGGATCTCGCTGCGACACAGCAGGATTCCAGCTACCACATCCTGGTCCTGACGGTCGCCGGACACATCGCCGCCCAAGACGGCGACCACAAGACCGAAGGCGCGCAACTCCGCCTGGAATTCGCCCACCGAGCCGACGACGGCGCGATCCAACCCCTCGGCGACCTGACCCCGCCGACCGTCGGCGGCGCACCCGGCTGGCGCAACCTCCCGATCCCCTTGGATCGAATCCCGAACGGCACCAATGCCATTCGCCTGGTAGCGAACACTGACGACCCCACCGGCAAGCAGTGGCTGGCCCTCACCCCACCCCGCCTACCCCACCTGTCCACTCTGGATTCGGTCGTCGGCCACGACACCCCCGTCCTTACCGACTTCCACGTCGGCCTGGCCTTCCCCTGCCAGCACCCCCTCGACCACCGCGACGGCGTAGCCCAGCTCCCGAGCTGGCGAATCCTCCCCGACAAACTCAACTCTCAGGTCTCCGAAACCTGGCAGGGCGACTCGGGCGGCGGCCCCATCGGCTGGACCAACCTCCTCCTGAAGTCCCAACCCATCCCGGCCTACCTGAACCACGACTGGACCCGAGACTGGGGCGAACTCCAGCGCCTCACCCCCTATGTCGACGCCCCCGCCGCCACCGTCGGTGTGCGCGTGGAGGATCGATGGGGATGGGTGAACGACCAACCCATCAAGGCCGAGGCGGACCCGACCCAGGATCGCTAGCGCCCACCCGCAGAAACGAGTCCAGCCCGGGAGCCGATCCGAGCGGCAGTAGCCGCGCCACATCGGCGCGCAGTGCGGCGATCTCGGTATCCCGGGCCGCACGGGCATGCGGCGCGAGCGCCACCGTTCCGACCGGACCACGCAGCAGGCGACTCCAGTACGCCGCCGCGAAACCGGTCGGCGTTCTGGTGAACAGGAAGGCCAAGGCCGCCGGTGTCACCACCGTGCCTCGCGCGCGCAAGCCCCGGAAACCGCTGCGTACCGCGTCCACCAGCGCGGACAGCACGGCAGGGTCATCGGCCAGCCCGGGTGCCGAATAGTCGACGCGATCCAATGCCTCGCACATGGCGACCACGAACACCGCGTGGGTGGCCAGCCAGTCCTGCATGCGGCCACTGGTTCGTACCTCGAATCCGCTGCGGCGCAGGGCCATTACCGCACCGGACTCCCGTCCCCCACGTCGTTCCAGCGTCGTCGGCTGCTGGCGGATCGGCACGTACTCGACGACCCCGTCGGCATCGAAACGGCCGCCGACACCGGGAAATCCGGCGATCACCCGATCACCGAGCCGCGCCCGCAACTCGGCCACGCCGAGCGGGCAGTTGCCGAGCGTGACCACCCGATCGCAGTCGACAGCTTCCAAACACCCCGCCGCAGAATCGATTTGATCCCGCCGCACCGCCAGCAGCACGGTGTCATAGCCGCCTTCGGGAACATCCACTACCGCTACCGGCTGCCGTAATGATCGGCCACCGCTACGGAGGGTGATAGGCCGCTCGGCGAGCTCGCGCAGAGTCGCTCCCCGCGCCAGTACCTCGATCTCGTTCCCCGCCGCCGCGAGTCGCGCCGCGTAAACGCGCCCGATCACTCCGGCCCCCGCCACCAGGATCCGTTCCCCCGGCCCACTTCTCGGCCTTCGCATTCCCCCATGCCACCATCCCGCCGAAACCGCGCCAAGGGCCGATGGTCACCTCCACGGCAGACAAAAAGAACCGCCGCCCACCGGAATGCCGGTGGGCGGCGGATCTTTCGCTTCAGCGACCGTCAGTTCTGCGGAGCGCCACCGGGGGCCGGGGCTCCGGCCGGTTGTTCGCCCGGTGCGCCGCCCGGGCCGTCGGCCGGGGGTTGGGGTTGTGCGCCCGGGGGGAGGGGCTTGCCGATGTGCTGGGCGATGTCGGGGAGCATGCGGTTGGCGACCTGTTCCCAGTTGCCCCAGTTGTGGACGCCGATGCTCGGGAAGTCGTAGCTGACGTTGTCGTAGCCCAGGGCTTGCAGTTTCGACTGGAAGGCCTTGGTGTTGGCCAGGGCAATGCCTTCCAGGGGCATGCCCTGGATGACGGCGTCGGCGGAGGACAGGTCCTGTTGGGCCGGGACCGCGCTGCCCGCGGAGATGTACATGCGGGTGTTGTTGGCGATCAGCTTGTCCACGAAGCCGTACGGGTCCATGCGCGCCCACTTGGCGCTGCCCGCCGGGGCCATCGAATCGATGTTGTAGCCGCCCGCCGCCAGCAGGGCCAGACGCAGCGCGTCACGCATGCCCGGTGCGGACATGTAGAGGTAGCCCGAGAGCGAACCGGCGTAGGTGAACTGGTCCGGGTGGTAGGCGGCCAGCAGCAGGGACGCGCTGCCGCCGCTGGACAGTCCGAAGACGCCATTGCGAGAGTCGCTGAAGCCCAGGCGATCTCGCAGTGCGTCGCGCAGATTCTGGGTGAGGAACGTCTCCCACTGGTAGGTGTAGGACTTGCCCGAGGTCTCGTCCCAGCCCGCGACCGCCGAACCGGAATCCCGGCTGGGGAACAGATTGGCGTCCGGATTGACGCCGCCGAAGCTGCTCGGCGCGTCCCAGTCCTGATAGAAGCTGGATTCGCCGCCGACCGGCATCACCACATTGATATTGAACTTGGCCAGTGCGGCCGGAATGCTGGTGTGGATCTCCCAGCCGTTGTAATCGTTCTGCGCGCGTTCACCGTCGAGCAGGTACACCACCCGGTCGGTATTTCCATCCGCCGCCCGCACGATTCGCGTCTTCACCGACCCCATGGACGAATCCACATAGAAGTCGAAGGCGTTCGGATTCGTATCCGCCGCAGCCGGACCGGCTACCACCCCGAACGGCAGCATCGCGGCCACCGCGGCGCCCAGCAGGCCCCGCTTGGCCCATCCTCCCCGCATATCCTGTTTTGCCCTTCCGTTGCGCGGCCGAGAACCCGGCCGCTCCCCTCGATCCTCCCCCGCTCCCCTGTTCCCGGCGCGGCGGTTCGTCCCGCAGCATAACGGGTGCGGATGCGGGGGTCTTATCGAATGGGGTTGCGGCCCAGGCGGCTAGCGCGAGATCAGGCCAGTTCGACGCGAATGGGGTCGCCCGGGCGGACGGTGGCGAGCAGGCGCGCGTCGCCGTCGAACGCGCCGAGCACATTGCAGGCGCTGGCCAGGCGGCATTCGTCGCCGTGGGAGATCGGGGTGGGTCCGTAGGGGAGGGCGAGGGAGTCGCCGTCGGTCCAGAAGGCGACCGTGCCCGGATCCACGATCTGGCGGGCGTCCAGTTCGCGCGGCACGCTCACGCCGGTGTCGAAGTAGACCTCCTCGCCCCAGGTGTTGGCGCTGGACGAGATCGGCAGCGCGGCGACCAGGGCCCGGGTGGTGGGGGTGTCTTCGAGGGTGGCGGTCAGCTGGTTGGCGGGCCAGGTGATGCGAATCCGGGTCGGGTTGGTCACGGGTCACATTCAACAAGACCCGGCCACCATATTCAACAAGTTGTTGAAATATATCGAATCACGCGGTGACGACGGCATGCTCGAACATGCCCCGGTCGTGGCCGCAGACGATCAGCAGATCCGGGCCGCTCGATTGGTAGAGATGCGCCAGCCGGGCATGGTTGTCGCGCACCAGGGCGCGGTCGTGGGCCAGCATGTTCTCCATGACGCTGTGCAACAGCGGAACCGGGGTCCGGCCGTCGACCCGCCCCGGATGCATGAAGGCGTCCCCGGCGTGCAGCACCCAGCGGTCACCGGCGTCCACGGCGACGGCGGTGTGGCCGCGGGTATGCCCGGGCATCGGGACCAGGACGATCCCCGGGCTGATATCGGTGAGCTCCTGGGCGGTGAATCCGCGCCAACTCTCCCCCTCGGCCCGATACTCGACGATCTTCGGAACATGCGCCCACAGCAGCGGATTGAACCGATAACGCTCGGCGCGCGTCGGGGGGCGCATCGCGCCCAGCGCCTCGGCCGCGGTGAGATGCAGTGTGGCATCGGGAAAGTCGGCCAGGCCGCCGATGTGGTCGGAATCGAGATGGGTGGCGATCACATGGCGCACATCGCCGGGATCCAGCCCGAGCTCACGAATCTGGTTCACCGCGGTCTCCGCCGGATCGAGCGCGGGCCGGTTGAAATAACGCGGCACCCCGAGCCGGGTCGCGGGATCAGCGATATCGCGCATCCCGAACCCGGCATCGACGAGCACCAACCCCTCGCCCGTCTCGACGACCAGCACATGACAGACCAGGGTCGCGAACGGCAGCCGCAGCGTGCCGCAATTCAGGTGGTGAACCTTCATGAAGAGCCGCTTTCGAATCGAGCCGGGGACCCGTCTCCCCTACCCGACAGCTAAGCAGACCGGTTACGACCGCGCCCCAAACATCCGTTAAGCGAACTGGAAGGTCGTTTACGAAAGCTGTCGGCAACCGACAGAAGGGAGCCCCGGTGGGAGGGTTCGCGTTTCCGATCATTTTCTTGATCGCCGTGATCGTGTTTCCGGTGTTCCAGGTGACCCCACGCGTGCGATGGCTGAGCCGAGTGCCCGGACGGCACCGACGGTCGCTCGGGGTCAGTCTGACCGCGCGCCTGGGCGGGCGCTGGGTGACGGTCACCGAGTATTCGTACGTGACGCGGTCCGGCTCAGGCGATTCCGAGACCACCACCAGGTATCACTACATCGTGGTAGTGGTCCAGATGGACCGCGCACACCCATGGCTGGCGGTCCACCAGCGCGGCCTGATGTCCCAGTTCGGACGGGCGCTGTTCGGTGACGCGCCGACGGCGACGGGCAATGTCCTGTTCGATTCCCGCTTCCGCATCGACGCGTTCGACGCGGGGCACGCCAAAGTCATGGTGTCCCCCGGGCTCGTTCAGGCCCACATCGCCGGAGCGGTGCCGCAGTGGAGTCTGGTCGGAAACGAATTGCTCACCTATGTAAGGACTTACGACAAGATTCGGGATCCGAATCAGGTTCCGTTGTACGCCGCGCAGCTGTTGCGGGTGGCCGATCTGATGGGGCCGGTCGATGCGGTGCGGTGATCTCAGTCGACGGTGAAGGTGGCGCTGCGGCCGCGGGCGTCGAGGCGGCCGTCGCCCCAGCTGGCGCTGCCGTAGGCGTCGATGTCGATGGCGTAGGTGCCCGACGGCAGGGCTTCCGGGAGTTGGATCGAGGTGCGGTCCTGCCAGTCGACCAGGCCGAGGTAGGTTCGGGTGGGCTCGTCGCGCAGGGCGACCAGGAAGATGCGGGCGGATTCGAATCGCTTGTCCGCGTCCGCGTCCAGGGACCAGCCGATGCCGAGCGAGCGGTGCGCCGGATCGGCGAAATCGACGGTCACGCGCAGCGCCGATCGCTCCTCGAGTCCTGTCTGGGATCTCACAACTGCCTCCCTCGACGCGCGTTCCCGCTGCCCTCCAGGCTGGCACGGACCCGCCCGGCTGGCAATGCGAATCCGCCGCCGATCAGGGCTTTCCCACCACGCTCTCGAGGTACTCGAGCGCGTGGGCCGGATTGTCGGCGAAATAGACCAGCTCCGCGAGCGGCACGGGCAGGAAGCCTTCGGCCTCCATGCGCTCGAACTGGGTCAGCAGGCCGTCGTAGAAACCGGCGGTGTTCAACAACACCACCGGTTTGCGGTGCAGCCCATGCTTTTTCATCTCGAGGATCTCGGTGGCCTCGTCGAGGGTCCCGGTGCCGCCGACCATGATGACGATCGCGTCGGCCAGCCCCAGCAGCTTGGCCTTGCGCTCGGCCAGGTCGGCGGCGATGACCATCTCGTCGGCGTTCACCCGAGCCTTGGCGCGCAGGAATTCCACCGACACCCCCAGCAGCCGACCACCGGACTCCTGCACCCCGTCGGCGACCACCTTCATCAGCCCCACGTCCGACCCGCCCCACACCAGCGTGTGCCCGCCCTTGCCGAGCAGCTCCGCGAATTCGCGCGCGGGCCCGGTGTAGCGCTCGTCGAGGTCGGCCGCCGACAGAAACACACAGATGTCCATGCGGCCACTGTATTGACGCGACTCACGCGGGCCCGAGGCGACCGTATGGATCTCAGGCGACGGTGTGGAACTCAGGCGACGGTGTGGAACTCAGGCGACATCGTCGAGCTTGACCCGCACGGTGACCCGGCCGTTGTCGCGGTCGGTGACCGCGTGCCCGGTGCGGTCGACGCCATTGAGGCGCAAGGAGATCGGCGCGCCCTCGCCCTGGAAATTGCGCCACCAGCTCTTCTTGTCGGGCATGGCGACACCGATGAGAATCTCGTCGCCCTTGCGTCGGTAGTTGACCGGGGTGCTGAAGGTCTTCCCCGAGCGACGACCCGTGTAGGTGATGACGACGAACCCGCGCCCCATGATCGGACCGATCACCGGCAGTTCGGTCAGCGCCACGATCGCGCCGTTGATCTGTGCCACAACGTTTTTCAGTGCCATGTACCCTCCTTGGTTCGGTGGGCACGGTAACACTCGAAACCACAGCCAGCGATCCGACCGGTCCGGATGGCGTTGCCCTGGCACCGGGGCGGCGCTCCCGCCCCGGGCCTGGCGATGCTACGGAACGAGCAGCATCCCGAGAACGCCGTTCACGATGGCGATGACGTCACCGATGAAGTGCGGAATCATGTGCCTGTCCTCCTTCGTGACTATACGAATTTCAATGACTCACCAGTCGGTTCGATCCAAAATCCGCACCGGTGCTGATCCTCTATTCGTAGCCAAAGACTGGACGGATGTCCCGGCGATGCCGTCCCCTCCACGGCACCGCGCGGATCACACTGTGTGGTTGCCGCAACCCGCACGACGACCCGACCCCGGTGGGGTGTCGGTACGCTGAAATACGAAGGGAGACCTACACATCCGCAGGCCAGGGCGGTTCCCGCAAGACTTGCGCCCGGCCGTGAATGAGTAAAGCGGACTTGATAGCTGCGGACAAGCTGACCGACTGACCCTAAATAGGGTCAACGCACTGGACCGGACCCGAATACGGGCGGACCACAGCGGTGAAGGTGTTCGCGGCCCGGCGCGGGAGGTGGACCCGGGTGAGGTCGTCGAGGTGGCGGAATTCGTCGGCGGTGGTGAGACCCAGCGCGCGGCCGAGGGATTCCTGGGTGGGGCGGCTCAGGCCGATCTGCTCGCCGCGCTCGAGTTTCTGAATGGTGCGGGCGGAGAGGAAGGCTCGCTGGCCGAGTGCCTCGCGGGTCAGCCCCAGGCGTTTGCGGTGGAACTCGACGTAGTCGCCGAGGGAGGGCAGGGGAAGTTTCAGCTCATCCGAAGACACGCGCGTTTCTCCAAGCCCTCGAAAACTACCTACAGCTACCGTTCAGCAGACTAGTCGTGGGCGCGGTGTGATCCAGACCTCGGTCCGCCCTTCGGATCACGTCCAGGCCGTAGCCCAGCGCCAGGAAGAACACGAGGACATGAGCGTTCTCGAGGATGGGCTCGGTGTGCCAGGGCTTGGGTAGGACGAAGACGCCGACCGAGGCGAAATCGGGGGTCCACTGGTAGGTCCAGGCACCGGTCGCGATGACCAGCAACGCTGCCGCGATCCACCACCCGGGTCGGGTCTGCGCCCGATGCACCAGGTGCACGAGCAGTGGGACGAACCAGACCCAGTGGTGTCCCCACGAGAACGGCGAGACCGCGCACGCCGTCATGCCGGTCAGCGTCACCGACAGCAGCCGCTCACCGCACCGGTACAGCGCCACGGCGATCGCGACACCCGCGCCCGCGACCATGCCCGCGAGCAGCAGCCACAGCCAGACCGGCGACCCACCCCCGCTGAGATGCGCGAGCACACCGCGAATCGACTGGTTGGCCGGTTCGGTGTCCGGCGCGATGCGCTCGGAATGAAAGAAGGTCGAGAACCAGTACTGCCGCGAATCACTCGGCGAAACCAGCCACGCCAGCGCGACCGTCGCCGCCAGCGCCGCGGTCGCCGTCACCGCCGAACGCCATTGCCGCAGCGCCAGATACTGCACGACGAAGAACGCGGGCACCAGCTTCACCCCGGCCGCCACCCCGACCCCGATCCCCCGCAGCCGAGACCCGGCCGGGCGCGAGAAATCCCAGAGCACCAACAGCATCAGCACCAGATTGATCTGCCCGTAGAACAGCGTGGTGCGCACCGGCTCGAGAAAGACGCAGGTGAGGGCAAGCAGCGCGGCCACACTAGCGAGCCGCGGGGTCAGCCGATACCCGAGCAGCCGCCAACTCATCAGCACGCAGGCGTACAGCACACCCAGGTTCACGAGGAGGAACGCATCGGTGATCCAGGCCGCGGGTACGACCAGACCCGGCATGAACACGATGGCCGAGAACGGCGTGTAGGTGTACAGCAGCCCGCCGACGGTCTCGTCCGCGTACAGCGAATGCCCGTGCAGCAACCGCCAGGCACCCTCGCGGTAGATGTGCACATCCAGCCCGCCCGCGAGGATCCCGGCCTTCTTCAGCCAGGGGTCGACCGTGGTGAACACCAAGGTCACCGCCACCACCGCGCTCAGGCTCAGAGCGAAAACCGTTGCACGGGAGCGAGGAATCTGCAAAGACCGCATGTCGGGCACGGCAGATGAGCCTAGCCATCGACTCCCCGCGATCACGCCCCGCGCTGTGGCACGCCGGTCACGGCGCTCGCCTGCGCGATGATGGCCGACCCCATCCAGCGCCGTAGATATCTGCGCAGTTCGTCCTCGCCGCGCGGCGGGCTCCCCGGCGAGATGAAGAACGACTGCATGGTCCGCAGCAGGAATTCGACCAGCTCACGCAGGGATTCGTCGTCGTAGCCGTAATGCCGCCAGTCCACGTCGAACCGTTTGATCATGGTGATGCCGAACGCCTGCGCCTCCTCGGAGGTGATTCCGGCCGGATCGGCATTGGAGGAGGTGGCCGCGAGCAGCAATCCCAGATGCGGCGTCCGGCGCACCTCGGCGAGCGTATAGACCACGCCCTCGGTCATGGCCTCGACCGGATCGGTGAGCCCGCGCACCCGCGCGGCCAGCCGATCCAGGAACCCGTCCACCGAGGCGATGGCCGAGGCCCGCATGAGCGCGTCGGCGCTCGGAAAGTACCGGTAGACGGTCTGCCGAATGACCCCCAGCGATTCCGCGACATCGGCGATGCTGATCTCCGCGCCGGTGCGCGCGATCAATTCGACTGCGGCGGCGACGATTCGACGGCTCGCCTCCTCATCGTTCTCCGGCGGACTCCCGCCCCACCCGCGCCTTCGTGCCACGGCCCGACCGTAACACGCACCGGCGTGTCAACCGGTATGGCAGGCCCACTGAGCAGGGCTTTCAAATCATACACTTGAACGCACCGATGTATGTTTGTATGTTCACCGGACCTACCCTCACGAAGACGAGGTATCTCCGAAATGACGGATTTGATCGTGCGGAAGCTGACTTTCGCGTTCGAACAACACGACGTGCCGTTCCTCTGGAATCCCGAGAACCCGGCCTTCTCGAGCATGGCCAACGCGGTCTCGTTCCTGGCCATCGGATTCGAGAAGATGATCGTGCAGATGATCACGCAGGCCAAGCCGATGTTCACCGATCCGGAGGTGGCCGAGGAGGCCGACGCCTTCATGCGGCAGGAGGGCCAGCATTCGACCGCGCACCGCCAGCACGTGCGGGGCCTGATCCGCGCCTACCCGGGCTTGCAGGAGACCCTCGACGAGGTGGTCGGCGAGTTCGACAAGCTCACCGCGAACACCCCGCTGAAGTACCGCCTGGCCTACACCGCCGATCTGGAGGCCACCTTCACCTCGGTCTTCAAACTCATGCTCGACAACGAGGCGACGCTGTTCCGCCCCGGCGACGATCGGGTCGCGTCGCTGTTCATCTGGCATTTCGTCGAGGAGGTCGAGCACCGCAGCTCGGCGCTGATCATCTTCGACTCGCTCGTCGGCAGCGATCTGTACCGGATGCGCGTCGCGCCGTCGATCTTCCGGCATGTGCTGCGCATGGTGCGCATTGCCTGCTCGGGGTTCAACAAGCATGTGCCACTGGAGGATCGGAAGATCGACGCGCTGTCGATGTTCGCGACCTACCGCTATCAGCAGCGCCTGGGCAAGGTGCTGCCGCGCTTCGCACTGCCCGACAACGGTCCCGGACCGCGCGCCTTCGACACCCTGCCGCTGGGCGAACAGCTCATCGCGCTGCGCGGAATCATTCGCAGCCAGTTGCCGAAACACAATCCCGCGCACGAGCAGACTCCCGCGTTGGCGGACGTGTGGTTCAAGCGCTATCAAGAAGGCTACGACGTAACCCGTTGGTACACGGCGGCATCGGCCGAGGCGGAGGCGAACTGATGGCCGAGCATTGCGCACCCACCTTCGACCAGCTGGCCCACTCGCTGGGGTTCTCGTGCGACAGCGCGGGCGGGCTGATCGAGGTGAGAAACCCCTTCGCACTGGAGAATTGGACGCTTCCGGTACTGGAGACGACCGTGATTGTCGGATCGGTGCTCGCCCTCGTGCTGGCCATCGTCCGGCTGCGCCGTCAGGGCGATCCGACGAATCTGGTGCTGTGGTTCGGCGCGACCGCGTACCTGTTCATCATCGAGCCGCCCCTGTATTTCCCTGCGGCATTCGGGATTTCGGGGCATGTGGACACGATGTTCGCCCACAATGTGTTCACGGTGGACTTCCTCTGGGGCCGACTGCCGCTCTATATCGTGGCGATCTACCCGTTCATGGCCACCCTCGCCTACGAAATCGTCCGCATGCTGGGCGTTTTCCGAACCCACGGCGCGGTGATCGGCGCGGCCTGCGTCGGATTCGTCCATCACGCCTTCTACGAGATCTTCGATCAGATCGGCCCGCAGCTGCGCTGGTGGGAGTGGTCGACCTCGAACTCGCTCAACCAGCCCATGTTCGATTCGGTGCCGCTGCCGAGCGTGGTGGTGTTCGCGGCGCTGTGGCCGATGTCGTTGGCGTTCTGCGTGTACCGGTTCGTGGGCCGTCACGAGGATCGCGGCGATCGGTTCTCCGGTCTGCAATTGGTGTGGCGCACAATCGTTATCGGACTGCTGGCTTCGCTGGGAACCTTCATCCTCCCGCTGCCGGCCACCGTGTTCGGCGCGGGCAGCACCACGGTTCGCGGCACCCTCTACGCCCTCGAACTGGTCGCCGTGACCCTCGTCGCGATCCCGACCCTGTACCGACGCTGGGTGAGCCTGCGCCGGGAGGGCCCCTCGGAGGCGATCTACACGAACGACTTCGTCCGCGCCTACAGCGTGGTCTACCTGGTCGTCATGGCGGTCCTGTGGCTCACCGCCCTGCCCGATTTCCTCGACGCGACCGACGGCCGCACCCACAACGGCGACCCCATCGGCAACCCCTGGTACACCCTCGCCTGCTTCGCCCTCGCGATCCTCTGCGCCGCAAGCGTTCTCACCCTGCCCCGGTCCGCACGCCAACCGACCAAACCTAGTCCGCACGCCGTGCCGAGCTGAGGTCCAATATTTGCCGATGATTTGCTATAGATTTTTCCTCTGACACGCAGTCCGATCCGCCTCGACCGAGAACGGAGCCAGATGGCCCGAGAGTTGTTGGTTGCCTGCGGTGCCGCGCTGATCGCGGTGGTGATCTTCCTGGTCGGGGATCGGCTGCGCCCGAAATCCTGGCGGCGAGTCAGCGACGAGTCCTCGGGCACGCTGCCCCTGGACCTGGCCAAGACCTTCTTCACGGCGGTCGTCGCCTTCGTCTTCGTGATTTGCTGGCAGCAACACCAGAGCGCCCACGACCACACCGTCACCGAGTCCAAGGGCCTACTAGACGCCTACCGGGCCACCGAGGTCATGCCGGCGGCGGAGCGGCAGCGGGTGCAAGCCCTGCTGCGCGACTACGTCGGCCAGGTGATCGACTCGGAGTGGCCGCTGATGCGGGATCAGGGCCGCCTCAGCGACACCGCCGACGGCACGCTCCGCACGCTGCGCGACACCGTGGTATCGCTGCGGTCGCCGGATTCGGTGGTCACCGACGCGCGGTCGCGGGCGCTGACGGGCCTGGATCAGGTCGCCCACGCACGTCATGACCGGGCCCTCGACCAGGATCGCGACATCCCCGTATTCCTCTACGTCGCAGTGTGTTTCGGTGCGGTGCTGGTACTGCTCAATCCGGTGCTGTCGGGCATCGTGTTCACCCGGCGCAGCGCCGTGATGACGGCATTGCTCGGCATCGTGGTCGGATCGGCGCTGTTGGCCCTGCACGAGATGGAGCGCCCGTACGCCAGCGTGGTCGGAGTCTCCGACGACGCGTTCGTCTACGCCCGATCCCAATGCCGGGACCTGCCCGGCACCCTGGGCAGCAGCACCGAATGAGGCCGCTTCGGTGTCGCGTTCCTCGAATGCGCGGCGCGGCAGCGGGTTTGGTAGTGGCGACCGTTTTCCTGGGCACCGCGGTGCTCTCCGGTGGCAGGTCGCATGCCGACCCGGCGATCCCGGATCCGTTCCTCGGCGAGATCGCGACCGGCAGCGCCGCCGCGCGGGACACCGCCACCGGCAGCGCCGCCGCGGCCATCCCGCTCGCGGTGGGCCCGGCCACCGGCGCTCTGCTCCTCCCCGAGACCGGTAGCGCCGCCTCGACTCTCGACCCCACGGCCGATCCGATCGCCGACCGCCCGATCGCACTCGGCCTCGACGACGGCGTCCTGCTGGCCGCGTGCGGCGGCGCGGCCGCGACGGGCGGCCTCGCGCTCGCGCTCGGCGCGGTCACGGGCAGCACCCTGCTCGGGCCCGCGGTGCTCGTTCCGGGTTCCGCCGGTTGGGGATTGGGCTCGGTCACGCCCGCCCTGCTGGGGTCGGCGGCGCCCGCGGCGACCGGCTCGGCCGCCGCGGCCCTGCTCGGGTCGGCCGGATCGGCGATGACCGGTTTCGCGGCGACCGCCCTGCTCGCCACGGTCGGTTCCGCCATGACCGGCTCGGCGTTGCCCGCCCTGCTCGGCTCGGCGGCAACGGCCACCACCGGTTCGGCCGCGCTCGCCTATTTCGGCGCCGCGGGCTCGGCCCTGACCGGCCCCGGCATCGGCAGCGCGGCCGTGGGCAGCGCGCTCACCGGCAGCGCACTGCTGCTGTGCCTGCTGGCCGCCCCTGTCGCTCCACCCACTCCCGGAATCCCCCTCATCATCCCGTCCCCGACCGCCGCCACACCCGCGGCACCGCAACTGCTCCCGGTCTCCGCCCCTGCGGCTCCGGTCTCCCCGCAACCGCTCCCCACCGCGATCTCCCCCATCCCCGCGGACGCCGATCCCGCCTCTCCCCTCCCGTGGGACACCCTCGAACTGATCACCGTCCTGATTCTGACCGTGATCCTCGCCGCCCCAACCCCTTCCCGACCCGGCCGGGCCCCGCGCTGAGCCGGTGCCGCCGCACCCGCCCTATGCCACCCGACGTTCCGAACTGAGGGTGGAGCCGACGAAGGCGTGAATCGTCTCGAGCATGCGATAGCGGCGGCCGTCGAATTCGATCAGCGACTTGCTGACGAGTCGACTGAGCGGCCCGACGGCATCGCCCGGGCAGACCTCCTCGAGGGCTTCCAGCGTGGCGCCCTCGGGGAACAGCCACAGCCGCTGTGCCATGCGACGTTCCGGTTCCCGCAGCGATTCCCAGCTCCATTCGATGGCCGTGTACAGCGAGCGATGCCGGGCGGCGGCGGCCCGATTGCCCGCCAACAGCCGGAAGCGGTCGTCGAGACGGGTCAGAATCTGGGCGGGCGTGAGGGTGTGGATCCGGGCGGCGGCCAGTTCCAGGGCCAATGGAATACCGTCCAGGCGACGGCAGATGGCGGCAATGGTCTCGTAGTTCTCGCCGGTCACCGTGAACCCGGGGCGGACCGAGCGGGCACGGTCCAGGAACAGGTGCACCGCGGCCGATCCCAGCGCCTCGGCGGGTGCCGCACCGGGCGCGGGCGCGGCCAGCGGGGCGACCGGGAACAGGGTTTCGCCGTGCATGCCCAAGGGCTCGCGACTGGTGGCCAGGACGGTGAGGTTCGGGCATCGGGCGAGCAGATCCGCCAGCAGCCCGGCGATCTCGAGGACGTGTTCGCAGTTGTCCAGGACGAGCAGGAGTTCCGTATCGGCCGGGACCGGACGGTGAATGGGGCAGGCGTGCACCGATTCCGGGCCGGTCGACAGGCCGAGTTCGGCGCGGATGAGCTCGACCGCGCCGACGGCATCGGACACCGCCGCGAGCTCCATGAATCGGCAACCGCCACGCCAGCGACCGGCCGCGCGGGTCGCGGCCTCCAGGGCGAGACTGGTCTTGCCGACGCCGCCGGGACCGGTGAGCGTCACCAGCCGCGTGTCGGACAGCATCTCACCGAGCCGCTTCAGGTCCGGCTCGCGGCCGATCAGACTGGTGAGCCGAACGGGCAGGGCGGGCACGACAACCGTTGTACCACTGCCGATGTGCTCTACCGCGGCCACGAGTTCCGGCGAGGGAGCCACGCCGAGCTCGGTGCGCAGCTGATCGCGGGTGACGTCGAAGACCTCCCGGGCCCGGGCCGCTTGGCCGGTCGCGGTGAACGCGCGAATCAACGTGACCGCCAGCGATTCCCGCAACGGCTCGGCGCGCAACTCCCGAACCAGGGACTCGATCACCTCGCGGCCGCGTCCCAGCGCGAGGTACGCGTCGGCCCGGGCCTCGACCGCGTCGAGCCGCAGCTGATTCAAACGGTCGGCGTGCCAATACAGGTCGGCGTTCTCGACCAGATCGGCGAACGGCTCGCCGCGCCACAGCTCGAGCGCGGCATCCAGTGCTCCGGCCGCGCGCTGCGCGGGCGCACCGACGCCCTCCTCGACCAGGCGCGCGAATCGATGAATATCGATGGCGTCGGCCGCGATTCGCAGCCGGTAGCCACCGGCCGCCGATTCCACGGCCGCCTCGGGCGGCAGCAGCGCGCGCACCCGCTTCACCAAGGTCTGCAGCGCGTTGGCCGGATCGGCGGGCCGGGCCTCACCCCAGATCCCGCAGATCAACGCGTCACAGCTGATCACCCGGCCTGGCTCGAGCGCGAGCAACGCCAGCAGCGTGCGCACCCGCGGTCCGCCCACCCGTCGCACCGTACCGTCTACCGAAATCACCGCTCCCCCAAGCAGTCCTACCTGTCCCACATGACCCTCGCTCGAACTCAACCCACTCGATCCGATTCCCCGTACCGCAAGTCTCACGGGATTTCCGGCGGGCCAGGAAGGGCGGAATGTGCCAGCCGCAAGACAAAAACGTGCCAACTTTGGCGCGTACATGTCAGGGGTGAGCGTTCAGGTGTTCCAACGCCGCACCGCGCGGCGGGCCGAGCGTTGATCCTTGTAGCCGAGCAGGACGGTCTGATCCTGGCGCGCCAGTGGACCATTGACCGTCGAGCGCTGATAGCGCTCCCGCCGCACCTGATCGAGTTCGGCGCGCCAGGTGGTCCCGTGCTCGGCGAGCCGGCGCTGCAGGGAGCGGCGACTCATGAACATGCGGGCCGCCACCCGGTCCACGGTGGCCGAATTGTCGTCCAGGGCGGCGGAAATGGTGGCGGCGAGGTGATCGGTCCACAGCGAGGCGCGTTGCGGCGCGACGGGTTGGGTGGCGGTCGCGTAGTCCCGCAGGATGGCCGCCAGGCGTGGGTCCGCGGTGTGCAGCGGCGTCTCCAGGTCGGCCTTGCGGAAGGTGATGGTGTCCACCGGCGCGCCGAATTCGATGGCCTGGGTGCCGAAGGTCTCGGTCATGCGGGCGTGGCTGCGCGGTGCGGACTGGCAGAAGGTGATGCGCGAAGGGCTCACCGGCGCGGTGGTCACCAGTCGGCCGCGCTGGACGATCGCCGCGAGTCCCCACTGCATGGCGAGTTCTCGGCCGCGGCCGTCGCCATTGATCATGGTGACTTCCCAGGTGACCTCCTCCTCGGTCTCGAGCCCGGGCTCGAAGAAGAAGTTCGTGGTGATCGCGCCGAGATACGGACCGCACTGGGCGAGCCCCTCGCCGAATGTCGGTGCGGTGGAGAACAGGTAGTCGTACAGGCCCACCTGGCCGAGGACGTACTGATCGGCGATTCGGCTGGCCGCGTCCGGATCACCCAGACCGTGCTCGATGACCTCCCAGGTGCGCAGGTACCCGGAACTGGGCACCCGGTATTCCTCGGTTCCGCTCAGCGACCAGCGGGGCAGACCCGATTCGCGTGCGAGCAGCCCGGGTTCGAGCCCCGCCCCCACCGCATGACGCAGCGCGGACTGGGGTAGCAACACATTGTCGGTGGCTTCTGACACCTACTCAGCTTGTGAGCCGCGGTGGGCGGGAACAAGATCGATACATGACATGAGCGTTTAACTGGGCTCAAGGATCGGCTGGCATTGCGCGGTGTCGCGGAACGGGACCTCGCGCGCGGCGTCGACGAAGCCCCGGATGACGTCGGTGTCGCGCTCGGTCAGCCAGGTGGGGGCCCATTCCACCGGCGGGGCATCCAGGATCGGGAGATAGCGGACGTCGGGTCGGCTGTGGAAGCAGACCACCTGCTGGCCGAAGACGTACGCGCCGCGATTCGCTCCGATCAGGCCCAATGCCTCGGCGAGGGTGTCGAATTGCGCGCCGGTGTCGCGTTCGCCGCGGTCGGCGCGCCAGCCGTTGGGGAAGTTGCCGGTGGGTGTCATGCGCAGCAGGTCGATCCCGGCGAGATCGTCCATGGTGACACTCGCGCGTCCGGCATACGGGTGCGCGGCGGCGACGGCCAGCACCCGGCTCTCGGCGAAGAGCACCGGACCGGTCACCATATCGGGCTCCTCGTGCGGCAGGGACACCAGCAGAATGTCGATATCCCGGTCTCGCAACACCTTCAGGCAGTCGGTCGGGGTGACCTCCTTGGGCTCGACCTCCCACCCCGGATACCGCTCCTCGAACAGCACGGCCGCCCGAATCGCCAACTGCCCGGTCGCCGAACTGACGAACCCCACCCGCAGCGCCCCGCACGCCCCGCGCGCGAACGCCCGAGCCTCCGCGAGCCCCGCCACGATCCCGTCGTACGCGGGCCGCAGCCGCCCGTACAACCGCGTCCCCAGCGGCGTGAGCTGTACCTTCCGACTGGTCCGCTCGAAAAGCGGTGCCCCGATATTCCGTTCGAGCTTCTGAATCGTCTGACTGATCCGGCCCGTGGTCACATGCAGGCGCTCCGCGGTCCGGCCGAAATGCAGTTCCTCCGCGAGAACCAGAAAAGCCTCGATCCCCAGCCGGTCGACCATGCGCACCAATCATTGAGCCGAACTAAACGCCGCCAGCATATTGGCCACCGGACCGAACGCGCCACCGGATTGCCGTTGGGCGGCTATCGGTCGATCACCGACAGCGAGCCGCTGCGGTTGTCGACGACGTAGGCGGTGTGGGTGGACGGGTCGACGGCGACGTCGAGTGGGGACTCGCCGACCGTGACGGTGGAGGTGACCAGGTGGGACGTGCCATCGATGATCGACACCGTGCCCTCGGTGACATTGGTGGCGTAGACGGTGTGGGTGCCGGGGTCCAGCGCGACTCCCATTGCGCCGATGGGTGTTCGGCCGAGGCCGACGGTCGCGGTCACGGTGTGGGAGGCGGTGTCGATGACCGAGACCGTGCCGTCGTCGTAGTTCGCCACATAGGCGGTGCGCAGGGCCGGGTCCAGCACCAGCCGCTTGGGGTTGTTGCCGACCTTGATCGTGGCGGTGACCGATCCGGAGGCCGCGTCGATCTCGGAGACCGAACCGTCGTGGTAGTTGATGGCGTAGATGGTGTGGGTGACCGGGTCCACCTCCATCTGCCTGGCGTACCTGCCGACCGCGAACGAGGCGGTCACCGCGCGAGATACGGTGTCTATCACCGCGATCGACAGCCCGTCGCTGGCGTAGAGCGCGTGCGCGGCGGGGTCCAGGGCGATGCCCTGCAGGGCGGAGTGGCCGACCGTGATGGTGGCCGTGACGGAGCGGGACTTCGTGTCCACCACCGAAATCGAGCCGACGCCGCTGGTGTAGAGGGTGTGGGTCTGCGGATCGAGCACCATGGCCGACAGCGCGGAGCGTCCGACCTGCACGGTGGCGGTGACGGTGTGCGACACCGTGTCGACCACCCAGATCGACCCGACGTCATTGTTGCCGACGTAGGCGGTGTGAGTGGACGGGTCCAGCACCACATCCTCGGGGTTGTTCCCGACCGTGAAGGAGGGGGCCTCCGGGAGGGTGGGCGATGCGGTGGTGGGAGTCGTTGCGGCACTGCTCGATTGCTCACTGCGTGTCGCGAACCACGAGGTCGTCGCCAGCACCGCGAGCGCGACGGACAGGATGAGCAGCGCCCGTCCGCGCCGCGGCTTCTTGCCTGCCGGGGTCGGGATCTCGGACTTCTCGGTCATCACGAGCGCCGCCGGTGGCGCTGGAACAGCCTGGGCGACTTGCTGTTCCGCGGGCTGCGGCATGTCGACGGATGCGACAGCGACGGGCTCGGCGAGCGCCTGTCGGGCCGCCTCCGCGAGTTCGGCGGCGGTCTGATAGCGCTTGTCCGGATTCTTCTCCATGCCGCGCGCGATGACCTCGTCGAACGCGGCGGGCACCTCGGGCCGGACCTGACTGGGCCGGGGCGGGTTGTTGACCAGGTGCGCGGTGATCTGGTGTTCCAGGCTGGTGCCGGGAAAAGGCTTTGTGGCGGTGAGGCATTCGTACAGCGAGCAGGTGAGCGCGTAGACGTCCGACCGGGCATCGGCGACCCCGGCCAGTCGTTCGGGGGACATGTAGGCGAAGGTCCCGATCGCGGCACCCGAACCCGTCAGCCCGGCCTGGCCCGCGGTGCGCGCGAGGCCGAAGTCGATCAAATAGACGAAGGCGTCCGCGCACAGCAACATATTGGAGGGCTTCACATCTCGGTGGACCAGCCCTTGCGCGTGCGCCGCCGTCAATGCCGACGCGACCTGGCTCACCACCGAGACCGCCGCCGCGGGCGACATCGGACCGCCCTGCGCGAGCACGGCATCCACGCTCACGCCCTGCACCAGTCGCATATCCAGATACAGCCGACCCTCGATCTCCCCGTACTGGTGAATGGGGATCACGTGTGGGTCGTTCAGTCCCGCGGCGGCACGGGATTCACGCCGAAATCGTTCGCGGAACTGTGGATCGGAGGCGGAATGCGAGGGCAGGACCTTCAGCGCGACCACTCGGTCGCTGCGGGTGTCGAACGCCTCGTACACCCGACCCATCCCACCCTCGCCCAGCACACGAAGCAGCCGATAGTGCCCGAAAGGAGTCCCCGTCTCCACGCCCGTCCACATCCCCCATTGCACTGCCTGTTACGCGCGCACATGGTAACCGAATCAGACAGCTGAGCGGGGCGAACCGAGGCGGTGTCACGCCATCTCGGCACCGGATGTCACGGAATGGCGCGCGGTGTACTCGGTCCGGAGCTGGCGCTTGTAGACCTTGCCGCTGTCGTCGCGGGGCAGGGAATCGACGATGCGGATGTGGGTGGGGACCTTGTAGTCGGCCAGTTGGGACGAGAGTGCTTCGCGGATAACGGATTCCGCGAGGTGTGCGCCGGGGCGCGGTTGGATGTGGGCGGCGACGGCCTCGCCCAGGTCGCCGCTGTCGGGGACACCGAACACCGCGACGTCCTCGACGTCTTCCAGGGCGATGATGGTGTTCTCGATCTCGGCGGGATAGATGTTGACCCCGCCTCTGATCACCACCTCGGAGTCGCGGCCGGTCAGGTACAGGTAGCCGTCGGCGTCGAGGTAGCCGAGGTCTCCGACCCACAGCATGCCGGGTACCGCCGAGGACGGCGCACCCAGGTTGAGGTACTCGAATCGCGGCCAGTAGTCCGCGCCGCGCACATAGACGCATCCGAGTTCGCCTGCGGGCAAGGGGTTTCCGTCTTCGTCGGCGATCGTGACCGCCGATCCGTCGGCGGGGCGGCCGACGCTGCCCGGGTGCGTGAGCCATTCGCTGGCGCTGATCCAGGTGATGGTGCCCGCTTCGCTACACCCGTAGAACTCCCACAGCGCATCCCCGAACAACTCGATGGCGGCCCGTTTGAGCGCGGGCGGGCAGGGGGCGGCGGAGTGGATGACGTGGGTCAGGCTCGACAGATCGTAGGTCGCGCGTTCTTCGGCGGGCACGCTCAGAATGCGGGAGATCATGGTGGGCACGATCTTCACCTGCCGAATGCGATGGGTGTCGACCAGTCGCAGGAACTTGCGCGCATCCCATTTGGGCATGATCACGATCTCCGCGCCCATGCGCAGGCCGAGCACGGCCAACGCGTTCGGACTGGTGTGGTACAGCGGCCCGGCCACCAGCATCGGCACGCCCGGCGCAAGGCCCGCGCGCTGCGCGTTCGCCCCGGCGATGGTGAGCAGCTGTTGCGGCGTCATCTTCTCGCGCGCAACACCTTTCGGCTTCCCGGTGGTACCCGACGTATAGATGACGCCCATGCTGTCGGCGATCGCGCCTTCGATGTGTCCGACCGGATCGGGTTGCGCCGCAATCAATTCCTCGAGCAGCTCGTGACGGCCGGTGGGCTCGGCCAACTTCCGATCCCATCCACCTTCGGCGAGCAACTCCACCGGCATGGCCATCTCGACGATCCGCGCGTCGCTCGCGGCGAGCTCACGCGCCGCCTCCACCACGGGCACGAATTCGGTGTGCGCGAAGATCATTCGCACCTTCGCGTCGGTCAGGACGTGCGCCACCTCGGGACCGGTCCAACGGGTATTGATCGGCAGCGGGTTCGCACCGGTGGACGCGATTCCGACCGACACCTCGAGAAACTCGATGTCGTTGCGCGCCATGATCACACACTTGTCCCCGCGCCCGACCCCCGCCGCCAACACCGCGGCACCCAGCCGCCCCGCTCGTTCGAGCGCATCGGGCTGGGCACGGCGGCGTCCACCGCAGATCAGGGTCGGCGTCTTCGACGCGGCATCGCTCACAGCCGCCAGTCTGCCATCGCGCCGACCCCGCGGATCAGTTGTCGTTGTGGAACAGCAAACGTCCGATCATCTCGCCGAGCGCGTGACCGGAACCCGCGGCACTCCCCGACCCGAACCCGCTGATGTCGGCATTCTGCTGGTTCACGGCGGTCGGCTCGAGCGTGATCTCGGCCGACGCGGTCCCCGCGGTGGCCACGATGGCCGCGGCGACAACGGCCACGCCCAGGCCGGTGCGAACGAGTGCGCTCTTGATGGTCATGGGTTTTCCTCCCCCTGCCGCTCACAGGCGACATAAGTGATCTTGACCACGGAATTCTGTACTGCCACAACAACTCCGCACAACCAACCCGTATCGGTCGCCGTATCGGTATCCAACCCTGGTCCGGCGCGAGTTCGCGAACACGCCGCGATTCTTCCCGCCGGACCAAGGTGGCCAGCTGTTAGCGTCACCAGCTGTGCTGCCGACGACCGACGAGGGGGCTGCGGATCACGGGGGCAGGAGCTGGGACCACAAGTTTTGGGCGGTTCCCCTGGTGGTGGCTATGGGGTTGCTGAGCCTGTTGGCGCTGTCGTATCTCGGGAGCGTTCTCGATCCTCAGCGGCATTTGCACGACTACCCGCTGGTCGTGGTGAACGCCGATCGGGGTGGGTACGGCGGACGAGTCGCGGATGCGGTCGTCGCGGGCCTGCCCACCGACCAGGTGCGGGTGCGGCTCGTCGAGGCCGCCGTCGCGGATGATCTGATGGCGGCCGGAAAAGTGTACGGCGCGATCCTGATTCCCCCGGATTTCACCGCCCGACTCAGCGCCCTCGACGGGCTCGCGGCCGGTGACGGCACCCCGCCACAGCTCGACATCCAGACCAACCCGCGGGCGGGCACGACCGCCGTCACCCTGACCGTGCAGCTCGTCACACCGATCCTCGATCGAATCAACCGGGACCTCGGCACCGAGTCGATCGGCCGCGCCCGAGCCAATGGCGTACCGCTCTCCGACGCGGCCCTGGCCGGTCTCACCGAACCAATTCGCGTGCAGGTCGGCCAGTTCCAGCCGCTGCCCGCGGGGACCGCCAACGGCATTTCCGCCTTCTACTACACGCTGCTGGTGGTGTTCGCCGGGTTCACCGCCAGCTCACTGATCAGCGGCGGCGTCGACGCCGCGGTGAAAGACGGTGGGTCGCCGTCGAAATGGCGGGTGCTGCTGTTCAAATGGGCACTCGCCGCGGTGGTCGCGCTGACCATGGCGGGCGTGTACCAACTCATCGCGCGATGGCTCGGCATGCCGATCACCCATCCGCTGATCCTGTACTGCTTCAGCACCTTCGCCTCCCTGGCCATCGGCATGACCGCACTGGCGAACCTGACGGTCGTATCCACCCTGGCCACCGCCCTGCGCGCCCCCACCCTGACCAACCTCGGCATGCCGATCAACATGCTGCTCTTCGTCGCGCTGGGCCTCCCCTCCTCGGGCGGCATCATCCCCATCGAGGCGGCCCCGCGCCCCTACGGCATCCTCGCCGCCTTCGAGCCCATGCACCAGGTCTTCCTGGGCATCCGGTCGATCCTCTACTTCGATGCCCGCGCCGACGCCGGCCTCACCCGCGCCGTCCTCATGTGCACCGCCGGAACGGCTTTCGCATTAGCGATCGGCATCCTCACCACCCTCGGCTACGACCGCCTGCACAACCACCACCGGCCTCAGCCCAACTCGTAGGACTCCCGGGCAATCCGGAACTTGTGACCGGTGGTGGCGTCGGTGCAGGTGATGCCCTCGGGCATGCTCAGGCAGGTCAGATTGCCCACGGTCGTGGAATGGTTGTAATACAGCGTGGGCAGCCCATCGGCCGCCACCGCGACACTGCCACAACCGAACGCGGGCGCACTGCCCTCGTTCAGCGCGATATGAGCACCCCAACTGCCGCTCTGGCACCAGTCCGGACGGGGCGGCGGGGTGTAGGTGTAATCGGCGACATCGCAGACAACGCTGTCGCCCCCACCGATGGCGGTGGTGAACTGACAGACGATATTGCCTGACGGCGAACGAAATTGAAGCAATTCGGCAGGCATGCCGTGCGCGCTGCCACCGACGGCCACCGCCATCAGAACGCCAGCGCCCGCCGCGAGAACAGATCTCCCTATCACCCGGCCATCGTCCCCACCCAACATTTCAACGGCCTTACAACGCCATTTGGGAGACGGGATAGTACGCGCCAACAAGCGGACAGATCACGCCACCATCAGAAGAAGTCCCTGCTTGCCACGCCCCAGACATTGGGGGACAACAGAATTCGCGGCAACCCTCGCCCTGCTCACCGCACTAGCGTCGGCTCCGTAATCCCCGATCAGAGGAGCGGAACTTGTCCATCGCACGCTTGGCAGCAGCAACACTCATCACGGGCGCGGCCATGCTCACCCTCGGCACGACCGCGGCCACCGCCGATATCCCCCTCGACCCGCCCGCACCCCAACTCCAAACCCCCCAGCCCATCTCCGGCTTCCCCTCCAGCGGCTCGTTCGGCGCCACCTGCACCCCCACCAACGGCGTCATCGTCTGCTGATCACCACGGGTACCCCGGTGACCGATCCTGTCCGATCGGTCACCGAACCCATCCGAGTCGATCTCGCGGACCATGTCCGGGTCGGCGATCACCAGTACTGGTCGCGGGGTCTTGGGGTTGGGCGGGGTGTGGGTTGGCGGCGCTGGGGTGGGGCCGGAGGGCGGGGGTGGGTCGGCGTGGCGACCAGGGTGGTGCCCAAGAAGGCGGCGTCGTAGGCGGATTCGGCGTGCTCGGATTCGTCGATGCCGTTCGCCTCCGCCTCGTGGTCGACGCGGAAGCCGAAGAGCTTGTGGATGATCCACGCCAGGAGCAGGGTGGCCAGGAACGAATACCCCATCACGGCGAGTGCGGCGATGGACTGTCGGAGCAGCTGGGTGATCCCGCCGCCGTAGAGCAATCCGTTGCCGCCCGCCGGATTCACCGAGGCGTCGGCGAAGATGCCGATCAACAGCGTCCCCACCAGCCCGCCGACCAGGTGTACGCCGACCACGTCGAGCGAATCGTCATAGCCGAAGCTGAATTTCAGGCTCACCGCGAGCGCGCAGCACACCCCCGCCGCGATGCCGATGACCAGCGCCCCCAGCGGACCGACGAAGCCGCAGGCGGGCGTGACGGCCACCAGCCCGGCGACCGCACCCGACGACGCCCCGATGGTGGTCGGATTGCCGTCGCGCACCTGCTCGACAATGATCCAGGCCAGCGCCGCCGCACCGGTCGCGATGGTGGTATTGGTGAACGCCAGCGCCGCGAGATCACCTGCGGTCAAAGCGGATCCGGCATTGAACCCGTACCAGCCGAACCACAGCAGCGACGCGCCCAGCAGCGTGAACGGCACATTGTGCGGTCGCGTGATGCTGCGCGGCCAGCCGTGCCGCTTGCCGATCACCAGCGTCACCGCCAGCGCCGCCGCGCCCGCGTTGATGTGCACCGCGGTGCCACCGGCAAAGTCGAATGCCTTGAGCCGGTTGACAATCCAGCCCCCGACATCCGACGAATTCCCCGACGCGTCGGTGTCGGTGAACCCGCTCGAACTGAAAACCCAATGCGCGACCGGGAAATACACGACGGTGGTCCACAACACGGTGAACCCCATCCACGCCCAGAATCGAGTCCGCCCCGCGATCGCCCCCGAGATGAGCGCCGTCGTGATGACCGCGAACATCAACTGGAACATCACGAACGCCATGGTCGGAATCTGGTGTCCCGCCGGCCCGGACACCGTCCCCTGCGTCATCCGCAACAGCGCATGCGACATCCCACCCACCAGCCCCTGAAAGACGTCATTGCCGAACGCCTCGCTGTACCCGTACAACAGCCACAGCGTGCCCACCACCCCCAGGCACATGAAATTCATCATCAGCATGTTCAGCACGCTCTTCCCGCCGACCATGCCCCCGTAGAAGAACGCCAGCCCCGGCGTCATCAACATCACCAGCGCCGCACTGGCCAACACCCAAGCGGTATCTCCCGAATTCACACTCGCACCTCATATCCAACGGGAATTGGGCCACAGCATCGAGAACCACTGTTTCCTCCAAAACCCACCGGCGTTTCAACCCGATGAATTCGCCACCCCATCGAACGCATCCGTAAAGAAACCGCCCGCGCCCTCTACTGAGGTCACGGGCGGTTCTGTTCGGTGGAGCTAAGGGGACTCGAACCCCTGACCCCCACACTGCCAGTGTGGTGCGCTACCAGCTGCGCCATAGCCCCGGATGGTTGCCGATCGGTTTCCGAGCGACTGGGAGAAGGTACACCATGGGGGCCCCTGTGATGCAAATCGGCTGGGCAGGGGGTGGGCGGGCGCGCGTAGACTCGCGGGTGATTCGTTGTCGTCCGGGGTGGGTCGCGGGTACGCGGGCCGCTTCGCGGGGAAGGTCGCACGCGGGTGAGGCTCATCAATGGCCGGTACGAGTTGCGGGGGCTCGTCGGCAAGGGCGGGATGGCCGAGGTCTGGGATGCCTGGGATCGGCAGTTGCGCAGGCAGGTTGCGGTCAAGGTGCTCGATGCCGGGAGTCTCGCGGTGCGGGCGCAGGACGAGCAGGTGGCCTGGCAGCGGTTCGAGCGGGAGGCGCGGATCGCGGCGCAGATGAACTGCTCCAACATTGTGATGCTGCACGACTCGGGGGTGTTCGACGAGAACGGGTGCAGGTCACCGTTTCTGGTGATGGAGTTCATTCACGGGGAGAATCTGCGGCAATACATGCGGGGGCGTGACACGTGGGCGCTGCCACAGATCGCGCGGATCCTGACCGATGCGCTCAGCGGGCTCGTCTACGCGCACTCCAAGCAGGTGGTGCACCGGGACATCAAGCCCGAGAACATCATGATCTGCCGCGACGGCACCGCGAAGCTGGCCGATTTCGGCATTGCCATCGAGATGCGCGAGAACATGCAGCGGCTCACGCGCGCCCATCAGGTGGTGGGCACGCAGAACTACTCCGCGCCCGAGTATCTCGAACACGGGCGGTTCACCCACCTCAGCGACGTGTACTCGTTCGCGGTGGTGTGCACCGAGGTGCTGGAGGCGGTCTTCGCTCCGGCGAACCTGCCGCCGCGGCTGAAATCGGTGCTGGATCAAGCACTCTCACCCGACCCCGCGCTACGTTTCCAATCGGCCGCGGAATTCCAGCACTACTTCCGCGACGCCGTGCATTCCGAGACCCGCGACATCACCCGAAAGGTCAACGGCCCCAGGCCCGACCCGACCACTGTCCCGGTGCGATCGCACACCAGCGTCCTCACCGGACCGGCCCCGCGCACCAATGGCACCGCCCTCCGACCCGCCGAGCACCCGGGCGTCCGCCTCCCCGCCACCGGTCTGTGGGGCATCTTCGTCCACCCGGCACTGGAATACCGACAACGAGTCCTCGAGGGACTCACCCGCGACGATCCCCGCTACATCGGCGGCGTCCTGCTCGGCGCGGCCCTCACCGGAATCGTGGCGGGCTGGCTGGTTTTCGTGCTGCTCGCCTGGGTGATCGTCACCCTCGCCAACCATCTCTGAGGAATCGCGATGAAACATCAACGGGCGGGCCTGGCCTGGCAGCAGTACGTGTACGCCGGATCCCGGGCCTGGCATTGGCTGCGGGTGGCGTCCGGGGTTGGGGCGGGTACTTTCCTGGTCACGCTGCTGTGGCTGACCTACACCGTGCTGCGTTGAGGTGCCCGCAGTGCGCATCGTCTGCCTGAACTGCCTGGCCGAATTCAAATTCGACTCCACCCGCCGCTCTTGGATCTGGGTGCTGCGCCAACCCAATGGCGGCTTCGCCACCCGCGTCGGCGACTATTCGCGGCGACTGGACCGACGCTGCCCCAACGGCTGCGAGATCGACGAGGAGATCCTCGACTACCCGACCACGGTGATCGGCTTCGTCGGCGAATCCGCCTCGTCCAAAACGCATCTCATCGTATCGATGATCTACTCGGTCATGAACGACCCGGTGCTGGCCCGGGAGTGGTCCATCGTGCCGTCCCGGCGATCCACGAAAATGCTTGCCGCGCTGGAGAACACGCTGATGAACCGGCAGGCCATCGGCTACACCCAGAAGCGGGGCTACGTCGGCGCGCCCGCGCACCGACAGGAGAACGGCATCGGCCCGCTCGGCGCACCGCAGCCGCCCCGCCCACCCCTGCCCCAGCAGCAGACCCAGCACGCGTGGAGCGGCTGGCAGGTCCGCGCGCCGATCCTCATCAAGTTCACGTCGCTGTCCACCAGGCGCACAGTGAATCTGGCGTTCGTGGACGTGGCGGGCGAGGACGTCGCCGACGCCGAGATCGCCGCCAAGGTGAGCCCGCATCTGGCCGTCGCCGACTTCATCTGGTTCGTGGTGCCCTCGACGCTGAACAAGCAGTACCTGGCCATGATGCGCGAGCACGCCAACCCGGCCAACGAGGACAGTCTGAGCAATAGTGTCGAGCATTCCCAGACGGTCGGCCGCACCAAGATGATGATCGATCAGATCGCGAAGCTGTGGCGCACCGCCAACAGCTATCCGCTGGATCTGCCGATCGAGCCGCCGCGCCTGCACGCCTCGACCATTATCGCCAAATCCGATCTGCTGTCGCTGATCAACCTGCCCGAGGTGGGGATCGTCGCACCGCCGGTGGACTGGGCCGACAGTCCCTACAGTCTCAACGGCGCGGGCAACCTGTATCAGCCCGGCCAGATCGACTACCGCTCCGACGCCACGAGATCACTTGTGCGCAAACTGTTTCCGGCCGTGGACGCGACCCTGTCCATTCACTTCCCGCACAACCGCTACTTCCCGGTCTCGGCCGTCGGCTGCGGCAAGCGGGCCGACAACACCTACCCGGTCTTCAAACCGTTCGCCGCCGTGGACCCGGTCATCCACATGCTCAATCGGATCGATCACCTACGGGTGGACAGATGACGGGTCTCGCGCAACTGCTGTGCGGTTGGGCCGTGGTGAATCTGGAGTCCTCCGGGACCGGCGTCGGCGTGGTGGCGCGCTCCGGAAACTGGCCTGCCGCACTGGGTTCCACCACTCGTGAGCTCGGAAAGCTCGTCACCTGGGACGGTGTGCCGACCTCGCCCGAGGCGTTCGCGCTGGAGTTCACGCTGGCGCGGGGCCTGGCGGTGGGCGTGTTGAAGACACCGTCCAACGCGCGGCCCGGCACCTGCGTGGCACATGTGGTCGCCGGTGAGCGCGGCGTGATGGACGGCGCGAAGACCTTGGCGCTCTACGACTCCGGCCGCTTCCTCACCACCTTGGACGACCCCGGCTACCCGACCGATCGCTGGGACACACTGCCGGATTCACCGCACGACAATGATTCCGGGTTCGACGCGGCGGCCGACGCCTACCTCGACCTGGACTGGCTGGCCCCGCTGCTCGGCTATACCCTCGCGCACCTGGCCGGTCGCGGTCCCGCCGTCGAACTGCGGGTCGAACACGCCACGGACGCGCTGGCCATGCTGCGGGCACTGTACGGCATACTGCCCCGGAACAGCCTGCGGGACTTGACCTTCAGCACGGCGAGCACACCGACCTCGCACCACGCGATCACCGCGGTGACCAGAGACAGCCACCACCCAGCCACGGGCGAACGCCGCATCGTCACACCGGGCGACCGCGGCGACGAGTCCGATCCGTTCGTGCAACTCGGTCGGCAGATCATCGGAAATCGCCGAGCGGGCGTCCGCCTGCCCGAAACACTTTCCACCGCAGAGGAAATCGGCACCTGGTGCTACCGCCGCCACCTGCGCGCCATGAGCCCGGTCGAGCTCGACGACGATCGGCTGGCCGAGGTGATCACCGACCCCGACCTGAGCCCGGACTGGTTCCAGGACAAGACCGTCGCCACCCGCGCCGTCCGCCTCGCCCTCGGAAGACCCGGCGTGGCACGGGCCCTGGCGCGGGTCGATCACCACCCCAGCGTCCGGAAGACCTTCGAGAAGGTCCTCACCGACACCGTCATGGCCGACACCCGAGATCGCGCCCGCACCGCCGAGGTCGCCCGCCAACTCGGCTTCGACCTCAGCGAAGCGGTGGTGGCCGCCGCTCGCCGCCGCTTGGAGACCGGGCCGCTGTCGGCGACGGACGCGGCGGCGGTGTGGCCGCGCCTGCACGACGACTGGGCGACCGGCAGTCACAAACGCCGCCAGGTGATCGCCGGATACCTGACCCGACACCGCACCTTGCGGGCGCACGCGCTCGGCTCACGGGATCGCGCCCTGCTGCACCGGGCGTTACGGGCCGAGGTCGACGATCCGGGCGTCCCCACCGCGAGCAGTCACCTGCTGCGCACCGCCATGCACTCCCAGCTCGCCATCGTCGCCCAGGTCGCCGTCGATGTGGCCTGCGACGGACGCGACCGCTACGCCCTCGACCAGATCCTGGCCTGCGCTCCCCCCGAACGGCTGCCCGCACTCATCGCCGAATGTGCCCGCTACCCCGCGCTCGATGCCATCACCCTGATGAAGGCCCTGACCCTGAGCCGCTCCGACCCGGCCGAACTGGTCGATGCCCTGTACCCGGCCTGGCGCGACCTGCGCCGCCGCCTCGGCCTCCCGGAACCGATCGAGGAACTCGTCGTTCTCGACGCCTCCGACTCGACACCGCGCCCTGCCGCAAGCCGATCGCGCCGTAGGGGATTCGGACGCCGCAACGGCCGCGACTGGTCGCACTCCGACCTGACCGCCCTGCTCGAATCCGCCGACGAGCCCCTCCTGTTCGAAGACGCCCGCGAAACCCTCAGCGCGGCCCTGCATTCCGACCTCGACTACGTCGTCGACCGTCTGATCGCCCGCACCCGAGCCGCCGACGGCCCGCAGGTTCTGCACCGCATTCTCGCCACCACCCCGCCCGACCAGCTGCCCACCCTGATCACGGCCTGCGCCCGCCAATGGGACCTGCCCCCAACCGTTCTCCTGCACGCGGTGGCCGCCCTCGACCTGCCGCCGGACGATCTGGCGCAGACCCTGTCCGGCGGCTGGCCCTGGCTCCGCGTCCGCCTGGACCTCCCCCAGTCGATCGCGCCGCTACTGACCCTGTCCCCGCCCGAGGATCGCACCGATGCGTGGAATTCCCTTCCCCGAGAACGGGAATCACCCCGCTGGCAGTTCTGGCGCTGACGGTCAGTCGGTGGGCAGCCCACCCCCGTGATAGCTCACGGCCGGATTCCACATGAAGTACCCGTTGTACCCGGCCGCGCGGGTCGCATCGATCTGCGCGCGCACCTCCGAGTCGCCGTAGGCCACCCCGAGGCTGAAGTCCTGCAACCACGGAATGATCTGCGCCGCGGTCCCTTCGGTGCGCGCCCGGAAGTCCTGCAGCGACCGGAAGACGATGTCGTAGGGCTGGGAGTTGGGATTGGCCACCTCGTATTCCCCCGCGTGCCAGTGCGAGGGATAGAGCATGGGCGCGAGATAGTCGACGTAGCGCGCCATCGCCGGAATGTCCTGCGCGATCTCGTCCGGCCGAGTCGCCGCGATTCCGAAGACGGCGGCTCCGAGCGACCCGCCCGCCGCGTGGATCGGCTCCCGAATATCGCGCAGGAAGCCCGCGATCGACTCCGAGGGCGTCTCGCTGAGCCCCGGGAACTGCATGCTCGACAGGCCGCCGTCGGGCCGCCGAATGTAGTCGTACATCACCCCGTCGAAGCCGAGCCGCGCCGCCTCCACCGCGAGATCCCGGTTGTAGGAACGGATCTCGGGGCTCGCGAAGTTGGTGAAGGCGATCGCGCCGTAGCCGCTGGAGTAGGGCTGTCCGCCCGGATTCTGGATCACCCAGTCGGGGTGCCCGTTGTGCCAGGCCCAACTCGCCAGCGTCGGATCGCGGAAGGCGACGATGCGCCCCACCACCTTCAACCCCATGTCGTGCAGCTGCTTCAGCGCCGCCCCGGCGTCGTAAATCGTACTGGCGGCTCCGGATTCGCGCGCCAACGGCACCTGCGAGTCGTACCCGACAATGCCGTCCTCGTCCTTGATATCGAGTTCGACGGTGTCGATGCGGCCCTCGCGCGCGAGGTCCAGCACGGCCTCGCGCATGGGGTCGTAGGCCCACGCGTAGGCGGTGACGTGCACGGCCCGAATCCGGGGCAGCGCCACCTCCACCTGCACCGGCGCGGTGGTCCGCTCGCCCACCTTGTTGGTCGCCACCAGCACGGTGTCGAGCGGGGCATGCGGCAGCGCGAGCTCGAAGCTGCCGTCCGCCCCGGGTTGTACCGACCGGTCGCCCACGGCCACCGTGGTCGCCCCGACCGCCTTGCCGCGCACCAGCACCGGATCGCGATAGGAGGTGGCGGCCGCCAGCGGCGCGAGCTCCAGTCGCGGCGGCTCGGTCTCGGCGGTGGCGACCGACGGGCGGCTGCGCCCGAAGACGAACACCGCGGCGGCGAGTATCAGCACCAGCACCGCGCCGACGGCGAGCAGGGCGGAGCGCCGACGGCGGATCGACCGGAGTCGCATGAGCAACGTACACACCAACTTCCACTGACGCCTGTTGGGCATCACTATTACCCGAGCGCGCACGTGTCGGCCGTTTTTCGCCGAGATCAACTCAAAACCGTTGTCGCAGCGTAGCGTTGCGGCGATGAAGGCGTGGACCATGCTGCGAATGGTCACGGCGGCGCTGCTGTGCGCGACCGCCACCGCGTGCGGGGGGACGACCGCCACCGCGCCGCCCCCGGCCACCACGCCACCGGCCCCGACCTCCCGGCCGCCGGACCCGGCCACGGTGGCCGCCAATGAGCTGGGCCAGATCCCGATCCTCATGTATCACCGGATCGAAGCCGAGCCGAGCGGCGAATACGACCAGACGCCAGCGAAATTCACCGCCGAACTGGACCGCCTGTACACGGAGAACTACCGGCCGATCACCATTGCCCAATACCTGACGGGCGGCATCGATCTGCCGGCGGGCACCCACCCGGTGGTACTCACCTTCGACGATTCCACCCGCACCCAACTCGCCCTCACCGATTCCGGCGACCCCACCCCGGACTGTGCGGTCGGCCTGCTCGAGCAATTCCATTCCCGCCACCCGGATTTCGCGGCCACCGCCACCTTCTACGTCAACAACGATCCCTTCGGCGACGACCCGCGCGCCCTGCCCTGGCTGGTCCGCCACGGCTACGACATCGGCGCGCACACGGCCACCCACCCGAATCTGGGTCAGCTGAATGCCACCGATGTCCAACGCGAACTTGTCGAGAACGTGCGAGCCATCACCGCCGCCGCACCCGGCACGCCCATCCGTTCGATGGCACTCCCGCTCGGCGTCTACCCCGCCGACAAGTCCCTGGCGAGCGCGGGGTCCTGGGACAACACCGCCTACACCTTCGACGCCGTTCTCCTGGTCGGCGCGAACCCCGCACCCTCGCCCATCGCAACGACCATGGACCCCAAGGCCCTCCCTCGAATCCGCTCCGGCCGCAGCCCGATCCCGTTCGACTCGACCTACTGGCTGGACTGGTTGGCCGCGAACCCGTCGGCCCGCTACACCTCCGACGGCGATCCGGGCCACGTCTCGTTCCCCCGCGCACTGGCCGAACAGTTGGGTCAGCGCTGGTCCACGACCGCTCAGCCGTACTGAGTCGTTCAGCAGCCGAGGCAGCCCGGCGGAATGATCTCGCACCACCAGGGTTTCGGCGGCGGGATAGGAGCGTTGGGGTCGCCCGCGCCCGAAACCACCCAGTCGCCTTGGACACTCACCTCACGGCCATCGAGAGGGCGGCTGGCAGGTCCCACGGCCACCGAGCCGTCGAGATTGAATTTGCTGCCGTGACACGGGCAGTTGATGGTGCCGCCCGAGATGTCGTTGACCGCGCAGCCCAGATGGGTGCAGATCACCGACAGCCCCACGTAGTTGCCGGAGTTGGGCTGCGTGACAACCGTATTGCCCACAATGACTCCGCCGCCCACCGGGATGTCCGAGGTCCGGGCGAGCGCGTTCTCCGGAGCGCCCTCCTCGGTGACCGTCACCGGCGCGGGCTCGGCCGCCTGCGGCTGTTCGGCCGCGGGCGCGACCGGCGGGGCGGGCGCGGGACCGGCGATCAATTGGCCGTCCCGCACACTGATCTCCCGCTCCGCGAGCCCCCGCGTGGCCGGACCCCGGACCAGCGAACCGTCCAGGGCGAATGCGCTGCCGTGGCACGGACACGAGATCACGCCGCCCGAAATCGCGTTCACCGCACAGCCCTGATGCGGGCACACCGTCGAAAAGGCCAGGTAATTACCGGCATTCGGCTGGGTGACCACGGTGTCCCCGAGAATCACGCCGCCGCCGACCGGGACCTGTGCGGTCCCCGCGAGCACGGTGCCGTCGACCGGAGCCGGACCGGGTTCGGCCGCGGGCGCTTCCGTGGTCTCCGGCGGTGACGCCACGCTCGTGGTGGTCGGCGCGACCGTGGTCGTAGCCGTCGCGGCGGAGGTGTCTGCGGCTTTCGGCGACGTCGCGCGCTGGGTCGTGCACGCGGCCGCCGCCATCACCACCCCCGCCGCGACGACGATCTCCCTGCGCCGCATGTGCTCGACACTCATCGTGACCTCGATTGCTCGGCACGCCGATGGTGTTGAAACGACCCAGCCACCTGTCCGGTTCGATACCCGCGGTCGCCGAATTCGTGCCACGGTGGATGCCGTGTTCGGTGAGCGTGTGGCGAAGATGAGGTGGCGGCCCGGATCCGGCCGATTGGTCACGATCATGGCCGTCTGTTTCGGACTGACCGTGGTGATCACCCGGCTGTACCTGATGGCCTCGGGATACCCGAAGATCGGCGGCAAAACCTATCACATCGCGCATGCGCTGTTCGGCGGACTCTTGCTGGTCATCGCCTGTCTGGTGATGTTCCTGTTCGCCGGGCGCGCGGCGCTCAACACCGCGGCGGCGCTGTCCGGGGTCGGCCTGGGACTGTTCATCGACGAGGTCGGCAAATTCATCACCTCCGACAACGATTACTTCTTCCCGCTGGCCGCGCCCATCATCTACCTGGCCTTCCTGCTCATCGTGATGGTCGCTCGCTATGCCGCCCGCAGCCGAGTGCGCCCACCCGCGCTGGTGCTGGCCGACGTCACCTCGCAGGTCGGCATGGATGTGGGCGCGCCGATCAGCGTCGAACAGCGGAACACCCTGCTGAACAGCCTCGATCGCGTGGACCGCAGCGGCTTCACCCCCGACACCGTCGCGCTCTGCGATGCCCTCGACACCTACCTGCGCACGACCCACGAACGCGCCCAGCCCTCCCGATTCACCGGAATCCGGCACGCGTTCCGGCGCTTCGAGGACACGGTGCTGCCGCAACGGGCACTCGCGGCCCTGCTGATCACCGTCCTCATCGGCCATGCCGTCTGGACGCTGCTGCGGCTGGTGCTGGCCGTCATCGTGATCTCCGGCTGGCATTCGCCGTGGACCGCGGTCAACCACTTCCTCGACGTCACCCAGAACCACGGGTGGAAGGCCTTGGTGGGCTTGGGCATCGCCGCGGCCGCCGAGGTCATGGTCGGGCTCGGCTGCGCGGTCGCGGCGGCGGCATGGATTCGCGGCCGCGCCGATATCGGTGTCCGGCTGGGCATCTGGTCCAGCGTCATCTCGCTGACCTTGGTGAATGTCCTCGCCAGTTATTTCAGCCAATTCCTGACCGTGTTCACCGCCATAGCCGAAGCCCTGCTGCTTTGGCTCCTCATCCGCTACCGGACGCGATACTGTTCGGTGTGAGCGCATTTCGGCACAGCCCTCCCCCGGCGAAGTCGAGAGGGCGTGTTCCGCGCAATGCCGAGTTGCTTCTCTGCGTGGCCGCACTGGCCCTGACCGCCTTCGCGTATCTGGCCATGACCTCGGCCACCGGCAATGGAATCGACGGCCAGGCCAGTCGGGCGCTGGCGGTTTTCACGGTGTTCGTGGTGGTGTCGCATCTGGCCGTGCGCCGCTGGGCACCCGCGGCCGATCCGGTGCTGCTGCCGTGCGTGGTGCTGCTCAATGGCATCGGGCTGGTGCTCATCGACCGGCTCGACCGCGCCGAGGCCGTCACCGCCAAGAACGCGGGCAAGGCCATACCGTCCTCGGATTCGGCGCATCAGCTGATCTGGACCGGGCTGGGCATGCTGCTGTTCGTGCTGGTGCTGGTGTTCGTCCCCGACCACACCAAGCCCGCGCGCTACGGCTACACCTGCGGGCTGGCCGGTGTGGTCGCCCTGCTCATCCCCGCGCTGCTGCCGTCGCGATTCAGCGAGGTCAATGGCGGCAAGAGCTGGATTCTGCTGAGCGGATTCTCGATTCAGCCCGGTGAGTTCGCGAAGGTGCTGCTCATCATCTTCGTGGCGGCCTTCCTGGTGGCGAATCGGGAGCTGTTCACCAGCGCCGGAAAACGCGTCGTGGGCATGACCTTCCCGCGCCTGCGCGATCTCGCGCCGCTGCTGCTGGTCACCTTCGTCGCGGTGATCGTGCTCGTCTACGAGAAGAACCTGGGCTTCTCGCTACTGGTCTTCGGCACCGTGCTGGCCATGATGTACATCGCCACCGGGCGGGCGGCGTGGCTGCTGATCGGGCTGGGCATGTTCATCGTCGGCGCGTTCATCGCGTATCAGCTGTTCGGGCATGTGCGGGTGCGCGTGGAGGTGTGGAAGGACCCGTTCGCCACGTATTACACGACGGGCTACCAGATCTCGCAGGGACTGTTCGGCATGGGGACCGGCGGGCTCGCCGGGACCGGGCTGGGCAGCGGGCGGCCGCAGGACGTGCCGTTCGCCAAGACCGACTTCATCATCTCGACCATCGGCGAGGAACTCGGGCTGATCGGGCTGGGCGCGGTGCTGGCGCTGTTCCTGATCCTGTGCGTGCGCGGCTTCAGCGCGGCCCTCACCACCCGCGACGCCTTCGGCAAGCTGCTCGGCGGCGGGCTGGCGTTCTCCATCGGCTGGCAGTTGTTCGTGGTCGTCGGCGGCGTCACCAAACTGATTCCGCTGACCGGTCTCACCACGCCGTTCATGTCCTACGGCGGTTCCTCGCTGCTGGCCAACTACATCATTCTGGCGCTGCTCATCCGGATCTCCGCGGACGCCCGCTCGGCCCCGCCGCCGCCCACCCGGCCCACGCCGACCGTCCCGCCCATCGCCGAGGCCATGACCGAGCACGTGTCCCGTCGCCTGCTGCCACGCCGCCGCTGACCTCGATTGAGCTGTCGCCCGTGCGGAATCGGAGCATCCTGGTCAGGTGACCTCTTCAAGCAACCGGACCGCCCTCGACAATGTCCGCGTCTTCGACGGCCGCACGCTCAGCGACCCGACCACCGTTGTCATCGACGGCGCGGTCATAGGCACCGATGATGGCGGCGCACAGCGCCTCGACGCGGGCGGGACGATCCTGCTCCCCGGCTTCATCGACTCCCACGTGCACGTCAACGACGCCGAAACCCCCGCCAAGCTGGCTGCCTTCGGCGTCACCACGGCCCTCGACATGGCCTGCCCGCCCGACACCGTCGCTCCCCTGCGAAACACCGTCGGCACCTGCGATATTCGCAGCGCGGGCCTGGCCATCGTCGGCCCCGAGGGCATGCACAGCAGATTCCTCGGCGAGGAGGCGATCATCCACTCGCCCGACCAGGCCGAACCCATGGTCGCCCAACGCCATTCCACCGGCTCGGACTACATCAAACTGGTCCTCGAGGCCCCCGGCGACGGCGGCCCCGACCCGGCCTCCGCCAAAGCCGTTGTCGCCGAAGCCCATGCCCGAAACCTCCGGGTCATCGCCCACGCCGCGACCGTCGGTGCCTACACCCTCGCCGTCGACGCGGGCGTCGACTTCATCACCCACATCCCGGTCGGAAATCTCCTGCCATCCACCGACATCGCCCGCATCGCCGCCGAATCCCGAGTAGTGATCCCCACCCTCACCATGATGGAAGCGATGACCGCCTTCCGCGGCGTCCCGGAGTCCTTCCCCGCCGCCCTCGACAATGTCCGCGCCCTCCACACCGCGGGCGTCCCCCTCCTCGCGGGCACCGACGCCAACGCCTCCACCGGCGTCCCCATCAACCCGACCTTCGGCGAAAGCCTCCACCACGAACTGGAACTGCTGGTCCGTTCGGGCCTCTCCCCCGCCGAGGCCCTCAACGCCGCAACGTCCCTCCCCGCCCACCACTTCGCCCTCACCGACCGCGGCTCCATCACCCCGGGCCTGCGCGCGGACTTGGTCCTCATCGAAGGCGACCCCCTGTCCAACATCACCGCCACCCGTTCGATCCGGCAGGTGTGGTCTGCGGGGATCCCTGTCGGCCGGTAGGAGCGAGAATGGGCCTATTCATCCCCAGACGGCACAGTTTTGGCAGAAACCTGCCAAAAACCCTTGGAAAAGGCGTGAATAGGCCCATTCATCCGCGCCGACTCCGCCGGCGCCGGCGCACGACCTCGACCACTTCCGTCGCCAACTCCTCCGGCCGTTCGAGCACATCCCCCGCCGCGTAGCGAAGCACCAACCAGCCATCGAGCACCAACTGATTCTGTCGACGCCGATCCCGCCGAAACACCCCTGGCGCGCTATGGAATTCGCGTCCGTCGATCTCCACGATCGTCCGTGATCGCTCATCCACGAAGTCGCACCTATACGGCCCGACCGGGTGGTTCGCCAGCATATTGAGCCCCCGACGTTTCAAGGCACGGGCGAAGATTCGTTCCGGCTCGGACGCCGCGTCGATCGCCGCTGCCCGCAACTGTTCTCGCAATGCCCTGCCGCCTCGCAGTCCGGAATCGCACAGGCGCAACACATCCTGCGGGTGGACGGAGCGGCAGACCTGCTCGTCGATCAGCGACTCGGCGTCCGGGGCGGGAAGCACGCTTAGGCAGTTCAGCAAGGTGAGCGCCGGATGTGTCGTCGGTAGATCGTGCGCTTCGGCGACCCAATCCGCCGGGATCACACCGCGATAGAAGTGCAGCCATGGCGGAGGCGTACGGTACCGCGGCTTGGGGACGGTTGCCTCCAGCCGGGCAGGTTCGGGAAGCATGCCCCACAGCCATGCGGCGGTCCGATGACTCAGGACGGCTTCGGGCAGCCAGGCGATGATTGCCCGGCATTTCGCGAGCGAATCCGGTGGCTCCGTGGACAGGACACCCGGAAGGAGGCGTTGATAGTCCCCGTTCCGGCACCGATTGTCGATGGTGCTGGCCGGAATCCCCGCCGCCAGCAATTCCGCCCGGGTTCGGATCATCGAACCAGGGTGGCAGAGCCCGCTAGTCGTCCTCGGGCGACGAACTGGGGATTTCCTTGGACTGTGGATAAGTCCGGAGCTGTGGAATTCGTAGGTAGGGCCGTGCGGTGAGGCAGATCGTAAGCCAGCAGAGGCCGACGAGCCACCCGGCCAGGATGTCGGTGGGCCAGTGGACACCGAGGTACAGGCGCGACAGGCCCACGGCAATGACGAACACGGTGGCGAGCACGAGTGCGAGGATGCGGGCCAGGCGTCCCAGGACGGGGAGGGCCACGGCCACCAGCACGCCGACCACTACCGTCGAGCCGAGGGCGTGGCCGGAGGGATAGGAGTGATTCGTCTCGGTCACCAGGTGGTCGACCACCGGCGGCCGATCGCGCCCGATCAAGAGTTTGCCGAAGAAGGTGAGCGCCCCCGCGCCGATCGCGGCCACCGCGATCAGCACCGCCTGCTCCCAATACTTCCGCCAGGCCAGCAGCACGCACGCCAGCGCCGAATAGATCGCGACCGACGTGGTGTCTCCGGCAATGCTGACCGCCTTGGCGACCGTCGTCAGCGTCGCCGTGCGATGGTCGATGAACCATTGCAACCAGGCCGAATCCGGGCCCGCCGGACCGTTGTAATACACCACCACGCAGGTCAGGACGAGGACGGCCGCCGCCAGCGCGAGCGCGATCAGGACGCCGGGGACAACGGAGTCCGGAGATCGATTCGGCCGGTTCGTCGTGGTCTCTGCTTCCTGTGCGGGTGGTGTGGACAGCATGTCATCGAGGTTGCCATGTCATCGCTGAGAGAACGTTGAGAGACCGCTGCCCGGGCCCGCGGCACCGTCCGGCATGCTGATGATCGTGCGAGTGCTGGTGGTCGAGGACGAGGTGCGGCTGGCACACACGATTCAGCGCGGGCTCGAGCTCGAGGGTTTCGTGGTGCAGCTCGCCCACACCGGGACCGACGGGCTGTGGGCGGCGGGCGAGCAGCGGTTCGACGTGATCGTGCTCGACATCATGCTGCCGGGCTTGAGCGGATACGAGGTGCTGCGGCGACTGCGGGCGCGCGACGTCACCACACCGGTCCTCATGCTGACCGCCAAGGATGGCGACTACGAGCAGGCCGACGCCCTCGACCTCGGCGCGGACGACTATCTGACCAAGCCCTTCTCCTTCGTCGTGCTCATCGCCCGACTGCGCGCCCTGCTGCGCCGCCGCGCACCCCAGCAGCCGTCGTTGCTCGCCGCGGGCGACCTGGTGCTGGATCCGGCCCGCCGGACCGTCCGGCGCGGCGACACCGCGCTGACCCTCACGCCGCGCGAATTCGGATTGCTCGAATACCTGTTGCGGTACAAGGGATTGGCGCTGACCAAGACCGAGATCCTGCGCAACGTCTGGGACGCACACTACGACGGGCCCGAGAACGTGGTCGAGGTGTACATCGGCTACTTGCGTAAGAAGATCGATACGCCGTTCGGGCGCAACAGCATCGAAACGCTACGGGGCGTCGGCTATCGGATGATCGATCCCGACGGGCAGGTCGACGACGAATCGGGCTCCGCCCCACGGTGATTCGCCGATCGTGACGGTGCCGCCGTGCGCCGCCACGATTTCCGTGACAATGGCGAGGCCGAGCCCGGATCCGCCGGTGGCGCGGGCGCGATCGGCCTCCAGTCGCACGAAGCGTCCGAAGACCCGCTCCCGATCGGCCACCGGAATCCCGGGGCCATCGTCATCGACGACGACGGTCGCGCGATCTCCGCTCTGCGCAACGCTGATGGCCACGGTCTCGCGCGCGTGCGCAGCCGCGTTGTCGACGATATTGCGCAGTGCCCGTGCGAGTTTGGGCCGATCACCCTGAATGCGCACGGCCGCGATATCGGTTCGCACCGTGTACCCGCCTCGGGCCCGTAGCGCCGCCGCCTGCTCGGCGGCCAGATCATCGAGATCCACATCCTCGCCGCGCACGTCGAGTCCGCTCTCGTCCGCGGTCGCCAGCGTCAATAGATCCTCGATCAGCTGCCGCATGCGTTCGGCCTCGGGAAGCAGTGTGCCGCCGATCAATTCGGCGTCCAGCACCTCCGGCCGGTCCCGCGCCAACTCCAGCGCCGCCGTGATCGCCGCCAGCGGACTGCGCAATTCGTGTGAGGCGTCGCCGACGAAGCGCTGTTGCGCCTCGTGTCCGGCCTCGATCCGCGCGAGCATATCGTTCATGGTGACGGCCAGCCGTGCGATCTCATCGCGCGCCACCGGCACCGGCACCCGCTCCGACAGTCCGGCCGAGCCGATGCCCGCCACCCGGCTGCGAATCTCCTCCACCGACCGCAGCGACCGCCCGACCAGCAGATAGGTGGCCAGCGCGGCCGCGGCCACCACGATCGGGCCGCCCACCGCGATCAGCGCCGCGACCCGTTTCACCGCATGCTCGGCCGGCTCGCTGTCACCCGCGACCAGAACCACGAACCGCCCCTCGGGCGTGGTGACCGAGCGCGCCGAAACCCGCAAGTCCTCGTCATACGCCGGAGCCGGACGACGCCCGCTCTCCGGCTGCTCCACCGTGGCCGGATCCAGCAGCGGCGCAGCCAGTTTCGGGTTCGACTCCCGGGCGATCCGACCCCGCGCGTCGACGATCTGCACCACGCCGATCTGCCCCGTCGCCTCCACCAGCGACTCGGGCAGATCGGCGAGCGAACCGCGTGTCAGCTCACCGGCGATGGCGTCGGCCCGCGTGCCCGCGGCCGCGTCGATCTCGCGCAGCAACGACCTGTTCAGCAGACCGAGCATGGCCCCGGCCGCCAGCAGCAGGACCGCGCCGACGGTCAGGGCGGCCGCGATGGCCGACCTGATCCGCAGTCCCCAATGGGACGGACGCAGCCAGTCGGGGATTCGACGCACGCCCCCATCATGGTCATTCGCCGGGCCGGACATCGTCACGGCCCGCCGTCGAGCAGACCGCGATTGATCAGACCGAGCACCTGCGATGCCGCGAAGTCGATCGCGGCGGGGGTGGCGGGCAATGAACCGTCGAGCAGCAGCTCGGCCAGACCGTGCACGGCGGCCCAGGCGGCGATCTCCGCGCCGGGACGGAGCCGCGGGTCCAGCAATCCGGCCGCCAGCGTCTCGTCGAGCACTTGGCCGAGGACGCGATGAGGATCGTCGTCGGCTTCGCCAACCGCCGAACGCACACCGAACGCACTGCGGAACAGCCCCGTTCGAGTCAGCGCGAAGTCGATATAAGACGTGCCAACCGCGTGCAGCCGTTCCCTGGGGTCAGCGGTGCGGCCGATCCGGCGACGCATTTCGGCGGCGAGCTCGCCGCGCGCGTGCCTTGACACCTCGGCCAGCAGCGCCTCCCGGTCGGCGAAGTGACGGTAGGCGGCGGAGTGGGAGACGCCCGCGGCGCGAGCCACCTCGCGCAGCACCACGCGCTCCGGGCCGCCCTGCTCGGCGAGCGCGATGGCGGCGTCGATGAGGGCCGAGCGGAGCGCGCCGTGATGGTAGGAGCTGCGGGACACCTCGGCCGGACTCATTCGGACAGGATCGCACGAAATGTTGACGGCGGTCACATCGGTGCGGATACTCGAAGATGTGACCAGTGGTTACTTTCTGGTCCGGTCCGAGTCTTCGAATGAAAAGTGCTGAAATGAACGACATTTCAATCAACACACCGTATGCATCGGGTGTCTCACGACTCGATATCGAGAAGGCCCTGATCGCGGCGGGCAAGGATCCGCAGCGGCTGGGACTTGCGGATCTCACCCTCGTGGAGGATTTCCACACCATGGGCCGGATCGCCACCGCCGGATTGGCGGAGCTGGCCGGCCTCACACCGGACAGCAGGGTTCTCGACGCCGGAAGCGGGATCGGTGGTACCGCGCGCTTCGTCGCGGACACGTACAAGTGTCGGGTGGACGCCGTCGACCTGACCGAGGACTACTGCGAGACGGCACGCTGGCTCGATGGCATGGTCGGGCTGGGCGACAGGATCAGCGTGCGGCAGGGCGATGTCACCGAATTGCCGTTCGGTGACGACAGTTTCGATGTCGTGTTCAGTCAGCACGTACAGATGAACATCGCCGACAAGAACGCGCTCTACGCGGAGGCGCATCGAGTGCTGAACCCCGGTGGTCTGCTTGCCCTTTGGGACATCACCGCTACGGAGACCGGCGCGCCGCGATTCCCGCTGCCCTGGGCGGACCGACCGGAACAGAGCCATCTGGCGACGCCGGACGCTCTCCGCACGACGATCGAACGGTCGGGATTCACCATCGAGCACTGGGACGATCTGACCGATCAGGCCGGCCAGATCATGCGGATGGTGCTGGCAGCACCTCCGAATCCCGTTGGACTGCAAGCCTTTGTCGCCAACTTCGCCGAGAAGGTCCAGAACCTGACGGCGGGCCTGGCCGACGGCCGGTTGCGGGCCATTCGGGGTATCGCCCGAAAGTCCTGACGGTCAGCGGGTTCGGCGGCGACCGCGGCGGCGCGGCTCGTGGTGCAACAGCGGCGTGAGCGGCCCCGTATAGCCCGAGGCCACGAGTTCGACCATGGTGCCGAAGGTTTCGACGAAGCGAGCGGCGGTAGACCGGTCGAAGCGGGCGGTCGGGTAGAGGAACGGGCCGGTGATGCCGGTGGGTGCGCCGGTGTGGTCGTAGTTCTCGGTGAGCCCGAATTCGAGGTCGTGCTTGGCTCGAACCACACCCGTCGGGAAGTCGGTGATGGAGATTCCGGCGGGTGACTGGGCCGGCGGGGCGGCGTCGGCGCGTTGCAGGATGAGGGTGGCCTGGAACAGCGGGTGCGCCGGATCCTGCGGAAGGCTGCGCCGCAGACGGGGATTCGGGGTGTCCGGGTGGGCGAAGGCAGCCAGCGCGACCCGGCGAACCTGGTCGATGAGATCGCTCATATCGGTGGCGCGGTCCACGCGAATACGCAACAGCACGTCATCGGCGAGATTGCCGACCAGGTCCGCGAGTTGCGGATCGTCGCGGCCGGAAACGGCCGTCGCGACGGTCACGTCCGGAGACTTGGCGAAGGCGGCCACACTGAGCGCGAACGCGGTCTGCAGCAACATGAACAGGCTGGCCCCGGCCTGTCGTGCCCGCCCGAGCAGCGCCTGATGCAGGGCCGCGTCGAAGCGCACCTGGATGATGTCCCCGGTGGCATCCGAACGCGCGGAACGCGGCCTGTCATAAGGCAATTCGAGTGGCGTGGGGCGGCCGACGAGATTGTTGGCCCAGTAACGCAGCTGCGCGCTCGCGCGACTGCCCGGGTCGTCGTACGCACCCAGGCACTCGTGCTTCCACAGCGTGTAATCGATGTAGTCGACCGGCAGCGGGGTGAACGCCGGTGCAACGCCCGCACCACGTGCCAGGTAGGCGGTGACCAGATCCCGCATGAGCGGCGGAATCGACTGGCCGTCCAGCGAAATGTGGTGAACCACCAACGCCAGCACCACATCCCGGCTGCCGAGCCGATAGATGCGGGCGCGGATCGGCAACTCCGACGCGAGATCGAAGGCCCGACTCGCGAATTCGGCGATCCGCTCGGTCAGCTCACCCGGAAAACTGTCGACGACCTCGACATCCACCCGCGCCACATCGGCGTCCATCACCATCTGGATCGGCCCGTCGGCGGTCCCCGGATAGCAGGTGCGCAAAGGCGCGTGCCGCCGCACCACATCATCGATAGCGGCCCGCAGCGCGGCGGTATTCACGACCGCGCCACGAATTCGAAATGCTCGAGCAACATTCCAGTCAGCGGACCGCCCGGCCGCCGCGGCGTCCCACATCCGCTCCTGCGCGGGTGCCAGGGGAATCCGCGGCGATCGCGGCATGCGCCGCAGCGGCTCCGGCTCCTCCACAACATGCAGGAATTCCGCCACGTCGGCGGGTTTGCGCCGCTCCAGTGGCCTAGTCCAGACAGCAACCGGCCCGACCATCGATGCCGCCCTCTCAGCTTTCGAACGATCTCACGCCGCCACCCGAGAGCCCGGCAGCACTACGAAGTGGCGACCGGGCACACCGTAGCAACGAGTTGGCAATTCCGCTGGCCGAGAAGTGAGACCCGGGTCACCCAGAGTCGCTTTCCGACCACCGGACCACTGAAAAGGCGTGAGCGAGTCACGGTCCCGTCTGAGCCCCGGAAACGCCTGCGGCCCCGGTGCATGCACCGGGGCCGCGAGGAGGGTTCGAGCTCAGCGCAAGGTGACAGTAGTCGGCAGCGCGGCGAATCCTCGGTTGTTCGACGCGTGAATCCGCTTCGAAGCGGAGAGGTCCACGTCGAAATCCGAGATGCGGGAGGCGATTTCGCCCAGGGCGGTGCGGAGTTCCAGGAGGGCGAGGTTGGAGCCGAGGCAGTGGTGGCGGCCGCTGCCGAAGACGAGGGAGGCGGAGGTGTCGCGGTTCAGGTCGAAGACATCCGGATTTTCGAAGACCTCGGGGTCGCGGTTGGCGGCGCCGGTGAGTAGGAGGATGCGGGCTTCGGCGGGGATCGAGACACCGTGCAAGTTGATCGGCTCCGTAGTGGTGCGGAGTTGGGCCTGGGTGGCGGGGTCCCAGCGCATGGCTTCGGCGATCCAGTCGTCGATGCGGCCGTCGAGGGCGGCGCGGCGCTGATCGGGGTGCTGCCAGGCCGCGTGCCAGGCATTGCCGAAGGTGAGCATGCTGGTTTCGATGCCCGCGCCGATGAGCAGGATGAGGACACCGACGATTTCCTCGGGGGTGAGGCGGTCGTCGCCGTCGGCGGCGTCGAGCAGGCCGGAGAGCAGGTCCTCCTGGCGGGACTTGCTGCGCTCGATGGTGAGTTCGGTGTAGTAGCCGACGAGCGCGCCGATGGCCTGCATGGCCTCGGGCCGCAGATCCGTCGACTCCTCCTCGGTGTACATGATCTCCATGCCGAGCTTGCGCAGCATTTCGCGATCGTTCTCCGGAACCCCGACCAGCTCGGAGATGACCTCGGTCGGGAACGGCCCGGCGAACTCGGCCATCAGGTCGAAGCTGCCGCGTGCGAGCAGCGGTTCCAGCAGGCCGACGGCGATCTCGCGCAGGCGCGGCTGCAGCGACTGCACCCGGTGCGCGGTGAAGGCGCGCGCCACCAGACCGCGCAGGCGGGTGTGCTTGGGCGGGTCCATGGCGACGAAGGAGAAGAACCGTTCGGCCTGCGGTCCCCAGAAGGCGGGTTCCATGCGCAGGCCGTTCTTGCTGGAGAAACGGTCGGAATCACGCAGCGCGGCGAGCACGTCGGCGTGGCGTGAGAAGGCCCAGAAGTCGTCGTCCTCGTTGCGGTAAACCGGGGCCTCGCTACGCAACCTGGCATAGTAAGGATACGGATCGGCGTGGACATCGAAATCGTATGGGCTATAGCGCAACTCCATGTTTCAGACACTAGCCGAAAAGAATTGGGAGCGAAGTGAACTCGGATTCAGCGGCGGAGCGGATCGACACCACCAAGCCACACCCGGCGCGTCGGTACGACTACTGGCTCGGCGGCAAGGACAATTTCGCCGCCGATCGCGAATCCGCCGACGCCGTGGCCGAGGCCTTCCCGACGGTGCAGCTGGCGGCGGTGGAGAACCGCAATTTCCTGCGCCGGGCCACCGCGTACCTGACCGCCGAGGCGGGCATCCGCCAGTTCCTCGACATCGGCAGCGGCCTGCCGACCGCCGGCAATGTGCACGAGATCGCCCAGGGCATCGCCCCGGAATCGCGCATCGTCTACGTCGACAACGACCCGATCGTGCTGCTGCACGCCCGCGACCTGCTCAACAGCTCCCCCGAGGGCCGCACCGCCTTCATCGACGCCGACCTGCGTGAGCCGCAGCGCATCCTCGAGCACCCCGATCTGCTCGCCACCCTCGACCTGAGCCAGCCGGTCGCGCTCATGGTGGTGGCGGTCATGCACTTCATGACCGACGACAACCGCCCCTACGAACTACTCCGGCAGCTGACCGAGCCGCTGGCCCCGGGCAGCTTCCTGGTCATGTCCCACGCCACCGGCGACTATCTCGACGAGGAGGATCTGGCCCGCACCAGCGAGGCCAATCAGCGCAGCGGCGTGCCCTTCCGGCTCCGGTCCAATGCCGAATTCGCCAAGTTCTTCGACGGATTCACCCTGGTGGCCCCGGGCATTACCGCGGTCACCCTGTGGCGACCCGAGGAGTACCGCCCGCACCCGCGCCCCGAGGCGGTCAGCATGCTGGGCGCGGTGGCCCGCATCCCCTGACCCGACAACGAACGGGCCGTAGGTGATACGGCCCCTTCGACGGTGCACCCCCTCAGAGTCGACCGATGTCCTTCAGCACCCGCCGCGTCTGCGCGAACAGCATCCCGACATTCACCGACTTGCGGCACACCACCACGATCACCACGTCCTCCCGGCTCTCGGTGCGGACGAACAGGTGGGTGAGGTTGTCGCTGTTGACCAGAATCTCCTGGAAGTAGTGGCGCTCCAGCCGGATTCCGCGCCGCTCCTTCCAAATGTTCTCGATCATGACCACATTGCGGCCCTGGAACAGTTCCAGCGTGGCCGCGGCCAGCAGATCGAGCACCTCCGTCGGATGGTTGTCCACGGTCTCGACCGAGAGCAGCATGCCGGTGGACATATCGATGGCCCCCGCGGCAATGCATTCGGGCACCTCCGAACGCAGCACCTTCACCAGGGTCGCGATCCGGTCGGTCATGCTGCCGGGTCCTCCCGGTCCGCTCGATGTGTTCATGTCGTCCTCTCTGTTCTTCTCGGGGTGAGGGTTCGTTGGCCGCGCGCGGGCTGGGGCGGACGCGGCGGCAGGGTGTCGTTGATGCCGCTCGCGCCGCGGCGGCGACGGGGCAGCAGGGAGCGGCCGATGCCGCGCACCGGTTCGGGAATCGGCGGATCGGGTGTCACCGGGGCAATGGCCAGCAGGTCGTCGTCGAGCATCCGCACCACCTCGACCGTGACCGCATACAGGCTGCGGCACAACAGCATCGAGATATCGCGGCAACTACGACGGCCGTTCGCCCAGAGCAGGATCTCGCGCCGCGAGCCGCTGCCGGGACCGCTCAGCATCGCCCGTCCGCGCTCGGTGAGCAGCAGGTGGTTGCGATGCGGCGAGACGCGCCCGTGGGCGAGCGCGCCCAGGCGCCGCTCGGTCTCCAGCAGCAGCCACCCGGGTTCGACGCCGGGCACCGGCGGCATCGCCTCCTCGGGTCGGCCCGCGGCCTCGGGCGCGTCCTGCCAGTGGCAGCCGCCGATCCAACCCGAGGCCATGGCGAAACAGCCGTCCACCGCGGCCATCATCGCGACGACACGGAGGTCGGCGACCCCCGTGGAGGTGCGCCCGGGGCGCGCGAGCAATGCGCGCACCCCGGGCGCGCCGGGCGAATCCACCGTGACCACCAGTCCGTGGACGACATGGAGGTCCCCGCCCGGCTCCCCGGTCACCCGCAGCACCCCGGTACGTGCGGCGACCGCGGCCCGTGCCAATTCCCGAGTCAGCTCGCCGCGGACCAACTCCGGGGCCGGTTCGGTCATGGGTGAGCTCCTGGAAATAGGCATGGCAAATCAGGCGTATTCGCAACGGAGTGTGAAAGTGGCACGCCTGCTTGATATTTCGACGGTGAATCGCACCGAACCCGCTCACCGCGTGTGGGATATCGTGGCAGCCCGGTTGTTTTGGAGCAATGGAATCCGGTGAATTGATTACTTTAGTCCCATGCCGCGCCGTTAAGCGCGCTTGACCGTTGCATCACGGAAAGATATTGCCGCGCAATATGAACCGTCCGGTCGAATTGATTTATGCGCGGGCAGCGCATTCCGCGAGCGCCAGCAGATCCGCGGTGGCATGCCCCGCCCGGGTGCTCGCCGCGGAGCGCGCGTGGCCGAGATCGCGTCCGAGCTGATCCATGGCGGCCACCGTTTCCGTGGGCGCGCCCGCGCACAGCGCACCCATGGCACACGCGCAACCCAGCAGCGCGGAATTGCGCTGCCGCACGGCTTCCGGACCCGCGGCACGGCCGCGGTGCTGGCCCAGGCACACCTCGATGACGGCGTCCTCGAGCCGCGCGATGGCATCCAGCGCGCCCGCCGGGGCGTCGGCCAGGGTCCAGATGGCCAGACTGTGCAGCGCGTCCCCGACCAACACCGCATCGTCGACACCCCAGAGCCGCCAGACCGTCGGGCGGCCGCGGCGCACGGTGTCGCCATCCATGACGTCGTCGTGAATCAGGGTGAAGTTGTGCACCATTTCGACCGCGGCGGCCGCGTGCAGGGCGGCGGTGGGCCGACCGCCCGCGGCCGCCGCGGCGGCGAGGACGAGGGCCGGTCGCAGTCCCTTCCCCGCCCGTGCGGTCGTGGCGGTGCCGTCGGCGGTGTACCAGCCGAGGTGATAGCCGACCATGAGTCGCAGCTCGCTCGGCAGGGTGTCGACCGCGACCCGCATGAGCGGCATGGTCAGCTGCCGGGCCCGGCGCAACAGTTCGGCGGCCCGGGAGACGGTGCGGTCGGCGGCGGTCGACGAACTCATGGCAACCTCCGGTGGGCGAACACGCTGACGAAGGGGTCGAGCGGGCCGCCGACCGGCGGCTTGGGACGCGAAGCCCGCAGGGTGGTCTCGGCGTAGCGGGGAGTGAGGCCGTGCCAATAGGCGTTTCCCGCCATGTGATTGCGGAGCCGCTCGATATGCGCGAGCATCGCGGCGCGCATTTCCTCGGACAGCTGGTAGTCGTCGAAGAACGCGGGAACCTGCTCGTGCACAATGAATTCGAACTGCCGGGCGCGTTCGTTGGCGAGATCGACGACGATATTCGCGGCGATCTCCCGGGAACAGCCCAGGAACGATTGGGTGAGGTACACCAGATTGTGCAGTTCGCGGTCGTACTCGATCTCCTTCTGATACGAATACAAGTCGTTCGCCAGCGCGGCATAGTCGTGTGCCGAATTCTCCAGCTGCCGAACGATACTGGCGTCCCCGAGATCCGCGATTCCGGCGACGGTGCCGGGCGCGGCCGGGGTGTCCAGGGCGCGGAACAGCGGGCCGCCGGAGGTCAGCCGCCGAATCTCGAGGTAGTCGACCGGATCGGGCATGCGTTGGCGAACCTCGTTCTCCAGCACGTACTCCCAGCCCTCGAACAGCTCGACGAGAACCGCCCGCAGTCGATTCCGGCGATCGAGGTCGAGACCGGGCGCGGTATCGCTCCACAGCCGCGACAGCGCGAGCTCGAGCGGTGAGACCGGTGCGGGCGGCGCGTCGGAGAGCTGAAGCGGCAAGCGCCGCAGCTGTTCTCGCCCCGACACCGGATCCGCCCGGAACACCCGCGTGGCCAGGTCATCGGCATAGGTGCCCCACACGGTCCAGCGGGTGCGCAGGATCAGCTCGGCCGCCTCGGCGCCCGGATCGACCATGGCCATGAGGGCGGCGAAGTCCGCGGCCCGCAGCGATTCGGCCGTCCAGCCCACGACCGGATCCAGCAGACCCAGCGACGCGGCCCAGCCCGGCGCGTCCGCCCGGGCGAGCTCGAGATGCGGATTCACGGCGACGGGATACGGCTGCGCGAGCCCGGAGACGATCAGCGGCCCGGGCGTACGGGGCGGCGGGACATGCTGACTCAGCTGTATCCGGAACCCGGGCACCAGCCGCGCCGCCGCGGTGCCCAGCCCGGTCGGCCCGCGGCTGACGCCGCGGTTCATGTATCGACTCGAGCGCAGGTGCCACTCGTGTCCGCCGGTCTGCCAGTCCTGCAGGCCCATCGCGTAGCGCGTCACCGCCGACTGTTCCGCCGGGGTGGCGGCGCGCTCGAGAAACAGCTGCGGCACATCGACCTCGGCGGTGTCCTCGAACTGCTTCAGCCGCGAGGTGAGCATGTCATTGGTGAGCTCGGCGGCGGCCTGGGTGGGCAGGCCCAGGAACCGTTCCAGGACCAGCACCAGATTCGCGTTCTCACCCTCCACGCGCACCTCGCGCTCGTAGGAGAACAGGTCGTTGCGCAAATGCACCGCGTCGGCGAAGGTTTCGCACAGCACCCGCAGCGGCCGCTCGGCCGCGAACCGCGCGGGCACCTCCGCGCCGCAGGCGAATTCCACCAGATTGGCCGACCAGGGCGCGCCGCCCACCCGCCGCCGCATCTCGATGTACTCGATGGGGTTGGACACCCGGTCCCGGGCGATATTGTCCAGCTCCCACAGGGATTCGACCATGAGGTTGTGGGTGGAGGTCCGCATGCGCGCACGCCAGCCGGGCGACATGACCGGAATGGTGCGGGCCCAGCAGTCGGCCAGCCCGGCCTCCGAGGGCGTCTCGGGTTCCGGTGCGGGGCAACCGGGTTCGGCCATGAACAGCTCGAGCCGCTGCAGATAGTTGATGGCCTCGGCGCGATTGCGGGTGGTCTTGTACTCCGAGAGGAACCAGTCGTCGAAGTAGAAGACCCAGATGTACCACTCGGTGAGCAGCGCCAAAACCTCGGCGTCGCAGTCGGGGTGGGTGTACGCGCACAGGAGCGCGTAATCCATGCGGTCCAATTTCTCGGCGTCCCAGATGGGTTGGCCATCGACCCCGAGTTCGCCGAGCATGCCCAGGCGCTGCGCCCAGGCAGCGGAGTGCGCACGGGCGTAGTCGTAGTGGGGATTGCGCCGGGCGGGGTGTGGGACATAGAAATCGGGCAGTGTGAAGGGCTTCAAGGCGGGGGCCCTCTCGCTGGGTCAGCGGACTCCGGTCAGAACTCTCACTGCGACAACGTGATCAGCGTCACAACCATGGTAGAGGTCGGTCGCCGTCTCGCCAACACCTCGCAATCGCACCGAACCGACCGGTACCGCCCGGAACGGCCGCGACGCCCCCGATCGCGATAGCCTGGGCGCTGCCCGCGTACCCGCCCCATCCAGGAGGATCGTCCATGTCGAATCCCGCCGCCGACCGCGCCCCGATTCTGCAGCGGCTGGGCGAGCGCGGCCGGGTCCGCGTCATCGTCGCCGGTGGCGGCACCGGCGGACACACCTACCCGGCGGTGGCGGCCGTGCGCGCGCTGCGCGATCTGGCGGCCGAGGCCGGGGCCGGCGCGGAGGTGCGGTGGGTCGGCGTGCCCGACAGCCTGGAGCAGCGGGTGGCGGCCGAGAACGACATCGAGTTCACCGGCATCAAGGCCGGAAAGCTACGGCGCGACCGCAATCCGCTCAAAATGCTCAACAAGGACAATGCGCGCGATGCGCTGCGGGTGCCGGTCAGCGTGCTGACCGCCCAGGGCGTGGTGGGCCGGTTCGCGCCGGACGCGGTGCTGTGCACCGGCGGCTACGTGTGCGCCCCGATCGGCATGGCGGCCGCGCTGCGCCGACGACCCCTGGTGATCCACGAGCAGACCACCGGCATCGGCAAGGCCAATCTGCTGCTGGCCCGCATGGCCGACCGCATCGCGCTCAGCTCCGAGGCCTCGATCGATCTGCTCCCGGCCAAGGTTCGCGCCCGCGCGCTGGTCACCGGCAATCCGATCCGCCCGGCCCTCACGACCGGCAATGCCGACGCTGCCGTCAAGGCCCTCGAGTGGGACGGCTACACCCCCGGCCTGCCGACCGTCTACATCACCGGCGGCGCGCAGGGCGCGGTGCAGATCAACGATCTGATCCGCGCGCTGCTGCCCGAACTCCTGCACTCCGCCAACGTGATTCACCAGTGCGGCCGCCTGTCCTACGAGCAGGTCCGCGATCACGCCGCCACCCTCCCCGAGGACGTGCGCGGTCGCTATCTGGTCCGGGAGTTCATCGGCCCCGAGCTCCCCGATGTGCTCGCTCTCACCGATGTGGTCGTATCCCGTTCCGGCGCAGGCACTCTCGCCGAGCTCACCACCTTGGGCAAGCCCTCGGTGCTGATCCCCTACCCGCATTCGGTCGGCGGCGAGCAGATCCGCAATGCCCGAATCCTGGCCGACCACAATGCCGCCCGCGCCCTCGTCGGCGAGGACGCCACGGTGGCGAATCTGCGGACGGCCCTGACCGAGCTGCTCGCCGAATCCGAGACCCGCGCAGCCGTTTCCGCCGCCGCCCGGGCCCTGGGGCATCCGCTGGCCGCCGAGCATCTGGCCCTCACGGTCCTGGACCTGGCCACCCGATAATTCCCGCCCCGCCACGGGATGAATCACACATGGCATTCTCAGCCTGAGTGAGTAAGGTCGGAGGTGTCAGCAAGTCCCCGGCAATTGCCCGGGACTTGCGATACCAAAGAGATTGGAGATGCCATGCAAATCCAGGTCTTCGCCGACAAGCACGTCGGCGGTGGCGCGATCGCCAAGCAAGCAACCGACTCCATTGCGTCGATTCTGGATCGATTCGCCGACCACCTCACCCGGGTAGAAGCCCACATCACCGATGTGAACGGCCACAAGGGTGGTTCCGAGGACAAGAAGTGTTCCCTCGAGGCGCGGCCGAAGGGTCAGCCGCCGGTCGCGGTCACCCACCGCGCGGAGACCGCCGAGGAGGCCTATCTCGGTGCCGCCGAAAGCATGGCGCACCTGCTCGACAGCAAATTCGGTCGACTCCACCACGCCAAGGGCGGGGAGACCATCCGCCATTTGGTAGCGGATTAGACGACTCTCGTAACTCTCAGGGGTAAACCCCGAAACCCCCCGAGAAGGTGAGAGTCTCAAGGCAGTAGCCCGAGGCGGCGTGCGCGCACGACCGCCTCGTGGCGATTGTGCGCCCCGAGCTTCGTCATGGCGCTGCGCAAATAGCTCTTCACCGTCTCCGCCCCGACCGAAAGTCGCTGCGCGGCTTCCAGATTCGTGCACCCCAGCGCCACCTGCGCGAGCACGTCCAATTCCCGCGGCGCGAGCGTGACCGCATCGTCGGGGGCGGCCACGCCCGAGACCAGCCGCGCCAACTTGTCCGTCACGCCCCGCAGCCGAGTGCGCGCCGTCGCGTCCGACACCGATTGGGTGATCCCCCGCAGTTCCGCGTGCAGATCCCGAAGCTGTTCGGTCACAACGGCATTGGCGCTGGCCATGGACTCCCGCGCCAGAGACAGCCGCAGCCGCCGATCCACCTCGTCCCGAATCGCCAACTCCATGGCCAGCCGCCGCCCGGCCTGCACCATCTCGTCGGCGATGCGGTCACCGATCACGCCCGAATCCCGATTCGCCACATAGATGACCGCCCGCGCCTCCCCCTTCACCACCACGGGCACTGCCACCACCGCGCGCAACCCCTCCCCCAGCACCGGGCCGTCGTAGTGATGGGTGATGGTCGAGGCCGAGCGATAGTCGGCGACCGACCGCGGCTTGCCCGTCGCCACGACCGACCCGCCCAGCCCCGAACTGGGCGCAACCACCAGCCCGCGCATGGCGTTGGTGCGGGTACCGACGAACTCGCTGAGCACCAGCGTGCCCGCGTGCACCGCGCCACCGAAGACGACCGGCAGGTCGGACACGGCGGCCAGGGCCCGCAGCTCGGCGCGCAGGGCATCACCGTCGCTCGGGCGCAGCAGCCCGTCGGTGGCCGGGGTCATCGGTCAGCCCCTTTCGGGGGTAGTCGGGGGTGAGTGTGACGTAGATCCTACTGGGGTGAGCGAGAGCACGGACCGCAGTTACACCCACGGGGTCTGGGACGCGCCCCTGCTGGGCGACACCATCGGGGCCAATCTGGATCGGACCACGGCCGCGCATCCCGAGCGCGAGGCGCTGGTCGACTACACCACCGGCATCCGCTGGACCTATCGCGAGTTCACCGCCGAGGTCGACGCGCTGGCGCTGGGCCTGCTGGCCGCCGGGATCGGCAAGGGCGACCGGGTCGGCATCTGGGCCCCGAACTGCCCGCAGTGGACGCTGACCCAGTACGCGACCGCCAAGATCGGCGCGATCCTGGTCAACATCAACCCCGCCTATCGGGCGCACGAGCTGCGATATGTGCTGCGGCAGGCCGGGATTCGCATGCTGGTGGCGGCACCGGCGTTCAAGACCTCCGACTACGCGGCCATGATCGAACAGGTCCGCCCGGAGTGTCCGGAACTGGAGCAGGTGGTGCTGCTCGACGGACTGAGGTGGCGCGAGCTGTTCGCCACCGGCCGGGCCGCCGATCGGGAACTCCTGGTGACGGCGGCGTCGCTACTGTCGACCGACGATCCGATCAATATCCAATACACCTCGGGCACAACGGGTTTCCCCAAGGGTGCGACGCTCAGCCACCACAATATCCTCAACAACGGCTACTTCGTCGGCGAGCTGTGCGGCTACACCGAGCAGGACCGCATCTGCATCCCGGTGCCCTTCTATCACTGTTTCGGCATGGTGATGGGCAATCTGGCCGCCACCAGCCACGGGGCGGCCATGATCATCCCGGCCCCGGCGTTCGACCCGCGCGCCACGCTGGAAGCCGTTGCGGCGGAACGCTGTACCTCGCTCTACGGGGTGCCGACCATGTTCATCGCCGAACTGACCGACCCGGAATTCGACACCTACGATCTGTCCTCGCTGCGCACCGGCATCATGGCCGGGTCGCCGTGCCCGACCGAGATCATGAAGCAGGTCATCGAGCGCATGGGCATGCGCGAGGTGAGCATCTGCTACGGCATGACCGAGACCAGCCCGGTCTCCACCCAGACCCGCCGCGACGACTCGTTGGTCCAGCGCACCGCCACGGTCGGGCGGGCCGGACCGCACCTCGAGATCAAGATCGTGGATCCGGTGACCGGGGTGACCGTGCCGCGCGGACAGGCCGGTGAGCTGTGCACCCGCGGCTATTCGGTCATGCTCGGCTACTGGGGCGAGCCGGAGAAGACCGCCGAGGCCATCAATGCCGGGCGCTGGATGCACACCGGCGACCTGGCCACCATGGACGCCGACGGATACGTCGCCATCACCGGTCGCATCAAGGACATGGTGATCCGCGGCGGCGAGAACATCTATCCGCGCGAGATCGAGGAATTCCTCTACACCCACCCGGACATCCTCGACGCCCAGGTGATCGGCGTGCCCGACGCCAAGTACGGCGAGGAGCTGATGGCCTGGATCCGAATGCGCCCGGGCGCAACACCTTTGACCGCCGAATCCCTACGCGAGTTCTGCACCGGGCAGCTCGCGCACTTCAAGATTCCCCGCTACGTCCACCTCGTCGACGAGTTCCCGATGACGGTGACCGGCAAGATCCGCAAGGTCGAGATGCGTGAGATCAGCGCTCGACTGCTGGAGGAGACAAAATGAGTTCAGCATCGCAAAGCGATTCCATCAGGGGCGGTGGTGGGGCGACGGGCGGGCGCAATACGGAGATCTACCGGGCGGCGCGCGACGGCCTGCTGGCCAGGGCCACCGACTACGACGCGGCCCTGCGGGAATTCGAATGGCCTCGACTATCCGGCCAATTCAACTGGGCCACCGACTGGTTCGACGCCATCGCCCGCGACAACGACCGCCCCGCCCTGTGGATCGTCGAAGAGGACGGCTCCGAGATCAAGATCGGCTTCGCAGAGATGGCCGCCCGCTCCGACCGTGTGGCCACCTGGTTGTCCGGGCACGGCGTCAGCAAGGGCGACCGGGTCATGCTCATGCTCGGCAATCAGGTCGAACTGTGGGAGGCCATGCTGGCGGTGGCCAAGCTGGGCGCGGTCATCATGCCGACCACCGGCGCGCTCGGCCCGGCCGACCTGAGCGACCGGATCGAGCGCGGCGAAGCACGTTTCGTCATCGCCAATCACGCCGACACCGCCAAGTTCGACGCGGTGCCCGGCGACTACACGCGCATCGTGGTGGGCGAGCCGGTGGCGGGCTGGCACGACTACGCGGACGCCGCGGCGGTCGAGTCCGCGGGTCCGTTCCGGGCCGTCACCGAGGTGACCGATCCGCTGCTGGTCTACTTCACCTCCGGCACCACCAGCAAGCCGAAAATGGTGCAGCACTCCCAGATCAGTTATCCGGTCGGTCATTTGAGCACCATGTACTGGATCGGCGTCCGCCCCGGCGACGTACACCTGGCCATCAGCGCCCCCGGCTGGGCCAAGCACGCCTGGAGTTGCTTCTTCGCGCCGTGGCTGGCCGAGGCGACCGTATTCGTCTACAACTACGCGCGTTTCGACGCCGCGGCGCTCATGGATCAACTGCGGCGCGCCGAGGTGAACACGTTCTGTGCGCCACCGACGGTGTGGCGCATGCTGATTCAGGCCGACCTCGGTGAGCGACCGGCCGGTCTGCGTGAAATCCTCGGCGCGGGTGAGCCATTGAACCCGGATGTCATCGCCCAGGTCGAGAAGGCGTGGGGCCTGACCATCCGCGACGGCTTCGGCCAGACCGAGACCACGCTGCAGGTGGGCAACACCCCCGGCCAGCCGCTCAAGCCCGGGTCCATGGGGCGGCCCGCACCCGGCGTCCCGGTGGTGCTGGTGGATCCGATCACCGGAAAGCCCGCCGAAGAGGGCGAGATCTGCTTGGATCTGACTGCGGCACCGGTGAATCTGATGACGGGTTATCTCGGGGATCCCGAGCGCAATGCCTCCGTGATGGAAGGCGGCTATTACCACACCGGTGACGTGGCCACGCGCGATTCGGACGGCTATATCACCTATATCGGGCGCACCGATGACGTCTTCAAATCCTCCGACTACAAGGTCTCCCCCTTCGAGTTGGAGAGCGTGCTCATCGAGCATCCGGCGGTGGTCGAGGCCGCGGTCGTGCCGCAGCCCGACGACACGCGCCTCGCGGTGCCCAAGGCGTACGTCGCGCTGGCGGCAGGATGGGAACCGAACCACGAAACCGCCCGCGCCATACTCGAATACGCTCGCGATCACCTGGCTCCCTATCTCCGCGTACGCCGCTTGGAATTCACCGATTTACCGAAAACGATCTCCGGCAAGATCCGCCGCGTCGACCTGCGCCGCCGGGAGGAGCAGGCCCACGCGGCGGGCGAGACCATCACCACCGAGTACCGCTACGAGGACGTTCTGAACGACAGCACCCGTTGAATCCGCACTGCCCCATGCCACTACGACAGATCGGAGTTCCTGTGTCCCACACCGTGGAAACCGCCACCGCCTACGTCATCGCCGCCCTGGAGGCCAAGGGCACCGCCACCCGCGAGGACTTCGACGTGCCGGGGATCGTCACCACCACCCACGGGCTCACGCAGACATGGGATTTCCGAGCCGTCGACACCCGGCGATTCTGGGGGATTGCGGCGACCTTCCTGCGGGCCTGATAATCCGCCCCCGAGCGGGGTCGCTCACAGTTCGGCGAATTCCCGGTTTCCGGCCGGGAATTCCCCGCACCATGGGGTGATGCACACCTCCGACACGGTCTCGCTGCCCCGGTTCGTCCTGCGCCACGCGGCGGGGACCGGGATCGATCCGCATCGGCTGGCGCACGAAGCCGGGCTGCCCGACTGGGCGGCCGCCGCGGGCAGTGCGCGGGTGGACAGCGGAATCTTTCCCCGGCTCTGGGAACTGCTCGCCCACGAAACCGGCGATCCGGACACGACATTCCGGGTGCTGGGCGAATATCGGCTCGGCGAGTTCGGGCTGTTCGACTATCTGATCTCCACCGCCGACACCCTGCACGAGGGGTTGACGGTGATCAATCCCTATATCGGCGCGGTGAGCACCAACTTCCGGTTCGAGGCCGGGGCTCGGACCGAGACCGAATCCACCTTCGACCTGCACATGATCAATGCCGAGGGCCTGGGCCGGGACCTGAGCGTGCAATCCGGTCTGGGCCTGGTGGTTTCGCGCGTCCGGCAGATGACCGGTCGCGCGGTCGATCCGGTCCGCATGACCTTCCAGCAGCGGGCCCCGCGCAGCCACGCCGCCTTCGTCGACTTCTTCGGCACCACCGATCTGGAGTTCGGAGCCGCCCGCAACAGCGTCACCTACCGCGTCGCCGATCTCGCGCTGCCGCACATCACCGCCGACCCCATGCTCGCGGCCGTCCTCCGCAGACACGCCGCCGCCCTACCCCCGCCGCCCCCGCGCGCCACCGAATGGCCCGACCGCGTGGCCGACGCCCTGGCGCAGGTGCTCACCGACTCCGATCCCCTGCTCGACGAGGTCGCCCGGCGGCTGTTCACCAGCCCCCGGACCCTGCAACGCCGCCTCCACGAATCGGGTACCACCTGGCGGCTCGAGGTCGACCGTGCCCGCAAACGCCACGTGGAGCTCTACGAATCCGACCGGGCGGCCGTCGGCGAGGACACGGTCCTATGACCGGTTCGGACAGCCCGTTACTGGCCCGATTCGTGCTGACCCGGGCACGATCGGCGGGCCTGGACCCGGTGGAGTTGGCACGGGCGGCCGGAATCGGGTCCGCCGCGCTGGACGGCCCGCCGGGAAGTGTTCCGGGACAGTGCTATCTGAGGTTGTGGGAGCTCTTCGAGCGACGGATAGAACTGCCACACGTCGGCCTGCGAGCGGCCGATCGGTATGGAATGGGGGAATTGGGGATGATGGACTATCTGGTGTCCACGGCGGCGACCGTGGGCGAGGCATTCCGGGCCGCGGCGGAATTCGGCTCCCGGCTGACCTCCACCCGACGGCTGGAAGTGGTGGCCGACACCGAGCACCACCTGACCGTGGCGGCCGGTACCGCCGTCGAGGGCCGGGGCGCGGAACTCGCCGCGCAGGCGAGTTTCGCCTTCCTGACCGCCCGCGTCCGCCTGGCCGCCCGGGCGCGAATAGTTCCGGTCGCGGTCACCTTTCGGCAAGCCGCGCCCCGCGACCACACCGCGTTCACCGCCTTCTTCGGCACCCCGGCCATCGAGTTCGGGGCCGACGCCGACACTCTCACCCTGGATCGCACCGATCGGGAACGCGTTCACCACAGTTCGGATCCGCGTCTCGCGGACGTCCTGCGGCGCGGTGCGACGGTGGCCAGCCTGTCCACCCCGCCCGCCCGCGCCTGGGTGGATCTGCTTGCGGCGGAGCTCGATTCGCTGCCACCGGAAACGACCTCGGTGCGGTCGACGTCATTGGACACGGTGTCGTTGGGGGAGATCGCCTGGCGATTGGGCACCAGCGCACGGACATTGCAACGGCGGCTGGCCGCCGCCGGGACGACCTGGAGTCGGGAGCTGGCCGGCGCCCGCATCCGGGCGGCGGGGTGATGGGCGCTCGTGACTTCTCGATCCAATTGCCACGACAGCATTCTCATGGCTCGCTTCCCCCTCGAACGGGCGGCGCGGGCCGGGCTGGATCCCGACCGGCTCGCCCGGCTGGCGGGTGTGCCCGCTTGGCGCGAGGGCGGTGAGAGCACCCGGGTGTCGTCGCGCTACTGCCTGCGGGTCTGGGAACTGCTGGAGTCGGAGACCGGGGATCCGGATGTGGCACTGCGCGTGTCGGAGGACAGCACCACCGGGGAGTTCGGACTGCTCGAGTACCTGTTCCTGTCGGCCCCCACGCTGGGCGCGGCCCTGGACACCTGTGTCCGCCACAGCGGCAGTCTCACAACGAGTTACAGTTTCCGCGTCGCCGAGCGCACCGAGAACGAGGTCTGCTACGAGGTCCTCTCCGCCGTCGACGACTGCCGCGGCCGGGAGTTGTTGGTGCAGGCCGCCTTCGCCCTGATCGTGACCCGGGGTCGGGCCGCCACGCGCGGCCCCGTGGTGCCGGTACGGGTGGACTTCCGACAGGCCGCGCCGGCCACCGCCGACGCGTTCGTCGAGCTGTTCGGCACCCGCGCAATCCATTTCGGGTGCGCCGCAGACACCCTGACCCTGCGCAGCACCGAATTGGCGCAGCCGATGAAGCAGGCCGATCCCGAATTGACCGCCGTCCTACTGTCCTACGCGGCCACCCTGCCCGCCACGCCCGAGTTCGGGTCGACCTGGCTGGATCAGCTCGGGGAGGTCCTCGACAGCGCCCTGGAGGAGGGTGCGGCCACCCTCGAGGTGGTAGCGCGGCGGCTGCTGACCTCACCAAGATCATTGCAACGCCGCCTGGCCGACGCCGGAACCACCTGGCGCCGCGAGATGGATCGCGCGCGGCGCCGCAGACTGCAACGGGCCGAACACCTTCCACGCGCTCAGCAGGCGGAATTCCTGGGATACGCCGATCCCGCGAGCCTGCGGCGGGCCGTCAACCGGTGGCGGGATCGCTCGGATTCGTAGTTAGCCGACCCTGCCCGCGGGCCGAAATCGCACCTACCGTACGGTATTCCGGCAACCACACAGCTAGGTTGGCGTGCCTTGGACCGGTTTGGCGTCTTCGGAACTCCCCTGTGGCGTAGCCGGAAACAAGACTGGTCGGATACGCCACGACGCGCCAGCCGCGAGGTTCGTCACGGCGTTGGGGTGTGTGGTCGCGGCCGACGCTGTCCTCGGCCACGCATCCGTGCACGATCCCTGGACCGGTTAATCGATTGGAGCTTCCTCGTGGCCCACACCGCTGAAACCGCCACCGCCTACGTCGTCACCGCCGTGGAGGCCAAGGGCACCGCCACCCGGCACGACTTCGACATCCCCGCGATCGTGAGCGCGACGCACAGCCTCACCGAGAGCTGGGATTTCCACAGCGTGGATCGAAACATGTTCTGGAACATCGTCGCAACATTCCTCGAGCACTGAGCGGGCTCTCCGAGGTCGCCGAACCTGATCTAGATGCCGTCGACCGAAAGGGTCGCGGTCATCAGCGCCATGGCCGCCGCGCAGGCATCGGGGTGCGCGGCGTGGTCGCGGTTCTGCACCCACCAGGTGACGGTGCCGGTATCGGCCACCGTCACCGCGCAGCTGCCCGGATCCCTCGGGTCGCGCCAGTACATGCCGCCGAAGTGCTTCACGACCAAACGCTCGATCTGGTAACCGAATTGGTCGGCGATCTGGACCTCGCGGGACAGGGTGTCATCGCGCAGCCAGGCGTAGGTGAGATCGACGGTGCCGCCACCGGCCGCGGTGGCGGTCCAGTTGCAGACGGTCGGCGAGCTCTGCCGCTTGATACCGGTGGCGGTGATGGCGGCGGCCAGCTTCTGATCCTCGAGCGGGCCGCAGTCCGCCAGGAAATTCGGGGCGGCGGAGGTCGGCGCGTCCGACGGCCGCGCGCCGTGCGAACAGCCCGCGAGGCTCGCGATCAGCAAGGCGGACACCGCGATTCGGGCGTGTAGTCGTGCCATCAGCCCTGTCCCGCCTGCTTCAAGGTGGCGGCCGCCAGCTGCTCGACGCCCTTACAGCCGACCCCGGCATGCCGCACGGTCCAGTCGATGAAGTCGGTGTCGCCGAACGCCACCGCCACCTCGCAGCTGGCCGTGTCCTGCCACTCGATGCCGGGCTGCCCCGCGACCTGCACGGTCGTCGGCTTTCCGGTGGTCACCTGGCCGCGACGCTCCTCCAGCGAGCTGCCCCGAAACCAGTGGAACACCACCGAGTAGTCGGTGCCCCCGGACGGCTGCCACGCGCAACTAATCGGATTCACCGAGACCCGCTGAAGATCGCCGACCCCGGTCTGCTGGGCGATATCGGCATCCGCGACGCCGCCGCAGAGCCCAATGGTGTTGGGGGACGGCAGGACCTTCGGCGCCACGGTCGTGCTCGGCGCCGCCTGCTGCGTCGAGGAGCCACAGCCGGCGACCGCCACTCCGATCAGGGCGATCCCCGCCGCCGCGCCCACCGCTCTCATCACGCCGACCAGCGTAGGCGAGCCGGTTGAATCCTGCGATCCACAACACTTCCGATTGCGGATTTTGACAATTCACAAGCCGGTAACTACGTTCGATATCGCACCTCGATAGGCGAGGCTCCTGTACGAACACAGGCCACTGATCTGACGACGTCGAGAGACGCCCAAGGTTAGGACAGATTTCCCCGGATTAAGGGGTAATCCAAAGTGGCTTCCCGCCCAGCGGAATACGTCGCACAGTGCCGAAGCTCTGACGAGAGGGGTGTCCGTCCCTCCAGGTTTCACCTGATCGACTTTCCCCCGTGTGCGCTGTCGTATCGCGTTCCACGAGTTCGAGGAGGTCTGGACAGCCAGATGACGCCCTCCGCTACACAGCACACCGACGCCGCGTCGGCTCGACGCGCATAATTCGCCGATATTCGACGCCGCCACCGCGGTGCCGTCGTATTCGCGCGCCAATTTCCGGGTCGATTCCCACGATCCGCAATTCATGACCGAACGTCCGCACCAATAGTGCGCGACGGAATTCGATGCTGCCCGCAATACCCGGCGGGCGGCGAGATGAGGGGACACAATCCCAATGAGAATTCGCATGTTCGCCTGGCTCGGCGCACTGACCAGCGTCGCGCTACTCACCACCCACGCCACCGCCCACGCCGAACCGGCGGCTATCCAGGCCACGGCCGCGATCGTCGACCACACGGTGCGACTCCACACCGACGCGGGCTCGCTGCGCGTGGATCACGACCAGCTACAGATCCTCGATCCCGCGGGCATGGTCGTGGGCTCACTCCCCTTGCTGCTGGCCCAACAGGACACCGCCTATCCGATCGATGCCCGAATCGACGGCGCCACCGCCATTCTCACGCCCCGCACCGACGCGGCCCGGCCGCTGACCGCCGACGAGCGGCAGCTGGCCACGCGGGCGGCGACGGCCCCGGTGCGGAATATCGACCTGCGGCCCATCGCCGACGGTGACAGCCCGGAGGATCGATTCAATTCCGCCATGGGCAATGTCAACAACGAGCTCACCGTCGCCCTCGCGGTGGGGACGCTGTTGGGCGCGATCGTCGGCGGCCCACTCGGCTGCGTGTTCACCGGCGCGATCGGCACCGCGGCGAGCGGCCCGCTCGGTGCGATCGTCGGCTGCCTGGCCGGAGCGGTCGCGGGCGCGGGCATGGGTGTCGTGGTCTTCAACCTGCTCATCGGCGTACCGGCGCTGATCGGATCGGCCGCCCACTTCCTGAGCGTGATGAGCGCGCCGCCCGCCGTCGACGCCGCTCCCGCCGCTCCCGTCAACGGCTGAGGTCGGCGGCACTCCCCATGAGGTATCTGTCATGACTGTTGAAATCGCAATTCCGCACGGCCCCAAGCCATCTCCGGAGATCCGGCGGGCACGCGGCGGGCTGCGGCCCGCGGACTACCTGCTGCTGACGGCGGGCGTGGTGCTGACGGTGGTGGTGGTCAAGCTCTTTCGCGACATCTCGGTGCCGTGGGTGCCGGGCGACAGCCCCGGCACCGTGTCCACCGATCCGTCGCATCTGCCCTACTACGCGGCCCGCACCACGCTGCGCATGTTCGTCGGGTTGGGTGCGTCGGTCCTGTTCACGCTCGTGGTCGGTCAGTGGGCCGCGCACTCGCGGCGGGCGGAGAAGGTGCTCATCCCGATGCTCGACATTCTGCAGTCGGTGCCGGTGCTGGCGCTGGTATCGATCACGGTGACCGCGTTCATCGCGCTGTTCCCCGGCTCCTACCTGGGAGCGGAGGCGGCGTGCGTGTTCGCCATCTTCACCGCGCAGGCCTGGAACATGACCTTCGCCTATTACCAGGCGCTGCGGAACCTGCCGCGCGAGCTCGACGAATCGGCGCGCATGATGCGGTTGACCCGCTGGCAGCGGCTGACCCAGCTCGAGATTCCGGCCGCCATGATCCCCATGATCTGGAACGGCATGATGAGCTTCGGCGGCGCGTGGTTCATGCTGGCGTCCTCGGAGGTCATCAGCGTCTCCGGCAATGATCAGGCGCTGCCGGGGATGGGCAGTTTCATCGCCGCCGCCACCTCCGAGGCCGCGGTCGGCAAGCTGCTGATCGGCGCGGCCGTCATGGTCGCCACCATCGTGCTGGTGAACGTGCTGTTCTGGCGGCCGTTCACGGCGTGGTCGGAACGGTTCCGGGTGGAGCACACCGAGGCGGCGCTCGCACCGCGCAGCCTGGTGCTGGATCTATTGCGGCGCAGCACGATTCCCGCTCGGGTCGCGGCGCGGCTGCGGCCGGTCGAGGAAGGGATCGACCGCCTCATGCGGATCTTCGGGCGGGCGACCCGCTCGCCGTACGAACGGCGCGGCAGCCGCGCCGGGGACGCGGTGTTCTTCGCGGCCCTGTTCGCGGCACTGTCCTGGGGTGCGTGGACGCTGGCCCGCTACTTCGAAAGGACCGTGGGCTTCGCCGAATTCGGGCCCGCGTCGCTCATGGGTCTGGCCAGTCTGAGTCGCGTGGTGGTGCTGCTGGTGGTGTCCACCGTGGTGTGGGTGCCGGTCGGCGTATGGATCGGGATGAATCCGCGCATCTGCCGGTTCGCGCAACCGGTCGTGCAGGTGATGGCCAGTTTCCCGGCCCAGTTCCTCTACATCTTCGTGGTGGCGGGGCTGACCTACACCGGCATCTCGCTGAACATCGGCGGCACCGTGCTCATGGCACTGGGCGCGCAGTGGTACGTGCTGTTCAACGTGATCGCGGCGGCCGGGCAGATCCCGACCGATCTGCGCGAGGCCATGGACGACCTGCGGGTGCACGGGTGGGAGCGATGGAAGTCGTTGATCCTGCCCGCGATCGCGCCCGGGTACGTGGTCGGCGCGATCACCGCGTTCGGCGGCGCGTGGAACGCCACCCTGGTCGGCGAGGTCGTCGACTCCGGCAACACGCATCTCGAGGCGTTCGGACTCGGCGCGTACATCACCAATGCGACCGGCAATGACCAATTCGCCAAGGTGCTGCTCGGCACCCTCGTCATGAGCGTGGTCACGGTCGCCATCAACCGGTTGGTCTGGCGTCGCCTGCAGCGCAAGGCCGAGACCCGTTTCGCATTGATCTAGAGAGGAGAACCACGCGATGTCCACTCCCGTCATCACCGTCGATCGCGTCACCAAGAACTTCACCAATCCCTCCGGCGAGCAGCTGGCGGTCCTGTCCGACGTCCGCATGGAGTTGCGCGAGGGCGAAATCGTCGCGCTGCTGGGCAAATCCGGGTCGGGCAAGTCCACGCTCATGCGGATCATCGCGGGGCTGGTGCGGCCCTCGGCCGGGACCGCGCGGCTGCGGGATTGCGAGATCACCGAGCCGAATGCCAGTACCGCCATGGTGTTTCAGACCTTCGCGCTGCTGCCGTGGCTCACGGTGCGGCAGAACGTCGAACTCGGCCTACGCGCACAAGGGATTCCGGCCTACGAGCGCGCCGAGCGGGTCACCGACGCCATCGACATGATCGGGCTCGACGGCTTCGAGAACGCCTATCCCAAGGAGCTTTCCGGCGGTATGCGCCAGCGCGTCGGGTTCGCGCGCGCCCTGGTGGTGCGGCCCGAGGTGCTGCTCATGGACGAGCCGTTCTCCGCGCTGGACGTGCTCACCGCCGAGAACCTGCGCGGCGAGCTCATTCGGCTCTTCGGGGAGGCCGCGTTCCCGACCAAGACCATGCTGATGGTCACCCACAATATCGAGGAGGCGGTGCAGCTGGCCGATCGAATCCTGGTGTTGGACAACAACCCCGGGCGGATCAAGGGCGAGATCAAGATCGGACTGGCGCATCCGCGCGATACGCGAGGCGCCCATTTCCAGAATCTGGTGGACCATGCCTACCGCATGCTCACCGATTCGCCCTACGACGGCGACCGGGAGACCGTCACGCCCACACCCACCAATCGCCCACTGCCAGATGCCACCGTCGACGGCATCGCGGGCATGCTCGACCTGGTGGCCATGAGCGGCGGGCGCGCCGATCTCCCCGACCTGGCCAGCGGGCTGCGGTTCGAACTCGACGACATCATGCCGCTGGTCGATGCCGCACGCCTGCTCGGGCTGGCCACCGCCGCCGACGGCGACCTGGAGCTCACGGTCGACGGGCGCATGTTCATCGAGGCCGATATCGACACGGCCAAGCAGATTTTCGCGCGGGTGGCTCGTGCGAAAGCCCCATTGGTCGGTGCCATCGACCATGCCCTGGCCGGTGCGCACAAGCAACGCATGCGCGATGGATTCTTCCTGGATCTCCTGCGGCGCAACTTCACCGAGGACGCGGCCCGTCGGCAACTGCGCACCGCCGTCGACTGGGGACGCTACGGCGAACTCTACGAATACGACGCCGACGAGCGGATGTTCCTGCGGCATCCGGTCCACGGCTGAGGGCTCAGTCGTCGCGTCGGGCCGCACGGGCGCGGCGTTTGCCCTCGTGCATGGCCTGTACGCGGGCGACGGGAATCGTGTGGCCCTCGGCGATCAGATCGCCTGGGAGGGTTTGCGGTTCGGGCATGAGCTCCGACCACGGATCGCGCTGGCCCAGCAGTTTCACGGCCGTGCGGATGGTGAAGTCGTGCGGGTCGACGCTCGGCAGGTCCGACCAGCTCACCGGGAACGACACGGTCGCGCCCGGCCGGATGCGTGGGCTGTATACGGAGACGACCGTGGCGCCACCCGCGCGCGTCGAATCCAGGAAAACCTTGCCGCCCCGGTCTTCTCGAATGAACGCGGTGGTGGCCAGCGCCGGATCGAGGCGCTCGGCCCGGGCGGCGATGGCGCGGGTGGCCGCGGCCGCGTCCTCGAGATCGATGCCGGGGACGACCGGGACGAAGATGTGTACGCCCTTGGAGCCACTGGTTTTCACCGCACCCGCGAGACCGTCGGCCTCCAGCGCCCGCCGAATCAGCTCGGCCGCACCTACCACCTGCTCGAACGGCTGGTCCGGAGCCGGGTCGATGTCCAACACCAAATGTGTTGGGCTGCCGGAATAGTCGACCAGCCCCTCCGCCAACAACAGCGTCACGTGGTACTCCACCGCTCGCTGATTCCCGAACCACAGCAGCGTCCGCACGTCATTGCACAGGGCGTAGGAGATCTCCCGCCGCGAACTTCCCGCCCACAGCGTCGCCCGTTGGACCCACTCCGGCGTGTACTTGGGCAGATTCTTCTGCATGAACGGTTCCTGCCCCGGCCGCACCCGCACCACCGACAGCGGCCGATCCCGCAACGACGGCACCATCCGCTCCCCCACGGCCTCCAGGTAATCGATCAGATCGCCCTTGGTGGCGTCGGCACCGTCGAACAAGGGACTGTCGAGACTGGAGAACTTCAACCCGGCCCGCGCATCATCGCCCATCGCCCCACCATAACCCTTGTGATCACCTTGATTTCGGGGAAAGAGGCCCGGGCGCGCACCGGTTGCCCATGGCATGACTCTCGGAATCGCACTCGCCGCGACGAATGCCGACAACTACATCGATGCGATCGTGGCCCAGGCGCGGACCGCGCACGAGGTGGGCGTCGAGTCGGTCTGGTTCGGCCAGCGCCTGGACTACGACTCGCCCGCCCTGGCCGCCATCGTCGGACGCGAGGTCCCCGGCCTGCAGGTCGGCACCTCCGCCATCCCGGTCCTCGGCCGCCACCCACTCCTCGTCTCGGCGGCGGCCCAAACCGCCCAAGCCGCCACCCACGGCCGCTACCACCTGGGCCTGGCCCTCGGCTCCACCCTGGTCGGCGACTCCTTCGGCATCCCCTTCGACCGCCCCATCGCCCGCCTCCGCGAATTCCTCACCGCCCTACGCCAACTGTTCGACACCGGCACCGCCGACTTCCACGGCGACCTCCTCACCACCACCCCCACCCTGCCCACGGCCCTCCCCGGCGCCCACCCCCGCCCCCCGATCCTCGTAGCCGCCATGGGCCCCCAAGCCCTCCGCGTCACCGCCGAACTCGCCGACGGCATCCTCCCCTACCTGGCGGGCCCGAAAACCCTGAGCTCCCACATCATTCCCACCCTCACCCGCACCTCGACCACCACGCCCCGCGTAGTAGCCTTCGTCCCCGCGGTAGTCACCGCCAACATCGAAGCCACCCGCGCCCAAGCCCTCGAAACCCTTTCCTTCTACGAAAGGGTCCCCTCCTACCGCCGAGTCCTCGACCAGGAAGGCGTCCGCCACGCCGCCGACCTGGCCCTCATCGGCGACGAGGAAACCATCGCCGCCGGCATCCACCGCTACCGCGAAGCCGGAGCCACCGAAGTAGTCCTCACCACCACCAACCTCAGCACCCCCGAAGACGAACTCCGCACCTGGTCCCTGGCCGCCCAACTCTGAGACCTGTGTCTCGGTCACGGCGACGACCCGGGCCGGGTCCGTCCCACCGTGCCACGATGGTCGCTCATGACCAGTCCTATCCTCGCGATCGATCTCGGAAAGACCGGCTGCCGGGGTTCATTGCGATTTGGGGGGCGGCAGATCCGGGGGGTCGAGGCGGCGGGTGCCCCCGGGTTGGCGAGTGCGGGCGGGGTGAGCGCGGCGGAGGATGCGATTCGGGCGGTTGTCGAGCGGGTCGCGCCGGCAACGGCTTTCGTCCTGTCCGTTGGCGCGGCCGGAGCCGCATCCGCGCCGGAGGCCGCGGCGCTGCTCGCTCGGCGGCTGGCCGAAGGCAGCGGCGCGAATGCGGTCGCGGTGACCTCCGACGCCGTGACCGCGCATGCCGGGGCGCTCGGCGGATCGGCCGGTGTCGTGCTCGCGATCGGTACCGGAGCCGTCGCGACGGCGGTCGACGACGCGGGGCGCTTCACCCGGGTCGATGGGTGGGGGCCGCTGCTGGGTGATGAGGGCAGTGGCGGGTGGATCGGGCTCGAAGGGCTGCGCGCGGTGCTGCGTGCGCACGACGGTCGCGGACCGCGTACGGCGCTGGTCGACGCTATCGGCGGATGCTATGGCGTCGGGCCGGAGGAACTGCCGAATCTGCTTGGACAGCAAGATAATCCGGCCTCGACCGCGGCTCGCTTCGCACCCGCCGTCGCCGCGGCCGCGGCCACCGACGAGACCGCCGCGGCCATCATGTCGGCCGCGGGCCATGCCCTGGGCCGGTCCGTTCTCGCCGCGGTCGAGCGGTCCGGCCTGCGCCCGCCGGTGCCCTGCGCGGTCACCGGCGGGCTCGTCAATCTCGGTGCGGCGCTGCTGGATCCACTCGATGCCATGCTCGAGAGGGTCGTCGATCGTCGCGCTCCCCTCGGATTGCCGATCGACGGGGCCGCCCTGCTGGCCGTCGAGGCGGGAACCGCCTTGGAGGGCTTGGTCACTCGGATCGGGTGAAAAATATTGACAGCTACTGTGTGACGACTGACACTAATTTGTAATCGATCCACCGCGTCACCGGGGAGTTGCGATGAACGCACTCAATCTCGCCGTCATCGTGCTCTACCTGGTCACCGTCGCCTGGATCGGCCTGCGGCTGTCCGGCAAGCAAAAATCCAGCACCGACTACTTCGTCGGCGAGGGCCGAATGCCCTGGTGGACCGTGTGTTTCTCGGTCGTCGCCACCGAGACCAGCGTGCTCACCGTCATCTCGGTCCCGGGCGGCGCCTACACCGACCAGGGCTTCGGCAATGTCGAGCTGGCCATGGGCTACATCATCGGCCGCACCGTCGTCGCCGCCGTGCTGATTCCGCTCTACAAGCGCGGCGGTTTCGTCAGCGCCTACCAATACCTCGAACTGCGCTTCGGCCGCTATCTCCAGGGTGTCGCGTCGGTGACGTTCGTCTTCACCCGGCTGCTCGCCGAAGGCGTGCGACTGTTCGCCTCCGCCATCCCGATCAAGTTGCTGCTCAGCGAGTTCGGCCTGACGATCGGCTACGACGCCATCATCGTCGCGCTGACCCTGCTGACCGTCGTCTACACCTACCTCGGCGGCATCAAGGCGGTCATCTGGACCGACGCACTGCAGATGGGCCTCTACCTCACCGGTGCGATCATCGCGATCTGCGTCCTGTCCGGCCACGTCGGAGCCACCGGCTACTCGAATGCGTTGCACGCGGGCAAGTTCCGCGTCTTCGATACCGACTTCGGCCTGGCGCACATTCTCACCAGCAGCTTCGCGCTGCCGACCGCGATCCTGGGCGGCGCCATCTTCGCGATGGCCTCGCACGGCTCCGATCAGCTGATCGTGCAGCGCATCCTCGCGACGCGATCACTGCGCGACAGCCAGCGGGCCATGATCGCCTCCGGTGTCTTCGTCGCCGTACAGTTCGCGGCCTTCTCACTGGTCGGGGCACTGCTGTGGTCCTACAACGGCGGCAAGACGCCCAAGCAGCTCGGCCTGTCCAGCGCCGACGGCCTCTACCCCGACTTCATCCTGCACGGGCTGCCGGTGGTGATCTCCGGGCTGCTGGTCGCCGGAATACTCGGCGCGGCCATGGGATCGCTGTCCTCGGCGCTGAACTCGATGGCGAATTCCACTGTCGCGGACATCATTCGCAGTTTCAGCACCAGGGTGCTCTCCGATGAGGCGATGCTGCGCCTGGCACGCGTCATGACGCTGGTGTGGGCCGTGCTGATGGCGCTGTTCGCCATGGGTTTCAGCGCGACGACCGGCAATGTGTACCTCACCGCGCTCACGATCGCCGGATACACCTACGGAGCCCTGCTCGGAGCGTTCCTGCTCGGCCGACTCGTCAAGGGCGCCAATCAGTTCGACGCGATCGTCGCCTTCGTGGTGACCGTGGCCGTGATGACCTTCGTGGTGCGGGTGATCAAGATCGACGTGACGGTGGCGGGCCAGGTGACCGAAAAGGGCATCGCCGCCCAATGGCTGGTGCCCATCGGCGTTTTCGTCACCCTCGTCGTCGGCGGGGTCACCTCCCGCTTCCATCCGGCACCCGCCGACTCCGAGCCGGACCCGGCGCAGGCGGTGGCGTGATGCGCGTCATCGGGCTGATGTCGGGGACCTCGCACGATGCGATCGATGCCGTCGGTGCGGAGATCGACCTGCGGGACGACACCTTGCGGGTCCGCGTCGTCGGCCTGCTCAGCCGCCCGTATCCCGACGCGCTGCGCTCCGAGCTCATCGCCGCGTTGCCGCCCGGGTCGGTCGACATGGCGGCGGTCTGCCGACTGGATACCGAGATCGGCCAGGCCTTCGCGGCGATCGCCGCCGAGGCCGTCCACGAATTCTTCGGCGGTACAGCAGATCTCATCGCCTCACACGGCCAGACCGCGTACCACTGGGTGCGCGAGGGAACCGCGCACGGCACCCTCCAGCTCGGCCAGCCCGCCTGGATCGCCGAGCGAACCGGAGTGCCGGTCGTCAGCGATTTCCGGGCCCGCGACATTGCCGCGGGCGGGCAGGGCGCGCCGCTGGTCGGCCTGTTCGACCTGTTGTGGCTGGCGGGGCGGCCCGGCCGGGCGGCCGCGCTCAATATCGGCGGGATCGCGAACGTGACCGTCACCGGTGACGCCCCGGTGGCATTCGACACCGGGCCGGGAAACGCGCTGATCGATGCCGCCGTCGCCATCGCCACCGACGGCGCCGAGCACATCGACCGGGCGGGCGCGCGGGCCGCGCGCGGAACCATCGACGCCGAGCTACTGAAACAGCTTCTGGCAGAACCCTATTACTCTGCGCTGCCGCCCAAGTCGACCGGCAAGGAACTGTTCAACCGCGCCTACCTCGAGCGCGTGTTGCGCGACCGACCGCTCGCGCCCGACGATATCGTCGCGACCGTGACCGCGCTGACCGCACACACCATCGCCGACGCTCTCGAACCCTTCGGGCTCACCGAGGTCATCGCCTCGGGCGGGGGCACCCGCAACCCGACACTGCTGGCGATGCTGCGCGACCGGCTGGGCACCGCGCGGCTGCGCACCTCCGACGAACTCGACCTGCCTTCGGCGGCGAAGGAGGCCACCGCCTTCGCCGTACTCGGCTTCCTCACCGTGCACGGCCTCCCCGGCAGCCATCCGGCGTGCACCGGGGCTACGCATGCCAGTGTGCTCGGCTCGCTCACCCCCGGGGCCGCCGGATTCGCCTGGCCCACCGCGTCTTTCGCGCCGCCTCGGCGACTGACGGTGACGGTGTGAGCGCCATGTCCGCCGGTGACGACGTCCGCACGCGGCTGCTCGCGGCGATCCCGCGGCTGTCCCCGAGCGGACTGAAGCTCGCGCGCGTGATCCTCGACGACCCGTCCGGCGTCGCGCAACTGACGGTCAACCAGCTCGCGGAGCGGTCCGGCACCAGCACCTCCGCGGTGGTCCGGCTGGCCAAGACGCTCGGCTACGACGGCTATCCCCGGCTGCGCCTCGCGCTCGCCGCCGTCGGAAGCGAGGACGGCGCACCGGTGTTCGCCACCGATATCGACGCCGCCGACGAGCTGTCGAAGGTGCTGCACAAGCTGACCGCCTTCGAGACCGAGGGCATGCTGGCCACCGCGGAACTCGCCGACCCCGCGACCATGGAGGCCGTCGTCGATGCCCTGGTCGGGGCGCGGCGCGTACAGCTCATCGGCATCGGCGCGTCCGGGCTGGTCGCGATGGATATGGCACAGAAACTGACGCGTATCGGAATGTGGTGCGGCGCATGCACTTCCGAGGATGATGCGCTCGTGCAGGCGAGCCTGCTCGAGGCGGGCGACGTGATCGTCGCCTTCTCGCACTCCGGGGAGACCGCGGGCATCGTCGAGGCGGTCGAGCACGCCGCGACCACACGCGCCACCACGGTCGCCGTGACGGCCGGGGCCGCATCGAAACTGGCGCGTGCGGCACGGCATACCGTGCTCGTGGCCGGACGCGAGGATGGTTTCCGCTCCGCGGCGTTGGCGAGTCGCATGAGCCAGCTGCTGGTCGTCGACACCCTCTACGTCGGTGTCCTGCAGCGCACTCCGGCCGCGCATGCCGCGCTGCACCGCACCTACGAGGCGGTCGTGAATCGCCGAGCGAAGGGAGTTCGATGAGCCGCGCCCAGCCGCCGCACGGGATCGCCGCGCTGACAACGGAACTCGCGAACCCGCGCACCGCGGACCTCGACTCGATGCCGATCGATGAGCTGCTGCGCACCATGAACGCCGAGGACGCGGGCGTGGCTTCCGCTGTGGCCCAGGCGATTCCCGCGATCACCCGGGCGGTCGAACGCATCGTCGATGCCCGGCGACGCGGCGGCCGGCTCATCTACATCGGAGCCGGCACCAGCGGCAGGCTCGGCCTGCTCGACGCGGTCGAATGCCCGCCGACCTTCGGCACCGACCCGGCGGAGGTACTGGGCCTGATCGCGGGCGGCGCCGACGCCTTCACCCGCGCGATCGAAGGCGCCGAAGACGATCCGGACCGGGCCGAACAAGACCTGGCCGCGGTACACCTCACCGCCGCCGACGCCGTCGTGGCGCTGGCCGCGAGTGGCCGCACCCCCTACGCCATCGGCGCCTTGCGCTACGCGCGCACGATCGGTGCCACCGCAATCGCGATCTCCTGCAACCGCAATGCCGAAACCAGCGCCCACGCCGACGTGGCCATCGAAATCGAGACCGGCCCCGAAATCCTGACCGGCTCCACCCGACTGAAAGCCGGCACCGCCCAGAAAATGGTCTGCAACATGCTGACCACCGCGACCATGGTCCGATCGGGCAAGGTCTACGGCAACCTCATGGTGGATCTGAACCCCACCAACGCCAAACTCACCGACCGCGCCCGCCGCATAGTCGCCGCGGCCACCGACCTCGACCTCCCCACCGCCGCAACGCTCCTCGCCGCCGCCGACAACCACCCCAAAATCGCCATAGTCATGCACCTGGCCGGTGTCGACGCCCCCACCGCCCGCACCCTCCTAGCCCAATCCCACGGCTTCGTCCGCCCGGTCATCGACGCTTCGACCACCTTGGAGCAATAGCCGCAACGACCGATGAGCGCGCGTCACCGGCCCACGCACTGCCACGAATACAAGAAAACCGCAGGTCATCGACCTGCTGTTGTCTCTTGTTGTGGACCTGACAGACCAGCATACGAACCACGCGGTGCTGGTCGACGGGCCGGACGTGATCATCCGAGCCGTGGGTTCCCGGCAACCGGCTCTGCTGAGGACGGAGTCGTGTCGAGTTCGGAGAATCACCTGCGTGAGCGGGCTACGCGGATGTTCGCTGAGGTTGAGACAAGCATGAGTCGGAGTGGGCGGCGGCGATGAGGGCGGTCGCGGACCGGCTCGGAGTAGTAACCCCGGAAACGGTCCCCAAATGGGTGCGCATAGGCCAGATCGACAAATGAGGCGGAGTCCTCTTGCCGTGTCGGCACAGCCGTGGCAGGACGCCCTGGAGTTAGGACCGCGATTATGGACCACGCTTCCAACTCAACGCAGCCAGCGTTTCGCGCGCTCAGGCGGTACGGTTGCGGCGTCGACGTGCCAGAGTTTGTTCTTCGGATCCCATTGCGCGCCTAGTTCACGCTTGGCTGTGTCCTTGTCCGCGAAGGGGACGTTGAGGTACATACGTCCATTTATCACCGTGCCGGGCGTGATCGTGTTGCCTGTGTTCGATTGCGCCGGTATGCCATTAGGGCGGTGCTGGTCGTTAGCGCTCTTCTGAGCGTTTGGTTGCCAGCTCGTCGGTCGCGCAGCCCGGTCTTTTCGGGCTTGCTCGATTACCCGGCTGACACGGGCGCAGGATTCCGGGTCGGTGAAACGCATCATCAGGTCTGTGGGACCGGTGTTGGCCAGGAGGTTAAGCGAGCCGTGCCAGAGGATGGCCGCATCGATGATGAGCACCTTTTCATGCATTCGTTCCCGGAACTTGACCTCGCAACCCGTCAGACGTAGCTGCTCGACCCGTTTCCGGTGCCGCTCGGCAGCGGCATCGTCACGCTGTTCTTTATCGGCCCTTGTGTAGACGACTACACGAACTCCTGCCGAGACCCGCTCACCAAACAGCCTCGACCATTTGCTGACCGGACCGGAGTCCAGGAACGGGCTGTGCAACTCGATGCTCGTAGCGGAACGACCGACATCCCACTCCACGGCCTTCGGAACCTCGTCGGCCGGAAAGAAGGCAGGACGACGAAGTTCTTCCTCGGACAAAGTCGACAGCTGGGCTGCTTCCCGGATCGGGATGAGCTGATCCGCCGACATGACCTGCGCGTGCTTTTCGAGGTGATCGAGCATGATTCGGGCCTCACTGAACCCCGGTAGGTGCTCACGGAGATGCTCGAGGTCAGCCACCACGACCAGGTGGTCTTGTGCCCGACTCAGCGCCACATTCAGGAGTCTGCACGTTTTTGAGTCGAGCCCAGATTCGGAGTAAAACAGACCGGGGCTCTTCCCTGCACCGACCGCTGTATCGAAGATCACGATGGGCCGCTGACTGCCCTGGAACCGATGGATCGTATCGACCAGTCCCTCATACTGATTGCCGAACCGGTACTTCAAACTGCCCTGCAACGCCCGCACCTGCGCTCGATACGGTGCGATGACCGCAAGCCGATCGGTAGGCCGGGAATTGGCAGCGATCTCCGATTCCTGCCACTTTCGACCGGGCAGCACACCTTCGTATTGAAGTCCACGAATAAGTTCGTGGACAACTGCCTCGTTGACCGTGTTCGCCTTGTTGTCGGGGCCCGGGATGCGCTGACGCGTCGTATCGATGAGCATGACAGCGGCGTCTACCAAGGGGTTCGGTGGGATACCGCTGATATCGCCGCGGCCTGTTTGTAGCGGTGCGTCCGGGTAGGCCACGGCATTGACGAGTTCGCATATCGGTGAACGCATGCGGTACTGGGTATCCAGCGGCACCAGCCGGTGATCGCGGATCACGCCACCCCGTTCGTCGACCAAGCCTGCCGCGCGGAAGGGGTCACTACAACCCCATCTGTCAGCGTGTGCGCGCTCGTCGGCGGTGGCCTTCCGATCGCTGTCGGCCTTAGTGATCGCGGGAAGCTGCCGAAAGTCGCCCGCTATGACGACTCTCTTCTGCGCGAGGGCAGCGACCAGCCAAGCCGATGGCAGGTCGACCATCCCGGCTTCGTCGATGACGACAACGTCGACACGGTCCATAAGCTTGCGGGTCTGGACCGCCTTGGCGACAGTCGTTCCCAGAACACGGCATCGGCTGCGTACGGTCTGCTTGATCTTCGACCGTTGCTGCTCGAGCTCACTCAAACCTTTTCGTAGCGCTTCCAATTGGCGACTGAGCTCGGAACATGGTGGCACCGACCTGAGCGTGGCTTTGACCGAATCGAGTTCTCCACTCACCAAGGCCATTTCGGTGCTTGCGTTGAAAAGATCCAGCTCCCCACTCCGCCGCTGGCGGCCGAACGCTTGCTTCCGCCCTTCCGCATCGGCCAGCTGAAGCCGAAGCGTCGCGTTTCGTGCGGCCTTGCGGTCCGCGAAGAAAGTGAGGGAATTGTCTGCCCGGTCGAGTTGCCGTTGAAGTTGTGCGATGTCCGCATTCGCCTTTTCCAACCCCCGCCTGGCATCGGCTATCGAGGTTGCGGCCGCGCTCTTTGCCTCGACTCTGCCCGCAAGCTGCACCTCGAGCTCTTGCGCTCGGCCGTGCATATCGATCCACACCTGAACGTGATTCACGGCGTCGGTGGCCTGGATAATTTCCGCGTCCAGTTTCTCGGCCATCCTGGCGATGATTTGCTCGGCATCTATCGCCGATCCGTAACGTGCACGGAGGGAAGGCAATTCGATGTCTCCGGCTCGCTGCACCATGCCGTCCATGAAGCCCTCGTCATGGGCCAGGAGACCACAAATTCGTTCCAGCGCTTGGTCGACTGCCACGCGCGTAGGTGCGAGAAACAGAACGTTGTGTCCCTGCCGGACGTTGCCTTCGACGATGTGACCGACCACGTCGGTCTTCCCGGTGCCTGGTGGACCCCACAGAAACAGGATCTCGCTCGCGAGCGACTGCTGAACCGCCAACCGCTGGCGCGGGTTCAGTTGCAGCCCCGGCCAATCGGCAATCCAGCGTCCCGGCCTATCGTCGTATTCGACGGTAGGGCTGCCCTGCGCGACAACCCATCCCCCGCTCTCGACCCGAAGCGCATCATCGTCGCCAACCGATTCCAGCCGCTCGACAAGAACAAGGAGGCCAGCCGAATCATCCTTTCGCAGTTGAACGTTCTCCGCCCGTTGTCCAAATGATTCGGATGTAACCAATCGGATGTTTCCGTCGGGCAGTCGGGACGCCTCCGCGGGAAACCATCCCTGTTTCGAGTTCGACGGCCGAGCCAACACCGGGCTACCGTCCAGCGACTCGTCCCACTTCTTGCAGGCGAACAGATACTCGTGACTGTCGGTCGCCGAGGTGATCAGCCTGCCCTTGGACAGTGACACCTTGGGAGTGTCCTTCGCATCGGAACGCCGCTCAGCGAGAATCTCCAACCGAACCGCCTCGAGCAACTCGGCTACCGGATAAGGCAGCTTCGCATCGCTCACACCCACCCCCAGACCCCTCACGCCGGTCGGCACGCAACCTGACAGTAGGTTGCCTCACGATGTTGCTTCTCGCACCCCGGCCAGCAGGGTTGGCACTATGGGTCATAGTCAATGTCATAATTCGGACCGTGTTCGTGGCAGCCGCTGAGGCTGGGCGTCAGACCAGCTGCAGATGCAGCGTAATACTCAGAGCCCCTTGCGATTCCGTAGACGCCGCACGCTCGCGGCTGTCCCCGTCGACCTCTATGGTGTGGTGCATGACACCTGAACCTCCGCCGCTTCTGGTCAACCCACCTTGTTGGCTGATTTTTGGATTGCCGTGGCCGGACAGTGCGACGGATTTCGCTGAGTCGGCGATAGCGGTCGCACCATCATCGGTGCCGCGTAACGTCGTGAGCCAGGCGGGCGCCGATGTACTCGATTTGGCGACCGCGATTGCCAGGGACAACGGCTACCGAGTCATATTCCTGTCGGATGTCACCAAATGGCTCGATGCTCAGCAACAACGCACGTGGGCAGATCTGGGAATCGACTCCGAGGACGTATCCCTCGAGCTCACGGAGACGCCGATCTTGCAGCTATACATGACGCTCAGCCAGTTGGGACATGCGCTCATTTGTGACGCTTCACGCCAGGGACTGACTGTCCACACCCCGAACGGAGCTTGGCAGACCGGGCCGCGTGAACGTGAGGATTTGCGCTCACATCTCACCATCAGCCTCCAGCGAGACTGGCCGCCATACGCCACCGACGTCTATCGGAATCAGCTGCGAACCAGATGACCCGGCTCGTGTTGGCATCCGCGCAGCAGAAAAGGACTGGCAGAGGAATCAACCGGGGAACTACGACCGCGGGGCGACCGACCAGATTCTGATCACGAGCGACGCCGCAATCCTCCACCTACGGATATCGACTGAGCGGCAGGGGAATTACCGCGGTTGATCTCGATCCGGATCGGCCATCGATCGCCTACGCAGCGGGAACGTGGTCTGGCGGCGGGTTCAGGGCTGGGCCCGATCGGCGGTGCCCAATGATCTCGACCGCTCCACATGCCCGACCACAACGAATTTCCTGCGGATCAAACTGCCGACTCACATGTCGAATCTCGTGGGAGCCGACGTGCGTAACTTGCTGCGTCCCAACGGCCGATTCGTTCCGCTACTGGAAGTATCAACAGCGTGGTGGGCTTAACCGCCTGTCCCCGATGGGGTTTGGCTAGCTGAATGCGCTAGTTCCCCGGGGTTGCGTGAACGGTTTTTCATTCAAGCCCATCGGCAGGCTCTCCGGCGCAGTATGAAGATCAACGACCCGCCACCGATGGAGGCAACCCATGGTCTTGATCATCAGCAATATCGCCGATCCTCGCTCTCCATGCGGCGGAGCGGAAGAACCAGGCCACTACGGTGGCGCGTTGGCCGCATCCCTCGATCTTCTGGATCGGCCGGTCACCCGCGCCGAGGCGCTGACCTTCTTCAGCCAAGGGCACAGTGGATCACGGATCGCCTACGAGATCGTCCTCTCCCCGCCGCGGTCTTGGTCGATCATCTGGGGGCTCGGTGACTCCGAGGTGAGGCAGTCATTGGAAACCTCCCATGCGGCTGCGTTGGTGTACGCAATGGCATACGTCGAGAAGGAGCTGTCTTACACCCGTCGGGGCCGTAACGGAATCGCACAGATCGACGCCAGCCTCTTGTGGGCGCAGTTCGACCATTTCTCCGACTGGCACGAACGGCCGGACCGTCATGCCCATGTTCTGATCAGCGCGCAGGTCCTTGGATCTGACGGGCAATGGGGTCAGCTCGATGTGCGCCCGCTCCGCCGCAACGCCGAGGCCGAAACATTTCAGGCGGCGTTCAGATCATCACTCGCACAACACACCCGTCGAGCCGTAGGTCTACGGCTCGAGAGCAGGCCACCTTTTGAGTTCGGCGAGGAACCACGCCTGGAGTTCGAAGGTGTACCTGACGAACTCATCATGAAGTTCTTTGGCGAGTCGGTATCGAGCTGGCGGGAATCAGACTGGAGAGTGCTATGAGTCATCGCAAACAAGATCGAAATCCAGCATCTTCGGACAGCGCCTGATGTCCCAACGACGAAGGCCCGATCCTGGTGGACCGGGTCTTCCGAAGCGGACCTGACGGACCACCATATGAACCGGGCCGTGCTGGTTGATGGGCCGGGCGTGATGATTCGAACGGATAGTTCCCGGTCAAGCCCCGTTGGCGGTGCCCGGTGATCGCCACTGCTCCCACTGCCCGATCGCAACGAATCATCTGCAGACGAAGGCGCCGGCACAATGACGCCGCTCTAGCTGAGCAGCAGCGGCAAGAAGCGCACGGTCATTGCGGCAGATCGCGCACATAAGTTGCGGCAAATCGCGCACCAGTTATGCGGCAAATCGCGCACGGGGTCTGCAATAATACTGCGGTGACCTCGTCGTTCTCATCATCACCGATTGGTCGGATCCTTCCCCGTCACACCCATTCTGCAGTGCATGAAGCTCTTGCGGATACTCGTGTCGTCCTGGTCAACGGAGCTCGCCAGTGTGGAAAGAGCACGCTGGTCTCTCGGATAGGCAGGGAGATCGGCGCGACCTGGCGCAGCCTCGACAATCCAGAGACTCGGCAGGCGGCCGGCTACGATCCCACGCAGTTCGTCCTCGACGATTCCCTCTTGATCATCGACGAAGTACAGCGAGTACCGGAACTGCTGCTGGCGATCAAGGAGACCGTCGACGCCGATGGACGACCCGGCCGGTTCCTGCTGACCGGCTCGGCTCACGTCATGGCACTTCGCAGCGTTCCGGACGTCCTCCCCGGACGCATGGAGACGATCGAACTCTGGCCGCTCTCCCAAGGCGAAATCGACGGCGCGCCAGACAGATTCATCGATTGTGCTTTCGAGCGCGGGCCCCAGCTACGGCACGATGGGGCCGAGAATCGCGATGATTACATCGAACGGATCGCACGCGGCGGCTTCCCCGAAGCCGTTGCGCGAGAGGGCAAACGGCGTTCCCGATTCTTCTCCTCCTACGTCGCCGATCTGATCAACCGAGACGTCATGCAGCTGTCGGAGATCGAACGATCCGCAGAGATGTTCACCCTGACCAACCTCGTCGCAGCCAGATCCGGTCAACTCCTGGTGCCCGGCGCCCTCGGCAATGAACTCGGCCTGCCCAAAGACACCGTCGCCCGCTATCTCCGCCTCCTGGAAGAGGTTTTCCTGATCAAGCGAATCCCCGCGTGGTCCCGAAACCTGACCACCCGGGCCGTCGCGACCTCCAAGGTGTTCATGGTTGATTCCGGTATCGCCACCTACTTGTGCGGTGCCGACCCGCGCGCGCTGCGGGCCGTGAACGGCCCGCTCGGGTCGCTTCTGGAGGGTTTCGTAGCCGCTGAACTCGCTCGTCAGCTCACCTGGTCCGACCAGGAGGCCCGCATGTTCCACTACCGCACCCGCGACGACGTCGAAGTCGACATCATCCTCGAGAACAACCGACGCGAGGTGATCGCCATCGAGGTGAAAGCCGCCGCCACCGTCAAGGGCGAAGACTTCCGCGGTCTCCGCCACCTCGCAGAACGCCTCGGCGATGACCTCCTCGCCGGATACGTGCTCTACACCGGCACCGAAACCCTCCCCTTCGGGCCGAAATTCCGCGCCCTGCCAGTCAGTGCCCTATGGAACTCACGCCCATGACCACCTCGAACGGTTCGCGCGCTGCCACGAAAACGGCAGAGCCGCAGATCAATTGACCTGCGGCTCTGCCGTTTGGTGGAGCTAAGGGGACTCGAACCCCTGACCCCCACACTGCCAGTGTGGTGCGCTACCAGCTGCGCCATAGCCCCGTGTTCAGTTCTGTGCTAGCGGGGCGGTGCCCTGCTTGCCTGAACGAAGTTACACGACGGGTGTCGAACAAACCAAATCGCCTGGATAGAGGCTGGCGGCGGCGATCTTCTCGAGCTAGGCTCGAACGCATGTTCGATAGCCGAGAGGTGGAGGCGATGGGCGACGAGGAGCTGATCGACGCGCTGCGGCGGGCACACGGGGCTGCGGCGTTCGCACAGGCGGCGGAAATCACAGCGGTGCGGGAGGTGTATCGGCGGCATCGGGCCGAGAACGCCGCGCCGGGGGCGGGCGGGGTGCGGGCCGGGGAGTTCGCCGCGGCGGAGATCGCCGTGGCGGTGCACGTGTCCGAGGCGGTGGCGACGGCGCTCGTCGATATCGCGCTGGCGCTGGATTCGCTACCGGACACCAAGCTGGCGTTCGCGGCCGGGCGCATCGATCTGTCGCGGGTGCAGGTGATCGTGGACAGTCTGCGCGGGCTCCCGCGTGAGATGCGAGATGTCTTGGAGCCCAAGCTGATCGAGGCGGCCTTGCGCTCGGATCCCGCTCGATTACGGCAGACCGCGCAGCGCTGGGTGACCCGGCTGGATCCGGACGGCGAGACCCGCAGGCGGCAGGAACGCGAGCAGGACCGCGACATTCGCATTCGCGCGGTCCAGGACGGCATGGCGGTTTTCGACGGTTTGCTCCCGGCCGCGGGCGCCCAGGCCGTCGCCATGCGGCTGCGCGAGATGAGCCTGCAGGTCTGCGATGACGATCCGCGCACGATGTCTCAGCGCCGCGCCGACGCCCTCATCGCCCTCGCCGATGGTTCCGGCCGCCTGATCTGCGGTTGCGGCAAGGGAACCGACTGCCCCAAGGCCACCGCGCCCGCCACCCCGCGCCGCCCGCTCATCCAGGTCGGCGTCTCCGCCGAATCCCTCCTCGGTCTGCGCGACGATCCGGCGTTCCTCTCCGGCTACGGCCCGGTCGACGCGACCCTCGCCCGCACCCTCGCCGAACATGCCCGCTTCCAAGTGATTCCGGAGTACTTCCCCGAACACACCGCGCCGAGCCCTCCGGCCAACGAACCTGCCGCCCCCATCGCACCGTGGGAACGCGCGGCGATGGCGCGCGAGCAGGTGGCGAGCGCATTCGACGACGCCGAACCCATACCCGGTGTCGACCGCGGCCGACTCGTGTCCCTCCCCGCGAGCGCCACCGGCCCCACGAAAATCGCTGCCGTGCGCCCATTCTCGGGCGCACCGGCCCGCGAGATCCGCGCCCTCGACGCCCTGTGCCGCTTCCCCGGCTGCACCATCCCCGCCGCCGAAACCGCCCTGATCCAATTCGATCCCCTCCCCGGCCAGACCACCGCGCAGCCGAACGCCGCCTACCGCGCCGTCCTGTGCACCCACCACCAACGCCTGAAGTCCCTGGCCGACAAGGGAAAACACCCCTGGCGCGTCTACCTGGCCGACAACGACCGCATGCGCTGGATCGACCCCAGCGGCGAACCCCACGAAACCTTCCGCGAAGGCGCGCGCTACCTCTTCCCCCACACCGACATAGACGCCCCCACCGTCCCCCGCCCGGCGCCCCTGCGCGCCGTCCCCGACCTCACCGAAATCCCGCCCGCCAGAGGCCATTTCACCACAGACCTGGCATACCCCACCGAATCCCACATCCTCATCCACCCCCAACTCTCCCGCACCACCCCAGACAACGACATCCCCGACAAAGCCGCCACCCGCTAATCCCCCACCCCCACTCCAAGGGACCGAGCCGCCAGCCCGGCCCCCTCCCCGGGGTGCGGCCCAACTCACCGTTCCCCCGACGGGCCGCACCCCACCCAGCCTATTTCGCCGCGTCGAGGACCCAGTTCTCGTTGTTCACATCGACTTTCTTGTCGTCGATGTAGACGGCGGGGGTGGCGGCTCGGCCGTTGAGTTTGTCGCTGAGGGATTTGAGGGCGGCTTCGGCGTGGGCGCGGGCGGTGTCGGCTCGGTCGCCCGAGGTGATGCATTTGGCTACGTCGTCGCCTGCGCCCGCTTGCTTGGCGATGTCGGCGAGGGCCTTGTTGTCGTGGTCCGAGCCGCCTTCGGAGGGCTGCTCGGTGGTGAACAACAGGGAGTGGAACCTCGAGTAGACCGGGCCGGTGCCCGCCTGGGCGACGCACTCGTTCGCGGCCACCGCGCGGGTCGAGTAGTCCTTGCTCTTCGAGCGCGAGTCGAGGAAGTTCACCAGCCGGTACCGGACGGCGATCTTGCCCAGATCGACCTGCTGCGCGATCTCCTGGCCATAGGTCTTTTCCAGCTGCCCGCAGGCCGGGCACAGCGGATCCTCGTAGATATCAATGGTTTTCGCGACATTCGGCTTGCCCAGCACAATCGCGCCATCCGAATCCAGCGCCACCGTCACCCCGGGATCGCGCACCGGCCCGTACCCGTCGTTGCGAACCGTCTCCCGGCCCCCGCGATTCCACAGATACAACGCCCCCACGATCGCGACGACCACCACCAAGGCCAACCCGGCCAGCGCATAGGTGGTCCTGCTCGAAACCGGCTGCGGCGTGTGCTTCGACGTCGGATTGCTCACCCGCACCACTCTGCCCCACGCCCCCGCCCCCACAACACCCGCCCCGCCGGACTAGGCGAGGCTGGCGGCCGGTTCCTTGCGGCGCAGGGTTTCTGGGGACAGGAGCCAGACGGCGGAGGCGGAGGCCAGGAGGGCGGCGGTGACGGTCAGGGCCACGCCGTAGGAGATGCGGTCGGCCAGCAGGCCGATGGCGTAGGGGCCGAGGAAGGTGCCCAGGTCGGCAGACATTTGGTAGCCGGCCAGGACGGGGCCGCCGCGACGGCCGGGGCCGATTATGTCGGCTACGGATGCCTGTAGTGCCGGGGAGAACATGCCGGAGCCGACGCCTGCCAGGCAGGAGGCGGCGAGGAGCCAGGGCAGGGTTGGGGACAGGCCGATGCCCGCGGTGCCGAGGGCGCAGATCAAGGTTCCGGCGATGAGGAAGGGCTTGCGGCCCAGTGTGTCCGACCAGCGGCCGGAGAGGAACAGGACCGAGGCGTTGCCCAGGGCGAAGGCGGTCAGGGCTACGCCCGCCAGGGCGGCGTCCTGTTTCAGGACTTCGACGACGATCAAGGGGACCAGGGCCATGCGGACGCCGAAAACGGCTGCGCCATTGCCGAAGTTGGCCCAGAGGGCGGCGCGGTAGGCGGGCTGAGCGAGGCCCTCGCGGAAGGTCATGGCGGCGGTGCCATTGGCCGCTTCGGGCAGGGCCAGGGGCGAATTGCGGAGGGCCGCATAGACGATCAGGCTGGCGATCAGCAGTGCCACACAGTAGATGACGAAGGGGGCGCGCAGGCCCAGGAACGACAGCGCGCCGCCGACCAGCGGGCCGCTGATCGATCCGATCAGGAAGCTGGTGGAGTACACACCGGACACCCGGCCGCGCTCGGCGGGCGGTGACATGCGGATCACCAGCCCCAGCGAGGACACCGTGAACATGGTCGACCCGATCCCACCGAGCGACCGCAAAACCAGCAGCTGCCAATAGCTTTGCGCCAGCGCGCACGCACCGGTCGAGACCGCCACGATCAGCAGCCCGGTCAAATACACCGGCCGCTCACCGAGCTTCTGCAACAGCCGTCCCGCCATCGGCGCGAAGATCAACCGCATCAACGCGAACGCGCTCACGATGAACGAGGCCGCGGCGACACCGACGTGAAAACTCCGCGCGAATTGCGGCAGCGCGGGCGCGACCAGACCGAATCCGATGGCGATCGTGAACGCCGACCCGACAAGAACCCAAATTTCCACCGGCAGCCGATGCCGCCCGGTCTGGCCATCATTCACTGGAAGTACCGGACAGCGCCTGCCCCACGATCTCTTCCGCCGCCGCCTGCACCTGCGCGAGATGCTCGGCCCCCTGGAACGACTCCGCGTAGATCTTGTACTTGTCCTCGGTCCCCGACGGCCGCGCGGCGAACCACGCGTTCTCGGTGGTGACCTTCACTCCGCCCAGCGCCGCGCCATTGCCGCGGGCGCGGGTCTGGATGCCGGTGATGGGTTCCCCGGCGATTTCGGTCGCGGTGATCATGTCCGGCGTCAACGCCGCGAGGCGCGCTTTCTGTTCCGCGGTCGCGTTCGCGTCGACGCGGGTGTAGGCGGGTGAGCCGTAGCGCTTTTCGAGTTCGGTGTAGCGGGTGGACGGGCTCTGCCCGGTGACGGCGGTGATCTCCGCGGCCAGCAGGGCGAGCAGAATGCCGTCCTTGTCGGTGGTCCACACGGTGCCGTCCATGCGCAGGAACGACGCACCCGCGGACTCCTCACCGCCGAAAGCCAGGCTGCCGCTGAACAATCCGGGCACGAACCATTTGAACCCGACCGGCACCTCGTACACGTCGCGGCCCAGCACCCCGACCACACGGTCGATCATCCCGGAGGTCACCACGGTCTTGCCGATCTTGGTCAGCGCGTCCCACCCCATCCGATTGGCGATCAGGTATTCGATCGCCACCGCCAGGTAGTGGTTCGGATTCATCAGTCCCGCATCGGGAGTCACGATGCCGTGCCGGTCCGCGTCGGCGTCGTTGCCGGTCGAGATGTCGTAATCGTCGCGAATCGCCACCAGCGAGGCCATGGCATAGCGCGAGGACGGATCCATCCGAATCCGCCCGTCGGAATCCAGGGTCATGAACCGCCAGGTCGGGTCCACGAACGGATTCACCACCTCGAGCTCGAGGTCGTAGCGCTGCCCGATCTCCTCCCAGTAGTCCACCGAGGCCCCGCCCATGGGGTCCGCGCCCAGCCGAATCCCAGCGCCCCGAATGGCGTCCAGGTTCAGCACGTTGGGTAGGTCCGAGATGTAGCGGTCCAGATAGTCGTAGCGCTCCACCTTGGTGGCCAGGGCGTGCGCGAGCGAGGTGCGCCGCACATCGGCGAGACCGGTTCGCAAGAGTTCGTTCGCCCGGGCGGCGATCGCATCGGTGGCGATGGTGTCGGCCGGACCCCCGTGCGGCGGGTTGTATTTGAAGCCGCCGTCGCGCGGCGGATTATGCGAGGGCGTCACCACGATGCCGTCGGCCTGATGCCGCGTCCCGCCCCGATTGTGCCGCAGCACAGCGTGACTCAGCGCGGGCGTCGGCGTGTACCGATCGCGCGAGTCGATGACCGCGGTGACGTCATTGGCGGCCAGCACCTCCAGCGCGGTGGTCCAGGCGGGTTCGGACAGCGCGTGCGTATCCCGCGCCAGATACACCGGCCCGGTAATCCCCCGGGAGGCACGGTATTCCACGATCGCCTGGGTGATGGCCAGGATGTGCGCCTCGTTGAACGCGCAGTCCAGACTCGACCCGCGATGCCCGGAGGTGCCGAAGGATACGAGTTGCTCGGGATCAGCCGGATCCGGAATTCGGCTGTAGTAGGCCGTCACCAAATGCGCGATGTCCTCGAGGTCCGTGGCCCGCGCCGGTCGTCCGGCTCGATCGTGGGCCATGCTCGCACCTCCCTTCCGTATCGCCTGTGCCCGGCTCGTCATGAGGATCACGGCCGCACCCGCTCCCCGAGATGAGCACCGATCACGACGTTCGCCACCGCATAGCTGTAAGCGCCCTCCTCGTCCGATCGAAACAGTGTGCCCAGAGGGAGAACACTATCGAATCGAGGGGCCACCGCGCGATCCACCAGATAACCGGGCACCGCCGTCACCGCCGGACCCCGTCGAAGACCTCCACCGGCGACAGCGCCACCGTCACCGAATCCAGCAGGTCCGCATTGCTTTCCACGAACGCGCGCAGGCGATCGGTGTCGTCGATGATCATCACCAGCACCGGCAGCCGCTCGGCCAGATCCAGCAGCCGCGCGGTGTGAATGTGGGAGGACACCCCGTACCCCTCCACGCCACGCCACACGCTCGCCCCGGCCAGTCCGGTATCCCGGGCGCGCCGCACGATCTCGTGGTAGCGGGGCCGATGCCGGTACAGGTCGTCCTCGCCCAGCAGCACCGTCAGCCGGGACGCCGGAACCCAGTGCCGAGTCTTCTCGCTCATCGCCTGCCCCCAATCGTCGTGCCGTTCGCCGATACCTGTCATAACGGTCCCCCCGAGGCACCCGAGTCCGCGGCCGATTCGGCCCGATTCGAGCAGTCTACGAACTTCCTGGCGCGGGTGGACACGCCTTACTAGTTAGCTAAATAGTTGCCATTCGGCGTGTTGCTGAGCCCGAACAACAGCCCGGAACTGCGAGGATAGTGCGGCTTGCCCGGTGTTGTCCCATCGGCCTCGAGGAGCCAAGTTGGCGGTGCGGCAGTCGATCAGAAAAATGCTGGTCCAGGGCTTCGGAATCGCCTCGGTACTGGTGGCCGTCATGGCCGCCGCACCCGCGGCCCACGCCGGGGCGATCTATCCCTTTCCGGACCCGGACGGGTTCTACTACGCCGCAGGCGATCTCGGCGGCGCCCAGAACGGCGACGTCCTCAATGCCCGACCGATGCCCAGCCCGTGGGCCGGTGCGACGGTGTGGCAGATCCTGTTCCGCTCCACGAATTCCGTCGGCGCGCCCATCGCCGCCGTGACCACCCTCATCTCCCCCGGCCCTGGGCCACGACCGCTGCTGTCGTATCAGCCGTTCGTGAATTCCCTGGGCATGCAATGCGCTCCGTCGCACAGCCTGTTCGACGGCAGCCTGAAGGAGGCCGCCGCCTTCCCGCTGCTGCTGGCCCGGGGCTGGGCGATCGCGGTGCCCGATCACCTCGGCCCCGACAGCGCCTACGGCGCGGCCCGCATGGGCGGGCAGATCACCCTGGACGGCATTCGCGCCGTGAAGCGTTTCGCCCCGGCGGGACTGGCCGATTCGCCGGTCGGTCTGGCCGGATACTCCGGCGGCGCGATGGCCACCGGTTTCGCGGCCGCCATCGCCCCCGACTACGCACCGGAGCTCCCCATCGTCGGTGTCGCCGAGGGCGGCGTCCCGGTGAACCCCGGCAAAATGGCCATCGAGGCGGGTGATTCGCCGCAGGCCCTGTTCGGACTCGGCTTCGCCGTGGCCGAGGGCATGGAACGCGAATACCCGGCCGAAATGCGACTCGACGACTCACTCACGCCGTTCGGCTTCTGGATGCGCGAGCGCATCGCGAATTCCTGTGTGGACGACATCATCTCGGTGGGCGCGAACCATCACATCAGCGAGGTCTTCCACGCGGGCGCGGAGAACGACCCGGTGCTGATCCGCACCTTCCACGAGAACGCGCTCGAGATCGTCCCCGAGCTCATCCACCAGCCGCTCTACGAATGGCACGGCGGCAACGACCAGGTGCCGCTGGATCTGGCCCTCTACACCGCGGGCCGCTACTGCGCCGCGGGCACCCCGGTCCAGTTCGACATCATTCCCGGCGCGGATCACGGCACCGCGATCTTCCCGGGCGCGATGAACGCCATGAACTACCTGTCCGACCGTTTCGCGGGCCTGGCCCCGCCGTCGAACTGCCGCTAGATCGCGGTAAGCCGAAAAAGAAGCGGCCCCTGCTCGTTTCGACGAGCAGGGGCCGCTTTCATGCCGAGACTCAGTGCGCGAGAACGGGTTCACCCTCGGCGGGCACGGGAACCTGGTTCGGCATGATCATCCCGGTGATCACCGCGCCGACCACGAAGATCGCGGCCGCCCACCAGAAGGTGGTGGTGTAGCTCTCGACCGCGGCGTGCGCCAGCACCGACGGCGACGGCGGAACGTGGTCGGACACATAGTTGTTGAAGGAGGTGGCGGCCAGCGTGCTCAGCAGCGCGGTGCCGATCGAACCGCCGACCTGCTGGCTGGTGTTCACCATGGCCGAGGCGACGCCGGCGTCCTCGTGGTCGATGCCGGAGGTCGCGCCGGTGAAGGCGGTGGACATCGCCATGCCCAGGCCCAGACCCATGAGAATCAGGCTGGGCAGGATGTGGCTGGCGTAGCCGGTGTCGACGCCGATACGGGTCAGCAGCACCATTCCCAGTGTGGCGAGCAGGAATCCGGACACCACGGTCACCTTCGGACCCACCCGCGGAATGAGCAGCGCGGGCACCGTGGTCGAGGAGGCGATCATGCCCGCGACCATCGGCAGGAAGGCCACGCCGGTGCGAATCGGCGAGTACCCCAACTGCTGCTGCATGTAGTAGGTGAGGAACAGGAACATGGCGAACATGCCGATGCCGATGGTGAACACGGTGACGTAGGACGCGCCGCGGGTCTTGTCCAGCACCACGCGCAGCGGCAGCAGCGGATGCGCGACCCGCTGTTCCAGCCACGCGAACACGCCCAGCAGCACCACGCCGCCGATCAGGAAGGCCAACGTCACGCCATTGGTCCAGCCGTCGGATTCGGCGTGCGAGAAGCCGTACACGATGGCGAACAACGCGGCGGTCACGGTCAGCGTGCCCGGCAGATCCAGCTTGGGCCGGTGCGCACTGGTGTGCTTGGCCAGCAACAGAACCGCGCCGACCAACGCGATGGCCGCGAAGACCAGGTTCACGTACATGACCCAACGCCACGAGGCCCACTCGGTCAGCGCACCACCGAGCAACAGCCCCAAAGCGCCACCGGCACCGGCGATCGCACCGAAAATACCGAAAGCCTTTGCGCGCTCGGCCACCTCGGTGAAGGTGACGGTCAGCAGCGACAACGCGGCCGGTGCCAGCAGCGCCGCGAACACGCCCTGCGCCACCCGGGACCCGACCAGCACCTCGAAGTTCCCGGCCGCACCGCCGACCGCCGACGCGACGGCGAACCCGACCAGTCCGGTAATGAACGTCGTCCGCCGTCCGAACAGATCCGACAGCCGCCCGCCCAGCAGCAGCAAACTGCCGAAGGCCAGCGCGTACCCCGTGATCACCCACTGCCGATCCCCATTGGAGAATCCGAGATCGGCCTGCGCGTGCGGCAGCGCGATGTTCACGACGGTCGCGTCCAGCACGACCATGAGCTGGGCGACGCCGAGCACGGCGAGCACCCACCAGCGCATGGCGTGCGAGCCACGCCGCGCGGCGGGGGCCCGCGCCGCCACGTCTTTCTCGAGAGCTGTTGTCATGGTGTTTTCCTCGTCCCCTAGGATTAACGGAGATAGCGCCTCCGGTTACTGGCTCAAAGCTACCAGACAAAACGGAGACTCAGTCTCCGGATAATCCCGATTCCTGTTAGGATTGGCCTGTGAATCACGTCACCACCGCGCCACCACCTCGGCGTCTGCGCGCGGACGCCGCCCGCAATCAGCAGCGCATCATCGCGGCCGCCCGCGAGCTGTTCGCCGACCGCGGCCTGGAGGTCACGCTCGACGATGTCGCCGAACGCGCCGGAGTCGGCGTCGGCACGGTCTACCGCCGCTTCGCCAACAAGCAGGAGCTCATCTCCGAGGTCTTCGACCACATGGTCACCGAACTGGCCGGGGCCGTGGACACCGCGCTGCACCATCCGGATCCGTGGCAGGGCCTGGTCGATCTGTTCGAGTACTCCTGCCGCCACATCGCGGTCAATCGCGGCTTCGGCGAGGTCATTCTCGAACTGCACGACAGCATGGACCGTTTCGTGTGCATGAAGGACCGCATCCGGCCCGGCATGCAGGCGGTCATCCAGCGCGCCAAGGACGCGGGGGCGCTGCAGCCCGATGTCGAGACGGGCGACTTCTTCGCCATGGTGAACATGGTCGACGGCATCGCCGGATTCGCCCGCCCGGTCAATCCCGATGTCTGGGAGCGCTACATGGCGCTGATTCTCAATGGCGTCCGCGGCGACGGCGTCCCGCGCATGCCGCTCACGCAACCGCCCTTGACCGAGGACGAGGTGGAACGGGCCAAGGCCGCGGCGTGCCCACCGCGCAAACGGTAGCGGACATCACACTCGCGGTTTAAAGTTGGTCGCATGACCAACTCTTGGGTGAACTGGGCCGGGGATCAGCGCTGCACCCCGGCAGCCATCGCCGAACCGAGCTCGCCCGAGGACGTCGCGGCAGTACTCGCACAGGCCGAGGCGAACGGACACACCGTCCGGGTCGCCGGATCCGGCCATTCCTTCACCGAGACCGTGCTCACCGACGGCACGCTGCTGCGGTTGAACAAGCTGGACAAGGTCCTGCACGTGGACCGCGCGAGCGGTCTGGTCCGCGTCGAGGCGGGTCGCACGCTCAATGCCACCAGCACCGCCCTGCACCCGCTGGGTCTGGCCTTCCCCAATCTCGGTGATATCGACGTGCAGTCGATCGCGGGCGCGACCGCCACCGGCACCCACGGCACCGGCTCCAAGCTGCAGAACCTCTCGGCCGCACTGCAATCGGTCGAACTCGTGCTGGCCGACGGCAGCCGGGTCGAACTCGACGAGCAGAGCGACCACGACGGCTGGCGCGCGGCACGGGTCAACGTGGGCGCGCTCGGCGTGGTCACCGCGGTCACCCTCCAGATGGTCCCGTCGTTCGTGCTCGAGGGCGTCGAGCGCCCGCTGCCGGTCGAGGACGTGCTGGCCGATCTCGATACCTACGTCGACGGCAACGAGCACTTCGAGTTCTACATGTTCGCCCACAGCCCGCTGGCGATGACCAAGTGCAACAACACCGTCGACCTCCCCGAGCAACCGCGCGGCAAGGCCGTGGACTGGTTCTCGGACATCCTGGTGACCAACTACGCCTTCGACGCACTGTGCCGCCTGACCCGCCGCCGCCCGAGCCTGATCCCGACCGTCCAGCGCGCCGCCGCCTACGCGGGCAGCTACCGCCGCCAGGTCGAGCGCTCCTACCGAGTCTTCGCCAGCCCCCGCCTGTTCCGCTTCACCGAGATGGAATACGCGCTGCCGCGCGAACATTCGGCCGCCGCGATCCGCGAGATCCGCGAGGTGGCGGCGCACTTCGAGACCGTGATGCCGATCGAGGTGCGCTGGGTCGCCCCCGACGACGCCTTCCTGTCCCCCGCGGGCGGGCGCGAGACCTGCTACATCGCCGTGCACCAGTACCAGGGGATGGAGTACGAGCCGTATTTCCGCGCCTGCGAAGCGGTCTTCGACCGCTACCACGGCCGCCCGCACTGGGGTAAGCGGCACTTCCAGACCGCCGAGACGCTGCGCGGACGCTATCCGGAGTGGGATCGGTTCGCCGAGGTCCGCCGCCGGTTCGATCCGAAGGGCCGGTTCACGAACGCCTATATCGAACGCGTACTTGGACCGGTGAACTGAAACAGTATTAGTATCGGTTGCTGAAAGATCGCTGTAACTGCCCGAGCGTGACCAACGTAGGGAGGTTCCGATGTCTTCTTTCGGCGACAGGATGAACGAGGCCGGCGACCAGGCGAAAGCCGCCGCCCAGGACATGGGCGACAAGGCGCGCGACGCCGCCGACAAGGCCGGTGACGATGTACGCGGCGCGATGGACGATGTGAAGGAGCGCCTCGAACACGCCGGTGAGGACGTGAAGGAGAAGGTCGGCGGCCTCCTCGGCAAGGTCAAGGAGAAACTCGGCGGCGGATCGAAGTAGGGGATCCGCGAGATGCCGACGAATGACAGTTTCGGCGACAGCACCGACCGGCTGGCCGAACGGGCCAGCGGGGCCGCCGCCGAACTCGCCGACCGGGCGCAGAACGCGGCCGCCGATCTCGCCGATATGGCGAAGGCATTCGCCGACAAGATCACTCCCGAGGATCTCCAGGGCACCCTGGAACAGGTGCGGGCCAATCTCGACCACGCCGCGCAAGATGTGCTCGCCGCGGTCAACGAGATCGTCACGGCCCTGAAGAACAGGACCGGCAAATAACGACGACACCCGATCACCATCGAATGGCCGTCGCGCCGCGGGTCTTCTGGCCCGCGGCCGTCGTCGTGGCCGCGTTCACGGTGTACGCCATCGTGTTCCGCGATACGGCCGCTCGGCAGGCGAAGGCCCTGCAGGACAATGTGATCGGCGGATTCGGCTGGTACTACATCGTGATCGTGAGCCTGTTCGTGGTGTTCGCGATCTGGTTGGGGCTGGGTCGCTTCGGCGGCATCACCCTCGGCGAGGATGGCGAGAAGGCCGAATACTCCCTCGGCGCTTGGCTTTCCATGCTGTTCGCGGCGGGCATGGGCATCGGCCTGGTGTTCTGGGGCGTGGCCGAACCGCTGTTCCACTACGAGGACCCGCGGCCGGGTGTCGGCACGACACCGGCGCAGCGCGCGGATTCGGCCATGGTGCAGACGTTTCTGCACTGGGGCGTCCACCCGTGGGCCATCTACGTGGTGGTCGGGCTGGCCATCGCGTACTCGATCCATCGCAAGGGTCGCCCGGTCTCCATCCGCTGGTCGCTGGAATCGCTTGTGGGCGACCGCATTCGGGGCTGGCGCGGGGACGTCATCGACGTCGTCGCGGTGATCGGCACCGTTTTCGGTGTGGCCACCTCGCTGGGGCTGGGCGTGCTGCAGATCTCGGCCGGGCTGAATTACCAAGGCTGGCTGCACGAACCGGGCAAGGGCCCGCAGGTGGTGCTGATCGTGGCGGTCACCGCGCTGGCCACGATCTCGGTGGTGACCGGCGTGGACAAGGGCATCAAGCTGCTCTCCCAGGCGAACATGGGCGTGGCCGGAACGCTGCTGCTCTACGTCCTGATCGCCGGGCCGACCCTGTTCATCGTCAACGACCTGGTGCAGAACATCGGCCAATACATCCAGACCCTGCCGAAGATCAGCCTCTACACCGGCGCGACCGAGGGCGCGGACGGCACCGCGTGGACGCGGCAGTGGACCGTCTTCTACTGGGGCTGGTGGATCTCGTGGGCGCCGTTCGTCGGCGTGTTCATCGCGCGCATCTCGCGCGGCCGCACCGTGCGCGAGTTCGTGGCTGGTGTGCTGCTGGTCCCGACCCTGCTGACCTTCGTCTGGTTCGCCGTGTTCGGCGGTGCGGGCCTGCATCGCGAAATGTTCGGCGGCGGTGGACTTGTCGGCCCGGACGGACCCGACCGCGACAGCGCGCTGTTCGCCCTGCTCAACACCCTGCCCGGCGGCTCGATCACGGCCGGCCTGGCGATCCTGGTGATCGTGTTGTTCTTCGTCACATCCGCGGACTCGGGGGCATTGGTGATCAACATGCTGTCCTCGGGCGGCAATCCGGAACCCCCGACCTGGAGTCGGGCCTTCTGGACCTGCGCGCAGGGCGCGGTAGCGGTGGCATTGCTGGTGGCCAGTGGCACCGGCACGTCGGCGCTCACGACGCTGCAGACGGTGGCCATTCTCATAGCTCTACCGTTCAGTCTCGTCATGCTCGCCATGTGCGTCGCATTGGTGCGAACCCTGCGCGCCGAAGCCCCTTAGACTCGTTCGGAACATTACGAATACGTCTCGGATTGGATCTTCGCGCGTCATGCTCAAGGGTTTCAAGAACTTCCTGATGAGGGGCAATGTCATCGACCTGGCGGTGGCCGTCGTGATCGGCGCGGCCTTCACCGCCATCGTCACCTCGGTGACCAAGGGGGTCATCGAACCGCTGCTCGCGACGCTGGGCGGCAATAAGGAATACGGTTTCGGCGTCCAGCTGATCGCCGACAAGCCAGCCACTTTCATCGCGCTCGGCCCGATCATCAGCGCCATCGTCAACTTCGTGTGCGTCGCGGCGGTCCTGTACTTCGTGCTCATCCTGCCGATGAACACGATCAAGAAGCGCTTCGCCAAGCCCACCGAGGTCAAGGCCGATCCGACCGAGTTGGAATTGCTCACCGAGATTCGTGATTTGCTGGCCAAGCAGAACGCGGACAAGTAGGACAAACTCCCGAGTAGGCTTAGCCAGGTTGTTGCCAATGGCCTGATTCGTCGCGCACTCGAGGAGCTGACCGTGCAGAACCAGGTGGCCCCGGCCCTCGCCAGTCGCTGGGCCATGCTCGCCGTGCTGTGCGCGAGCCTGCTGCTGGTGGCGATGGACGCGACCATCCTGAACGTCGCGCTCCCCTCGCTCATCGACTCCATGGAACCCAGTCCCATGGAACAGCTTTGGATCGTGGACCTCTACGGCCTGGTGCTCGGCGGCCTGCTCATCACCTGCGGCGCGATCAGCGACCGCTACGGCCGCAAGCGACTGTTCCTGGCCGGATTCCTCCTCTTCGGCCTCGCCTCGATCGTGGCGGCCACCGCCACCGCGCCCGCCCAGTTGATCGCGGGCCGGGCGTTGCTGGGCGTCGGCGGCGCCATGGTCATGCCGTCCACGCTGAGCCTGATCCGCAATATCTTCACCGACGACAAGGAACGCACCCTGGCCATCGGCATCTGGGCGTCGGTGGCCGGTGCGGGCGCGGCCATCGGCCCGCTGGTCGGTGGGCATCTGGTCGAGGCGTTCGGCTGGTCGGCGGCGTTCTGGCTGAACGTGCCGGTGGTCGTCGTCACCGTGGCGGCCGGACTGTGGCTGCTCCCGGAATACCGGGCACCCCAACAGGGCAGCGGCCTGGACTGGACCAGCGCGGTGGTCTCGGTATTGGGCATCGTGGCCCTGGCCTGGGGCATCAAGCATGTGGCCAAAGGCAATCCGGCCGCGATCGATCTGGTGATCCTTGTCGCCGCGTTCGTGCTGCTGGGTCTGTTCGCCTACCGACAACTGCGATCGCCGGACCCGCTGCTGGATGTCCGGCTCTTCACCAACCGCGCCTTCACCGCCGCGGCCCTGGCCACCCTGCTCGCCATGCTCGCCATCGGCGCGGCCCTGTTCCTGATCTCCTTGTGGCTGCAATACATTCACGGCTACACGCCCTCGCAGGCCGGTGTGCGCACCCTGCCCGCGGCCATCGCCACCCTGTTCGGCTCGCTGGCCACGCCGTGGCTCATGCAGCGCGTGGGCGTGCGCTTCCTGATGGGCTTCGCCCTGGGCGCGCTGGCCATCGGTTTCGCGGTGCTGGCGGCGGTGCCCGACACCACCTACCCGCTCGTGGCGCTGATCCTGGTCTGCCTCGGCATCGGTGACGGCATCGCCATCACCACCGCCGCCGCGGTCATGGTGGCCGCGGTCCCGCCCGAGCGCGCGGGTCAGGCGGGCGCGGTCGAGGAGACCAATTACGAGCTGGGCATCGGCCTGGGCGTGGCATTGCTGGGCAGCATTCACGGCCGCCTGTTCACCAGCCACATGACCGGATTGCCGCTGCAGGGCGACGATCTCGCCGACGCGCGGGGCTCGGTGGGCGGCGCGGCCCACGTGGCCCAGCAGATCGGCGGGCCGACCGGCGATCAGGTGCTGTCCATCGCCCAGCACGCCTACGACGCCGCGCTGACCACCACCTCCTGGATCTCGACCGCCATGGTGGGCACGGTCGCGGTGCTCACCGTGATCCTGGTCCCGCGCGGCTTCAAGGCGACCGCCGCACACTGAATTCGCTTATGCCAGAGACATTTTCAGCTGCGCCAGACCGGAGCGGATGCGCGCCTTGACCGCGGGCAACCCGATCCCCAACCGCGCCGCCACCTGCGCGTACGTGAGCCCCCCGTAGAACGCGAGCACCACCGATTCCCGCTGATACGGTGTGAGAGCGGCCAATCCGTTGCGAATGGCCCGTTCGTCCTGACGCCGCAGAATCTCCTCGGCCACCACATCGGTGGCGGGACGGTAATCGCAGACGCCCCAACGATGTTCGTGACCGGCCGCACTGCACTCGCGGCGCACGCGATCCACGGCCTGATGATGGGCCAGGGTGGTCAGCCACGTCAGCGCGTTGCCGCGGGCCGGGTCGAAGCCGGATGCGCTGCGCCAGACCTGGAGATACACCTCGTGACAGGTCTCCTCCGCATATCCGGTGTCGCACACGATGTTCAGGACGCGGGAGTAGATGAGCCCGCGGGTACGGCGGTAGAGGTCCTCGTAGGCGGCCCGGTCACCCTCGGCGATCCGGCGGACGAGCTGGTCGAATTCACTACCTCGCCGGGCACGGCGAGCGGAGATATGGGCAGGCGAATAATGCGGTGCACGTGAGGAATTCACGATTGCCCCCAGATCGACGAATATCGAGCATAGAATTGCCGTTAAATGAACGAGCCGTCGAGTGCTGGGACGGTCGCCATGCGCACGGAAACCGGCCGGGGACAGGGGCTTTCGGTTCCGCCAGCTGTCCAGGTTACTCCTGATTCACGAATGAAAACTCACAAGTACTCATATTCGCAAACCCAGCTCGACGATCCCGTGCGCGACGGCGTGCACGGTGACGCGATTTCTCCGGGCGTGGGCTCGAATCAGTTGGAAGGCCGCGTCCGGGGTGGTGCGGTGGGCATGGGCGATCACGCCCTTCGCCTGTTCCACCACGATGCGAGTGGTCAGCGCGTGTTGGAGCTGTTCGGTCATCCGCTGCTGGCGCTGCACCAGATTCGCGGTGACGATGTGGCCGGTCGCCATGCCCGCCAGCAGGGTGGCCACCGACAGATCCTTGCCGGTCCAGTGACGAGGATCACGCGAATACAGGCTCAGCACACCGGCTTCGGTCTCGTCGAGCCGCATGGGGATGGCCGCGACCGACGAGATGCGGTGCTGCCCGGCCAGACTCGTGTACTCCGGCCACATGTCGCCGTAGCCTTCGATATTCGTGACGGTCACCGCGGCGCCGCAGTCGTGCGCGACCACGCCGGGACCACGGGCGTAATCGCGTTGGCAGACCTCGAGATCCAGGAGGTTCTCGGGAATCCCGCCGAAAAGATCCGACCGGTTGGCTTGCAATTCGGGCGACAATGCCACCGTCACGCCGCCCGGTTCCAGCACATCGATGGCACTGCGCATCAGCTCGTCCAGAATGTGCGACAGCTCGTGAGCGGCCGGGAGCAGCCGCGCGAACCTCGCCAATACCGACACCAGCAACTCACTGTCGGACACCGCCATCACCCCGCATCGGCGGACCTGCGGAGTCCGCCACGTAAGTTTCCCGTGCCGCCCTTGTCGTTCAGCTCATGGTATTTGCCGGACCGGGCGTGTCGGAACAGTTGCGCTCATTCGGCCTCGAACCGCACATCGCGTTCGACCACCCGCCGCGCCACCTCGACGAGGGAGAGCCCGTGGGTGAAGGCGTATCCGCGCAGGCGGGCATAGGCGTCGGCGATCTCGATGCCCAGCTGGGCGCTGGTCATGCCCGCCGCCTGATGAATCCAGCGGCTGGACAACGGCTGTGCCCACTGCCGGGCCTCGTCGCCGGACGCCAGGACCAGACTGGCGGTCACCAGATCCGCGATGTGCAATGCCGCCGACAGCAGCCGCGGCCCGGGCCGCCCCATCGTCTCGCGGTACAGATCCACCGCACCGAGCCGAATCGAGCCCAGCCGCAAGGGCACCGCGAACATCGACCCGGACAGCGGCGCGGCGGCCAGCGCCTCCGCGAAGCCGGGCCAGTGTTCGCAGTCCGCGCGCAGATCGGTGACCACCACGGGCACACCGTCGACCACGGCCGTGACCGCGGGCCCCTCCCCCGCGGTGGCCTGCGCCAACTCCACTTGCTCGGCGAATTCGTCACTGGCACACCAGGGTTGCATGCCCGCGTCGCGTTCCTCCAGCACGATGGCGGCCCGGGTCACCGGCAGCACGCGCACGCACGCGGTGCACACCGCCCCGAGACCGCCACCGGCATCGCGCACTGCGCGCAGGAACTGTCCCGTCAGCTGATCGAACTGCGACGAAGCCATCACCATCGAACCGCCCCACAATCATCGCCCGGCGATGAGTTATTCGGTGCCCGGGGCCAGTATCTCCGTCACAGCTCGACAACGAACAGGGCCGAAAGTCACTGTGGGTGGCCGGGTTCCACCACGTGCGGCACGCCGAGCCGGTAGAGCCCGCGCAGATCGTAGGTGTGGGTCGCGATCGCGCCGAGCAGCAAACCGAAGGTCAACCCGAACAGCGTCATCCAAATGCCCGTGCTCAGACCGGCTTCCAGATGCCCGTCGAAGAACAGAATGGCGCGCACCGACAGATAGATCTGATGCATCGGCTCGAAGCTGGACAGCGCGGCGATCCACCGCGGAATCGCCTCGACCGGAATGGAACCCGACGACGAGGGCAGGCCCAGCACCACGAACACGACCATATTGACCAGCAGGCCCATGGTGCCGAAGGCGGCGAGTACCGACAGACCGGTCACCGAGACCGCGATGATGGCCAGTGTGCCATAGAGGAACAGCGGCAGCGGTTGATCGATCGGCATCCTGAACAGCGTCGCGATGCCCATGAACATGCCCGACAGCACCGGCGCGGTGACCGCGGCGATGGCCCACTTGGACAACAGGGTGCGCCAACGGCTGATGGACTGCGGCTCCGGGGCGCGGAACCACGGACCGTATTCGGCCGGAAGGTAACCCAGCACATTGTCGATCATGGAGTGGATGATCATCGCGCCACTGAAACCCGCGAACAGCAGGACGAGTGTGTAGAAGAAGGCCGAAAGCCCCTGCCCGGTGCCCGCGGGCAGCGGCCGATACGGGCTGACCACCACGTCGATGGGCTTGGCCAGTTGCAGCCTTGCGGCACCGGTCAACTCGGTGTTCACCTTCGCCTTGACCTGATCGGTCAACTGCGCACCCACGGTCGAATTCACCTGCGCCATGGCCCGATCGGTGACGCGCTGCATGATCGAGGAGGCGTAGGTGCCCGCGCGCGGATTGGTCTGCACGGTAATGGTCGGCCGCTCGATATCCCCCGGCACCACCGAGGCCGCCGCGAGAATCGACAGCCGCTTGGTGAAGTCCCCGGGAATGATGATCGCGCCGTAGACCTGGCCATTGCTCAGCTGCTGGCGGGCGTCGTTGATGCCGACCCGCCGCAGATCGATCTTCTCGCTCGGAATCTTCTGACTCAGCGCGTCGGCGATCTGATCGCCGATATTGACCGTCTTGCCGTCCATGACGTCGCCGACGTCCTGATTGACCAGGGCGACCGGGAAATCGTGCAGGTTCTTCTCCGGATCGGAGGTGTACCCGAGGTACATGGTGCCGATCAGCGCCGCGAGCAGGGTCAGCACCACCATCGGGCCGATCCAACCGCGCAGGGGAACGCTGGTCGGCGCACTCGTTTTCACCATGCGAACGAATGTAGGCAGCGACAACAAAGTAGTCAACGCCAACATAGCGAAGTGTGTCCGATATCCTGCTCTCACCATGCGCTCCTACCACCACGGTGACTTGCGCGCCGAACTCCTCCGCCGCGCCGAACAGACACTGAGCCGCTCCGGTGTCGACGGCCTGTCGCTGCGGCAACTCGCCCGCGACACCGGCGTCAGCCACGCCGCGCCCAGCCGCCACTTCCGCGACAAGCAGGCCCTGCTCGACGCGCTCACCGTCGCCGGTTTCGAGCGCCTGGGCGCTGGCTTCGAGCAGGCCGCAGCCACCGGCACCTTCCTCGAGCGCATGCGCGCCATGGCCGAGACCTACCTGCACTTCGCCATCGACAATCCGGCCCTGCTGGCGCTCATGTTCGCGCGCAAGAACAGTCCCACCCCCGCCATCGGCGAGGCCGCCGCCCGCGCCTTCACCGTCCCCATCGAAATGGTTGCCGACGGCCAGCAGCACGGCGAGGTGGTGCCCGGCGACCCGCGCCGCATCTGCCTGTCGGCGGTCGCCGCCCTGCACGGCCTGGCCGCCATTCTCGGCTCCGGCCTGGTCGATTCCGAGGAGGCCGACAGCCTTTTCGACGAGATGGTCACCCACATGCTCGACGGTTTGCGTCCACGTCGCTGAGTCGGCCGTAACCTTTCAGGCGTGACGATCGAGAAACGACAGTGACGATCGAAGGCAGGCAGTACGGCGGACGCGCCGTGACCGAACGAAAAGCCGAGCGGCGACAGCGATTCCTCGACGCCGCCATCCAGATTTTCGGCGAGCGTGGCTACGCCAACTGTTCGCTCGCCGACGTGTGCGCCGCCGCCGGACTATCCAAACGCCAGTTCTACGAGGAGTTCCAAACCCGCGAGGACGTCCTGGTCGCCGCCTACGACCAGATCCAGGACCAGTCCGCCGCGGCCCTGGCCAGCGCCCTGAGCGAGATGGGCCCCGACCCCGACCCGACCGAGACGGTCACCACGGTGCTGTCGGCCTTCCTGGACTCGGTGGGCTCGGACCCGTTCCGCGCCAAGGTCGCCTTCGTCGAGGTGGTCGGCGTGAGCGAACGCATGGAACAACACCGCCGCGAACGCCGCCACGCCTGGGTCGACATCATTCGTCTCGCACTGCAACCCCTCGCCGGTCCGAACGCCGCCATCCGCGGCAATCCGGATCTCGCGGGCAGCGCGCTGATCGGCGCGGTCAACGGCCTGGCCCACGAATGGCTGCTGTCGGATCCCCGGCCCCCGGTGAGCGACCTGGTGGATCTGCTGGTGCCCATGGCGGTTTCACTCATCGTCCGCGATCAGGTATGACCGAGGACGACCGGCGCTGGCCCGATCCGCACGCCACCGAAACCGTGCGGAAGTTCCTGCGCCGCCATCGACGGGCCGTGGACACCATCCTGACCTCGGCCCGACTGGACGGCCTGAACGAACTCGCCGACGCCGCAGCGGAATACGCGGCCGCGCCGGAGGGCCCGTGCAGCCCGGAGGCGGCCGCGGTGATCTTCGCCATCGCGCAGCACGCGGCGGTGGCGTATCGCACCGGGGCGCAACGGGAAAGGGAGTTCATCGACCGGTTCGTCGACAGCTGGATGATCGAGCACGGGCACGATTTCGTGACCGCTGTCGCAGAGGCGAGGCGCGGGGTTCGGGTGGAGGACCCCGACCCCCGGGCGGGACGGATGACACCGTGGCTGCGCTTGGCCGCGGCGGACGAGGATGCCTCGGCCGTAGACGAGGCCCTGGCCCGACGAGTTCGGGACCGACTCGGCGTGGTGGACGAGGAAGGCGCGTCCCGCGTCGTCACCGAGCCGAAATCCATTACCACCGACCAGATTCGGCGGTTCGAGGCGGCCATGGTGGATGGGCGGCGCTGGCGGGCGGCGGCGCATCGGCGAGTGGTCCTCGAGGATCCGGCGCTGGGTCAACTGGCGCGGCGCCTGGTGTGGGCGCGGTTCGACGACCGCGGTACGGTGGTCGGGACCTTTCGGATCGAGGCCGATCGATCGCTCATCGATGTCGCGGGCGGACCGGTCGAGTTGCCCGACGATGCGCTGCTGGGCATCGCCCACCCGATTCATCTGGGCGATTCGATCGACGCCTGGCGTAACAGCCTCGCCGACAACCGATTACGCCAGCCCTTCGAACAGCTGACCCGACCGACCTACGCTCTCACCGCGGCGGAGTCGGAGTCGACCATCCTGCACCGCTTCACCGATCGGCAGGTGCGCACCGACCGCTTGTTCGCGCTCCAGGAACTCGGCTGGGAGGTCACCCGCGAAGCCCTGTATCGCCGCTTCTCTCCGACTCGCGAAGTGACCGTCGCCCTCGATCCCGGCCTCGAGGGCGGTTACCGCTATGAGCCCGACCGGCAACGCATCCTGTCGGTGGAACTCCGCGGCGGCACCTTCGGCGTTCTCGACGCCGTCACCGCCTCGGAGCTGATCCTTCAGCTGGAGCGGCTGGCGGCGTGACGCCCCGCCCGGCGGCCGAAGAACGATCCGGACCCGAGCTGGGTGCCGCTCGAATAGCCCTTGCCGTCCTGTGCGAGGGTCGAGGAGGTGGCACCGGCCGCGTACAGCCCCGCAATCGGTGACCCGTTGTCGCGCAACACCTCTCCATCGACCGACGTCCGCAGGCCACCGAGCGTGAATCCCGCGTACAGCGCCTTACCCAGCGTCAGATCGAACGCCGCCCACGGCCCCTGATCCTGCGGCTCCAGCCATTCGGCGGCCTTGTGGAATTCAGGATCCTCTCCGCGCGCCGAGTGCTCGTTGTAGCTGTCCAACGTGGATCGCAGTGCCTCATAAGGTATTCCGAGCGCGTCAGCCATCTCCTCGACCGTCTCCCACCCGTCGATGAACGGTGCCAGTGGAAACATCGGCCGTTCCATATGCTCGGCATCCACGATCAGATAGGCCACCGCCCCGGGCTGCTCCAGCACGAAGGCCGACGTCCGCGCGTGATACGAATCCTCGGCCACGAACCGTTCCCCCTTGCGGTTCACAATGATTCCCGTCAACAGCTTCGACGGCGGGTACACCGGCGCGGTCACGAACGCCTGATCCATCATCCGCGTGGCCGCCCCCGCCGACACCCCCAGCCGAATCCCGAGCCCGTCATCGAACGGTGTCCCGAGCACGAACGGCTTTTCGGTCAGCCACGGGACGTGCTCGGCCACCATCTCCGAGTTCATCACAAACCCACCGGCCGCCAAGACGACCGATTTCGCCCGCACCACACCGGTTTTACCGAGATTCTTCCAACCGACGCCCACCACGGTGCCGTCCGCATCGGCCACCAGATTGATCGCCCCCGTCTCGTACCGCACCTCGACACCGAGCGTCGCCGCCCGCTTCACCAAGAGATCGATGATCATGGCCGCCCCCTGGGTATCCCCCGGCACCGGCACCTTGTGTCCACGCGGCGCCGGAGTCGCCTGTTCCCGATAGGGCCAAACCTTTTCGTTGCCGGTGTACATCAGCCCCTGTGTCCCCGGCTGAATCACCGCCTTCTCCGGGTAGTAACTACGCTCGAACTCGAACCCGAGACTCTCCAACCAGTCGAAATGCGACACGCTGCCGTCACAGTAGGCGCGAATCTTCTCGGGCTCCGGATCCCGCGCCACCGCGAGCAGATACTTGTACATCTCCTCGGCCGAATCCTGGTGCCCCGTAGCGTTTTGCACGGCCGTCCCGCCCCCGAGGTAGAAGTGCCCACCCGCCAACGCGGTGGTGCCACCCGCAACCCCCGCCCGCTCCAACACCAATACCCGAGCCCCCTGCGAGGCCGCCTCCACCGCCGCACACCCGCCCGCGATCCCGAACCCGACGACCACCACGTCGACCTCATCGGACCACGCGGTAATCGAGTCCGCCGCAAGGATTTCCGGTATCACTGTGCTCACTGTGCATCCTTCTTGATCTGCTCGAAGAACAGCCGCATGTTCGGCCCGATCTCCGCGAGTTCGACGAACGGCACCCCCGACGCCGCCCCGTCCAGATAGGCGAACCGCATCTGCCCACCCATATCGCCCTGCTGCACCACGTCGATCCCCTGCGCCGCAGCATCTTTCAGCGCAGCGTCGAAGTCCGGCGGTTCCAGACAGATGTGATGCAGCCCCGGCCCGCCGCGCTCGAGAAACTCGGTATAGATCGACGCCCCGCGCACAGGCTGAATGAGTTCGAGCTGGGTGTCCCCGCTGTAGCACAACGAGATGTGCGCCGTGAAATCCGCGGGCTCACCCCGATACACGGTGCTTTCGGGCCCGAACCGCACATCCGGCATCCGCATCCAACGACGCGCCCCCAGCACGGTCGTCAGGAACTTCTCGCCCGCCGCAATGTCCTCGACCACCCAGGCGATCTGAGTAACGGGCCCGCCCGCCACGCTCATGCTGTCCACCCAGGCAGTTAATCACAATCGCTTAAATTGGCAAGCCCTATGCTTCGTCCGGATCCGGGTCACTCGGCGACGACCACCCCTTGTTGCTCACCCCGTAGAACGTCGAGACCAGCAGGTACAACACCAAGGCCGTGATCGGCGACAGGAACCCGATACCAATGGTGACCGCGTAAACGAGAATCCCCGGCCAGGCCCGCCACCGCTCCCGCCGCGCGTAGTCCACCCCCAGCCCCGGCTTCAACATCTCCGGCCGCTGCTCCAGCCTGCGCCACATGGGAGCCCACGGAATCGTCATGATCACTCCCACGATCCCGTACAGAGCCACCGCCACGACGGCGTCACGCCGAGTCCCGTGCACCACATTGTCCGCGACCACGATCGTCGGAAACGGAACGAGCGAAACACCCAGCAGCAGCATCAGATTCCACCACCGCAGCACGTGGTCGATGCGCCGCAGCCGCCCGAAGAAGGTGTGGTGGTTCATCCACACCACGCCGATGGTCATGAACGAGGCCAGATACGCCAGATACGTCGGCCAGATGTGTCCCAGTTCCTGCAACAAATGCCCCGGCTCATGCGGGGGCACTTGGATATTCAAAATCAAAAGGGTGATGGCAATCGCCATCACCCCGTCGCTGAACGCTTCTACTCGAGCGGTTCCCGTCAATGTGCCGTTCGGAACCGAACCCTCACTCATGCACCGCAGCGTAGCCCCGCTGGCTGGCAGCGGCCTCGGATCGCCTGGCCCACTTGATGGTTTGCACCGTGATCATCATCAGGGTGGCGGTGACACCGATCATCAGCACGCTGGACAGCCACGCCATGGTGTGGATGGGCAGCCGGTAGGCGAGCACCACGCGCACCACGGACTCCCCGATCATGCCCACGCCCCACATGGCCGCGATCCGATTGTGAACCCGCCGAACCATGGGAATGTTGTCGAACTTGTACTCCATCTCGGCCAGCTTCTGCGGCGACCCCGAAAACGCCTTGCGAGCGGCGATATAGGTGAGCGGCTTCCCGACGAGCGCGCTGACCGTGAAGGCGACCCCGATGACCGCGGTGGTCAGCGAGTCCCGCACGATCATCATCCGAGCATCGCCACTGATCAGCGAGCTGGCGATACCGAACACGAACCCACCCAGCACCAGCGCCGACATGACGTCGATCCGCCGGGCCCGAACCACCTCGACCAGCACCATGGCCCCCGACACCAGCCCGCCCGCCAACAGCGCGGTGAAGTCGGAGTACCCGGCCCAGTGCAGGATGTAGTACGCCCCCAGCGGCACCGCGATATCGCGGATGGTCGGCGCGAGCATGCGCAGCAGATTCGGACGAGTCTCCGCCCCCTGCGGCGTGTTCACAGTGTTGGTGTGGTCGGCCATTTCGGAACTCCTGTAATCGGTCTGATCGCTACAGGAATGACGCTACGGACGCGCCGACCTCGGCGAATCTGCCAACCATCACCTCTCGACCATGACAGTTGTCATGCCGGTTCCGGCCGCGCCGCCCCGATCGGAACCGCCACCGTCGCAGCCGATTCCAGCCGGTGTCCCTTGGTCTCCGGGGCACCCCAGAGACAGATCAGGAACCCGACCGCGGTCAACCCCGCCGCGAACAGGAACGTCGGCCCCATCCCGAGATGGTCCAGCGACCAGGGCAGCAGATAGGTCCCGAGCGCCGCGCCCACGCGGCTGATGGAGGTGGCGAATCCGACCGCGGTGGCTCGAATATGCGTGGGGAACAACTCGTTCGGATACGTCCAGTCCAGAACATTCGGACCGCCGCAGAAGAACGCATAGAGGCACAACATGAGGAACGCCAGGACGGCGGGCATGGCGGGCCAGACGCCGATGAACAACACCGGAACGATCATCAGCCCGAAACACCAGACGATGGTCGGCCGTCGCCCGACGGTATCGATCAACCGCATGGCGGGCAGGCAGCCGATGAGGAACACCAGGCTGATCAGCGCGGTGCCGAGGGTGTCCATCCAGGTCCCCGCGGGCATGCCGAACGCCGCGAGAATCTGCGGCCCGAAGGTCAGCATGGCGAACAGCACCGCCACCTGGCACAGGAAGAACCCGCTACAGAAGATGGTCCGCTTGCGATAGGTCGGCTTGAACAGCTCCCGCAACGACCCGTGCTTGGCCGGATGCGCCTCGTCCCCCGCCTCCACCAGCGTTGCCGGATCCACTTTCACGTGCAGATACTTCTCGATCATCCCGGCGGCCTTGTCGGCCTTCCCGTGCTGCGCAAGCCACCGAGGCGACTCCGGCGCGGTGCTCTGCCGAATGATCAGAAAGAACGCACACAACACGGCACCGCTGGCCAACTGCCACCGCCAGCTCCCGTTGCCGAAGAACGTCAACATCAGATACCCCACCACATACGCGAGCACCGACCCCGCGTACCAGGCAACAATCTGGAATCCGAGCAGTTTTCCACGCTGTTTGAGTGGCAACCACTCGCCGAGCAACGATGTGGCGATCGGATAGTCGGCGGAGACCGCCATGCCCAAAATGAACCGCAAAACCACAATGAGCCAAATGGATTCGGCCCAGAAGGAGGCGATCGAACAGGCCCCCATCACCACAAGATCCGCGGTGTACATGACCTCCCGCCCGATCTTGTCCGTCAGCACCCCGAACAAGGCCCCACCCACGAACATCCCAACCAGCGCCGCAGCCCCGATCAACTGCGTATCCCCCGTACTCAAATCAAGTTCGGCCGTCATCCCAATGAGCGCGGTCCCAACAATGCTCAAGATGTACCCGTCCAACAGTGGCCCACCCGAACAAGCAACCGCCAACCGCTTATGAAACGAAGTGAACGGCGCATCATCGATAACCGAACTCACGCAGCCTCCTCGCACCCCGGAAACCCAGAAGCAATCAAGCAGCAATCAGCCCAAACCTACCCGCATCCAAACGCCCCCACCCCCTGACACGCCGCCCCCAACAGCAGGCAACCACGCAATCAAATTTCTCGTTTTGTCTTTCGGCTTTTGTCTTTAAAGGTGATCCGTGCAGTCCGTGGGCCCCCGCGTTACACGGCCTCGAGCATCCGAATCACATGTTGCGCCGAGCCCGCATCCGAGCCCACTGCTCCCGCCGCTGAGCCGGTGTCGCATAGACATGCAAAATCTCGGTCATCGCATTGACCGCATTCCCCGGATCCCACACCGACCCATGAGGTTCCGCATCGGGCACCCCGCCCGCAGTAACCGGCGGCACAACAGCCGTCGGAAACAAGAACTTCACACCCCCAGGCGTCGTACTAACCGATCCCCCACTGGGCGTGCGCCGTTCAACCCGCCGATCCGGGTGATGAACAACCTCCCAGTTATTGACCCCGTTGTCCGCATGAGTCTTGAGCCGATGATGCCGCCGACACCGAGCACCAAGATTCTCCTCGGTAGTGCGCCCACTCTCTCGAGGATTGTCATGATCGAACCGATCCTGATGATCCAGGTCGCAAGCCGCCGCCGAAACACCAACCTGCACCAGAGCTTTCCGAGCAACAGGCGCGGTCTCACCGAGCTCGGCACGCGGGCAGTCCGCCAGCCCACACTGACAGACGAGCCGCCCAGCGCCATCGGCCAGCGCGACCAGCGCATCAGCCCGACGCTGCGCGGTGGTCCGCGGGTCATGACGGCAAACCTGCCCAGAAGCCATCTCCCGCAACCGCTCATACAGCGTCTGCCCACCGGCCGCAGGCAACACCGCATCCATCACCGCCGTGCCATCATCCGCAGCAGCGATGTTCACATACCGATCCGCCTCGGCCGCCTTCCGTCGCCGCGCCTGCCCCTCCGGATCCCGCTCCAGCAGCCACCGCCGTGAAGTCCGCCGAACCCGTTGCGGGTCAGCGTTTTCCGCATAGGCCGCCACCTTGGGCTCCAACTCCGCAAGCAGCTCTTCCGGCACATTGGTCAACGTCTGACTGATGGCCCGAGCGCGAGCAAGGTCGATCCGCCCAGCCGCGAACGCCTCCCGGGTAGCCGGATACCGATTCTCCAGCCCCAGCCCGAGATCGATCAGCCCATCCGCCACCCGCTGCGAAACCTTCAACGCGATCCCGATCTCGGTAGCCGCATCCTCCCCCGCATGCAACAACCCAACCCCCAACTCCAACTGCTGCTCCCGCCGCCGCCGATACAGCAGGGTCATCAACGCAACCTCTTCGGCCTCCAGCGCAGCAATCTGCGAGTGCACCGCACGAAGCCGCTCCACCACCTCGGTGGAGAAGTACTCCTCAACAGCGATCTCACCCATACCACCGATCATACTTTCGAACCAATCGACACAACACCTAGATCGAATCAACACGCCGCGTAAATCTATGGCTACCAACATGTTTGATGACTATCAACATCGCAAAGACTATTTGCAAACGCCCTTTGCGATGTCTAGTCTTGGGAGATGGTCGATCAGCCCTCTCCTGAACGGATTTCCGATATCGCCGCGTTGCGGCTGCTCGCACACCCGCTGCGGAGGCGGATCGAGGAGGAATTGCGCGGCGGTCCCGTCAATGCGACGAGCTTGGCCGCCGCGCTCGGGGAGAGCAGCGGGCTGACCAGCTATCACCTGCGCCAGATGGCGAAATACGGGTTCGTCGAAGAGGTTCCGGAGCTTTCGAACGGCAAGGAGCGGTGGTGGCGGGCGGTACCCGGGGATCGGCGGTATCCGCGCTACAGCGAGATGAGCGACGAGGCGCGGGAAGTCGGGGCGGATATCGCACGGCAGCATGTCGGCGAGGTGGTCGAGCTGTACGAGAAGTTCGAACGGCGGGCCGGGGAGCTGGGCAAGAAGGCCGATACCTTCGCGTATTCGCGGGCGACCATTCGGGTTGACGCGCAACGGTTTCAGGAATTTTTCGAGGAGTACATCCAACTGGTCAAGCGCTACGGGGCGGACACCGAGGCGAGCGGCGACGAGCACGGCGTGCTGCTGAGGCTGTTCAGCTTTCCCGAAGGCTGAAACAACAACGGAGACAACCGAACATGCGAATCTCACCGACGGCACGGGCCGGGCGGGTTCTCCTCCCCTGCGCGTTTGTGGCCGTTTTCCTCGCCCTCTTCATTCCATACGCCCCCTACGCCGCCGCCACACCCGATCCCGCAGGCCAAGAGGCCAGCTTCGTCGGCGGCGCGGGACTCACCCTGCATGGCACCGTAATTCGACCGGCCACAACAACTTCGGATACCCCCGGAATCGTCCTGGTAGGCGGCTCCGGTCCGGGACCACGCGAGGAATATCGTCGCGAGGCGGAAGCGTTTGCCGCAGCGGGCATCACAGTCCTCATCTACGACAAGCGGACCGATGGATACTCCCTGACCCACAGAGACCTCGGCTTGCTGGCCGACGATGCGCTTGCCGCAGTGCGCTATCTCCGCGACCAGCCCGGCGTGCGCCGAGACATGGTGGGCCTGTGGGGTTTCAGCGAAGGCGGCTGGGTAGCCCCGCTAGCCGCCTCGCGATCCGACGACATCGCCTTCCTGATCACCCTCGGCGCATCCGGCTACCCTCCCCTGCGCACCCAGACCTGGTATCTGGCCAATCTGCTCCGGCAGCACGGTGACCACAGCGCGCTCATCGACGGCATATCCGGTCCCGCCGCCCGAATCATGGCCGCCACCGGCCTGTTCCCCGCCGCGGATTTCGACCCCGTGCCGGTGCTCCACCGTGTGCACGTCCCCGTCCTGGCCCTGTGGGGTGACCACGACGTCCAGGACCCGCCCGCCGAAAACGCCGCGATCCTCCGCCGGGCACTCGAAGCGGATCCCAGCGTCACCATCCGATTCCTCACCAATGGTTCGCACAACGGCCGCGCCACCACCACCGGTTTCGACCGAATCGGCCCCACCTACGCACGCCCCGTCCCATCCGGCGACTTCGCCCCCGGCTACCTCGACACCATGACCGACTGGCTGCACCGAGTAGCAGCCGGAAATCCCCCGGAATCCTCCGCCGCACCGTCCCCGACCCAGCAGGCCGAGTCCCGCGATCCCGGCCACGACCTGTGGACCTCCCCTGGTATCCAGGGAGCGGTAGTCGTCCTGCTAATCCTGGCGTTCCTCGCCTACCTACCAATCTCGTTGACCAGCAAAGGAATCCGTGGCGCACGCACGCTAGCCCTCGCCGGTCCGATCTCCCTGCTCGGCACAGTCGCCTACATCGTGTGGATCTACGCCACCGGAGCCAAGTCGCTCGGTCCAGCAGTCGTCGGCCGCCCCGTCCCATGGCTGATCCTGCAACTGCTCGCCCTCGCCACCGTCGCCGCCCTCGCCGTCACCCTCATCACCACCATCCGTACCCGAGCCACCACCCATCGACTCGGACTGGCCCTCCTGATCCCCGCCGGGTTCGTATGGTTGGCATGGGCCCTCACGTGGGGTCTGCTCGCCCGATGAGTTCCCGGGTCTCGGGCCGTCTCCATTCCCGGGGACGCACAAAAACCGATCCGAGGAGTCCACATGTCCTACACCACACGACCGGGCGATCCGGTCTGGACCGACCTGTTCACCACCGACACCGACGGCGCCATCGCCTTCTACGGCGAGTTGTTCGGCTGGACGGCCGAAGTCGCCCCCGAACACGGCGACTACATCACCTTCCGCAAGGACGGCAAGGCGGTGGCGGGCGGCATGCGCAATGACGGCAGCGGCGGCCCCAGCCAGTGGATGGTCTACCTGGCCACCCCCGATGCCGAGAAGACGGCCGAGGCGGTGACCGCGTCCGGCGGCATGGTCGTGGTGCCCCCGATGGCCGTCGGCGACCTCGGCAAGTTCGCCGTCTTCGGCGACAACGGCGGCGTCGGCGTGGGCACCTGGGAGTCCGGCACCATGACCGGTTTCGAGCTGCGCGGCACCGTCGGCGACGGCCACTGGGACGGCCACGTCGGCGCGCCCTCCTGGTTCGAACTGCACACCCGTGCCTACGACGACGCGCTGAAGTTCTACCGCGAGGTGTTCGGCTGGCAGGACCCCTTCACCATTGGCGACTCCCCCGAGTTCCGTTACACCACAATCCATTCCACCACCCCCATGCTCGGCGGCGTGATGGACGCGACCACCTTCCTGCCGCCCGGCGTGCCCGGCTACTGGACCGTCTACTTCGGCGTCGAGGACGTCGACGCGAGCGTGCGCAAGGTGGCCGAACTCGGCGGCACCATCCTGCGCCCCGCCGAGGACACCCCCTATGGCCGCCTGGCCGCCGTCACCGATCCGACCGGCGTGCAATTCAGCCTGGGTGGCAACAAGTCCGCATGACCTACCCTCGAACAGGACGAACGGCCCGGTCTCCACAGCGACCGGGCCGTTCGAATACTCCCGCGGCGACGTGCTGGCACCCCAGCTGCGCCTCGCACGCCGCCTCGGGAATCCTCACCCGCGCATGCCGGTGGCCAATGTCTGTTGCCGCCCCAACCCGGCAACCTCCGCGACGACCACATCCCCGTCGCGCAGATAGGGTTTCGGCTCCGGTCGGCTGACCGCGACGCCCGCCGGGGTCCCGGTCAACACCAGGTCGCCGGGTTCCAGGGTCATCAACGAGCTGAGGTACACCAGCAGCTCGCCGACGCCCGCGACCATGTTCCCGGTCGTACCCTCCTGCCGCCGTTCGCCGTTCACCCACAGCTGCAGGCTCAGCGACTGCGGTTCGGCGACCTCGTCCGGGGTCACCAGCCAGGGCCCGATGGGCGTGAAGGTGTCATACGACTTGCCCTTCACCCAGGTCGGTTCGCCCGCAATGCCATTGCGCTCGGTGACGTCGTTCGCGGTGACGTACCCGCCGACCGCCCCCAGCGCGGTGGCGGGATCCGGGCAGTCGCGCAAGTGCTGCCCGATCACCACGCCCAGCTCCACCTCGTGATCGGTGGCCTGGCTGCCGCGCGGGATTTCGATGGCGTCGTAGGGCCCGCTGACCGTGGTGCCCGGCTTGAGGAACACCACCGGCCGTTCGGGAATGGCCGCGCCGATGGCCGCGGCGTGGTCGGTGTAGTTGAGTCCGACACCGATCACCTTGCCGGGCCGCGCGATCGGGGCTCCGATGCGCTGCGCGGCGTCCACCTCGGGCAGACCGCCATTGGCGAGAGCACGCTGGACGGTGGCCAGCGTGGATCGATCACCCAGGAGCTGACCGTCGATATCGGCCACGAACGCCGACAGATCCCGGATCACGCCCGAATCATCGATGGCCGCAGGCTTTTCCGAGCCCTTGGCACCCACTCGCAACAGTTTCACGAATCGCCTCCTGTTTGGTCGGCCACCGCCGCCGCCACGCCCGGACCACCGGCCAGATGCTCATAGGCGATCCGAACGCCCAACTGCTGCAACAGCATCGCACCGGCGCTCAAGCACCGCTGCTCATCCGGCTCGATCTCGATGAGCGAGTACGCCGCCGCGAATCCGGTGTCGCGCAAGCGATCCTGCGGCAGGGTGTTGCGGCCGCAGACCGCGACCACCGGCACGCCCGCAGCGCGTGCGGCGGCCGCGACCCCGGCCGGTGCCTTACCGTGCAGGGTCTGCTCGTCGAGCTTGCCCTCACCGGTGATCACCAGGTCGGCACCGGCCAGCCGCGCCTCGAAACCGACCAGCTCCAGCATCAATTCGATGCCCGGCCGCAGCGTCGCGCCCAACACCGCGAGCGCGGCGAATCCGACGCCCCCCGCGGCGCCGGAGCCCGGAGTGTCACGCCGATCCGACCCGATCTCCGCGGCCAGCCGCTGCGCCCACTGCCCGAGCGCGGCGTCCAGCTCGGCCACCTGGGCCGGATCGGCGCCCTTCTGCGGTCCGTAGACCGCAGCGGCTCCGGTGGGACCGGTGAGCGGATTGTCGACATCGCAGGCCACGATGACCTCGACGCCGTCCATCAGCTCCCGCAGCGCCGTCAGGTCGATGGAGGCCACCCGGGTGAGAGCCGCCCCGCCGTCGCCGATGGGCTGACCATCGGCGTCCAGCAGACGGGCACCGAGCGCCTCCAACATGCCCGCGCCGCCGTCGGTTCCGGCGCTGCCGCCGATGCCGAGCACGATGCGGCGGCATCCCGCCGCGACCGCGGCCGCGATCACCTCGCCGGTGCCCCGGCTGGTGGCGGTCATCGGTCGCAGCAGGCCGTCCGGCAGCCGCACCAGGCCCGACACGTCCGCCATCTCGATGACCGCGAGGTCGTTGGAGCGGGCATAGGCGGTCAGCACCGGTTCCCCGGTCGGTCCCGACGCGGTCAAGGGAACCGCGTCGAAACCTGCCGCGAGAGCGGCGGCGACGGTCCCGTCACCGCCGTCGGCCACGGGCACGACCGACACCTCGGCATCGGGTCGCGCCCGCCGGATTCCGGCTCGCACGGCAGCTCCGACCTGCACCGCGGTCAGCGAGCCCTTGAATTTGTCGGAGGCGATCAGCACACGAGCCATGACGGAATCCCTCTAGTCCAGCGGAACGGTTGCGGTGGGGGCGTCGGCGAACGCGGAGGCCAGCTCCTCGAACTCCGTGATCGCGTCGATCCCGGCCGCACCCATGGAGACGTTGGTGACGCGCTCGAGGATGCACTCGACCACGACCGGCACCTTGTACTCGGCCATCAGCGACTTGGCCTTCTCGAAGGCCGGACCGATGTCCTCCGGGTTGAAGACGCGAATCGCCTTGCAGCCCAGGCCTTCCGCGACCTTGACGTGGTCCACGCCGTAGCCGTTGACCTCGGGCGAGTTGATGTTCTCGAAGTCCAGCTGGACGTAGTAGTCCATGTCGAACGCCCGCTGCGCCTGACGGATCAGGCCCAGGTACGAGTTGTTCACCAGCACATGGATGTACGGAATGTTGAACTGCGCGCCGACGGCCAATTCCTCGATCAGGAACTGGAAGTCGTAGTCACCGGACAGCGCCACGACCGGCTCGTCCTTGACCGCGGTGGCCACACCCAGCGCGGCGGGCAGGGTCCAGCCCAGCGGACCGGCCTGACCGGCGTTGATCCAGTGCCGCGGCTTGTACACGTGCAGCATCTGCGAGGCCTGGATCTGCGACAGACCGATCGTGGTCACGTAGCGGGTTTCCGGGCCGAACGCCTTGTTCATCTCCTCGTACACACGCGCCGGCTTCAGCGGCACGTTGTCGAAGTGCGTCTTGCGCTGACCGGTGGCGCGCTTGGAGCGCACCTCCTTGACCCACTGGCTGTGGTCGGTCAAACCGCCCACCTTGTCCAGGGATTCGGCGACCGCGATGAACTGCTCCAGCGCCGCACCGGCATCGGAGACGACGCCGTAGTCGGGCGCGAACACGCGACCGATCTGGGTCGGCTCGATGTCGACGTGAACGAACTTGCGGTCCTTGGTGTAGACGTCCAGCGCGCCGGTGTGGCGGTTGGCCCACCGGTTGCCGATGCCCAGCACGAAGTCCGCGGCCAGCAGCGACTCGTTGCCGTAGATGTGGGAGGTCTGCAGACCCACCATGCCCGCGTGCAGCTCGTGGTCGTCGGCGATGGTGCCCCAACCCATCAGGGTCGGGACGACCGGGACGCCGGTCAGCTCGGCGAACTTCACCAGCAGCTCGGACGCGTCGGCGTTGATGATGCCGCCGCCGGCGATGATCAGCGGGCGCTTGGCCTCGTTCAGCATCTGCAGCACCTTGGCGGCCTGCGCCGGGGTCGCGGCCGGGCGGGTGACCGGCAGCGGCTCGTAGGTGTCGATGTCGAACTCGATCTCGGCCAGCTGCACGTCGATCGGCAGGTCGATCAGCACCGGGCCCGGACGGCCTTCGCGCATGAGCCAGAACGCCTTCTGGAAGGCGCCCGGCACCTGGGCGGGCTCGAGCACGGTGGTCGCCCACTTGGCCAGCGGCTTCGCGATGGACGCGATGTCGACGGCCTGGAAGTCCTCCTTGTGCAGCTTGGCCACGGGCGCCTGGCCCGTGATGCACAGGATCGGAATGGAATCCGCAGAGGCGGAGTACAGACCGGTCACCATGTCGGTGCCCGCGGGGCCCGAGGTGCCGATGCAGACACCGATGTTCCCGGCCTGGGCACGGGTGTAGCCCTCGGCCATGTGCGAAGCGGCCTCGACGTGGCGGGCCAGCACGTGCTTGATGCCACCGTGCTTCTTCATGGCGGAGTAGAACGGGTTGATCGCGGCGCCGGGCAGGCCGAAAGCCTGTGTGGCCCCTTCCTTTTCCAGGATCAGGACCGCCGCGTCGACGGTACGCATGCGTGCCATGTTGGTCAGTTCTCCTTGTCCAGCTTGCCGCTCAGGCGCTCGACGCCGCGCAGCAGTGCAGAGTGGTCCAGGTGGCCGTCGCCGTTGGCGCGGGCCGAGGCGACCAGCTGCGCGATGAGCGAACCGGCCGGGGTCACCAGACCCGCCTCACGAGCGGCGGTGGTGAAGATGCCCATGTCCTTGTGGTGCAGGTCGATCCGGAAGCCCGGGGCGAATTCGCGGTTGGCCATCTTGTCGCGCTTCTGGTTCAGCACGGCCGAACCGGCGAGGCCGCCGCCGAGCACGTCGAGGGCAGGGCCCAGCTCGACGCCGTAGGCCTCGAGGAAGACCACGGCCTCGGCCACGGCCTGGATGTTGGTGGCCACGATGAGCTGGTTGGCGGCCTTCACGGTCTGGCCCGCGCCATTGGTGCCCACGTGCACGATGGTCTTGCCGACGGTGTCGAGAACCGGCTTGGCGACGGCGAAGTCCTCGGCCGAACCGCCGACCATGATCGACAGGGTGGCGTTGATCGCGCCCGGCTCGCCGCCGGAGACCGGGGCGTCCAGCAGGCGGAAGCCACGCTCGGCGGCCTGCTTGGCCAGCTCCTGGGTGACATCCGGGCGGATGGAGGAGAAGTCGATGATCAGCGCGCCGGGCTCGGCGGTCTCGAAAACGCCCTTCTCACCGGCGAGTACGGCCTGCACGTGCGGGGAGTCCGGAACCATGACCGCGACGACGTCCGCGCCGCGCACGGCGTCGGCGATCGAGGTGACGGCACGGCCGCCGGCGTCGACCAGCTTCTGCGCGTTGGCGGGGTTGAGGTCGAAGCCCTTGACGGTGTGGCCGGCGTTCTGCAGGTGGACGGCCATCGGGCTGCCCATGATGCCGAGGCCGATGAAAGCAATGGTGCTCATGATCTGTTCCTAAGTCGTTGGGGGTGAAAGTCTTTGGGTTACTTGGCGGCGCGACGCTCGCGCGGGAGCCAGCCGAAGGAGTCGACGGTCGAGCCGGACGGCTTGTACTCCAGCGCCGCCCAGCCGCGGTAGCCGTTGGCCTCGAGGGCGGTCAGCTGCTCGTCGATCGGAAGTTCGCCGGTGCCAGGCTCATTGCGGCCCGGGTTGTCGGCGATCTGCACGTGCGCGATGCGGGCGGTGTGCTCGGCGATCACCTTGTCCACGTTGTCGCCGTTCACGGCGAGGTGGTAGAGGTCCGCGAGCAGACCGATGTTCGATACGCCCGAGTGCGCCTGGACCTTGTCGATGACGCCGAGGCAGTCGGCGGCGGTCAGCAGCGGGTAGCGGGGCGCGCCGGAGACCGGCTCGACCAGGATGGTGGCACCGATCCGGGCAGCGGCCACGGCGGCGGCGGAGAGGTTCTCCACGGCCAGCTCGTCCTGCTGCTCGGCGGTGGCGTCGTCCACCCGGTTGCCGTACAACGCGTTGAAAGCCTTGATGCCCAAGCGCTCTCCGATGCCGACGGTCACGTCGATGTTGTCCTTGAACTCCGCGGCGCGCGCCGGCCACGACACCAGACCGCGGTCGCCGCCCGGCATGTCACCGGCGAAGAAGTTCAGGCCGATCAGCTGCACGCCCGCGTTCTGCACGGAGGCGACGAAGGCGTCCACGTCCTTGTCGGACGGCACGGCCTCGGCGAAGGGCCACCAGAACTCGATGGCGTCGAAGCCCGCCTCCTTGGAAGCGGCGGCGCGCTCCAGGATCGGGAGCTCGGTGAACAGCAGCGAGCAGTTCACGGCGTAGTTGAGCGAGTGCGTCATGGAATCCCTCCAGTCGTTTCCGCAGAGCGTCTTTCGAGCTTCTGCCCTATTTTCCGCAATGCGGAAATGTTTTTCTGGGATATGAAAATGCTAATGCTCCCAAAACAATCCCGTCAAGGAGTCCCGGGAGCTACTAGCCAGTACTGTGCGAGTGCACGAGGTGCGCGATCAGTGGATGTTGTCGTCCAGACGATCGCCCAAATCGTCCTTCGCGTCGTCAGCCGCCGCGAACACCGAAGCGCCGGGCTTGTTTCCGCGCCGGATCTCGTTGAACGCCAGGTTCAACACGATCGCCGCGATGGCTGTCGCCGAGATGCCGGAGTGCATGACCACCCCGATGCCGGTCGGGAACTTGTCCCAGAACGTCGGTGCCGCAATGGGAATCACGCCCATACCGACCGCCACGGCCACCAGGACCATATTCAGGTTGTCGGTGAAGTCGACCCGCGCCAGCGTGCGAATGCCGCTCGCCGCAACGGAACCGAACAACACGATGCCCGCGCCGCCGAGGACGGGATACGGAATCCCGGCCACCACCGCGCCGACCACCGGGAACAGGCCCAGCAGGGCCAGCACGACACCACCCGTCGCGACCACGAATCGGCTCTTGATGCCGGTGAGCGCGACCAGCCCCACGTTCTGCGCGAACGCACTGCACGGGAAGCTGCCGAACACCGGAGCGACGCCCGAGGACAGCATGTCGGCCCGCAGACCGGCCGCCACCCGCTTGGAATCGGCTTCGGTACCGACGATTTCGCTGATGGCGAGCACGTCGGCGGTGGTCTCCACCATGATCACCAGGATCACGATGGTCATGGACACGATCGCGCCGACCTGGAAGGTCGGGCTGCCGAAGTGCATGATCGGCGGCAGCGCGAAGATGTCGGCCTTGCGGACCCCGGAGAAGTCCGTGTGGCCGGTCGCCGCCGCGATGATCGTGCCGATCACCAGGCCGATGAGGATCGACAGTCGCGAGATCGCGCCCTGGAACAGGCGACTGATCACCAGGATGATGACCAGGGTCAGTCCCGCGAAGCCGATATTGCCCATCGAGCCGTAGTCGGCGGCCTTGGCATTGTTGCCCATCGCCCATCGGAAAGCGGTGGGCAGCAACGAGAGTCCGATCACCGTGATGATCGTTCCCGTTACCACGGACGGGAAGAAGCGCACCAGCTTCGCGAAGAAGCTGGAGAGCACCAACCCGATCGCGCCCGCGATGATGATCGCGCCGAAGACCGGCCGCAGCCCGCCCTCACTGGCGATGGTCACCATCGTCGAGACGCTGACGAACGAAATACCCTGCACGATCGGCAATCTGGAGCCGATCGGGCCGATGCCCAGGGTTTGGAGCAGAGTCGCCAGACCCGAGACGAACAGGCCCGCTGTCACCAGCAGCGCCATGTCGGTCGTGCTCAGTCCGGCCGCGCCTCCCACGATGAGCGGCGGTGCGATCACACCGCCGTACATCGTCAGGATGTGCTGAGTTCCGTAGACCAGGGACTGCCAGAGCGAATAACGCTGATCCTCCGGGCGAGTCACGGTCACTTCCACGCGGCTATGGTCGTCGCCCATCGCCGCACCTCCTACAAACTCAGCGATCGACTCAGCAAAAACCGGGGATGGCGGTCCAGGCGTTGCCCGCGTCACGGGCGTCGTCACGCTCGACGGTGGCCTCGATGAGGCCGTAGGGACGATCCGCGGCGATGAAGACCTCGCCCGGGTTCTCGACGTTGAAGGGGCTCAGGTCGACCAGGAAGTGGTGCTTGTTCGGGGCCGAGAACTTGATCTCCGCGACCTCGGTGAACTGCTCGAGCACGGCTCGGCCCATCGAGTAGAGGGTCTGCTGCAGCGCGTAGGAGTGCACCACCGCGAACTGGCGCAGCAGCACCTTCAGGATGGCGTCGTAGGTCTTGTCCCAGTCGACATCGGTGTGGTTGTAGCGCCACTTGGCCACCAGCGAGGTCGCCATGATGCGGTCGTTGGTCGGCTGCAGGGTGGTGTACTTGTCCTTGAAGAAGCCGTGGAACTCCGAGCCGGTGCTCTTGAGGAGTACGAGATCCTTCACGCCGGAGACCACGTGCGCGACGCGGTCCGGGCCGACGCCGTCGACGTTCACGACGGTGGTGCGCACACCCTGGCCCGACTTCACGAACGAGTGGTCGTGCGGCTGGCCGTCGACCTCGATGCGATCCCAGGAGTACTCCTCGACCTCGATGCGCGCACCGGTGGCGGTGGGGGCACGGGAGATGAAGTGATCGGCCAGGGTCAGGCCGTACTCCTCGATGGAGTGGATGCCCTTCTCCTTGGCGAAGGCGAAGGCGGTGTTCTTCTGGGTGTCGGTGGGCAGCACGTCGGCCTGGTCACCGGTGATGTGGGCGTCGGAGAACTCACCGCGCAGCGAGGTCGAGACGTTCAGGTCGCGGATCTGGTGGCGCGGGGTGTCGCGGTAGACGCGAACGACGCGGTTCTCGGCCTTGCCGTACTGGTTCTGTCCCAGCTTGATTGCCATGTGAGTTCAGCTTCCTCGGTAGGTGGAATAGGCGAAGGGGCTCATGAGCAGGGGCACGTGGTAGTGCTCGCCCGCTTCCCCGGCGACCTTGAAGGTGATCGAGACCGACGGGTAGAAATAGGTCTGATTCGTTGCGGCGGCATAGCTTTCGATGTCGAAGGTGAGGCGGTAGTTCCCGGCCTCGAGACCCTCGGGGCCCAGATCCTTGATCCGGCCGTCGTCATCGGTCTTGCCCTGGGCCACGTCCCGGGCGACCGGGGTGACCTGTTCCAGCCGCACCTCGACACCGGCGGCGGGCTTGCCCAGCGCGGAGTCGAGGATGTGCGTCGTAATGGTGCTCACGCGTCGAATACCTTTCGCAGGCGGAGAACGGCGATCTTGCGGAGTTCCTCGGCGACCACGGCCGCCTCGGTCTCGTCATCGTTGGTGAGGCGTTCGTTCAAGTTCGCCAGGATCTGCTCGGCCGACAGGCCGGTCGCGCAGATCAGGAAGACCCTGCCGAAGCGCTTCTCGTAGGCGAGGTTGCCTTCGAGCAGCTGCGCGGCCACGGATTCGTCCTGGCTCACGCCGGACTGTTCCTGACGCGACCACGCGGAGTGGGTGTCGCTGCCCTGGACCCGATCGCCGATGCGGGGGTGTGCTGAGAGTGCGCGGTCCACCTCGGGGGCCGGGAGACCGCGGGCCAGTTCGTCGGCCCGGTTCAGCACGCCGTCGACATCGGCGTAGGGCCGGGCCGCCAGCACGCCGTCCGCCCAGCTCGGGGCGTCACAGCAGGTCAGCAGGACCGGCAAGAGTTCTTCACTCGCTGTCGAATTGAATTCGACCAACGTCACCATTGGCGCTACCTCTCTCGGATAACGGAAGGGTGATTCCGCTAGAGGAGAGCGTGGCACGGGCCACACGACTTCGTCAACATTTTGTTGAAAATATACCGAAACTGCTGGTCAACGCACTCAACAAGCGGGTTTTTCAACAGCCGCGGGGGTTGCCGCCAGAACGTTGGCCGGACGGTTGCGGAAGAGCTGCTCGAGCACCAGGGCCGTGACGCAGCCCGCGCTGATACCGGAGGCCAGGATGATCGAGAACGGGCCGGGCAGGCCCTGATAGAAGGACGGGGCCACGGTCGGGGTCATGCCGATGAAGAGCGAGACGCCGACGATCAGCGAGTTGATGGGGTCGGCCAGATCTGCCTTGGCGAGGGTGCGGATGCCGCTGGCGGCGACCGTGCCGAAGAGGACCAGACCGGTGCCGCCCAGGGCCGGTTTGGGGACCAGTTCGACTACCGCGCTGGCCACGGGGAACAGGCCGAGTAGGACCAGGAGCGCGCCGCTGACGGCCACGACGTAGCGGCTGTACATCCGGGTGAGAGCGACCAGGCCGACGTTCTGAGCGAAAGCGCCACAGGCGAATCCGCCCATGACCGAGGCCAGCATGGTGCCGACGCCCGCGGCGCGTAGGCCACCCGCGATGTGGTGTTCCTCGGCGGGGCGCTCGACGATCTCGCCGAGGGCGATCATGGTGGCGGTGGATTCGGTCATGACCACGAGCATCACGATGCAGAGCGAGACGATCGCGCCGATTTGGAACTCGGGTGCGCCGAAATGCATTGGCGGGATGAATCCGACCAGTGCGGCATTGCGCACGGGACCCGTATCCAGCAGTCCCAGTGGCCATCCCAGCAGTGACCCCGCGACCAGCCCGATCAGCAAGGCGAGCTGCCGCCCGAAGCCTTTGAGGAACCGGTGACACAGCAGCACGACCACGAGCGCGAAACCCGCGTCGGCCAGGTTCTTCAGCGGTACGTGCGCCTCGCCCATCGCACCCTCGCCCGCGCCGCTGATCCAGCCCAGCGCGACCGGGAGCAGGGACAGGCCGATGAGCGAAATGACCGTGCCGCCGACGATCGGCGGGAAGAACCGGTGCAGCCGTGAGAAATACGGGGCCGCGAAGACCGCCATGGCACCGGCCACCAGCGTGGCGCCGAAGATGACCGGCAGCGCCCGACCCGGGGCGGCGTCCTTGGCAATGGCCAGGATCGGGCCGACCGCGGCGAAGGAGCCGCCATTGATCAACGGCAGGCGCGCGCCGAATTTCCACCAGCCCAGCGCCTGCAGCAGGGTCGCCAGACCGGCGGTGAACAGGCTCGCGGTAATCAGCATGACCGTCTCGCCGGTGCTCAAACCCACTGCGGCGCCGACGATCAGCGGCGGGGCGACGACGCCGGCGACCATGGCCGCGATGTGCTGCAGGCCACCCGCGAAGAGCTGGAGCGGCGGTGGAACGACGTCGACGGGATGTCGGCCGGGCGTGGATTCTGCTGCCTCGGGGCTCGTCTCCATTGGCGTACCTCTCTCGAACAGCGGAAGGGTCATTCCGCTAGACGAGAACAGTGGCACGGGCCACAAAGTAGGGTCAACAATCCGTTGAAATATATATCTGTCGGCCGATTCTATTTGGGCTAGGCCCGCTCTCGGTTGAGGTAGTTGTAGACCGTGAAGCGGGTGACGCCCAGCGCCGCGGCGACCGTCTCCGCGGACTTGCGGAAGGTGAACGCGCCGCGCTCCTCCAGCAAGCGCACGGCGCGCTGCTTGTCGACGCGGGGTAGGCCGGTCAACGGGCCGCCCAGTTCCGCGGCCACCTCGTCGAGCAGCTTCTCCAGGCCGCCGTGGGTGTCGGGCTCGGGTGCGCCGAAGCGCACGCAGGCCAGGGTCTCGCCCTCCCACACGACGGGGATGTCGTCGGGGGTCGCGTTTTTGGGCGACACCAGGCGGCCGCCGGTCTTCTCGAGAATCGGGGCGAGCGTGCGAAGGACCGGGTGCTGCTCGCCCGGCGAACGTTCAGTCATCGTGTTCGACCTGCATCGTCACTCTCGTCGCGCCGTGTGCGAAGGCGGCCACCATGATCTCGCCCAGCACCGGCAGTAGTTTGTCGTCCGACCCGGCCACCGAGGTGCCCAGCGGACCGAAATCGCATTCCAGACCGGCCGATTCGGCGAGCTCGAGGGCCGCCACCGCATGGGGCGGCGCCTCCCCTTCGCCATGGAACGGTTCGGTCGTGAACTCCGCGCGTAGCCGCATGGGGCTCAGGCTACTATTCCGGCATTCGGAAAAATGAAGGAGGACCGGGAGTGCCCGCAGCAAAGGGGCCCAAGGCCGGTGGCGGGGGCGTGCAGTCCATCGAGCGCGCGTTCGGACTGCTGGAGCTGATGGCCGACGAGGGCGGCATGATGGGGCTGTCCCAGCTGGCCACGGAATCGGGGCTGCCGTTGCCCACCATTCACCGGCTGGTCCGCACGCTGGTCGATCTGGGGTATCTGCATCAGGAGCCGTCGCGCAAATATGTGCTGGGGCCCAAGCTGATCAAGCTCGGGGAGAGCTCCTCGCAGATGCTCGCGGTGCTGGCGCGGCCGCATCTGCAGCGGCTGGTCGACGAGCTCGGGGAATCGGCGAATATGGCCATGCTGGACGGGGATCAGATCGTCTATGTGGCGCAGGTGCAATCGCGGCACTCCATGCGGATGTTCACCGAGGTGGGGCGGCGGGCGCTGCCGCACTGCACGGCGGTGGGCAAGGCGATCCTGGCGGGGTCGCCGCCGGAGCTGACCCGGAATCTGTTGCAGCGCACCGGGATGCCGCGCTACACCGACACCACGATCACCGATCCCGACGAGTTCGCGCGCCAGCTCGAGCAGACCGCGCGCAGCGGGTACGCCATGGACGAGGGCGAGCAGGAGCTCGGGGTGCGGTGCGTCGCCGTCGCGGTTCCCAAAGCCCCTGCCCGCCTGGCGATCTCGGTGTCCGGCCCGGTGGGTCGCATGACCGAGGATCTCGTGGATCGAGCCACCCCGTTGTTGACGGAGGTCGCCGAGGCGCTGTCGGCGGATCTGCAGTAGGTCAGGTCCGGCGCAGCACGAGCGGGCCGGTCGGCAGCTGCAGGGTCAGGTCACCGAGGGTCGCGCTCGCCTCGAGCTCGCGCAGGGTGGTTGTGCCGGTGAGGGTTCCGATGGCGGTGGCGAGGGCTGTCGGTTTGCCGGGCAGTGCGTCGAGAACCTCCTGGGGGACCTCGATCGCGCCGAGATACTCACGCGGGGTGCCAGTCAGTCCGTCGGCGGCGCGGAAGGTGCGCAGGGAATCGACCAGGCGCAGTCGCAGGTCGACGCAGTCGTCTCCGGCGCAGAGGGTGAGCGGTGCGGGTGAGGCGGCGTAGTCGAAATCGTTGACGCGCAAGGTCCATTGTGCCGGATCGGTGTAGGTGTAGTCGATGCCGGAGGGCGGGGCGAGGGTCTCGTCCGAATGGTCTCCGGCCGGGTTGTCGATCGTGTCGGCGGTGAGATCCGTGTCGGTCGCCTCGAACCGCCAGCTCGCCGCCGGGTCGATCGGCTTGTGCCAGTAGCCGTTTCGGCCGCCGCTGCGCCCTTCCACCCGCAACTCCCGATCGGCGGTGTCACCACCCGTCTGGTGAATGCTGATGGCAGAAGTGATCTCGCCGGGAATCTTGGGCTGCCGCACCCAATCCGGGGCGGGCAGCTGATAGGCGGCGTAGTCGTGCGGGCCGACCAGATTGTCCAGCACGGCCATGTTCACGTTGGGTGCCACGGGTTTTCCGCGTTGATCGCCATAGGAGTAGCGGAAGAAGACATTGTCCGCGCCGGAGATGTCGAAATCCCACAGGCGCGTGTACATGTCGCCGTAGCGGTTGATCACGAAGGTGGTCGAGCCCGCCGCGCTGAGGTTTACGGCTTCGAAGCGGCCGTTCCTCGGGCCCGACAGCTCATAGGAATAGTCGTCGGGCGCGGTGAGATCCCCGCCCGGCAGCCACGGATCCAGGATCGCGATCCGATTCCCTTGCGGGCTCAGCACATACACGGTGGTCACACCCGCACCGCCGACCGGCTGGCGGTTGTCGGCCGAGTCGTTCCAGAATCCACCCTGATCCCAGAAGCCCGGGCGGTTGGCCGGAATCAGCGAGGGAATCCGGTTGTCCAGCCAGGACAGGCTCCAGGCTCGCGAGCCGGTGCGGACCCGCTGACCGAACGGGCCGAACCAGACCGGTGCGCCGAATCGTGAAGTCCAGGCCCAGGTTTCGGGGTCGTGCGCGGCATTGCCCATGGTGTAGATGCGGCCCGTGGCGTCGGTGGCCATCAGCATATTGCCGTCCACCGAGAGGGCGGTGAGCTTTCCGGCCAGGCAGGCCGGGAGCCAGGCTTTCCGCCACGGGGAATCTCCCGCGGCCGTGGTGACGTACAGGTTTCCGCCGTCGAGGGCATAGGCCCATTCGTCGTTGAAGCCTTGGCTTTCGGTGCGCAGGTCGACGTGTCGCGGAAGTCGTGTCGACGTCGTTTCGTCCGCGACCGCCAGCGCGCCGAGCCCGCCGCCCGGATTGGGCGCGGAATAGAGCGAGTACGGCGGGCCCACCGGCCCGGGCAGGGCCAGCTGCGCACAGCTCTCCAACGGCCCGTCCGCACCGGCCACATCCGCCCGCGCCGGACCCGCGGCCACACACGCCGCGACCATCGCCAGGCTCACGCGCGTTATTTGTCGAATAGCAGTCCCCACAGCCAACGGACCGTACTCGCCGGTCCGTCGCGGTGGTCGGATTCCGGGGCTGTGTCGGATCAGGGCACGGGGAAGGTCGCGAAGCCCGGGGTGTAGGTACCGCCGGGTGCGAGCATGACGACCACCTGGCCGGCTCCCGTGTACAGCGTTGCGGCGGAGGGGATTCCGTTCAAGCCGTCCGACAGGGTCGCGACTCCGGTCGCGCCCGTGGACAGGTTGATCCAGTTGATCGGCTGAGAGTTGAAACACCCCCAGCCGCCCGGGTTCGCACCGGTGATCACCACCACACCGGGTTGGTCGCCGACCACGGCGGCGCAGCGGGCGGGGAAGGCGTCGAAACTTCCGCCCGGGTTTCCGAAGGGTGCGGCATTGATCTGAAAGGGGATGGTTACCGGGTCGGCCGCCGCGGTACCCACCGCGCACAGGCCACCCAACCCGACGACTCCGAGCAGAACAGCAAACGTACGAACGAATCTCATAACCCGCATCTCCTACGCAGCAATCTCACCGACGGTTCACGGCCAATTACCAGCCACAAGGCGCGTAATCGACCCCATACAGCTCGCGAAAACTCGCGGACCAGGCAATTCGAAAAGGATTACGCCATGACGACCCCCGAACCGGCCGCTACACCCGAAGAGCCCCGAACAGCCCCACTCTCCGAGGCTACCGCGGCTCCCGCAACCAGTCAGCCACCGACACCGGTCCGCCCGCCCAACAATATCGGCTGGGCCGTGGCGTCCCTGCTGTTGTTCTGGCCGCTGTCGTTCTCGGCATTCACCCACGCGCTCAACGTCTTTCCGCTCTGGAGCGAGGGGGACCTCGAGGGGGCCCGGTACGCCTCCCGTCGTGCCCGGTACCTGGGCATTCTTTCGCTGTGGATTGGCGGGGCGCTGTTCGTGCTGTTCGCCGTGCTGTACATCGTCGGGATGCTGGTGCTGGTGCACCACGGGCATCACGGTCATCACAACTGGGGCGGCCCGGGTCCGCGGATGCGCCAGGGCTGACCGGTTGGGGCCCGGAGGCGAAGGGGCTGGGCCCCAACCATTTTCACAATGGCGGATTCGGTACATATCCGAACCGCCGGCCGTTCCGAATCCGATGCGATAGGCATCGATGTTTCGGAATGAGGTTTCCTATGGGCACATACCGGCCCGCCCGACCGCTTCGCCGCGTGGCCCTGCTCGCCATTGCCGCGGCCCTGCCCCTCTCCCTCGCCTTACTCGGCGCACCGCCCGCGCTCGCCGAGGATCCGCCCGCGGTCACCCAGCCCGCCACCGACGTCCCCGACTCGTCGATCCGCATCGGGACCGTCCAACTCCAGCAACCGGTGTGGCTGACGGTCGAGCAGACCCAGCAGATCAATGCCGCCGCGGCGGGTGCGGAATCCGCGCTCACCCAATCCCTCGAGGCGGCGGGTCTCGATCGTGCGCGGGCCAGCCATATCTCCAGCGCGGTCATCGGGGACGCGGCCATCGGGACGGCGGTCGGGGCCACGGCCGCCGCGCCCATTGCCAGTTCGGGTGCGCTGATCGGTGTCGTGGCCGGGCTCATCGCGGGACTTCCGTTCGCGCCCATCGGCCTGGTGATCGTTCCGGTGGTGGGTGCGGCGCTCGGCTACGCGATGGTCGCCGCGCCCTTCGCCGCACTGGGCGCGGGTGTGGGCGCGGCGGTCGGCGCGGCCGACGGTCTGCTCAATTCGGTGAGCCAGGAGCAGCCCGCCAACGGCTGAGTCGATTACGCGGGAGCCTGTACGAGGGTCAGCGTGCCGCGCTTGCGCAGGGTGAAACCGAGCGTCTCGTACAGGCTGATCGCCGTTGCGTTGTGGGCGACGGCGTGGAGGAAGGGGATCTCGCCACGGTCGCGGATTCCCGCCCCGACCGCGCGCACCAGACGCGAGCCGAAGCCGCGGCCCCGGAACTCGGCGTCGGTGCAGACCGCGCTGATTTCGGTCCAGCCGGGCGGGTGCAGTCGCTCCCCGGCCATCGCGACCAACCGACCGCCGATCCGAATGCCCAGGTACGTGCCCATTTCGATGGTCCGCGGCGCGTACGGTCCCGGCTCGGTGCGGGCGATCAGTTCCAGGATCTCGGGGACATCGGCGGCGGTGAGCACCTCGAGGTCCGGGTCGTGGGCGACGCGCAGACCGCTGCCGTCCATCTGCACCGAGCCGAATCGGTCCAGGATCGTCCAACCCGGTGGCGGCTCGTGTCCCTCGCCGCGCAGTCCGGTGATGCCGCCCGGGCCCAGCAGATTCGCCAGATCCGCCCAGTCCTGCTCGTCCAGCACCGGCGGGTGACCCACGAAGCGGGCGACCTCCGGGTCATAGCGGCCGATCCGACCCGACCATTCGGCGAAGCGGTGATGCGCGCCGCGCAGCGAGGTCCGCACCGGGTCGTCGAGCGGGTGCAGCGGGGTTTCGAGGGTAGATAGTGCGGTATCGAGGGTCGATTCGGTCGTCACCAGAACTCCTCCACAGTCAGCGTCCGCCCAAGAACGTTAGCGAAGCGCATAACTGCCGCCACGGGTTGCGCTCACCGCGATTCCGCCGACCCCGTCGGGCCGTGGGATACGCTGGCCAGCGACACCCGGGTCTTGACGCAGGTCGGCCGAGAGGAGTTAGCGATGAGCGCCGAAGACGCCGCTGCCGCCCCCGCCCTGGCCGGGGATCTATCGGGCATCGTGGGGCGACACCTGATCTACGCGTACGAGAACGGCTGGAAATACGAACTCTACGTACGCAATTCACACACCGTGGCCTTCCGCTGCCTGCTGGGCCCCATGTTCGGCCGCTGGTCCACCCACCAGCCGGCCAAAATGCTCCAACTCAGCGGCGACATGTACAAAATCGCCTGGGTCGAACCCACCGGAACGGTCACCGTCCTGATCGCCTGGCTCCGCGAACGCCGCATCCACACCACCATCTGCTACCCCCAATGGATGCTCGACTATCCCGAGAGCACCCTCGCCCGCTACGAAGACAACCTCGACGCCATCACCGCCGAACGCGACAAGGGCCCCACCTACCCCCAAACCCTGGTCGCCTCCACCGGCCGCATCACCTTCCTCGAAACGCGCCCGCTCGACGACGACACGATCATCGACCGCCCACCGGGCAAACTCCCCCGCGACTACGCCGACCGCACCAATTGACTTGCCGCGCAATCGCTATCCCGAATAGGGCACAATCCAACGATGATCAAGCTCGCTTCGGGATTCGCGTTGTTGGCGTCCATCGCTTCACTTGTCGGCACTCCGACGGCCAATGCCGGAACACCGGTGCGGGACAACAACTTCGAGTACACGGTTGTCGATGCGGTCAACATCGGCCCGCGCTTGCAAACCCCCGACGCCTGGCGCGACGCCTATGGAATGTTCGAGGTGGTGACCGTCAAGATCACCAACATCGGCGGGAAACGGAATACATACTTCGGGTCGATGGAACTGGTCGATGATCAGGGCCGCGTGGCTCATGAGGATTCGGCCGCGTCCATCAAGCTGCCCACCCCCGACACCACGTTTCGTGCGATGGACGTCGGCGAGTCCACCACGATCCGAGCGGTATTCGACATCCCCACCGACGCCCACCCGTCCCACGTCGTGATGCAGGACTTGCTTTCCGACGAAGTGCACGTGCCCCTATGAGAAAAGCCCTTGGCCTGGGTTCCAGGCCAAGGGCTTTGGTGGAGCTGCCGGGAATCGAACCCGTTCCGGCCCTCTGGTGAGAGGACCGAAACGGGCTCTACCTGCGAAATCGCATCACTGTAATTCACTCGAAATCACCAGGTTTGACCACTAATTGTGGGCAAAATGTGGGCACGGTAGGCAGGTCTACAGCGAGGTTCCGAGCCAGGAGGCGAAGCCGAGCAGGCTGTCCGACTGCCGCCGCTGCGCCGCTGCGATCCCGTGCAGCGTCTCGCGCACGGACGGATGCAAGCGGGTCTGCTGCGGCGCGACGGCGCGGGCCTTGTTCAAAGCAATGAGGGCCTTGTCCGGCTTGCCGGACATCAGCCACGCACGCGCGTTGTCCTGCCAGTGATGGCCTGCACGCGGCGCGGCCATGTCCGCCGGGAGGTGCAGCGCTGCGCCGTCCTTGGCGGCCTTGCTCGGGTCTCCGGCCTCGAGCTCCACCGCGCAGGCGTGAATCTCGACGTTACCGGGTCCGAAATCCGTTGTGTACAAATTGCTTTCACGCTTCATTGGCCGCGCGATCACGCGGGCCTGGGTGATGTAGTCCTCGGCGAGGTCCAGGCGGAGGCCGCGGGCGGCGACGATCGCGCCGCGCAAGGTGCCGTACCCGCGCAAGGCCCGTTCGCCCTCACTGTCGCCGGGAACCATCTCGAGACCACGGTTCACCAGTGACAGCGCGACATCGGTGGATCCGTGGGCCATGAGCAGGCGAGAACGCTTCATCAGACTGCGCACGGCGTATCCAGGGTCGTCGACGTGCGAGGCGGCCCAGTCCAGCCGGTCCAGGACAAGGGCAGTGAGGGAGCTGTACCCGAGTCTGCAGCAAGCGTTTTCGGCGGCAACGTAGGTGGCGCACAGCAGCTCGTACGCCTCGGCGCGGTCGCTGTCGCTGGACTGCGCGATAGCGCCGTACAGCTGGCGGATGAGGGTGGGCAGCAACGCCATTGCGCGGCGGGTCCGGTCGTTGTGCAGCGCGGTCTCTACTGCGACCAGTTCGGAGCGGAGCTCCGCCCGGCTGGGCGGCTCGAGCGGTTGCACGTACGCGCCCTCGGCCAGCACGGCGCGCAGTTCCGCGAGCCCTTCGAGCGGGCCGTCCTCGGCGAGGGTGTCGAGATACGGTGTGCCCTGGAGCCGGTCGGGGTCGACGTGCAGCGCGTTCGCGACGGCCGCAATGAATCCAGGTGAGGCTACTTCGCGGCCCTGCTCCACCGCCTTGACCATGGAAAGGCTGTAGCGGGCGCGTGTGGCTAGTTGTCGCTGGCTGAGCCCGGCAATCTTGCGCTCCGACGCGATGGCCTGCCCCACGTGCTGATCCATGCGTCCCACGGTAGCCCTGTTTCTGTCCCTTCGCTGGCCCTCAGCGCCCTTGCGGGACGTGACCCTCATAGGCAGGCACCAACCCACAGCCCCGGAGGGGAAACCGCCATGAGGATCGACGCAATCGGCTACATCCGCACTGATGTCGCCGGACTCCAACAACCATGGAATGAATCCGAGATACGTTCTCTTGCAAAGCGATTGGGTTACAACCTGCGGAAAACAGTCACGTTCAGCGCGCAGACCGACAAACCGGTCTATCGCCTGAAAGTAATCCTCGAGCGTCTCGGCACCGTCGAAGCCGTGTTCACGCCGTCCGTCGCGCATTTCGACGGCGAGATCCCCGCCGAACTGGTCCAGGTGGCCGACGTGATCACAGTGCATCCCGAGCAGACGTTCGCTCGCTGGTCGGCCGGGGAGCTTCCGGACCTGTCCAGCGCGGGAAAGGAGGCACATACGCGCCGATGAAACGGTAACTTCACAAGCGACGCCCTCGGACGGCCCGGTAGCCACGGCCCCGAGGGCGTCGCCGTGTCACGTGACAGAGGGCCCCGGCTGCCTGAAGACCGGGGCCCGCTGCGTGTCTGAATCCGCGGAAGGCGGGCGCGGATTCAGAGGTTCGAAATCAAGCAGATCGCTTTCGGCCGCATCACACCGTACGACAGACGAGTCCGGGCCCGGAACGTCACGTAGTCGTGCGAGAAGTTATCGACAGGGCTACTCGACACCATGGACTGCCCATACATGGTCGACTCGATCACCAAACCCTCGCGGATGAATCCAAGGATCGCGGCATCGGAGTTCATCAGGATTCCGGTTCCCGCGGTGAGCTTGGTCGAGATCGCCACGCGGATACCGAAGACGCTCCACACCTCTTTCTCGCCAGGGACCGGGTTCAGGATGTAGCGGCCGAGGGTGTCCTTCAGCTGCCGCATCGCTTCCCAGTCGGCCGGGTTCAGGATGAGCAGGTTCGGATCGACGAACGCGGGACCGGTACGCAACGCGGTGGCCGCCAGCAACACGGCATCGATGGCAGTGGTACCGGCGGCGTCCGCGCTGTGGTCGTGCGTGAGCGTGGTCGTCAGGTTCTCGATACCGAGCAGGTTCACGCCGCTGCCGCTGCCCGCCAACACCTGAGCATTGATCGCGTCATTCACGGCGCGCTGAAGCTCGCTGTTGACGTACTGGGTAAGCCAGCTCGCGTCCGACAGGAGTTCGTAGCTCGCCGACGCCATCGCCGTGATCTTCGTCGGCGTCGCAGTGTGCGGGGTCCACGTCATACCGAGGTCCGGCATCAGGCCGCCCTCAGCGGTCGGCGCCGCAACGCCCGCGTTCGAATCGTGCGAGAAGTATTCGATACTCGGACCGGTGACGGCCGTCGAGTTGAACAGACTCCATACGTCGGTTGGATCGTAGGGCAGGTTCCGGGTCAGCCCGGGCTGAAGCAGCGACGGCAGACCGAAGCCGCCTTCGACGGACGGGTTCTTGGTGACGATCCCGTCCGCGAAGGTTCCGCCGGCACTTTTCAGGGGGACCTCGAGCCGGAAGTTTTGGCCGGCCTTCGACGCAGCGATCATCTGCTTCACCGCGGACTCGGGGATCTCCCCGACGCGCGGAAGACGAACAAGGTTCTTGGTCGCCATGCTCGCGAGGGTCACTGGGGTATCTCCTGTGCTCGGGTGGGGAAGGTGCATCTCGTCGTTCATGGCGACGTCGCTTCCGGCTCCAGCCATCTTGGAAACGAAGGCTTCGGAGTCGTTGAATCGCTTCATCTCCGCGGTATGCGCGTCGACGATGGGAGTGAGAACGTCCAACATCGCGGACTTCTGCACGCCGGACAGGTGACGGTCGTCCTCGATGCTCTTGATCTGCGCGGCTATCTCACGGCCGCGCGCGATGAGTTGCGCTCTATTCACAGCAATCTCCAGGGGGAAGCGCCTGCGACATGGACAGCAGGACGCAAGAAAAGGGGGATGCGAAACCACGCGCCGACAGAATGGCGCGGAATGTGAATGCCGAACTCTTCAGCGGCCTTTGGCGCAGTGTCCTTGCCGGGTCGGTGTCACCTGCGGCGGGGCCTTGCGGCGCGGCGGGAGGCGAGTAGCGAGCGGGCAATCCACCGGGGGTTAGGCGGGTGATCGTCAGCGAGATATGAAGTTGTGCCTCGAGTATGGCAGAGCGCTACGGGTTCAGGCTCATGTGGAAGTCCACTGCGCGTCGGAGCTCCTGCGCAGCCTCCGAAATCTCCTCCTGACCAACGGCGTACACAAACAGATCTTTCGCCGTACGGCCCACCTCCACCGCCGACGACAACGCCGGATCCGGCGAATCCGCATACTCGACCTCAGCCATACCAGCGAGTACCGCCAGACGATTTTGAGCAGCCAACGAGACCGGGAGAGTCCCCAAATTCACCAGGTCCCGGACGAAAACCAGCAGGTTCTTCGCCACCCACGGCGAAATTGAAGGCATTTCGGACATTTTCACCAACTTTCGTCGAAAAACGGCAGGTCAGAGGCATTTTCGATTTATTCGTAATGTGTCGAGACGGACCGGGGGAAGATATTTTGGTAATCCGTCGGTGGAGCAAGACTCCTGGGGCTGCGGTTCGCGAGGGCTTAGGCCCGAGATGGGACCCAATGACCCCCTCCCCTCAATCGAGGCTCTCCGGTTCCAGGGCGGCGAGGTCCTGAATGTCGTCGAGTACCACCACGTTGGTGCGGTACCGCTGTTTCAGTGCTGGGGCGAGCTGATGCTCTGGGGTGTAGATGGTGCCGGTGAGCCGTATCCACTGCACCGATAGGCATGTGTTGGCGTCGAGATTGGCGTCGGTGTCGTGGGCCATTGCGCGGCCGGCGGCGATGACGGGGACTGCGGCGACGGTGGGGCGTGACCATGGTCGTCCCCAGGGGTTGAATGCGGTGCGTCCGCGGAGTCGCCAGTATTCGGCGAGTGTGGCGGTGTCGCGTGTGATTCGGTAGCCGCAGCCGCAGCCTGCGACGGGCGGGTTCCAGTGCCCGATGAACCAGTGTGCGCAGGTTGCGGGGTCGCTCCATTCATTGCTGGGCAGGCAGCGCAGCGATGCGTCTGCGCTGTTGATGAATTCAATGCGCCAGCCAGCCACAGGCGCGTCGGCGGAGACCTTGAATACCTGGTTGTATGGCCTGCCCCATGGTGATTGCTACATGGTCATTCTCCTGCCGGGATGGCGTCGAAGTCGTCGACCACCAGCACTTCGGTGCGGTACCGGCGCTCGAGGGCGTAGGCGTGCTCGGCCGCGGTGGTGTAGATGGTGCTGCCTGCTCTGAAGCCGATGTATTCGACGCTCAGGCAGTTCGCATTGGTCATGTTGGCGTCTTCGTCGTGTGCCATCGCTTTGCCTCTCGCGGTGACAGGTACGAGCGCGACGCCTTCAGCAGGGCGCACCAGGTGAGTGAGAGTGAATGCGAGGTCGCGCCGTAGTCGCCAGTACTCGAGCGCAGAGGGGATGTCTCGGACGATGCGCCAGCCGCACCCACAGCCGGGAACAGGCGGCGACAGATGGAATGCGCCGAACTGGTGACATCGTGCCCGTGTGCTCCACTGGCCCGGGTTGGGCAGGCAGCGGAGATGTGTTGTCACGCCGTATCTGTCGATGCCTGTCAGTCGCCACGCGGTGACGTCCTCGGGCAGTTCGAAGGGCACGTTGTACGGGCGTCCCCACGGAGATTCGTCCACGGTCGTACTCCTGCGTCGAAGGTGTCGAACCAGAGCAGGGCGCGGACCATGCCTGTGTCTCTGCTCCCTGCTCCCTGGTGGTGTGTGCTCCCTGCTGCACCCTGTCTGACCTCACAGGGAGCGCAGGGAGCGCAGGGAGCACCGCATAGGGAAACGGTGTGCTCACTGCTCCCTGCTCTCTGTTCCGGTGGTGAACGCGGGCAGGCTCCAGAACCATGGGCCGGGGTTCTGTGGGCGCTCGGCCTTGGCCTTGATTCGGCGCTTGGCGCGCTTGACTTGGTCCTTGCTGAAGCCGTTGGCGTCGGCGGCTTGGAACACGTCGTTGGCCTTCACGCTGCCTTGCGACAGGTAGGCGGTGAGCCAGTCGTCTATTTCGTTGCGGTCCTCTGAGCCGTCGCCGTTCTCGGCCGCGGCGGCGTCGGCGAAGTAATCACGCGCCGACGATGTGGCGTCGCCCAACCAAACCAGCCGCGGAACGGTGCCGTCGCTGGCGTCGGTCGCTTCGAAGATCTGGACTGGTTCGATCCGGAAGCGTGAGGCGGCTACCGGTGCCGTGAGGTTGGTCTTTTCGGGGCCGACCACGAGCACGCCGTCCTCATCCGGATCCGGCTGCGCGAGGATCGTCATGCGGGCTTTCTTGCGGATCTCGCCCGTGAGTCCGTACGCGTTGCGGACGTTGCCGCCTTTCTCGCGGTTCGTGTGCCCGGTCAGCAGTACAGAGACGCCGGTGCGGGTGGCGAGTTCTTTCCACGGGTGCAGCGCGCGCCGTGCCTGCTGTGGATCCTTCACCGACAGGTTGCCGGGCAGGGTGTCGGCCCATGCGTCGACCACGATGAGGACAGCGTCCGCTGCTGCGTCGAGAACTATGTCCATGTCTCTCGGGAAGATCGGTGCGCCGGATCCGTCCGAGTCGGTGCAGACGACTCGGACGTTTTCGAGGTCCGCGCCAGCGACCTCGAGGCGAGGGCGTACGACGGTCGACCAGTCGTCCTCGGTCAGCACCAGGACGACCACCCGCGGCTCTCGCGGTGGAATCCCGAAGCCTTGGAAGGGCTTGCCGGTGGTGATGAGCGCGACCAGCCAGATAGTCCAGAGGGACTTTCCGATCCCTTCAGGGCCGAGCATGTAGCAGACGGACGCGAGCGGAAGCCGCTGAGCGGCAAGCCAGTCGACCCGCCTCGCGGCATCAAGCTCATGCGCATGCCAGACCTTCGGCCGGACCCATTCAGGTTCTTCGGCTTGGGGCTGTTCGGACGACACCGACAGGTCGACCTCAAACGGGTCCGGCGTCGCGTCTCGTTCCAGGCGTTCCTGTCGTTCCAGCTCGAGCTGTTCCCTGTAATACTCGCGACAGCCGAGACACGCCCTGTCGTAGTACTCATGCCGCGGGCAATGCGCTGGCGGTCGCACGCGGCCCGAAGGCGCAGCGGAAGTCGCTGCGCCTTCGGTGGTCCGGTGCTTCGCCACGATGGCGGAAGCCTCGGCCGGATTGGTGATTTTCAAGCCGCGTAACCCCCTGCTCGGTATATGCGTTCGGCCAGTTCGCGGCGTGCGCCGCCCTTGCCGTACAGAGCTCGGAGTACAGCTAGCGGCAGAATCGGCGTAATCCCCTCTACTGCAATGTAATTCGCTGCGTGAGCCCAAGCGTCGAGCTTTTTCGGTGTGAGCTCCGCATCTTCGGCGCGGAGGTCGGCCGTCCACGGGTCGCCACCGGGCAGTCGGCAGGCAACGGCGCGGCGATTGCGGAGTTGGCGCGGTATCGAGGTCATGCCGCCTCACCTCCCCGGTGGACGAGAAGGCCGATCAGGTCATCGACAAGCTGCTCCGCCTCGGCAACGCTGAGGTATGCGGTTTCCCCGGCGGCTTCGAGCTTGATCGGCTCGCCCGGATAGTCGGGGCTGTCTTCGTAGGTGACGGTCACGTCGCCGGTGATCCGTCCGTAACGAGGCCGGTCGGGGTGGGTTAGGCTCATTTCGGGAACTCTCTTCTTACGTGAGATGTGGGATTCCAAGGCCCGGAAGCGGTTGCACCCGCTCTCCGGGCCGCTTTCGTTCCGACTCAGCGGAGGCGATGTCACGCCGTAGCCCGCATATTCGTTTCGAGGTAGCGCTCAATATCCGACGCGCGGTAGAGGACGCGATTGCCGTGCTTGACGTACGGAACGCCGCGCCGGTGATAGCGGTCTTGGGCCAAAGTGGCCGTAGTGACGCGCAGATAGTCCGCCAGTTCGACGGGAGTCAGCAGCTTGTCCACTTCTATGATCCTCTCTTGACGCAGGTGCATCAACGGCAGTAAACCAGAGTGATGCATACGCGTCAAGAGAGGATCACGCGTCATCTATGCTTGCTTGTCAAAGCTGCATCACACAGACTCGTACCCGTGAACCAGCCGAACCTCCATCGCTCCCCCGAGTCCAGGGAAACCCAGGTAGCACCAGGCGTCTACCTGCCGATTCCGTCGCTACTCTCAGTCCCCGACCACCCCGAACCAGGCTTCGAAACCAAGATTGAGATCTTGTTCGACGGGGCGAAGGTGTACCCCGCTCAAGTCGCTGTCGAATCTCTCCAGCCGGGGCGCGCAGTCACCGGAACCGAGCTGCGCGCGGTCCGGGTGGCCGGACTAATCGCCGAGCACCTACCGGATCACGCCCACAACGCACTCGGCGCAAACCTGATGACGCGCGATCCAGCCGAGGTCACTGAGATCCGCGAGGCCGGCATACGCGATGGCCGTGCTCTCGAATTCGTGGCCAGCAGCTATCAGGTGGCCAGCGCCCTTGGATTGCCTCCCGCGAAGTACGTACAAGAGCGACTCGGACTTACTCGCCCCACAGCGACACGATGGATTCGGCAGGTCCGCGAAATGGGATGGCTCCACGACGGACCGATGAAAGACGAAGAGCAACAGGCGGTTTCAGATGGCGACGATTGAGCCGTACCCAACTGCGGCATGTAAGAAGCTGTGCGGCCCGGACATCGAAGAAGCGTGCCGGAAGAAGGACCACACGCTGTTCCGAGTGCGGTACCGCAAGCCTGATGGCAAACAGACCGACAAGCGCGGATTCCAGCGCAAGGAGGACGCCAAGACGTTCGCGGCAACAGTCGAGGTCAAGAAGCTGACCGGTGACTATGTCGCGCCAGCTATGGGGCGCATGACGGTCGCCGAGATCGGCGCAAGTTGGCTCGCTGGTCAGGTGTTCGACAAGGAGTCGTGGGAGACACGCGTCGAATCGATTTGGCGCGTGCACGTCGAACCGTTCTGGGGTGGACGACAGGTGATGTCGATAGACGGGACGGAAGTCCGGAACTGGATCACCAGTATCGATCGGTCCCCCTCCACGGTTGGCGACATACACTCAGTGCTCGTATCGATCTTGGATGACGCCGTTACTCAGAAGCGGATACCCGCGAATCCCGCGCGGGGCGTGAAGATTCCGAAGCGGACGCCCGTTGATCACGTCTATCTCACGCACGACCAGGTGGCCGACCTTGCGGCCGAATGCAGCAGGGGCAACGAGATCGTGATGCTACTGGCGTACTCGGGTCTGCGGTGGGGTGAGATGGCCGCGCTACGGCCGCGTGACGTTGACCTCCGGCGCCGAAGAATCCACGTGGTTCGATCGGCGTCAAAGGTGAACTCCCGTACCGTGATCGGCACCCCGAAGACGTGGGAGTTGCGATCGGTCGCGATCCCGGCCGAAGTTGCCGAACTGCTAGGCCCAGTAGTCGCGGCACAGCGCGATTCCGTAGGGCTGTTGTGGTCACGGCCGGACGGAACGCCGATCCGGCCGCCGACGACAACACATTGGTTCTCCAAGGCGGTCGAGCGGCGCATTGCGGCGTCCGCTCCGCTCAACGACAAGGGCGAGCCTGATGGGCCGCCGACGTTTCCGCGGGTGACGGCTCACCAGCTGCGCCACACTGCGGCATCGCTCATGATCGCCAGCGGCGCGCACGTGAAGACGATCCAACGCCAGCTCGGGCACAAGTCGGCGTCGATGACGCTCGACAACTACGGGCATTTGTTCGATGACGATCTCGACGGCGTGGCCGATCGGATGGGCGCTGGATTCCGAGCCGCGGCTGCCAAGTGTGGGCAAAATGTGGGCACCCGGCCCGATCTCCGGGTAGTCACTGCATGAAAAAGGCCCCCCACCTGCGTTAACAGGTGAAGGGCCTTGGTGGAGCTGCCGGGAATCGAACCCGGGTCCTCCGCCGCATTTTCAGGGCTTCTCCGTGTGCAGTTCGCTATGCCTCTACTTGGATCTCTCGGTCACGCGAACAAGCCGAGATGACGATCCCAGTCGCTGTTTGATGTCCCGTCCGGCCCCGCGACCGGGTCGGATGGTAGAGCCCTCTAGCTGATGCCAGGGACCGGGTCGAGGGCGAACCCGGGCTGACAGACACGCTTCGTTGCTTAGGCAGCGAGAGCGTAGTCGCGCTGATTGGAATCGGCGCTTATAGGGTTACAGCGACGCTTATACGGTGGTCTCCTGCCTGCACCGACACGCTTCCCCTGAATCAACGTACGCAGTCGAAACCGTTCAGCCCCGTCTGTGTTCAACGATTCAGATGAACAACCCGGCTCGCACCGGGCTACCTATCCTAACACCGAACAAACCTTGGTTCATTCCAATAACGCGCCCCCGACCGGCCGGACTCCGGATCAGCCGCGCATGCCCTTGATGCGGCGACCGAGTTCGCGGGTGACCTCGCGTTCGGCGTCGCGGCGGGCCAGGTCCTGGCGCTTGTCGTAGTCCTGCTTGCCCTTGGCGAGGGCGAGCTCGACCTTGACCTTGCCGTCGGAGAAGTACATCGACAGCGGGACCAGGGTCAGGCTCGACTCCTTGGTCTTGCCGAGCAGCTTGTCGATCTCGCGACGGTGCAGCAGCAACTTGCGGGTACGCCGGGGGGCGTGGTTGGTCCAGGTGCCGTGCCCGTACTCGGGGACGTGCAGGCCGCGCAGCCACACCTCGCCGTCATCGATGGAGGCGTAGGCGTCGACCAGCGAGGCCTTGCCCTCGCGCAGGCTCTTCACCTCGGTACCGACCAGCGCCACCCCGGCCTCGTAGGTCTCGAGGATCGAGTAGTTGTGCCGCGCCTTCTTGTTGCTGGCGATCACCTTGCGACCCTTTTCCTTCATAACGGTCAACTCTAATGACCACGGCCAGCGGTTTATTCCGCGACGGTGGCGTCTCGCTCCGCGACGGTGGCGTCGAGGACGACCTTGGTGCCCGGGACGGCGGCGACCTGCAAAGTGCGCAGGCGCAGCAGGGCCGGGTTCTCGGTGACCAGCTTGGCGGTGTTGGCCAGCGAGCGCAGGGCGGCGGCCTCGGCGCGGGCGCGCTCGAGCTCGGCGCGGCCGCGCTCACGAGCCAGGACCGTCTCGAGGGCGGCCTTGCGAAGCTCGCCCGGGAGCATGAGGTCCTTGGCGCGCAGGCTGTCGACACGGATGCCGAGGTGCTCGACCTGCGCGGCGACCGCGGCCTTGCCGGTGCCCAGCAGGGTTCGGTCGGCCACCAGCTCATCGAGGGTGTGCGCGGCGACGAGGTCGCGCGCGATCTCCTGGACCGCGCCGTAGAGGACGGTCTCGGAGTACTGGGCACCCGTGGTGAACGCGACCGGATCGGTGACGACCCAGTCGGCGGCGAAGCTCACGCGCAGCGAGAGGCCGTCGCGGGTCAGCAATTCCTGGCCGCCGACCTGGAGCACCCGCGGGCGCATGTCGACGGTGACCAGGGTGCAGCGCTCGGTGTCGTAGCGGTGGCGGCCCGGTTCCAGCACCTGCTGGAGAACGCCGTCACGGAACAGCAGTGTGCGCTGCCAGTCCATGACAGTGGTGTAGGTGGACTTGTTGAACATGCCAATCTCCTTCCGGTACTTGGTTTTCGGGCACGACCGGATACGCCCCGCCCGGCCACGGCGCACGGCGGGAGCCTCCCCCGTCCGTGCCATCGAAATGGCATCGGCCGGAGAGCTCGCAGAGCCGTGACACCGCCCACGACCGGGCAGGGCGCATCACGTCAAGGAGTCGAACCTCGGCAGATTTGGTCTGCGTCACCAGGAAAGGCCGCACCCGACGCGGGGAACGCGGTCCGGAGATTCCGGTGCGCCCCTTGGCAACGGCCGAGATCAACGGTAGCGAGCGCATCCGGCTGCGCGCCAATGATTTTCCGCGCCGGAGATCCGGGTATGAAATACGAAAAGGCCCTTCAGTTTTCACTGAAGGGCCTTCACAGTAGTCCCGACGGGATTTGAACCCGCGCTACCGCCTTGAGAGGGCGGCGTCCTAGGCCGCTAGACGACGGGACCAGGCCGCTTGCTGCGATCTTCGACCGCGGCAGCTCCGAAAGCTTATCCTGCCGCCGCCCAGCAACCAAATCCGCTGCTGAGCGCCGTGCGCGAGCTCACCGCGCCCGCACGATCACTCGGCTACCGGATCCCGCCAGCCACGTTCGGACATCACGGCCAGCTTGTCCGCGACCGCCGCATCGAGATCGATGCCCAGCTCGCCCGCGGCCAGCCAAGCGACGATCACCACATCGGCCAACTCCGCCCGCATCTCCTCGAATGTCCCCGTCCGCCGCGCCTGCCCGGACCACCGCCGATACGCGCCGACGAACTCCCCCGCCTCCTCGGCCAGCGCCAGCACGGACCGGTTCGCGGCCCCCTCCTCCGGAAACCCGGCATCCCCCAACCGCTCCCGAATCTCAGCGGCCACCTTCCGCATATCGATGCTCATAGGGCTGCCACCTGCCTATCGGTAGTCGGGCGGGAGATGATCGAAGTCCGGCGGGCGGGGGATCAGCTCGCCGGCCTGTACGGCACCGGCACGGTCGATGAGCACCGGAATGCCGGTCTCCCGCCACCAGCGCAGCGATACGGTTCCGTCGGACATGCCGGAACCCATTTCGAATCGCGGCACCTGGAGGTGATCGGTTCCCCGGCTCAGTTCCGTGTCGAGATCGACGCCGAGGATCTCCGCCATGCCCGCCTCGACGGCGTCGCGCACGTCCCAGAACTCGCGCGGTACCGGCTGTCCGCGGAACCGCTCGCGCAACGCGTCCCACAGGTGTGGATCACCACGCATGCCCCACTGCACCGGGGTGCGATGAAACAGGGCATCGAAGGTGATGTTGCCGGCATCCGGGGCGGGCTGGGGCTCACGCATAGTCGGGCGGGAGGTCGTCGAAGTCGGGTGGGGCCTCGTCGGGCCACGGGATCTCGTCGGCCGCAGCGAAATTCGATGGCGGTGGGGGCGAGACGGGGGCACTGTTCGCTGCCGATATCGCGCCGAAACGGGATGTATCTCGCGATTCGGACGCGGTGGATTTGGTGGCGGGCCCACGACCGGCGCTCCGGGACGACTGTGCGGAGGTACCGCGGTCGCTCGAGTCGGGAGCCTGACGGGCGGATCCCTCCGAGAAGCGCGAACCACTCGCCGACGAGCCGGACCGAGCCGTCGGGGAGGCCGCGGAAGTCGGTGGGGAGCTGAGTGTTTCGCGCAGGGCGCCGGCCAGACCGCCATCGCTGGCTCCCGCCGAGCCGCCCGCGGCGGTGCCTGTCGCGTTGGCGACGACCTCGAGTACTCCCTCGCCGTATTTGGCGCGCTTGTTCTCGCCGATGCCGGAGATGCCTGCCAGGTCGGAGAGGGTGGCGGGTTTGCGGGTGGCGATTTCTCGGAGGGTGGCGTCGTGGAAGACGACGTAGGCCGGGACGCCCTGTTCCTTGGCGGTGGCGGCGCGCCAGGCGCGGAGTTTTTCGAACAGGTCGGTGTCGGCGCGATCCAGGTCGGCGGCGGCGAGGCGGGAAGCCTTGGCGGGCTTGGGTGTTCGGGCGGCCTTGGCGCGTTCGGGTTCGCGGCGGAGCATGACTTCGCGCTTTTCGAACAGGACCTGGTTGCTGGCCTCGGTGAGGGTGAGGACGCCGTAGTCGCCGTGCACGGCGAGCAGGCCCTGGGCCAGGAGTTGGCGGATGACGCCGCGCCATTCGATATCGCGGAGTTCGGTGCCGATGCCGAAGACCTTGAGCTCGTGGTGGGCGTGCTGCTCCACCTTGGGGTTTCGCTTGCCGATGAGGATGTCGACGATGTGGCCCGCGCCGAAGCTCTGGCCGCGTTCGCGTTTCAGGCGCAGCACGGTGGAGAGCACCTTCTGGGCGGGCACGGTGCCGTCCCACGCCTCGGGTGCGTTCAGGCAGGTGTCGCAGTTGCCGCAGCGCTCGCCCTGCTGACCGAAGTAGGCGAGCAGCTGGACGCGGCGGCATTGGACGGTCTCGCACAGCGCGAGCATGGCGTCCAGGTGCAGTTGCAGCTGGCGGCGGTGCATGGCATCACCGTCGGAGGAGTCGATCATCTTCCGTTGCTGCACAACGTCACTGAGGCCGTAGACCATCCACGCGGTGGACGGCTGGCCGTCGCGGCCCGCGCGACCGGTCTCCTGGTAGTAGCCCTCGACCGATTTGGGCAGATCCAGATGCGCGACGAAGCGCACGTCCGGTTTGTCGATGCCCATGCCGAACGCGATGGTGGCCACCACGACCAGCCCGTCCTCGCGCAGGAAGCGCGCCTGGTTCGTCGCGCGGGTGCGATTGTCCAGACCCGCGTGATACGGCACGGCTTCCACACCATTGGCGGTCAGGAACGCCGCCGTCTTCTCGACGGAGTTGCGCGACAGGCAGTACACGATGCCCGCGTCCCCGGCGTGCTCGTTCCGAATGAACGAAAGCAGCTGGTGCTCCGGCCGATTCTTGGCCTCGATCCGGTACTGGATGTTCGGCCGATCGAAGCTGGCCACGAAATGCTTGGCCCGGGTGAGATCCAGCCGCTCGGCGATCTCCTTGCGGGTCGCCTCGGTCGCCGTCGCGGTCAATGCGATGCGCGGCACATCCGGCCAACGCTCGTGCAGCATCGACAGCCCCAGGTAATCGGGCCGGAAGTCGTGGCCCCACTGCGACACACAGTGCGCCTCGTCGATGGCGAAGACCGAGATCTTGCCGCGGTCCAGCAACTGCGCCGTCGAATCCAGCCGCAGCCGCTCCGGTGCGAGGTAGAGCACATCCAGCTCCCCCGCCACGAATTGCGCCTCGACCGTGCGCCGTTCGTCCGGGAACTGTGTCGAGTTCAGGAAGCCCGCCCGCACGCCGACGGCATTGAGCGCGTCCACCTGATCCTGCATCAGGGCGATCAGCGGCGAGATCACCACGCCCACGCCCGGCCGCACCAGCGCCGGAATCTGATAGCACAGCGACTTGCCGCCACCGGTGGGCATCAGCACCAGCGCGTCGCCGCCGGAGATCACCTGATCGACGATCTCCCGCTGCGGCCCGCGAAAACTGTCGTACCCGAAGGTCTTTCGCAAAACCTGGTGTGCCGGATCATTTCCGGCGTCACCCAGGTTTCCGACAGCTACGGTTTCGACCTCCGGCGCGCTCACGGCCGCAATCCTACGGACACCATCCGACAGCCTGAACCCCGTTGGCGCGTAATCGCCGAACTTCGCACCCTCACTCGCGGACGTAGTAGCGCAACGCGGCGTATGCCGTCAGCGCGGCGAATCCGACACCGATCGGTGTGACGATCATCGCAACGGCCGCAATGTCATCGCTCGTAATGCGTGGCAGCACCTGGTCATTGAACAGCGAGCCGAGCGCCCGGTTGATCACCAGCGGTTGCGCGACGAACAATCCGGCGATGGCCAACACCGAGCCGACCAAGGCGGCCAGCACCGCTTCCAACAGGAAGGGCAGCTGCGTGTACCACCGCGTGGCGCCGACCAGTCGCATGATGCCGACCTCGGTCTTGCGCGCCAACGCCGCCACCTGAACCATGTTCGCGATCAGCAGCAAGGCGGCGAGCGCCTGCAGCGCCGCCAAACCGAATGCGGCATTGCGCAATCCGACGAAGAAGCTGACCAGCCGGTCCACGATGTCCATATCGTTGAGCACCGTCATGACCCCGGGCCGCTTGGAGAAATCGTCATAGATGGACCGGTATTCGGTGACGTCGTCGAGCTTCACCCGGAACGAGGCAGGCAGCCCGTCCTTGCTCACCTCGTCGGCGAGCCCCGGCTGATCCTTGAAGGTGGTCTCCTTGACCTCCTTCACCGCGTCGGCGCTGTTGACGAACTGCACGCTCGCCACATGCGCGTGCTTCTTCAGATCCGACATGAGAGCCGCGCACGGCTGCCCGGTGCAGTCCGGATCGGTCTTCGACACCTGATCGTCGAGATAGAGCCGAATCTCGACGCGCTGAACGTAGTAGTCCTGGATCTTGTCGGCCATGCGCACCGCGAGCAGACCGCCGCCCAGCATGGTCAGCGACACCGCGGTGGTCAGGATCATGGCGATGGTCATGGTGACATTGCGCCGCAGGCCGGTGAAGACCTCGCTGAACAGGAATCCGACGCGCATTACCGGCCCACCCCGTAGACGCCCATCTCGTCGTCGCGCACGATGCGCCCGCGGTCGAGTTCGACCACGCGCCGGCGCATGGCGTCGACGATGGTGTTGTCGTGGGTGGCCATCACCACCGTGGTACCGGTGCGATTGATGCGTTCGAGCAAGGTCATGATGTCCGCGCTGGTCTCCGGGTCGAGGTTGCCGGTCGGTTCGTCGGCCAGCAGTACCAGCGGCCGGTTCACGAAGGCGCGCGCGAGCGCCACCCGCTGCTGTTCACCGCCGGAGAGTTCGCCGGGCAGTCGGTCGGCCTTGCCCGCGAGCCCGACCATGTCGAGCGCCTCGGGCACCGAGCGATTGATGAATGCTCGTGATTTGCCAATCACTTCCAACGCGAACGCCACATTCTGCTCGACGGTCTTCTGCTGCAGCAGCCGGAAGTCCTGGAACACACAGCCGATGCGCTGGCGCAGCTTGGGCACCCTGCGCCCGGGCAGCTTGTCGACCCGGAAGTCGGCGACCCACACCTCACCCGTGGTCGGCTTCTCGTCCTTGAGCAGCAGCCGCATGAACGTGGACTTTCCGGACCCCGAGGGGCCGATAACGAAGACGAACTCGCCTTTTCCGATATCAACGGAGACATTGTCCAGCGCCGGCCGCGTCGAGGTCTGATACGACTTGGTGACGTTGCGCAGGGTTATCACGGGGAGCCAGTGTAGCCAGCGCGGCCGCATGGCTGACTACACCGCGCGGAGGTCAACTCAATGCTTGGTCGGCTCGGAAGTGTTTGGCAGATAGTTGCTGAGCATGGTGTTCACGATCGGAGGGGTGGTCTTGGGCTCGTGTTCTGTGGGCTTGACGAAGATGTACAGAACGAACGTTCCCACCCACACGGCCATCAGGATCGCCGTGGACTTCCGTATTCTCAACGCCGTGGACTTCCGTGCTCTCTTAACTAGCTCCGTCACTGAGACCCTCCCGGCGTAGGGCCGCGGCCACTCGCACCCGCAGCTCTCGCCCGACTTCGAACTGTTTGCCCGGTAGCGTCCTTGCCACCATCTTGATGTTCATCTGGTTGACGGTGAGATCTTCGACACCCATCACGCTGGGCTCGTCCAACAGCAGGGCCTTCAGCTTGCGATCGGCGAAGGCCTTGGCGCCCACGTCGTGCAGGATCTCGTTGACCTTGTTGATGTCGGCGGTGGCGGGGACGGGCACGTCGATGGCGGCGCGCGCCCAATCCTTCGACAGATTGGTCACTTTCACGATCTGACCGTTCGGGACGATTATCACTTCACCGTCGGCGCTACGCAGAGTCGTGATGCGCAACGTGACGTCCTCGACCGTACCCTCGGCCTCGGTCGAGTTTCCAGTGACTGCGATCCGCACGACATCGCCGAAGCCGTACTGTCTTTCGGTAATCAGGAAGAATCCCGCGAGCAGGTCCTGCACGATGCGCTGTGCGCCGAAACCCAGTGCGGCACCGAGGACAGCGGCCGGAGCCACCAGACCGCCGAGCTCGAAACCCAAGCGGCGCAACACTTCCAGCGAGACCAGGAAGTACACGACCGACAGCAGCACCCAGGTGATGACCTGCGCCAACGCATGTCGGTGTTTGGCCGCCTCGGAACGCACCAGCGAATCGCTGCTGCGGAAGCCGGAGTCGATCTTGCGGGTGATGCGGTCGCGGACGTAGGTGGCGCCGCGACTGAACAGCATGGCGCCGACCACCAGCAGCACGATCTCGAGACCGCTGGATCGTAGCCAGTTCCCGAAATCGGCTCCGGTGCCCGCGGCGAGAATCGAATGCATGCGTCTACCCCTGGGTCGTGGACTGCTCCCGCATGCGCCAGCGGATGCCGGACTCGATGAAGGCGTCGATGTCGCCGTCGAGCACGGCCGAGGGATTGTTGACCTCGTAGCCGGTGCGCAGATCCTTCACCATCTGGTACGGGTGCAATACGTAGGAGCGCATCTGGTTGCCCCAGGACGCGCCCTCATTGGTCTTGAGCGCGTCCATTTGGGCGCGCTCTTCCTGTCGCTTGCGTTCCAGCAGCTTGGCCTGCAGCACGCGCATGGCCGAAATCTTGTTCTGCAGCTGGGATTTCTCGTTCTGGCAGGTGACGACGATACCGGTCGGAATGTGGGTCAGGCGGACCGCGGAGTCGGTGGTGTTGACCGACTGGCCGCCGGGGCCCGAGGACCGGTAGACGTCGACACGGACCTCGTTCTCCGGAATCTCGATGTGGTCGGTGGTCTCGACCACCGGCAGCACCTCGACCTCGGCGAAGGAGGTCTGGCGGCGGCCCTGGTTGTCGAACGGGCTGATACGGACCAGTCGGTGCGTACCCATTTCGACCGACAGCGTGCCGTAGGCGTAGGGCGTCTTCACCGTGAAGGTGGCCGACTTGATGCCCGCCTCTTCCGCGTAGGAGGTGTCGTAGATCTCGACCGGGTACTTGTGCGACTCGGCCCAGCGGATGTACATGCGCATGAGCATCTGCGCCCAGTCCGCGGCGTCCACGCCACCCGCGCCGGAGCGAATATTGACCAGCGCCTCACGCTTGTCGTACTCGCCCGACAGCAGGGTGCGGACCTCCATGGCCTCGACATCGGCGTGCAGACTGGCCCGCTCGGCATCGGCGTCGGCGAGGGCGGCGGCCTGATCCGCACCCTCCTCTGCCTCGGCCAATTCGTAGAGCACCGGCAGGTCCTCGAGGCGCTGACGCAGATCGCGCACGCGGCGCAATTCGCTCTGCGCGTGGGACAACTCGCTGGTCACGGCCTGGGCGTGTTCCTGGTTGTTCCACAGCTCCGGGTCCGCCGCCTGCTGTTCCAGCTCGTCGATGCGGCGCGCCAGCTCGTCGATGTCGAGCACAGACTCGATGGTCTTCAGAGTCGTGTCGAGTTCGGCCAAGTCAGCGGAAACGTCAGGATGCACGGTGTTCAAATCTACCGCCCCGGGACATAACGCTGAAACTTCGGCGGTCGAGCCGCGTTCGCGCTCAACCGGCGACGGCGCGCAGGCCGCCCGGGCGGCGGCCGACCAGGCGGTCCAAGGCTTGGGCGGTGGCGTCGTCGGCCGGGAGGTAGACCATGAGGAATTGGTCGTCGTCGGCCGAGAGGGTGAGGGTTTCGTAGGCCAGGCGCAGCGGTCCGGCCTCGGGGTGGGTGAGGCGGCCGACGCCATTGGTGTCGGGGAGGCCGGGGATGGTGTCCATGCGGCGGGTGAATTCGGGGCCGACGGTCGCGGTCAGCTCCTCGAACAGGGCGTTGACGTGGGGGTCGGCGCGGCCGGGGCCCTGTTTGAGGGTGGCGACGACCTTGTCGGCCTTGTGGTCCCAGTCGGGGTAGGCGATGCGGGCGCGCGGATCGGTCAGCACGTAGCGGGCGTAGCTGCCGGGCAGTCCGTCGTCGAGCAGGCCGATCGGGCCGAAGAGGGCGCGGTAGCCGTCGGTCACCGCGAGGATTTCGCTGAGGCGGTTCATGAGCGCGGCGGGTGCGGGTTCGAGCTGGTCGAGCATGGCGCGCACGGCCGGGCGAATGCGGCGGTTGGGTCCGGAACCGCCGCGGCAGTTGTAGTTCGGGTCCCCGGCCTTGGCGAAATTGAGCAGATGCACCCGCTGGGCCGGGGTCAAACGCAGCGCGTCGGCGAGCGCGATCAGGACCGGCGCGGAGGGATGCCGGTCGCGTCCCTGCTCGAGGCGGGTCAGGTATTCGACGGAAACCCCGGCGAGCGTGGCCAATTCGGCGCGACGCAGGCCGGGGGTGCGGCGGCGGGCACCGGTGGGCAGGCCCACCTCGGCGGGTGTGATCGCCTCGCGGCGCAGTCGCAGGAACAGTCCCAGCTCGTTCTCGCTCACGTATTCGACGCTAGCAACGGGCGCGATTCTTATGGTGTCCCTGGCACTACCACTCTCAGCGTGGTCTCCCTCGCGGTTTCGCCGGATCGCAGAGTTGATCTCGAGCGGCCGACCGGTCGCGGCGAATCTCGAAGGAGACCCACAATGAGCAGCACTCTGCGCCTCGCGGTGATCATCGGCAGCGTCCGGGAGGGACGCTTCGGACCGGTGGTGGCGAACTGGTTCGCCGAGCAGGCCCGCGCCCACGGGGCGTTCGAGGTGGATGTGATCGACCTGGCGGATTACCCGCTGCCGCACGCGCTCCCCGCGGTGTCGCCGCTGATGGAGCCGAATCCGGTGCGGCCCGGCAATACCGCGGAGTTGTCGGAGCGACTGGCCGCCGCCGACGCCATGGTCGTGGTGACGCCGGACATAAACCGCAGCTTCCCGGCGTCGTTGAAGACCGCGATCGACTGGCACTACACCCAGTGGGATCGCAAGACCATCGGTTTCGTCGGGTACAGCGGCAAGTCCGGCGGTCTACTGGCCATCGAAGGCCTGCGCGCGGTGTTCAACGAACTGAACGCGCACACGGTGAAGGATTACGTCTCGTTCCCCCGCTACTTCCTGCACTTCGGCCCGGACGGCCAGCTGCTCGATCCCACCGAGTTCGACCGCGCCGCGGCCGTGATGTTGGACCAACTCCACTGGTGGGCAACCGCTCTCACCGCCGCCCGCGGGGTGTCCGTTTCCGCCTAGTTCGATGTTGTGCCGGGAGGACACCCATCGTTAACTGGACTGGACTAACGTGCTGGGGCGTGACCCGATACTCCGCTGACCTGGAACTCGCGCTGCAGCTGGCCGACGCGGCCGACGTCATTACCCGTGAGCGGTTCGGAGCGCTCGACCTGAAGATCGATTCCAAGCCGGATCTGACGCCGGTCTCGGACGCCGATCTGGCGGTCGAGCGGAAGGTCCGCGAGATTCTCGGGGCCGAACGGTCGAGCGACCTGGTGCTCGGCGAGGAGTTCGGCGGCGACGTCGAATTCAGCGGGCGGCAGTGGGTCATCGATCCGATCGACGGGACCAAGAACTTCGTGCGCGGGGTGCCGGTGTGGGCCTCGCTCATCTCGCTGCTCGAGGACGGGGTGCCGGTGGTGGGCGTGGTCAGCGCGCCCGCGCTGGCCCGGCGCTGGTGGGCGGCCTCCGGGGCGGGGGCGTGGAGCAGTTTCGAGCAGGGCGAGCCGCGGGCCATTTCCGTCTCCGCGGTGGCCGAGCTCGGTGCGTCCAGTCTCGCCATCTCGAGCCTGTCCGGCTGGCGTGCCATCGGCCGGCGCGCCAAACTCATCGCGCTGACCGACGAGGTCTGGCGGGTTCGCGGCTACGGCGACTTCTTCGGCTACACACTGCTGGCCGAGGGTGCGGTCGATATCTGCACCGAACCCGAACTGTCCCTGTGGGACATGGCAGCGCTCGACATTCTGATTCGCGAGGCGGGCGGCACCTTCACCGCGCTCGATGGCAAGCCGGGTCCCCACGGGGGCAGCGCGGTCGCCACCAACGGGCATCTGCAGGACCAGGTGCTCGCCGCGCTGCAGGCCTGACTCAGCCGAGTCGCCGCATGGCCGACCACATTTCGGGCCAGGGGTGACGGGGGGTACGGCAGAGCGTGAGGGCGCGGCCCTGCTCGTTGTTGTGGATGTTCAGGCCATTGTCGATGCGGGCCAACGGTTGCGGGTCGGCGCAGAAGCGGGCGACCTGGTCGGCGGTGATTCCGACGATGAGTGCCTCGTGCGTGTCGGCTGGTGGACCCCACCACCAGTAGGCGTTGTGCACGCTGTGCGGTGTCGGCAGGTGGTATTGCGCTCCGTAGTGCTCGATGGCGGCGGCCTCGCCGTAGTTGGCGGTGAGGATGTCCGCGTCGGGGGCGGAATGGGCACGGACGTCGGCGATTTGGGCTACGAAGTGCGGCCAGCCGACCGTCTCCCCGGCCTCCTTGTTGATGGCGAGGATCGGTGACGGGTTGCGCAGGACGGACATGGGCAGGGTCGGTAGGAAGACGACCGCCGAGAAGATTGCGTTCAAGGCGATGGCGAAAGCCAGTGTCCCCAGGCGTATTCGGCGGGCCAGCAACCACGGCTCGGCTCCGACGGCACCGGCGGCGAGCAGGAGGGGGTACATTTCGCCCAGGTAGTAGGCCTTGCCGACCATGATCAGGTAGGCGACGAACAGGACCACGTAGGTGAGCGCGAACGCCCGATAGCGCTGCCACAGCCACCACAGGCCGAAGATCCACAGCGGGACCAGAAACACCCCGATCAGGCCGAATTGCAGGACTACGAACTGGATTCGGGTATTCGAGCTCCCCGACGACCCACCGGCGATCGCCCGGCTCAACGCCCACTGCGGCCAGCCATTGCGCGCCTGCCACAGCAGATAGGGAGCACTGATCAGCGCCGCGATGACGAGGGCGGCCGGGAAATACTTGGTGGCGAAGATTTCTCGCGGCCCGACGGCCAGCAGCGAGAGCGCCAGCACGGCAAGCGGTACCACGATCAGCGCCTTGTTCTGGACTCCGATTCCGGCCAGTACGCCGACGGCGAGCCACCAGCGTGGCTCGAAAGATGTTCGGAGCAAACGCAGCACGACCAGGACGATCATCGACCAGATGGCCAGGTCGAGGTCCGCGGTGCTCAGGGTGTGACCGGCTCCCGACAAGAGCGCCGCCGAGGCGACCGATCCGGCCGCGACCGCTCGGGCCACCCGCCCGCCACCGAGTTCACGGGCGTAGAGACCGCCGCAGACCACCACGATGGTCGCGGCCAGGGTCGCCGGAAGACGCAGCAGCATGACGGAATTCGGGTCGATCGCCGACATCGCGCGGGCCAGCAGCGGCACCAGCGGCGGCTGATCGGGGTATCCCCAGTCCAGTCGGTGTCCTGCGGCCAGGAAGTACAGTTCGTCGCGGTGGTAGCCGTACCGGCCGGATACGGCGGTGAGCGCAGCCGCGAAAATCGCCGCTATCCAGTAGATTTCGCCGCCCGTGGCAGGTTGCCACCGGGGAGCGTTGACCGGCCGCTGTTCCATTCCCCGCATCGTCGCATCTCCGGGGCGGCCGGGCCACCGGTTCAGCGGGTACCCGGCGCGGGCTGCGGTCCCGCCGCCGGGCTTGGCCTGTCAGCCGAGCGGGACGCAGACCGAGCCGAGGTCCAGGAACGGACCGCCGGTGGACGAGCCGACGCCCACCGAGCCCAGGCCGAGTTCGGTGCCGACGCCGCTGATGCAGCCGCCCGCGGCCGAGCCGGCGCCGATGCCGGATCCGGTGATGCCCACGTCGATCGGCTGCAGCTGCAGCGCGTCGGCGCTGGCATTCGGGGCGGCGAGGAAGAGACCGGCGGCAATCAGGCCCGCGGTTCCGAGCGCAATCTTCATATGTACGAACCTCCATCAGGAGCGAGTTATGCGCCGACACCCTAGCCCAGCCCGGCTTCTTCTGAAGCAGGTTTGTTTCACTAGAACTGGAGGGTACCGGTCGGTAAGTTCGAACCACCGCGCTGACCTGCCGATTCGACAACCCTCGACGACACTTCTTACTCTGAAGTAAGATAGTCTTACTCAGGAGTAAGATTGCTGGGCAGGATCACCCACCTCCTCGATAGAAAACTGGTGATTATGAGCACTCGAGACACCGCAACGAAGCGGGACACCTCCGCTGTTGGCCTGAACCCGGTCAAACGCGACTGGATGGGCGCGGCGATGCGGGTCATGACGACCATCACGGGGTCGGAACTCGCCGAGAAGTACAAGCTGCGCAAGCCGATCGAGCGCCTCACCTACGAGGGCACCAAGACCGGTTTCCGCACGCTCGGTGCAGCGACTCGCGTTTTCGAAAAGGTCGCCGGTGGCGGCGCGCCGAAGCGGCTGCCCGCCAACGAGTCTCGCAAGAAGGACTACTTCGACCTCACCCCGACCGACGAGCAGCAGATGATCGTCGAGACGGTGCGCGAGTTCGCCGCCGAGATCCTGCGTCCGGCCGCGTACGAGGCCGACAATGCCGCCAAGGCCCCGCGCGATCTGCTCGAGCGCGCCGCCGAGCTCGGCATCACGCTGATCAATGTGCCCGAGGAGCTCGAGGGCGCGGCGTCCGAGCGCGGCGCGGTCACCAATTCGCTGGTGGCCGAGGCGCTCTCGCACGGTGACATGGGCCTGGCGCTGCCGATCCTGGCGCCCAGCGGTGTCGCGGTCGCCCTGTCGCAGTGGGGCACCGACGCGCAGCAGAAGACCTACCTGGGCGCCTTCACGGGTGAGAACGTGCCGCAGGCGTCGGTCGTCATCTCCGAGCCGCAGGCGCTGTTCGATCCGTTCGCGTTGCGGACCAAGGCGACTCGCGCGCCCAGCGGGTACCGCCTCAATGGCGTGAAGACCCTGGTTCCGGCCGCCGGTGACGCCGAGCTGTTCATCGTGGCCGCCGAGCTGGATGGCCGACCGACCTTCTTCATCGTCGAGTCGAACACCGAAGGCGTTGTGGTCGAGGCGGATCCGAGCATGGGTATGCGGGCCGCGGGCCTGGGTCGCCTGCTGCTCAACAATGTCGCGGTTCCGACCAACGCGCTGCTGGGTGATTCCGAGGGCGCCGCACGCGCCGAGGAGTACGCCGACGCGGTGCGGCTGGCCCGGCTGGGCTGGGCCTCGCTGGCCATCGGCACCGGTCAGGCCGTGCTGGACTACGTGATTCCGTATGTGAAGGAGCGCGAGGCGTTCGGTGAGCCGATCGCGCACCGGCAGGCGGTCGCGTTCATGGTCGCGAACATGGCGATCGAACTGGACGGTCTTCGTCTCGTGACTCTGCGGGGTGCGTCACGCGCGGAGCAGGGACTGTCGTTCGCTCGCGAGGCCGCGCTGGCCAAGAAGCTGGCCACCGACAAGGGCATGCAGATCGGCCTCGACGGCGTGCAGCTGCTGGGTGGCCACGGCTTCACCAAGGAGCACCCGGTCGAGCGCTGGTACCGCGATCTACGCGGTGTCGGTGTTGCCGAAGGCATCGTCCTCATCTGACCCGACTTCTCAACGGAGAGACCACTCATGATCAATCTCGAACTCCCCAAGAAGCTGCGGGCCAGCGCCAACCAGGCCCACCAGGTCGCGCAGGAGATCTTCCGTCCCGTCTCGCGCAAGTACGACCTCGCCGAGCACGAGTACCCGGTCGAGCTGGACACCATGGCCGCCATGGTCGAGGGCCTGTCCGACTCGGGCACCGAGCAGATCTCCGGTGCCACCGGCGGCCGCTCGGCCGACGGCGAGAAGGACGCGCACGCCACCGAGCTGCTGGGTAACACCAACGGCGGCAATATGTCCGCGCTGATGAACGCGCTCGAGACCTCGTGGGGCGACGTCGGCCTGATGCTGTCGATCCCCTACCAGGGTCTGGGCAATGCGGCCATCGCCGCGGTCGCCACCGACGAGCAGTTGAAGCGTTTCGGCAAGGTGTGGGCCGCCATGGCCATCACCGAGCCGTCCTTCGGCTCCGACTCCGCGGCGGTCACCGCCACCGCCACCCTCGACGGTGACGAGTGGGTTCTCAACGGCACCAAGATCTTCGTGACCGCGGGTTCCCGCGCCACCCACATCGTGGTGTGGGCCTCGGTGGATCGTTCGAAGGGCCGTGCCGCCATCAAGTCCTTCGTGGTCCCCCGGGATGCCAAGGGCCTGACCGTGTCCCGCCTCGAGCACAAGCTCGGCATCAAGGCCTCCGACACCGCCGAGATCCGCTTCGAGGACTGCCGCATCCCCAAGGACAACATCCTGGGTTCCCCGGAAGTCAACGTGGAGAAGGGCTTCGCGGGCGTCATGCAGACGTTCGACAACACCCGCCCCCTCGTCGCCGGCATGGCCGTAGGCGTCGGCCGCGCCGCCCTCGAGGAGCTCCGCAAGGTCCTCACCGACGCCGGCATCGAAATCTCCTACGACAAGCCCGCCAACAACCAACACGCCGCCGCAGCCGAATTCCTCCGCCTGGAAGCAGACTGGGAATCCGCCTACCTGTTGTCCCTCCGCGCCGCCTGGATGGCCGACAACAAGAAGCCCAACTCCTTGGAAGCCTCCATGTCCAAGGCCAAGGCCGGCCGCATGGGCACCGACGTCACCCTCAAGGCCGTCGAACTCGCCGGCGCAACGGGCTACTCCCAGCGCACCCTCCTGGAAAAGTGGGGCCGCGACTCGAAGATCCTGGATATCTTCGAAGGCACCCAACAGATCCAGCAACTCATCGTCGCCCGCCGCGTCCTCGGCCTGTCGAGCGACAAGCTGAAGTAGTTTCTGGCACAACGTAAAACCGGTGCGAGCCTCCCTGGTTCGCACCGGTTTCTCGTTTACACATGTCGGAAACGGTCTTCGCGCGCACGCCGACTCCGGAGGAGACCCAGACCCTCGAACTGCCCGCTGGAGAACCGAATGCCGACAACGACCCTGCCCCCGCAACACCGCTCCGATGTCGAGATCCTCTGGAACTACAACCAACTGCACCACGAGCCGCACCCCGTCGATGTCGGCATCGGCCTCGGCGGCCACGACTTCGGAGTCGCCACTTACACAGCAGACCTCTATCGCGCGGGCACCTTCCCGCTGATCGTGTTCACCGGCGCAAACGCACCAACCACGGTGGACCGCTTCCCGCGCGGCGAGGCAGTACATTTCCGCGAGCGAGCTATCGACCTCGGCGTGCCCGCCGACGCGATCCTGGTGGAACCCAACGCCACCAACACCGGCGAAAACATCGACTTCACCCGCGCCTTGTTGAAAGAGCGTGGCTACCTCGATTCGATCAAGTCGGTAATGCTGATCTCCCGCCCATACCAGCAGCGCCGCAGCTACGCCATCTGCCGCAAACGCTGGCCCGAGGTGGAGGTAATCTGCGGATCCCTCCCCCTTGCCCTGGACGATTATGTCGCGAGCATTGGCGACGCCGAACGCGTGATCAACATGCTCGTCGGCGATACTCAGCGGATCTGGGTCTATCCCGCGAAAGGCTGGGCCATCGAGCAAGACGTGCCCGAGGCCGTACGGAACGCATACTCGCGCCTCGTGGACGCCGGATTCACCCGCCGCCTACTCCCCGCGTAGAAATGCGAACCAGCCTCTCGCGTTCGGGGCTACGCCCCCGTCAGGCCCAGTACCCTGCACCCATGGGCCGCCGTATCGATTACCACCAGGATCCGAACGCACCCACCGCCAATAGTGTCCGCCCGAGCGCCGGAGCTTTCGTCCGCCGCGGCAACGAAGTACTCCTGATCCGCCGCTCCGACAACGGCAACTGGTCGATGCCCGGAGGCGCACATGATCCCGGAGAATCCCTCAGCCGCACGGCAATCCGCGAGACCGCCGAGGAAACCGGAGTCAATATCCGACTGACCGGCCTCGTCGGAATCTTCACCGACCCAACACACGTCATCCACTACACAAGCAACGACGAAGTGCGGCAGGAATTCTCAATCATCTATCGCGCCGAGCCCATCGACGGCGAGCCAACAGCCAGCAGCGAAAGCACATCCGTCAAATGGGTCCCCCTCGACCAGATTCCAACCCTCACCATGGACCCAAGCCAACGCAAACGCATCGCCTGGGCACTCAACAACCCCGACCCCCACATCGACCCCGAACCTCACTAACTGGCCGTCGCCCCAAATCGCACCCTCCGCGCCTTCGGCCACCTGTGGTCGTTCACAGTTATCGACATTGCCTATCCAAGTTCAAGGGCTCCTCGAACAGCCATCCGCGCAACCACTTCGGTAGCTAGGCGCGAAGATCCAAAGCAGACGGCCCAGACAGGCACGCCACGCAATTGTGAAATGCACGAGATACGCCGGACGTAGGCACACTTCGGGCAAACTATGTGACGTCCCTGAGCGCTCGGGGATGGTCGGATACCGACGACCCACGCAGGAATCAAAGCCCCAGGGTTAAGGCAGGAATTGTCGACAGCTCGGGTTCCTGCGTGGGGCAGACCTCCGCCGGAAGTACCCCATCCATGGCAGAGCAGCCCCTATCTGCCGTAACAGCAAGCCTTCAGTGACGATTACATTGCATGGCATACTCCGTCACCACCCTGCTTGGAGGCTCGGGGACTAGCCGAGACTTCTACTTCAAGGATGGAGAATCCGTCAAGATCATTGACGGTATCCTCCATGTCCAGGACGTCAACACGGAGACCATCGCCGTGTTCGCCCGCGACCGCTGGCATTACGCCGAGCACAAGCCATCAGTCCCGCAGTAGGGGCAGCAGCAAGGCAGCGAATGAACCAGGCCGTCCGCAGGCCGTGGGAGTCCTGAAACACGGCAGAACCGGGTAGATGTCGAGAGATCCTCACCCAGCTCAGCACGCGTCGATCACGAACATCGATGGAGATCAACAGAATTGGCCGCGAGATGCTCGACATCTTCGAAGGCAACCAGCAGATCCAGCAGCTCATCGTGGCTCGCCGGGCGCTGGGGCTGTCGAGTGACAAGCTGAAGTAGTAAGTGCTGCAGCATGGGCCGGCGCGAACCGCAATTGGGTTCGCGCCGGGTTTTGTTTATCTGGACGGTCCGGTGCACCGGGTGTCGGACTGGTGTCAGGAGGGGAAGCGTTCGGCGCGGCTGGCGGATAGGCGTTGGGCTGCCAGGGCGGCGGCCTTGGCGGGGGTGTGGCCGCCGAGGCGGGTGAGGATCTCGTGGAGGGGGGGTGATGGTGCCGTTGCTGCCCCAGTGGCCTTCGGGGATTTCGGTGGGGAAGACCCAGATTCGGTTGGGGTCTTGGGGCCAGGCGCCGGATTCGGCGGCGAGGATCGCTTCGGTGACTTCGCGGATGACGCCTTCGCGGGCTTTGGCGTCGAGTTGGCCTTCTGGGATGGAGGGGACCACTTTGTAATACGGGGCGGAGGCGGGGACGCCGCCTATGTAGACGGTGGCGGGGCGGTGGAGGAAGGCCCACGAAACGGAGCGGGTTGTGGGGTCTGTTGGGTCGAAACCTTCGTGGCGGATGAGGATTTCGGTGATTTGGTTGATTAGGGCGGCTTCGCGGGCGGCAGGGAAGATGCCTTCGGGGATGTAGACGTCCAGCATGGGCATGGGGCTGGCCTCCTAGATTTAGTTTTTAAACTTAGGTGGGATCGACGCTACGGGGGCTGGGTGGAGGATGTCAACCTAGGTGGGTAGGGTTGGGGCGTGGAGGTTGAGCGGCGGATTGATCCGGTGAACTGTTCGGTGGCGCGGGCGCTGTCGGTGGTGGGGGAACGGTGGTCGTTGTTGATCGTGCGGGAGGCGTTCGATGGGGCCAGGAGGTTTGCTGAGTTTCGGGATCGGCTTGGGATTGCGAGCAATCTGCTTTCCAGTCGGCTCGAGAGTTTGGTGGAAGCCGGTGTGCTGCGGCGGATTCCGTATCAGGAGCCGGGGGCGCGGCAGCGGTACGAGTATCGGCTGACCGAGCGAGGGATTGATTTGCGGCCCACTCTGGTCGCTCTACTGGAGTGGGGGGACAAGTATCTGGCCGATCCGGAGGGGCCTTCGGTGATCATTCGGCACGAGTCCAGCGACGGATCGGAATGTGAGGAGCCGGTCCGGGTCGTCTTGGAATGTGCTGCGGGGCATACGCATCTGGCCCCTTCGGAGGTTCATCGCACGCCTGGGCCGGGCGCGCGGTTCATCGCGGCGAAGTAGATCACCCGGGCGGACGCGGTGTCTGTTTTCCGCCAGCAACCGGTCGCCGGGGGCTAGAGGGTGGAGGGCATGCATCGAGTTGTTGATTTGAAGGTTCTCTACTTCGGGACTCCGGTTGTTTTGATCAGCACCCGCAATCCGGACGGGTCGGCGAATCTCGCCCCGATGTCGTCGGCTTGGTGGTTGGGCGACCAATGCATGCTGGGCATGGGAACCTCGTCTCAAACTACGCGAAACCTGCTGCGCGAGCGTGAATGTGTGCTGAATTTGCCGTCTTCGGCCCTGGTGGGGGCCGTTGATCGACTGGCATTGCTGACCGGTTCGCAGGAGATGACCCCGCACCGAATCGAGAAGGGGTATCGGTACGAGCCGGACAAGTTCGGGGCGGCCGACCTCACGGCGGTGCCGTCCGATGTTGTTGGGGCGGTCAGGGTTGCGGAGTGTCCGATTCAACTCGAGTGCGAGTTGATCGACGCGCGGCCGTTCGACGAGGGCAATCACGCTACCGCGCATACCGTTCGGGTGGTGCGGGCGCACGTCGAGGAGGAGCTGATCGTCGCAGGTACGGACCACGTCGATTCTCTGGGCTGGGATCCGCTGATCATGAAGTTCTGTGAATTCTTCGGCGGCGGAGACCAACTCCAACCGTCCCGATTGGCGAAAGCCTGGCGGATTCCGCAGGCGATGCCCGCGCGCTGACCACCCGAGCTGGGAGTTTTCTGGATCTTGTTGCTGAAATGCGAGATACGCGGATAGGTTTCGGCGGTGCGTGGATTCAGTAGACGGATGCTATTGGGGGGCAGTGTTATCGCGGCAGGGGGGATGCTGCGCGCGGGCGGGGTGGCGCGGGCGGGGGTGCCCGTGGTGGGACCGGCGTTCGATGTGCAGTATCGGGCTCGGACGAAGTTGGCTGGCGGGCGGTGGCATTCGCTGGTGAGTGATCTGGGGTCGGGGAAGCCGGTGCCGGTGGTGGAGGAGGATGCCGACTTCGTCATCGAGGGGGCCAGTGTGCAGAAGCTGGCGGTGATGACGGCGGTGATGAGCGAGGTCGATGCCGGGCGACTACGGATGTCGGATACCACCACGTTGGATGCCGATATGGTGGCCGAGGGCAGTGGGCTGTATTTGAATCAGGCGGCGTTCGGGGACCAGCTGACGGTGGCGAATCTGCTGACCACCATGTTGCAGGTGTCGGACAACACCGCGGTGCGGTTGATGTCGCGGTTCGTGTCGGGGGAACAGATCAACGACACACTGGATCGGTTGGGGTTCAAGCAGACTCGAGTGGTGCCGATCGCCGGGGACAGCCGGTTCTACCTGGGGTATACGACGCCCCGGGAGAACAATGATCTGCTGTACCGATTGGCCTCGGGCTCACTGCTGTCGAAACAGTCGACGCAGGATGTGCTGCGGATCATGACGTGGTCGGCGGTCGGATACACCGACGGGGTGCGGCGGAACATGTCGTCGGACGAGCGGGCCCGGTTCGCCACGAAACACGGTGCGTCCGAGGACAAGCGGCACGATACGGGGATCATGTTCGACGAGGCGGGTGCGCCGCTGGTGGTGTACTCGTTCTTCGCCGATCAAGCGCCGGACGCCGACAATTACGGGGCCACGAATCCCATTGTCGAGGCGCACGCGACCTTGGGGCGGGCCTTGCTCGACACCTACACGCACCTGTCACCGCTGCAATCGTTCATCGACCCCAAGAAGATTGCCTCCGGCGGGCACTGAATCCCTACTCCACCAGCAGGTTTCGCATGGCGGTGAAGACCTCGGACGCACCGCCGAGGGACCACCCGCCATCGACGGGGATGATCGCGCCATTGACATAGGACGCCTGCGCCGAGGCCAGCCACAAGCAGCAGTCGGCGATCTCCTGGGCCGTGCCGTAGCGGCCCAACGGCACGGATTTGGCGACCAACTCGGCCAATTCGGGCGTGGGAGCCAGGCGGGACATGCCCTCGGTGTCCTCGATCGGCCCGGGCACGACGGCGTTGACGCGAATACCATCCGGTGCCCACTCCAGCGCCGCGACCTTGGTGAGCATGTCCACCCCCGCCTTCGCCGAACAGGCGTGCGCCTGCAGGCTCATGGGAATGCTCGCCTGCGGTGCGGAGATAGTGATGACCGACGCGCCCGGCGTGCGTAGGTGCTCGCGTGCCGCGCGTAGGACATTGAAGGTCCCCTTCAGATCGATATCCACCACCGCCGCGAACGCACGCGACGACATGGATTCCGCTGCGGCGGGGAAGTTCCCGGCCGCACCGGACACCAGCACATCGAGCTCACCCAACTCCTGACAGGTGGCGGCGATCCCCTGCGCGACCGCGTCGTAATCGCGCACGTCGGCGGCGAAACCCAAGGCGGTCACCCCGCACTCCCCCAGCGAGTCCACGGCCGCCCGCACCTTGTCCGGCGTCCGCGACAACACCGCCACCGACGCCCCCGCCCGCGCGAACGCCTGCGCCACAACGAGATTGATGCCACTGGTACCCCCGGCCACGAACACGGTACGCCCGGAGAAATCGAAGAGATCACTCATCATTCGATTCTGCGGCCGACGGGCGGGGCAGATGTCGGGATCGGCCGGTTCGATGCCACACCGGATGCCGCGCCTTCTCGCGCGGGACCCGGTCAGACCACGTGAAGCCTGAGGTGCGAATCCAGCGCGGTCAGATCATCGGGGTCGGAGGTGACCACCAAAGTCGCATGCAGCGAACGGGCGAGAACGACAACGTGCGCGTCGACCACATCGGCCGTGCCAGAGACGGCCAACAACGATCCAATCGCCAGCGCCTGCGCCTGGGTCAGGTCGGCGACCCGCACCGCGTCCGCCTTCAACAATCGCGACACCGCGTGCTGGCGCGGGCTGTTGCGCCAACACTGCGCCAATACGGTTGCGGGAATGACGACTTCGAGCTTTCGGGCCAGCGCTTGCCGAACGATCGCAACGGCTCTGGCATTGTCCTTCTCGAGGCCGATCAGCCCGCCGGAGTCGAGCACGATCACGCAGCACCCCCGCAGGAATCTTCGGCAACCGCACGTTCGGCGGCATCCAGCGCCGCATCGGCGTCGGCGAGATCCGCCTCGGACACTCCCGCCTGCGCGGATAGCTCGGCCAAAATCTGCTCAGCGGCCGCCCAGTCCGGTTCACGCTGCGCGAGCGCGGCGAAGTAGGCGGACACAGAACCCGCCAGACCTGCGGCAACGGCACGGTTGGCCTTCTCGGCGATCTCGTCGGGGATGCTGATCGTGATCTTTGCCATGCGACCATGATAGCTCAAAGTATGACCGAGTCATACCGAAGGCTCTCCTAGCTGCGATGCAACCCAATCATGATCTACGGCAATCTCTTTCGGCCACGGTAGGCAAACGATCGGGTCTGTGGGCATGCTGGCCATGGACACTCGACCGGGCCGTAGCGAGTCCGGTCCAGAACGGAGGATCGACCATGAGTGCAGAGAACACCCGTCGTTGGCTGATCACCGGGGCCAACAGTGGGTTCGGGGCGGCCTTCGCCAAGGCCGTGCTGGCCGCGGGCGACGAGGTGATCGCCGCCGTGCGACGGCCCGAGAGCATGGCCGACGTGGTTGCCGCGCACCCGGATCGAGTTCAGGTCGTGGCCCTGGATGTGCGGGACCCGGCCGCGGCGGAGCGGGCGGTGAAGGAGGCCGGACGCATCGACGTCCTGGTCAACAATGCGGGCTACGGCATTGTCGGCGCGATCGAGGAGACCACCGAGGCCGACCTGCGCGACGCCATGGAGGTCATGTTCTTCGGGCCGTTGCGCCTGACCCGGCTGGTCCTGCCCCAGATGCGGGAGCGCCGCGGCGGCACCATCATCCAGCTGACCAGCATGGGCGGGTTCATGTCGTTCGCGGGCGTCGGGGCCTACAGTGCGGCCAAGGGCGCGTTGGAGCTGGCCAGCGAAGCCCTTGCGGGCGAGGTGAATCCGCTGGGCATCCAGGTGCTGATCGTCGAACCCGGTGCGTTCCGTACCGGTTTCGCCAAGCCGGCCGCCCTGACGATCGGCTCGTCCATCCCCGACTACGTCGACACGGTCGGCGCGATGCGCGACGGCCTGCCCGCCTCCGACCAGCAGCAGAACGGCGACCCCGACAAGGCCGCGGCCGCGGTGCTGGCCGTGGTCGGCCAGCCGAATCCGCCGCTGCGGTTGGCCCTGGGCGCGGACGCGGTCGAGGCCATTCGAGGCAAGCTGGCGACCGTGGCCGCCGAACTCGACGCCACCGCCCACCTGGGTCTGGCCACCGACTTCGACGAGAACTGACCCGGAAACGCGGACAGCCCGCCGAACCCCCTCGGCGGGCTGTCGCGAGTGTCTGCCTACTTACGCGGCGAGAGCGGCGCTTCCGCTGCTCATGGCGGCGACGATGTTGGCGAGCACGGCAAGCAGTTCCATGGGGACGTTCCTCATCACTTCGGGGGTTGGAAGCTCGCAGCCTGGACGATCCGGATGACAGACGAGCGACGCCGAGGTTAACAGGGCCTGGGAATCTTTCGAATCGGGAGCAATGTCGCATCTGACCGAAATTCTGTAACCCGGCTCACACACCGCTGTTACGGTGGCGCTACCCCGCCGTCGGGTCCATGCGGCGGGTGGCTCGGATACTCGGAGGTGGTCGGCGTGGCCTCGGTAGTGGAGAAGGCGCAGCAGCGCGTGGCGCACACCGCGGAGGCGGTGCGCGGACTGCGACGGCTGCGGGAACTGGGGCTGACCGATCCCCGCAGGCCGGTCGACACGGTGCGAACGGCGTTGGAGGGCAGGGTCTTCGGGCCACCGGCGACCGCGGTGCGCCGGGCGGCGCGCATGTGGCCGGACCGGCCCGCGGTGGCCGACGAACGCGGCGAACTCACCTATCGGGAGCTGGACGAGCAATCCAACGCGGTGGCGCGCGGATTGCAGCGGCTGGGCGTGCAGCCGGGCACCGTGGTCGGTGTGCTGTCCCGCGATCACCGCGGCCTGCTGCTCACCATGGTGGCGCTCGGCAAGCTCGGGGCCCGATTGGCGCTCATGAACACCGGATTCGCCAAACCGCAATTCGCGCAGGTCTGCGAGCGCGAGAACGTGAAGGCGGTGCTGCACGACAGCGAGTTCCTCGGACTGCTCGACGCGCTGCCGCCGGACCTGACGCGCGTGCTCACCTGGGTCGACGAGGGCACCGAGATTCCCGAGGGCGCAACAACTCTGGACGCCCTGATCGCCGCCAATGCCAAGACCCCGCTGCCCGCGCCCAAGAAGCCCGGCGGATTCATCATTCTCACCAGCGGCACCACCGGCCTGCCCAAGGGCGCGCCGCGCGAACGCACCGGACCCCTCGCGACGGTGCAGATGGTGGATCGCATCGACTTCCCGCAGGGCGGGACCATGGTCATCGTCTCCCCCATCTTCCACTCCACCGGATTCGGAACCTGGCTCGCCGGAACGGCTTTCGGCAACAAGGTGGTGACCGCGCGCCGCTTCGACGCCGAGCGCACCCTGCGCCTGATCGCCGAGCACCGCGCCGACATGCTGGTGGCGGTGCCGACCATGCTGCATCGAATGGTGGAGCTGGACAAGACGATTCGCGACAAGTACGACACCTCCTGCCTGAAGGCCATTGTCATCGCCGGATCGGCGCTGTCCCCCGAACTGTCGGTCCGCACCGCCGAGGTGTTCGGCCCGGTGCTCTACAACCTCTACGGCTCCACCGAATGCGCGGTCGCCACCGTGGCCCGGCCCGAGGATCTGGCCATCGCCCCCGGCACCGCCGGGCGGGCTCCCACCACCTGCGAGGTCGCGCTCTTCGACGACGACGGTCGGCGCATTCGCGCCAAGAACGTGAAGGGCCGCATCTTCATTCGCTCCGGTTCCCCGTTCAAGGGCTACACCGACGGGCGGCACAAGGAGATCATCGACGGCTACATGTCCAGCGGCGACGTCGGCCACTTCGACGACCGCGGACTGCTGTTCGTCGACGGCCGCGACGACGACATGATCGTCTCCGGCGGCGAGAACGTCTACCCGCAGGAGGTGGAGAACCTGCTGCTGGAACGCTCCGACATCTTCGACGCCGCGGTGGTCGGCGTGGACGACGTCGAGTTCGGCAAGCGACTGCGCGCCTTCATCGTTCCCGAGCCCGGCGCGGAGCTGAAGCCCGACGACATCAAGGCGTACGTGAAGGCCAATCTGGCGCGCTACAAGGTCCCGCGCGACGTCTTCTTCCTCGAAGATCTGCCGCGCAACGCGACCGGCAAACTCCTGCGCCGCGTCCTGGTCGAATACGAGCCTCCAGCACCCGATAAATAGAGACCGACTGGTCCGCGACACGGTGGCAACCATGGGATCCCCGCCACGAGCTGCGACCTTTATTCGTTACCGCTGGTAACGGAGACCTCGGCCACACCGTGGCGGCCGGTGCTTGCTAGGGTTAGCACCGCACTGGATCTCGATGTTGCGGTCCGTCGGGCCGACTCGTCCGGTCCGGGATCGCGGAAGGTTGTACCCATGTCACTTGCCCTTCCATCGGCTGGCTCGGTTCTACGCAAGGCGGGTGATGCCGCGCTGAGCGTCAACGCCATGGTCCGAGGGGGACTGTTCAATCCGTTGCGGCCCGATATCGCGGCCAAGTCGGCGATCAGCATGCTGAAGTTCGGGCCCTTCGCGGGCGCGGTCGTGCATGGCGCCAATACCAATCCCAAGGGTGCGGCCATTGTCGACGAGGGCGGTCAGCTGACCTTCGAGCAGCTCGATCAGATGTCGAACGCCTTCGCGCGCGGGCTGGCGGCGCAGGGGCTGGGCCCGGGCGATGTGGTCGGCGTGCTCTGCCGCGATCACCGGGGCATGGTGTTGAGCCTGGTCGCCGCGGGCAAGCTGGGCGTGCGCGCGGTGCTGATGAACACCGGTTTCGCCAAGCCGCAGTTCACCGATGTGGCGCAGCGCGAGAAGGTCAAGGCGGTGCTGCACGACAGCGAGTTCTTCGACCTGATGTCGGCCATCCCGGCGGAGATTCCGCGCATTTTGACCTGGGTGGACGAGAAGGACAATGCCGACCCGTCGATCCCGACCATCGAGTCGGTCTCGGCCGGACAGCCCACCGACCCGCTGACCCCTCCGGAGAAGCCGGGCGGCATGGTCATCCTGACCTCCGGCACCACCGGCACCCCCAAGGGCGCGCCGCGCGACAAGGTCTCGCCGTTCATTACCGCGCAGTTCCTGGATCGAATTCCGTTGCCGCGCAACAGCACGGTGGTGATGGCCGCCCCGATCTTCCACGCCACCGGCCTGTCGCAGTTCACGCTGTCGCTGGCGCTGGGCAACCGGGTGGTGTTCCAGCAGCGGCGCTTCGATCCCGAGGGCACCCTCGCCAATATTCAGAAGTACCGCGCGCAGGGTCTGACCGTGGTGCCGACCATGCTGCAGCGCATTCTGGATCTGCCCGAGGAGACCCTGGCCAAGTACAACCCGGCCGAGACGCTGAAGGTCATCTTCGCCGCCGGTTCGGCCATCCCGCCGGACGTGGTCACCCGCACCCTCGACTACTTCGGCGATTCCCTCTACAACGTGTACGGCTCCACCGAGTGCGCGGTCATGACCGTGGCCACCCCGGCCGAACTGCGCAAGGCCCCGACCACCGCGGGCAAGCCGCCGGTCGGCATTCGCATCTCGCTCTACGACGAGAACCGGCAGAAGATCACCGCGCCCAATGTGACCGGCACGATCTTCATCGAGAACGGGCACTCGTTCAAGCAGTACACCGACGGGCGCACCAAGGAATACGTCGACGGGCTCATGTCCTCCGGAGACGTCGGTCACTTCGACACCGACGGGCTGCTGTTCATCGACGGCCGCGACGACGACATGATCGTCTCCGGCGGCGAGAACGTCTTCCCGCAGGAGGTCGAGAACCTGCTGTCCAACCGCCCCGACATTCTCGAGGCGGCCGTGGTCGGCGTGGACGACCGCGACTTCGGAAAGCGGCTGCGCGCCATTGTGGTTCCGGGCCCGGATTCCAAGCGCGACGTGCAGGAGATCAAGGATTATGTGAAGGAGAATCTCGCGCGCTACAAGGTGCCGCGCGAGGTGATCTTCCTCGACGAACTGCCGCGCAATGCCACCGGAAAGCTGCTGCGCAAGCCGCTGATCGAGATGGAAGTCACGGAGAACTAGCCAAAGCCGTTCGCGCCCCGCCGGATAACGGCGGGGTACGAATTCGCCGTGAAGTTACCCGTGGTTATTATCAGCGCGTGAATATCGGATCCGGTCGCTCTACAGCGCATTCCCGCAGTGATGCTGCGGTTTTGCGAGGTGGGGCGGCCGGTTCGGTTTCGGGGGCGCTCGCGGTCGCGGCGCACGGCTTCGTCTCGGGGGCCGCGCCCCTGGAGTCCGGGCCGTTGACGTTGCTGGTCGCCGCCTCGGCCGCGGTCGGCGCGGTGGTGAGCGGCGTGCGTGCGCTGCGCACGACCGCCCTCGGTCTGGTGGTGTCGTTGATCGGCGGCCAGATGCTGGGTCACTTCAGCATGATGTGGGGTTCGCCGGGGCACAGCATGCACTCCCATCACCATGCCTCCATGTGGAGTCCGGCCATGCTGGCCGCGCACATCGTGGCGGCCTGTGCGGCGGCCGTGGTGATTCTCGGCGCGGAGGCCGCCTATCGGATCGGCACCACCGTGCTGTCCTGGGCATTGCCGGTGCCCATCGCACTTCCCGTGCTCGGCGGGCCGCCGCTGTTGCCCATCGAGCACCGGGATCGAATCGTGCTGCGGGTCTTCGCGGCCGACGTCGGTCATCTGCGCGGTCCACCCGCGCTCGTTCGAGTCTGAATTCTTTTCCTTTTCACCCGGGCACGCGGACCTTTCTCGTCCGTGCCCGGGCGTTCGCTCGAACCCGAAAGACCCTTTGGTGACAATCACTGACAGCGGTGTCGATTCGACACCGCCGCCCTCCCCTGCCCGGGAGACGGAACCGCCGTCGCCCGCCGAGCAGGCTCCGAAACGCGGGCTGGGCAATGCCTTTCAGGCGCTCATGCTGCGGCTGCACTTCTACGCCGGTGTCTTCGTGGCACCGTTCATCCTGATCGCGGCCGTCACCGGTGCGCTGTACGCGATCTCGCCGACGCTGGAGAACATCACCTCCAGCGGTCTGCTGCACACCGATTCGACCGGACCGGCCAAACCGTTGAAGGAGCAGATCGCCGCGGCGCAGACCGTCGAACCGACGCTGGCTCTGGTGGCCGTGGCACCGGGTCAGCACACCGGCGACACCACGCGGGTGATCTTCAACGATCCGACGCTGGGCGAATCCGAGCGGCGGGCGGTGTTCGTCGATCCGGTCACCGCGCAGCCCGTGGGCGACAGCGTCGTCTACGGCAGCTCGGGTGCGCTGCCCCTGCGCACCTGGATCGACAAGCTGCACAAGGATCTGCACCTGGGCGCGTTCGGCCGCTACTACAGCGAGATCGCGGCCTCCTGGCTGTGGCTGGTGGCGCTGGCCGGACTGGTGCTCTGGTACCGGCGGGTGCGGGCGCGACGCGACAAGCGCTCGGCCGCCTGGCTGCTGCGGCCGGATAGGTCACGGCCGCGGGCGCGCACGCTGAATTGGCATGCGGTGGTGGGTGTCTGGATCCTGCCGGTGCTGCTCCTGCTGTCGGCGACCGGCATGACCTGGTCGAAGTACGCGGGCGAGAACGTGACCCAGCTGCGGCAGGCCATGAGCTGGACCACGCCCGCGGTCAGCGCCAAGCTGCCGGGCACCGACGGCCCGGCCATGTCGGCGGGCGGCGAGCACGACCACCACGGCGGCGGTGCGGCCATGGCCATGCCCTCGGCCGACAAGGCCGGACTGGTCGACACCGTCTACGGCGTCGCCCGGGCCAATGGTCTGACCGGGCCGCTGGAGATCGGCATTCCGGCCAAGGACGGCATGGCCTTCGTGGCGCAGGAGCTGCGCCGACCGGGTCAGTACACCCGCGATGCCATCGCGGTGGACGGCGCGACCGGCAATGTCACCGACAAGCTGCCGTACGCCGACTGGCCGCTCATGGCCAAACTCACCAACTGGGGCATCCAGTTCCACATGGGCCTGATGTTCGGGCTGCTCAATCAGCTACTGCTGCTTGCGGTCATGGTCGGCCTGGGCACGGTGATCGTGCGCGGCTACCTCATGTGGTGGCGTCGCCGCCCGACCAAGGAGTCCACGCTCTCGGTCGGCAAGGCCCCGCGCCGCGCGCTGGCACAGACCCCGCTGATCCTGCTCGTGCCGTTGGCAGCGGCCGGTGTGGTGATCGGCTGGTTCGCGCCCATGATCGGCATTCCGTTGCTGGCCTTCCTGGTGATCGACGTGCTGGTGGGTGTGGGAGCCCGCCTGCGCGCCGCCTAGCCATCCGAAAACCCTAGATATTCGAAAACCGCTGAGCGACACGGCCTCCGGCCGTGCCGCTGGCCGGTCACATCCTCGTGCGGCCCCTGACCCGCACTGACGAAAGACGAAACCTGATGAAGCTCAACAAGTTCGCCGTGTCCGCCGCCCTCGTGACGACCGCCCTGGGAGTCAGCGCCGGAACCGTGAACGCCGCACCCGTGTCGACCGACTCGGGTGTCGTGAACTACACCGCCACCACCGGTGAGCGGGACCTGACCATCCGCACCGATGCCGGGTCGCTGGTGGTGGACAACGGTGTGCTGAAGATCAAGGCCGCCGACGGCACCACCGTCGCGGGCACCGAATTGTCGCTGCGGGTGGACGATTTCGTCTTCCCCATCGCCGCCGACATTCACGACCGCGTCGCCGTCCTCACCCCGCAGGTCGATGCCGCGCACGCCGTGTACCAGCCGGTCGCCCTCCCCTTCGAGAACAGCGCGCCCTGGAAGTCGGACTACGACCGTGAGCAGGCCGCCTGGAACCGCATGACCAGCACCGTCTCCATGGGCGCCACCATCGGCACCCTCGCGGGCGGCCTCGGCGGCGCGGCGCTGGGCTGCCTGCTGGGCGCCGCGGGCGCGGCGGGCCTGGTCACCCTGGGTTCCGCGGGCGTGCTGGCCGCCATGTTCGTTCCGCTCCTCGGCGCGGCGGGCACCGGCTGCCTCATCGGCGCGGCCGCCGTCGGCTTCCTGGGCACCATTGCCGGACAGCTCTTCGTGACGGCCCCCGTGGCCATCGCCGCCGCCGTCCAGTACTTCACCACGATCAACCAGCCGTCCATCGCGGCCGTGAAGTAGGCGGAGCGTGCCCGGAGTCGTTCCGCCCGTGCGGCGGGACGACTCCGGGCCGCCGCGCCGGTCGACGCGGCGGTGCGGGACAGGCGATTTCGCTCAGTCGAGGCGGTGCGCACCGGCCGACGGGGCGACGGTGAAATCACGGGGTGCGTCGAAGCCCTTGGCCGCGAACGCTTCTCGCACCGCCCGGAGAACCGTGGCGGTGCGGTCGCGGTCGACCAAGGCGATGATGCTGCCGCCGAAGCCGCCGCCGGTCATGCGCGCGCCGTGGGCTCCGGACGCGAGCGACGCGGTGACGGCGAGGTCCAGCGGCGGCGCGGAGACCTCGAAATCGTCACGGAGCGATGCGTGGCTCGCGGTGAGTTCGGGGCCGATCTCGCGCGGATCCGCGCCGGTGCGCAATTGTTCGGCAATTCGCAGGACACGGGCGTTTTCGGTGATCACGTGCCGGGCGCGTCGCCGCAGCACCGGGTCGGCGAGGCGGTCGGCTTCGGCGGCGAGGGTGATGTCGCGCAGGTAGGGAACGCCCAGTGGTGCTGCGGCGGCGGCGCATTCGGCGCGGCGGTCGGCGTACGCGCCGTCCACGAGTTGATGCGGGCTGCCGGTGTCGAGCACCAGCAGGGACAATCCGAAGGCGTCGAGGTCGAAGGGGATCTGCTCGGCGCGCCCGGTGCGGGTATCGAGGAACAGCAGATGCCCGGCCGTGCACAGCATGGCCGCGGACTGGTCGAGCAGACCGGTCGGCACGCCCGCATAGACATTCTCGGCGGTCCGCGCGATATCGATGATCTCGGCGTCGGAGACGCTGGGCGCGAACAGGTCCCGCACCGCGATCGCCACCGCGCACGAGAGCGCGGCCGAGGAGGACAGGCCCGCGCCGATCGGGACCGTGGCGTCCAGATCGAGATCCACGCCGGGAATCTCGTGGCCGCGGCGCTCGAATTCGCGAATCACGCCGAGCGGATAGTGCGTCCAGGCGGGCAGCTCGGACCAGCCGCCGGTGGCGAGTACGGCGGTCGTGGTGGCGATCTCGGCGAGTTCGTCGCGCGGGGCCTGATGCGAGCGCACCCGCACCGCACCGTCCGGGCGCGCGGCCGCGGTGCAGGTCACGCCCAGTGGCAGGGCCAGCGGCAGCACGAAACCGTCGTTGTAATCGGTGTGCTCGCCAATGAGATTGACCCGCCCGGGGGCCCACCAGCGTCCCGCGCTCGATGCCATGTCGGCTCCTGTCCGCAGAGTCGTGCAGGCCGTCCGGTTCGATTCGCAGGGAGCATAGCGAGTCTCGCGGAAAGCGGTCCTACGGGTTCGCCGAACTCCGCTCCGGAGCGGGCGTTTTCATGTCATGATCGGTTCGGTTGCCCAAATCGTGGCAGCGCCTTTCTCGACCGGGCACTCTGCCACCGCTATGCGGGGACCTATGCTCGTACCGCAACACACACGGTTGATGATCGGCGGTGTCTTTTCGAGTACTGCTCGGACAAGGGGGGCTGGTGGGAACAGACGCACAACCGGCCGAACGGTCTGTCTCGAAGCGGGCCCCCTTGCGCCACCGAATCTGCTGGCGCACCGTGCTGTTCACCGGTGGCGTGCTCATTCTCGGTCTCCCCCTGCTGAGCCAATCCCGTGCGGTGACCCTCGGCACCCTGTTCGCCTCGGTGGCCATCAGCCTCACCATGATCGGCAGCGGCGTCCGCAAGTACCGGCCGCGCCATCCGCTGCCCTGGTATCTCCTCTCGGCCGCCGCCGTGCAATTCGCCATCGGCACCGCCCTGCGCCACGTCTCCGCATCCCAGCGACACCCCTTCGACGATCTGTTCACCCTGTTCGGATACTGCTGTGTCGGCGTCGCCGCCGTGCTGTGGCTGCGCCCGCGCCAGAACAGCACCGACCACGATCTGCTGCTGGACTCCGGGCTCATCGGCCTGGGCGCGCTGCTGCTGTCGTGGACCTTCCTCATCTCACCGGTGCTGCGCATGGCGCACGGCATCCACTTCGGCACCATCACCAGCATGGCCGATCCGGTGGTGGACGCCCTGCTGCTCACGGTGATCGTGCATTCGGTCATCACCTCGGCCCGCGCGGAAACCTCACTGCGGCTCGTGCACCTGGGCATGCTGGTCATTCTGGGTGGGGACCTGGGATACCACCTGGAAGCCGTCGGCTCGGCCGTGATCGGCCGCCAGATCCAGCTGCTGCCACTGCAACTGGGCTTCACGCTGATCGGCGCGGCCGCGCTGCACCCGAGCATGGTGGTGCTGGGCGGGCCGCGCGACATCCACCCGCACCGCTCCCGCCAGCGGGCCAGCATCATCGCCATCGTCATGATCGTGGCCTCGCTGGTGCCGGTGGTGGGCTCCACCCTCGACACCCTGGACCGGGTGGTGGTGTCCTCGCTGTTCGCGCTCCTACTCGGCGGCGTGCTGCTACGCAGCGAACGCGCCATCGAACGCAGCGCCCGCAGCGAACGGCGCGCGCAATATCAGGCGGACCACGACATGCTGACCGGCCTCCTGAATCGCGCCGCCCTGCTGCGGGCGCTGCATCGTAATCGGGACCGTTGGGCCGGACAGCCTTTGGCACTGCTGTTCATCGATCTCGACGGCTTCAAGCGCGTCAACGACAACTACGGGCATGCCGTCGGCGACGAGTTGATCGCCAATGCCGCGGCCCGCATCCGCCGCGTCATTCGCCGCGACGACGCGGCCGCCCGCTACGGCGGAGACGAATTCGTGGTGCTGGCCCCCCTCGCCCAGCAGCAGGCCCGCCAACTGGCCGAGCGACTCCTGGCCACCCTCGGCGAACCCTTCGAGCTGAGCGCGGCCGAGGTGCGCATCGCCGCCAGCATCGGCGTCGCCTGCACCCGGCCCCGGGAAACCGAGACCACCGTGTACGAGCTACTGCGCGAGGCGGATTCGGCCATGTATCACGCCAAGGAATACTCCCTGGGCTACATCTTCCACGACGATCTGCGCCGCAACCGCCCGGAATCGGGACCGCTCACCTGGCAACGGGAATCGGCGGTCTGAGCGCACGACCCGGCCGCCCAACCCCGGAAAGGGGTTGGGCGCTAAGCGTTCTCGGGACGGACCCGCGACTCAGGCCAGGTCCTCGAGTAGCCGACGGGCCGATTCGAGTTCGGCCTGCAGCTGCTCCACCTTGGCCTGCTGGGCCAGCCGGACGGCCTCGTGAATGGAGTCGACGACCTCGGCGAATTCGGGGTGCAGGATCTTGGCGGCCTGGGCGACAGCGGAACTCGCGACCGGCAGGCCCTTGATGGTGCGCTTCTTGCCGTTCACCACATCGAGGGTCCACTCGCCGTCGGCGGTGCCGCTCAGGGTGACCGTCACCTCGGCGGCCTTCGGCTTCTTCGCGGCCGCGGCGTTCGAGGCATTGCGGGCCGGGCGCGAGCCGGGCTTGCTGGGCTTGGCGTCGGCCGCCGAGTCCGCGGCGGGCTGCTGCGGCGCTTCGACTTTCGCCTCCGGCGCGGGCGGGGTGCTCGGGGCGCTCGGCACGCTCGGCGCGGTCGGGGACGTCACGGGCGACGACATCGTCACGGTGGATTCCTTCCTGGTTGCCGGTTTCGGGTTAGTTCCAGTCGGTTTCGCGGCCGATGACGCACTGGCCGTTTTGGTCGGGTTCTGGCGGGCCGGTTTGTTCAGGGTCACCTCGGTGGGACCGAAGGACAGCACATCCTTCGAGCCCGTGGGCTTCACCTGCAGGAAATCCCCCTCGGACGGATCACCGAGGGACATCACCTTTCCGGACCGACCTTCCGGTACGCCAACCGCCGCCGCGGTGAACCACACCATCGGTGGCCGACCCGCGTCGATGGCCGCGGCGATCTGCCGAATCTCGGTATCCGACAAGGGCTGTGGCTTGGTACGGGTCGACATGAGGGCACTCCGGGCGGACGGACGGACATCTGCGTGCCAAGAGCATGCACCATGGCACCGACAAATCCACATCCGGAGAATCCGTGAGACCACTGCCCCGCAGGTCAGTGAACGTTTGGCTATTCCGTGAGGTGCGGCCCAGCGAACACGACCGGCGCAGGAATCCTAAGCGTGCGCCCCTGTCCCCACGCAAGTTTCGCTCAGAGCTGTTCCACCCCGCGCAGCACACACCGCACGGTCTGTGGACGGGTCACCGGATCCAGCCGCGTCTCGGTGGTGAAGTCCTGGGTCGCGCCGGGAGCCACCAGCACCTCGGTGCGCGTGCGCTCGAGATCGCGCTCGTTGTCCGCGGACTCCGGCGTCATGAAACTGATGACCACCAGATAGGTGTGCTCGACCACATCGCGATTGCTCACCACCGCCGTCGCCTGCCAGCCCGCGGAGGTCCCCGCGCACCCGGTGACGAAGGCGCTGCGCTGCATCTCCTGGGTATCGCCCAGCACGGCACCGGACTGCTTGGCATGGACGGGATCGGCCGGGTTCGCATGCCCGCAGCCGGTCAGCAGCGCCACGCAACCCGTGACGACACCGACGATTCCTCGGCCGGGGGAGGTGATCATGAATCTCCGTTTCCACCGCGCACTTCCGCCCCCGCAATACTGTTGCGGCTGAATAGCCGCGCGCCGAGACTACCCCAGCCCATCCGCGTGTCGTCACACGGAGAGATTGGCGTGTCGCGTACCGAAACCGCTCGTAACGTCGGCCTTCGCGCCCGACAGGTCGCTTGCCTACGATCGAGTTCGTGAAGGTCTTGGGAGCGTGCCCGCTCGACTGCCCGGACGGCTGCTCCTGGGTCGTCGATGTCGAGGACGGCAAAGCGGTCGGTCTGCGCGGCAACAAGGAGCATCCGGTCACCCGCGGCGCGCTGTGCGTGAAAGTGAACCGGTACCTCGAGCAGGTGCACTCCCCCGAGCGCATCACCCATCCCCTGCGCCGCGTCGGCCCCAAGGGCGCGGGCCGCTTCGAGCGGATCACCTGGGACGAGGCCCTCGACGAGATCGCCACCCGACTGACCGGCATCGTCGACGAATTCGGCGGCGAGGCGATCTGGCCGTTCCACGGCACCGGCAGCCTCGGCTACCTGCAAGGCCTGGAAGGCTTTTCCGGGCGGCGCTTCTTCAATGCCCTCGGCGCGTCCCTGCACGATCCGACCATTTGCTCGATCGCGGGCAGCACCGGGCTGAAGTACACCCTGGGCACCGCGGGCGGCATGGATCCGGAGGATCTCGCGCAGTCGAAGCTGATCCTGTTGTGGGGTACCAATCCGCTCAGCTCGGGTCATCACGTGTGGAAGTTCATCCAGGACAGCGGCGCGTACACGGTGGCCATCGATCCGGTGCGCACCCGCACCGCCGAGCGCTGTGACGAGCACCTGGCTCCGCTGCCGGGCACCGATGCGGCGCTGGCGCTGGGACTCATGCACGTCATCGTGTCACTGGGCGCGCACGACAGCGAGTTCTTGGCCGCGCATACCGAGGGTTGGCCCGAATTCCGTTCGCGTGTCGAGGAGTACACGCCCGAGCGCACCGCCGAGATCACGGGTCTGCCGGTGGAACGCATTGTGGCGCTGGGCGAACGCATCGCCGGTACCCGACCGACCGCCATTCGGGTGTCGCAGGGCATCCAACGGCACGCGGGCGGCGGCATGGCGCTGCGCACCCTGGCCTGTCTGCCCGGGGTGACCGGCGACTGGGCGATTCCCGGTGGCGGGCTGCACTATTCGACCAGCGGCCACTTCCAGCTCGACGTTCCCGCGGTGGCGCGCTTCGACCTGCTGCCGCATCCGGTCCGCACCCTGTCCATGACGCGGCTGGGCGAGGCGCTGCTGGAGACCGACGATCCGCCGGTGAAGGCATTGTTCGTGATCGCCGCCAATCCGGTCGGTTCCAATCCGGATCAGCGCCGGGTGATCGAGGGGCTCTCGCGCGAGGACCTGTTCACCGTTGTCCTGGAACACTTTCCGACCGATACCGCCGACTACGCCGATATCGTCCTCCCGGCCACCATGCAGCCCGAGCACCTGGATGTCATTGCCGCGTACGGCAATCTCTACCTGGTCTGGAACGAACCGGCCGTGGCCCCGCCGGGCGAATGCCTGCCCACGACCGAGACCTTCCGCCGCCTGGCGCGGCGCATGGGATTGACCGAACCGGCGCTGTACGACTCCGACGAGGAGTTGGCGAATCAGCTGCTGAAGCAGTACGACATCGATCGGCTGCGCGCCGAGGGCTTCCTGAAGGTCGAGCCCGGCCCGGTGCCCAAGGACAAGCTGCGCTTCGTCTCCGACCGCGCCGCCAGGGCCGGTCACGATCCGCTGGCCGGATACACCCCGCCCGCCGATCCGGGCGACGGTCTGGTGCTCATCTCGGCCGCCTCGCACTACTTCCTCAACACCACCTTCGGCTCGAATCCCGAATTGCGCAGGCGCGCGGGCGAACCGCGCGTGACCATCCATCCGGACGACGCGGCCGCGCGCGGCATTGCCGACGGGGATGCGGTCACGGTGGCCAATGACCGCGGTTCGTTCGAGGCGCTCGCCGAGGTCTCCGACATGGTCCGGCCGGGTGTGGCCGCGACCCAGAAGGGCCGCTGGGCCAAGCACACCGGCGGCTCGACGGTGAACGCCACCGTCGCCGAACGGGATTCGGACTTCGGCGGCGGCGCGGTCTTCCACGACAACCGGGTGCGGATCACCCCGCGGACCCGGTAGGGCTCAGGCGCCGAGCGTTTCGAGGACCTTGCGGGCCTGGTAGTCCGCGCCGAGCTGGTTGGGGTGGAACGGCACGGCCGGGCCGACCGGGTTGCCGGAGAACGGCAGCAGGCCCTCGACCCAGCGGGTGCCGACGGGCTGGCAGGCGTCGTGGCCCGCGCTGCCGTCGTAGGTGTCGACGAACTCGACGCCGGTGCTGTCGGCCACCCGGGCAAGCATGTCGTGCAGCTCGACCAGCTTCTGCCCCAACCAGATCGCATCCGGATCGGAGATGGGGATCTCCGGCCAGCAGCCGCCGGTCAGGCCGATGCCCTCGAAGTAGTCCAGCAGCAGGATGTGCGCGTGCGGGGAGCGTTCGCGAATGCCCGCGATGGTGGCCGCCACCCGCGGTTCGGCATTGGCGATCTGCCGCGACATCTGGTCGACGCCGTCCACGACCAGCTTGTTCAGGCACGGACTGACGGCCGGGTCGAGGGTGATGCAGTCACTGACGGTGGCCGCTAGACCCGCGTCGTTGCCGCCGATTTCGAGGGTGACCAGGTCGGTGTTCTCGGTCAGCCGGTCGAACTGGGGCGGGTTGCCGCTCTGCGGCTGGGTCATGTTCGCGGTGACCGCGCCGCCGCAGGTGGCGTCGCGGAAGACCGGCACGTGCAGCGCCGCGGCGACCTGCTTGGCGTAGTTGTGGGCGCTCTGCACGCAGATCGCGGGGGTGAACGCGGTGGTGAGCTGGGTGACGGTGGCGTCGGCGGCCCACGAATCACCCAGGGCCACATATTCGTTGACGGCCGCCGGGCCGGCGTCCGGGGACACCGGTTCGGCCTGGGCGGCCGCGGCGGGGAGGACGGCGGCCAAGGCGGCGGTCAGCAGTGCGCGCGAGGTTCTCATCATTGTTCTTCCCTGGATCAGCCCAATACCGAATGCTGGACTGTTTTCAGTGCGAGAACCTAACAGCTGCACGACCATCCCGCCCGGCGAACTGGAACATTCTCAATCCACTACGACTCCACCCGCTCCAGGGACTCCACGCGCTCGTAGCCGAGCAGCACATCGTGCGCCACCTCGCCGTCGGCGACCGTCACCCGGCTGAACACGGCCGGATAGCCGCGGGCCATGACGGTGTAGCGGCCCTCGGTCAGATCGGGGACGACATAGCGGCCGCTGTCGTCGGTGCGGGTGACGGCCACCAGATCACCGGCCTCGTCGAGCACGGTGATCTGGGCGTCGGGCACGGTGTCGCCGCGCTCGTTGCAGGCCGAACCGGCCAGGACCGCGCGCGGGGCCAATTCGATGTCGTGGCGCAGCATTCCGCTGTCGGGGACGGTCAGCGACACCGCCGTCGGGCGCATGTGATCGGCCACCGCGACCAGGGTGTAGGTGCCCGCGAGCACGCCGCGGCAGACGAAATCGCCGTCGGGGGTGGTGACGGTCGAGCCGACCACGTCGCCGTAGGCGTCGGTGAGGGTGACCGTCGCATTGCCCAGGGGCGCACCGCGTCCCACCGCCCGCACCGTGCCCGACACCTCACCGGAACCGAGCAGGGACACGTCGAGCTGCTGGGGGCGACCGCCGACGGCGATGGTCACCGCGGCGGGCTGGTAGCCGAAGGCCGAGACGATGAGGACGTAACTGCCCGCGCGTGGGACGCCGATGAGGTAGCCGCCGTCGGGTTCGCCGATGGCCCGCGACACCTGGCGTCCGTGTTGGTCGATGAGGGTCAGGACGGCGTCGGGCACGGACTGGCCGTCCTCGCGGTGAACGCACCCGGATATCGACAGGCCGGTCGGTTCGATGAAGTGGAATTCCGGCTCGGGTTCGGGCTCGGGTTCGGCGGCCTCCTCGACGACCGGGGCGGGAGCCGGAACATCCTGCAGCGGAATCTCTTTCATGAACACCAGCACCAGTGCCGCCGCCACCGCGACCGCGGCGGCCACGAAGAAGACACCGCTCATGGCGTGCGTGAATCCGGTCAGGATCGGCGTGCGCAGCTGATCGGGCAGCGCCGCGATGCCGCTGGTATTGCTCTGGATTCGACCCAGCTGCGCCTCGTCGAACCCGGGCGGCAGCTGCCCGCCGAACGCGGCGAGGATCTTGCGCGGCAACAGGTTGAACAGGATGGTCAGGAAGATCGCGACGCCCAGCGTGCCGCCCATCTGGCGGAAGAACGTGGCCGAGGCCGTGGACACGCCCATGTCCGCGCGCGGCCCGGCGTTCTGCGCGGCGATGATCAGCGTCTGCATGCACCCGCCGAGCCCGAATCCGATGACGCCGCAGTACAACAGCGGCTGCCACAGCGGGCTGTCGTAGTGCACCAGCCCGAACAGCACCGAACCCAGGCCGATCACCAGCGATCCGAGCACCGGTAGCGCCTTGTAGCGTCCGGTGAATTTGGTGATGAGCCCGGACAATTGCGCGCCGATCATGATGCCCACCACCAGTGGCAGCATGAAAAGTCCGGAGCGCGTGGGCGAATACCCGCGCACCACCTGGAAGTACAACGGCACCAGCACGATCGCGCCGAACATGGCCACACCGACAATGAATCCGCCGAGGATGGCGATGCTGAAGGTGAGATTCCGGAACAGCCGCAAGGGAATCAGCGCGGCGTCCTTCATGAGGAATTCGACGATCAGGAATGCCACCAGTCCGGCCGCGGCGATGCCGTAGCAGAGCAGCGCGCGGTGGGACTGCCATCCCCATTCGCGGCCCTGCTGGGCGACGATGAGCAGCGGGACCGTTCCCGCCGCAAGGGTTATCGCGCCCAGCCAGTCGGTGCGGTGTGCGTGCCGCGCGAACGGCACGTCGAGCACCTTGCCGACGACCAGCAGCGCCAGCACCCCGATGGGCACGTTCACCAGGAACACCCAGCGCCAGCCCGACAGCCCCAGAATGTGGTCGGCATTGGAGAAGAAGCCGCCCAGCACCGGTCCCAGCACCGTGGCGATGCCGAAGCACATCATGAAATAGCCCTGGTAGCGGACTCTTTCCCGGGGCGGCACGATATCGCCGATGATGGTGAACGCCAGCGACATGAGCCCGCCCGCGCCCGCGCCCTGTACCGCGCGGAAGCCCGCGAGCTGGTACATGGAGGTCGCGAAGGTGCAGGCCACCGAGCCGAGCACGAAGACCCCGATGGCGATGAGATAGCAGGGTTTTCGGCCGTAGATGTCGGCCAGCTTGCCGTACAGCGGGGTGCTGATGGTGGCGGTGATGAGGTAGGCGGTGGTGGCCCACGCCTGTTTGTCGAAGCCGTGCAGGCTGTTGGCGATGCGGACGATCGCCACGCTCACGATGTTCTGGTCCAGCGCGGCCAGGAAGACGCCCAACAACAGACCGGACAGGATGGTCATGATCTGTCGGTGCGTCAGGGTCGCTGCGGCCGTGGTTCTTTCGGCCGGGGCGACCCGGACCGGTGCTGCCACCTTCGTCTGGGCAGCAGCCGGTGACGGAATAGAGCTGTTGGTCATGTTTGGGGCCCTTGTCGGAATTCGGCTGTCCGTGCGTGCGGTGCTACTCGAAAAGACCTCGCCATGAAGCAATTCGGGCAGCTTACTCCCGTATGTCGGAACCCCGTACAGCAGGTGGTGGTTACGCCTCCGTTTGTGCGTAGAGCGGAATGCCGGTGTGGAAGAAGCGAATGAGTCGACCGATGCGCACGCAATGGTCGGCCCCGCGTTCGAAGTGGTGGGCCAGCAGCGCGATATCGATGGCCATGGCCGAGCCGTGCTCCCAGCCGTCGTCGGCGGCCAATTCCACCAGCAGCACGCGCAGTCGCTCGACATTCTCGTCGCGCGGCACCAGGGGGCGGTCACGCGGCGGGTTCTGCGCCACAATGACTCTCACGGCGGTGTCGACCAGATGCGTGACGGCACTGGAGATTTCCCCCAGCAGCGCCAATACGTGCGGCGGGGCCGCGGGATTCGGGTAGCGGCGCACCACCACGTCGGCGACCCGGCTCAGCGCACGGCTCACGGCCAGCAGGTCGTCGGCGATCTGCATGGCGGTGACCACGTGGCGCAGGTCGCGGGCCACCGGGGCCTCCAGGGCCAGCAGGATGACCGAACGGTCCTCACACTTGGCGTGCTCGATCTCCACCTTCTCCTCGAGCGCGAATACCTCGTAGGCGGCCGTGAGGTCGCTACCGGCGAGCGCGGCCGCGGCCCGCTCGCAAGCCTCATGCGTCAGTCTCGCCATATGCGCGAGCTCATCGGTCAGCGCCATCAGTTCGCTGGAGAATTTCGTGCGCACTCGCATATCTTGGCCGCCCACCGACATACCTGCACACTATCGCGGGAAAAGCTTTCTCTCCGAATGCCTCTCGGTTCTTTTTGCTAGCTAAAAACAGACCGACCGGAATTTATGGCCGGGGTGAACACGGTGCGTCGCCCGGGAAAACGCGCATCGGTGCACGAGACTGGGCCCGTGGCCGCCGAAAAGCCTGCCGCCGAGCAGAACACCGACGCGACGGACGACACCGAGACGGGGACCCGGGCGTCGATGCCCGCCTGGCTGCCGCGGGCCATGGTGCTCGCCTTCGCCCTGCTGGGCCTGTTCGAACTCGCGAACTGGGCCGCGCATCAGCTCATCGGCATCGCCGTCATGATGACCGTCGCCTTCTTCGTCTCGCTGGCCATCGAACCGGCGGTGGACGGGCTGGCGGCGCGCGGGGTCAATCGCGGGCTGGCCACGGCGGTGGCGTTCGTCATCGTGTTCGCCTGCGCCATCGGCTTCATCGCGACGCTGGGCGTGCTCATGGTGGAGACCGTGGCCGATATCGTGGACGAATTGCCGCGACTGGTCGGCGAGGCGGTGGACTGGGTCAATCACACGTTCCATCAGAACTTCACGCTGGACCAGTTGCGGGATCGACTGTTCAAGGACTCCGACGTCATCAGCTCCTACGCCACCCGGGTCGCCAACAATGTGTGGGGGCTGTCGAGCACCGTGCTGGGCGGGATCGCCAAATTCGTCACCATCGCGCTGTTCAGCATCTACATGACCGCCGACGGGCCCAAGCTGCGGCGCGCGGTGTGCTCGCTGCTGCCGCCCGCGAAACAGGGTGCGGTGTTGCACGCCTGGGACCTGGCCATCGACAAGACCGGCGGCTACCTGTACTCGCGGGCGCTGCTGGCCGTCATCTCCTCGGTCGCGCACTGGGCCTTTCTGGCCCTGCTGGGACTGCCGAACGCGCTGGCGCTGGGCATCTGGTTCGGTGTGGTGGCCTCGTTCGTGCCGACCATCGGCACCTATCTGGCGGGGATTCTGCCGATTCTGGTGGCGCTCACCATCGATCCGCTCGACGCGGTGTGGATCATCATCTTCGTCGTGGTCTACCAGTGGATTCAGGACTACGTCCTGCAGCCGCGCATCACCGCCAAGACCGTGGACGTGAATCCGGCGGTCGCGCTGCTGTCGGTCATGGTGGGCGGGGCGCTGCTGGGCGCGGTGGGCGCGCTGCTGGCCATTCCGGCCACCGCGACCCTGCAGGCCTTCCTCGGGGAATACGTGCGGCGCTACGAGGTGGCCGAGGATCCGCGCATCGAACGCAGCGGACGAACTCGCAAGCAGCGCAAGAAGTCCCGGTGAGCTAGGCGGGGGCGGGCTCCTTGACCTGCGCCTTGGCCCGGGCGGTGCCGATGATCGAACCGACGATCACCAGCGGGAAGCCGATGGCCATGCCCGCGGTGAGCGGCTCGTCCAGCAGGCTGACGCCGATCAGCAGCGCCACCGCGGGGTTGATGTAGGTGATCACCGTGGCGCGGGAGGGGCCGACCTCGCCGATGAGGGCGAAGAAGACCACGAACGCCACCGCCGTGCAGACCAGGCCCAGGCCGACCACCGACCAGGTCGGCCCGGCCGGGAAGTGGGCGGGCATGCGCCACAGCGCGAACGGCAGGTAGATGGCGGCCGCGAAGATCAGCGAACCGGTCACCACGCCGATCGGCGGCAGGTCGGCGAGCTTGCGGTCGATGATGATCGGGCCCAGGGCATAGCCGATCACGCTCACGCCGATGGCGGCCATCGCGCCCAGGTTCGAGACGTCGATGTCCAGGCCGACCAGGGCGGTCACGCCCGCGAAGCCGATCACCAGGCCGAGAATGCGGCGCATGTCGAGGCGCTCGTGGCCCATGCGGGTGGTCAGGACGATGGCGATCAGCGGCACCGCGGCGATGAGCAGGCCGACGGTCGAACTGGTCAGCTTGGTTTCGGCGTGGCCGATGAGCAGCCACGGGCCGGTGATCTCGACGACCGTGTACACCAGCACCCAGCGCCATTGCCGCAGCGCGGGCATCAGGACCTTCATCGACAGCGCGACCGGCAACAACACCAGCGCGCCCAGGAAGGTGCGGCCGAAGGCCACGAACACGGGATCGAACTCCCGGACCGCGACCCGGATCATGGCGTACGGGACGCCCCAGATCACCCCCATACCCAGGAACAACAACCAGCCCCGCTTGCTCACGACACGCTCCTTCCCAATCACCCGGAGCGTATGCCACGCCGCCGACACGCTGAATCGGTCGTCCAAACGCCCGCGGCGTCCGAACTATTTCAGTGACGAATGCGAAGACCGCGGGCAGACAGTTGCGAAGATGGCGAGTTCGGGCCGGGATGGTGGCGGCGGCGGTGTTGCTGTCGCTGGGGGCGGTGCCCGCGGCGGCGACTCCCGACGGTGGCGATCCGCTCCCCGCCTCGGGGACGCTCGAACCCGCGCTGGACTGTCGGCCCGAGACCGAGCAGCCCAATCCGGTGGTGATTCTCGGGGGTTTCGGGGCGGTCGGGGATATTCGCGCGACGCTGGACAAGCAGATGGCGGGGATCACGGGCGGGATTCGGGACCTCGGGGGATGTCCGTTCATCTTCGGGTACGGGATCATCGGGCCGATGCAGGCGGCCGCGCCGGTGGCGGAGTCGGCGGGGCAGCTGCGGGATTTCGTGGCCAAGGTGCTCGCCACGACCAAGGCCGAGCGGGTCGATATCGTGGCGCATTCCTCGGGGGCGTTGATCGCGAACTACTACCTGAAGTTCCTGCACGGCGGGGCGTCGGTCGATCGCGCGGTGTATCTCGCGCCGGTGACCAAGGGGACGACGGCGGCGACGCTCATCGGCGGGCTGGATCTGCCGGGATCGCCCGAGGGGCTGGCGGGCGTGCTCAATGACGTGACGAATCCCTTGCGCGACAGCGTCTTTCGTGGGGTACAGGGTGCCTTGGACTGCCTGGCCGGGTCGAAGGTGACGACGGAGCTGCTCTCGGGCGGGATCACGGTGCCGGGGGTGACGTATTCGGTGTTGGCCACGCGCGGGGATCAGGTGTTGACGCCGCCGGGCGCGGCCTCGTTCATCGACGAGCCCGGGGTGACGAACGACTACTTCGAAGACCTTTATCCGCGTGCGGGATTGGCCAGTCACGCCGCTCTGCCGATGCAGCCGGACGCGGCGCGGTGGGTGGTGGAGCAGCTGCTCACCGAATAGGCGAAAATTTCCTTCCGGGAAACATTGCCCACTGGGCACGTTTCGTGCATACTGGGTGCATGCCCGAGGAACAGCTGGGACTCCGCGAACGCAAGAAGGCCGATACCCGAAGGGCTTTGAGCGATGCGGCGCTCGAGTTGATGTTCGAACGCGGGCTGGAGAACGTGGTGCGCGAGGACATCGCCGCGCGCGCCGGGGTCTCCGTACGCACCTTCAACAACTACTTCTCCGGCAAGTTCGACGCGCTCGCCTACCGGCAGCTGGACCGAATCCGCAGGGGCATCGAGATTTTGGGCAACCGCCCGGCCGATGAACCGCTGTGGGATACGGTAACGGCCGCCCTGGTCGAGCCCCTGGAAGCCGAACTGATGGATTCGTCGGGACCGCACATTCCCACGCGGGAACAGCTCGACGAGTCCAAGAAGCTGCTGGCCGCGCCCGAAATGCGGGCCATGCTCTCGCGCGGGGTCGAAGACGACCTGATCGCCGCGGTCGCCGCGCGCACCGGGATCGACCCGGAGCGCTCCATGTATCCGCGCCTCGTGGTCGGCGCGATGCTGACCGCCCAGCACGCCGCCCTCGAGGCGTACGTGCGCATGGACCCGCCCGAACCCATCACCGATCTACTCCGCCAGGCCCTCGCCGCCCTCGCGGCGGGCCTGCCGCAACCACCGGCGTAGCACTTCCGCTGCGGCCGGTCATTCCGAAATACCCTCAGTGACAAGAGGTTTATTCGTCATGCCCGAAAACATCGCAACCACCGACATCGTCATCGCGGGAGCCGGGCCGAACGGGCTCATGCTCGCCTGCGAACTCGCTCTCGCCGGAATCCGTCCGATCGTGCTGGACCGACTGCCCGCACCCAGTCTCGAACCCAAGGCCAATGGGCTGGCCGGACAGGTCGCCCGGGTGCTCGACATGCGCGATCTGTACGGCGCGTTCAGTGGTCGTTCCGGTGCGCCGGTTCCGGTGCCGCAGTACATATTCGGCGGCATGTCCCTGGATCTTTCTGCCGTGCGGCCGAATCCGGTGCATCTGGTGTTGAAGCCGCAGCCGGAGATGGTGGAGATCCTGACCAAACGGGCGGTCGACCTCGGTGTGGACCTGCGGTGGGGTCACGCGCTGACCGATATCGTCCGCGACGAGGATCGGGTCACGGTGTCCGTAGCGACGTCCGATGGCAGCTATGAACTTCGTCCACGCTTCCTGGTCGCCGCGGACGGGGGAAAGAGCCTGGTGCGCAAGCGACTCGGCATCGACTTCCCCGGCGTCACCGCGACCGGCCATGTCGCCCGCACCGGCCACGTGACCGTTCCCGCCGAGCTGCGCACCGGCGACGGCCGCATCACCATCCCCGGCGTCGGCACCTTCGGCCTCGGCCATCACCGCCTCGAGCGCGGCATCTTCGTCTACGCCGAACTGCAGCCGGACCGGCCGTTGATCGGAACCATCGAATTCCAAGGCGGAGAACAGTTCTCCGACGACCTGCCCATGACTTTCGACGAACTCCAAGCCAGCGTGGACCGAGTGCTGGGCACCCCGCTCCCCCTCTCCGCCCCCACGTGGCCCGGCCCCCACAATCTGCGCCGCACCATCGGCCAGAACACCCGCATAGCCGAGCACTACCGCAGCGGCAATATCTTCCTCCTCGGCGACGCCGCCCACGTCCACTCCGCCATGGGTGGCCCCGGCCTCAACCTGGGCCTGCAAGACACCGTCAACCTCGGCTGGAAACTCGCCGCCGCCCTCCAAGGCTGGGCCCCCGCGGACCTTCTCGACACCTACGAGTCCGAACGACACCCGGTCGCCGAACGGGTCATGATGTACACCCTCTCGCAATCAGCCCTGATCTCCCCGGGACCCGAAATCACTTCCCTCAGAGAACTTTTCGGCGAACTACTCCATCTCCCCCAAGTCTCCACCTACATCGCGAACCTCCTCGCCGGATCGGACGTCCGCTACGACGTCGGCGACTCCCACCCCCTCTCCGGCTACTTCGTCCCCGATGTCGAAATCGAAACCGACACCGGATCAACCCGAATCACGGAACTCCTCCGCCCGGCCCGCCCAATCCTCCTGAGTTTCAACGGCCTCACCGCCGCCTCCGCGGCCGCGGCGGGCTGGAGTGACCGGGTGACCCTCGTCCCCGCAACCTCCCCCGAACCCCCGGCCGCTGCCCTGCTGATCCGCCCCGACGGCTACGTAGCCTGGGCAACAGACGATTTCACCGCCATCTCCGAGCACACCCTCCACACCGCCCTCGAACGCTGGTTCGGCACACGCAAGGTCCGCGCAAGATCGGTGTAAGCGTCGACAGTGGCGGCGCGAGTACCTTCGATCGAGTGAACGATGATCGAAATAATGTGGCATCGCGGACGTTTCGGTTCTCTGTTGGGCTCGGGGGCGCGGCGTCGCGTGACGAGTGGCGGAAGAAGGCACAGCAGGCCGAGGATCTGGGCTTTGACGTGGTCACGGTTCCCGACCATCTGGGCATGATCTCGCCGTTTCCCGCGCTGATCACGATGGCTGAGGCGACGAATCGGGTGCGCGTCGGCACCATGGTGTTGGACGGGGCCTTCTATCGGTCGGCTTGGCTGGCTCGGGATGTCGCGAGCGTGGCGCAATTGACCGACGGACGATTCGAGTTGGGGCTCGGCGCCGGACCGGATTTCGCGAAACCGGAGTTCGAGGCGCTGGGCCTGCCGTTCCCCAGCGGTCGCCAGCGCATCGAGCACCTGCGCGACCTCCTTGTCGAGATGAAGGCGCTGTTCGCGGGCGATCACCAACCGCCGGTGCACGACCACATTCCGCTCCTGGTGGCCGGAGGCGGCGACCGCCTACTGCGGGTGGCCGCCGAACACGCCGACACGATATCGGTGGCCGGCATACCCGTAGACGCCGAGATCGACTCCGACGAAACCGGCGACGCCGCACTCGCTCGCCGCGCCCAGTTCGTCCGTGACGCTGCCGGCCCACGTTTCCCCGACATCGAACTGGGCCTAACGGTCCAGGCGGTAGAGGTCAAAGGCCACGGCGAGGTCGACCTGACCCTCCCCCGCATGTTCCAGCCCCACCTGACCGACCCCCAACTACGCCACCTCCCCGGCTTCCTCCACGGCTCCCCCCGCACCATCGCCGACACCCTCCGCCACTACCGCGCCGAATACTCCATCACCCACTTCTCCGTCAACGAAACCCAAATGACAGCCCTAGCAAAGGTCATCGAAGAGCTTCGATAAGCGGCGAGACCTACCGCCCGCGCAGTTCCAGCAGGTGGCGGATCTCACCGTCCGGATACGGAGCGCTCCGCCGCTGCTCCTGAAAGGCACGCATGAACCCGGACATTGCCGCGGCGACCGGGGCGTGTCGCGTGAGGACAGCGGCGGCCCCCTCTGGGATACCCTCCGGCCGATTACCTTCGGCGATGGCACACACCATCGCGGCGCGCTTCTCCCGACCTTCCACGCCAAGGAGCGCGGTGAGCAGCCAGTTCACCAAATACGTTGCGGTGAAGGCGTGGTCGTAGGTCTGGTTGCGGTCGAAGAAGTCCGCCTCCTGTGATGTGAGGTCGAAAGCGGAGGAGAGGGAGAGGCCGTAGTCCGCGAAGTAGAGGCGGCGGCCGTCGGTCAGAATGTTCCAGAAGTGGGCATCGACGTGAAGCAGGTTGCGGGCGTTCATGAACTCGGTACCGGCGGCCAACTCCCGCTCCACCATCGCGACGGCGCGGTCGGTGGACGCGTCGCCCGCTTCGATCTGGATGTTCAGCCAGTCGTGCAAAGTGTGCGGGATGTACTCGAGGAAGAGCGCGATGCTCGCCGTCGAGTCCCGGACGGCCTCGATGCGGTGGCGTACCTGCGGTCTGTCGTCCCAGTGGGCGACGGCGCGATCGATGTCTGCGAGTTCTTCTGGCAGCGGCGTCATGTCCGGCAGGACGCGCCAGTGGTACATCAGTGGGAAGCCCTCGTGCTCGGCCGCGAGCACCCAGTTGGTTGTCATGGTGTGCACGGCTAGCTCACGCCAGGCTCCGAATCCGGGGCCGCCGATGAGTCCGACGCCGTAGTGGCAGAAGAGGGGCAGGTCGAACAGGTTCGCGGTGGAGCGGACGTGGTCTGGCTTCAGCTCGAGGTCGGTGAGGGGGACACGCTTCATGAAGACCTGGGTGCCGGCGATTTCCAATAGTGCTGTCGTTCCGCCGATTCGGGCTCCGTTCGGCGTGGCCGCATCGATCAGCTCCCGCAATGCGTGATCGCTGTACAACGCCAGGGCCGTGGAGACGGCGGCGTAGGTGCGCAGCCGGAACCGGTGCGACGAGCGGGCGTTTGGGCAGGTGAATGCCGAGAGGGGGTCTGTTCCAGTGCATTCTGGTGGGTTGGGCGGCATAGGGTGGAGGCTCCGATCAGGGAGGGAGTTTGGTGTGGTGGAGGGGCGGATGGGTGGGATGGTGAGTATTGGGGAGTTGGCTCGGGGGACCGGGGTTTCGGTGCGGACGCTTCGGTTTTACTGTGATGAGGGGGTTTTGGAGGCTGGGCGGACGTCGGGTGGGCATCGGGTGTTCGAGGGGGAGAGCGCTGTTGAGCGGGTTTTGTTGATTCGGCGGTTGCGGGGGTTTGGGTTGGGGTTGGGGGCTATTGGTGGGGTGTTGCGGGGGGAGCGGTCGATTGGGGAGGTGATTGCCGAGGAGAGGGGGCGGGTCGAGGGGGAGTTCAGGGCGTTGGCTTGGCGGCGGGCTTCTTTGCGGGCGCTCGAGGGGGCGGGGGCAGGCGGGAGGGAGGAGCGGCTGGTGCTGTTGGCGGGGGCGCAGGATGGGGGTGCGGCGCATGATTGTGTGGTTCGGTTTTGGCAGCGGATTCTCGCGCCACTGCCCCGGCGGCATATCGATGCTTGGGTCTGTTGGAATGTGCCGGAGCCGCCTGCCGAACCGTCGGTCGAGGAGGTGGTCGCATATGCCGAGTTGGCTGCTCTTGCCGCCGACACCGAGGTGAACGAGGTTGTGCGACAGCAATACTGGCGGGATCGGCCGGAGCTGATTCGTGATCCTCGCAAGCTGTACTTGGAGGTGGGCGGGGTGATGACGGATGTGGTGCCGCTGGTTTCGGAAGGGGTGGGGCCACGCGCGGGGAGTGAGTTGGACCGGTTCGTCGCCGCTCATGCTCGAGCGCGCGGGGAGCGTGATTCGCCGCGGTTCCGCGCGCGATTGCTGACCAATGCGACCGACACCGATCATCGGATTCAGCGCTACTGGGCGTTGACCGGACGACTCTTCGGGCCGCGCATCACGATTGGGCTGGCGCACGACTGGATCTACCACGCACTTGCCCGCTCCACGCCCGCGAGTTCCTGAGAACTGTTCTGGGACTGCGTGATCCATACACATCATTGGACAATCATCGCGAGATCTATTGGGAATCATTGGCACTCCATTCGAGATAACCGCCGCCCTAGGCTGACGGCGGATGGGAGATCGAATGGAATTCAGGAGCACTACCGCGGCCGCCGCGCTGGTTGTCGGCGCGCTCACCGCGGGACTGGGAACCGCGCATGCCGAACCCGCGCCGAACGCGGCAATCAGGTACTCGCTCAAGGTGGTCGACAAGAGCGTTGTCGCTTCGGTGCGTGGGGCGAAGTTCGTATTGACCGAGCGGGACGAGACGACGCCGGGCGGGCCGAAGGTCTGGGTGGCCGAGATCGAGGACGAGGGCGGGGCGACCGTGGTGTCGATGCCGCTCGATTATCGGATCGGGGACGTGCGGGTTCCGATTCGGGCGGTGACGAAGAACGACGGCTCCGTTCTCGAGATCACGCCGACCAAGCCGGAGGGGCTGCCGATCGCCGATCCTGCGACCGCGCTGAAACCGATCGCCTCGCCCACCGAAGACCAGAAGGCGCTGAACGAGTTCAGCAGCAAGTTGTCGGTGGCCGGGCAGGTGGGCGCGCTGGTCGGCGGGATCGTCGGGTTCATCGCGGGGTGTGTGGTCAGCATCGCGATCGGATGCATTCCCGGCGGAGTCGCCGGAGTCCCCGCGGGCGGCATCATCGGCGGCCTGGTCGCGGGCGGCCCGACCTTGGTCGCGGCGGGGATCGATCTGCTGAATACCTGGCAGGCCGCGCCGGGGACCTCCAAGTGGGCCGATCCACAGCCACAGCCCACGCCGCAGAATTGAACGGGATTCGCGGATCCGCGCACTAGAGTCGTCACATGTCGACATCGGAATCCGGGGCGGGTGCCGTCGATGCTACGGCGGTGGAGCTCGGGCGGGCCGCGCGGAAGAAGGCGTCGCGGTCCTCGCTCGGCGAATGGAAACCCAGCGAGGATCGGGTCGACCCGGTGGCGGTGTTGGAGCGACAGGCCGCCACCCGGGTGCCCGAGCTGGTGACGATCAGGTACGCGCGGATGGCGGCGGGGCAGTTTCCGTTCTATCGGGGCGGGCCCGCGATCATGGCGGGAGATCTGGCTCGCAGCGAGAACACCGGGCTGACCGTGCAGCTGTGCGGGGACGCGCATCTGTCGAACTTCGGGTTGTTCGCCTCGCCGGAGCGCTCACTCGTCTTCGACGTCAACGACTTCGACGAGACGCTGCCCGGGCCGTTCGAATGGGATGTGAAGCGGCTGGTGGCGAGCGTGGCGGTCGCGAGCCGGGCCAATGGGTTCAGCGACGCCGAGGCGCAGACGGCGGCCGTCGCGGCGGCACAGGCCTATCGCGAGTCCATGGCCAACCTGGCCGGGCTCGGGGAGACCGAGGTCTGGTATCAGATGGTCGATGCCGAGCAGGTCCAGGAACTGCTGAAACCCAAGGATCGCAAGCAGACCGAGAAGGTGATCAACAAGGCACGGTCGCGGACCAGCCTGCAGGCCCTCGACAAGCTGACCGAGCCGGGGCCGGACGGCGTGCCCCACATCAAGGCCGACCCGCCGCTGCTCATGCCGGTGCCGAAAAACCTTCAGACCGAACTGGATTCGGTGCTGTCGGACTACCGCGCCACCCTGCCCGAGGAACGACGGGTCCTCTTGGACCGCTACGAATTGCGCGATCTCGCAATGAAAGTCGTCGGCGTGGGCAGCGTGGGAACGCGCTGCTTCATCGCCCTGCTGACCGGACGCAGCGTCGGAGACCCCCTGTTCCTCCAGGTCAAACAGGCCGAGGAATCCGTGCTGACCCCGTATCTGCGCGCCAGCCAGTTCAAGCACCAGGGACATCGGGTGGTGCACGGCCAGCGGCTCACCCAGTCGGCCGGTGACATCTTCCTCGGCTGGGCCACTGGGCCGGACGGGCTTTTCTACTACTGGCGGCAGCTGCGAGACATGAAGGGCTCCTTGGCCATCGACGAGATGAACCCGGCGCAGTTGCGGCAGTACGCGGCGCTGTGCGGGCACACCCTCGCACGCGGGCACGCGCGCTCGGGTGATCGCGTGGCCATCGCGGCCTACCTCGGCGACAACGACGTGTTCGACAAGGCCATGGGTGAATTCGCGCTCGCCTACGCCGATCAGACGGCCCGCGATCACGAATCCCTGCTCTCCGCCATCGATTCCGGCCGGATCGTCGCCGCCGAGGACGAGTCGGACAAGGACGCCGAGTAAAGGGGCAATTGTCCCGACCGGATGTGATGAGGACGCCATAGCTATCTCTCAGCACCTTCTTAAAATTGGTCATTAGGTTTCCCTAACGCAATCGACGGTCCACTTCGACGGGGGCCGTCCGGGGCAATCCCATGACCGGCGGAAAGAGGGCGGATGAGCTCGCTGATCGATAGCAAACCGGGAGAGAACTTCCGGATCGGACGGATCCGACTCCTGGGGCGACAGCGACGGCGACTGCTCGAGATGGGATTGATTCCGGGCGCTCCGGCCAGCGTGGCCACGGTCGGCGTGTGCGGCGGACGGATTCTGCGGGTCGGCGAGGCCCGCATCGCGGTGGACGCCGCCACCGCGCGGGCCATCGATGTTCATGCCGAGCACAGCGGTGGCCCGGGAGTGCGCGCATGAGTGAGTCCTGTTGCGGCACTTCCGGTTCGGGTGCGACCGTGACCCGCACCGGGGCGGCCGCCGTGGTGCTGGTCGGCAATCCCAATGTCGGCAAGTCGACGCTGTTCAATGCCGCCACCGGCGCGCGCCAGCGGGTCGGCAACTGGCCCGGCACCACCGTCGAAGTGACCGAGGGACCGTGGAAACTCGGCCCCGACCGCACGATTCGCCTGCTGGATCTGCCCGGCACCCACAGCCTGCTGCCCGCCGCGCCGGATGAGGCGGTCACCCGCGACGCCCTGCTCACCGACGGCGGGGATCGACCGGATGTGGTCGTCGCCGTGATCGATGCCGCGAACCTGGCGCGCAGCCTCTACCTGCTGTCGCAGGTGCTCGAGACCGGGGTGCCCACGGTGGTGGCCATGACCATGACCGATGTGGCGGCCGGTCGCGGCGCGCCCGTGGACGCCGGTCGCCTCGCCAAGGCGCTCGGGGTGCCGGTGGTGCCGCTGGTCGCGCGCGGCGGCACCGGCCTGCCCGCACTGGCCCGCGCCGTCGACGCCGCCCTGACCACTCGCCACACCCCCGTCGCCCCGCACCTGGGCGATGACGTGGAGACGGCCATCGACGCACTGAAACCCCAACTGCCCGAGGACTATCCGACCCGCTTCCTGGCCCTGGCCTTGATGGCGGGCGATACGCCGCCGGGTGTGCCCGCCGAACTCACCACCGCCGCCCGGACCGCCCTCGCCGAATCCACCGATGAGCCAATGGGTTCCGAGGACGACGGCGAGATCCTCATCGCCGAACGCCGCTACGCCTGGGCCCACGATGTGCGCTCGGCGGTGGTGACCGACGCGCAAGTGCACACCACGCTCTCGGACCGGGTGGATCGCATCGTCACCCACCGCTGGATCGGCGTGCCCGTCTTCCTGGCCGTCATGTGGCTGGTGTTCGAGCTGACCACCACCGTGGCCAAGCCACTGCAGGACGCGTTGGGCGGGTTCTTCACCGGCCCGGTCGCCGATGCCGCCGCGGACTTTCTGAGCACGCTGCACGCCCCGCGGCCGCTGATCGGGCTGGTCCACGACGGATTCATCAACGGCGTCGGCCAGGTGCTGAGCTTCGTCCCGCTCATGCTGATCATGTTCGTGCTGCTGGCCCTGCTGGAGGATTCGGGCTACATGGCCCGCGCGGCCTTCGTGGCCGACCGGCTCATGCGCACCATCGGCCTGCCCGGCCGCGCCGTGCTGCCGCTGATCGTCGGATTCGGCTGCAATGTGCCCGCCATCGCGGGCACCAGGGTGCTGTCCAATCCCCGACACCGGCTGCTCACCGCCCTGCTCATCCCGTTCACGAGTTGCAATGCGCGCCTGGTGGTCTACGTGCTGCTGGCCGGGGTCTGCTTCGGCTCGCAGGCGGGCACGGTGGTGTTCGCCATGTATCTGGCCTCCATTGTGCTGGTGGTCGGCATCGGATACCTGTTGCGCAACATCATGTTCCGCGACATGGCCGACGAGCCGCTGGTGCTCGACCTGCCGCCGTATCGCCGCCCCAGCCTGCGGGTGCTGGGCACGCACACCTGGCAGAAGATGCGCGGGTTCCTGACCACCGCCAGCGGCATCATCGTCGCCACCGTCACCGGCATCTGGCTGCTGGCCTCGATCCCGGTGGGCGGCGGCAGCTTCGGCGAGGTGGCCCCGGATCACAGCACGCTGGGCGCGGTGTCCTCGGCGGTGGCACCGGCCTTCGCGCCCGCCGGATTCGACGACTGGCATGCCGGCGCCGCGCTGATCAGCGGCTTCGTCGCCAAAGAGGCTGTGGTGGCGACGATTTCACAGTCCTACAGCATGGACGATCCCGGCGACGGCGCACCGAGCGCCTCACTCTCGGATTCGCTGCGCGACACCTTCCGCGATTCCTCGGGCGGGCACACCATTCCCGCGGTGCTCGCGTTCATGATGTTCCTGCTCGCGTACACGCCCTGCATGACCACCCTCGCGGTGCTGCGCAACACCATTGGCCTGCGCATGACGCTGATGAGCGTGGCCCTGCAATTGAGTGTGGCGTGGGTGCTGGCCGTGGCGGTCTTCCAGATCGGCAGGATCTTCTGGTGAGCGCCGCGACAACCAGCCCCCTGCGCCGGGTCCTGGCCGAGATCACCGAATCCCGAGGGGATTTCAATCTCGACCAGGTGGCCCGCACGGTGGGCGTCTCCGCCGACGAGGCCAGGGCCATGGTCGACTATTGGGTCCGCAAGGGACGGCTGTCGGTGGAGCAGATCGGATCGGGCTGCCCGACCACCGGTTGCGGCGGCTGCGTCCGGTCCGCCTGCCCGTCTGGCACGAAAGGCCCTGTCCTGCTGGCCATTACGCCCAGAATCAGGGATTGACGGCGATCACCAGCTTGCCGGTCGAGGTGCGGGCCCCCATCAGGCGGTGCGCCTCGGCCGCCTCCGCGAGCGGGAACTCGGCGGTGATGGGCAGCTGCACCTTGCCGGAGGTCGCCAATTCGAAGGCGTGCGAGGCGATCTCGTGCAGCACGTCCGGGGCCGCGATGCTCAGCCCGAGAATCGAGAACCCGGCCACCGAGCGCCCCTGCGGGTAGAGATCGTTGGGGCCGACCTGCCACGGCGTCTCGCCGCCCGCATTGCCGAAGGAGACCAGGCGACCGAAGCGGGCCAGTGATTCCATGGTCCGTCGCAGGGTTTCGCCGCCAATGGACTCCAGCGCCAGATCCACGCCCCGACCACCGGTGGCGGCCCGCACGTCGGCGTCGAACGACTCGGTCAAAAACGCGTCGTCATAACCGTATTCGCGGGCGTACTCGGCCTTGGCCGGGCTGGACACCACGCCGTACACGGCACCCGCGCCCGCGAGCTTGGCGATCTGCGCCACCACGGTGCCGACACCGCCCGCCGCGGCCTGCACGAGCACGCTCTCCCCCGCCTGCAGGCGGCCGACGGTGTGCACCAAGGCGTAGGCGGTGGGCAGGACCGTGGGAAGCGTTGCGGCGGTGCGCAAGTCGACACCCTCGGGCACCGGGAACACCGTCGCCGCCGAGACCACCGCGACATCGGCGTACGCGCCGCCGTCGGTAATGGCCGCCACCGACTGCCCCACGCTCAGCCCCTCGACGCCCGCGCCGACGGCCCGCACCCGGCCCGACAGCTCCAGGCCCGGCACGAACGGCAGCCCCGGCACCCGGTATCCCACCGCGCGCGCCTGCAGATCGGCGAAATTCACGCCCACGTAGGCCACGTCGATGGCCACCTGCCCCGCCCCCGGCTCCGGCACCTCCAATTCCACCGAATACAAGACCTCGGGCCCGCCGTATTCGTCGAATCGAATCGCACGCATGCCGCACACTCCCTCTTCACCGCGCACCGGCCATCGATGGCCGGTCGTCTCACGTCACCAATAATGCTGATTTCAGCCGCGCTTGGCATTGCGGGCGGTGCCGCGGTGGGCCGAGACGGTGGTGGGATCCTCGGGCCAGGAGTGTTTGGGGTAGCGGCCGCGCAGGTCCGCGCGGACCTGCGGCCAGCCATTGCGCCAGAACGACGGGAGGTCGGCGGTGACGGCGACCGGGCGCTGCGCGGGTGAGAGCAGGTGCAGCACGATCGAGACGCGACCGCCCGCCAGGCGCGGGGGCTCGGTCCAGCCGAAGATCTCCTGAACCTTGACCGCGAGAACGGGCGGGTCGGCCGAGTAGTCCAGGCGAATGCGGCTGCCGGAGGGCACTTCCAGGCGTTCGGGGGCGAGGTCGTCCAGGTGCGCGGCCTCGGGCCACGGGAGCCGGCGGCGCAGCGCCGATCCGGCGTCGATGCGTTCCAGGTCGGCGCGGCGGCGGGCGGTGGAAAGTTCCGGGGACAGCCAGGTTTCGGCCTGATCGATCAGGGTGTCGTCGTCCACGGCGGGCCAGGGCGCGCCGAGGGTGCGGTGCAGGAAGTCCAGGCGCTGGCGCAGGCCGCGCGCGTCCTCGTCCCAGCGCAGCAGGCCCAGACCCTCGGCGCGCAGCCCGCGCAGCAGGGCGGCCGTCACCAAGTTCGGTTCCGGGTCGGGTAAGGGCCGCTCCGACAGCGTGATCGCGCCGAGCCGCCGCACGCGGCGGGCCACCAGGGCGCCGTCGCGCCAGTCGACCTCGTCCACGGTGTCGAGCAGGGTCGCGGCGGCCTCGCGCGCGAGTCGTTCATCGGCCTTGGCCGCCAATCGGATTCGTCCCTCGGACTGCCCGGGATCACGCGAAGCGATCGCGATGGCCAGCCAGTCGGCGTCCGACAGACCGCTGCCCGGCGGCAGGGTGACGGCGGTGCCGCCCGCCATCAGATAGCTCGACGAACCGGGTGCGCGACGGCGGGCCAGGCGCTCCGGATACGCGAGCGCGGCGATGCGCGCGGGATCGTCCGCCCCACGCGAATCACTGTTCCCACCACCGGAATTCGAGCCGACCAGCTTCGCGAGCCGTTCCGCCTCCCGCACCCACCGCGCGGGCCGTTCCGCACGCAACGCGCGCATGGCGGCGACCAGATCGATGCCACCGGCGCTCGAGTCGTCGTCGAGCAGCGCGACGACCTCCGCCGCCGCCCGCGCCCCCGTCTCGCGCGCCCCGTCGAGCAGGGCGCGGGCCAGCCGGGGATGCAGGCCCACCGCCGCCATGCGCCGACCGCGCTCCGTCACTGCCCCGGCGTCGTCCACCGCGTCGAGCGCCCGCAGCACCGCGCGCCCGGCGGCCAGCCCGCCCGGCGGCGGCGCGTCCCACCAGGCCAGCCCCTGCCCGTCGACGGTCCCCCAGCACGCCAATTCCAAGGCCAGCCGGGTCAAGTCGGCGGTTCTGATCTCTGGCTCCGGATAGGCGGGCAGGGTCGCGTGCTCGTATTCCGGCCAGCACCGCCAGGCGTGACCGGGCCCCTCCCGGCCCGCGCGGCCCGCCCGCTGCTCGGCCACCGCGGCCGAAACCCGCACGGTCGCAAGGCCGGACAGTCCGCGTCGATGGTCGATGCGCGGCACCCGCGCCAGCCCGGAGTCCACCACCGCGCGCACCCCGGGCACGGTCAGGCTGGATTCGGCCACCGCCGTGGACAAGACGATTCGTCGCCGGGTCCCCGGGCGCAACGCCAGGTCCTGTGCGGCGGCGGACAGTCGGCCGTGCAGCGGCAGCACGTCGGCATCCAGCCCGGCGAGCAGGTCCGCCGTGCGCCGGATCTCGCCCGCGCCCGGCAGGAATACCAGCACGTCACCGGCGGTGTCCGCCAGGGCCGTTCGGGTCGCCCGCGCCACCTGCTGCTCGATCCGTTCCCGGGGCAGCGGTGGCACGTAGTCCATGGCCACCGGATAGGCCCGCCCGCGCACCTCCAATACCGGCGCGGCCGATCCGTCACCACCCAACAGCACCGAAAGCCGTTCCGCGGCAACGGTTGCCGAGGTCGCCAGCACCCGCAGATCCGGCCGCAGTCCGGCCCGCGCGTCCAGCAGCAGCGCCAACAGCAGATCGGCGTCGAGGTGGCGCTCGTGACATTCGTCGAGCACCACCGCATCGACGCCGCCCAGCTCCGGATCGTTCTGCAACCGCCGCACCAGCAGTCCCGAGGTCACCACCTCGATCCGCGTCCCGGGCCCGACCTTCCGGTCGCCGCGCACCGCGTAGCCGACGGTCTCGCCGACCCGCTCCCCCAGCAGCGACGCCATGCGCGCGGCCGCCGCCCGGGCCGCCAGCCGCCGCGGCTCGGCCACCACGACCCGTCCCGAGGTGGCGGCCGCCAGCGCCAAGGGCACCAGGGTCGTCTTGCCGGTGCCCGGCGGCGCGATGAGCACGGCGGTGCCGCGCTCGGCCAGCGTCACCGCGATCTCGTCGAGGGCGGCGCGAACGGGCAGGTCGGGGAGGTCGGGCAGCTTCATGACCGTCCCAGTCTGCCTGTTCTCGCGCCCGATAACCGACCCGGGCGGCCCGTGCCGCCGCAACCGATTGCGGTTCAGCGGATTTCATTCATCACAGGGACTTGCCAAAGAGCCGGGGTATATCCGTATGATCTTGCGCGGGCCACCTGTTCACTCCCCCCAGAACAGCGTGGGCCCACGTCGATGGCCCTCGCGGCCGTCTCGATAGCGACGTCGCCGGGCCAACTCCCCCCTTCGCCCGGCGACGTTGCTGTTTCCGCCCCCGGAAATCTCCATTCGGAAGCAGTGGCGTCGCAAACCAGCTTGTTGGCGCGAATCGTCCCCCGGCCCCGGCGGAAACCGGCCATATGGTCGTGGACGTGTCATCGATCAAGGCCTCCGAGCCGCTCGCCCTCCCCGTGCTCCGCAGTCTGCTGCGCAACGGAATCGTCCATCGTGCAGTGGCTCTGGCCGTCGCGACCGTCGTGTTGATCGCTGTCCACCATCCGACCTGGGTGCCCTATGCCGTCACCGGGTACGCCATCTGGAACGCCACGGCGGTCACGCTCACCGCGGCGCGTGCGGCGCGCGCCCGCTGACCGGCCTTCCATCACCGCTAGCAGAGAGAGAGAAACGATGCTCGATCCAGTGCAGGATCATCCGCTCTTCGACCAGGTGCGACAGCGCATGGGCCGGGTGCCGAACATGACGAAGGTGATGGCGAATTCGACGCCGGTGCTGGAGGGCTACCTCGGGCTGATGGGCGCGCTGAAGCGGTCCTCGCTGCCGGGCCCGACCTCCGAGCGCATCGCGCTCACCGTCGGCGCGTCCAACGACTGCGGATACTGCGTGGCCGCGCACACCTTCGCGGGCAAGCGGGTGGCCAAGCTCAGCGACGCCGAGATCGAGGCCGCCAAGCAGGGCACCTCCGAGGACGCCAAAGAGGCGGCGGCCGTGGCCTTCGCGCGCGAGCTGACCGAATCGCGGGGCAAGGCCGATCCGAGCGCGGCATTGGCCGCCGGATGGACCGAGCAGCAGGTGCTCGAGATCGTGGCCCTGGTCGCGCTGCAGACGCTGACCAACTACGTGAACAAGGTCGCTCAGACCGAGAACGACTGGCCCGCACCGTAATCCACCCCGTCGGACAGCGCCGCCGACCCGTTGAGTCGAGGGGTCTCAGTCGGTGGGTAACCGAATGTCCTTGCGCGAGCTGACCATCAGCTTGGACAGGATGGACGCGACCTGCGCGTCCACCGTGCGCGAGGAGGTTCCGCGGCGCTCCGCGATCGCGGTGTTCGTCAACCCTGCTACGACGAGCACCGCCACCTCCCGCTCGGCCCGTGTCAGTTCACCCCACAAGGGTGGCTCGCCGATCGCGGCAGGTGGGTGATCGGCTTGTCCGGCAATGGGATCGCCCGTTGCCGGACAAGTCGTGAGCAGGCGGTCCGCACCGGGCGCGGACTCGCTCTCCCGCAGGACCGCATCGAATTCCTTGTGCCCCAGCACTTTTGTCGCCACCTCGACGGCCTCGGCGGTGAGGTTCGCGAAGGGACGCAGGGCCGCCAGTTCGATGCTCAACCGGCGACGCATGGCCGCCGTGCCGCCGATGAGCCGGGCGATATCGAGGGCCCGGCGCCGCACCCCCGACGAATCCGTTTCCGGCAGAGCGGTGATCAGTCGACCCAGGATCCAGGCGCGGACCGTGAGTCCCCACACGCCGCCCCAGTGGTCGCGCATGGGGATCTGCCAGGCCAGGCCCGCATCGCAGAGCCGCAAGCCCGCGGCAGGGTCGCCGTGCGCGGAAACCGCTATGGCACGGGCGATTCGGGCCCAGGAGATCGCCCACTGCGGCCCGGCCGCGACCATGTCGTCCAGGTGTCGGCGGGTCACCGTCTCGGCTTCCTCCGCCGTGCCGTGGAAGGCCGCCGACAGGGCCGCGAACAGGGAGCTCATGGCCGCGCCACCGGAATCACCCACATCCGAGAAGCCGTTGCGGGCACGCGCCAGCACGAGTGTCGCGCGCGGATCGGCGTGCACCAGCCACAGCATGCCGCCCCACAGGTATTCCACGGGCGCGGGCAGACCGAGCTCGGCGGCCGGGTCGGCGCGCCAGCTCCGGCGGGCTTCCGGTGCGAGGCAGGCGGCGACGCATTCCTCCAACAGCCGGTCCGCGTCCTCGGGCAGACCCTGGCACAGGGCGACCCAGCCGATCGACGCCTTCGCGGCCACCTCGAGCTCGACCGGGCAGCGTCCCACCGCGCGCACGGCGGCCAGACTGCGTTCGGCCAGGCCGCGCGATTCGCGTAAAGAGCCGCGCAGGAACGGGATTCGCGACGAGACGAGCCCGAGGGCCATTTCCAGACCGATGGTCGCCGCCTCGGGATCGGCCAGGCTGCCGTCGATGGCGCAGAGCGCGTTGTCCCAGTCCGCGCGGCCGCGCGCCAGCAGCTCCTGCTCGTGCGGGCCGACCCAGCCCGTGGCCAGTTCCGTGACCCGGTCGCGGTAGAAGTCGCGATGCCGGGCGGTCATCCGCCGCTGTTCACCGTCGCCGGTCTCGCGCAGGCGTTCCCGCGCGAAGAGCTGAAAGCTCTCCAGCAGGGAATAACGGGCGGTGTCGGTGCCGAGGTGAATCGACACCAGGGAGCGGTCCACGAGTTGGCGCAGCAGCGGCTCGATGTCGTCGGTGGCGAGACTCTCACCGGCGCAGACGGCCTCGATCGCGTCGAGATCGGCGCCGAGGTCCGCGGCCCGGTCGCGGTCGGCGTCGTCCGGATGCGCGTCATGGCCGGTGGCGAAGACCGACAGTCGTGCGAACAGCAGTCGTTCCCGTGGTGCGCACAGGTCGTAGGACCAGCCGATGACCGCGTTGATATCGCGGTGGCGATCGTCGTGGCCCACCCGGAAGCCCGGCGACCAGCGCAGGCGGCGGTCGCTCGGCCCGTCCAGATCGCGCAGGATCATGGGCAGTGGCTGATAGCGCAGTCGTGCGGCGGCCAGGCGAATGTGCAAGGGATAGTTGTGCAGTCGCCGACAGATGGCGGCCACCAAGTCGGTGGCGTCGTCGGCGACCGGATGTCCGGCCAGTTCCGCACGCTGACGAAACAGGGTCGTGGCCTGGTCGCGGGTCAGGGGCGGGATGGCCACCAGGTGTTCGTCCACCCATCCGATCGGGGTGCGACTGGTGGCCAGCACGGCGAGGCCGGGGATCTCGGCGAGCAGGTCCGCGATCACCCGACCCGACCCTTCGAGGACGTGTTCGCAGTTGTCGAGGACGAGGACGCACCGCGACGGTCGCCCGGCCCGGTCGGTGCGGCCGAGGAGGTCGATCAGCGCCTGGCGCGCGGTCTTTCCGGAGAAGTCGCCGTCGAGGACCGCGCCGACGATCTCGTCGAGGACCGTGTCGGCACTCGCGTCCGCGGGGAGGCGGGCCAGCGGCACCCAGTGCACCGGCGGGCGCGCGGTCTCGCGCAGGCGCGCGGTCACCGCCATGGCCAGCCGGGTCTTCCCGATTCCCCCCGAACCGATCAGCGTGACCAGCCGCGCCGCATCCGCGAGCAGGCGCGCGACGCGTTCCAGTTCGCGTTCGCGGCCGACGAAATCCGCAGTACTCATCGGCATACCTACGCCACACAGTTCAGGTCCACCGACACGTCGAAAGAGCCTAGTGGTCGGGCATACCGATGCGTTCGGGCTACCTATTCGGCGAGGCTTGGCGGTGACAGCCGACTCACCTCCGGAAGGATCGCCATGCTCGCACCCTCGAGCGCCCCGCCGCTCGCGGGTACCACGCCCGCCCGCACGGCCGCACTGCTGCGGGCCGTCGCGGTGGCCGCCGGCGTCTCGCCGTCGGAACTGGCCGCGATCCCGCCGATGGTGGAGCCGAACGTGCTGGCCGACGACCGATTTCGGGTGCCGACCGAATGGGTGTGGCGGGTCTGGGAACTCCTCGACGCGGCGGCGGGTCCCGGTTCGGGGCTGCTGGCCGCCGCGGCCGCCGGGCAGCACGGTCTGCACGTCTGGGACTACCTGTTCACCAGCGCGCCCACGCTCGCCGAGAGTGTGCGCGGCGCGGTCGAACTGCGGGGTGTGGTGACCGATCCGGCGGCGGACTGGACCGTCGTCGAGGACGGTCGTCTGCTGACCTTCCGCGCGACACCCGCCCGCGAGCCCGCCGCGGTGCTCGCGCCCCTCGAGGAATTCACCCTCTCGATCCTGCTGCACCGCATGCGCGCGGCGGTCGGTCAGCTCGATCCGGTCCGAATCGTCTTCAGCCACACCGCGTCTCACCGCCGCCCGGCGCTGACCGGCGAGTTCGGCACCGGCCATATCGATTTCGGTGCGCCCGCCGCGGAGCTGACCTTCCTCGACGCGGGCCCGCTGCCCACGGGTGCCGACCCGCAGCTGGGCGCGATGCTGCGCGAACACGCCCGACTGCTTTTGACCGTGTCGCGCACCGTCCCGGATTGGCGGGAAACCTTGCACGACACCATCGGCCAGGCCCTCCGCACCGGTGACGCGAGTCTCGACGCGACGGCCCGACGCCTGGGCATGAGCCCGCGCACCCTCCAGCGCCGACTCCAGGCCCTGGGCACCACCTGGCGTCGGGAGGTCGAATCGGTCCGGCAGCAGAATGCCGTTCGCCTCATCCGCGACAGCGACCTGCCCGTGCATTCGGTCGCCACCCGCCTCGGCTACACCGACGCCCGGACGCTGCGCCGCGCCATCCGTCGCTGGACGGGTCACAGCGCCCTCGAATTCCGGCGTCAGGTCTTGGATCCGGCGAGCTGACGCGGTCGAGTCAGAGCAGAATGACGGGCTCGTCCTCGGTGCCGATACGCGCGACCAGAGCCGCGCGCGGGCCGGGGCGCACGGGGACGTCGATGGCCAGGGCTCGCAGGCTCGGCGTGATCAGGGCGGGTTCCGGGTGCACCACGTCGAGGCCGAGCAGCGGGACCTCCGGCAGTTCGTCGGCGGGATGATCGGTGTCGCCCCAGTCGATGAGGGCGGGGACGACCTGGGGGCCGCTGCCGCGCTGCGGAAAGGTCAAGCGCCAGCGCAGGGTACGGCCGTCGGGTGTCTCTCGGGCGAGCGGCGAAGGATCGCCGGGGTCGTAGCCCGCCGCGCGCGCCGCGGCCACGGCCGCGTCGATATCGTCGACCCGCACCAGCCATGCCGTCAGCCTGGTCTCGCTCAGATCGTCGATTCCGAAGGGCCGCGGCGACTCCGGCTCCGGCTGCTCGGGATCGGGTCCGATGATCTCCAGATACGCCCCGTTCCCCAACCCCAGCAGGTAGTTTCGCGTCCCCCGCCCCGGATGCGCGCCACCCGCGACGGGCTTCACCCCGACCAGTCGCCCCACCGTCTCCACCGTGCCCGCCAGATCCGGCGTGGCCAATACCAAGTGATCGAGTCTGCTCACCTGAATCACGGTAGGGGCCGCGCCGGACGGCGCGACACCGTTGCGCTCGAGCCGATTCGGTCCGCCCGCCGGCTCCGACCATGCGGCACCCCGATGGCCCAGGGCTTCAGCGGAGGTGCTTGGCCGGTTGGGTGGCCGTGTTGAGCAGGTATTCGAGTGGTCCGCGTCGGAAGAAGCGGAACCAGATCGTGGCGAACAGCACGGCCGCGAGAATAAAGAGGAGCAACGGCGTCCAGGAGGTCTGAGACGTCTCGTCGTCGGGCATCAGGGCCAGGGCGGACATTCCGACGAAATGGCCGACGTAGGCGGTCAGGGACATGGTGCCGACGGCGATGATCGGTGTCGCCAGGCGGCGCAGCCGTGGCAGGCGGTCCATCGCCGCCGTCGCGCCCACGATCACCAGGATGGCGACTCCCAGGCTGCCGACGATGTCGAAGGTCGTGCCGCTGTGCGGCCCGGCCATCAATAGCGAAGACACCGGCCCCTGAGCGGTGAACGCCCCGTCACCGGGTGGCGGCAACGATCCGCTGCCCGGGTCGGGCGGCCCGGATTCCGCCGTGCTCCGCAACGCGTCCGGACCGCCGAGCAGTCGGGACAGACCGTATCCGAGCACGGTGAGAGTGGCGCCGAGCGCGGCCACGCGCGCCCGCACGGTACCGAGAGCCAGATCGAGGCGGGCCAACGCCATGCCCGCGATCACGAACGGCATCCACGTGATCGTCGGGTACAGGCCGGTGAGCAGCAGATCGAGCACGCCCACACCGCTCAGCTGCTTCAGCGGGTCGTAGGCGTCGAAGGCCTGCTGAATCGGCTCGGACAGCAGTGATTTCAGCACGAACGCGAGCTGCGGTGTGGTGAGCGCGAGCGCGGTCGCGATGATCGCGAGCGTCTCGGCGCGCAGCCGGGTCAGCGGGATGGCCAGCAGGAAGTAGACGCCGTAGAAGGCGAGGATCACCACGTCCCCGTAGAAAATCGCCATCACCGTGCCCAGCGCGATGAGCACCACGGCGCGAATCGCGATGCGCGCCTTCGCCCGTCGGCCCGCCCGACCGGTCTTGGGCTGTCGGCGTCCCGCGATCAGCATCAGAGAGAACCCGGCGAGCGTCGCGAACAGGACCGAGGAGCGGCCGTCGGCCAGGTACCGAATCCAGCTGCCGACACCGTGAGTGGCCGACAATGGCGGGCCGACGTGCACGGTGTACATGCCGAACACGGCCAGCGCCCGAGCCAGATCCACCCCGACCAGCCGCCCCGTCGACGGGTCGGTCGAGGCACCCCCGGCGCGTTCGGGCGGCGACGCCTCCTGCGGCGGCTGTATCGAAGTCACACAGGCAATGTCGCAGTTACGGCCGGGACCAACCATCCGGCAGGCTTCGGTTTCCGCCCCGCCGATCGGCGTGTGCCCGGGGTGATCGGCTTGCCGATCCTGCCATCGAATCGGCCAGTCGGCGGGGCTGTTCCAGACGCCCGGCGGATGGTAGCCGCGGTCAGGCTCTTCTTACGTTGGTCGGACACCTGGCGACGGACCGAGCGTCCGCACCGCTCACGCTTTCTGGGGAAGACGACATGAAACGACACATCTTGATGCTCGCCGCGGGTGCGGCCACCGCCGTGATCGCGACCGCGGTCGCTGCCGCACCGGCGACGGCCACGCCCACCGTGACTGTCAAAGGGGCGAAAGACAATACGATCACCGCGCGCCTGTCCAGCGTGGCGGCCGACTCGGTGTGCACGCTGTTCGACATCTCGACCGGGAAGTCGGTGTCGGGAACGACCGCCGCGGACGGCACGGCCACACTCGTGCTGACGAAGATGCGCCTGGGCTCCCACGCGGTCAATGTCACCTGCGTCGCGCCCAACGGCGCCAGGCAGGTGCTGACCGACCACCGCCCCGCGCCGATCACCCGCTGAGCCGAACCGGGGTGCGACGGGCGGGCACCGGTGTCGCACGCCGCCTCGAGCAGCGCGGCGACACGGTGGGGATTACGCTCCGCAACCATGGAGCTACAGGCGAACGACATCTACGGCGGCGTCGTCGGGACCGTGATGGCCAGCGTCATCGTCGCGGCAATGCCGCTGGGTGAAAGCCCCCTGCACTCCGCGCTCTGGGTGGGCGTCAGCGTGGTCATCGCAGCTGTCACCCGAAGCTATGGGCAACATGTCTCCACCCACCGCAGCGATTCGCCGACGGGTTTCTGGTCGGACCTGGGCCGCAGTCTGCTGACCGGCATTCCACTGGTGATCGCCTGCGCCCCTACGGTTCTCGTTCTGGTGCTCGCACATTTCCAGCACTGGCCCGACGACGTCGTCCGCCCCGACGGTTCGGTGAGCAACGGATTCACCACCTGGACCTTGGGACTGAACATGGCCCTGCTGTTCGGCTGGGGCGTGCTGGCCGCGCGCAGCGGCGGCTACACCCGCTGGCGGGCGGCCGCGATCGGCATGGGCAACACCGCGCTCGGCCTGGCCGTATTCATGGTGAACATCCTCATTCGATAAAGCCCGATGACGCTGTGCGGTCGGCCGTTCGGCATCGGCTGACCCGGCCGTGCCGCCGGGCGGTGGGCGAATCCCGCCGAAAGACGGGTTGTTCCAACCGGTCGGCGGATATCTCGGCCGTCGAGCGCGGGCCTACGCTCGCTGCGAATCAACGCTCCGACAACGCCTTCGACGAGCATCGATTCGTCCCGTAGGTGCGCAGTACTCGCACCGTCTCAGCATCCGATGAGGGTAGAAATGAATAGTTTTCGCGCGGGCATCCGCGGGCTGCGAGCTGCCGGGCTCACTGCCGCGGTCGCCGTCGCAGTGGGTTTGTCGTCCACCGGTGCGGCGCATGCCGACACCTTCGTGCCGCTGCCGGACGGGGAACGGCTCGGCCCCGGGGTGACGATCACCCGCACCGGCGAACACGCGGTCATCTCGCCGTCCTTGGCCGCGAACGGAGCCGGGCGCGTGGCCTGGCTGTCGGGAACCGTGACCGCGAACATCACCGCGACCCCGGCGGGCGCCCCCGGCCCCAACAACGGTCCCAAGAACACCCCGGGCTCCAATAACTCCTCCACACACGGCGTTTCGCGGATCAGCGCCGGATACATCGTGGGCTGCCAGGTCAGCATCGGCGAAAGCGCCGTCTCCGCTGGCATCTCGGGCAGTGTCAGCCTCAACAGCGTGAGCGCGGGCGGATCCCTCGGTCTCAAACTCGGTCCGGGCCAGGTCGGCTTCGTCGGCATCGAGGGCAAGGACATCCCGAAACCGGGCGTCTATTCGATCCAGTATCGCGATGCCGAACTGCAGATTCAGGGCTGCGCGGGCTATGCCCAGGCGCGTTCGTACGCGGTGGTCGAGATCATCGGCGGCGACTACGCCAAGACCACCCTCTACGGGCAGCCGTTCAGCATCGGCTGAGTCGCCGATCGAATCTCCAATTACCCGCTCGCGCAGTCTTATTCACCAAATCAGGAAGTACCGATGATCACACGCGGCACTGTCGCGGGCCTGGCCACCGGCCTCGCGGCGACCGCGACCTTGGGGCTGTGCTCGGCCGCACCCGCCCACGCCGACACCTTCGTCCCGCTGCCCGGCGGCGAAATCACCCAAACCCTCTCCGACGGAACGGTTGTCACCGTCCGCCTGGTCGGCGAATCCGCCACCGTCAGCCCGTCCATGGGCGCCACCCCGGTGCACCGCAATGCCTGGGTCTCCGCGTCGGCGCAGGTCGAACTGTCGGGCCCGAATGCCAACGGCGGCAAGATCTATCCCGGATACGTCGTCGGCTGCCAGGTCACCCTCAATGGCGGCGGCGTGAACGGCGGGGTGGACGCCTCGAGTGACTGGGAGGGCAAGAAGCCCAATGTCGGCGGTCGCGCCGGTGGCAGCCTTTCCCTCGGCCCCGGCCAGGCCAGGGCCATGTATCTGCTCGATGAGGAAGAAGCCGACGACTTCGGCAAGGAATCGCACAACACCCGCAACAAGTTCAAGGGCACCGGCGGCAGCGTCACCTGGGCCGACTCCACGATCGGCGTCAAAGGCTGCGCCGGGTACGCCCAGGCCCGCGCCTTCGTCCGGGTGAAGGTCTCGACCACCACCGTCAACTCCGTCGTGACGCTGTGGGGTCAGCCGTTCAGCCTCGGCTGAGCCGAATTCGACGGTGACAGACCCCGGTGGCCCAGCGCAGTCGCCGAACTCGCGATTCAGGACCGCGGCAGCCGCAACTCGACACGGAACCCGCCGTCGGCGCTGCGACCGCTGAGCAACCGTCCCTGCAAGAGTTCGGCTCGCTCGGCCAGGCCGAGCAGGCCGTGGCCCGATCCCGGCAGGGGCAGAGCAGCACGGGTGGGCGGTGTGTTCGTGATGGTCACGCCCAGTTCCTCGGAATCCGACCACAGCCGGATGGTCGCGGTGGCTCCCGGGGCGTGCTTGCGGGCATTGGTCAGCGCCTCCTGGACCGTTCGGTAGATCGCGCGCTGGGCCGCACCGGTGACGTCGGCGGGCAGGGCGCCCTCGAATTCCACTGTGATGCCACTGGAATCGATGAGGGTGCGCAGATCCGCCAGGGTCGGCTGGGGTGTGAGTTCGGTGCCGCTGCCACCCGAGGCCCGCAGCAGCGTCACCAGATGCCGCAATTCCTCCAGGGTGGTGACGCTCAAACCCCGGATCGTGCGCGCCGCCTCCTTGGTGTCGGCGTCGGGGGCCGCGACCATCAACGCCCCCGCGCGCACCGCGATCAGACTGACCTGATGGGAGACGACATCGTGCATCTCCCGCCCGATCTGCGCGCGCTCGCGGGCCAGCACCGCCTGCGCGTGCAACCGGCGCTCGTGATCACGCGCCTGCTCGATCTCGACCAGCCGCCCGGCGAGTTCGTCACGGGTGCGCACCAATTGGCCGAACAGCACCGGCGCGGCCGCCCACCCCACCACATACGCGGCCGACACCACGGCGTCGCCGCGTGACACCTGCTCCATGAACGGGAACGTCGCCGCGGCGGCCACCGCGGTCACGATCGCACACGTCACGGGCACCCGACGATCCGCCGACTGCTTGGCCACGGTGTACAGGGCGATGGCGGGCGCGACCGAGAGATCGGTCAGCGCCGCCGCGGGCAACGTCAGCACGAACACCGCCAGCGGCCATCTGCGCCGCACCAGCAGTGCGGCACAGGCGATCACGGCCATGACCACGTCCTCGGGCGCGCTGTGATCACTGGCCAGCCAGGCGTCCAGCACCGCGAACACCACCGCTGCGATATCGATCACCCACGTCGGCGGCCGAACATGCGAGGTCATCGATCCCGCTTCCGCGCGGTGAGCAGCCCCGCCCGCTGTGCCACCAACGCGGCCTGTACCCGGCTGCCCACGCGCAGCTTGGTCAGGATCGCGCTGACATGGTCCTTGATCGTTCCGACGCTCAGGAAGATGCGCTGCCCGATCTCGGCGTTCGACAGCCCCTCGGCCAGCAGCACCAGCACCTCACGCTCCCGGTCGGTCAACGCGCCGACCCGCGCGACCTCGGCATCGGTGGCGGCCACCCGGCCCAGCGCGTTGTCCGCGTGCAACAGTGTCGCGGCCGCCTTCGGCGACATCACCACGCCCCCGGCCGCCAGCGTGCGTACCAGCTGCGCCAGTTGCTCGGGTTCGGTGTCCTTGAGCAGGAATCCCGCTGCGCCCGAACGCAAAGCGGTGACAATGTACTCATCGGTGTCGAAGGTCGTCAGCATCGCCACCACCGGCGGTTCGGGCATGGCCCGGACCTGCCGCAGCACCGTCAACCCGTCCACGTCGGGCATGCGGATATCCAGCAGCACCACATCCGGACGCCGCTCGGCGATAAGCTCGACCGCCCCGCCACCCGAGCTCGTGCCCACCACCTCGACATCGGGCGAAGCCCCCAGAATGAGCTCGAACCCCGAGCGCACCAACGCCTCGTCATCGACGATCACCACTCGAATCACGAAAAGACCCGCTTCGCTGTCGTTCCCGATGTGCTCATCGTGTGCTCGATTGGACACGACGGTACCGGGTCGGCAGCAATACACTCGGAGACCTCCACGTCACGACGGTAGGTTCACACGGACCGACGAGCCACCCACCGACCGGCCGGAATCACACCGTCCACCGACTGCTCCGGGATCGCCGAACTCTCCACCCGCCTGGGCTTTTCCCGAACCCAGCGCCTTCACCCGGGCCTTCCGCCGCTGTACCGGCACACCCCGCACCACTACCGCGCGACCGCCACGCACAACGCCCGTGTCGATTGAGTCGATCGACTCTGTCAACGGGGGTGTCGGTTTCGGGGTCAGATTACCTTGCCTCGAACCTTGCACTCACCTATGGAGAGTGCTAAATAATATCTATGTCAGATGACAGAGGTTATCTGATCACCCTTCGATCGAGAATGGAGTGAGTTGGAGGTGGCGACCATGCTGATGCGCACCGATCCCTTCCGTGACCTGGATCGTTTGACTCAGCAGGTGTTCGGCACACCGGCACGTCCGGTGGTGATGCCGATGGACGCCTGGCGCGAGGGCGACGAGTTCTTCGTGGAATTCGATCTGCCCGGCATCGACCCGGACTCCCTCGACCTGGACGTGGAACGCAATGTGATCACCGTGCGGGCCTCGCGTCCGGAACTGGACCAGAGTCGGTCGATGATCGCGGCCGAACGCACCCGCGGCGAGTTCAGTCGCCAGTTGTTCCTGGGCGAGAACCTCGATACCGAGCAGATCCGCGCCGACTACACCGACGGGGTGTTGCGTCTGACCATCCCCGTCGCCGAGCAGGCCAAACCCCGCAAGATCGAGGTCGCCCGCCATAACGGCAAGCACCAGGCCATTACCGCCTGACCCGACCCGTCGTCTCCCTGACCCGGAAGTCGGAGAAAGCGAGGTGATGCCTGTCGAAACACAGCGTTTTCCAGTGAGCTTTGGATCCCTTCCATGCGACGGGTGGGCCCGTTCAGCGGCGGGCTTGCGGGCCCACCCGGCCCTTTCATCGATACCCATCGACGCATCCGTGTCTGTCACGTTCGAGGAAGGAGGCGATTCGCCATGATCACCAGCTTTCCCAACGGCAGCGACCTCGACCGCGCCGAACAGGACATCCTCGTCTACGACGCCGACCACGACATCGGGCTGGACACCACCGCGCTGGACCCACCGACCGAACGACTACGCCCCGTACTCGACACCGCCGACCTCGCCGACCGTATCGACCAAGCCTGGATCACACCCACCCGTGAGGACGATGATGACGATTGCTTCGCAGGTTGACCCCGTGCACACCGAACCCGCGACCCAACCGCCCCGCTGGCGCACCGCACGCGTCGCCTGGTTCGACGCCGCCAAGGGATTCGGATTCCTCACCCCCACAACGGGACCCGCGGTATTCGTCGACTACAGCGTGATCGACACCCCCGGCTTCAAAACCCTCACCGCGGGCCAGCCGGTGGTCTTCACCGCCACCGACACTCCGCGCGGACCCGAGGCAACCCGCGTAATCGCCTACCGCCCCAACGATAAGACCGGCCAAGGCCGCCGCGGCGCCGAACGCGCACCACGAATGCCGCACCGCTGCATGGCCCGCGCCGCGTGACATTTCACGAACACCGAAACGGAAAGACCCCGTGACCATCGCCATCCCTGAAACCGACAGCCGCACAACGGTACCCAGCGAAGACAGCGAATCCGACCCCCAGGTGGTGCACTGGCCCGAACCCAGCCCACTCCACCCCTGGTGGGAGACGATCATGCAACCCGCCATGCCCGCCAACCCCGCAACCCCCCGCTCCCCCGACCCGCGCCACCCCCGCGCCGCAACCCCCATCTACCCAGAATCCGCCCCGCGAGAAGCGCCGCCTACGCCTGACCGCCCCCGCACCGCAGGTCCCCACCTGCGGTGCGGTTTTGGCGTGCCGAGATCACAGACATTGCGTGCCATCGGCGTGACGTAATTCTGTTTTCAGCGAAGTCGCCCCAGTGATTACGTCATTCGACGCTCGCGACGGCAGTCGGCCGGTCCATAGCGTCTGATGACATGAACATCAGCAGACGATTCTTCGGCGGAGCGATTGTGGCGGGTGTGGCGGCGGCATCGTTGACCGCGTGCGGCGCGGATACGAGCGGTGCTCCAGCGGCCGTGACCACCGCGCCGCCCGGCGCGGCGCTACGAGCGGGGTCAGGGGCGAACACCACGCTGGGCCCGATCAAGAAGATCGACGCGGGCGTCCTCAATGTCGCCTATGCCGAATTCGGGCCGAGCAGCGGGCAGCCGGTGATCCTGTTGCACGGCTGGCCCTATGACGCCTACAGCTACGCCGATGTCGGGCCGATACTGGCCGCGTCCGGATATCACGTGTTCGTCCCGTTCCTGCGCGGCTACGGTGAAACCCGTTTCCTGTCACCGCAGACCGTCCGTAACGGACAGCAGGCCGCCATCGCCCGCGACATCGTCGACTTCATGGACGCCCTGCACATCGACAAGGCGGTACTCGGCGGATTCGACTGGGGCGCACGCACGGTCGACATCATCGCCGCCCTGTGGCCGCAGCGCGTCAAGGCCATGGTCGCGGTGAGCGGCTACATCATCACCCAGCAGGCCGCCCAGCAGCAGCCACTGCCACCCGAGGCCGAACTGGGCTGGTGGTACCAGTACTACTTCGCCACCGAGCGTGGCCGTCTCGGCTACGACCGCAACCGGCACGACTTCAACAAGCTGATCTGGAAACGCGCCTCTCCCGCATGGAATTTCGACGATGCCACCTACGAGCGCAGCGCCGTCGCCTTCGACAATCCCGACCAGGTCGACATTGTCATCTCCAATTACCGGTGGCGCTTGAGCCTGGCTCCGGGCGAGCCGCAATACGACGCCTACGAGCAGCAGCTGGCCACCGGCCCGGCGATCTCGGTGCCCGCCATCACGATCGGCAGCGATTTCGACGGCGCGGCCAAGGACGGAAAGGCCTACCGCGGCAAGTTCACCGGGAAGTATGAACACCGCGTCCTCGACGGCATCGGACACAATGTGCCGCAGGAGGCCCCACAGCCCTTCGCCCAGGCCATCATCGACGCCGACCATCTCTGATCCACCCGATGACCGCCGGTCCCCGCGGGTGGCCGGGACCGGCGGTCGGCCGACTACAAGGCTCCCCGCTGCTGGAAACCGCCGTCGGACGCGAGTTCGATGACCGTGTCGATGCCGATCCGGTTCAGGAACGGATAGTCGTGGCTGACGACCAAGAGCGCACCACGGTAATCGCCGAGGGCCTCGACCAGTTGGTCCACGCTGCCGATATCGAGGTTGTTCGTCGGCTCGTCCAGAATCAGCAATTGCGCTGGCGGATCGGCGAACAGCAAGCGCGCCAGGGAAACTCGGAAGCGCTCACCTCCCGACAAGGAAGAGACCGGCCGTTCGACGCTGCTACCGCGCAGCAGCAGCCGGGCCAGCTGATTGCGGATCGTCGCCGGTGCGGTGTCCGGTGCCACCTCGTGAACGTTCTCGAGCGCGCCGACGCGCTCGTTCAGGCCGTCCAACCGCTGCGGTAGATATCCGACCCGATCGGTGAACAGCTCTGCGCGCTCCGGGGTTCGGCCATAGATCAGATTCTCGATCAAGGTCGATTTCCCGGCTCCGTTGCGGCCGATCAGCGCGACCCGCTCCGGCCCCTGGATGACGACACTGCGAACACCATCGCGTAGTTCCGCGATCCGGCGGCTGCGCGGCACATTCGGGTCGGGCAGGTTCAGGTGAATGTGCTCGTCTTGCCGGACCCGGCTCGATGCGGCGTCCAGTACCTCCTGTGCGGCACGGACTTTCGCGTCGAGCGTGGTCCGCATGGCTCCGGCGGAGCCTTGCGCCCTACTGGCCCGGTTGCCCGCGAGAATCCGCGGAATTCCGCCGTCGCGCTGCGTGGCGCGGGCGGTGCGCTCGCGCCTGGCGAGTTTGATCTCGGCCTCGACGCGCTGTCGCTTCTCGACCTTCAGCGCCTGCTCGGCGGTGCGCGCGGCTTGCGCGGCCGCGGCCTGTTCCTGGTCGAGGTGCTGTTTCCACGCGCTGTAGGGCCCGCCGAACACGTCCAACGTCCCGCCGTGCAGTTCCGCGGTGGAGTCCATGTGTTCGAGCAGTTCGAGATCATGACTCACCACCACCAGGGTGCCGGGCCAGGACTCCACGAATTCCGCCAGCTTGGTGCGTGTTTCACGGTCGAGGTTGTTGGTCGGCTCATCGAGCAAGGTGATCGGCGTGCGCCGCAGACGCAGCCCGGTGACCGCGATCAGCACGGCTTCACCACCGGAGACCTCCCCCACCGTCCGGCCCAGATCCGCCGCACCGAAACCGATTTCGTGCAGCGCCTCCTCGGTGCGGGCCTCGATGTCCCAGTCGTCGCCGATCGTCTCGAAATGCACCTCCTCGGTGTCACCGGATTCGATCGCGCGCAGGGCCGCGAGTTTGTCTGCGATGCCGAGCAATTCGGCGATCGTGGCATCGCGGCCGAGGGTGAGCGTCTGGGGTAGGTAACCGACTTCCCCGGTGGTTTCGATCCGTCCGCTCGTCGGTGTCAGGATTCCGGCGATCAACCGCAACAGGGTGGATTTGCCGGAGCCATTGCGTCCCACCAGGCCGGTGCGCCCGGTGGTGATGGTCCCGTCGAGCCGAGCGAGCGCGACGGTTCCGTCGGGCCATTCGAAGGACAGGTTGTGCAGGGTGATCGCAGATTGCATGGATGTGGACATGGGTCGTCGACTCTTTCCTGCTCGCGAACGAGCGGCCGCGTGATTTCCGAAGACAGCGGGAGCAGGCGAAGGCGAGAAGAGCGCGAAAAGGCCTCGGACCGTTTGCGATACGGGACCCCGAGTGAATGTGTACTCCGAGTGAATGTGTGAGGACAGCGCCGCCTTCGACCGGGCGGCTAGAGTCTGTCGACTTCCTCGATGAGCACGCAATCACCCTACCAGCGGGTCTCGGACGGTAACTCGTCGACCGGCCACAGCGGATGCTCCCGGGCTGCCCACGCTCGGGAGACGAAACCGGTGCGCATTCCGCGCCGTGCCTCCGGGTCCTGGAACGCTTTTCGGATGTGGCCCGCCAGGACGACCGCGATCGCCCAGGCGAGGACGTCGTGCACGAAGATCGCGCTGGTGCGGGAAATGCTCGGGAGCAGGTGGGTGAACCACATCAGCAGGCCCGTGCCGATCATCACCAGGACGGCTCCGGCGATCCAACCCGCGTAGAGCTTTTGGCCGACGTTGAACTTGCCCGCGGGCCGGTTCAGGCGGCGGAGATCCGCGCGGAAAGCCGGAGAGAACAGGCCCAGCAGCAGCGGCGTGGGCAAGAGCAGACCCGACCACTCGTGAATGGTCACCACCGTGTCGCGTCGCCCCACCAGCTGAGCCAATGGCGCGAAATACAGGCAGGCCGCGGCCGTCACGCACAACAGCATCAGGACTCCGGTGGCAGCGTGGACCAGTCGTTCGCCGGTGGTGAAGCGCCGCACCCGCGGTTCACTCGGCGCCATCGAGCCATCCGTCGACGTCGTACCCGCGCACCTCCCAGTAGCCGGGGATGACCCGGTCGGTGACCGATATTCCGGACAACCATTTCGCGGACTTGTAGAAGTACATGGGCGCGACGTAGAGCCGCACCGGACCCCCGTGCTCGTGCGTGATCGGCGCATCCTGCATGCGCAGGGCCACCAGTACGTCGGCGCGGCGGGCTTGGTCCAGTGTGAGGCTCTCGGTGTATGCGCCGTCGAAACAGCTCCCATCGCATGCTCGATATCAGTTGCTGAAGCCGCCGCCGCAGACGAGGGTCTGGCCGCTGATGAAGTCGGATTCGGGAATGCAGAGCAGGTAGACGGCACCTGCCGCTTCGATCGGGGTTCCGGCGCGACCGAGCGGGATCATCCGTTCCATGGCCGCGAACCGGTCCTGGTCCGCGCCGACCTTGACCTTGCGGCCCTCGATGTCGATGGTGCCGTCGCCGGCCGTCGATGCCTCGGTGAGCCGGGTCCTGATGAGGCCGAATGCCACGGAATTGACCGTGACGTTGTAGCGCCCCCACTCCTTGGCGGCGGTCTTGGTCAGGCCAGTGATGCCTGCCTTCGCCGCCGAGTAATTGGCCTGCCCCACATTGCCTCCCGTCCCGACGACCGAGGAAATGTTCACGACCTTGCGACACGGAACCGGCTCCCCCGCTTCCTCGGCCCGCCTCACCTGGGCCGCGATCACCGGCTGGGCGGCCCGCAGAATCCGGAACGGGGCCGTGAGGTGCACATCGAGGATCGCGTTCCACTGTTCGTCGGTCATCCGCTGAATCACCGAATTCCAGGTGTAGCCAGCGTTGTTCACGATGATGTCGAGCCCGCCGAAAGCGTCGACGGCGGTCCGCACGAAGCGTTCCGCGAAACCGACCTCGGTGATATTGCCCGCGCATTCGACGGCCCTTCCGCCCCCGGCCTCGATCGCCGCGACGGTCTCCCCGGCCGGTCCGGCGTCGAGATCGTTGACCACGACCGCCGCACCTTCGGAAGCGAGTTTCCGTGCGATCTCACGGCCGATGCCGCGGCCCGCGCCGGAAACAATGGCGACCTTGCCGTGCAGTGTTCCCATGGAGCTCAATACCTTTCAGCATTCGACGACGACGATCAGTGGGCCGAGTTCGAGGCGGCCCGCTCGATCACCGCGGCCACCTGATCGGGATGCGAGACGGCGACCGAGTGCGAGGCGGCGATCTCGGTGACCTGTGCATGCGCCCGTTCGGCCATGAAACGCTGTGCGGCGACCGGAATATTGAGGTCCTGGGTGGTGACCACGTCCCAGCTGGGCTTGTCGGTCCACGCGGCCACGGTCGCCTTCTCCTCGAGGGCGGCCTGCAGGATCGGACGCTGCGCGGCGGCCTCCAGCGCCGCGCGGTCGGCGGGGACATCGGCGGCGAACTGATCGTGGAACTTGTCCTGCTTGATGTACAGATCCGTTCCGGTACCGCCGTCGGCGTTGGTGAACGGCACCGGGTCGAGCGTGCCCGGAAGGGTGGATCCGGGGAACTTGTTGGTCAGCTCCAGGGCGGACTCACCCACGGCGGGCAGAAACGCCGCCACGTAAACCAATGCCTTCACTTGATCACTGCCCGCCGCGGCGGTGCTGATGACCGATCCGCCATAGGAGTGCCCGACCAGGACCACGGGCCCGTTGATGTGGCTGATCAGTCCGCGCAGCGTGGTGGCGTCGGACGCGGGTCCGCGCAGCGGATTCGCCGCCGCGACAACGGGATACCCGTCCTTGCGCAACTTGTCGACCACGTCGTTCCAGCTCGACCCGTCGGCGAAGGCCCCGTGCACCAGCACCACGGTCGGCTTGGGCGCGTCCTCGGTCGGCCCGGCGTGGGTGGTGGTGCTCGCGGTGCACGCGACGGCGAGACTACCGGCCGCCACCGCCGCCGTGACCGCGGCCACGGCCCGGCCCGCGCGCTGGAAACGGGAACGTCGAATGTCGTTCATGTGATTGTCCTTTCGTGCTTGTGGAGACAGCACAAAAGTAGGAATTCACCGGCGGCGATCGCGAGCGTCGAATGACGTAATCACCGGCGACAGCGGCGAATTGGATACACGGGCGGCATTACGTCGATATCAGCGTCACATGACCGATGCCCCCGGCACCTGCTCGGAACCAGACTTCGAACCAACATCCACTTCGACACCGAACAGGAATCGCCATGGCCAAGCTGACAGTGGGTCGCGAGAACAGCGACACCATCGACATCTACTACGAAGATCACGGCAGCGGCCGACCGGTCGTGCTCATCCACGGGTATCCCCTCAACGGCGCCTCGTGGGAGAAGCAGCAGCGGGTATTGCTCGAGGCCGGATACCGGGTGATCACCTACGACCGCCGCGGTTTCGGCAAATCCAGCCACCCGACCGTCGGCTACGACTACGACACCTTCACCAATGACCTGTACGCCCTGATCGAGCATCTGGACCTGACCGATGCCATTCTGGTCGGATTCTCCATGGGGACCGGCGAGGTGACCCGGTACCTGGGTCAGTACGGCTCGGCGCGCATCGCGAAAGCCGTTCTGATGGGCTCGGTTCCGCCGTATCTGCGCAAGGCCGACGACAACCCCGAAGGGGTCGATCCGGCGGTGTTCGACGGCATCAAGGCCGCTATCCTCGCCGACCGACCCGCCTACTTCAAAGACTTCCTCGACAACTTCTACAACGTCGACGTGCTCGGCGGCACCCGCATCAGCGAACAGGCCTGGCAGAACAGCTTCAATGTCGCCGTGTCCGGCTCGACCCACGCCGCCTACGCCTGCGTCGACACCTGGCTAACCGACTTCCGCGACGATCTGCCCTCGATCGATGTCCCGGTGCTGCTGATCCACGGCGACGACGACCGCATCCTGCCGTACTCCGCCACCGCGGCCCGGCTCCCCGACCTGGTCAAGGACCTGACCGTGGTCACCGTCGAGGGCGGCCCGCACAACATCGCCTGGACCCACCCCGAGATCGTCAATCCGGCACTGCTCGACTTCCTCGCGAACGACGGCGACACGAACGCACGCTGACCGCCGCACCAATTCGCCCTCGGGCCGCAGGAGCGGCCCGAGGGCGAAAGTCGTCTGTTGTGAGCTATCGGCCCGAGGCGGCGACGAAGGCTGCGACCGACTCCGCGAAAAGGTCCCCTTCCTCCAAATGCCCGAAGTGCCCACTGTGTTCGAGGATCACCAGGCGCGACCCCGGGATCAGTTTGTGGAGTTCCTCGGCCCAACGGACACCGCAGATCACATCGAAGCGGCCGCCCACGATCAAAACCGGTACCCGCAGTTCGGGCAGCGCGATGCGATCGTCGATGGGGTCGGGGGCACCGGATTCGTCCAGTCCAGAGATAAAGGTCGCCTGAGTGGCGTTCTGGAACTCGAGCCACGGGCTCGGGTCGGCCCAGTACGACGCGACATACGCCGGAATGATCCCCCGGGCCACCCGGACCATCGTCTCGTCGTCGGCGATGGTGGGGAGTTCGGCGAACGTCTTCATGACGCCGGGCAGCAACGGATGCCCGGCGTATCGCTCCGCGAGCTCGCCGACCTTGCGCTGGAGTTCGGCGCCGAATTCGGGGCCGGTGCTCGGCGCACTCTCGTACAGGATGACCCCGGCCAGCTGGTCGGGACGGTGAATCGCGTGGTACTGCGCGACGAACCCCCCGTACGAATGTCCGAGCAGGTGAACACGGGAGAACGGGAGATGGTCGATCAGCGCGGCCAGGTGCCGGCTGTACAGCTCCCTGGTGTAGCCGTTCGGGTGTGTGGCCAGCCTGCCGGAATCACCGGTGCCGGCGGGCTCCAGATAGACCATCGTCAGCCGCTGTTCCAGTGCCGCGGAACGCAGGTAGTTCCAGTGGATTCCGGGTCCGCCCGGATGGGCTACACACACCGGTCCGGTGCCGTGAACGTGGTAGCGCAGGGTGATGCCGTCGACGTCGAGGGTGCGCGAACCTTCGGCCAGTGCGTCGAAGGCTGAGGGGTTTGCCATGAGTTCGTCCGATCGTGATGGTGGCCGGTGGGTCCGGACACCCGTCGAGCCTCGCGTCCCGGACCGACCTACCGAATCAGTCAGATGACGCTGAATTCGGGCCAGTGCCGGACCCGTGCCCTGGCCCGGGAGACCAGGGTTCGACGCGGGGGCGATCGGGCGTTGATTCGGAGACCGTGGACGAGGGATGCCGTCGGGCGTCCGTCGCTACGAAGGAGCTGGAAGTGGTGGACCTGCACGGTCGCGCCCACGAACAGGCCGTGCTCGACCGCCTGTTGGTCGACGTGCGTTGCGGATACAGCCGTGCGCTGGTGTTGCGCGGGGATTCGGGCATCGGCAAGACCGCGCTGCTGTCGTATCTCGCCGAGCAAGTCCCGGCGGGTCATGTCGTCTCCACGGTCGGAGTCGAGAGCGAGTCGGAGATCACCTACTCGTCGCTGCAACAGATCTGCTCGCCACTGCTGGGCTATGTGGACCGATTGCCGACGGTCCAACGAGCCGCCCTGACAACGGCTTTGGGGCTCAGCGGCGGCGAATCGCCCGGACACCTGCCGACCGGACTCGGTGTACTGGGTCTGCTCGCCGAGGCCGCGGTCGACGAACCGCTGGTCTGTGTGGTGGACGACGTGCAGTGGATCGACCGGATGTCCGCGGCCATTCTCGCGTTCGTCGCCCGCCGACTGGACACCGAATCGGTGGCCCTGGTCTTCGCCATATCCAGCTTCGCCTCCGGGGTGGCACCTCCCAACGCCGAGTTCCTGTCCGGGCTGCCGGAGCTGGTGGTGGGCGCGGCAACCCGTTGGCGCTGATGGTGCTGGCAGCGCGAAACCGGTGAACACGTTCGTAGATAGGGAGAGGGCCTGTCGAATGGAATTGGGAAATACGACGATGGTCGGACGAGAGGCCGAGCGGGCAGCACTACTGGCCTTCGTCTCGTCCGCTCCGGGCCGAGCCCTCATCCTGAGAGGCGACGCCGGGATCGGCAAGAGTTCGCTGCTGAACCATGCGGCCGCGACAGCCGAGCAGGCGAGCCTCACCGTCATCCGGGCCGCCGGGGTCGAAGCCGAATCGCAGCTGCCCTACGCGGGGCTGCATCAGATCCTGCATCCGCTGCTCACCGAGATCGGGGGGCTGGACGACGGGAGCCGGGCGGTCCTCGACGCCGTCTTCGGTGTAGCGCAGAGCAATCCGCCGTCGGTCATGACGCTCGGCATCGCGGTCCTCGCCCTTCTTTCCCGAGCCAGCGCACGCCAGCCGATGCTGCTGATCCTCGACGACGGCCAGTGGCTCGACGATTTCAGCGCCGACGTCTGCGGTTTCGTGGGCCGACGCCTGGCCGGCAGCTCGGTGAAGCTGCTCGTCGCGATCCGCACCGATATCGGGTCGCGCTTCGACACCGCCGCCCTGCCCGAACTACCGATCGCCGCGCTCTCCGACGCCGACGCGGCACACTTGCTCGATCGGCGATACCCGAACCTGGACAAGTACATTCGCCGCACGGTGTTGGAGCAGGCACAGGGCAATCCCCTGGCGCTGGTGGAGATGCCCGCCTATCTGGCCGACCGGTCGGGCGAGCCGCCGTCGGACGATTTCGGCCCGCACCATGGGTCGTTGCCGCGTCGGCTCGAGCGCCTGTTCGGCGCGCGGATCGCCGCCCTCGACGCGGGCGTGCGGAACGAGCTGCTGATGGGCGCCCTCGACGGCGCCGGGACCCGCTCCGACTCCGACGCGATCACCGGTATCCGCTACCGAATGCGCGATGTCGACCAGGCCGTGGCCGCCGGGCTGCTGGACATCGATTCGGCCACCGGTGAATTCGTCTTCCGGCACCCGCTCGTGCGTTCCACGATCGTGCAACTCGCCACCCCCAACCAGCGCCGCGCCATGCACCGGACGCTGGCACAGATCCATCAGGGGAATCTCGAACGCCGGGCATCGCATCTGGCCGCGGCGACCGTCGATCCCGACGAGAAGGTCGCCGGTGTGCTCGAGGCGGCAGCCGAGTCGGCGACCCGCCGCGGGGGCGCCCTGGCGGCCGTGACCTGGCTGACCCGTGCGGCCGAGCTGAGCGAGAACCACGGCGAACGGTCACGGCGATTGGCCGACGCCGCGTTCGTGGCGAGTCACGCGGCCCGCCTCGGCCAGGCCGACCGCATCGTCCGCTCCGACCTCACACCCGGCGCGACGGAATCGCCGACCTCGGTGCTGGCCTACGCCTACCAGGCGCTGTACCAGGACGGGGATGTCCGCTCCACCCACCGACAGGTCTCCGCCGCGATCGTCAAGCTGCGCGACGCCGGAACGGGCGACTCCGGTGAGGTCCGGACCCGGTTGGTGATCCTGCTGCTGGCCATCAGTCAGTACGCCGGAGACCCGGCGATGTGGGAGCGCACGCACGAACTGCTCGCTTCGATGGGCGATTCCATCACCATCCCCGAGCGGATGTTCAGCGCCGTCTGGAGCGATGTGACCCGCCACGGAGCGGACTGGGTGGGACCGGTGGAACAGGCCACCGCGAACCTCCCGGACCTGGAACCGTGGGAAGTCGGCCGCCTCGCCGTGGCGGCCTATCACCTCGACATCCTGAACCAATACCGTCCGTACCTGCAGCACATCGTCGATCGGGAGTTGCGGACGGGAGCGGTGGCCAGCGGCATGATCATGCTGCACCTGGTGATGCTCGACCAGATGTCCGGCGGCGAATGGAACGCGGCGGAGGACACCGGGCGGCGGGTGCTGGACCTGGCGAAGGAACACGGACACGACCTGTTCGCCGCACAGACCCGCGCCTATCTGGCCCAGCTCGCGGCGCTGCGCGGAAACCCTGCGCGGGCACGCGATCTGCAAGCGGAGGCGGACGCCTGGGCGCGCCCCCGCGGACTCGGATTCATCACCCAGGTCGCCGATTCCGCGGGCACGATCGCCGGACTGAGCACCGGAGACTACGAGGCCGCGTACCTGTATGCCATCGGCATCACCTCCCCGGGAACGTTGCGGCCCTACGCCTATCAGGCCTCGCGGACGGTCCTGGATCTGGTCGAGGCCGCCCACCACACCGGCCGCGTCGACGAGGCCCGCGCGCATGCCCTGGCCGCGCGCGATGCCGGGCTGCCGGACATCTCGCCGCGCCTGGCGCTGATCACCTACGGTGCCCTGGCGATGACGGCCGAGAGCGAGCGCGAGGCCGAGGAGATGTTCGCTCGGGCGCAATCGCACCCCGATGCCGAGCGATTTCCCTTCGAGCTGGCCCGAATCCGGCTGGCGCACGGGATCCGGGTGCGCCACGTCCGAGGCAGAGCAGCGGCTCGGCACTGTCTGGCTTCGGCATTGGAGACGTTCGAGCGGCTCGGCGCGGCGGGCTGGGTGGAGCGCGCGCGAGCCGAGGTGCGCGCCACGGGCACGCCGACGCGCGCGTCGACCCTGAATCTGGCGGCGTTGACCTTGCAGGAACGCCGGATCGCCGACTTGGCCGCCGCGGGACTGACGAACAAGGAGATCGGAAAGCGGATGCATCTGTCCTCACGCACGGTCAGCTCGCACCTGTACCGGATCTTTCCGAAGCTCGGCATCACGACCCGGGCGGCTCTTCGCGACGCGTTGACCCGGACGGCCGAGGTCTGACGCCCGCCCTCATCCGGTCACTGCCGCAATGTCATTCGCGATCAGCCAGGTCAGGACGTAGTCGGCGACCGAACGCCAGCCGCTGTCGAAGGCGAGCGAATGGCCTCGATCGGCGAACTGCTTGAGAGTGGTCACGGCTGGGGAATCGCCGTAGAGCTTGTACACCGCGCGGGTGACCGCGTCCGGGACCGTCCGGTCCTCCTGGCCGGAGATGAGCAGCAGCGGTCCTCGCTCGCGGTTCGCGGTGTTCACCATGGTGGGATCGAGTCCGAGATCCGAAAGCAGCCGGGCCGGTATCGGGAAGGCGAACCGCTCGAAGAGTCGCCCGGCTTCCTCGTCGTCGACCGCATTGGCGACCGTGTTCCGGAAGTGCGCGCGAAACAGCAGTCCTGAATGTTGTTGCCCCGCTGCGAGATCGCATGTGTCGCCCATCGGTATCCCATTGACGGGCCACGGTGCGAGGGCGACCGCGGCACGGCCGAGGCCGACTCCGAGAAGTCGCTGGGCGATCAGACCGCCAACCGAGTGCCCCACGAGGACCGGCGGGTCCTCGTACGAACGGACGATCCTCTCGTAGTGAGCAAGGAGCGCTCCGAGCCCGAGGTTGTCCAGCGGGCCCGGGTTGTCGCGGACTCGGGCGGCGGTAGCGGCTTCGCCGGGCCAGCCCGGGACCCTGGCCGCGAAGCCGTGTGAGGTGAACTTCTCCACCCAGCCGTCCCATGACGACATGTGGAAACATGCACCGTGGATGAGGACTACATGGGTTTGATTCACGGACCGACCTTCCGGTGACAAACGGCGACCCCGCCGCTGGCGTAGTGGCATTCCGTCCAGGATCACCGAGTCGCGATTCGACGAAAACCGTCGAATGACTTAAGAAGTGACTCTCGAACATGCGCTTTTCCCACCCGCTGAAGGATCGTGATGTTGTTTGGCCGACGCGCCGAGTGCGCGAGACTGGACGCCCTACTGAAGGCGGCCCGAGACGGTAACAGCGCCGCGCTGATCCTGCTGGGCGAGGCCGGCGTCGGGAAAACCGCGTTGCTCGACTACGCGCTGCGCGCCGGTGCCGATGTTCGGATCCTGCGAGTCGCCGGGGTCGAGTCCGAGATGGAGCTGCCGTACGCGGCCCTGCACCAGTTGTGTATGCCGCTGCTGGACCTGGTCGACCAACTGCCGACGCCCCAGTCCGAGGCGCTGGCAACCACTTTCGGCTTGCGAGTCGGCGAGGCGCCCACCCCGTTCCTCGTCGGGCTCGGCGTGCTCAACCTGCTCGCGGAGTCGGCACGGGAGCAGCCGCTGCTGTGCGTGGTCGACGACGCGCAGTGGCTCGACGACGCGTCGGCGCAGGTGGTCGCCTTCGTGGCGCGTCGACTGCGAGCCGAGTCGACCCTCATGCTGATCGCGAGCCGAGAGCCGCTTCCGAGCATGCGCGGCCTGACCGAACTGACGGTCCGGGGCCTGGGCGCGGATGACGCTCTGCAAGTGTTGAATTCGGCGTTGCGCTGGCCGCTCGACGGCGGCGCTCGCGCCGCGATCCTCGCGGAGGCCCGGGGTAATCCCCTGGCGCTGCTCGAGCTCGCGCACGCCTCGCCCGACCGACTCGCGGGCGGTTTCGGCCTGTTCGCCGCTTCCGCGCTGTCGGGACGGATCGAAGCGAGCTTCCGGAATCGGATCGCCGAGCTGCCCGCCGACGCTCGGGAGCTGCTCCTGCTCGCGGCCGCCGACTCGACGGGCGATCCGGTGCTGATCTGGCGAGCGGCGGCGGCCCTCGGGCTGAGCCCACGGGCGGGGGACGCCGCCGAAAAGGCAGAGCTCCTGACCGTCGGAGTCCGGATCACGTTTCGCCATCCTCTGGTGCGCTCCGCCGTCTATCACGCCGCCGCCGCGGCCGCGCGGCGTCGAATCCACCGGGCCCTCGCCGAGGCGACGCCACGGGAGAGCGATCCGGACCGCCGGGCATGGCATCTCGCCCATGCCGCCGAGCACCCCGACGAGACGGTGGCCACCGAGTTGGAGGCCTCGGCGGACCGTGCCCTGGCCCGCGGCGGACTGGCCGCCGCGGCCGCGTTTCGCGAGCACGCGGCCGCATTGACGGCGGACCCGGCACTGCGCGCGCAGCGTGAACTCGCCGCGGCCAGAGACAAGTACCAGGCCGGTGCCCCGCAGGAGGCCCGAATCCTGCTCGACAAGGCGGAATCCGGCCCGCAGGACGAACTGCGCGCGGCCCATATCGGTCAACTGCGGGGGCTGCTGGCTTTCGCCGCCGGAGACACCACCCGGGCCGCGGCGCTGCTGCTGGAAACGGCACGGCGCTTCGAACGGCTCGACCCGGTCCTGTCCCGAGAGACGTACCTGGAAACGTTCGGCTACGCGCTGTTGACCGGGCGGTACGCCGACACCGCGACGGTGGCGCAAGTGGCCGCCGCGGCGGCGACCGCGCCTCGACCGTCCGGACCGCCTGGCGCGCAAGACCTTCTGCTCGACGCGTACGCGGTGCTGTTCACCGAAGGCCATGCCAAGGGAACCCCGCTGGTACGACAGGCGCTGGACGCGTTTCGCCGCGACGAACTACCGGGCGAGAAGGCGACGCGCTGGCTCATCGTCGCCGCGCACGGCTCGTACGAGATGTGGGATGACGCGGCCTGGGAAGCCATTGCCGAGCGGAACGTCCAGCACACCCGGGAGACAGGCGCGCTGACGATGTTGCCGGTGGTGATGACGCAGCGGATCGCCGCGCATCTGCACGCGGGCCAGTTCCGAGCAGCGGCCGACTTGCTCGCCGAGTCCGAAATCGTCGCCGAGGCAACCGGAATCTCGCGTCCCGCCTACGACACCGCGGCGGTAGCCGCGTGGCATGGTCGAGCCGATGCCCTCGACCTGATCACGGCTGCCGGACGAACCGCGGCCGAGCACGGCGAAGGCCTCGGATACACCCTGGTCAACTACACGAACGCGGTGCTGCAGAACAGCCTCGGCCGCTTCGCCGAGGCGAAGGACGCGGCCGTGCGGGCGACCGCTGATCCACGGGAAACAGCCTTCGCGGCTTGGGCTCTCGGTGAACTCGTCGAGGCGGCGGTCCGCTGCGGCGACCGGGACTTGGCGGAGCAGGCGATGGATCGACTGGCCACGACCACCACGCCCAGTGGGACCGATTGGGGCCTGGGTATAGAGGCCCGTTGCCGCGCCCTCCTCGCCGACGGTCCCGCGGCCGAGCGGCTCTATCGCGAGGCGATCGAACGACTCGAGCGCAGTCGTGGCGTGGTGGCGCTGGCCAGAACACATTTGCTCTATGGCGAGTGGCTGCGCGGGCAGGGTACCGACGCCGAAGCCCGCCGTCAGCTGAGCACAGCGTATGCGATGTTCGCGGAGATCGGTGCGGAAGCATTCGCGGCACGCGCACGCCTCGAACTCGCGGCCTGTGGTGTTTCGGTGTCGCGAACCTCCACGCGGCCCACGGCCGAGCTCACCGAGCAGGAACGCCGAATCGCCGAGCGCGCATGCGCCGGACGGTCGAATGCCGAGATCGGTGCGGAGCTGTTCCTCAGCGCGAGAACGATCGAATGGCACCTGCGCAAGGTGTTCACCAAACTCGGAATCGGTTCTCGTCGAGAGCTACCCGCGGTGCTCAGCTAGGCAGAGCGCCTTCGAGCTCACGCCGGGAGGAGACTCCCAACTTGGTGAATACCTTGCGCAGGTGCCACTCGACCGTGCGGGGACTGATGAACAGCTCGGCTCCGATCTCCGCGTTCGCGTGTCCCGCGGCTGCGAGCCGAGCGATCTGCGCCTCTTGGGGAGTGAGCAGCGGTGCGTCGACCGTCCGTTTGCGAACGGTCTCACCGGTGGCCAGCAACTCCCGTCGAGCGCGTTCCGCGAACGCCTCCATGTCCATGGTCACGAATGCCTCGTGCGCGGACCGGAGTTCGGTGCGGGCCTGCGCTCGTCGGTTCCGGCGACGCAGCCATTCACCGAGGAGGAGTCGCGTCCTGGCTTCGAGGACGCCGAGCCCACCGTGGCCGAAATGGTCGATGGCCTCGCGATAGCGTGCTTCGGTGCGCTCGGTCGCGCCCGCGGCTCCGGATTCGTCGGTGAGCGCCTCGGCAAGCGCGCGTGCGCCTTTCGCCCAGGGGGTCTCCGTCTCGGCCCACTCCGCCAGCAGCTCGCGAGCCTCGGCCGCGATGGCGTGCTCCCCGACGCGGGCCGCCGCCTCGACCAGCTCGCACAACGCCCAATGGTGCAGGGCGAAGTCCCGGAATTGGAGCGCGGACCGCGCGGCTTCCAGTGCGGCGGAATAGTTTCCGAGGCCGTTGTGCAGAACCGCGCGGGCACATCCGGCGACGCCGAGCAGTCGACCAAGCCCGCGTTGTCGACCATCGCGTTCCATCATCTCGATCGCGCTCAGCGCCTGTCGCTCACGTCCCCGGTACGCGCCGAGCATGGCCGGAGTGACGGTGGACGCGCTCGTTCGCATGGATTCCTCCGCGGCCGCCGCCTCGGCCAGCAAGTCCCGGGTCGCGGCGAAGCGGCCCGCGTGGATCAGGGCGATGATGCGATAGGTCAGCGAGGTCGGGATGAGCGACAACGTTCCGGTCGTTCGGGCGGTGGTGGCGGCACGCTCGGTGATGTCGAGACAGGTCTGGAGGTCGCCCAACTCCACCGCGGCGGCGACCGCGAGCCACAACACCCCGGCTTCGCCGTCGGCGACGTACCCGTCCAAGGCCTGCCGGAGAAAGGGAGCCGCGGCGGCCGAGCCATCGGTGGACCAGGTGACGAACGCGCGCAAGAAGGCCGCCGCCTGGTCGTCGCCGGGTGGCAGAGCGCGGGCCGTCTCCACCGTCAGACGCAGACCGTCCGGTTCGATTCGACCGGTCCACATGGCCGCGCCGAGCGCGGACAGGCATATCTCACGCGCGGAAGCCGGAGCGACATCCTGGATCTGGGCGGTCGCGGCAAGCAGCGACCGCACCGCACCGAGACCCGGTTTGGCCATGTACGACGCCAGTGCTCGCAGCCGCGTGGCCTCGGCCTGACGCAGCCGGTCCAGCGGGCTCAGCTCGGCGGCGGCCAGGAGATCGGGTACTTGGGAAGGCACGCCCGCCGCGAGGTAGGTCGCGGCGGCCGCCAGCGCACGACGCGCCCGCTCGTCCCGGTCGGGGCTCAACGCCGCGGCGCGTTCCAGAAAGCTCGCGGCGGCCGCCCGCCCGCCGCGGGCCAGGGCACGGTCGGCCGACCGCTCGAGCGCGGCGGCGACTTGCGCATCCGGCCCAACCGCGGCGTGGGCCTGATGCCAGGCGCGCCGGTCCGGATCGCGTTCCGCGTCGGTGGCCTCGGCCAGCGCCCGGTGCGCGGCGCGCAGCGTAGCGGCATCGGCGCCGCGCCACAGGGCCGAGCGCACCAGCGGATGGCGGAACCGCACGGGGGCGGACAGGGTGATCAGGTCGGCGGCCTCGGCCGGTGCCGCGGCTTCGAGTCCGATACCGAGCAGGCCCAGGGCACGCCACAGCAGCGGGCCGTCGCCGACCGGCTCGACGGCCGCGACCAGCAACAAGGTGCGGGTGTCGGGCGGCAGTGCGTCGATCCGCCGACGGAAGCCGTCCTCGACCCGCGTCGCCAGGGGCGCGCCGCCGGGACCGCCGAAGCCGAAGGCCAGCTCGGTCGGCGATAGGCCACGCGGAAGTTCCAGCAGCGCAAGCGGATTCCCGCCGGTCTCGGCGACGATCCGGTCCCGTACCCGAGCATCGATCGGTCCGGGCAGCACACTGTCCAGCAGTGCCCGGGCGTCGGCGTCGGCGAGACCGCGGACCGGAAGATCAGGCAGACCGGAAAACCCTTCATCCGCCGCCGCATCGGTTGCGCGCACGGCGAAAACCATTGCCACCGACTCGGTGTCGAGCCGCCGCGCGACGAACGCCAGGATCCGGTGCGACATCAGATCCAGCCATTGCGCGTCGTCGATCAGACACAGCAGCGGAACGTCGGACGCGGCCTCGGCGAGCAAACCGAGGACGGCCATCCCGACCAACAGCATCTCGGGTGGATTCCCAGCGCTCAGGCCGAAGGCGACCCGCAACGCATCCTGGTGAACCTGCGGCAGGCGGTCGAGGTGTCCGAGCAGTGGGGCGCACAGGCGTTGCAGGGCCGAATACGCGAAGTCGGCTTCCGCTTCGACTCCGACCGTGCGAACCGTCTGCATGTCGGCCGCGTGCGCGGCCAGGTGATCGAGCAGCGCCGACTTTCCCACACCGGCGTCACCGCGCAGCACCAGTACCGCGCTGCGACCGTCGCGCACCTCGCGCAGGAGCCGGTCCAGCGCGTCCAGCTCCCGAAACCGGCCGATCAGCTGGTGTCTCACGTCCTGCTGCATGTCACCCCCGGTGGAAGTTCCTCCCGGAGGAGCTTCGCCCATCCTACGAACTGCCGGAAGCCAGGTTGTCCAACCGTTCGCCGGGTGCCGTGGTGACTCAGCGCCAGATGACTGATGTGCGAGGGGCGCGATCGCGGCGACAGTGGTCCCGCTGGGTTATCGGCACACTTCGAAAGGGACCGAATATGTCTCGTACATGGATGATCACCGGCGCCTCGCGAGGCTTCGGTCGGCGCTTGGCGGAAGCGGTTCTGGCCGGCGGGGACCAGGTGCTCGCCACGGCGCGGCGACCGGAACAGCTGGCCGACCTGGTCTCTCGTTACGGACCACAGGTTCGTACCGCGGCGCTGGACGTCACCGACGCGGAGGCCGCCCGGGCCGCGGTGGACTGCGCGGTGGCGGCGTTCGGGCGACTGGATGTGGTGGTGAACAACGCCGGATACGCCAATAGCGCCCCCATCGAGGAGATGTCCGAGAAGGACTTCCGCGAGCAGTTCGAGGCGAACTTCTTCGGCGTCGCCAAGGTCACCCGGGCGGCGCTGCCGGTGCTGCGCAAGCAGCGGTCGGGAACCTTCGTCCAGTTCTCGTCCCTGGGCGGCCGCGTCGGTGGCACCCCGGGAATGGGCGCCTACCAGAGCGCGAAGTTCGCCGTCGAGGGCTACTCGGAGGTGCTCGCCAGTGAGGTGGCCCCGTTCGGGGTGAAGGTCATCATTGTCGAGCCCGGCGCGTTCCGAACCGACTGGCAGGGCTCGTCCATGGAACTGCATCCGGTGGGGCCCGACTACGAGGACACCGTCGGTGCCATGAACCGGTACCGACAGCGCAACAACGGCACGCAGCCCGGCGATCCGGCCCGTGCCGCCCGGGTGATCATCGACGTTGTCGGACAAGACGATCCGCCACGTCGGCTGCTGCTCGGCGCCCAGGCGGTAACGGCGGCCCTGAAGGCCGGCATCGACCGCGCCGAGGAGACCCGGAAGTGGGCCGAGGCCAGCGCCGCCGCCGACTTTCCGCCGGGTGAATAACGGCATCCCCCACTCACCGATCACAACCACTTCGCCTCGCAGGGAGTACTTTTCATGAATCGCAAGACCTGGTTGATCACCGGCGCCTCGAGCGGGTTGGGCAAGGCGCTTGCCGAATATGTCCTGGCCCGTGGGGATCAGGCGGCACTGGCCGCGAGTTCGACGGCCAGCACTACGGAATTGGCATCGCGTTATCCGGAAACCGCACTGGCACTCCAGCTCGACGTCACCGATGCCGAGCACCGGGTCGATGGAGTCCGGTCCGCCCTCGACCGCTTCGGCGCGATCGACATCCTGGTCAACAACGCCGCGATCGACTTCATCGGCGGCTTGGAGGAACAGGACGAATCCGATTACCGCAGGCTGTTCGAGGTCAACTTCTTCGGTGCCGTCGCGCTGACCCGCGAGGTTCTGCCCAGCATGCGTCGGCGTCGCGCGGGCGTCATCGTCAATGTGTCCTCAATGGACGGCTTCGCCAGTTTGCCCGCGAATGGTTACTACTCGGCGAGCAAGTTCGCACTCGAGGGCTTCACCGAGGCTCTCTGGCAGGAGATCGAACCGCTGGGACTGCACGCCATGGTGATCCAGCCCGGTTCCTTCCGCACCGGAATCGAGCATCGCACGAAATCCTCCGGCCAGCCGATCGAGGACTACGCGGCCACGGCCGGTGCCTTCCGACAGATCTTGGAAGGCATTACCCCCGAGATGTTTCCGGGCGACCCGAGGAAGGCCGCCGAGGCCATCTACGCGAGCGCGACATCGCCCGAGCCCCGGCATTGGGTCGTCCTGGGCAGCGATGCGCAGCGCCGGATCGGCGTCAAACTCGACCAGCTCCGAGCCGAATTCGACGCGGGCAAGGACATGGCGCTCAGTACCGACTTCCCGGGCAGCGCCGAGCACGCCGTCCTTTGAAATGGATCTCCAATAAGCAGGAGCAGCAATGGAATTGAATCTCGAGGGAAAGCGCGCACTGGTAACCGGCTCGAGTGCGGGCCTGGGCGCGGCGACCGCGAAACTGCTTGCGGCGGAAGGGGCGACCGTGATCGTGCACGGCCGCGACGAGGCCCGGGCCCGCCAGGTCGCCGACGCCATCCGCACGGCGGGTGGCGCCGCATCGGTAGTGCTCGGGGACCTCACCACCGACGCCGGTGCGGACAGGGTCGCGGAGGCCGCGCTCGCGGGCGGCCCGGTCGACATCCTGGTCAACAATGCCGGCTTCTACCGCCACCTGTCGTGGACCGATGCGACCGCGAAGGAATGGGTGTCCACCTATAACACCAATGTCGTGTCGGGCGTGCGCATGATTCAACGTCTCGTGCCGCAGATGCGCGCACGAAATTGGGGGCGGGTGATCACGATCGGCGGCGGTCTCGCTTCACAGCCGATGAACACCCACCCTCAATACAACGCGACGCTGGCAGCCCGACACAATCTCGCGGTCTCTCTCGCCCGCGAGCTGAAAGACACTCGGGTTACCTCCAATGTGGTTTCGCCAGGCGCGATTCTGGTAGAGGCGACAAAGGATTTGGTGACCGAGATCGGCCCCGCCCGTGGCTGGGGCGACACGTGGGAACAGATCGAACCCAACGCGGTGAATTCGCTCATCCCCAACGACCGCGGACGCTTCGGCCGGGCCGACGAGATCGCCGCGGCCGTCGCGTATCTGTGTAGCGACTACGCCGAATACATCAGTGGCGCAACAATTCGCGTCGACGGCGGCCTCATCAAGAGCGCCTTCTGAGGGCGAACCAGCGCGGGTTGTCATTCGCATACAGATCCGACAGGGTTCTCCCGCAGGTCTGCACGGTGCCGTCGGGGCGGACGAGCACGGCGGTGGCGCGGCTGCTGCGGAGCAGATCGGCGGAATCGGCGGCACGGAAGGCCGGACCGACGTCGGCATGGGCTCGTTCTACAACCACTTCTCCAGCCGCGAGAAACTCTTCCAAACCGCCGTCGAGGAGGCGCTCGACCGCCACGGCGCGCTACTCGACCTGCCGCCCGAGGCCGAAACCGTTGGCGCAGTGCGGACTTGACAGGTGCAGGTTCGGGGATATCGTTGAGGTGGATGTCGAAAGCCACGGCCCGGTAGGTAGTCCGGGTGGCGCGATGCGCTCGTACACACAGTTCTTGTGTCCAGAACATCCCTTTCTGTTGTGAAATCCAGAAAAGGGAAGAACTGTGAACACATCACCATTGCGTGTCATCGTGATCGGTGCCGGGCTGGGCGGACTGGCGCTGGCTCAGGGCCTGCGCCGCGACGGTATCGAGGTCACGGTCTATGAGCGCGACACCTCTCCCACCTCCCGCACTCAGGGCTATCGGCTGCGCATGAATCCGGATGGGCTCGCCGCACTGGAACAGCTACTGCCGCAACACCTCAACCAATTGGTGTCGGCGACCTGCTCGATTCAGCCCCCGAGTGCCTACTTCGATGCTCGGCTCGATCCGATTCCCAGCACCGATCCGGGTCGCGGGCACGATGGTGGCCGCAATGTGGCGGTCAACCGTTTGACGTTGCGGCAGATCCTGCTGGCCGGGCTCGGCGACGTGGTCTCGTTCGGACGCGAGTGCACGGGGTACAAGACCAATCCCGACGGCACCGTGACCGCTGTTTTCCGGGACGGCTCGCACGCGACCGGCGATGTGCTCGTTGCCGCAGACGGCGTGAATTCACCTGTGCGCCACCAATATCTGCCACACGCACGGGTGATGGACACCGGCGTGCGCACCATCTACGGCCGGTTCCCGCTCACCGAGGAGACCGTGGCAGCCATCCCCGAGCGGCTGTTCACCCTCTACAGCGGCGTCCTCGGCCCGGACCATCGGCATCTCGGATTGGCCCCGGTGCAATACCGTCCGCCGGTCCACGAAGCGGTGGCCGAACTCGGCGGTGCGGTCGAGTTCACCGATACCGAGGACTACATGATGTGCTTGTTCTCGGCACCGGCCGAACTACTGCCGCTCTCCGACGACGAATTGCATTCCGCGAGCGGGACACAACTACGAGACGTGGTTGTGGCTCAAACCCGGGACTGGAGCCCGCATATCGGCACGATCCTCGAAATGTGGGACCCGGCAACCGTATTCCCACTCACCATTCGATCCAGCGTGCCCATCGCACCCTGGCAGACAAGCACCGTCACCCTGCTGGGCGACGCCGCGCACGCCATGAGCCCGGCCGTGGGCGTCGGGGCCAATACCGCACTGCGCGATGCGGCCCTGCTCGCAACACAACTGGGCAAGGCCGCCCGCGGCGCCGAGCTCGTCCCGACCGTGCATGACTACGAAACCGCCATGATCGACTACGGTTTCCGAGCCGTGCGAACCTCGGCGAAGTTCGGACAGCAGCGAATGGGCCAAGCCCCACTACCGGCCGACGCACCGTAGGCCATCCGGCACAACGAAAACCCTGGTAGCTCAACCACTATTGGGCTACCAGGAGCGACACCTGGTCACCCGACCCCGCACCCACCTCAGTGTGATCACCGCGGTTGGGTCGGCGTAGAGCTGGCGTCGCCGGGCCGTTCGCTGCCGTGCTCGGCGAGCAGTCGGTAGCGGCCGTTCTCCCGGCGGACGGTTCCTGCCGTGGGCTGCGGGAAGTGAGTGCCGAGGAGTAGCGCGTCGGTGTCCGCCAGCGCGTCGAGCAGTCGCGCACGGGTGCGGACCGCCTGTGCGGAGTCGATGTCGACACAGCTGCTCACCCGGGGGTGGGACAGCTGCACGGGGTGATGGATGCTGTCGCCGGTGATCAGCGCTCGGCGGTCGCTGCCTCGCAGTTCAACGGCGACCTGTCCCGGGGTGTGGCCCGGAGCCGGGACCAGGAAGACACCCTGTGCCACCTCGTGCCCGCGCTCGGGCACGTCCACGAGGTCATACTGCCCGGCGTCGCGAACCGGGGTGATGGAGTCGCGAAACATCTGGCGGCGAGCCTCATCCAGGTCGGTGTCGGCCCAATGGTTCCATTCGGCGCGACTGGTGAGGTAGCGGGCGTTGGGAAAGGTAGGGATCCAATCGTTCCCGACGAGGCGGGTATTCCAGCCGACGTGATCGGTATGCAAGTGCGTGGTGATCACGAGGTCCACGGAATCGGGCGGGAAGCCGGCCGCCACCAGGCGCTCCAGGAAGTCGGTGTCGAGACCGTTCCAGGCCGAGTTGGTTCGGGGCTTGGCGTTGCCGATGCCGGTGTCGACCACGATCCGCAACCCGTCGACCTCCACGGCGAAGCTGTGGCTTGCCAAGCGGGGGACCTCGGCATCGGCGAAGTCGGGGCGCAGCCATGGTGCCTCGTCCAGGACTTCCTTGGTTGCGTCCGGCAGCAGCCAGGGTCCGGTCTGCCGCGGCAGCTCGATCTCGTCGACCCGATGCACGGTGATGTCGCCGAGGCTCCATCCCATGCTCGGGAGGGGGACAGTCCGCCGGGGCGGCAGGGCGGTGGCGTTGGTCATCGAGACATCCCGAGGTTAAGGCGAATATTTTGCTTTAAGCACTCTAGCGGCCGAGCGCCGCCGCCACCAGGCGGTTGGTGTAGGCCGCGGACAGGTCCGTGGGGCGGAACAGGATTCGGTACATCAGGGGGGCGACGACGAGGTCGAGCAGGGTCTCCACGTCTGGTACGGCCTCCCCGCGCCCGGCCGCGCGTACGCCGATGACCTTCAACTGCTCGGCGGCATAGTCGGAACAACGCGCCGCATTGCCCTGCTCGGGGTCGCCCAGCAGGGCGTCGCGAAGGTACGTGCGGCCCGGCGTCGAGGACATCTCCTCGGCGAACTGCCTCGTCCAGGCCTCCAGGTCCGCCCGCAGGCTGCCATGGTCGGCCGGCGGGATGTCGGGCCGCAACCGCTCGACGGCCACATCGGACAGCAGTTCCCGCAAGTCCCCCCAACGCCGGTAGACGGTGGACGGCGTGACCCCCGCACGCGCGGCAATCAGCGGCACGGTGAGCGCGTCCCGCCCCAACTCCGCCTCGAGATCTCGAACGGCCCGGTGCACGGACTCCTGGACACGGGCACTACGCCCACCGGGGCGTGCGGTCGCACGAGTACTCATGAAAACAGCTTAACGCTAAGAAATTGCGTCGATCGCCAAGCATTTCAGGTTCGAAGCAGCGAGCAAACCGGCTTGCCTACGCGCCCGTTTCACCGGGGACATGGTGCCGTCCCGCCGTGGCGGGGCGTCACCGACATCCTCGGGCCGTCGGGTGTCAGCCCATGAGCTCGCGTGCCGACGGTCCTCGACCGTGCAGCAGGGCGGTCTCCGACCAGATCAGCATCGCGATCGGGCCGCAGACGAAAAGCTCTGCGATCAGGTGGCTTTCGGGGGTTTGCCGCCTCATCTGCTGGCTCCTTCGGGTTTGCCGCCACGTGGTGCGGGCTCGGATTGCGCCGAGCGGACGAAGTCTCGGACGGTGTCGGTGAAACGTTCCGGTTCTTCCAGATGCCCCAGGTGGCCGCTGTTTTCCAGGATCGCCAGTCGCGAACCGGGGATGAGGTCGTGCAGTTCCTGTGCCCAGCGCGGTCCGCAGATGATGTCGAAGCGGCCCACGATGACCAAGGCCGGGACGGCCATTTTCGGCAGATCGGCTCGGTCGTCGATGATTTCGGGTTTGCCGAGCGCATCCAATCCCGAGATATAGCTGGCGCGCAGCGCATCTCGCACCGGAGCCCAGCGCTGCTCGTCGCCCCAGTAGTCGGCGATGTACGAGGGCAGGACGCCGCGGGCCACGGCGAGCGTCTGCTCATCGCTCGAAATGTCTTGCATCGCACCGAAGGCCGCGAGCACGTCGGCCAGTTCGGGCCGGTCGGCGTGCGCGGCGGCGAATTCCTGGAGCCGCCGTGCGGCCTCCGCGCCGTGCTCGGGCCCGGTCACCGGCGCGCCCTCGTAGAGGATGACGCCCGCGAGCCCGGCCGGGCGGTGGATCGCGTGGTAGGCGGCGACGAACGCGCCGTGCGAATGGCCCAGCAGATACACCCGCGGCACGCCGAGGTGGTCGATGATGCGTTGCAGCGCGATGCTGTAGCGCTCGCGGGTGTAGCCGTTGGGATGGGTTGGCAGGCGGCCGGATTCGCCGGTGCCCAGCGCCTCGACGTACACCATGGTCAGGTGCTCTTCGAGCGCGGGCATGCGCAGGTACTCCCAGTGGATTCCGGGCCCGCCGGGATGAACCAGACAGACCGGCCCACTGCCGAATGCGTGGTACCGCTGCGTGACGCGGTCGGAGTCGAAGGCGTGCGCACCGGGCGTGAGCACGCCGGAGGCGTGGTACGAGATCGACATCACGCGGCCTGTAGCGGTGCGGCGAAGGACTTGCGCAGCGAGGAGGGCCCGACCAGGGGCAGCAGCGCCGCCAGGATCTTGCCCTTGAGCGCCTGCGGGTTTCGGGTCAGCTCGACGTCGACGCGGCAGCCGGGCAGATCGGGCGTGATCTTGAAAACCCAGCCGCCGCCCCCGCCGAAGAGCTTGGAATCGAGAGTGGTGATGGCGACGGTGTCCCCGGCCGGGTCCCAGTCGTAGCGGGCGCGCTCCCAGGCGGCGGCGGTGCCCTCGGTGACCTCGGCCCAGTTGTCGCCGCGGGCGTGGACGGTGAAGTGTTCGGCGTCGATGGTCGGCCACACCTCGGGACGGGTGGGTCCGAAGTCGGTGAGCACGTGCATGACTTCGGCGGGAGACAGGGTGGACATCAGGTGGAATCGAACGGTAGCCATGGAAATACCTTCGCCGCCGGTGCCGGGCCGCCGAATCTGTCAGATGACGCTGACTTGACGTAATCCATTTTCGGTAGGGTCACGACCGGGCCCGCAGACCCTTTCGGGGCCCGGAGGAGGGTTCCGCACCATGCCGTTGTTCGGACGAGACACCGAACTGAAAGACCTGGCCGCGCTCGTGGACGGCCTGGGCGACCGCGGCGGGATCCTGATCGAGGGCGAGCCCGGCATCGGGAAGTCGACCCTCGTCGAGCAGACCGCCACCGCGGCGACCGCCGCCGGCCTGCGGGTGCTGCGCACTGCCGGGGTGGAGGCCGAGAGCAATCTCGTCTTCGCCGGATTGCATCAACTGCTGTACCCGTTGCGACGCGAGTTCCATACGCTGCCACCACGTCAATTCGACGCCCTGGCAACCGCTTTGGGTATGTCGGACGGCACGGACGAGCCGAGCGTTCACCTGGTCGGGCTCGCCGCCCTGACCCTGCTCGCCGATTCGGCGGCCGAGCGCGCGGTGCTGATTGTCGCCGAGGACGTGCACTGGCTCGACCTGGCCAGCGCCGAGGTGCTGGCCTTCGTCGCGCGCCGCCTCGACTCCGAACCCGTCGCCGTGCTGGCCACCCTGCGCGTCGACACGACCTCACCGCTGCGCGCCGCCGGACTCACCCCCATGCGGCTCGGCCCGCTGCCCGACGACGACGCAAGGGCGCTGCTCGACAGCGTCGCACCGGAACTGCCCGCTCAGCTTCGGCATCGGGTGCTCGAGCAGGCCCAGGGCAACCCACTGGCGCTGACCGAACTACCCACGGCCGCAGCGGATCTCACAGGTGCCGCCCCCGCCCTGCCGCTGACCGAACGGCTCGAACAGGCCTTCTCGGCGCGGGGCGCGACACTGCCCGCGCCGACCCGGTCGGCTCTGCTCGTCGCGGCCCTCAACGACGGCGACTCGACCAGCGAAACACTCACTGCCACAGCGATTCTCCTGGGCACCGCGGTGACCTCCGAGGTACTGGATCCCGCCGTAGCGGCCCGATTGGTCGCAACAGTCTCCGGCACGGTGACTTTCCGCCATCCGCTGGTCCGGTCCGCGCTCGTGACGGCGGCGACCGCCGAGGAACGCCGCCGCGCGCATCTGGCGCTCGCCGAAACACTGCGTGAGTCGCCGGATCGCCAGGTGTGGCATCGGGCGGCGGGTGCGGCGGGTGCCGACGAAGCGGTCGCGGCGGCCCTCGAGGACGCCGCCGAACGGTCCCGGCACCGTGGCGGCGCGGTCGTGGCGTTGGAGCGGGCCGCGGCCCTGAGCGTCAACCCGGGCCGCCGCGCGGCTCGCCTGCTGCGCGCGGCCGAGCTGGCCGTCGACTCCGGCCACCGCGATACCGTCGAACGGCTGGTCGACGCGGCGCGACTGCTCCCCCTCACGACCGAGCAAGAGGCGACCGCCAAGTGGGTGCTCAGCGGGTTCGACGACGGCATCCGCGACAGTCCTTCGCACATCGGTGAACTGGCCGCGCTCGCGGCTTCCGTTGCCGCCGACGGCTTTCCCGACGCCGCACTGCGGATACTGTGGGCCGCGGCCGCGCGGTGCTTCTGGTCCGAACCCGGGCCCGATACCCGTCGGGCGGTGCTCACGGTCGCCGACTCCTTCGGCCTGCCCGGCGATGATCCTCGCAAGCTCGGGATCGACTCGATCGTGGCTCCGTTCGAGCGCGGCGAACCGGTGCTGCGCCACCTGCGTGGGCTCGCCGCTACCACCGGCCGTGATCCGGAGGTCGATCACTATCTCAGCAGCGCGGCCTACCAGGTCGGCGCGTTCGACCTGGCGGCGCACTTCGCCGGCGCGGCCGTGCCCGGATTCCGTTCCTCCGGGCGGCTGGGGCTGCTGACGCGAGCGCTCGCGGTCCAGGGTTCGAGCCTGGCCAGGCTCGGCGATCTCGCCGCCGCCGCGCCCGTCACGGCCGAGTCCGTGGCCTTCGCCCTGGAGACCGGGCAACCGTTCATGCATGCGACGATGGTCGCGACCCAGGCCGAAATCTTCGCTCTGCGTGGTGATTACGAGCAGGCCGCGATGCTCGCGATGGACGCCGAACGGACCGCGCTCGCGGCGGGGGCGCGGCCCGTGCTGGCCAAGGTGCAGCTGGCCCGGGGGCTCGTCGCGCTCGGTGAGGGCCGGTTCGACGACGCCTTCACCGATCTGGCGCGGATCCACGATCCCCGCGACCCGTCGTATTCGCTGCCGCTGCGCGCGTGCTTCCTTCCCCTGCTCGCCGAGGCCGCGGTCCGCTCCGGACGCATCGACGCCGCGGCGGAACTGGTGCGCGGGCTGGAACCGGAGGCGGCGGCCACGCCGTCACCCGCCTTCCATATCGGAATGCGTTATGCCCGAGCAGTTCTCGCCGGTGAGGCGGCCGCGGAACTGTTCGACGCGGCCCTGGAGGCGGATCTCACCGACTGGCCCGCCGAACGCGGCCGCCTGCATCTGGCCTACGGCGAGTGGCTGCGCAGGCAGCGCCGAGTGGTGGAGTCGCGCACCCATTTGCGTACGGCCCGAGAGATTTTCGACGCACTTGGCTTCACCGCGTGGAGCGAACGCGCCCGGCTGGAACTGCGCAGCGCGGGCGAATCCAGCCCGAACCGCGACCCGGACGCGCGCGACCGGCTCACCCCGCACGAGCTGAGCATCGCGCAACTGGCGGCGCAGGGCCTGACCAACCGGGAGATCGGGCAGCGGCTCTACCTGTCGCACCGGACCGTCAGCACCCATCTGCACCGGATCTTCCCGAAGCTCGGCATCAGTTCGCGCGGTGACCTCGCCGCGCTACTGCCCACCCTGGATGAAAAGGCCAGTTGAGCCGGCCCTAATCGACCCCGGCCAGCTGTGACCGGGCAGAACCTGCTGCCGCACAACCGATCTCCGGCTCCGAGCACCCAGCGTGCCCGGAGCCGGAGCTCGGTCGAGGGAAATCGTCTGCCGGCGGCGTCAGACGGTGATCGTCTGATATTCGGTGTATTGGCCCAGCCCCACCGTGCCGTATTCGCGGCCGATCCCGCTGGCCTTGAATCCGCCGAAGGGGCCGTCGAATCCGACCGGTGCACCGTTGATGGTGACCGTCCCGGTCCGGATGCGGCGGGCGACGGCGATGGCCGTGTCCTCGTCCGCCGACCACACGCCGCCGGAGAGTCCGTACTCGGAGTCGTTGGCGATGCGGATGGCGTCGTCGATGTCGTCGTAGGCGAGGACGGCCAACACCGGGCCGAAGATCTCCTCCCGCGCGATGCGCATGTCCGGCGTCACGTCGGCGAAAACCGTTGGCGTGACATAGAAGCCGTCCCGCAGGCCGGGCGGGAGCTGCGGGCCGCCGCAGACCAGGCGCGCGCCCTCGCCGATGCCGATCTCGATGTAATCGCGGACTCGCTGCTGCTGATCGCCGCGGACCATGGGCCCGATGAAGGTGCGCGGGTCGCGCGGGTCGCCGACCGGCAGGGTTTCGACCAGCGCGGCCAGCGCCGCCACCACCTCCTCGTAGCGGGCGCGCGGTGCCAGGATCCGGGTCTGGGCGATACAGGATTCACCATTGTTCAGCAGCGCACCGAATTTCAGGCCGTCCATCACCGCGGTCAGATCGGCGTCGGGCAGGATCACCGCCGCCGATTTGCCACCCAGTTCCAGGCTCACCCGTTTGAGTCGCTCACCCGCGATGGCCGCGATCCGGCGACCGGCCCGGGTCGAACCGGTGAACGCGATCTTGTCCACCCCGGGATGGGAGATCAGGTACTCACTGGTTTCCCGTTCCGCGGGCAGCACGCTTATCACCCCCTCCGGCAGGCCGACCCGATCGATCAGCTCGGCGAGCAGGCCCATGCTCAGGGAGTTCTCCGGAGACGCCTTGAGCACCACCGAGTTTCCGGTCAGCAGTGCGGGCAGGATCTTCGAGGTCGCCGAGGAGAAGGGCGAATTCCACGGGATCACCGCCGCTACCACGCCGACCGGCTCGCGCCGAACCACACTGCGCACGAGCGCGTTCGGGTCCGACGGGGTGAGGGTGCGTTCCCAGTCGAAGTCCTCGGCGGCCGTCAGGTAGGCATTCGCCTGCCGGGTCAGAGCGGCCTGCCCGGCCTGGGTGAACCAGGCGGCGGAACCGTTTTCGGCGGTGATGAGCGCGGCGATCCGGTCGGCCTGCCGCTCGCGCAGCTCATTGAACGTGCGCAGCACCGCGATTCGATCGATCGGTGGGGTATCACGCCATTCTCGACCCTCGAAGGCCGCCTGCGCCGCCGACACCGCGCGATCCACGTCCGCGGGCTGAGCCTGCGCCGCCGCACCGAGGAGCGATCGATCGTGCGGCGAGAGAATCTCCAGCAGTGCCGGTTCACTGGGCTCGGTCCACACGCCCCCGATGTAGAGGCGATCGTAGGTGATCATTCGTGGGCTCCCGCCGTGAGAGCCGAGAGGCGTTCGAATTGGCTGTCGGACAATTCGATCCGTGCGGCGGCGATGTTCTCGTCGAGGTGCGTCGGGGAGGCGGTGCCCGGTATCGGCAGCATGGTCGGTGACCGGTGCAGCAGCCAGGCCAGCGACACCTGCACCGGCGTCGCGCCGAGTTCGGCGGCGACGTCGGCCAGGGGGCCGTCGGCGGTGGCGTGCGCACCCGCCGCTACGGGGAACCACGGGAGAAACGCGATGCCCTGTGCGGCCGCGTATTCCACTACGTCATCGGCCGCGCGATGGGTGAGGTTGTAGAGGTTCTGCACGCTGGCAATGGGAACGATCTCCGCGGCCGCGCGGATCTGGTCGACGCTGACTTCGGACAGGCCGATATGGCGGACCTTGCCCTCGGTGACGAGCCGGTGCAGCGCGCCGAGCTGATCCTCGAGCGGATATTCGGGGTCGACACGGTGCAGTTGCAGCAGGTCGATATGGTCCACCCGCAGTCGGCGCAAGCACAGTTCCGCCTGTTGCCTCAGGTAGGCCGGATGCCCCAGCGGTAGCCACTCGGTCGGACTCGGGTGCACCGCGCCGACCTTGGTCGCGATGACGACGTCGTCGCGGTACGGGGCCAGCGCCTCGGCGATCAGTTCTTCGATGTCGCCGAGCGCGTAGACGTCGGCGGTGTCGATGAGGTTCACGCCCGACTCGACCGCGCGGCGCAGCACGGCGATGGCGGCCCGCCGGTCGGCGGGGGCTCGCCAGACGTGGAACACCCCGGGGTCGAAGTCGGATTCTTGGGGAGCCAAACGCATTGTGCCGTAACCGATTCGGCCTACCTCGAGGTCGCCGCCCAGGCGAAGGGTTGTCGTCATGGTCGTGACGCTATGGGTCGCCCTACGCGGGCCGCGTGCGTCGGATGACGTAATCGCTGACGTCATCGCGGTTCCGCCCGCTGGTCACGATGGGTTTCGAGGAGGCGCAGCCATACCTCACTTATGGTCGGGAATGCGGGAACCGCGTGCCAGAGCCGGTCCAGGGGGACTTCGCCGGTGATGGCGATGGTCGCGGAGTGCAGCAGCTCGGCGACGCCCGGTCCGGCGAAGGCCGCGCCGACGATCACCCGGCGTTCCGGATCGACGAGGATGCGCGCCCGGCCGCGATAGCCGGGATCGTGCTGGAGCGCACCGGCGACCCGGCCGATGTCGTAGTCGACCACCTCGACGATCCGGCCCGCGCGGGCGGCGTCCTCGGTGGTGAGGCCGACCGCGGCGATCTCGGGATCGGTGAACACGACCTGCGGGACGGCGACGAGATCCGCGGTGCCCGTGTGCTTTCCCCACGGCGCGGTGTCGATGTCACACCCGGCGGCACGGTCGGCGATCACGGTACCGGCGACCCGTGCCTGATACTTGCCCTGATGGGTGAGCAAGGCCCGGCGATTGACATCGCCGACGGCGTACAGCCATTCGCCCTCGACGCCGGTCACCGTGAACGCGTCGTCGGTGGCGAGCCAGTCACCGGGGGTCAAACCGACTGTCTCCAAACCGATGTCGTCGGTGCGGGGCTCGCGCCCGGTCGCGAGCAGCAGCTCGTCGACCACGATTCGGGTGCCGTCGTGCAGGCTCAGGTGCAGACCGTCGTCGGGTCCGCCCGCCCGTTCCGCACTCGATACGCCCGAGTCGAAACGCAACTCGACACCCGCCTCCCGGAGCCGGTCGGCCACCAACTCGGCGGCGAAGGGTTCGACGCGGGCGAGCAGTCGCGGCTCCCGGGCGATGAGGACGACCTCCGACCCGAGAGCCCGCCAGGCCGTGGCCATTTCGACGGCGACCACGCCCGCGCCCAGGATGGCCAGGCGACCCGGCACCTCGGTGGCGCTGGTGGCCTCGCGACTCGTCCACGGCCGCACCGTGTCCAGACCCGGCAGCGGTGGCACCGCGGCCCGGGTGCCGGTGCAGATCGCGACCGCGTGTCGGGCGCGCAATCGCACCGTGCCGCCGTCGGGTGTCTGCACCGTCACCCGTCGGACCCCGTCGAGCCGTCCGTGCCCCCGAATGAGGGCTATGCCAGCGGATTCGAGCCATTCGACCTGGCCCTGGTCGTTCCAGTCGGCGACCATGCGGTCCCGGTGTTTCAGTACCGCTCGGGCGTCGAGCGGCCCGGTCACCGCGCTCGCGACACCGGGGAACCGGGCGGCCTCGGCGTACAGGAGTGCGGGACGCAGCAGGGCCTTGCTGGGTTCGCAGGCCCAGTACGAGCATTCGCCGCCGACCAGTTCGGATTCGACGACGACCGTGCTGAGACCCGCGGCTCGGGCGCGGTCGGCGACATTCTCGCCGACCGGTCCCGCCCCGAGGACTATGACGTCGTAGCTGTTCTCGTCAGACATGATGTGCTTTCGGGGGCGTCAGCGGCCGGGGGCGCGCTGGGTGACTTCCTGCAGGAACCAGGTGTTGCCGTCGGGGTCTTCGAACGCGGCGAAGGATCCGTAACTGCGGCGATCCGGATGCGTTCCGGGGACGCGGTCGGTGGTTCCGGCGTGGTGGAAGACACCGGTCGCGTCGCGAAACGGTCCGTCGACGGCGATGCCGCGTTCGGCGAGTTCGGCGACGGCCTTCTCGATGTCGGTGACGACGAGGTGCAGTCCGCGCAGGGTTCCGGGGGCGGCGTCGGTGACTCCGGCTCCGAAGATGATCGAGCATTCCGAGCCCGGCGGGGTCACTTGGATCACGCGGTAGCCGTCGTTCACGGTGAAGTCGGCGTCGAGCCGGAATCCGAGTCGGCCGGCGTAGAAGTCCTTGGCGCGATCGACATCCGCGACGGGCAGCACGACGACTTCGAGTTTCATGTCCATGACCGGGTTCTCCTGTGGTGGTTTCGGTGGTGGATCCCACTGTCGCCTCCGGAGCGGGGTGCCACATCCGTCAACTGACGCTGGTATCGACGTACCGTCCATGACCTACGTCGCGATCAGCGTCAGCTGACGGATGTGGGGACGGCGGTCCCGGCGCGAGGGTGGTGTACATGAACACCACTGCCGCACCACCCGTTTCGACATCCGAACGTTCGTCGCTGATCCGGCTGTATCTGACCCGCGGCGTCCTGGCGATCGCGTGGGCGATCGCCTTCGCCGCGTCCCACGACACCTTGGACGCGATCGCGGTGACACTCCTGGTCGTATACCCGCTGATCGACGCCGTCTCGTCGCTCCTCGACCAGCTCGCCGTGCCGGACGGCTCCGAGCGCCGCCTGATCGCCCTCAACGGCATCGTCAGCGCGGTCATCGCCGTCGCCCTCGGATTCGCCGGAACCGTCGGCAATGCGGCCGCCGTGCTGGGTGTATTCGGTTCCTGGGCAGTGCTTTCGGGCGCGGCGCAACTGATAGTCGGCCTGGCCCGACGAGGCCCCACCCTCGGCAAGCAATGGCCGACCCTGATCTCCGGCGGCCTGTCCTTCCTGGTCGGCGCGACCTACATCGCCCAGACCACCGCCGACTCCCCCTCGCTGGACGTCCTGGCCATCTACGCCACCGGCGGCGGCATCTTCTTCATCGCGCAGGCCGCCCTACTGGCCTGGAAGCACACCCGCCGCTGACCAACCATTCGATATCCCGAAGAAGGAACGCACATGTCCCAGAGACTGCACGGCAAGAAGACTCTGATCACCGGCTCCACCAGCAATATCGGCCGCGCCATCGCGTTCGCCTTCGCGGCGGAAGGAGCCCACGTCATCGTCTCCGGACGCGACCGGACACGCGGTGCGGCGGTCGTCGCGCAGATCCGCGCAGCGGGCGGCGAAGCCGACTATGTCCACGCCGATCTCGACGGCACCGCCGCCGCCAGCCGCGCACTCGCCGCGGCGGCATCCGACCGCCTGGGCGGACGCATCGACGTCCTGGTCAACAACGCGGGCATCTACCCGCCGGGAACCACGCTGACCATCGACGACGAGAGCTTCGACCGCGTGTACGCGGTCAATGTCAAAGCCCCGTTCTTCCTCACCCAGGCCGTCGTCCCCGGGATGATCGATACCGGGGAGGGCGTGATCATCAATCTGGGCTCCTGGGTCGCGCGCCTCGGCATCCCGGTCGGCGCGCTCTACGCTTCGACCAAGGGCGCGATGGAAACCCTCACGCGCGCATGGGCATCCGAATTCGGCGACCGCGGCGTCCGGGTCAACGCCATCTCCCCGGGCGTCATCATCACCCCCGACTGGGATCCCGCCGTCGAGCACCCCGCCGAGACGATGATGCTCGGCACCCCCGCCGGCCGCCCCGGTCACCCCGACGCCATCGCCGCAGCCGCCGTCTACCTCGCCTCCGACGCCGCCGCCTTCATCCACGGCACCGTCATCGATGTCGACGGCGGCCGAACGGGTGTCGCGGTCATCGCCGATCGCACCAGCGCCTGACACCGCAACCACAGGAGATCGATTCGATGTCGAACGAACCCACAGCCGTCCGGGCTGGTCGACGGCACGGATGTGCCGTCGACACAGTTGTCCGGCTACGGAATTGGCGGCATCGTCACTGCTGCGCGTCCGCGGGGGCCGAATCTGGAACGGTGGTCGCCGCCGGCGGTTGCGAGCCGAACACCTGGATCGCGGTGCCGATGCCGGCCGGAATGCCGAGGGCGGCAGCGCCGACCAGCGATCCCACGGCGATACCGAGTCCCATACCCACCAGGCAGCCGGCCGGGCCGGAGGCGAGGAAGAACTCGGGCACCAGCGCGGCACCGACGGTGCCGCCCAGCACGCACCCGGCGGCGGCGCCGATCAATCCGCCCGCGATGGTGCCCACGCTGGTCGCGATCCCCAGATTCGTTGCCACCACACCCATTCCGGCTTCGAAGGCGGCCTGTGGATCGGCCGGCGCGGCGTCGATGGTCTGCGCGGCCGGTGCCGCGGCGACCGGTGTGACCGCGGGCGCGGCGCTGTCCGGCGCCGGTGCGGACACGGCGGTGACGGGCACGAGGGCGGGTGTGGGGTCGTGCTCGGCTGCCACCGCGGGCCCGGCGGCGACGGAACAGGCGGTCACCGCGATGGCAGCGGCGGCGACGGCGCGGGATGTGAACTTCATGGTGCTTCCTCATCTGGGTGGAGAGATATTCGGTTGTGTTATTCAGTTGTGGGTCATGTCGCTCGCCACGGCGACGATCCGCCAGACCGCGCCGACGCGGGCCAGCAGGAACAGGTCGACGGCGGGCACATCGCGGTCGGCGAAGTTCATCGTGAATTCCTGCCGGACGGCGGCGACGTCACCGACGAGGGTGACCTCGCGTCGCCCCGGCGTCTCGCCGTAGCCCTGCGCGCCGAGTTCGTTCTCCAGCTGCGCGGCGGCGTAGCGGTCCAGCGTCAACACTCGAATCGCGGTGTCCTGCGGGAAGACTCGCAGCGCCAGCAGCGCCTCCGGCACGAATGCCGCATGGAACCTGTCCCACTCGGGTGCGCCGCCGGGGTCGAAGGCCAGCGCGCGATACGCCTCGTCCACGACCGCGCCGATCCGCTCGTTCTCGGTCTGTGCGGTCATCGGGCGGTATCTCGCATCGACCCGACGATGGTGCTGGTGGTGACACCGTGGTCGGCCAGGATCGCGTCGATCGGGCCGTGCACGATCGACAGCGCCTCGGCACGTCCCCGCAGATGCGCGTCCATGTGCGCGGTGATCAGGCCGCGCCAGGCCAGTTGCGCGTGCGCGCCGGGGCACAGTTCCTCGACCGGCACGACATTGAGCGCGGTGCGCTCCATGCTCGGGAACTCGGCGGCAACGCCTTTCAGGAACTCCGCCAGCCACGCCTGCCCCGCCTCGACATCGTCGACGAAGTGGTTGTGGTCGGCGTCGGCCAGCACCACCATGCGCTTGTCGGGTGTCGGGGCGAGGCGCAGCAGATCCAGCTGCGTATGCAGCGGCAGCATGCAGTCGCGGTCGGCCACCAGGAACAGCGTCGGCACCGGGCGCTGCCAATCCCAGCGCTGCTTGCTCGCCCAGAAGTCGTCCACCGGTTGCGCGGCGGCGGACCCGGCCCGGCCGCCCGCCGGGCACATCGGCGCTACTGCGGCGACGCGCGGGTCGACGGCCGGGGCGATGATCGAGCTGTAGCCGCCGAAACTGGCACCGGTGACCCCGACGTTCGCGGTGTCGACATCGAGGCGCTCGGCCGCGGTGGAGATCAAGAACGGGATGTCACCCTGACGTCCGTCGGCGATGCCCGAAAGATGTTCTGCCAGTGCATCGTTCGAGCCGCCCTCGGTTCCGGCCGTCAGGAACGCCATCACATCGCCGAAGGTGCTGCCCGGGACATCCGGCGACACCACGGTGTAGCCGTGGCTCGCCAGATGCGTGCCGAGGAATGTCGCCTCGCGGCGGTATCCCGCCCAGCCGTGGATGAGCAATACCAGCGGGGTGGTCTCACCGATCGCGGCAGCGTCGCGGACGGCCGACTGGCGCAACAGTTCCGACTCCACGCCCGCCACCGACCAGCCCGGCTCGAAGGCGTCCTGGGTGGCCGCGTCCAGGTCCTGTCCGGCGTGGGACGCGGCGGCGGGGTACCAGATCTCCACCGCCAGTTCACGATCGCGCTCGGTGTCGAGCCATGCGTCGGAGCGCACACCGACCGGGTGCGTGCCGCGGGTGAAGGGGTCGAAAGTCATGCGACTCTCCTTGTTCTCGTAGGGTCAGGGGTGTTGCGGCACCGCGTCGGCGGTGGCCGTGCCGCGGCGCAGGGCCAGTCCCGTACCGACGCCGACCAGCAAAACCGCCGGAATCACCGTCCAGGACAAGGTGTTCACGAATCCGGTGCGCCCGGTGAACAGGTCGATCCGATCGACGATGGCTGCCAGCACCAATGCCAGGGCGAGCGCGGCGAGTGTCGGCGCGACGATCGTGGCGACGATGCCGTGCCCGCGTCGATCGCGTAGGAAATAGGCGATGATGGCGATGCTCGCCAACAGTTCGAGCACGGGGATGCCGACCACCGCGGGCGTGCTGCCCAGAACGTACAGATCGTTGTAGGGGTCGCCGCCGAGCGCCAGGGTGAGCAATACGGCGGCGGCGGTCAACGCGGTGTGGGCCAGGCTGGCCCGTCCGGGTGCACCGGCGGCCGTGGCTTTCGCGAACCAGGACGGCACGAACCGGTCCCGGCCCATCGCGGCCAGGTAGCGCGCGGTGGCGTTGTGAAAAGCCAGGATCGACGCGAACAGACTCGACACCACGAGGGTTTCCAACAGCGCTTCCGCCCAGGTGCCGAGATACTTCTGCGCCGCGTTGAAGAACAGTGCCGTCGGATCGCTCATCGCGACCGAGGCCGCGGCGTCCGCACCGTAGGCGACGACGATGGCCCAGCTGACGAACGCGTACACCACGGCCATGACCACGATGGCCACGGCCGTCGCGCGCCGGATCGTGCGGGCGCGATCTCGGATTTCCCCGGAGTAGATCACCGTTGCCTCGAACCCGGCAAAGGCGGCGATGCCGACCGCGAGCATGGTGGCGACATTGCCGTGCAGGAACACGCTCGGCCGCAGCGGCGCGAGCGTCAATCCGCTCGCACCGCCGCGCACGACGATCGCCGCGGAGACCAGCATCAGCACGCCGACCTCCAGCATGATCACCACGCCCAGCACCCGCGCGCTGAGATCGATACTGCGCATCCCCAACACGCCCATCACCACGGTCACCCCCGAAGCCCATATCCACCACGGGGTATGGACCCCCAGTAGATCCTGGGCCGCCGTCTGGGCGAACACCGAGAACGAGCCGACCGCACCCGTCGCCGCGACGGCATAGATGACCAGGGCGACATAGGACGCGCCGACGCCGACCGCACGGCCCAACCCGGCGCGCACGAAGTCGTACAGCCCGCCGGGCGCGGTGAGCTGCGCGGCCATCGTCACGTAGCCCACCGAGAACACGCCCATGATGGCCGCCGTGACCAGGAACCCCAGCGCGAGGGCGATGCCGCCGCGGCCGATGGCCAGGGGGATCGCGCCGAGCGAGAAACCCAGCGGAGCCGCCGCGGCGATGACGAAGAACACCAGGTGCGGGGTGCCGAGCGAGCGCTGGTCGCCGCGTGTCTCTGCCGACATGCGGGTCTCCTTCCGAGGGGTGCGCATACAGTGCCAATGCGCATTGGCAGTGAGTGTGCCAATGCGCTTTGGCGCTGTCAATCGGAAGCCGTAAAATCGGCGGATATGCCCGCACCCACGCGCCCGACCATGGCCGATGTCGCCCGAGTCGCAGGAGTATCGCCGACCACCGTTTCGCATGCGCTCAACGACAAAGGGCGGGTCGACCCCGAGACTCGTGCGCATGTCCGCAAGATCGCGGGCGAGCTCGGCTACGCCCCGAGCCGGGCGGCGCGCAGCCTCGCACTGGGTCGTGCGGACACCATCGGAGTGTTGTTGCCCAGCTTCGCCGCGATGCCCGTCGAGGACCTGCTGGAGACGGACTGGTACGGCCGGATCGCGGTGGGGGCCAGCCAATCCGCTCTCCACCACCGGCGCGCCTTGGCCCTGCTGCCGGGCGACGAGACACCGGACTCCCTGCAACGCTTCGGATTGGAGGGGCTGATCATCCTCGACCCGTTCACCGACGACCCGCGCTGCGCGGCCGCTCACCGCGCGGGCCTGCCGTTCGTGCTGCTCGGGTACGACGCGCGGCATCCCGACGCCCGCCGCGTCGCCCCCGACACCCAGGGTGGGATGCGCGTTCTGCTCGAGCATCTGGCCGACGCGGGCGCGAGGTCGGTCGCGCTGGTGGCCACCGACCTCGACTGGAGTGCGGGCCGCGACGCCCTCGCCGCTTACCGGCGCTGGTGTGGCGACACCGGCCGCCCCGAACGGATCGCCGTGGCCAACCTCATCGGCTGCCGCTCACGCGACGAGGCGGCCACCGCCGCCCGGCACGCCGCCCACCAGCTGCTGACCGACGCCGACCGCCCCGACGCGATCATCGGCCTGTTCGAGGATTTCGGTCGCGGAATCACAGCCGCCGCAAGGGATCTCGACCTCGCCGTGCCCGAAGATGTGATGGTGGCCCAGGACGTCGACGGCATCAAGGCGCAGCTCAACCATCCGCCGATCACCGCACTGGACCTGCACCCGACCAGCCAGGTCGCCGCCGCGGTCGAGCTACTCCTGAACCCACACCCCGACCACACAACCGTCACCACACCAACCACACTGCGCGTCCGCGCATCCTCGACCAGGTAGCGAGTCAGCGGATTCGCGACACCGAACGCAAATGAAAAGGCCCTGGAACGTGACCAGCGATTTCCCGGCTGGCTATCCGGAGCACGAGTCGGCGGTGCTGAGAGGGTGATCGCTTGCCGTCGTCATGGGGCACACGGTCATTGGTTGCCGGGCCTGGAGCAAAATTACGAGTGGCTGCATGTCGCCGTGACGGTGAAGGTCATACTTCCGACGATGACTGCGCCGCCGGTCGCCAGCAGCAGTAGTCCCAGGGGCGTGTGTTCGGTGACATCGCCGAGCAGGGACCAGATCGCGTCGCGCAGGCCCACTGTGGCCGGTACTGCCAACGCGGCGGCCGTGGCAGCGGCACGGACTGCGCGATGTATCCGGTTCGGTCGCGGGACCGGGGCGGCGAAGACGAGGATGTGGTTGCCCAGCATTGCCATCCCGAAGAATCCGCTGGTTGCGACAACCATTGCGAAGACGACGAGCCGTGGGTCGGTCCACTCCTCACCGATGGCTTGCGAGGCTGTGACCGCTGCCCCCGCCGACACGGCCGTCGCCGCGAGGACGGCGATATCGTGACGGCGGATGAACGTCGCGACCGACCTGTAGTGGGAGGGGCGGACAATCGCCCGGCCGCCGGTGAGCAATGCTGCCAGGGGTTCGATGTCGTCGAGCCAATCACCATCGTGCACTCGCTGAGACACCATCAGTCGCAGCGCTTTTCGCTGCATCGTCAGCCCGGCCGCGGTGACGGCCGTGAGGACTGCGAGCGCGGTGATCAGCGCTGGCGTGATCGTCGCGGTCCAAGCCGTGCGATCGGCCTGGACCGCGACCGCGATCCAGTCCGTCGCCGCGGTCAACGCCACGAGCCCCGTGCTCGCGGCAGCGGTCCGTGCCAGCTGCGCGACGCGGAAGGCCGGTTGTGGTTGATCGTTGCGCCACAACAGCATTCGCAGCGCCATCAGCAACAGCACCGCCGGTACCACGAATTCGGTGAACGACACCACCACGTCGTACGGGTCGTCTTGCCACGGGCTGGCCGCCCGTACGGTCTTCGCCTGCGTTGTGGTCCACGCGAAGACGATGAACCCGCCCCCTGCCACGAAGGAGGCCATCAGCGCCGGCCCCACGGCAGCCCGGACCTGGCCACCGACCGATACACCCTGTTCATCCGCCACCGCTACCGCTCCTTATCCGAAATCTGCGCCGCGCGAGGACGGGCGGTTAGGACCCGATGCGGTCGCGGGCGGCGTCGGGATTCGAGTATGGGGAGTGCGGTCCGAGTTCGGGTGCGGCGTGCAGTACCCGCCGGCGAAGGAACGACAGTTCGGCTTCCAGTGCGGGCTCGTACTGGTCGAGGTAGGTCGCATAGTGTCCGCCGGGCAGACGGACCAACTCGGCATCCGGTGCGTGCCGAGCCGCCCGCAATGCCGGCTCGGTCAGCGCGGAGCGGTCCTGGTCGCAGGCGATGACCAGCAGCGGGCATCGGATGCGGGCCGCGTATCTGCCCGGCCGGTAGAAACCGGTGCGCAATGCCGAGCGCGCGGCCACCGTCTGCTGCCAGGCCGGACGGTCGTCACCGGCGATGAGGGCGCGTGGCATATCGAGGGCGTCGGGAGTGGTGAGGGCGGCGACCGTTCCGGGCTCGCCGACCAGCGGTACCAGCAACGGTTCGCGACCGAACATCCCGCCGAGGCAGTCGAGTACGGCGCGGCCGGCGAAGCGCAGCGACGCCGCCGGTCGCTGATGACGGGCAGCGTTGCGCGAGATTGCCGGACCGTCGGCATGCGGGGATCGGGCGATGGCCGCGGCCAACCCGGGGCGGTGCGCGGCTATATGCAGGACGTGACCGCCCGACAGCGAATGTCCCCAGATCACCAGGCGCGCCGGATCGACTTCCGGCAGTGCGGCCGCGCAGTCGATCGCGGCCCGCCAGTCGGCCAATTGCTCGCCGATCCGAACCACTTGCCGGGGCTGTCCGCCGCTTTCCCCGAGGTGGCGGTAGTCGAAGGTGAGAACGGTGAATCCGGCGTCGTGGAACCGCGTGGCGAACCGGTCGGTGGCGGGTTCCTTGGTGGCGGCGATCGCCCCCGCCATGATGACGCAGGCGCCGTTGCCGCCGGGGTAGTGCCATGCCGCGCATTCGGTGTCGCCGCTGGTGAAGTGAATTTTCCGCCGCTGAGTGGACATGATGACCGGCCTCTCGTTCGGTGTGCCACCCCAAGTGAACCACGTGGTTCACTTGGGGGCAACGGGGTCGGCGGATGCCCGGGCGTCAGGCGCGCGCGGCCTCTTCCCGGTCCAGGGCGCGGGCCAGGGCCGCGAATCCGGGGTTGGCGTCCGTCGATTCGCCGCTGATGAGCCAATCCACCAGGAAGCCGCGCAGCGCGGCCAAAATCATTGCGGCCACCTCGTGTTTGCGCCGATCGTCCCAACCGGCCGGGCAGATCGAAAGAAGAAGTGGCAGATACTGTTTCGACGCTTCGACGCCCAGCGGTGCGTTGCGCGCCGGGTCATACATCGCCAATCCGATCGCTTGGTCCAAGACACGCAGGCCGGACTCCGCTCCGGTCAGGATCGACCAGAGCGCACGAACTCGTTCCGACAGCCTCGCGTGATCTCGCCCGGCGGCCTCGAACGCGGCGGCGATGCGCTTCTCGCGCAGGAGCACGATCGCCTGCACCAGCAGATCGTCGGCATCGTCGAAGTGGTAGAGCATCACCTTGTGTGTGGTACCGGCCGCCCGCGCGGCCCGTCGCAGCGAAAAGCCCACCAGGCCGTTGGCCGCCAGATCATCGGCGACACTGTCGAGGAGTTGACGCCGCCGGGCCTCACCCCTCGCCGATCCCGTGGATCGGCGGTACCCGCCTCGCTCCGGCGTGGCGGTATGTCCGGCATCGATGTCGCCGGATTCGGAAGTTCGGGCCATTGCCGAAACATACCGGGACCACTGAAGGCCGGCGGTCCCGAGAAGATCACCACTCGAATCCGATCTCGCGGTCGGCAGCCTCGATCTGAGCGTGGAAGCGCTTGTGAACCCAATGTTGTTCCCCGAGCAGCATCACCCGCCCCCATCTGCCCGATACCGGACCAAGTCTGGTGCGGCGAGACATCGTGCCCAGCAGCTGTTGCGGTCTTGCGCCGCCGGAAAACTTGCTGCTGTCCAACACATAGATCGCCTCCCGCGTGACGGCCACACAGCGGTACTTGATCCAGAACATCGTGAGACCGGTGAGATAGGTGACCAGGAAGAAAGCAAAGCTGGGTGCGGCTTGCCCGATGAACACCTGCCGAATCTCGCTGCCGACAGGCAGGAACGGCATCGACCGCTCGACCAAATCCGCGCGTGGACGGCCCACGCTCGACTCACCACCCATGGCCACCCTCCGCCACTCATCCTATGGCTCGCGGCGCGAGTCCGCTGAATCCGCGCACTCCATTTCCCACATGCCTCGGCGGGCTAGCGGCTCGCTGAATCCGGCGAACTACCGAATGCCAAACCGACGCGAAAACGGCCCGGAACCTAATGGTTCCGGGCCGTTTGCCTAGTAGCGGGGACAGGATTTGAACCTGCGACCTCTGGGTTATGAGCCCAGCGAGCTACCGAGCTGCTCCACCCCGCGTCGGAGTGACTACAGCTTACGCAGAGGTTGTTGCTGGGACCTAATCGGCTGGCCAGGCGTGGTTTTCGGGCGGGGTTGGGCGGTTAGTCGGAGTAGGCGACCTGCCAGTGTTTGATGCCGTTGATCCAGCCGGAGCGCAGGCGTTGGGGGGCGGAGAGTTCGCGGAGGGTGGGCATGGTGTCGGCTATGGCGTTGAAGATGAGGTCGAGTTCGAGGCGGGCGAGGTTGGCGCCGATGCAGTAGTGGGTGCCGGTGCCGCCGAAGCCCAGGTGGGGGTTGGGGTTGCGGAGGATGTCGAAGGTGAAGGGGTCGGTGAAGGCGGATTCGTCGAAATTTGCCGAGCTGTAGAACATTCCGACTCGGTCTCCGGCGGCGATCGGTTGGCCGGACAGTTCGGTGTCGCGGGTGGCGGTGCGTTGGAAGGCGGTGACGGGGGTTGCCCAGCGGACGATTTCGTCGGGGGCGGTGCGGGGGCGTTCGGCGCGGAAGAGCTCCCATTGGTCGGGGTGGTCGACGAAGGCCTTCATGCCGTGGGAGATGGCGTTGCGGGTGGTTTCGTTGCCCGCGACGGTCAGCAGGATGACGAAGAAGCCGAATTCGTCGGAGCCCAGGGCCTCGCCGTCGAGGTCGGCGGTGACCAGGCGGCTGACTATGTCGTCGGCGGGGCAGGCGCGGCGTTGCTCGGCCATGTTCCAGGCGTAGCCGAGGATTTCGGCGGAGGCGACGAGCGGGTCGCCGTATTCGGGGTCGTCGTAGCTGAGCATCTGGTTGGACCAGTCGAACAGGCGGTGGCGGTCTTCCTGTGGGACGCCGAGGAGTTCGGCGATGGCCTGCAGGGGCAGTTCGCAGGCGACCTGTTGGACGAAGTCGCCGCCGCCGGTCTGCTTGGCTTCGTGGACGATTCGTTCGGCGCGCTCGGTCAAGGCGGCGCGCAGACCCTCCACGGCGCGGGGCGTGAAGCCCTTGGAGACGATGCGGCGGGTTCTGGTGTGCTTGGGCGGATCCATGTTCACCAGTGACGCGCGGTTGAGCTCGAGCTGTTCGGGGGTGGTGTCGGAGGGCATGCGGATGATCGCGCCATTGCGGTTGGAGGAGAACAGGTCCGGCTGTCGGGAGATCTCGCGGATGTCCTCGTGACGGCTCGCCACCCAATAGCCTTTGTCACCGAAAGGCGCTGCCTGCTCGGGGGTTTGAGCGTTCCACCAGACGGGCGCGGTCTTGCGCAGGGTGGTGAATTCCTCGACGGGACTGCGGGTCGCCCAGAGTTCCGGGTCCGTGAAATCGAATCCGGGTGGTAGCAAGGGATTCGGCATGACTGCTCCTAAAGAGACTCGGGTACAGCGGGTTCAGACATCTGATGCAGTGCCGACACCAGGTCGATGACGTGCTGGTCCGGCGGTGAGTAGCCGGGGAAGTAGACGCAGACCCGTCCCGCCACATCGCCGAAACGCCGACCGAGTTCCTCGGCGCACCGCTCCGGCGTCCCGCGCACCGCGATCTGCGACAGCAGCTCGTCGTCGATCAACTCGGTCATCTCCGCGACCGCGCCACGCTTGGACAACTCGTTCAGACGAGGCTGAAGCCCTTCCCGGCCCGCGGTTTTCAGCACCGGAAGGTAGGCGGGTGTGGAGCCGTAGAAGGCGATGAGCCGACGCACCGCCGCATCGGCGTGCTCCTGTTCGGCGGCGGTCCGCCCGATCGCGACCATCGCCTGCGGTATCACCGTGAAATCCGCCGGTTCCCGTCCGGCACGGTCGAGACCGGCCCGCACCGCGGCCATGGTGTGCGCACGGAAGTGCTCCTCGGTGTGAAAGGGCATGACCAGCAGTCCATCCGCGACCTCGGCGGCGGTGCGCACCATGAGCCGCCCCAGCCCACCCATCAGCACCGGCGGCACCCCGGCCGGATTGGGCCCGGGATCGAAGTTGGGCGGCATCAGCGTGTGCCGCGTGAACTCGCCCCGGAAGTTCAGCGCGGACCCGGACTGCCAGGCCGTCAGAATCGCCTTCACCGCCGCGACGAACTCCCCCATTCGCGCCGCCGGTCGCGACCACGTTGCACCGTACCGGTTTTCGATGTGCGGCCGGATCTGCGACCCGAGCCCAAGCCGGAATCGACCGCCGCTCGCCAGGTGCAGGTCGTAGGCCGCGTGCGCGACGTGCAGCGGACTGCGGGGGAACGCGATCGCCACATTGGTCATGAGGTCGGTGGGAACGGTCGGCGCGACCGCCGCCAAGGGCAGGAACACATCGTGCCGCCCCTCGAACGTGAACAGCCCGTCCACTCCCAGCGCGGCCAGTTCCGCCGCCCGCGCGACCACGCGGTCCGGCCGGGCGTCGAGATGCACATCAACCTTCATGCTCGCCACCCAAGCACCGCGCGGCCCCGGAAATCCGCCGCCGGTTCCACCCAGTGAAACTCCCCGCGCACCCGGGCGGCCGGGTCGATACCGTTGCCCCGGGAGGTCTTTCGCATGCACAGTGCCGTGACAGCGACCCGGTCGTCGATGCTCGAACGCATGACGGAGGTGCTCGACGCCTTCGCCACCGGCCCCGACCGGCTCACCCTCGACGATGTCGCCGCCCACACCGCCCTGCCCCGCTCCACGGTGTTCCGCATCATCCGGCAGCTGGTCCAGCTCGGCTGGCTCGACCACGACCCGCCCGGCTACCGCCTCGGCCCGCGCGTGTTCGGACTCGCCGCCCGGCAACGCGACTGCTCCGATCTGCGCGCCGCCGCCGGACCCGTCCTGCACGCGCTGCACGAACGCCTGGGCGCGGTCACCCATCTGGGTGTGCTCGAGGGCAGGCAGATTCGCTATCTCGACAAGGTCGGCGGGCCGGGCGCGGGCGTCCCCTCCGCGGTCGGCCGCCGCACCTCCGCCGCCCGCACGGTCCTGGGCTGGGCGGTGCTGGCCGCCATGCCGCCCGAACACGTGGACGCCCTGTTCGCCGAGCCGGACCCGGATTCGACTCCCCTGGATGTGAATCGGCTGCACGCCCGGCTGCACCGCACCCGGAGCGCCCACGGGGTGGCGGTGAGCGCCGCCGAGCGCTGCCCCATGGGGATCGCCAGCGCCGCCGCACCCATCTTCGCGCCCGACGGCACCATCACCGGCGCGATCTCGGCGGCGGGCCGGGGCCTGCAGCCCCGACACATCGCCCCGCTGATCTCGGCCGCCGCCCGCCGCATCGGCGAACGCTTGAACGGCTGACGCGCCGCGTGTCGTGACCCGAACACCAGGTCAGGCTGATTCCGAACGGAAATTGAATGGGCGGGCGGCGATCACGGCAGTAGCGTGACGCCCGTGACAGGAGCGGCGAAGCTGTTGGCGAAGGTGGCCCGGGCCTCGGTGCCGGAACGCGAGACCGAGATCGCGCGGGAGGCACGGCGGTTGGCGGGATCCGGCGCGCTGGGGCCGGTGCTGGCGGACCTGTCGGCCGGTGGGTGGTACGAGCGGCGCACGGCGGTGCGGATGGCGACCATCGGCGGTGACCGGGATTATCTGCTCCGACAACTGGATTCACCCGACCGCGCGACGGCCACCCGCGCACTGACGGGTCTGATTCGGCTGGGGGTCGAGCCGAAGATCGTGAGTGATCGGCTCCCACAGCTCTCACAGCTCGAGCGCACGAGTGTCTGGCGTGCGCTCGCCCGGTTCGGAAACACGGTGCTGGCCGACGAGATTCAGTCGACTGTGCGCTCGCTGTTCGGGGAGGCCGAGAGCGCGCGGATACTGCCGTACTGCTCCGCGGCGGTGGTCGCGCGGGAGTTGGAGTCGGTCGCCTACGCGGTGAACTGGGCCGTGCTGGGTCGCAGGCACATCGACGTGGTCTTCGACCATGTCGAGGCCCGCATCGGCAGCGCCGACCGCGAGGAGTGGCGCGAACTCTGGCATGCACTTACCGCGAATGTGGCTGCAGCGGCGCGGTATCCGTCGCGGCTACTCGCCGTGGCCGGACAGGCCGTCGAGTGGCTGTCCGTCACCGCTCTCACACCCGTGATCGGCGCGCTGGCCCGCCACGACGCCGAGGCGGTGGCCGGGTTGATCCTGCACGGCAGCGGCCACGGTCGCGGACTCGGCGGGACCACTCTGTGGCGTGCCATGCTGCCCTTGTCCGATGACCGGCTGCGCGAGATCTACGAGATCTGCCCGCCGAACGAACGCCGCCGACTGCTGCGGTGCCTGCCGCCCGGCCGTCGCACGGCCATCGCGAGTCCGCTGCTGATGCTGCCGGGTATCGCTCCCGCGCAGGCCGACACCGATGTCCTCGATGCCCTCCCCCGCCGCGAACGTGCCGCTCTCGCCCGTGAACTGCTGGCCCGTCCGGGCGGAGCGGATGTTCCCGATGTGGCCGAACGACTCTCGGCCCGCCTGCCCTGGCCGGAGGCGAAACCGATACTGGCCGAGGCGATTCGCCGTCCCACCGCGGACGAACGCGCTCGCGCCTATCCGCTGTTGGTGACCGCGGCCGCCGGCAGCCGCGATCCCGCCGTGGTCGGCGAACTCTTGGAGCTGTTGGCGCGCTTGCGCAATGAGCAGGATCCCGTCCGCCGCGCCGCACTGGAGGCGATCACCCGCCTCTCGCCGGATCTCCTGACCGCCGCGCACCTGCCCGGGTTGCTGCAGCTCGCCGAGGACGCACTGCGGGCCCGCGACCGGTCGTACTACACGACTCAGGCCGTCTCGACCCTCAACCAAATTCTCCTGCAACGCGGCGCGCGGACCGGCGACAGTGCCTTCACGGAGGCCGCGCTCGCTATGACCGGCCTGCTGGCCGAGGTGTCGTTCGCGCTGCATCTCTATGGGCTGCACAGGAATCTGCCCCACGGTGCCGAGCACCGCCTGTTCGAATCCCTGCGGCCACGTCTGGAAGCCGACGCCGCACGCGACCACTGGGATCTCACCCTCGAACTGGCCGCCGGGCTCGATCGCCGGGCCCACGGTGTCGCGGGTCTGCAGCGACTCGTGCTGCGCGCCTGCACCGCGTCCTCCGACTACACCGTGCGACGAGCCGTGGACCTCGCACTCGCGAATCCCGCCACCCGCGACGCCCACCTGAACGAGTTGCTGCGCCACGACCGTTCCGTAATGCTGCTGCCCACGGTGCAATTCATCGTGTCGCAGCGGCGCACCGATCTGCTCGACATCCTGTTGAGCGGGAAGACACCCGGCCGATTCCTGTCCGGCAAGGTGAGTTTCGTACCCGTGCATCTCGGTGGACTCGACCGTTGGACACCGGCCTCCCTCGACCGGTACGCCGAGCTCCTGGACGCCTGCGCGCGCTCGTCCAAGCCGTCGATCGCCGAACGTGCCGCTGCCGTCCGCCAATTGGGCAGGGTGCCGGGCAGTTTCGCGCGCATCCTGGCCTACACCGACGCCGCGGACCTCACGCTGGCCGAGGCGGCGCTCACCGCACTCGGGCGCAGCGACGAACCGGAGCGGGCCGGGGCCGAACTCGCCAGGTATGTGACAGGTGATCGGGCCCGGGTCGCGGTCTTCAGCCTCGCGTCCTGCGCCCGCGCGGTACCCCCGGACCGACTCGGCGCGATCCTCACGCCCCTGCTGGATTCGCCGAAGATCACCGCGGTCAAGGAGGGCGTGCGACTGCTCGCCACCCTGCCCGCCCCGGACGCCATGACCCGCATCGACCGGCTCTGGCAGCGCCCCGACCTCCACCGAGACATCCGGCGAGCGGCCGTGTTCGGCATTCGCGGGCTGTATCGCGACGAGCGCGCCTGGCGTCTGCTCGCGGAGGCGGCCACCGATCCGGCCGTCGCGGGCGCGCTCCTCGACATCTCGCCGACGACACTGCCGGTCCCCTACCGGGAACGCTTCGCCGCCCTGCTGCGGGATGTGGCCGCTGGCGACGATCCGCGCGTCGCCGCGCAAGCCCTTGCGGCCCTGGGCAACTGGTACCGCTGGGCGCCACCGGACACCGGCGACGTGCTGGTCGCCCGCCTCACCGATCTCTCCGAACTCGGCATGTGGCGCACCGCGCTGCGGGTACTGCTGATCAGCCTCGGCGTCTCCGGCGATCACGCCGCGCTCACGGCGGCGGTATCAGCGCTGCGCGACCACGACCGGACGCTGCCGGGACGCGATCTGCCCGCGCACCAACGCCTTTCGACTCTCGCGCAGCTCCTGCACCCGGTCTTGCGAAACAACGAGGTCGCCCGGCCGGCCGCCGCGGCCGTCACCGCATTGCTCGCCGCCGACCCGCTGTGGCATCCCCAGGTCGTCGATCTCACCCTCGCGGCGGTGCGCTGGACCGAACCGGAAGCGACCGTCGCCACCATCGACGGCCTGTCCGGTGTGGCGACCGGAACCCTGCTGGGATTCCCGGCGGAGCGTCTGGTCGCCAGGCTCGCGCACGATCTCCCCGCCCTGCCGTCCGAGGCGCTGGCACCGATCGCCACCGGCCTCGCCGCCCGCCCCGACATCCCGACGGTGCTGGCGGCGGTGGCTCTGATCGCCCAGTGCGGCAAGCACTTCGGCTGGGCCGAACCCTGGACGACGCTGTTGACCGGACTGCGCGCCCACGCCGATGTGAATGTGCGCCGCGCCGCCTACGCCGTTTTCACCGCGCCGGAATAGCGTCGATCACCAGGGCCGTGGTGTTGTCGGTGCCGCCCGTGGCCAGGGCGGCGTCGACCAGGGTCTCGGCGGTGGACTTTGCCGAGCTGCCTTCGGCCAGAATGGTTTTGATGGCGGGCATGCCCAGCCGCTTGCCGACGCCGTCGGTGCACAGCAGCAGGCGGCCGGTGCTGGAACCGGTGCTGGCGTGGCCGATCTCCTCGGGGCGGACCGTGCGGGCCGAGGTCGTGACGAGATGGTCCATGCCCGGCATGGGCTCGTGCCCACGCGCCCGGAAGTATTCGGCGACAGTGTGATCGGTGGTGACGCGGTGCAGAACGCGGCCGTTCCATCGATATAGGCGGGTGTCGCCCACCCAGGCGATGTCCGACGGCGCATCCGGCTGTCCGCCCGCGGGCAGCACGGCCACGACCACCACGCTGTCGGCACTCGCCTCCGGCAGCTCACGCAACAGTTCCCGCTGCGCCGCAAGGATTCCCGCCCGCGCACCCGAGTACACCGCGACCCGGGCCGCAGTCCTTGCCACCAGCCGCGCCGCCCGCGCCGCCGCCAAATGATCACCCACCCCGTCGGCCACCGCGAAAGCCGCACGCCCCACCCGATGATCGGTGAAGGTGGCGAACGCGTCCGCGTTGATGGTGCGCCCGCCCGGCTTGCTCACCGCCGATCCCGCCACCCGCCCCAGCCGCACCTCTCTTTCCATGGCGGCGGACTCCACGGCAGAGATATCAATGGCTTCGGTGTGCATGGGCCCGACCTCCTGGGACTCGGCCTCACGGGGCGTGCTGCCAACCAGCACTACCGATTCAACGACCGAAAACCGAACACCGCTCCCAAATTGCCTGTGCGATTGCTGTGGAGTAGGCACCGATTGTGTTACGACGGCCGACCCGTCTCGATACGACGCGGCGCGTAGCCCGAATGACGCCCCTGGACGGATGCCCGCTGTGGGCGGCGGGGCGTTCACTCGGGGCATGGATGTGATTCGCCATCGGACGATCGACGTCAACGGGCTGGACATGCACGTGGCGGAGGCCGGGAGCGGGCCACTCGTGGTGCTGCTCCACGGCTTTCCCGAGCTCTGGTACTCCTGGCGGCATCAGCTGCGCGCCCTCGCGGCGGCGGGCTATCACGCGGTCGCGCCGGACGCACGCGGACACGGGCGGACCCGGGCGCGGACCGAGCACCCCGACTACGGCATGGGCGCACACGTCGCCGACACGGTCGGACTGCTCGACGCGCTCGGCGCATCCACGGCCGCACTGGTCGGCCACGATTGGGGCGCGAATACCCTGTGGGCCGCAGCGGAACTGCATCCCGACCGCTTCCCCGCCCTCGTCGCGCTGAGTGTGTCGCGGCGGCCCAGAACACCGCGACCGCCGACCGAACAGCTGCGTGCGTGGTCGGACGGGCGGTTCAACTGGATGCTGTATTTCCAGGAGCCCGGCGTCGCCGATGCGGCCCTCGCGGCCGATGTCGACCGCTCGCTCCGCCGGATCCTGTACGGATTGTCCGGGGACGCGGGCGAATTGGGGACCCACCTGGTCGGCGGGCTCCCGGCCGACGCCGACCTGCTGGCCGAAATCCCCGACCCGCCACGGCCACTGCCCTGGCTCTCCGACGCTGACCTGGCCTACTACACCGCCGAATATCGACGCACCGGCTTCACCGGCGGCCTCGAGCGCTACCGCGCCGCCGACCACGACTGGTTCGAACACCCCACCCTCGGCACCCGCCCACTCCCGCAGCCGACCCTTTTCCTCGGCGGCGAACTCGAGCCCGCGGTGCGCTTCGGCAACCCGGCCGCCATGCGAGAACAGATCCCGCACCTCGCCGACCCGATCGTGCTGCCGGGCTGCGGCCACTGGGTGCAGCAGGAACGCCCCGACGAGGTGAACGCCGCCCTGATCGAATTCCTCGACGCCCACGGCACGTAGGACGCGGGTGGCGGCGCGCGATTCTGGGTCTCCGACGGCAAGGTGACGATCTGCTGACCCTATTGTGAGGATCGTGCCGCCGAAGCCTGGATCGGGTCGTCGACGTCCCCGCGACGCCGGGTTCACCGCGCGCATGGGTTGGCGGCGGCGGCCGGTGCGCAGCGAGCGACTGCGCACCCCCGCCCCGGTTTTCAAGACCCGCATGCCGTCCAAACGCGGTGCGATGGAACAGCCCAACGCGCGCCAGGACGGCGAGGGGCTGCTCACGCCGGTGTTCTGGCTGGTACTCGGGCTCACCGGGGTGGCGGCCGGACTGTCCGGGGTCGTGTTGATGAGTCTGCTGTTCCATGTCGAGGCGGCCGCCTTCCCCGGCTCGGGCAGCTATCTGGCCAATGTGGCCGACGCGTCCGGGATTCGGCGGGTCAACTCGCTGCTCATCGCCGGAATGCTGGGCGGGATCGCGATCTATCTGCTGCGGCGGTACACACCCGGTGAGAAGACCGATCTGGATGACATCGTGTGGACCGCCTCGGGCGAGCTCTCGTTTCGACGGTGTCTGGGCACGGCGGTCATCTCCGAGGTGGTGGTCGGGATGGGCGCGTCGCTCGGCCGGGAGGCGGCCACCAAGCTGATGGGCGGGGCGTTCGGCAGCGTGCTCGGCGGCCGCTTCGGGCTCACCGCCGAGCAGCGGCGACTGCTCATCGCCTGCGGGGGCGGGGCGGGCCTGGCCTGCGTCTACAACGTCCCGCTCGGCGGCGCGTTCTTCACCGCCGAGATCCTGCTGGGCACCACCTCGCTCACCACTCTGCTTCCGGCCCTGGCCTGTTCGGCGCTGGCGACCATGACGGCCTGGATCTACCTGCCCAACCGCGCCACCTACCTCGACGTCCCGGCCTATCCGTTCAGCGCCTCACTGCTGTGCTGGGCGCTCCTGGCCGGACCGGTCATCGGGCTGCTCGCCACCGGCTATATCCGGGTCATCGGCTGGATCTCCCATCACCGGGTGCCCGGCGCGGGCGTGCTGCTGGCTCCGATCGCCGCCTTCGGCGTGCTCGGACTCATCGGCCTGCGCTATCCCCAATTGTTCGGCAACGGCCACGGTCTCGCGGCGCCCGCCTTCCTCGGTCTGGGCAGCGCGGGCCTGATGTTGACCCTCGCCCTGCTCAAACCGCTCGTCACCGCCCTGTGCCTGGGCAGCGGCGTCTCCGGCGGCCTGTTCACGCCGGTGTTGAGCAGCGGCGCGGCCTTCGGCGCGGGCACCGGAATCCTGTGGACCCAGCTCTGGCCCGGGTCACCGGTCGGCGCGTTCGCCATGGTCGCGGCCGCGGCGGCCATCGGCTCCTCGATGCAGGCCCCGCTCACCGGTCTGGCCCTGGTCCTCGAACTGACCCACGGCGGGTTCGCCATCCTGGTCGCGATGATCGCCGCCACCGTCGCGGCCACCGTGGTCGTCCGCCGCCTCGACGGCTACTCCATCTACTCCGCCCGGCTACCCGCCCGCACGCACACGACCGCCACAACCACCCCGACCGAGCCGCCGGGTCTCGCGTCGTAGCGGTGGCAAAGACAAAAGTGGCCCGGAACCTGCTGGTTCCGGGCCACTTTCGCTAGTAGCGGGGACAGGATTTGAACCTGCGACCTCTGGGTTATGAGCCCAGCGAGCTACCGAGCTGCTCCACCCCGCGTCGGTGAACACAACATTACACACGAGCATGGAACAGAACCAAATCGACTGGTCAGAGACCGTTTATGGGGATAGGCAGGGCGACGGGGCGCGGGGCGGGCACAGCGAAGCGCGTCGGCGGGTGGGGCGTAAGCGGAGTGATCAGGTTGAAAATCTTCCGTTTGAAAGGCTCGCGCGCACGTTTGGCGGTCGGCATGGGCGGGAAACGTGACTCACATCACAAATTCGTAGTGAGTTGAATCACATCACGGGCATATAACAGACCGATCGGGATTCGCATTTACAGCATAGCCAACCTGCATCAACGCGGTTTTCGGCGTCATTCGCTTCATGCAATTCTGGAGTTATCAAGACGTGATCTGCCGAGATTTACTCGTTATCGTCAGTTCCGGCCCGGATCAAACCCGTGATGGGCACCGACCCGAACCGCTGCACTCCGGAAACCCTGTCCCGCGGTCGGGCACCCCGAGCTCCTGGGGACAGGGACACGGCCGAGCAAACGGGCCGGGCCGGTAGGCGCAGGGAGGGAAAACACCATGAAACAGAACCGGAAGATCAACACTCGCGCCCTCGGCCTCGCCGCCGTCACCGGCGCACTTGTTGCCGTCCCGTTCGGCTTCACCGCGACCGCCTCCGCCGCGACTCACGACTGGGACGGCGTCGCCCAGTGCGAGAGCGGCGGCAACTGGGGCATCAACACCGGCAACGGTTACTACGGCGGTCTGCAGTTCACCCAGAGCACCTGGGCCGCCAATGGCGGCACCGGCAGCCCGAGCAATGCCAGCAAGGCCGAGCAGATCCGCGTGGCCGAGAACGTGCTGGCCACGCAGGGTGCCGGCGCCTGGCCGGTGTGCGGCCAGTACCTGCGCTCGGGCGCTTCCGAGCCGGAGCCGGAGGCCGCGCCGGAGCCCGCCGCGCCCGCGCCCGCCCCGGCCGCTCCCACCGATCGCCAGGCCCTCATCGACCAGGCCAAGGATGTCGCCGGTGGGCTCGCCACGCAGTTCGGTGTGCAGGATCAGTACAACCAGATCCTCCAGGCCAATGCCGGTCTGATCGAATCGTGGGGCAAATAACCCAAAAACTCCTTCCCATACCGGAAGAAACGCAAAGGTGCTGCCATCAATGACGATGGCAGCACCTTTCGCTATTCAGGGGCAACAATTCTTATTATGCGGCAGTAAATTGTGCCCTATTTTCGAGCGCCCATTCTTGGAAGGTTCGCGGTGACCGGCCCGTGACGTCCGCGACCGTCGGATGCACCGTCGAGGTGAAGGATTCCAGCGCCGTGGCGCGCAGGGCCATGATGGCCGCGGCCAGCTCGGGGTCGACGCCGAAGCGCAGCAGATCGGCCTCCGCGTCCTCCGGCGAGATCTCCTCGAATCGCAGTGGGCGGCCGATGATTTCGGCGATGGTGGCGGTCTGCTCGCCCGGCGAGAGCGCCTCCGGACCGGTCAGGACGTAGACCCGTCCGACGTGCCCGGGCTCGACGAGCGCGGCCGTCGAGACCGCCGCGATATCGCGGGGGTCCACCACCGCGATCCGGCCGTGACCGAAAGGCGCACGGACGATGGATGATTCGCGCACCGAGCGCGCCCAGTGCAGGGCATTGGACATGAATCCCATGGGGCGCACCATGGTCCAGGCGATCCCGCTGGCGCGGATGGCGTCCTCGCCCGCGCGATGCCAGGCCGGAATCGGATCGGTCGCGGCCGGGTCCCCGGCGCGACCGGAGGACAGCTTCACGATGTGCTCGACCCCGGCCGTGACGGCCGCGGCGGCGAGATTCGCGTCGTGCCTTGGGATCTCGGTTCCGGTGGTGGACAAGAAGACCTTGCGGACACCGGCCAGCGCGGGCGGCAGGGAGTCCGGATCACCGAGGTCGGCGCGCACCACCTCGACACCGGCGGGCAGGTCGGCGGTTTCGGGGCGGCGGGTAATCGCCCGCACCGGCAGGCCCGCGGCCAGTAGTTGGTCGACCACGGCGCGGCCGACGGTGCCGGTGGCTCCGGTCACGAGATACATGGGTTACTCCGTTCATCGAGAGGAAGATCATTTCCTCCTCTCGATACTGCGATTGCCCATGCATCCAGAACAGCTGCCGACCAGTGGTGACGCAATACCTCCATGAGTTTCGCTCAGGATGCTGATTTCCTCCACCGACCGCGGGTAGGGAACGTGAGATCGTCCACGCCCCCACATCGCCCCGAGTACGCGAAAGGCGCTGTCACCCAAGGGGTGACAGCGCCTTTACGCGCGTGCGGCGGCTAGCCGCCCGGCTTCTCGTAGTTGTTCACCGCGTTCTGCAACTGCTCCAACGCCTTGCCCAGCTGGCCCAGATCGCCGGACTTCTGCGCGTCCTGAACCGCCTTCAAGGCATCGTCGAGCTGCTTGACCGCCGCGTCCTTATTGCTGGAACCGGTCGCCGCGGGCGGTGTCGGGGTCGGCGGCGGTGTGGTGGCACCACCCTGTGCCGGGGGCGTCACCGTCTGGCCCGGCACATCGATCGCGGCATTGGCGAGATCCGATGCACCGATACTGGCCAGCGCCTCCTTGACGGTCGAGCCGTAGCCGATCTTGTCGTTGTAGCTGACCAGCACCTTCACCAGCTGCGCGTAGGTCGGTGCGTTCGCCGACGCCGCGCGCTCCAGGTACCACGGCTCGACATAGAGAATGCCACCGTTGCCGACCGGCAGGGTCAGCAGGTTCCCGTATTTGAGCTTGTTGCCATTGGTTCCGGTCAACAGGGTTCGGAAGGTGGCCACCGAGCCATTGCTGGTCATCTGGCCGTGTGTCTGTCCCGGACCCTGTGTCGTCGAATCCTGCAATCGCAGCACGGTGAGCTTGCCGTAGTTGTCCGGATCCGAATGCGCCTGGATGTAGGCGGACAGGTAGTTGCGCTTGTAGCCGACCATCACGCTGGTCAGATTGAACTGCGCCTTGCCCGTCTTCGGATCGCCGATCAGCACGTAGTAGGGCGGCTGATGCGCGCTGGCGGCCGCGCCCTCCTGCGTCGGATCATTGGGCACCGACCAGAAGGCGTTGTTGGTGAAGAACTCTCGCGGATCGTCCACGTGGTACTTCGCCAGCATCTCGCGCTGCACCTTGAACAGGTCCTCGGGATACCGGAAGTGCTTGCGCAACTCCGGGCTGATGGACTCCTCCGGCTTGACCGTGCCCGGGAAGACCTTGCTCCACGCCTTCAGCACCGGATCGGTCTTGTCGACCTGGTACAGCGTGACGGTGCCGTCGTAGGCGTCGACGGTGGCCTTCACCGAATTCCGAATGTAGGAAACCTCTTTGCGCGGTAGTAGACGTCCCGTCGTCTGATCGATGCTGTCCTCGACCGCACCGTCGAGCGGAGTCTTCTGCGCGTACGGGTAGTTGTCCAGCGTGGTGTACGCGTCGACGATCCACAGGATGCGGCCGTTCACCACCGCCGGGTAGGCGTCGCCGTCGGCGGTCAGCCACGGGGCGACCTGGGTGACGCGGTCGCGCGGATTGCGATTGAAGATGATCTTCGAATCGGACCCGATCGCACCCGAGAATAGGATGTTGCGCTCGGCGTACTTCGCCGCGAAGGCGAGCCGGTTGAACCAGTTCCCGATCTTCACGCCGCCCGCACCGTCGTAGGTGAATTGCGAGTCGTTCGTGTCGAATTCGCGCGGCGGCTGGTTGTTCGCGCCGACGATGGCGTAGTCGGCGTCGGTCTTGGAGATCAGCGGACCGTAGTAGATGCGCGGCTGCGAGACCGGGATCGCCTCTTGGTTCTCGGGCGTGCCGAGGTCGCTGACGGTCTTCAGGTCGGTGCCGTTCGGTCCGGGCACGGAGAACACCGGGTACCCGTAGCCGCCGCCGCTGGCATCGCCCGCACTCTGCTGCGCCTGGTTCGGATCGTTCGGCGGTGCGGCGTTCACCTTGTTGGCGGGCGAGGCCACGAAACCGTTGCCGTGCGTGTACACGGTGTGCCGGTTGATCCAGTCCTTCTGGTTGTCGGCCAGATTGGCGGGCTGCAGCTCGCGCGCGGCCACCACGTAGTCGCTGGTCTGCGACCCGACCGAGTACCGGTCGATGGCCAGGGTCTCCGGGAAGCCGTAGAAGTTCTGCAGCTGATTGCGCTGGGTGAAGGTGGCGGTCAACAGGTTCGGATCCAGCAGCCGGACATTGCCAATGGTCTGCTGGTCGGCCACGGACTGCTGGGGCGAGACCTGGCCGCCGGTCTTGTAGTCGACGTACTCCACCTTGTCGGGGGTGAGCCCGTAGGCCGCGCGGGTGGCCTCGATATTGCGCTGAATGTAGGCGCTCTCCTTGGTGGCCGCGTTCGGCTTCACCGAGAACTGCTCCACCAGCAGCGGCCACACCGCGCCGACCAGCACCGAGGACAGCACCAGCAGGGCCGCCGCCATGGCCGGAATCCGCAAGTCGCGCAGCACGACTCCGGCGAAGAAGGCGACGGCGCAGATGACCGCGATGGACAGCAGGATGAGCTTGGCGGGCAGCACCGCGTTGATATCGGTGTAGGAGCCGCCGGTGAAGGTGGGCTCCTTGCGACTGCTCGACAGCAGCGAGTACCGGTCGAGCCAGTACGCGAGGGCCTTGAGCAGCACGAAGATTCCCGCGATCACCGCCAGCTGCACGCGCGCCGAGGTGGACAGCGCGCCCTCGCGCCCGGACAGGCGCAGGCCGCCGAACACGTAGTGCGCCACCAGGTTCGCGAAGAAGGCGATCACCACGGCGACGAACAGCCAGTTCAGGACCATGCGGTAGAACGGCAGGTCGAAGGCGTAGAAGCCGATGTCCAGGTGGAACTGCGGATCGGTCACCCCGAACGAGTCACCGTGCAGGAACAGCTGCACCGTGACCCAGCTGGACTGGGCGACCAGGCCGGAGAGAATGCCGATCAGCAGCGGAATGCCGATGCCGAACAGGCGCAGCCGTCCCATCACGGTGGTGCGGTAGCGCGCGATCGGATCGCCGGGACCGCTGACCGGCACGAACACCGGCCGCGACCGGTAGGCCAGCAGCAGGGCCGCCCAGATGATGAGCGCCACCACGATGGTGACCACCAGGAACAGCACGATCCGCGTGAACAGCACCGTGGTGTAGACGTTGCGGAATCCCACCTCGCCGAACCACAGCCAGTTGGTGTACGCGTCGGTGAGCCGGGGCCCGACCAGTAACAGGGCGGCCAGCACCAGGGCTGTGACGAGCAATATGCGGCTGCGTCGGGACAGCGAAGGTAAGCCGGTCGGGGGGCGCATGCCCACGATGCCACTCTCCCAGGGTCCGGCGGCATTCCACGCCGGGTCGACCGGCCCGGAGCACCGCAGTCCGATGATTCGAGTTGGTCCCCAGGGGACCGTTCGCGCCCCACTCTACGTAAAACGCCCGTCCTGCGGCCCGACACCTGCCGCCCAGCCCGAATCCGGACATGTCGGGCATGCGCGGGTGCGGCGCGAACCGGCTGATCACGTCGATGATCACCATCGCCGATCCGCCACCCGCAGCCGGACTTTCGCTCAAAGCGCAGCGCCGCATGCCCCGATCCCCACGCTTCCGAGCCCAGATCGACCTGCGCCACCGCACCCAGCCGGGACCGCCCCGAGGCAATCCCCCACGACGCGCTTCCGCTCGCTCGCACTCGTCCGGCCCCCGCACGCTTCCGCTCGCCCTGCGCTTCTTGGTCGCCCCGCGCTTCCGCTCGCCCCGCGCTTCTTGGTCGCCCCGCGCTTCTGGTCCCCGCGCCCGCGCTCGATGTGAGCGCCACGCTCTCCAGGCCGCCGCGCCCCGCGCTCCCCGGCAGGGTGCGGCGATGCGAGGATGGCCGGGTGAATCCAGAGCAGTGGGCGGCGTCGGCCCTGTACCGGTGTATTCGGGAAGTCGCGGAGTATGTCGACGGTGAGGGCTGGGATCGGCCGCCGCAGATGTTCGCGCTGGTGCCGACCGCCGATCTGGTGGCCGCCGAGCCCGCGCTGCTGGATCAGCTGGACGAGCAGGACGCGCTGACTCCCATTGCGCAGGAACCGTTCCCGGAGGACATCGCCGGGGAGGCCGACGCCATGGCCCTGGACGAGTTCCTGGGCACCACCAGTTGGCCGCCGTCGGTCGAGGGTTGCGTGCTGGTCCAGCAGATCGTGGTGCTGCCGCCCGATGCCGAGCAGACCCTCGACGAGGCCATCGCGCCACTGCTGGCCGATCGCGATGCCGCCGATCAGGCCGGTCGCCGCGCGGCCCTCACCCACGCCGAGCGCCGCGACGCCCGACTGTTCGTGGGCGTCCTACGCGACGGCACGTCCCTGTCGCTGCTGCAGATCCGGCCCGCCGAGGACGAGGAGGACCCGTTCGGCGATCTCGAGCTGCGCACGGCCCCGAACCTCGCCACCAATCTGGTCGAGGCCCTGCGCCACACCCTCGAGAACGACCCCGACGAGTTCTGACCCCTCAGCTGCAGCTCGGGACGTCCTTGCCCGCGTTCAGATCCTCGAGCGATTGCACTGCGCCGGACAGGTTTTCGACCTTGACCAGGCGCAGGCCCGCCGGGGTGCGCTGGGCGGCCTCGTTGCAGTTGGCGGCGGGGACCATGAAGGTCACCGCACCCGCGTCGCGGGCGGCGATCATCTTGTATTGAATGCCGCCGATCGGGCCGACCTTGCCGTCCGGGTCGATGGTGCCGGTGCCCGCGACGAACTTGCCGCCGGACAGGTCGCCGGTGGTGAGCTTGTCGATGAGGGCCAGGGTGAACATGAGACCCGCGGAGGGGCCGCCGATTTCGCCGAGATTGAAGTCGACCTTGATCGGGCCCTTGTTGATCTCGTCCGGGGTGACGCCGAGATAGCCCTTGCTCGAGTCGTCGGGGCGCGCGCCGACCGGGATCTCGACGGTCTGCTCCGCGCCGTCGCGGCGCACGACCAGATGCACGGGGGTGCCGGGCTTGGTCGAGGAGACCGCGGTGACCACGTCCTTGGTGGTGGCGACCGGCTTGCCGTCGATGCTGACGATCTCGTCGCCCTTCTTCAACAGCTCCTTGGCGGGACCGTCCTCGGCGACATTCGCCAACTGCACCGCGGTCGGCAGTTTCAGATAGTTGAGGGCCGCCAATTCGGCGGAATCCTCGGAATCCTTGAACTGCTGCTGATTGGATTTGTCTACCTCGTCACGCGACTGTCCGGGGGGATACACCTCCGCGCGCGGCACCAATCCGTGTTGACCGTCGATCCACAGGCCGATGGCCTCGAAGATATTCAGCTTGTCGCGAACGGACACCGTCGTCATATTCAGGTTGCCCGAGGTCGATTTCACCTCCGCGCCCTGCACGTCGACCACCTGTTTCCCCTCGACAACGCCCAGCGTATTGAAGGTGGGACCGGGTCCGAGCGCCACGAACGGGACGGTGACGACACTGCCCACGACGCCCAGCACCAGAATCGGGACCAGGGCGGCGAGCAGGGTGACAATGCGGCGGTTCACGCGGCCAAGGGTACTGGTCATCAAGGCCATTGCCGCGTTCCGCTCGGCGGTTCGCGTGGTCCGTGGCTCCAGTACCGTAGATGCCATGAGTGATTTTCCGTTCGGATTCTCGAATCGCGACGACGACCCGGAGCGCAAGCCCGGGGACGAGTCGAGCGGTTCTGGTGCGAACAACCCGTTCGGATTCCCCCTCGGGGGTGCCGGCGGCGGCGGATTCGATCCCTCGCAACTCGGTCAGATGCTGACGCAGCTGGGCGCCATGTTCTCGAGCATGGGGCAGCCGGGCGGGCAGAGCGGCGGACCGGTCAATTACGACATTGCCAAGCGTTTGGCCCGCCAGCAACTCGGTTCGACCATCGCGCCGATCGCGTCGGGCACCCAGAGCGCGGTCACCGACGCGGCGCGGCTGGCGGAACTGTGGCTGGATTCGGCCACCACCTTCCCCGCGGGCGCGACCAAGACCGTCGCGTGGACCGCCAACGACTGGATCGAGGAGACGCTGCCGACCTGGAAGCGGCTGTGTGATCCGGTGGCCGAACAGGTTTCGGGCATGTGGACCTCCACGCTGCCCGCCGAGGCCAAGGAATTCGCGGCCCCGATGTTCGGCATGCTCGGGCAGATGGGCGGGCTCGCCTTCGGCTCGCAGCTGGGGCAGGCCCTGGGCCAGCTGGCCAAGGAGGTGCTGACCTCCACCGATATCGGGCTCCCGCTGGGCCCGGACGGCACGGCGGCGCTGTTGCCCACGGCCATCTCGGAATTCAGCGCCGGGCTCGAACAGCCCGAGAGCGAGATCCTGGTCTACCTGGCCGCCCGCGAGACCGCGCATCAGCGGCTGTTCGTGCACGTGCCGTGGCTGCGCCAGCAGGTGCTGGGCGCGGTGGAGGATTACGCGCGCGGCATCAAGATGGACTTCTCGGCCATCGAGCAGGCCGCGCAGAACCTGGATCCGATGACGCTGGCGCAGGATCCGTCGAAGCTGGAAGAGCTGCTCTCACAGGGCACTTTCGAGCCGCAGACCACACCCGAGCAGAAGGCCGCGCTGGAACGGTTGGAGACGCTGCTGGCCCTGATCGAGGGCTGGGTGGAGACCGTGGTCACCGACGCGGTGGGCGATCGGCTGCCCGGCGCGGGCGCGCTGGCCGAGACACTGCGGCGCCGCCGCGCCACCGGCGGTCCGGCCGAGCAGACCTTCGCCACCCTGGTCGGGCTGGAACTGCGGCCGCGCAAGGTGCGCGAGGCGGCGGCGCTGTGGCGGCGGCTGACCGCCGATGCCGGGCTGGAGAAGCGCGACGGCGTCTGGGCGCACCCGGATCTGCTGCCCGACTCCTCGGATCTGGATTCGCCCGCGGGCTTCATCGATTCGGTGCTGGGCGGCGGGACGAGCGCGTTCGACGATCCGCTGGCGCAGCTGGCCGAGACGGAGGCCAAGGAGCGTGCCGAGAAGGAAGGCAAGGGCGAGGATTCCGACGGGGAAGACTCGAAGCAGTAGTTGTGGATAACCCGCGAAAGCGCTGATGAACAAGCGTTTTCGCGGGTTTTCGCTACGTGCTGGGCGCGCACGCTGGTGGCATGACGACGATCACCGCGAACCGTGGGCCCATGCTCCATCCTCGAATCAGCGTGCTGGTGCGGCGCAATGGCGCGGTCCAGCTGGGATGGCATCCGGAAAGTGCGGTCATCGTGCGGCCGCCGGGGCCCGTCGAGAAGGTGCCCGCGCTGGTGCGGCTGCTGGACGGATCGCGGACCGAGGCCGAGATTCTGTGGCAGGCGCGGGAATTGGGGTTCGACACCGCCGTCACGCGGGAATTGTTGGATCGGATGGCGGATGCCGATCTGCTGGCCGGTGCGGAGCCGCGGGCCCGGTTGCGGACGGTGCGGATTCACGGACGCGGGCCGCTCGCGGATGCCCTCCTGGCGGGCGTGCGGCGGATCGGGTTGCGCGCCAAGTATTCCCACGGGCGCTACCGCGAGGACCAGGCCGATGGTCTGGCCGTCGCGCGTCCGGATCTGTTGGTGCTGGCCGACGCCCTGGTTCCGGACCCGGGTCTGGTGGCCGAGCTCATGCGCCGCCGCATTCCCCATCTGCCGGTGCGCATTCGCGAGGGGCACGGCATGGTCGGCCCGCTGGTGTTGCCCGGCGAAACCGGTTGTCTGCGTTGCGCGGATCTGCACCGGACCGATTACGAGCCGGACTGGCCGCATCTGGCCGCGCAATTGCTGGGTCGGGTCGGGTACGCCTCCCCCGCGGGCGTGGCCATGACGGCGGCCCTGGCGCTGAAGGAGATCGAGACCGTGTGCTTCGGGCGGGCCGAGCGGCCACCGGCGAGCTTGAACACCACCCTGGAGTTCGATCTCGAGGTTCCGCACCTGGATCGGCGGGTCTGGCCCGCGCATCCGAGCTGCGGTTGTGGCGAAAGCGCATGACTGTGACGGAAACCACTATCGTTCGCGACCCAAACAAACACCCAATTACCGTGGCGCACCGTCTGGGACATCGGCATGATGGGAACGTGTCAGAGATTGTGAGCAAGCGCTCTTCCCGTAATGCCAAGCTGGCCAAGATTCCGCTCGGCATCGCAGGGCGGGCGGCCGTGGGTTTCGGCCGCAAACTTGCCGGGGGAGACAAGCAGGAAATCAATGCCGAACTGAATCAGAAGGCCGCCGAACAGCTGTTCGCCGTACTCGGTGAGCTCAAGGGCGGGGCCATGAAGTTCGGGCAGGCGCTGTCGGTGATGGAGGCCGCCGTACCGGAGGAGTTCGGCGAGCACTATCGCGAGGCGCTCACCAAGCTGCAGGCCGCCGCGCCGCCCATGCCCGCCGCGGCCGTGCACCGGCAGCTGGATCAGCAGCTGGGAACCGGTTGGCGGCAACGCTTTCGGGAGTTCGACGACGCGCCCACCGCCTCGGCCAGCATCGGGCAGGTGCACAAGGCCGTGTGGTCCGATGGCCGCGTGGTCGCGGTGAAGGTCCAGTACCCGGGTGCGGACGAGGCGCTGCGTGCCGATCTCAAGACGCTCAATCGTTTCGCGGGCATGCTGGGCACGCTCATTCCGGGCGCGGACGTCAAGCCGATCCTGGCGGAGATCAGCGAGCGCACCGAGGAGGAGCTGGACTACCGGATCGAGGCCGGATACCAGCGTCAGTTCGCCAAGGCCTTCGACGGGCACCCGCGGTTTCTCGTGCCCAAGGTCGTGGCCAGCGCCCCGAAGGTGATCGTCACCGAGTGGCTGGACGGCGGCACGCCCGTTTCCAAGATCATTCAGCAGGGCATGGCGGATCCCGAGGGCACCCTGGAGTTGCGCAATCGCGTGGCCACGCTGATGGGCGAATTCCATTTCAGCTCACCATCGATCGCGGGTCTGCTGCACGCCGATCCGCACCCGGGCAATTTCATGATGCTGCCCGACGGCCGGCTGGCCGTCATCGACTACGGCGCGTGCGCTCCCCTGCCCAATGGCTTCCCCAAGATCCTGGGCCAGATGGTGGCGCTCGAGGTGGAGAGCCGCTACGACGAGCTGACCGCACTCCTGCACGACAACGGCTGGGTCATCCCCGGAAAGACCCTGAGCATTCAGGAGATCCAGGATTACCTGCGCCCCTTCACCGACCCCATCAAGACCGAGACCTTCCACTTCACCCGCCGCTGGATGCAGCGCGTGGCGGGCAAGGCCACCGACATCTCCAACTCCGAGATGATGAAAACCGCCCGCTCCCTACAACTCCCCGCCGAACACGTCATGATCTTCCGAGTCCTCGGCGGCTCCGTAGGCATCTGTGCCCAACTCGACGCCGAAGTCCCCTTCATGAAACTCATGAAGGACTGGGTCCCCGGCTACGCCGAAACCCTCCGCGCCGCAAGCTGACACCCCGACAGCTCGCGGTCCTCGGACTTCTGGCGAACGGGCTTCAGGAGAAGGCCCCTGGGCTCTCGTGAAAGAGGTTTCAGGGGAAGGCCCCTGGGGTCTCGTGAAAGGGGTTTCAGGGGAAGCCCCTGAGAGTCCGAGAGTTGTTGTTACGCAAAACGACCCGCCTACCGTCTGGTAAGCGGGTCGTATGCGTTCTACTCCCCCGGATGCGGGGGTGTTCATGCCACCGCGACCTTGCGCGGGCGTCCACGGGGACGCTTGCGGGCGATCACGACACCCTGGTCGAAGATCTCGCCACCCCAGACGCCCCAGGGCTCAGCGCGATCCAAGGCGGCCGTCAGGCAGCCCTGGCGGATGGGGCAGGACGCGCAGAGCGCCTTGGCCTCTTCCAGCTGGGCGGGGGACTCGGCGAACCAGAGGTCGGGGTTGCCGACCCGGCAGGGCAGGGTGAGGGCGACGACCCGGCGGGTGCGGGCGGTCGTGTTGGCCACGGTGTTGCGGCATGTCACTCGTTCACGGATGACCGTGGTGGTAGACACGTCGGGCTCCTTCAGCTCGTGCTTCGGTCGTTCGGTGTGTTCGCGAAGACCGGTGCCGGTGGGCTGAGGGCCGAAAAAACATTGGCCACGGTATTCGCGCTTTTCGCGATCCGTGGCCAGGAGGTCTGGGAGGTATTCCCTACCTGAGTCGACTTCGGTGTCGACTCCTGATCACGGTCGCTGGGTCGGTGGTGTTGGGGCGGACTGCGTGCAGATGGACCGGACGCTCGATGGCGTCGGTCGGAACTGCCACGGTTTCGACGGCCGCATACACGGCTGCCGGTCGCCAGTCGCCCTTGGGCTTGTCCTGCTTGATCACGATCTGCTGATCCGCTTGGGCTTTGCTTGCAAAGACCTGAAGACCAAGATCGCCAATCACGCCGGACATACGAATCCCCTGGAACGCGAGGATCCCCCGGGAGGCGGACATGACAGTGGACGTCGCAAAGCTGCCGGCGGTCACGCCGGTTGCGTTGAGATTCAAGATTCCGTTCATTGGTCTGCCTCCCTCCTTCACTCGTATGCGATCAGTTTTTGGAACACGGGGTTCTCGCCCCGGGTACGAAGACCACACTAGGTAGTCATACGGATGTACACAACCTATTTTTGACCTGCGCTTTTAGGGGCTTGCGCACAGTCGCCGCGCACACTAGGAAGAGTCCCGAAGCCGCGAGCGGACGATGGCCAGCACATCCGCCCCGTAAGTCTGCAGCTTCTTGGCCCCGATGCCCGGGATCGCGACCAGTGCCTTGTCGTCGGCGGGCCGTTGTTCGGCGATGGCGGTCAGGGTCGTATCGCTGAACACCACAAAATGTGGCAGCTTCAGCTCATCGGCCTTCTCCCGACGCCATTCCTGCAGCGCCGCGAGCAGTTCGGTGTCCACGTCGGCCGGACAGCGCGAGCAGCGGCCGAGCATGGTGGCCTGGGTATTGAGCAGCGGGCGGCCGCAGATGCGGCAGGTGGGGTGCGCGCGCTTGGGGCCGGGGCGGCGATCGGTGGTGTGGGTGGCGATGCGCGAGGCCGGGGAGTCGTCGGGGACCAGGCCGATGAGGAAGCGCGAGCGGCGACGCACCTTGCGCCCGCCCGCGGATCGGGCCAGGGCCCAGGACAATTGGAGGTGCTCGCGGGCGCGGGTCACGCCGACGTAGAGCAGTCGGCGTTCCTCCTCCAGCGCGGACTCGTCGGAAACCGTTGCGTCCGGGCCCAATACATGCTGGATCGGCAGTGTGCCGTCGGCCAGGCCGACCAGGAACACGGCATCCCACTCCAGACCCTTGGCCGCGTGCAGCGAGGCCAGGGTGACGCCCTGCACGGTCGGCGCGTGCCGGGCCTCGGCGCGGGCGGCGAGTTCGCGCAGTAGGCCGTTGAGATCCAGCTCGGGCTCGTGTTCGGCGAGTTCCTCGGTGAGCTGGACCAGCGCCATCAGCGAGGACCACCGCTCCCGGGCCTGGACACCGATGGGCTCCTCCTTGGTCAGCCCGACCTGGGCCAGCGCGGCCCGGACCAGCGTGACCACCTGCTCGCCCCGGGCGTCGGGCAGATCGTCGCGATTGGCGGCCTGCCGCAGCGCCGACACCGCCTGGCGCACCTCGGGCCGGTTGAAGAAGCCCTCGCCGCCGCGCACCTGATACGGGATGCCGGCCTCGGTGAGCGCCTGCTCGTACACCTCGGACTGCGCGTTGATGCGGTAGAGGATCGCGATTTCGGCGGCGGGAACACCGTTTCCGAGCAGTTTGGCCACCGCCTTGGCGACGGCCGCGGCCTCGGCGGGCTCATCGTCGAATTCGGCGAAGACCGGTTCCGGCCCGTCCGCGCGCTGGCCGATGAGTTGGAGCCGGGTGCCCGCGATGCGCCCGCGCGCCGCGCCGATCACCCGGTTGGCCAGCGAGACCACCTGCGGCGTGGAGCGGTAATCGCGTTCCAGCCGAACCACCGTGGCGTCCGGAAAGCGACGGGAGAAGTCGAGCAGATAGGTGGGCGAGGCTCCGGTGAAGGAGTAGATGGTCTGATTGGCGTCGCCGACCACGGTCAGGTCGTCGCGATCGCCGAGCCAGGCGTCGAGCACCCGCTGTTGCAGCGGGGTGACGTCCTGATATTCGTCCACCACGAAACACCGGTAGCGGCCGCGGAACTCCTCGGCCACCGACGAATAGTCCTCGAGCGCGGCCGCGGTGTGCAGCAGCAGATCGTCGAAATCGAGCAACAACCCATCGGGGGTGGTCTTGAGCGCCTCGTAGTAGGTGTAGACCGCCGACACCTTCTTCGCCTCGAAGGGCACGTCGCGGTGGCGGCGGCCCGCCTCGCCCGCGTAGTCCTCGGGGGCGATGAGCGAGCCCTTGGCCCATTCGATCTCGCTGATCAGATCGCGCAGGCTGTCGGTGTCGGTGGGGAGCCCGGCCCGCCCGGCGGCCTGGGCCACGATGGGGAACTTGCCGTCGATCAGCCGCCACGGCACATCGCCCACGACCTGCGGCCAGAAGTATTTGAGCTGCCGGAGCGCGGCGGCGTGGAAGGTGCGCGCCTGCACCTGCCCGGCCTCCCCGCCCAAACCCAAGGCCCGCAACCGGTTCCGCAGCTCACCCGCGGCGCGGGCGGTGAAGGTCACCGACAGCACCTGATCGGCGCGGACGTGCCCGGCCGAGACCAGGTGGGCGATGCGGTGGGTGATGGTGCGGGTCTTGCCGGTGCCCGCGCCCGCCAGCACACAGACCGGTCCCCGGGGTGCGCGCACGGCCGCGGCCTGCTCGGCATCGAGTTCGTCGAGCCGGAGCTGGGAGTCGGTCGCGGCAGTCACGCGCTCCATCATGGCAAAGCCCTCCGACAGATGAGGCGGCCCTCGGCGTGGCGGCACGGAATCCTGGATCATGCCGGTCGGTCCGGTTACCGTGCGGATGTGGTCGATGAGACGCATGAGACGAGCAGCGCCGAGCCGCCGGAGACTCACGAGCGCCATGCGAGCTGGATGGAATTGTTCTTCGACCTGGTTGCGGTGGCGGGCATCAGCCAGCTGACGCATCTGCTGCACCGTGGGCCGTCACTGACCGACTTCGCGCTGTATGTAGTGCTCTACCTGGCCTTCTGGATGGTCTGGGCATGCATCACACTGTACGGCGATATCGCCCGGGATCAGGCGCGGGTGCCGCTGATGCTGGCAGCCATGGCGGGGCTGGGCCTGATGGCCGCGGCCGTGGCCGGCATCCCTGATCGGCACGCCACCACGTTCGCCGCGGTCTACGTCCTGGTTCGGCTGGGCTCCGAGCACCTGTGGGGCCGCGGCAAGATCGTGGTCGACTGGCCGGCCGTGCAGCTCACCGCCGGCGTGTACCCGTGGCTCATCTCACTCTGGGTGCCCGAACCGGCGAAGTACTGGTTGTGGGCGGCGGGCCTGGCGCTGGACCTTTGGATCATGTTCGCAATCAGCGCCGAGTGGATGATGGCCGAGGCCCATAAACACCTGGCCGCCCGGATACAGCGGATCGAACGGAGTCCGCGCTTCGATCCGGACCGCTGGGATCCCGAAAAGGTGCCGAAAATCGAAGCGGCGCACGCCGATCCGGCGCATCTCGGCGAGCGTCTCGGGCTGTTCGTCATCATCGTGCTCGGTGAGGGAGTCATCGCGATCATCACCGCTCTCGGCGGCGTCCAATGGAACGCCGGGGTCCTGACCCTCGCCTTCGCCGCCTTCGTGATCCTGGCCGGATTGTGGGCGCTCACCCTGCTGTACGGCTTCGTGCCGCGATTGATGACCGAGGGCGTCGCCGCCTCGAAGGAGCCTTGGCAGCGCATCATGCTCACCCACTGCGGCATCACCGGCGCGCTGGCCACCCTGGCCGCCGGGCTCGGCCTGGCCATGGATCACTCCCACGGCCACCTGAGCACGGGTGTCGGCTGGGCGCTGTGCGGCGGTACCGCAACCTATTTCGCGGTGGTGGGACTGAGCGGCATGCGCAGCGGGGTCGGCTGGCGCTGGCTCCTGGCCTGGCCGCTCCCCTGCGCGGTCCTCGCCGCCGCCCTCGGCGCGTTCGCCACCCACCTGACCGCCCTGCCCCTGGTGTGCGCGGTCGCGGCCCTGGTGGTCTGGCCGCTGCTCTGGCAGACCTGGTCGGCGGGCAAGTGGCGCAACGGTTCCGGGGTCGCGGTCTAGTCGGTCGATTCGCGGTCGCGGAGTTGGCGGAGGGCAGCGGTGAAGCGGGGGGTGCGGTCGCCGAGGGGGGAGAAGAATTCGCGGTCGCAGGCTTCCACCGCGACTATGGCGCGATTGACCAGGGCCGCACCGGATTTGGTGGGGACGAGGGATTTGGCGCGTTTGTCGGTGGGATGGTCGCGGCGTTCGAGGAGGCCCTTCTGTTCCAGGGTGCGCAGGACCTGGGAAGTCATCATGGGGTCGGTGGCGGCCTGGTCGGCGATGTCGCGTTGGGTGACGGGGTCGCCGCCGGACCGGCCGGTGAGCCAGGTCAGGGCGGCGAGCAGGACGAATTGGACGTGGGTCAGGTCGAAGGGGGCCAGGGCCGCGCGTTGGGCGGCCTGCCAGCGGTTGGTCACCTGCCAGAGCAAGAGTCCGGGGCTTTCGTCGGCGTGCTCGAATTCGGTGTGCAGTCCTGCATCCGTCACTGGCCGACCATAGCGCGGGAGATGACCTCGAAATCGTGGGCGCTGAGTTCGACCAGGCCGCGCCGCAGCACGATTCCCCAATTCGGGACGCTGGTCAGGTCGAGGTCGGTGCGCAGCTCGTCGATCGGGACCTCGCGGGCCGCGGGGTCGTAGTCGACCGCGCGCCGCCAGGGGCGGAAGCATCCGCCCGGTTCCTCGACCTGCCACGCCGGGCCCTCGGCGATGGTGCCGAGGGCGGTGAAGGACTTGATCGGTTCGCCCTCGCGCATGCCGGTGCGCGGCGAGTAGTAGACGAGCCCGTCGCCCGGGCTCATGCGTTCCACGGCCGCGCGCTTGCCGTGATTGGCCTGCGCGAAGCCGAGTTTCACACCCCGGCGGACATGATCGCGGGAGACGACTCCCAGCCAGTACCTGGTCATACCAGCACCGCCTCGGCGGCCGCGACCAGCGCATCGACATCGCCCGGCAGCGACTTGGCGAGATCCTTGCCCATGATCTTGGTCCAGAGTCCGCGCAGCGGGCCCTCCATGGTGATGCGGACCGAGACGGTGGTGACCCCGTCGACGGCGGTGACCTGGTGAGCGAAGACCAGCCGCGCGCCGATCAGCTTGGACGAGTCGATGAATTCGGTATCGGTGAGCTTGGTGACCACGAACTTGGTCTTGGGCCCGCCCTTGGGCTTGATGACGCCGGTCGCGCCCTGCTCGAAGGTGCCGTCGAGCCGAGCCCATTCGGTGTCGGAGTTCCATTCGTGCCAGGTGCCCATGTCGGCCCACTTGGCGAAGAAGGCGGCGGGAGCGGCGGTCGAGGTGGCGGTGGCTGCTGCGATGAACGTCATGCATTTAGTATGCGCGCTTACTATTCACTCGTCAACCCCTGAGTTTCGATCGGCTCACAACAGGCCCGGAGCAGGGAACATGATCGGGCCGGAGTATGTTGCACGACTCGTGACTGCCACTGACCTGACCATGTACTCGACCACCTGGTGCGGCTACTGCCGTCGGCTGAAGACCCAGCTCGACGAGGCCGGGATCACCTACGAGGTGATCGACATCGAAGAGCACCCCGAGGCCGCGGAATTCGTCGGCAGCGTGAACGGCGGCAACCACGTGGTGCCGACGATCAAGTACCGCGACGGCTCCACCGCCACCAATCCGAGCCTGGCTCAGGTCAAGGAAGCGCTCGCCGCCATCGGCTGAGCGCCGCGCATACGGTTGAAGCCGCACACCGAGGGGTGTGCGGCTTCACGTCGTCTTCGGACCGCGCGGCTACGGACTACGCGTCGGCGGCCCAGGATTCGACAATCGTGCGGGCGATCGAAATCGAGCCCGGCAGCAGCAGTTTCCGGTCCGTGGTCTGCAGGACCTCGCTGTCACGTCCCCACGCGCCCGCGGCCAGCGCCTCGCGCACTTCCGCGCGCGTGAACCAGTACGCCTCGACGATCTCCCCGTCGTGGAATGCCAAGGGCTGCTCCGGATCCGCGACCGCGGTGAAGCCGAGCATGAGCGAGCGCGGGAACGGCCAGGGCTGGCTGCCGAGGTAGCGGATCTCGCGGACGTCGACGCCGACCTCCTCCTTGATCTCGCGTTCGACGCAGCGCTCGAGCGACTCCCCCGCCTCCACGAATCCGGCCAGCAGCGAGAACAGTCCCTCGGGCCAGACGTTCTGGCGGCCGAGCAGCACGCGCTCTCCGGTCGGGTCGGTGATCAGGCAGATGACGGCCGGGTCGGTGCGCGGGAATTCCTCGTGCCCGGCCTCGCTGATGCGCGACCAGCCGCCATTGGCGGGGACGGTCGGGGTGCCGTCGGCGGAGCTGTAGCGGGCCTTGTCGTGCCAGTTCAGCAGAGCGATGGCGGTGGACAGCAGGCCGGTGCCGAAATCGTCGAGTTGCAGGGTGGTGCCGTAGGCGCGCAGATCGACGAGGGTGCCCTCGATGTCGTTGTCGCGCACGGCCCACAGGTGGGTGTCGCCGTCGACGCCGAGGAAGACGGCGTCGGGGGTGCGTTCGGCGGCGAGGTCGGTGGCGGGCTCGAGCAGTACGCTGCCGCCGTCGATGCGGACCTGGCCGCGTTTGTTCATTCGGAGGAGTTTCGCCTGGGCCCAGCCCTCTTTGAGGGCCTGCTCGTCGACGCGGAGGTGTTCCGCGCGGTCGAGAGTGGTACGGGAGAGCACCGGAACCGCATTCAGCTGAAAACCTGACACGGTTCGAGACTAGCCGGACCGGGTCATCCCGCCTGGACGCGGCGCAGATAGAGCAGCTTGTCGCGGGTCTCGAGGGCGTCGGTCTCGGGATCGCCGACGCGGATGAGCTGGCCGTCGCGGACCACGCCGAGCACGATATCGCGCAGGTGGCGCGGGGAGCCGCCGACTTCCTCGGGTTCCACCTCGCGTTCGGAGATGGCGAATCCGGCCTCGGGGGTGAGCAGGTCCTCGATCATGTCGACCACGGACGGGGTGGTGGTGGCGATGCCGAGCAGTCGGCCCGCGGTCTCGGAGGAGACGACCACCGAATCCGCGCCGGACTGGCGCAGCAGATGGGTGTTCTCGGCCTCGCGCACGGCGGCGGAAATCTTTGCCTTGGGGTTGATTTCGCGCGCGGTGAGGGTGACCAGGACCGCGGTGTCGTCGCGGTTGGTGGCGACCACGACGGCCGAGGCGTGCTGAACTCCGGCCAGCCGCAACACATCCGACTTGGTGGCCGAGCCGTGCACGGTGACCAGTCCGGCATTGGCGGCGAACTCGAGGACCTGCGGGTCGGTGTCGACCACGACGATGTCCCCGGCCTGGACGCCGTCGGCCAGCATGGCGTCCACGGCGGTGCGGCCCTTGGTGCCGTAGCCGACGACCACGGTGTGATTACGCACGGTGCGCCTCCATCGCTGAATCTTGAACGCCTGCCGGGACCGTTCGGTGAGCACCGCCAGGGTGGTGCCGACCAAGACGATGAGGAACATGATCCGCAGCGGGGTCACCACGAGAATATTGACCAGCCGCGCGGTGGACGTGACCGGTGTGATGTCGCCGTAGCCGGTGGTGGACAGCGACACCGTGGCGTAGTAGGCGGCGTCGAGCAGACCCATTTTGTCGCGGGCGTTGTCGTGGTAGCCGTCGCGGCCGAAATAGACCACCAGGGTGGCGAAGACCAGCAGGAACAGCGCCAGCGCGATGCGGCGCAGGAGCGAATACCACGGGCTGGATTGGGCGGTGGGGACCCGCAGGATGCCGACCAGGGCGAAATCGGGCCGATCGGTCAGATTTCCGAGACCACGCGACGAGTCACCGAACACAGCTCCGCAGCGTACCGGCCAGATGACCTACCACCCGGCATCCGGGGGCAGCGATTCCGGATCCGGCGGCGGTTCGAGGTCGAAGTCGAAGGGGATGTCGAACTCCGACGGGGGACGCAGCATTTCGGCGTCGGTGGGTTCGGGCGGGCCCGGGTCGTCGTCGTAGGGGTCCTCGAACGGGGGCAGCTGGGGCGGGGCCGGCGGGGTGCGGCGGGGAGCGGCCTCGGTGATGATGGCGGCGAGTTCGGTTGGGCCGGGCAGGTGTTCGGGGGCGATGGTGCGGCCGGTGCGGACGTAGTGGAAGGCGGCCACCGTGCGGTCGAGCACCTCGTCCTCGGCGCGGCCGCTGCGGGCGGCCTCGAGCCGGGCCCAGGCCAGCCGGTAGACGGCGAGCTGGATGGCGACCGAATCCTCCTCGGCGCGTTGCGGTTCGGCGCCGGTCTTCCAGTCGACGACCACCCAAGTGCCGTCGGGGCGGCGGAAGACGGCGTCCATGCGACCGCGGATCACGGTGCCCGCGAGCGTGGTCTCGAAGGAGATCTCGACCTCGACCGGGTTGCGGTCGGCCCACGGTGAGGCGAGGAACGCCTCCTGCAGGCGCATGAGTTCGGCGTCGGTGTCGGTGATGTCGGCCGCGCCGGGCAGGTCCTCGAAGCCGAGCAGGCGGGTGCCCGCGAACCAGCGTTGCAGCCAGGCGTGGAAGGCGGTGCCGCGGCGGGTGTAGGGGCTGGGCGGGTAGGGCAGCGGACGGCGCAGGCGCGCGGCCAGTTTCGCGGGATCGGCGCGCAGGTCGACCAGGGAGGTGGCGGCCAGCTGGCCGGGGAGTTCCACCTCGCGGACGGCCCGTTCGGCGGCGAGATGCTCGGCGAGGAGGGCATCCACATCCTCGGCCCAGCCCTCCGGATCGGCGTCGAGGTCGGAGTCGGGTGCTGCAGTCGCGGATTCGGGTGATGTCGCGTGTGTCGAATCCGGTTCGCCGGCGGCGGAGTTCGACGGGGATCGGCGGCTGGCGGTGGCTTTCGGCGCGGGGAGCTGGAAGTCGGGGCCGAAGTCGAATTCGGTTTGTTGCGGGCGGGATTCGGCGCGCAGGGTTTCCAGGGCGGCCTTGACCAGTTCCACGCCCTCCTCCACGAATTCACGACGCGAGCCGAGGGGGTCGCGGGGCCAGGTGGCGGTCGGGGGGTTGTCGGTGAAGGGGTTGGGGGTGTCGGGCAGGGGCGGGTCGTCCCAGCGGTCGATGCGCACGGTGCGGGACAGGGGCGAGTCCGGGGATTCGGACTCGTGTTTCAGCTCGAGCAGAAAAGCGGAGGGGCCCTTGGGTTTCGAGCCCGTCTCGGCCCAGTGGTGGGCGGAGACGAACAGGGCGCGTTCGGTGCGGGTGAGCGCCACGTAGAACAGACGGCGTTCCTCGTCCAGACGGCGGGCGGCGAGCGCCTTCTTGTGCTCGTCCAGGGCGCGTTCGAGGTCGGCGCGATCGTAGAGGTCGGCGAGGTCGAGGACCGGGACACCGTCGGTGGCGTCGTCCTGTTCGCGGTCGCCGCGCAGGGCGGTGGGCAGTTCGGCGAGCGCGCCCATCCAGGTGGCGGTGCCGGTGCCGGAGGGGAAGGTGCCGTCGACCACGTGCGGGACCGCGACCACCTCCCATTCCAGGCCCTTGGCGGCGTGCACGGTGAGCACCTGGACGCGGTCGTGGGCGACCTCGACTTCGCCCGGCTCCAAACCGTTCTCGACCTCCTCGGCGGCGGCGAGGAAGTCGAGCAGGCCGGGCAGGGAGGAGCGGTGGTCGGCGGAGTATCCGGCCACCACCTCGGCGAAGGCGTCGAGGTGTTCGCGCCCGGCGGCGGCGTGGGTGCGGCGGGCCTGGGTCTCCACGCCGACGCCGATGGTGCGCTCCACGTCGGCGACGAGTTCGGCCAGCGGTTGCCCGGCCCGCTCGCGCAGCGCGGACAGCTCCCGGCCCAGGGCGACGATGCGGGCGTAGCCCTGGGTCGAATACTGTTCAGGGTCACCGGGATCGGCGATGGCGTCGCCGAGTCCGGCCTTCTCGGCGGGCTCCGGGGCAACCTCGCGCAGCGCCTCGTCGAGGGTGGCGGTATCGGTGATGGCGTCGGTCTGCCCGGCGGGGCGTCGAATCGACAGCTCGCGCGCTCGCCGCGAGAGGGCGGCGATATCCGCGACGCCGATCCGCCATCGCGCGCCGGTGAGGATCCGGACCGCGGCGCTGCCGGCCGCCGGATCGGCGATCAGCCGAAGGGTCGCAACGATATCCGCGACCTCGGGGGTGTGCAGCAGCCCGCCCAGGCCCACGATCTCCACGGGTAATCCCCGCTCGCGCAAGGCTTCCGCCAGCGGGGCGGCGTCGGCATTGCGCCGCACCAGGACCGCCGAGGTCGGCGGCGGGAGGCCTTCGTCCGTGGCGGCCTCCCACTCGGCCGCGATTCGTTCCGCGACCCAATCGCGTTCCTCCACAATGGTTTCCGCCAATGCGAAGGCGACGGTCCCCTCCCCCGCGCCGGGCCGCGGCCGCAGCGCGTCAACGGTCACACCCCCGCCCCGGGCCGCCCGCTCCCGCAGCGGATCCGACACCAGATTCGCCAGATCCAATGCCTCGGGCGGATTCCGCCAACTGGTGAGCAGCGGCAGGATCGGCGCGGGAACCCCTGGTGCGCTGGGGAAGTCGGTCGCGAACCGCGGCAGGTTCGCCGCCGAGGCCCCGCGCCACCCGTAGATGGACTGCATCGGGTCGCCGACCGCGGTGACCGCCAGGCGCTGCCGATCACCCGGATCGTCCGTTCCGAACAGGGAGGAGAGCAGGATGCGCTGGGAGTGGCCGGTGTCCTGGTATTCGTCGAGGAGAACCAGGCGGAAACGGTCGCGCTCGGCGGCACCGACTTCCGGGTGGGTGGCCGCGAGGCGGGCGGAGAGGGACATCTGCGCTCCGAAGTCGAGTGCGCCGCGGCGGCGGAGCTCTTCGGCAAGACGCTCGACCAAGGGCAGCAATGCCACTCGTTCGTGTTGGGCCTCGAGGATGTCCAGCAGGGCCTTCTTGGGTCCGCCTTTCTGCCGCGGTCCGGCCGGAAGCGTGTGGACGAGACGCTCCAATTCCAGGTGGGCCGTGGCCAATTGGTGCGGTTCCACCAGGTGTTCGGCGAGTTGGCCGGACAGGGCCAGCACCGCCTCGGTGACACCGACGGGGCTGCGGTCGGTGTCGAGGTCGCCGTCCCAGGTGGAGACGACGCGGTAGGCGAGCTGCCAGAGCTGGGTCTGGGTGAGCAGGGTGGCGGTGGGTTCCACGGGCAGCAGGAGGCCGTATTCGCCGAGCAGGCGGCCCGCGTAGGAGTGATAGGTGCTGATCTCCGGTTCGGAGGAGGTGAGCAGGCCGCGCAGGCGTCCGGTGGGGTCGATATCGCGAATGACCGGTGCGCCCGCCAGGCGGGCCAGGCGGGTGCGGATGCGGGTGGTCAACTGTTGGGCGGCTTTTCGGGTGAACGTGAGGCCCAGCACCTGGTCGGGTTCGACCAGCCCATTGGCGACCATCCAGACCACCCGGGCGGCCATGGTCTCGGTCTTGCCCGCGCCCGCGCCCGCCACCACCAGGGTCGGACCCGCGGGTGCGGCGATGACGGCCGCCTGTTCGTCGGTGGGCGGCGGCAGACCCAGCGCGTCGGCGAGCTGACGCGGCGAGATCGCAGGTCTCACCCCGCCATCAGGCCCGACGGAATCGCCATGCGGCGGCACGTCCACTAGTCGGTCACCTGCCGACCGGTGTCCTGGACCGGGCAGCTGCCCGCCACCTTGCAATGGCGGCAGCCGTCATTGCGCATGGCCAGATAGCTCGGGCCCTTGGAGGCGTCGGCCGCGTCGTGGATGACGCCGCGCCAGGTGTCGATGCCCTCGGCGTCCAGCGGCGGCTGCATGCGCTGGGTCGCACCCTCCTTGGCATTGGGTTTGGCGACGTAGACCAGGCGCGCGCCGCCGGGCTCGCCCTCGCCGAGCGCGCCCTCGGCGGCCGCGACCTGGTAGGTGGCCAGCTGCGCGTGCTCCTCGGCGGCCTGCTTGGAGATGGGGGTCTTGCCGGTCTTCACATCGACGATGACGAAGCGACCCAAAGCATCTCGCTCCACCCGGTCCACGCGGCCGCTGATCCGGACCGGCTGTTCGTCGGGGCCGCGCGCGGGGAGCACGCAGTCGACCGGCACCTCCACGCCGATGGCGGTGAGTTCGTCGCGGGTATTGCGCAGCCAGGCCAGGAAGGTGTCGACCATGGTCTCGGTGCGGCGCAATTCCGCGCGGGAGTGCCAGTTCTCGCCGTCGCGGGCGCTCGGGTCGACCTTCTTCCACGCCTTCACCAGGGCGGCCTTCACCTGGTCCTCGCTGACCTGTCCGGCCAGCGCCTGCACCAGGGTGTGCACGAGATTGCCCTTGAGGGCGTGCTGGTTCTCGCCGTCCCCGCCGCCGTGTCGTTCCAGGGCCCAGCGCAGCGGACAGGTCTTGAGCTGGTCCACCGTGGACGGGGACAGCGCGATCGCCCCATCCGCGCTGTCCCACAGGGGATTCGAGGACGAGAGCTCGGCGGTGCCGTACCAGTCGTCGGGGTGCGCGCCCCGGACCCCGGCCTGCGCCAGCCGCGCCAGCTGCCGGGCCGCGCGCATCCGGCGCTCGGGGGTGGTCTCGGGATCGCAAGCGGCAGAGCGCAATTCGGCGATGAGCGCGTGCATGGCCAACGCCCGGCCCGGGTCCACCGGCTGCGGCACCCGCCCGGGTTGACCGTCGGCGGCGTCGGCGTCCATTTCCGCCAGGAATCGCGACGGCACCAGATCCTGATCGCCGGTGACCGATTCGACCGCCGTCACCAGCAGGGACCGCCGCGCCCGGCTGCACGCCACCAGCAGCAGTCGCCGCTCCTCGGCCAGCAGCGGGGCGGCGCGGCTCACCTTCTCCCCCGAACCGCCCACGCCCGCAAGCAGATCCACCAGCTCCTCGACACCCAGCAGGGTGCCGCGCGGGCGCAGGTTGGGCCAGATGCCCTCCTGGACGGCCGCCACCGCCACGGTGTCCCACTCGCGTCCGGCGGCCGCGTGCGCGCTGCAAATGGTGACGGCCTCCCCCGGATCGGTCACCGGCGCGTTGTCCTGCGGAATCTCCTGCTGCTCCAGGTATTCCACGAAGCCCTCGATGGTCGCGCGCGGCAGCCGGTCCACATACGACGCCGCCGCCTCGAACAGCCCGACCACCGCGTCCAGATCCCGGTCGGCCTGCATCCCGACCGCACCCCCGCGCTCGGACTGCCCGACCCACCGCCGCTCCAACGTGGAGGCGGTCCACACCCCCCACATCACCTCTTCCAGCCCACCCCCGTCGCGCCGCACCTTCCGCGCCCGACCCATGGCCTTCAACACCCGCCGCAGCGGCGCGGCCTCCACATCGGTGAGCTTCTCGAGCACCGCCCGATTCCCCACCCCCACAAGCAGATCCCGCAGAATCTCCGCCGACGACCGATCCAGATCCGCGTACCGCGCCGCCTCCTCGGACGATTCGACCTCGCGCGCGCCCCTGCCGGACTCGGGAGCCGATTGCCGAGCATCGGCCGCAACGGCATCGCCATGAGGCCCGGTGCCACCCGAATCCTGTTCCGCGACAGCGTCTTCGGCAGACCCCTCCGCTTCCTCAGCGCGCGCGCGGTCGGGCAGGCCGAGCTCGAGCACCGCCCGGCGAATACCGCGCCGCAACCGCCGCAGACTGATCTGATCCGCGCCGCCGAGCGGACCCGCGAGCAGATCCAACGCATCGTCGGCGGTGAACGCGATCGGCCGCGGATGCCGCACCGAGGTCGGATCCCCCGCCGTAACCGCCCGCAGCGCCAACAACATCCACATCGCACCCCGCCGCCGAGCCAACGGCACATCGGCCGGTGGCTGCCGCACCGGCACCCCGGCGGCCAACAGCGCCCGCCGCAGCGGCGCGAGCGACAACGGCACCGATCTAACGATCACCGCCATCTTCGACCAGGGCACCCCGTGCGTGAGATGCGCCCGCCGCAGATGATCGGCGATCAGCGCGGCCTCCTTCGCGGGCGTGGTGAGCACCTGCACCCGCACCTCGCCCGTGGATTGCGCACGCTCCCCGGGACTCTCGGCTACATCCGCAGACCTGGACCGCGCGGCACGATCCGTCATCCCGGCGTGCCTTTGGCCGGGATCCATATCCATGTCGTGGATTCCGGCCAAGAGCGCGCCGGAATGACGGGGTTGGTCGTGGCCGTTCGCGGTGGGGGCATCTCCGCTGGCGGGGGTGGCGTTGCCGGTCGCCAGGTCGTGGGCGATTTCGTGGAGGAAGTCGGCGGTGGCGGGGGTCCGGCGGAGGGTCGGGGGCGGGGTGCGGTGCGACGAGGAGCCGGGCAGGCGCGCCGCGATGCGGTCGGCTAATTCCTGGATAGCAGTGGCGGAGCGGTGGTTGCGGCGCAGGGTGATTCGGCGCGAAGGCGGCGCGTCCGGATCGGTGGCGAAGCGGGAGTCCGCGCCGCGGAAGGTGTAGACGGCCTGGTCCGAATCGGCGGCGATGACCGTGGTGGCCGCGCCGCCGCCGAGGGCGCGAATCAGGGTGGCGGCGTGGGGGTCGAGGTGTTGGGCGTCGTCGACGAGGATGCTGTGCAGTCGATTGCGTTCGGCGGCAAGGAGTTCCGGGTCGAGGTGGAAGGCGTCGAGGGCGGCGGTGACGAGTTCGGCGGCGTCGAGGGCGGGAGCGCTGGCCTCGGGGACGTCCATGCCGACCGACCAGCGCAGCATCATGATCTGTTCGTAGCGTTCGGCGAAGCGGCCCGCCGCGACCCATTCGGGATGGCGGTGGGTGCGGCCGAGTTCGATCAGGTCCTCGGGGCCGAGCCCACGTTCGGTGGCCCGGAGCATGAGATCCCGCAACTGCTCGGCAAATCCGGCGGCGGGCAGCGCCGGGTGCAGGCGCTCGGGCCAGTCGTGTGCGCCGTCGGCGAGGTCGCCGCGCAGCATCTCGCGAATCACGATGTCCTGCTCGGAACCGGTGAGCAGCCGCGGCGGCGGATTCCCGTGGGTGGCGGCGAAGGTCCGCAGCAGCCCGAAGGCGTAGGAGTGGATGGTGCGCACCAGCGGTCCGCGGGTGGCCCCGGGCACCCCGCCCAGGTCGGGATCGGCCTCGGCGATGCGGGCGGTGATGGCGGCGCGCACGGCGGTGGCGGCCCGCTTGGTATAGGTCAGCACCACCACCGATTCCGGTGCGGCCCCGGCCAGGATGCGCGCGGCGGCCAGATCCACCAGCAGCGCGGTCTTGCCGGTCCCGGGTCCGCCGAGCACCTGCCACGGCCGCCAGCCCGGATCCGCGCCCAGGTCGTCGAAGAGCGGCCGGAGCTCGGCGTCCCACTCCCGCGAGGGGGTCTCCGCCTGAGCCCGGCGCACCAACTGCACCGAGCTATCCGATCGCATCACGTCGGCTATTTCAACAGATCGCCCCGACAGTCCGCGTTTGCCATGAGTTGGCGGTGCCGTCGATCACAGTGCACACGATGGTCACGAACGCGGTCCGGCGCGGACGCCACGGGGTGCGCGAGGTGTTCTTCTCGAGCGCAGGCAGCAGAATGGGCGGGGTGGTGGAGCTGCATAGTCATCGTTTCGGTCCCTCGACCGGTCCGGTCGTCCTGGCATTGCACGGTTTGACGGGTCACGGCCGACGCTGGCAACGCCTGGCCGACGATCATCTCCCCGATGTCGCGATCCTCGCACCGGATCTGCGGGGACACGGGAGGTCGCCCGGCGTGCCGCCGTGGGATTTCGAAACTTTGGTCGATGATCTCGTCGTGCTGCTGGCGGCCGAGACCAGCGAACCCGTGGTGGTGCTCGGGCATTCGTTCGGCGCGGCCACCGCGGTGCACCTGGCGCACCAGCATCCGGAGCTGGTACGCGCGCTGGTGCTGCTGGATCCTGCCATCGGCCTCGAGCCCGAGCGCATGCTGCACATCGCGAATTCCATGCTGGCGGCACCGGATTACCCGAGCGTGGCGGCGGCCCGCTTCGACAAGCTGGAGACCTCGTGGGCCGAGGTGGATCCGGCGGTGCTGGACGAGGAGTTGACCGAGCACCTGGTCCCGACCACCGAGGGCCGGGTCGGCTGGCGCGTGACCATGCCCGCGATCATCTCCTTCTGGGGTCAGATCGCCCGCGAGTTCGTCCTGCCGCCACCGGATCTGCCGACCGTGCTGGTGCAGGCGATGAAGGTGAGCCCGCCGCTGGTGGCCCCGTCCTTCCGCGCCGCGCTCACCGAGCATCTCGGCGACAGCCTCACCGTCCACGAATTCGACTGCGATCACATGGTGGCCCAGGCCCGCCCGGCCGAGACCGCGGCCCTGGTCCGCGCGGTGCTCTGACATGGCGACCACCGACGCCGAGATCGAACGGGTCCGGGAATTGGTGGCGGCCATTCCGCCCGGCCGGGTCGCCACCTACGGCGATATCGCGGCCGCGGCGGGCCTGTCCACCCCGCGCACGGTCGGCTGGATCATGCGCACCGATTCCGCCGATCTGCCCTGGCATCGCGTGCTGCGCGCGAACGGCACGCCGGCACCGCATTTGGCGCACCGGCAATTGGCGGAACTGGCCGCCGAGGGGGTGCCGCTGCTGGACGGTCGGGTGGATCTGCGACGCGCGCGGCACAGCTTCGCCGAAAGCTGATCGGCACTGCTTCGGCGAAAGCTGATCGCCCGCCTCGCCGGCCGGTTACCGTGAATCATGTCCACCCGACTGGCGTGCGTGGTGTTCGATGCGGTCGAGCCCGGGTCGACGGCCCGCTTCTGGGCCGAGTTGCTGGGCTGGGAGGTGACGGTGGATCGGCCCGGTGAGGTCGAGATCGCCGCACCGGACCCGGACGGCCTGGACGTGGCGCTCACCTTCCTTCCCGCCCGGCGACCCAAGACCGCCCTGAACCGCATGCATCTGGACCTGTCCAGCCGCTCGCTGGATCACCAACGGCTGCAAGTGGATCGCGCGCTCTCGCTCGGCGCGCGCCGGGTGGACATCGGCCAGGGCGCGGTCCCCTGGACGGTGCTGGCCGATCCCGAGGGCAATGAGTTCTGCGTCCTGGAACCGCGGGAGGAATACGTCGATACCGGCGCGGTCGCCGCGATCGTGATGGATACCCGAGACCCTTTGCGGCTGGCCGAGTTCTGGTCCACCGCCGCGGGCTGGCCGCTGACCCATGAGCGGCCCGCCTACGCCGGTATCCGCTCGGCCACCGGGCAGGGCCCGTGGCTGGAATTCCTGCGGAGGCCGGACGCACCGACCAAGTGCGGCCGCCTCCATTTGGATCTCGTCGCCTTCCCCACCGACGATCCGCTGCAGGAGGCCGCCCGCCTGCGCGCGGCGGGCGCGGTGCCGCTCGGTCCCCAGGCCGCACCGCCCGGTTCCGGTGCCGCGACCAACGATCCGATCGCGGTGCTGGCCGATCCCGAAACCAATGAATTCTGTCTGCTACCAGCGACAGTCGATTGAACAGTCGCGCCGATCCGGCCCGCTTCCCCGCGGCGGATCAGCGGACCGGCTACGCCGCGCCGCGTTCGTAACGGCGGCGCTCCCGCGGTGACATGCCGCCCCAGATGCCGAAGCGCTGATCGTGGGCGAGCGCGTATTCCAGGCACGGCTGGCGCACCTCACAGGAGGAGCAGATGCGCTTGGCCTCGCGGGTGGAGCCGCCCTTGTCGGGGAAGAACGCCTCGGGATCGGTCTGGGTGCACAGCGCCTGCTGATGCCAGGATTCGGACTCGAATCCGTCGCGGCGGGCGAGGGTTTCGAACATGGCGTCGAAATTGGTGAAAAGCAGCTTCACTTCATCGATCCCTTCAATACGTTCAGTTCATTGCCCGAAAGTCTCAAAAAGAAACGCTTGGTATGTTTTACCGACCGAGGGAGCAATCCCCACTCACCGCGGCCAGCCGGGCCTGCTCGCCACCGCCGAAAATGCGGCGCGCGTGCACCGCGGCGGGCGCACCGGACCACGGCGCGAGCGCGGTGGTGAACATGAGTTCGCACCAGCTCAATGCGGGCACCTCACCACCGGCGAGGGTATTCAGCAACGAAAGCTCTTGATCGCTGTCGTTCCAGGCGGCGAACAGCCACGAGGCGTCCAATCGGCCCAGAAATTCCTCGGCGTCCTCCGGAACTCCGAGCGGAGCGTCGACCGCGAGGTGCACGACCGCGGAAATCGCATGCCGCATACGCGCGTCCAGACCGACTCCGTCGTGCAGCAGCAGCCCCTCGAGCGACTCTCGCAATCCCGCGCCGTGATCGATCCGGAAGTCGTTGCGGCGGGCCGCGGTGGTGACGTCGAACATTGTTTCCTCCCTTGAAATTGCGCTTGTCCCAAAAGCGCCACGGCCTGATTAAAAATGGATTCTGATCTTGTTGTCCAGTTTTGGGGCAATCTGGGGCAAACCCCTAGCAGTACTGACACTGGCCAGTGTGGGTACCCATCGGGAACCTCACCGGAGGGTGCCTGGCACCACGCGGGCAAACATCTGGGGAGCGACCACTTCCGCCGTTTAGGGTCTGGACCATGCCTTATGTGCAATCCGGCTCAGCCACAGTCCATTTCACGACCAGCGGGATCACTGGTCCGACCCTGCTGCTCGCCCACGGATTCTTCCTCGACGAGACCGTGTTCGAACCGATGCGCGAACCTCTGGCAGCCGCCGGCATCAATCTCGTCACGATTGATGCGCGCTGCCACGGACGCACCCAGTCACCCGATGGAGAACCGTTCAGCTATTGGGATCTGGCCGCCGACGGATTGGCGGTGCTCGATGAACTCGGAATCGAGCGGGCCGTCGTCGGCGGAATGAGCCAGGGCGGGTATGTGGCTTTGCGCATGGCATTACTGGCACCGGAACGGGTGCAGGGCCTGGCGCTGATCGATACCGAGGCGGGTGCGTGCACGCCCTCGGAATTGGCTTTCTGCCGCGAATTCTTCGACCGCTGGACCGGTTCGGAGCCGATGGCCCCGCTGGTGGCCGAATTGGCGCCGCAGCTCATCGGCGGCACCGATCCGCGGCTGTGGCGCGTGTGGACCAGCCGCTGGTACAGCTCGGATCGTCAGGCCATCGCGCCCGCCGCGCGCTGCCTGATGGACCGGCGCTCGGTGCTGCACCGACTACCGGAGATCACGGTTCCGGCGCTGGTGGCGCGCGGCAGCCACGATGCCGCCAGCACCGCGCAGAAGTCCGAGGCGATGGCCACCGGCCTCGCGGGCGCGGACGGTGTGGTCACCATTCCGGGGGCCGGGCACGGCGCGGCTTGGACGCATCCGGAAGTCGTTGCGCCCCTGCTGGTTCGGCTGGTGGAGCGAGCCACCGCACCGCACCGGCGCAAACTGGCCGTCTGATCGAACCCGCTAGGCCGTGCCCATGGCGGTCACGGCCGCTGGGACCCCTCGTCCTCGTGCCAGCTGGGGATGCCGAGGAAGATCTGAATCTGGCTGGGGTAGGCGGCGTTGAAGACGCTGAACAGCTGCACCGCGATATCGAAGCGGCGGCCGCTGTCCTTTTCGCGCAGCCGCATGGTGGCCCGGGGTCGCCCGTAGGCGGCAATGCCCTCGTCCCACATTTCCCGGAATAGCCCGAATCGTCCGAGTTCGGATAGGAATTCGACCGACCAAGCGGTGTCCCCCGAACTCGCGATCAGACCGCGCAGCCAGTGCACGGTGAGCCGGACCTCCTCCTCCCACTCGACCATCACGTCGCGGGCCGCCGCATTGCCCAGGAACCAGCGCAGGATATTGATATCGCGGTCCACCCCGGGGAAAGCGCGGGCGAAGCTCGCATTGCAGGCCAGCACATTCCAGCGGGTATCGATGTAGGCGGCCAGATTCGGCTCGTGCAGTTCGAGCGCGCGGTACATGTCCTCGGTGATTTCCTCCCGCAGCTGTTCCACCGAGGGGAATTCACTGACCCCGAGTCCGGCCAGATCCAGCAGATGACGGCGTTCGACGGCGGACAGCGGGGTTATTCGATCCAGGTATCGCAGCAGCGCATCCACCACTTCGCGGGTCGGATGTCCGCGATCCCCCTTCTCCAAATGACTGATGTAGCTGGCACTCACACCGGCATTGAAGGCCAGTCTTTCTCGTGATACGCCCCGCGCATCGCGCAGGCGGCGCAACAGGAGTCCGAATGTGGGCGGCTTCAGATCGTCGGAGTCCCTATCCGGTTTCACACCAAGGCCCACGCCGTTCCCTCTCCACAAACATTCAGCAAACCAACCTTCATCGCTCTGAGTCCTCCTGGTACCGGACAGTGGGACCCGGTGTGACGCCTGGTGTGAACTGTGGCGAACGCCCCGTACTCGCCAGTTCTCAGGTCGGATACTGCCATATGAGATTGTTCCGAAGGTTAAAACAAGACCATTTCTACTATGTGTCCTACCTCATCAGATTACGTAACGCGAATCGGCAATTGCTTAGCAAGCGGAGGTTTCCGGCGCGCCCGACAAGCCTTGCGGGGCCTGCCACTACGATCTTCAAGCATGTTCCGCCTATCCGCGACACACACCGCGCCGGGGACCGCCGCGTGACGCCCGTCGACGCCATCGTGCTGGCCGGGGGCAAGGCCAGCCGCATGGGCGGGGTGGACAAACCGGCCATCGTGGTGGGCGGGCAGTCCATGTTGGACGCGGCGCTGGCGGCGGTGGCCGGATGCGCGCGCACGGTCGTGGTGGGGCCGCATCGGCCCGAACTACCGCCGGAAATTCTTCAGGCGCAGGAGATTCCGGCCGGGGCCGGTCCGGTGGCGGCCATCGCGGCCGGACTGGGCGCGCTGGCCGGATGCGAATTCCCGGCCGGATTGATCGTGGTGCTGGCCGCCGACATGCCGTTCCTGACCGCGGCGGCGGTGAACGAACTGCTCTCGCACGCAAGGGAATCGGGCAGTGACGCGGTGTTCGCGGCCGATGCCTCGGGGCGGCCGCAGTATCTGGTCGGGGTGTGGCGGCGGGCGGCCTTGAGCGCGGCGCTGAGCGGCATGGAATCGCTGGTGAATCGGCCGATGAAGGCGCTGGTGCCGGTGGACACCGCCATGGTGCCGCTGCCCGGGGTCGAGGATTGCGATACCCCCGAGGATGTGCGGCGGGCCCGGACCGGGGCGGCACGCGCGGCCGAGCCGCTGTGGCTCGACGAGGCGCGGAATGTGCTGCGCACCAGTATTTCCCCGCTGGCCGCGCGAGAGGCGGTGCTGCGGTCGGCGCGGGGGGCCGCGTTGGCCGGTCCGCTGGTGGCCGGGGACGCCCTGCCGCGCTTCGACGTGTCGGCCATGGACGGTTACGCGGTGAGCGGTGACGGGCCCTGGCAGTTGCGGCGCGATATCGGGTTCGCGGGCGGTGAGCGGCCGGTCGGACTGTTGAACGGCGAGGCGGTGCGGATCGCCACGGGCGCGCACGTGCCCGACGGGACGACCTCGGTGGTGCGCGACGAGTTCGTCCGCATCGATGACGACGGCACGCTGTATCGCTTGCCCGACACCCCGATTCGCGAGGATGTGCGCCGCCGTGGCGAATACTGGCTGCCCGGTGACGAAGTCGCGGCCGCGGGCACGCCCGTCACGGCCGCGCTGATCTCCGTGGCCGCCAGCGCCGAGGTGCCCGCGGCCGCCGTGCGCGGTCCGGTGCGCGCGCGAATCGTCATGACCGGTGACGAGATTCGCGGTGACGGCCCGCTGCACACCGGGCAGACCCGCGACTCGATCGGCCCCATCCTGCCCGACATCCTGTCCTGGTACGGCGTGCGGACCATCGACCGAGTCCACCTACGCGACACCGCGAATGCCTTCGACGAGGTGCTGGCCGCCGCCACCGACTGCGATCTGCTGGTCATTGTCGGGGCGACCGGCGGCGGTGCGGCCGATCAGCTGCGCTCGGCCCTGGACCGCACCGACGCCGCCGTCCTGCTGCGCCGCTTGCGCCTGCGCCCGGGTGGTTCCACCGTGGCGGCCCAACTCGCCACCGGCGCGGTGGTTCTCGGGCTGCCCGGCAATCCGTTCGCGGCGACCGCGACCCTGTTGAGCCTCATTGCCGCGACCGTCGAGGGACTGACCGGGGCCAGCGAGTCCCGCCGCATCATGGGTCCGCTGGTGAATGCCGCGGAACTGACCGCGCCGGTCTCGCGCATCGTTCCGGCCCGCGCGCTGCCCGAGGGCGGCTTCCGGGGCGATCTGCGTTTGCACACCGCCCATCTGGCGGATCTGCTGCACCGCGACGGCGTGGTCATCGTGCCGCCGAATGCCGAGGACGGCGCCCTCGCCGAATTCATTCCGCTGCGCGGGTGATGATCTAGCCGGGGAGTCCGAGAATCGTGAGCAGCTGGCCGGGGTAGGCCGCGGCGTCCAATCGTCCGGTCTGGGCGTAGATCCGGCGGCGTAGACCGGTCACCGGATTGCGCAGGTGCAGGGTCCACACGTGCGGCGCGAACTCCACGACGCCATCCGACCACGCCTGGCGGAATTTCGGGAATTCCCCGAGTTCGCGAATGAGATCGGCGAATCCGTCCACATTGCCCGACCGCCCGATCAATCCGCGCATCCAGCGGGCGAGCTGGCGGGCGTCGCGCTCCCAGTTCACCATGACGCGGGTGGCCAGCTCGTTGCCGAAGAACCAGCGCAGCATATTGCCGTCCTCGCGGACGCCCGGGAACGCCTCGTCCCAGTTCTCATTGCTGGCGAGCAGATTGGCCTGCATGTCCAGCAGCGCGGCCAAATTCGGGCTGTGTAGTTCCAGGACCCCGATCATCTCCGGGGTGATGGCGGCGCGCAGCTCCTCCACGCTGGGCAGTTCGCCTGTTCCCAGGCCCGCGAGGTCGGTGAGCTGGCGGCGGTCCGAGGTGGAGAGGGGGTCCAGTCGGTCCAGATATCGGGTGAGGGCCTCGACGACTTCGCGGGTCGGATTGCCGCGGTCGCCTTTCTCCAAATGCGTTATGTAGCTTGCGCTTACACCGGCATTGAATGCCAGCCGTTCGCGGGAAACACCGCGATTGTCACGCAATCGGCGCAGCAGGTTTCCGAAGGTGGGTACTTCGAGTTCCGGAAGATCCTGTCCACATACCGCTCTCGCGCCCACCTGGTTCCCTCCTTCACGGAATCTCGGCGGCCCACCCGGCCTCCCCGTGGAGGCGGCACCGAGATCTCCTGCTGGACGGATACTTACACAGCTTTGGATACAAACCGTTCTGGAAGACAAATCCAATTAGTATCACCGGATACTCCAGTTGGTATATGGAATATCGGGACGGAAACCCTCATGCCCCCATTGCCAGGGGCACGGGCGCGGGTGAGATTTCGGCCCGCCTGGCACGCAGCGGGTCCGGGGCCGGAACCGCGTCGATCAGGCGGCGCGTGTACTCCTCGCGGGGGGCCTGGAATACCGAAGTGACCAGCCCGGATTCGACAATACGCCCCGCCCGCAGAACCGCCACCCGATCGGCCACCTCGTGCACGACGGCCAGGTCGTGACTGATGAAAAGGCAGGCGAATCCGTATTCGGCGCGCAGATCGGCGAACAGGTCGAGCACCTGCGCCTGCACCGAGACATCCAGGGCGCTGGTGGGCTCGTCAGCCACCAGCAGGCGCGGTGCGAGCGCGAGCGCGCGGGCCAATGCCACGCGTTGCCGTTGCCCGCCGGACAGCTCACCGGGGCGGCGGGTGGCGTAGTCGCGGGGCAGCCGGACGGAGTCGAGCAGATCGCCGACCTTGGCGCGCAGGAGTGCGCCGGAGGCGACGCGGTGCACGCGCAGCGGTTCACCGATCGAATCGGCGAGGGTGCGGCGCGGGTCCAGGGAGGCGGTGACGTCCTGATGCACCAGGGCGACGTTCTTGCGCAGGCCGCGGAGTTCCTTGCGGGAGAGACCGGTCAGGGAGACGCCGTGCAGGACGACCTCGCCCGAGGTCGCGGGGACGAGGCCGAGCGCGGTGCGGCCGAGCGTGCTCTTGCCGGAGCCGGATTCGCCGACGAGACCGACGACCTCGCGGGGAGCCAGGGTCAGGGAGACCCCGTGGAGCGCCTGGAAGTTCCTGCCGCGCTGACGGTAGACGACCGACAGATCGCTCACCTGCAGAACGGGTTCGGGTTCGGCCACCGGTTCGGCAGGGGTTTGCGGCACCGGTTCGACGGCCGCCACCGTGGCACCGCCTTCCGGCAGTGCGGGCACCGCCGCCAGCAGTTCGCGGGTGTAATCCTCGCGCGGATTCGCGAACAGCTCACGCACCGGCTGGGTTTCGACGACCTCACCGGCGCGCATGACGACGACCCGGTCGGCGATGGCAGCCACCACGCCCAGATTGTGGGTGATGAACAGCACGCCGGTGTTGTTGCGGCGCTGAATGTCTCGCAGCAGCCGCAGGATCTCGGCCTGGACGGTGACGTCGAGGGCGGTGGTGGGCTCGTCGGCGATGAGCAGGTCCGGGTCGCCGGACAGGGCCAGGGCGATGACCACGCGCTGCTTCTGGCCGCCGGAGAGCTGATGCGGATACCAGTCGACGCGTTTCTCGGGCTCGGGGATGTCGACCTGGGTGAGCAGGTCGATGGCCCGGGCTCGCGCCTGCGCCTTGCCGATTCGGCCGTGTGCGCGCAGGGCCTCGGCGATCTGGGTTCCGATGCGCTGCACCGGGTTCAGGGCGGTCTGCGGTTCTTGGAAGACCATGGCGGCGCGGGTGCCGCGCAGTGGGCGCAGGTCGTTCTCGGACGCGCCGATGATCTCGGTTTCGCCGAGTCGGATCGAGCCGGTGGCGGTCGCGCCGGTGGGGAGCAGGCCGAGGACGGCGCGGGCGGTCAGGGACTTGCCGGAGCCGGATTCGCCTACCAGAGCGACGGTTTCGCCGCGCGCGACTCGCACGGTGACGCCGTCGACTACCCTGCGGTCGCCGAACTGGATCGTCAAATCACTGATTTCCAAAAGCTTTTCGTCGGCGCTCATCCAAGCCTCCGGGCGCGGCCCAATGCCTGGGCGATCAATAGGAATCCGAGAGTCAGCGCCGACACCACCGTCAGCGGGCCGATCGCCATGGCCGGATTGGCGTCGAGATTGCGCATGGACTCGGCGATGATCGAGCCCAGCGACGGGTCCGGCGGTCGCACGCCGATGCCGATGAAGCTCATGGCGCTGTCCACGAACACGGCCAGCGACAGCGATAGCGCGAACTGCACCGCCAGCGGCTCGATCACATTGGGCAGCACGTGTTTCCGCAGCGTCCAGGCGGTGCTCGCGCCGATCACGTCGGCCGCCTCGACGAAGGGCTGTTCCCGCACCGCCAGCACCGCCGTGCGGATCTGCCTGCCGAAGATCGGGAGTTCGGCGGCGATGATCACGATGATCACCGCGTGCGCGCCGGGGCCGGTGACGGCGGTGAGCGCGATGGCGAAGATGAGCGCGGGGAACGCCAGGATCAGGTCGAAGATCCGCTGCGCCACCACATCCGCGTACGGGTTGACGGTGGCGGCCAGGCCGATGAGCGATCCCAACACCGCGCCGCTGGGGACCGCGACGAAGGCGATGAGCAGGTCGACCCGGATGCCGTAGAGCACGCGGGTGAACACATCGCGGTTGACCTGGTCGGTGCCCAACCAGTGCTCGCCGCTCGCGCCGAGCAGGTTCGCGCCCGGGATCTGTTCCAGCGGACTGTATTTCGTGAGCAGTCCGGCGGCCAACGCCGCGATGGCGATGACGCCGATCAGCAGCAGTCCGGCCAGGCCCTGTCCGCGCAGCAGCGCTTTCGGGAAGCCGGTCATGCGCGGCCTCCGATCCGAATGCGGGGATCGAGGTACGCGTGGACGAGGTCGGTGGTCAGCTGAATGGCCACGAAGACCGCCACCGAGAACAGCAGCAGCGCTTGGACCACCGGGTAGTCGCGGCGGTTGATGCCCTGTTCGATCAGCTGCCCGATGCCCGGCCAGGCGAAGGCGGCCTCCACCAGGACCGCGCCGCCGAGCAGGTTGCCGGTTTGAATACCGAGCGTGGTGAGCATGGTGGGCAGCGCGTTTCGCAGTGCGCCGCGGGTGACGATGCGACCGTGCGGGATGCCGAGCGCGCGGGCGGTGAGGACGTAGGGCTTGGACAGTTCCGTGCGCAGCGCCTCGGTCAGGAAGCGGGTGAGCGCGGCGGCGACCGGCAGGCCCAGGCAGATCGCGGGGAGCAGCAGGTACTGGACGGCTATGTCGGGTCGGGCCAGGAAGCCGTCCGGCGGGATGCCGCCCGCGGGCAGGACCGGGATGGCGACGGCGAACACCAGCACCAGGAGTACTCCGGTGACGAACACCGGGACCGCCACCGCCACCGTATTGGCCGCGGCCACAATCGCATTGAGCCAGCGCCGGTCCCACAGCACCGAGGCGACGGAGAGCACCAGGCTGACCGCGACCGCCAACAGCAGTGCGGCGGCGGCGAGGATCAGCGTGTTGGACAACCCGCGTCCGATGAGGTCGGCGATCTGGCCACCGATGATGTAGGAGCGGCCGAGGTCGCCGGTCGCCACGCCGTGCAGCCAGGACAGGTACTGGGCGGGGATCGAGCGGTCCAGTCCGAGCTGATGCCGGATCGCGGCGATCGTTTCCGGGGAGGCGTCGGGTCCGGCCAGGGTCGTCGCCGGATCGCCGGGCACCAGGCGCAATAGCAGGAAGATGAGCACCGACGCGCCGAAGAGCACCGCGATCGCGGAGGGCACCCGGCGCAGGAGATACGCGGTCATGCCAGGAACGCCTCGGTGAACAGATGCTCGCGGCGCTTGGTCCAGTTGAGGCCGTGCAGCTTTCGGGTCGCGGCGTCCTGCGAGTAGTGCACGCCGATCTCGATCAGGAACAGGCTGTCCAGCAGTTGGTCGTTGAGGGCCTGGTAGGCGCGGGTGGCGTCGGTGCCGGTCGCCTGGGGTAGCTGCCAGGCGGCGTCGGCGGCCTTCACATAGTCGGCCGACTCGTAGCGGGAGGCGTTCTTGCGGGCGTTGAACGGGTAGGCGCTGACCGTCAGCGTGGCGGGCGCGAACTGCGCCCACGAGTGGTCGGTGAGCCACAGGCCCGGGAACTGCGCGCCGATCAGCTGTTTGATGAAGGAGGCGTTCTCGGTGGGCACGAGCTCCACCTCGATGCCGACCTCGGCCAGGTTGGCCTGCACGATCTGCGCGGCACTCTCACCGCCCACGTAGGAGGTGTTGTAGGCCAGCGGCAGCTTGGGCGGTTTGGGCAGCTGCGCCAGAATCTGCTTGGCCTTGGCCACATCTCGCGTGTAGCGGGTGTTGCGCGAATCGTCGAAGGCGGGAGAGTTCTTGGGCCACGGCAGGTTCAGCGGGTAGCCAGCGCCGCGGAAGACGTCCTTGATGATGCGCTCACGGTCGAGGGCGTAGGCGATGGCCTGGCGCACACGGACATCGGCGAGGGTCGGGTCCTGGACGTTGGCCCCGACGTACACCTGTAGTTCCGCGCCTTCGAAGGCGATGACGCGGTAGCCGTCGGTCTTGGCCAGGTTCTCGTTGTCGCGGTAGGTGACGCCGTCGGCGAGGTGGATCTGGCCGGTCTTGAGCGCGTTGAGCTGGGCCTGGTTGTCGGAGATGACGGTGAACTCGATGCGGTCCAGGTAGGGGCGGTCCGGGACCCAGTACGCCGGGTTCTTCTCGAACACCAACTGCTGGTTGGGGATTCGCTGGGTGAAGCGGAACGGGCCGGTGCCGACGATCTTGTCGCCGGTGGCCAGCTGGTCGATCGTTTCGCTGTCCAGGATGGGGACGGTGTCCAGCAGATCGAACAGATTGCTCAACGGGTGGTCGAGGGTGAGCGTGATGCGGTGCGAGTCGCTGGTGTCGAAGCCGGTGACGGCGGCGGCGGTGCTCTTGAGCTGCGCGGACCATTTGGGGTCGGCGTAGGTGCGCAGCGAGAACTCGACGTCCTTCGAGGTGAAGGGGCGGCCGCTGTGGAACTTCACGTCGTCGCGCAGGTCCAGGGTGATGGACTTGCCGTCGGGGGCGACGGTCCAGCTCTTGGCCAGCAGCGGTTGGGGTTCCAGCTTGTCGTGCGGGTAGCGCACCAGGGACTCGAAGACCAGGCCGACCACATACGGCGTGGTGCCGGTATTGGTGAGCAGGTTGGCGGGCACGATGTCCACGAGCACGCCGTATTTCAGCGTTCCGCCGCGCACGGGCTGGGCATTGTCGTCGCCGCCGCGCTGCTGGCTCACCGCCGAGGTGCACGCGGCCAGCGCCCCGCCCCCGAAGATCGCCAGCGCGGCGACGGCGGAACTGCGCAGGAAAATACGGCGGTCGAGACCGCCGGGGGACGAAATCATCTGAAGAAACCTCGACTGTGGACCGGGCCTTGATTGTGTGGCGACGCTATCGGCGGGTGCATGACGGATCACCGGTTGCACGCAGCCAGAGTGAAACCCTGGTTCGGGAGTGGGCGCTCGACCTTTGCTGGGAGCATGTCAGTCCCCGAACATGCCCGTGGCTATGAGAATTTCACCGGTGAGATCGGCCGCACCACCGCCGCTTCGACCCCGGAATGGCTGTATCCGCCGGTCGCGCCCGCTGGCGCGCCCAATATCATCGTGGTGCTGGTCGACGATATGGGGTTCAGCGATATCGGGCCGTTCGGTTCGGAGATCGAGACGCCGACGTTGGATCGGTTGGCGGCCAATGGGTTGCGGCTCACCAACTTTCATACGACGCCGCTGTGCTCGCCGTCCCGCGCCGCGCTGTTGACGGGTATCAATTCGCATCGGGCCGGGTTCGGGTTCGTGGCCAATGCCGATCCGGGGTATCCGGGTTTGCGACTGGAGTTGGCCGACGATGTGCTGACCTTGCCGGAGATCTTGCGCGCCAATGGATATGCGACGTACGCGGTCGGAAAATGGCACCTGGTCCGCGATGCCACGCTGCATCCGGCGTCGCATCGCGATTCTTGGCCCACACAGCGGGGATTCGACCGGTATTACGGGTCGCTGGAGGGGTTGAACTCCTTCTACTATCCGAATCAGCTGATCTCGGACAGTTCGGCGGTGGATATCGAGGAATATCCGGAGGACTACTACCTCACCGACGATTACACCGACCGGGCGATCGGGTACATCAAGGAGCTGCGCGCGCACGATGCGAGCAAGCCGTTCTTCCTGTACTTCGCGCATACCGCCATGCACGGGCCCTTGCAGGCCAAGCCCGCGGATCAGGCGAAGTATCGCGGGAAGTATCGGGAGGGGTGGGATCGGTTGCGGCAGACCCGGTTTGCCGCGCAGATCGCGCAGGGGCTGTTTCCGGAGGGGACGCAGCAGAAGCCTCGGAATACCGAGCCGGGTTATGAAGCGCAGGAATGGGATTCGCTGAGCGAGGAGCAGCGGTCTCGGTTCGAGCGGTACATGGAGGTGTACGCGGGCATGGTCGACAGCATCGACCAGAGCCTGGGACGGGTGGTGGAGACGCTCGAGCAGTTCGGCGAGTTGGACAACACCATTATCGTGTTCACCTCGGACAATGGCGGTACCGCGGAAGGTGGGCCGGAGGGGACTCGGACGTACTTCGCGCAGTTCGCGCAGGTGGACGAGCCCGATTGGGAGCGGGATGTGCCGCACGACGACGAGTTGATCGGCACCGCCAAGCTGGGCGTGCACTACCCGCGCGGGTGGGGGCAGGCTTCGAATACGCCGTTCCGGTTCTACAAGGGGCAGACCTTCGCCGGTGGGGTTCGCGTGCCCTTCGTGCTCTCGTGGCCGAAGGGGTTGCCGCGGACCGAGGGTGACGAGGGGGTGCGGCAGGAGTACGTCTACATCACCGACCTGGCTCCGACGCTGCTCGAGCTCGCCGGGCTGCAGCGGCCGAGTGTCCGTAACGGCTTGCCCGCCAAGGACTTCGACGGCGTCTCGGCGGTGGAGGTGCTGCGCGATCCGGCTGCGATCTCCTCCCATGTCGAGCAATACTCCGAGATGACCGGCCACCGTGGCTTCTACCGCGACGGCTGGAAACTCCTGGCCCTCTACGAACCCGAACGCGGCATCGACAACCCGCGCTGGCAGCTCTTCGACGTCCGCACCGATCCCACCGAACTCCACGATCTGTCCGAGCAGCTGCCGGACAAGGTCGCCGAACTCGCCGCGGCCTGGGACGAAGCCGCTTGGCACAACACGGTTTTCCCGCTCGTCACCCGAAAAGACCTGGCCCGACGCCGCCCCGAGGAAGCCCGACTCGGCGACCAGGTCCGCATCCTCCCCGGCACCCCCACCCTCGAGCGCTACCGCTCCCAACGCCTGATCGCCTACCGCGACTTCACCATCACCATCGAACTGGGCTCCTACCGCCCCGGCGACGAAGGCGTCCTGGTCGCCCACGGCGACCCGCTCGGCGGCTATCTCCTCTACATCGAAAACGGCCGCCTGATCTTCGGTTACAACGCCTACGGCCGCTACACCACGGTCGACGCGGGCGAAATCCCCCACGGCAGCCAACTCCTCACCCTCTCCGCAACAGTCCAACCCCACCTCCGTTGGGACTTCACCATCGGCATCGACGGCGTCCGAGCCGCCTCCCTCCCCAACCAGGTCCAACTGGTAGGCATGTCCCCCTGGACCGGCATCTCCGTCGGCCTCGACGCCCGAGGCCCCGTCTCCTGGGACCTCCGCTCCCGCCACGGCGTCTTCCGCTACACCGGCAACCTCCGCTCAGTCACCTACCGCCCCGGCGCAATCGGCGTCCCGGAAGAAGCCCAAGAGGCTCTCGACACCGAAGCGGAGCTGATCGCCGAATAGGACCCCAAACCCGAAAGAACAAGAACCAAAAGAAGAAAAGAAAAAGAGAGAAAAGATAAAAGACGCCAGGAGGAGGGAGAGAGGGTGGCCGAGCTTGCGAGGCCCCCTCACTTACCAGCCCCCTCGCGGAAAGACAAAAGACAAAAGATGCCTGGAGGAGGGAGAGAGGCGGGTCGAGCTTGCGAGGCCCCCTCACTTACCAGCCCCCTCGCGGCTCGGCCGTTCTTCGTCTCTGTGGAATTGTCAAAGAGCCTGAAAGCTGTGGAGCTGTCGAACGATTCGGGTCTGTGTTTCTTGGGTTGTCTCGAGTAGGTGATGCGTGCAGTCCGTGGGCTGGGAGGTGAGGTGGCGGCTCCCAACTCGGCGTCAGCCCAAGTGCGGTAGGGCAGGCGAGGCGACCACGCTTCCCGTTGTTTTGCGCACGCCAGCCCTACACGAGCAGCCGGGTGTCACGCTGCCCGTGAACCCCACTTCCGGCAACTGGAATCGACTGCCGTGGCAACCCGCTCCCCTACGTGATGTTTGTCGTTGACGTGCGGGGTGTGGGAGGGGTCCAACGCCGCCGGGGCAATCCACCCCACCCGACCCGGGTGGGCGGAGTCCTTGCCCAACATCACCGTCTGCCAACCATTCTCGCTGTCGTTGACCATGGCGTGGTGGTGATCGCAGACGAGGGCGAGGTTGTTCAGGTCGGTGGGTCCGCCCTTGGCCCAATCGATCACATGATGGGCCGCGCACATGCTTGCGGGCACATCGCATCCCGGGTGGGTGCAGCCGCGGTCGCGGGCGATCAACGCCAGGCGTTGACCCGAGGAGGCGAGGCGTTCGCCGTGGGCGAGGTAGAGCGGGATCTCGTCCTTGTCGAGCACCGCGAGCACCGGGCGAGAGTTCTTGGCCAGCTTGAGGGCTTCGTTGATCGACAGGTGCCCGCCGGAGGCGGTGGTCGCGACACCCGCACCCTTTTCGAGGTCGGCCAGGCTCATGGTGACCACGACCTCCACCGGCAGGCCACGGTGCTTACCCAACTTCACCGGCTTACCGGCCTTCGCCGTAACGACACCAGCGGCACCGGCAGCAGCGGCGGCATCGACACCAGCCTCGGGAGCAGCGGTCTCGGTGACCGGCTGCAACGCGGTCACCAACGCGAACAACGCGTCGTGGGTGCGCTGGCCAGCGTCGCGACGATCCCGGCGCGCGGCGGCCTCCAACACCTTCGACTCGACCTTCGCAGTGGCGGCGAGGATCTCGGTGTCGGCGTCGTCGAGGTTGCACATGCCCGGACGGGCGAGCTTCGCGAAGATCGCGTCCAACAGGGCACGCAGTTCGGGGGTCAGCCAGCCTTCGATCTTCGACATCCCATCCACACCGGGACGGCTGATCGTGATCCCGCGACGGCGACGACGATCGGCATCGGAAATCACCGTGCCCTCCGGATCCAAACGCGCCAGGATCTCGCGCCCGATCTTGGGCAGGTCGTCGGGGTGCCCGGTCACGCAGTGCTCGACCAGCAGCGCCTCGATCTCGACCCGCGCCGGAGCGGGCACGTCGGCGGGCAGATGGGTCATGATGTCGACGATGCCGCGCACATGATCACGCGAAATCACCCCCGCTTCAAAGGCGTTCGCGGTGGCGGCCAAGGTGACCGGGCGCGGCGTGCCGTCGGCCCCGAGGAACTCCCCACACGCCCCAGCGATCTTCACCCGCATCGCCGCGTCATAGCGCGACAAACCGAGGGTTTGACGCAGGAACGGCACCACATCCTTCACCCCCGCCTTGCGCGGCAGATCACGCTCCGCAATCTCGATCACCAAAGCCGAATCCAGCGCAGCCAGTTGACGCTTGCAGATCTCCAGATCGCGCATGAATTCCACGGCATCGATATCGGTCCGAGCCTTGAGTTTGCCGTGCAGGACGGTGTCGGCGACGTTGGTGATCGCGGTCATCAGCGCGCCGATACCGGTGCTGTCGAGTGTTTCCCCCTTCGAATTCATGCTTCAATTCTACCGCTTTATCGATCACAATGGAACCCGAAATAGCAAGTACCCCTTGGTATTTCGAAAAACAGACCCTCCTATTTCGAACCCAGAGAATCAATAACTTTGGCAATCCGCCGCGTACGAGTTTCCGGCTTCTTGGCCTCGGCGACAGAACTAGCCGCTTCCTTGCGATTGGTATAGGAGAGCGCGTCGAACGCGGCCCGGAGCCCGGCTGCGGAGAGGGCGTCGGCCAGATCGCCGGGGACGGTGATGGTGCGTTCGGCGGTGTCACGTTCGATAGTGACCTTCACTTGGTCGCCTGGTCCCTTGCCCAGTTCCGATTGGATGGCCTTGAGGAGGCCGAGGCACGGTCCCGCGCCCATATTGGCGATGGACCCTTGGTAAGGGATGCCGTCGAAGGTGGCACGGACGGGGATGCGGCCACCGCCGCCCAGGGCTTCGATGATCTCCGGCGGTACCGGGATGTACGCACCGCCACGCTCGACCGACTGGATGACGCCTTCGAATCGCTGCATGAAAGCACGATATAGCGATCTTTCAGCAATCTGTGGATGTGTTAACAAATATTAAGTCACCGAGAACCGACCGTTTCGGAAGCTTCACCGTGCCCCTACGGAAACACCCTTCCGGGAACATGATTCGTACCCGATCGGAGGATTTTCCCAGGTCACTCCCCGGGCACGTGACCTCGGCCGCTACCCTCTGGTGACCGGAAGATTTCTTGGATCTCACAACTCACATTCACCCCGCGACTGATGTGAGCGAACCGTTTTGATGCCTCCCCCGACGTCCTTACAGTCGACCCAGCAGCCCGGTATTCCAGCTCGAAGGGGGCGTCAATGGCTAACTCGCAGAACGGACTCTCGTCCGCCGATGCGCTGCTTCGACTGGGGAAGTACTTCAACCGCGGCGAGGTTTCCGGCGATTTGCGCACCCTGCACAAGGTGGGTGGGCGTGAGGCCGACGAGTTCTATCGCGAACGCTGGTCGCACGACAAGGTGGTGCGCTCCACCCACGGCGTGAACTGCACGGGCTCCTGCAGTTGGAAGATCTACGTCTCCGACGGCGTGATCACCTGGGAGTCCCAGCAGACCGACTACCCGAGCGTGGGCGCGGACAAGCCGGAGTACGAACCCCGCGGCTGCCCGCGTGGCGCTTCTTTCTCCTGGTACACCTACTCCCCCGCCCGCATCCGCTACCCCTACGTGCGCGGCACCCTGCTCGAGCTCTACCGCGAGGCCAAGACCCGCCGCAAAGACCCGGTGCTCGCCTGGGAGTCCATCGTCGAGGACCCCGACCGGGCCAAAGCCTACAAATCCGCGCGTGGCAAGGGCGGATTCGTTCGCGCCGAGTGGTGGGAGGCCGCCGAAATCGCCGCCGCCGCACACGTTTACACCATCAAGCGGTACGGCCCGGATCGCATCGCGGGGTTCTCGCCGATTCCGGCCATGTCGATGGTCTCGCATGCTGTCGGGGCTCGGTTCATTTCGCTCATCGGCGGCTCCATGCTGTCGTTCTACGACTGGTACGCCGACCTGCCCGTCGCCTCCCCGCAGGTCTTCGGCGACCAGACCGACGTCCCCGAATCCGCCGACTGGTTCGACGCCGGATACCTGATCATGTGGGGCTCCAATGTCCCGGTCACCCGGACCCCGGACGCCCACTACATGACCGAGGCCCGCTATCGCGGACAGAAGGTCGTGGTGGTCTCCCCGGACTACGCCGACAACACCAAATTCGCCGACGAGTGGGTGCCCGCCCGACCCGGCACCGATGCGGCGCTGGCCATGGCCATGGGTCACGTTGTATTGCGAGAGTTCTTCGTAGACAAGCAGACTCCCTACTTCACCGATTACGTCAAGCGCTACACCGACCTGCCCTACCTCATCACCCTCGAGGACAAGGACGGCGTCGCCGTCCCGGGCAAGTTCCTCACCGCCGCCGACCTCGGCCATACCGGCGAAGGCGTACAGCACCAGACCGTTCTGCTGGATGCCGACGGTAATCCGCAGGTGCCCAATGGTTCTCTCGGCCACCGCTTCACCGAGGCGGGCAAGGGTCGCTGGAACCTCGAGCTCGGGGATGTCGATCCCCTCCTGACCCTGCACGGGCGCACCGATGATGTTGCGGCCGTGCGGTTCCCCCGCTTCGACGGGCCCGCCACCGAGGTCCTCACCCGTGGCGTGCCGACCACCGTCGTGGCGGGGCGACGGGTGACGACGGTGTTCGATCTCCTGCTGGCCCAGTACGGCGTGGCCCGGCCCGGCCTGCCCGGCAGCTGGCCGACCGGCTACGACGATGCGAGTGAGCCGTACACGCCCGCCTGGCAGGAATCGATCACCGGCGTCCCCGCCCACCAGGCCGAACGCATCGGCCGCGAATTCGCCGACAATGCCGAGAAGTCCCAGGGTCGGTCCATGATTTTGATGGGCGCGGGCACCAATCACTGGTTCCATTCCGATCAGATCTACCGCTCCTTCTTCACCCTCACCCTGCTCACCGGCTGCCAGGGTGTGAATGGCGGCGGCTGGGCGCATTACGTCGGACAGGAGAAGTGCCGACCCGTAACCGGCTGGGCTACATTGGCTTTCGCTTCGGACTGGCAGCGCCCGCCACGTCAGATGCAGGGCACCGTGTTCTGGTACCTGGCCAACGACCAATGGCGCTACGACCCGTTCACCAGCGAATCGTTCGCCTCACCCCTCGGCAAGGGCAGCTTCGCCGGGCGGACCGCCGCCGACAATATCGCTCTCGCTTCACGTTTGGGCTGGATGCCCTCGTATCCGACCCTCGACCGCAACCCCCTCGACCTCGTCGACGAGGCCGAGCAGGCCGGTAAGGCTCCCGCGGATTACGTTGTGGACGGCCTGAAGTCGGGTGATCTGCGTTTCGCGTGCGAGGATCCCGACGCCCCCGAGAACTTTCCCCGCGTGCTCACCGTCTGGCGCGCCAATCTGCTCGGCTCCTCCGGCAAGGGCAACGAGTATTTCCACAAGCATCTCCTCGGCGCGGATTCCAACCTCCAGACCGCCGAGGCGACCGGTGTCCGCCCGCAGGAACTGGAATGGCGGGAGGAGGCCGCGACCGGCAAGCTGGATCTGCTGCTGTCGCTGGACTTCCGCATGACGTCCACGACGCTGTTCTCCGACATCGTCTTCCCGGCCGCCACCTGGTACGAGAAGCACGATCTGTCCTCCACCGACATGCATCCTTTCGTGCACGCCTTCTCCCCGGCCATTTCCCCGCCGTGGGAAGCCAAGACCGATTTCGAGGCCTTCCACCGCATTGCCCGCGGCTTCTCCTGGCTGGCCGAGAAGCATCTGGGCAAGCGCAAGGATCTGGTGGCGGTGCCGCTGCAACACGACTCGGCCGACGCGTTGGCGCAGGCCGGAGGACGCGTGCTCGATTGGAAGAACGGCGAGTGTGAGCCCATTCCGGGTGTCACCATGCCGAAACTCGTTGTCGTCGACCGTGACTATCCGAACGTCGCGGAAAAGATGGCCGCGCTCGGACCGCTGGTCGAAACGCTGGGACTCACCACCAAGGGTGTCACCACCGTGCCCGATGCCGAGGTAGATTACCTGCGCGGCGTGAACGGCACCGTGGTTTCCGGTGTCGCGCAAGGCCGTCCGTCCCTGGCCAAGGACACCCACGCGGCCGAGGCGATCCTGGCACTGTCCGGCACCACCAATGGCCGACTCGCGGTGGAAGGGTTCCACGCGCTGGAACGGCGCACCGGAACCGAGCTGGCCGATCTGGCGGCCGAACACGAGGGTAAGCGAATCACCTTCGCCGACACGCAGGCCCGGCCCGTTCCGGTGATCACCTCACCGGAATGGTCCGGGAGTGAGACCGGTGGCCGCCGGTACTCGCCGTTCACCATCAATGTCGAGCGTAAGAAGCCCTGGCACACGTTGACCGGGCGGCAGCACTTCTACCTCGATCACGACTGGATGATCGAGCTCGGGGAGCAGTTGCCGATCTACCGTCCGCCGCTGGACATGTCGGCGCTATTCGCCGAACCGGGCATCGGCAATGTCGGCGGCAATGGCGTGACCGTGCGCTATCTGACGCCGCACTCGAAGTGGTCGATCCACTCCGCCTACCAGGACAACCTGCACATGCTCACCCTCTCGCGTGGCGGGCAGGCGATCTGGATGTCGGATAGGGACGCCGCGAAAATCGGTGTGGCCGACAATGACTGGATCGAGGCGATCAACCGTAATGGCATCGTGGTGGCGCGGGCGATCGTATCGCACCGCATGCCCGAGGGCACGGTGTTCATGTACCACGCCCAGGACCGCGCGGTGAACGTTCCGCGCATCGAGGGCGCGGCGGATACCAAGCAGGGCAAGGGAAAGCGCGGCGGTATTCACAATGCGCTCACCCGCATCATGATCAAGCCCTCGCATCTCATCGGCGGCTATGCCCAGCAGTCCTTCGCCCTGAACTACCACGGCCCCACCGGAAATCAGCGCGACGAGGTCACCACCATTCGCAAGCGCTCGCAGGAAGTTGAGTACTGATCATGCGTGTTATGGCGCAACTGGCCATGGTCATGAACCTGGACAAGTGCATCGGCTGCCACACCTGCTCGGTCACCTGCAAGCAGGCCTGGACCAACCGCTCGGGCACCGAGTACGTGTGGTTCAACAATGTGGAAACCCGTCCCGGACAAGGCTATCCGCGCCGCTACGAGGACCAGGAGAAGTGGAAGGGCGGATGGACCCTCGACAAGAAGGGCCGCCTGACACTGAAATCCGGGTCGCGGATGAAGCGGCTGCTCAATATCTTCGCCAATCCGGATCTGCCCACGGTGTCGGACTACTACGACCCGTGGAGCTACGACTACGACACGCTGTTGTCCGCGCCGCAGATGGACACCACCCCGGTGGCCAAGCCCAAGTCGCTGATCACCGGCGAGGACACCAAGGTCACCTGGGGTGCGAACTGGGACGACTCGCTGGGCTCGGGTCCCGAGCAGGTGGGCAGGGACCCGTTGCTGGCCAAGCTCTCCGAGCAGGTCAAGCTCGAGTTCGAAGAGACCTTCATGTTCTACCTGCCGCGCATCTGCGAGCACTGCCTGAATCCCTCGTGCGCGGCGTCGTGCCCGTCGGGGGCGATCTACAAGCGGGCCGAGGACGGCATCGTGCTGGTGGATCAGGACAAGTGCCGCGGCTGGCGGCAGTGCGTGACCGGCTGCCCGTACAAGAAGATCTACTTCAACCACAAGACGGGCAAGGCCGAGAAATGCACCTTCTGCTACCCGCGCGTGGAGGTCGGCATTCCGACGGTCTGTTCGGAGACCTGTGTGGGTCGCCTGCGCTACATCGGCGTCATGCTCTACGACGCCGACAAGGTTCTCGAGGCCGCCTCGGTCACCGATGACAAGGACCTCTACCCGTCGCAGTTGGGCGTGTTCCTCAACCCGCACGACGAGCGCGTCGTCGCCGAGGCCGAGCGCGCCGGGATTTCCCCGGAATGGATTGCCGCCGCGCAGGATTCGCCGGTCTACAAGTTGATCGTCGACTATCAGATCGCGCTGCCGCTGCATCCGGAATACCGCACCATGCCGATGGTCTGGTACGTGCCGCCGCTGTCGCCGGTGGTGGACACCCTCACCCGGACCGGCCACGACGGGGAGAACCACAACAACCTCTTCGGTGCGATCGACGCGCTGCGAATTCCCCTGGAGTACTTGGCCGAACTGTTCACCGCCGGTGAGATCGGCCCGGTCCGAGCAGCACTACAACGCCTGGCGGGCATGCGCTCGTTCATGCGCTCGATCAACCTCGGCCAGGAACCCGACCTGACCATCCCCGACGCCGTCGGCCTCGAACCCGAGGAAATCGAGGCCATGTACCGCCTGCTCGCCATCGCCAAATACGAACACCGGTACGTGATCCCTTCCGGCGCGACTTCCCGCGCCCACGAACTGGATTCACTCGCCACCGGCTGCTCCCTCGACACCGACGGCGGCCCCGGCATGACGGCCTTCGACTACATGGCCGACAAATTCCACCTCACCGATACGAATGGTGCCGCCCCCGACCAGAAGTCGAGCCGAGTCAACCTCCTCAACTGGGACGGCAAGAGCACCACGGGACTGGTGCCCACTTCCACCAACGGCAACGGCGCCGCTGGCAATGGCAACGGAGCCAACGGAAATGGGCACCACTCCCCCGCCGCCGCGGAAATCGCCCCCGAGACGATCGGGCCGGAACCGACCGGAGCCAAGCGATGAGCCTGCTGAAGATCCGGCGACGGCCCGAGCCCGCCGTTGCCATGAGCGAGCGTGAGCGGCGGCTGGTGTGGCGGCTCGGGGCATTGCTGCTGGATTATCCGGGGGAGCAGACGTTGGGGATGATGGATGAACTCGATTCTGCCGCAGGGGAATTGCCCGACTCGGTGCGCCCACTCCTGGCCGGATTCCTCACCTACCTGCGGACGACCGATCCGATCGAGCTGGCTCAGCGGTATGTCGAGACGTTCGATATGCGGCGGCGGGCCAGTTTGCATCTGACCTTCTACGCCTACGGGGACACTCGCAAACGGGGGATGGCGTTGTTGCGGTTCAAGCACGCCTACCGGCATGCGGGGGTGGAGCTTGGGGATGAGGAGTTGCCCGATCATCTGCCGGTGCTGCTGGAGTTCGCCGCGACGGTCGATCCGGTGGGCGGGGAAAGGCTGTTGGGGGAACACGTCCCGGTGTTGGAACTGCTGCGGTTGTCGCTTTCCGACAGCGGATCGCCCTATGCCGGGGTGCTGGCGGCGGTGGTGGCCACTCTGCCACCGGTCACCACCGCCGACCGTCGGCGCATTGCCGAACTCGCCGCCCAGGGACCGCCGGAAGAAGAGGTCGGGCTCGACCCGTTCGCCATGGATCCGCTCGCCTTCACCGGACAGGAGGCACGCCGATGAGCTCCGCGCTCTGGCTCATGCTGCCCTACATCGCGTTCACCTCGTTCGTGCTCGGCCACCTGTGGCGCTATCGCACCGATCAATTCGGCTGGACCACACGGTCTTCGCAGATCTACGAGTCGCGGCTGCTGCGGCTGGGCAGTCCGCTGTTCCACTTCGGCATGCTCGGGGTGATCGGCGGGCACGTGTTGGGTGTGCTCATTCCGGAGTCGTGGACGAACGCCGTGGGCATCTCCGAGGAGGCCTATCACGTGGTCGCCGTCTCGGCGGGATCGGTTGCGGGACTGGCGGTCATCGCCGGAATCGCCATCCTGCTCTACCGCCGCAGCACCGTCGGAGCCGTCCGCCAGGCCACCACCGCCAACGACAAGGCGATGTACATCCTGCTGGCCGCGGCGCTGATCACCGGCCTGCTCAACACCTGGGGCAGCAACTTGCTGTGGGGCACCTACAACTACCGCGAGACCGTCTCCCCCTGGTTCCGCAGCCTGTTCACCCTGCACCCACACCCCGACCTCATGGTCGGCACCCCCTGGACCTTCCAGGTACACGGCCTGATCGTGCTGGCGCTCATCGCCTTCTGGCCTTACACCCGCCTGGTCCACATGTTCTCGGCCCCGGTCGGCTACCTGATCCGCCCCTACGTCGTCTACCGCGCCAAACCGATCAAGTCGGCCGACAAAACCCGCTACGCCCGCGCCTGGGAAACTCCCGCCATTCCGCGCCAATAGGACCGCTTGTATATCAATGGCGCGCCGAGGTAGCCGGTGTTATGGTTCCGCCGCGGCCTGACCGACCGGTTGGGCTCGAGTTGTCCTCGGGGGATTTCGTGTTCAATTGGTATGTCGGCCTGCTCGCGGTCAGCGGCGTCATCATGCTCGCGCTGGCGGCCGTACGTCAGGGCCAGAGCCAGCTGTCGCGCGTGCTCAATGCCGCCTTCGGCGTCGGATTCATCGGCTACGCCTTTTATCTGGCGTTCCTTTTCGACGGCGGCTCGTATTTCATCTTCTTCCAGGCCTTCATCCTGCCGGTCATGATGGTGGTCAACTACTTCCGCAATCGCACCCCCAAGCCCAAGCTGACCGACACCCAGAAGGCCTGGCGCGAATACCAGAAGTCCACCGGCAGCCAATAATCCGGTGTCGGGCTACGCCGATCGGCTCGACAGGGTGCGGGCGCTCAGGTAGTCGACAGCGTCACAGGGCTGGTCGCCGGCGTCGCGCCGGAGGTTGTCGACGGCCGCGTCGAGCTCGGGGCTCGGGCCCTGCTCGGCGAGCAGGACGACGATGGCCTCCAGCACAGCGCGTCGCGGGTTCGGCTGGGCCAGTAGCTCTTCCAGGTACGTGTCCGGATCCGACAGGCGCAGGGCGCGACGGGCCGCGGCGTGCACGCGCCGGGCCAGTTCCGTGCGGATCTCCGTGACGTCCCGGGGGACGACGTGGCCCGGCTGGTACGGGTCCAGCCGGATCGTCCACAGCTGGGCCGGATCATCCGGGACACCCTCACCGGCGAGCAGGCCCGGACCGGTGGCGGCCTCGATCGCGATAGGCGACAGGCCCGCTCGCTCCCTGCGCCAATTGCAGAACTCCCACCACGCCACCGGCGTGCCCGCCGAACTCAGACCGAAGCTGAGCACCTGCTGACCCGCGGTGAAGGTCCGGAAGATCCGCGTGCGCTCCAGCCGGGCGGTGCCCGTCTCGGTCACGCACGCCCAGGTGGGCTCGGCCCCCTCAAACCCGTAGGGCTCCAGTAGCTTCCCCGTTTCGCGCATCAGGCGGCGCAGTGCTGAATCCGGTTTGACCACCCCCGCAGAGTAGCGGCGGGAACCGACAGGATCGCGGAGCTGCGCATCCGCCCAGTACGCGGCGCGTCGCGAAGGACACGCCGCGTCCGGGCGCGGTGAGCACGACGCTGTGCCTACCGTCTCGCAGCCGCGATCACTGCTTCGGGTTGGACCAGATGTCGTTCACCGTGGCCGCGTACGCGTCATTGTTGGTGAGCGGTTGCAGACCCAGAGCGGTGTCGATCGTCCGCAGCAGACCGTACTGATCGGTGCGCTGCGAGCTGGTGAAACCGGCCTTCACCGAGCCCTGCGAACCCAGCATGATGGTCGGCACCCGGTTCGGGTACAGCGGGCCGAACGCCTTCACCGCGCCCTCGTCGAAGGTCAGGATCAGCAGCGAGCGTTGCTGCTTCCACACCGGGGAATCGAAGATGACCGGCAGCGTGGTGCTCAGCCAGCTGTCACCCGACGCGACGCCGCAGCCCTCCATGTTGTGGCATTCATTGGCCGCGAACCACACGAAGTTCGGGGTCGTGGCCGCGGACTTCAGATCGGTCGTCATCTGGGTCAGCGGCTGCACATGCGCCGCGCAGTAGGCCGCGTCGGACTTGATGTTCTTGAAGTACAGGAACGGCAGGTCGTCCTGGTAGTACTGGCCGTGCGCGGTCTGATCGCAGTTGCCGTTCTCGTCCTCGGCGTAGCCCTTCCAGGTCTTGTGCGCCGCGTCCACCCGATTGCCGATATGGGTGGCGTCGATGGTGGTGGTGCCCACGCTGTTGTCGACAAGACCATAGAGACCACCCGCCGCCAGCGCGACATAGTTCGGATCGCTCGGATGGGTCGTGGCGTAGGACTGGCTCAATGTCGCACCCTGCGGCCGCAGGCCATTGATGTAGGGGGCCTGGGAATTTCCGATGATGCCGCTGACGCCGTCGTAGTCCTGGTTCTCCATGTAGACGACGAATACGTGGTCGTAGCCGGGCACCGAGGCGGCCGGCGCGGTCAGCTTCGGCGCGGGCAGGGACGCGCCGATGGTGAACGACAGATCGTCGGCATAGCCGTCATTGGTGTCCCCGGCGGTCCAGGTGAAATTGAGCGCGATCTTGACCGAGCGCGTGCCCTTGGGCAGCGTGCCCTTCGTATCACGCTGCACCATCCCGGTTTTCAGCCCGCGGTCGATGCTGCTGACATCGTCGCACTCGGCCGAACCGAGCTGCGCTCCCGAGGCGCTCAGGAATGTCGCGGTCATATTGACCCGGTCCAGCTGGGCACCGAAGCCGCCCAGCCAGCCGTTCAGGTCGAAGCTCACGTTCCCCTGGTCGATGGCCGAGCCCGCGGCCGCGACATTGACGGTCTGGTCCATCTCGGAATTGCCGGTGCCGCCGCCCGCGAAGAACTTCGCGCCCCGGTTCGACGGACCCGGCGAGGAGGCGTCCGGCCAGCCGGATTGCCCGTAGCACACCGCGTTCGGCTCGCCCTTGCCGATATTCCAGCCCGGCAGGGTCATGCCGTCCAGACCCCGCGGTGAGCACTGCGCGACCGCCTCGGCATCGCCGTCCACGATCAGATTCGGGCTCGTGACCCCGGCCTGCGCGGCGGTCGGCGTGAGGGCCGCACCGCCGAGCCAGACCAATGAGGCGGCGGCCGCGAGTGCGAGGGTCTTGCCGCGGGTGTTTCCACCGCCGTTGTGGCGCATACGTGTTCCTTTGCGAGTCGTCACCGAAATGCGGCTCGAATGAAACAGGTTGCAGGTATCCAGTTGGTCGTCTGACCATGACCAGCCGGTGAATGTGCCGGGGCTAGCGGAGGTACGGGGCGGGCTGGGTCCAGTGGAAGCCGCGCGAGAGCTGGCGGAAGCTGGCGAGGTCGACGCGGGACAGGACCAGGTGGACGGGGCGGCCGTAGAACTGGCCGTCGAGGATCAGCTGGTCGGGCTGGGGCTGTTGGTAGTTCAGGGTCGCCAGTTTCCAGACGTGGTCGAGGTCCTTGGTGATGGTGACGGTGCCGCGCTCGGTGTCGATCACGGCCGGGAGGTCCAGGAGCGAATCGTCCGGGCGTTGGGCGGTGACGGCCTGGGGGAGGTCGAAGATGAGGCGGCGGAAGCGGTCGGCCGCGGCGACCGGCTGGCCGTTCGAGGTCTGCTCGGTGACATTCCAGATCCCGTAGAGCGGTGAGTGGGGGCGGCCGTTGCCGTAGAACTGCCAGGCGTCGTGGCCCTCCATGACGGTGGTGATCAGCAGCCAGACACCCGCGATCGCCTGGCCCCACACCAGGATTCGGCGAGCGCGGGGCGTGGTCACCAGCGGTTCGGGGGCGCGCGGCGGCACCGCGCCGCCGGTCAGGGCCCGCACGATCCGGAGGATGTCCGGGGCGGCCAGCACCAGCGCGTACACCAGCAGTTGCAGCGCGAGCAGCTTCACGGGCACGTCGTAGGTGAGGTTCACCAGGAACACCTGCAGACACACGATCACCGACAGCACCGCGCCGAGCCCCGCCGTCATGGGCAGGATCAGCAGCAGGGCCGCCACGACTTCGGCTGCGCCCAAGGCGATTTCGTAGGGCTCGGAGGCGGCGGTCGAGGACCACAGCACCGCCATCGGGCTCATATCACCGAACGGCTCCACCAGACGCTCGAGACTGAAGGCCATCTGCGAGGGCAGCAGCTTGGTCATCCCGTACAGCAGCAGCGCGCTCACCAGCGCGAATCGCAGGGTCAGCCGGAACCAGCCGTAGAGTCGCGCGTAGTTCGGGCGGGCCCGGTCCAGCAGCGACCACACGGCGGTGACCGGCACCGCCACGAGCAGCAGAGTGCACACCGAGATCCAATTCGCTTGGGTGTCACTGCTTCCCGCGAACAGCCACCGCACCTCGGTGTCGAAGACGTGCTCGCCCACCCATTCGGTCAACGGATGCAGGCTCGTCCACTTCGAGGCCGCCTCCACGGTCGACTCCGGCACCCGTAGGGAACGCAGCAGCGAATGGAACACCAGCACCCCGGCCATGCCCACACCCAGCACCACGAACCCGTAGCGGAAGATGATCCGCGCCAACGGATTCCACCGCTCCACCGCGCTCGGTTCGGGCTCCTCCACCCTGACCTCAGCGACCAACTCCGCGACCACGCCGCTCCCTCCGAGCCCCGACCCGCAAACAAACTCCTTGCGGCGGTGAACGTTAGAGCGGCGCGAAGGGCGCGGGTACCCGGCAAATTCCTTGCCCCGATACTCCGCGCCCCGAGAGCTCGTGCCCCTCGAATGGGGGTGTCAGGCTCGTTTCGAACGGGCGAAGCGGCGCATGATCGGGTCGTCGACCCAGTGGTAGAGCGCCGCGGCGAGCACGGTCGACACCACCAGGCACAGCAGCGAGAAGCCCGCCCAACCGAGAACGCCGAACTCCCTGCCGCCGATGAGGTATCGCGTGACCAACACCATGACAGGGAACTGGATGAGATAGAAGGCGAAGGAGATATTGCCCAGCCAGACCATGCGCGGATGCGCGGTGATGCCCCGGACACCGTGCAGGTCCCGGGTCGCCATGGTGGCCACCACCGCGGTCATGGGGGCGAGCATGAGCACCGACATCTTGTAGTTCACCGGCACCACCCAGGTCGCCGCGTAGGAGATGGCCAGCGCGATCAGCGGCCACGCCATATTCGTATTGCGCCACCGGCCTTCGAGCACCATGCGCGCGGCCAGCACGCCGAGGAAGAACTCCGGCAGTCGAGAGAGCGGGAAGTTGTAGCTCAGCCAATACGACGGGGACACCGGGATATTCGGCTGCCGGAACCAGGCCGGGGAGGCGTGCAGCTCGTAGTAGGGCGAGGCATTGCCCGGAACCAGACGCGGCGCAAAGGCATTCGCGATGCCCTTGGGACCGTCCACCCACAGGAAGTACGAGGTGTGCAGCGCGACGATGCCCAGCATGAGCAGACCCATGGCGAGCAGCAGGCGGCGGGTCGGGATCTTCATGACCAGCGGCAGCACCAGCGGAAAGCTGAAGTAGAACAGGATTTCCGCGGCCAGCGACCAGGACGGGACGTTCAGCCCGCCCACCGTGGTCCACTTCGGCCACCAGGTGTGCACCAGCAGCAGATTGGGCACCCACACCACCGCCCGATGCAGCGGCACACTGGCCACCGCGATGAACGCGGCGGCCGCCAACAAATGCGTCGGCCAGATCTTCAATACGCGCCGACGATAGAAGGCGCGCAACGTCATTCCCGGCCGATACGACCAGTAGATGATGAACCCGGACAGCACGAAGAAGAAGGTGACCCCCGCGGCCCCGAGCTGCATCGGCACCCATTCGTGAATGTGCCGGAACATCTCCGACTTCTGAAACGGATACACCGGCAGAAACACCAAGGCGTGCAACACGAACACCGCGAACGCCGCCCACCACCGCCCACCGGTCAACGACGGCAGCGCGGGCCGCTCCCGCCGAGCCCGCTCGATCGCGGCGTCGGCCGCCTCGCTGGATTCGGTGACGTGCGTGGGTTCAATGGTGCCCGTGGACGAGGCCACCCTGGCGTAGTCGACCGACCCGGTGGATTCGGCGGGTCGGGTGAGCTCTGCGGTCCGTGCCGATCCGGAGGTTCGCGCGTCCAGGAAATGCTGTGCGGCAAGGGCTTCCGTTGGCTGCGCGACAACCGCCGCCGTCTCCTTGCCCGTGGCGGGCATGACCTCGGTCATCGTGCGTACCTCTCGTGCAATGCGGTGGCGATCACGGTGTCGCCCTGCGGTGCCGGGTGAATTCGGCGGCGCGTCGGTCCTAGGGTCGGATTCGCGGGGATGCGCTGCGCGGCAATGACTCCCACCGGTCGCGCGGCGACCGGTGCCGTCTCTCTGCCCGTGGCGGGCATGACCTCGGTCATCGTGCGTACCTCTCGTACAGTGCGTTGGCGATTACGGCGTCGCCCTGGGGAGCCGGGTGGAAGGGGAGGCCGTCGACCTTGACCAGGGGGTCGAAGACGCCGTTGATCCACTGTTGGGGGGTGCAGAGGCCGTGGCCGGCGGTGAGGGCGCGGGCGTCGAGGTAGTCCAGGTTCATGGTGGCGGCGGCCTCGCGTTCGGCCTGGTCCATGCGGTTGAAGTACTCGACCACCGTGCGGCCGTCGGGTTGGGTGACGGGGACGCCGACGATGTCGAAGCAGATGGATTGCTGGTCGGGGCGGAACAGCTCCGGATAGCCGACGATGACTATGCGCGCGTTGGGCGCGTAGTAGCGGATGTAGGTCACGACCTTGCTGATGCGCGCGGCGTATTCGGTGCCGGTGATATTGCGCGGATCGACCATGCGGCCGTCGGCCACCGCTTCGGGGCCGCAGCCGCCGGCGAGATCGTAGAAGCACGCCTCGGTGGAGCTCCACGGGGATTTGTCGGCCCCGCCCCAGTGATCGTTGAAGCCGAGTTGGATTGTCACCAGCTTGGTTCCGGGCCCGAACGCGCCCGCCTTGGCGGCATTGGCGGCCTGCACGGTCAGGGTGTAGCCGTCGCCGCCCTCGATGGTCGCGCCGGGGCAGGACTGATTCCAGACCTGATCGCCCGACACCCCCATGAGAGCGCTGAGCTGCACCGGCCAGGCGGTGTCGCCGTGATCGCACTTCTTCTCGTTGGAGAACGGGGCCCACCCGTTCGCGGTGTACGAATCACCCAGAATGACAAGCGGTTTGCCACTCGCCGCCGGATCGGTGGCGGCCAGCGGAGTATCGGCGTGCGCGCCCGCGGTCCCCGTCATGGCCGCTGCGATGGCCATGAAGGCGGCGCACAGCGAGGCCGATGCGCCTGGGAGACGGAACTTCATTTTCGAACCCTCGAATCGCAAATTGAACTATGAGTCTTCAGTTTTGCGCGGAGTGTGCTGAGCCGCGGGTCGCGGCATCGGTCAGCGGCCGTATCGGTCGTAGATCGCGTGCGCGACCACGGCGTCGCCCTGCGTGGACGGATGGAAGGGCAGGCCGTCGATCCCCGTGCGCGGATCGAGGATCCCGTTCAACCACGGCTGCGACGAGCAGAGGCCGTGGCCGGTGGTGAGGGCACGCGCGTCCAAGAACTCGATGCCCAGCAACTGGGCCGCCTCCTGCTGCGCGGCCTGAATCCGGTCGAGGTACTCCACCACCGCGCGCCCGCGCGGATTGATGAACGGCGCGACCCCGGCAATGCTGAGGCAGACGGTGCTGCTGCCCGGCACGAAAAGCTCCGGGTACCCGACGAAGACGATCTTCGCGTTCGGCGCGTAGTACTTGATGTAGGTGACGGCGTTGCTCATGCGCTTGGCCATCACCGCGCCGGAGACCCCGGTGTAGTCGGGTATCCGATGCTGTTCGATCGCCTCCGGATCACAGCCCAGGACGAGGTTGAACACACAGGGCTGCAAGGAATTCCACAGGGTCTGATCCGACGAGCCCCACTTGTCGTTCATCCCGAACTGGATGGTCACCAGTTTGGTGTTCGGTCCGAACGCACCCTCCTTGTCGGCCCGCTGCGCCTCCTGGGCCAGGCTCCACCCGGGCCCGCTGTCGATCGACGCACCCGGACACGACGGGTCGTCGACCCGATCGGTCCCGTACACGCCCATCAGCTGGCTCAGCTGCACCGGCCAGGCCGTGCGCCCGTGCAGATTGCAGTCGTCGCGGCCGGTGAAGTGGTCCCATTCGTTCGCGGAGAACGAATCACCCAGCACCACAAGGTCTTTGCCCGCGGGAGCCGGATCGGCACCCGCGCCGCCCGCCGCGGTCAGCGATGCCGCGAGCGCTACGACGGTGGCGCACAACCACCGCCCGCCATTGCCCAACACCTACTCGTCCAGTTCGCTCAGTACCCGGCGCGCGGCTCGAATCCCGGAGCGTCCAGGGTCGGGGGCGCGGGCTTCTCGGCCTGCTGGGTCTGCGGCGCGGGCTTGGGGGCGGGCTGCGGGGCCTGCGCCGGTTCCGGCGCGACCGGTTGCGGCGCTGCGGGTTCGGTGGCGGCGGGCTGGGGCGCGGGCGCCTCGGTAGTCGGAGCCGGGGCCGCGGTGGTGGTCGGGGCGGGCGCGGAGCTCACGGCCTGCGAGGTCGCGACGGTGCTGCTGGTCCCGCCCTGGGACCCGTCCGATGCTTTGTCACTGCCGCATCCGGTAGCCCCCGCGAGCACCAATGCCCCGCCGATCACAGCCGCCGCGGCGCGCGCAGCGAAAACCCCCGGTGTAGCAGACTTCATGTGTACCTCTAATCCCAGAACTGAAGTGTCAGATGTTCACTTCAGCGGGGAGTGTATTCAACCCATCCGGCCCGCCCACCCCGATTCGGAAAACTGCCCCAAATCTCCAGGGCAGACGGGCGAATAACAGCTGGTCAAAGCCGCTTCCGGGCGATAGAACAGGTTTCAATCAAAGATCGATTCGGACCCATTCCGGTCCATCGACAGCTCGGCGCGAGCCCACGGGCCACGAGTGCGAGCGCCCGCACCGAGAGGCACGGGCCCCCCGGCGGACGACAGGTGCCAGCCCCAGCTAGCGCGGCAGGGAGAGCTCCCACAGGCAGCGGGTCCGAGCCACAGGCGAAGCGAGCGAGCCGCCGTGGGCAACAGGTCCGTGTCGCGGGGCAACAGGTCCGTGCCCCCTCGGGCGATGAGAGCGAGCTCCGGCGGGCGATGGGAGCGGAGCCGTGGGTTCCAGAGTGTGGGCGGGTGTTTGACCTGTTCGTTCGGGGTCTCGTATCGTCATCTGATCGGCGATTCGTGGAATCCGGTGGAAATCCGGGACGGTCGCGCCACTGTGAGCACTCCGCGCGGGTGTGAGTCAGACCCCGGCCGCCGAGGTAGATATCGGCCGAGGGGCGCGTAACCCCCTCCCACCCTAGGAGTTCCCGTGGCGACGTCCTACGCTCCCCGTTCCGGCCTCGGTGCCGTCTCCATTTCCATCCCCACCCCGGTGTGGTTGATCGGCACCACCCTGTTGGCGCTGCTGGCGATCTACTTCATCGGGTTCGACCAGGGCGCGGTGTCGGTGTTCGGCAACGACATGCACGTGCACGAATTCGTCCACGACGGACGGCATCTCCTCGGTTTCCCCTGCCACTAGTCGCGGGAATCGGGTCGACACAATGGAAAAGCGAATCATCGGCCGAGGCGTCCTGCTGGGCGGGCTCGGTGGATTGCTGGCGTTCCTGTTCGCGCGGATCCTGGCCGAGCCCATCATCGATCGGGCCATCGACTACGAATCCGGGCGTGACGACGCGCAAATGGCGTTGGACAAGGCCGCGGGCAAGCCCATGGACCACGAGATGGGCGCCGAGCTGTTCACCCGCGGACAGCAGGCCAACATCGGGCTCGGCTTCGGCGTGATCGTGCTGGGGATGGCCATGGGCGCGCTGTTCGGGGTCGTGTACTACCTGGCGTTGCGGCGGGCCGGGAAGATCACCGCGCGGAATCTGGCGCTGCTGGTGTCGGGTGGGATGTTCCTGGCGGTGTACGCGGTGCCGTTCCTGAAGTATCCGGCCAATCCGCCGGGGTCCTCGGACGCGGACACCATCAAGGAGCGCACGGGGATGTTCGTGGTCATGATCGCGATCAGCGCCGTCGCCCTGCTGGCGGCGGTCTGGCTGGGGCGCAGACTGGCTGCGCGACTGGGGAACTGGACCGCTGCGGTGGCGGCGGCCGCCTCGTTCACGGTGGTCATGGCGGTGGTCATGCTCGCACTGCCCAGCTTCGCCTCGGAAACGCCGGAGGCGCTGAAGGATCCGTCGGGTGCGATCGTGTACCCGGGCTTCCCCGCCGCCGACCTGTACGAGTTCCGGCTGTATTCCTTCGCGGCCCAAGCGATTCTGTGGATCGTGATCGGCGTCGGCTTCGCCTGGCTGGCCCCGCGCCTGCTCGGCGAGCGCGCCGAGTCCGCGACCGCGGCGGCATGAGCGCGGTCACCCGGCTCACGCTGATCACGCACGCGATCACCGACGCGGTACAGGCCGCCCGCTTCCCCGCCGACGAACCGCTCAACCCACTGGGTGAGCGGTCCGCGACGAAGGCGGGCGGCCTGCCCGGCCTGGAACCCGGCCAGGTCCTGTGCGCACCTGAGCTCCGCACCGCGCAGACCGCGAAGGCCTTGGGCCTCACCGGAACCCCGGAACCCGCACTGCGCGACCTGGATTGCGGCACGTGGTCGGGCAAGTCCATGGATGAGCTGCCCCCGGAGCAGCTGATGGGCTGGCTCACCGACCCCGCACACCGCTCCCACGGCGGCGAGTCCCTCACCGACCTCCTCGCCCGCGTCGGCACCTGGCTCGACACCGTGGCCGGAACCGGCGACCGCATCATCGCCATCACCCACCCCGGCGTGGTCCGCGCGGCAGTCCTTTACACCCTGAACTCCCCCGCAGAGTCCTTCTGGCGCATAGACATCCCGCCGCTGACCGCCACCACCCTGCACCACCGCTCCCCCGCCTGGACCCTGCGCACCACGGCCCACCCCCTCGCCCCCTGACCCTCACCCCCGCTCGGTCCACAGATTCCACCCCGAGGACGCGGCCCGCCGCTTCGCCAACAATTCCAAATACGGCACCAACCCCGCGAAATACCGCCGCGCCTCACACTCCTTGCCACACTCCCGATGGGAATCCAACCCCCGCTTGGCGACTTCCAAATTCTGGACCGGATAGTCTGGAACCTCATGTGAAATAGGCTGTCCCACAGTTCATCTCCAATGACTCGTCGCGAACCGAAACGAAAAGGCCGAATGCCGCTGGCCTGCCACGAGTACACTCTGGATAAGCGGATGGCGGAACCTTGAAATGCCCGAATCCGCTTGCGGGATGGGGTTATTCCATTACAGAGGCCCCCGTGGCGAAGTCCACCGCGGTGGGGTCTTCCATATTTCGGAGCGTCCGATAGTGAGGCTAACGAGATGACAAGCGGATCGACCATGGCACGCAGGGCATTAGGGCGAGAGCTGAAGCGGCTGCGAGAGGCCAAGCGAATACGGCAATCCGAAGGTGGGCGCATTATCGGAGTCTCACCGCAGACCATCGGGCGAATGGAGGACGGGCTGCCAACGAAGGTGTCCGACCTCTACATAAATACCTTGTGCGATGCCTACGACGCCACCGCAGAAGAGCGCCGGATCCTGCTCGAATTGGCCTTCGAGGTGCGAGCCACACACAAGGCGGGTGGCGGCTGGTGGCGTGCATACGCCGATCAGATCCGAGAGGGTTTCGACCATTACATGGGACTGGAGGACTCTGCCCGGAGCCTGTCCGCATGGAGGCTCACACTCATCCCCGGGCTACTCCAAACGCCCGAGTATCGCCGCGCGATCGCATGGACCGAGACACCCAGCGCCCCAACGGAAGAGATCGAGAAGCGGCTCGAAGTGTTGGTGCGCAGGCAGACACGACTCAACGACCCCACCTTTGCCGTCGATGTTCTTTTGTCCGAAATGACCCTTCGTGATCAGATCGGAGGAGTCGGTGTCATGGCAGGCCAGCTGCTCAAGCTTCTGGAGGTCTCAGAACTTCCCAACGTCCAAGTCCGGGTGGTCCCCTTCGGCACGGGCTACCTGGGATCGCGTACAGGATCATTTGTGCTGCTGGAGTTTCCGAAGCTGCCAGCTTCCGGATTGCTCGAACCACCCGTGGTCTACGTGGAAGAATATGCTGGAGACCTCTACCTGGAACGGGAGGCCGAGGTGAAGCGGTACCGCGAGGCCTTCGCGGAGATCAGCCGGGTAGCGTTGGATCACGACACAAGCCGACAGTTCATCCTGTCGGTAGCGAAGGAGTACGGCGCGTGAGCATCGACCTATCTCAGGCCCAGTGGTTCAAATCGACTCGCAGTACCTCTCAAGGCGAATGTGTCGAAGCGGCGCATCTCGACGAGGGCATGGTAGCCGTTCGTGACTCCAAAAATCCTGGTCCCGCACTGGTTTTCGGTGCGGCGGAGTGGGATGCCTTCCTAGCTGCGACGCAAACTGGGCGGTTTGATCGGGCGTGAACGCAAGCCCCCGATAATCCGGGGCTACTGCCACCCCCGGTGCGGTCACCATGATCGAGTGCATGCGAATTCTCATGCTCCCGATCGCCATTGGCGCGACCATGATTGCCCTCGCACCATCCGCCTACGCCGACTACCAGCTCGACAGCGTCTCCGTCTCCGCCCCCGTCGGCAACTACGGCACCGGCTGCACCTACACCCTCACCGCCACCGGCATGTACGCCTACTACACCCGCTTCTGGGACAACGGCGTCCCCCTCCCCGACGACGCAAAAGTCAACGGCTCCACCGTCACCCAATCCTGGAAGCCCACCACCACGGGCCCCCACACCCTCGTGGCCCACGTCAACGGCGACCCCACCGACAAAACCATCGTCACCACCGTCTCCAACGGCCTCAACCTCGGCAGCACCTGCATCGGCCTCTAGCCCACGAGCATGCATTTCAGCAGCCAACCCCCGAGTAACCCCCTGCTGAAATGCATGCTCGTCGCCACGATCTGGTAGGAAGACTGGCAACGGATCGTGGGGAGGGTTGGGGTGGAACAGCCTCGGGGTGGGTGGGAGCCGATCGCACTGGCGCAGGACCAGGTTGGCTTCGAGCCGTCGACATATTGGGTCGGCAGCGGGAAAGCCGTGTGGGCGGCCATCATCGCCACACTTTTCGGAGCGCTCGGCATCTGGGCGATGGCGAGCGCAGTCGAGCGGCATGGTCTGTCCGGCCAATCGATGCTGGGCTACCTGCTGATCGGAATCCCGTTCCTGACGTTCGGTGCATTCCCAGTCGGCGCACTCCTGTTGCTCTGCCGCTCGCGGCTGGGCAAGGTCGTTACTCTCACGGCATCCGCCGTGATGGCCGTGCTCATACTCCTGGTAGTCCTGAAAGAGCGATTCTCCGGCCGGGTCGTCGGTTCGTTCATCCCGCTCGGCCTGATCGTAATGGCCATCGCAGGTCTCACCGCCAGCAAGTCGACAAAGCGGTGGCTCGCCCGGGGTTAGGAGGGAGGGAGTGGCCGTAGCCGCGGGTGGTGCCTTGGTGGGCGAGGGCGGTCAGGGAGGTTAGGACGCGCGGGGTGGAGATTCGGGTCCAGGCGAAGTTGATTAGGTAGACCAGCGCGACGAACGCCATGCCGAGGTCGCCGCTGTAGATGCCCTTGAATGCGGGGACTGCGATGCCGAAGACGATCACCCCGGCGCTCGCCAACCAGATCCACGCGGTGTTGCGGTCGCCCTGGCGGCGGCTTCGTTCGTAGACGATCCATTGGTTCCACTGGACGATCTCGTCGGGTGTGGTGAGGGTTGGCAATTGGCGGGTGCGGACGGCGTCGTCGAAGCGGCGCATCTGATCCCGGCCGCCGAAACGTTTGCGGGCCGATGCTTGGCCGAAGCCGACCACCACCATGCTGACCACGCACAGCGCTGCCCAGAAGGCCATTGAGAATCGGTCGATGCCCGTCAGTGCCAGCCATACCCAGCCGTATGCCGATGCGAGGCCGGAGGCGCGAGTGGGGTGGGGCGTAGTGTCGGGAGGCATGACCTTTCGAAACGAGAGCAGCTCAGTTCCGGTGACCGTTCTCAACGATGGGACGACGATTCCGTCGTTGGGGTTCGGGGTGTTTCTGGTGGAGGAGGGGGATACGTTCGCGTCGGTGACCGCGGCGCTCGAGGCGGGGTATCGGAGTATCGATACGGCGGCCATTTATGGCAATGAGGCCGAAGTGGGGCGGGCGATTCGGGAGTTCGGGATCGCTCGGGACGAGGTGTACGTCACCACGAAGCTGTGGAATTCCGAGCAGGGGTACGACTCCACATTGCGGGCGTTCGACGCGAGTATGGAGCGGCTGGGGCTCGAGCATTTGGATCTGTATCTGATCCACTGGCCGGTGGCTCAGGCCGATCGGTACGTGGATACGTTCCGGGCGTTCCAGAAGTTGAAGGCGGAGGGGCGGGTTACCTCGATCGGGGTGTCGAACTTCAATCGGGATCATTTGGAGCGGCTGATCGCGGAGACCGGGGAGACGCCGGTCATCAATCAGATCGAGTTGAGCCCCAATCTGATTCAGGCCGAACTGCGGGCCTTCCACACCGAGCACGGGATCGCCACCGAGGCGTGGAGCCCGCTCGGACGCGGTGCGGCGCTGCAAGATCCGACGATCGTCGGCATCGCGGGCGAGATCGGGCGCACGCCCGCGCAGGTGATCATTCGCTGGCATTTGCAGCTCGGGAATGTGGTGATCCCGAAGTCGGTGACGCCCAGCCGGATTCGGGAGAACTTCGACGTGTTCGCCTTCGAGCTCACCGACGATCAGATGCGGGCCATCAGCGCGCTCGACAGCGGCACCCGCGTCGGCCCCGATCCGGCCACCTTCACCGCCGGGCTCTGAAGACCATCGACTTTTGACCCCAGGGTAATTTACCCTGGGGTCAATTCATGGATCCGGCAGTGAGGGCAGTCGATGGGGACTCGGTCGTGGTGGGGTTGGGGCAATCTCGAGGATGCCGTCACGGGTGCCGAGCGGGCCGCCCTGACGCAACGGGTGGCGGCCCTGCTGCCCGATACCGATCTCACCGCCCATGAGCCGCCCGCTCTCGACGACCTGGACATTCCCGCGCCCCGGGTCCGGGTGCCGGAATCGTTGCGCCACCTGGCCTCCGAGGATCGGGAGGATCGGGTCGCGCACGGACATGGGCAGGCGTTCCGGGACGTGGTGCGAAATCTCCTGGGGCGCATCGACCATGTACCCGATCAGGTGCTGCGACCGCGCACCGAGCAGGAGATCGTGGATGTGCTCGACTGGGGTGCGAGGGCCGGTGTGGCCGTGGTGCCGTTCGGCGGCGGGACCTCGGTGGTGGGCGGTGTCGAACCGCGGTGCGCCGACGAGTACGCCGGGACCGTCGCACTGGACATGGGCCGGTTCGATCGCATCCTGGAGATCGACCACACCAGCCGGGCCGCGCGCATTCAGGCCGGAATCCTCGGTCCCGCACTGGAATCCGGGCTGCGACCGCACGAGTTGACGCTGCGGCACTTCCCACAGTCGTTCGAATTCTCCACCCTCGGCGGCTGGCTGGCGACGCGGGCGGGCGGGCATTACGCCACCGTGTACACCCACATCGACGACATGGTCGAATCGCTGCGCGTCGTAACACCCACGGGCACAAGCGAATCCCGACGCCTGCCCGGCTCTGGGGCGGGGCCGTCGCCGGACCGGATGTTCCTCGGCTCGGAGGGCATTCTGGGGGTCATCACCGAGGCCTGGATGCGAGTGCAGCATCGGCCGCGCTGGCGGGCCGGCGCGTCGGTGGTGTTCGACGACTACGAGCACGCGGTCACCGCGACGCGGACCATCGCGCAATCGGGTCTGTACCCGGCGAACTGTCGCCTGCTCGATCCGGCGGAGGCGTTCCTCAATGCCGGAACCGCTTCCGCCGGAGGCGTTCTGGTGCTGGCCTTCGAATCCGCCGATCATCCGGTGGACGAACCGATGCGCCGGGCGGTGGAGATCTGCGCGGACCACGGCGGGAAGGTGCCCGACGGCGTGAGTACATCCAACAGGTGGCGGTCGTCCTTCCTGCGCATGCCCTACCAGCGTGACGCGCTGGCGGCCCAGTCGATGATCGTGGAGACATTCGAAACCGCCTGCACCTGGGACCATTTCGAGGCTCTGCGCACCGCCGTCAACGCCGCGGCCGCCGAAGCCTTCCGCGCGACCGGTGTCACCGGCGTGGTCACCTGCCGCTTCACCCACGTCTATCCCGACGGCCCCGCACCATATTTCGGCATCTACGCGGGCGGACAGTGGGGCCGCACCGTCGAACAGTGGGACGAGATCAAGGCCGCGGTCTCGGAAGCACTGCACGCCAACGGCGGCACCATCACCCACCACCACGCCGTCGGCCGCGACCACCGCCCCTGGTACGACCGCCAACGCCCCGACCCCTTCGCCCACGCCCTGCGCGCCGCCAAGGCCGCCCTCGACCCCGCCGCCATCCTCAACCCGGGCGTCCTGCTCGACCCCGTCCGCCCATGACCGCGCGCACCGGAACCAAGGGCGTCCCCCGCGAACAGCGCGAGGAACAGCTCCTCGACATCGCCACTGAACTGTTCGGCGACCAGGGCTACGCGAACACTCCCCTACCCCAGATCGCCTCGGCCGCCGGCATTTCCAAGCCCCTCCTCTACGCCTACTTCGGCTCCCGCGAGGGCCTGCACCAGGCCTGCGTCCACCGCGCCGGACGTACCCTGGTCGAAGCGGTGGCCGCCGCCCAGTCGACCCCCGGTGCCCAAAACCGAGCCCTGGCAACCCTGTCCGCCATCTTCACCGCCCTCGATGGCCGCACCCAGAACTGGAAGCTCATCTACGACCCCACCCTCCCCCGCCCCAGCGCGGTCCACACGGTGGCCCGCGAATACCAGGACGCCCTCAACACCATGGGTTCCGAGGGCGTCGCGGAGATCCTCGCCCAGGCGGGGATCGCCGCGCCCCTCGATCATTCGCTGCTGCTGACCCTCTGGTTCAGCATCGTCTCCACCACGGTGTCCTGGTGGGCCGACCACCCCGACCAGTCACCGCGGGACATGACCGACCGCTGCCTGCGTCTGTTCACCGCGTTCAACGGCCCCTAGTCGGGAATCGAGCCGATCACGGGCACATTGGCCCAGCTGGGCGCGTCGGGGTCGAGGCGCAGATGCTGCGGCTTCAGGCCGGAATCGGCCAGGACGATCGTCGGCGGGAGGCCCTTCGGGAAGTTGCTGGCGTACAGGTCGATTCGCAGACGGTGGCCGGGTTGGAGGACGGCGTCGATCGGGGTCAGCGCGATGTCGAGGGTGAGCGGGACGCCGGGGATCGTCTGTTCACGTTTGGCCAGATCGAGGAAGTAGTGCGGTTCGGTGTAGTCGCCGTTGGGGGACTTCGTGCTGGCGTCCTCGTCGATCTGCCGCAGGGAGGCGACCAGCTGACCGGTGGCGATCTCCTGCGAATCGCCGGTGGGCGCGACGTCGTTCACGGTCGCCACCCAGTAGCCGTCGGCGGCGTCCTCGACCACGTTGAGGTGCACGTTGATCGGACCCGAGATCGTGGTCGGCGTGGCTACCGCGCCGCTGGTGAAGGTCAGGCCCTCGGTTTCCCAGATGCGCGAATCACCGGTGCAGGCCTGGATGATCGAGGTCGCGCCCGCGGTGATGCGGGCGGCGTCGCGGCTGCACAGGCTCGCCAGGCCGGGAGCGACGGTGAGGTCGTCGACCGCGAGCTGGCGCGAGTTCTCCGACAGGCCACCGTCGTATCGGGAGCCGGGGCTGGTGCCGGAGGGGATGTCATCGAGGTAGAGCCGCCGGTAGACCGCTTCGGAGCGCGGGAATTCGGGTGCGTCGGTCCAGCCGCCACCCTCCTGTTTGACGACCAGCGGGGTGTATCGGTCGATGCCGTTGTCGATGCCGCGCAGCCAGTGGTCGAACCAGGCTCGCTGCAACACATCCAGCCGCGGCGGCATGCCCGGATGACCGAATCCGCCTATGCCCGAACCGAGGTGGTAGCCGTCGCCCATGATCAGCTTCTTCTGATCCTCCGGCAGCGGAATGGCATTGAAGGTATCCGTGGGCGTGGTGCCGAAGATGTCGAACCACGCACCGACCATGAAGGTCGGCACCCGAATGTGGGAGACGTCGGCCTTCAGACCCTTGCGAAGCGGTGAGTTCGGGTCTACGAGTTGCTTTGTGCGCGCGGTCAATTGGTCCACGCTCAGGGCGGTGTAGCCGTTGACGACCATGTCGACCAAGGTCAGCGGGTCCGCGATCCGATCCTTCAACCACTGCAATTGCTGTGCGGGATCGAACTTCCCGACCAGGATCGAGGTGATGTCCGGAATCATCTTGAGCGCGTTCACACCGATCAGCCACGGCACCAGGAATCCCGCGCCGATCCCGCCGCCGGTGCCCGCGATATCGCCGAAGATATCGCCGCTGCCCTCATAGGCGAAGACGGATTTCAATCCCGGCGGCATCCGGTCGGTGGCCTCGAGCGCGCTGATCGCGGTGAACGAGATGCCCATCGTCCCGACATTGCCGTCGCTCCACGGCTGTTGGGTGATCCAGTCGATCACCTCGGCGATGTCCTGCTTCTCGCGATCGCCGAAGGTCTGCCAGTCCCCACCCGAGGTGCCGGTGCCGCGAATATCGACCTGCACCAACGTGTATCCGGCGTTCGCCAGCTTCCAATCCTGCAGGGCCGCCTCGATGGCACCGGCATCGGCCTGACGCGTGATGTCGAAGATTCCGTCCAGCGCGACACCGGGCAGATTCAGTGAGCCGACCCAATTCTCCAGCGGCTGTTTGATGCCCAGCCCGTCCGCCGCGCTCAGCACCGCCTGGCCGACCAGCATGGGCAGCTTGCCGTAACCCTGCATCTGCAATACCACCGGCCGCCGCCCCTCGGCCATGCGGCCGTTCTGCGCCGGATGGATGATGTCGGCCTTCAACACCGTGCCGTCGTCCATGGTGATCGGCACCGCCAGATCCGGTGCGACGCCGTTGTACGGCTGCGGGCCATCGACCGCCGCGGTCCACCCGGCCGCGTACCCGCCCCCGTCGATTCCGGTGAAAGGAGTATCGGACAAGGCCATTGGCGCAAGGAACGGGGTGCAGGCGAGGGCCACTGAGACGGCCACGATCCCCTTCTTGAAATCCATGGGCCAGATTGTTGCTACCAGCGAGTAATAAGGGCTCGCCCCTGGGCGACATCGTTTTACCCCGTGGCGACAGCCCGTCCGGTAGCCTTGCGTCCCAGACAATTGGCGGAATACGTTACGGTCCTGGCCGACAGTGGTAATCGGGGGAGGTGACCGGCCGATGGCCATCATGGCGCGCGCCGCGAGCATGCGCGGCTACCGCGAACTCGTCGACGAACTGGGCGGCGACGGCAAGGAACTGCTGGCGCGCTACGGCATCTCCCTCGACGCCGTGGCCAGTGACGACGCCCTGGTCCCGGCCGAATCGATGGGCTGGGCGCTGGAAGTCGGCGCGGTCGAACTGGATTGCCCGGATCTGGGGCTGCGGCTGGCGGCCCGCCAGGACAGCGAGATACTCGGACTGCTGGCGGTGGCGATCGCCAACTCGGCCACCGTCGGTGCGGGTATCGCCTGCGCGGCGCGGTTCCTGTCCATCCACCACGGCGGCGTCTCGATCACGTTGGTCCCGGATCCGGAGGGGCACACCGGGGTCGTCGCGCTGAACTATCGCGACAACGCCGAGGTCGCGGGCTTCTCCCAGGCCATCGACCACGGCGCGGGCCTGATCCACCGCTTTCTGCGCCAGGGCGCGGGCGACTACGGACTGCGATCGATTCACCTGCCGCATCCGGCCCGGGCCGCGACCGCGCGCTACACCGAATTCTTCGGCGCGGACGTCCATTTCGACAGGCCCACCACCGTCCTCCGCTTCGCCGCGGAGTTGCTGCACCGGCCGGTGCTGGGCAGCAATCCGATGCTGCACAAGCTCGCCATGGACTTTCTCGACCGCAACTACCCCGAGCCGGACCGCACCATGACCGCGCGCGTCCGCCTGGCCATCGACCGCGCGTTCCTGGAGTCCAAGGCCGATATCGAGACCGTGGCCCGCATGCTCACCATGCACGAACGCACCCTGCAGCGGGCCCTGGCCGCGGAGGGATCGACCTTCACCGGGGTGCTCGACGAGGCGCGCCGCGACGCCACCTACCGATTGCTGTGTGAGACAGATCTTCCGATGAGCCGCATCACCACCCTCATCGGCCTGCGCGAGCAGTCCGCACTGACCCGGGTGGTGCGCCGCTGGTTCGGCAGCACCCCGCAGCAATTGCGCACGGCCGCACGGGCCCGGAACGGGGCCCGGGCCCGGGTCTCGATCCCGGCGATCGAGGCCGAGGCCTGAGCGCCTCAGCCCGCGAGCTTCGCCAGGTTGGGGAAGTTGGACAGTTCCCAGCCGCCGTCGACCACCATGTCGATGCCGGTGATGTAGGAGGCGTCGTCGGAGGCGAGGAAGAGGCTGGGGGCGGCGATCTGTTCCGGGGTGGCGGCCGCGCCCATCGGAATGCGGTCCAGGAACATCTGTTTGGCGGGGTCGTAGCCCATGATGGCGGCGACCAGCGGGGTGTCGACCAGGCCGGGGAGGATGGCGTTCACGCGGATGCGGTGCTGGGCCAGTTCCAGGGCGGCGTTCTTGGTGAACATGACCACGCCCGCCTTGCCGGTGGAGTACGCGCTGCCGCCGGGCATGGGGACGCGGGCGTCGAGGGAGGAGATATTGACGATCGCGCCGCCGCCGGTCGACTTCATCAGGCGCGCTTCATGTTTGGTGCACAGGAAGACGCTCTTCTGAATCAGGTCGATGGTGAAATCCCAGTCGGCCTCCAGCAGGTCGGTGACCGCGCCGATGCGGGAAGCCCCGGCCGCGTTGAAGGCGGCGTCCAGGCGGCCGAAACGGGTTGCGGCCGTGCCGACTCCGGCCTCCACCTGCGCCTCGTCGGTGACGTCGGTGACCACCGGGACGAAGGACTCGCCGAGATCGGCGGCCTGTTTCTGGAGTCCGGCCTCGTCGATATCGAGGCCGACGACCTTTGCGCCCTCGGCGATCAGCGCGGCCGAGATGGCCGCGCCGATGCCGGAGGCCGCACCGGTGACGACGGCGACCCGGCCGTCGAATCGATTGGCGCTCATCGGGTTCCCTTCAGTTCGGTGACCTGGCCGCGGTAGCGACCGGCGCGCAGGAACTCGCCCGTCCGCTCCTTGCCCAGGGTGGCCGCCTTCTCGCCGAGACCGAAGACGTATTCGCCATTGACCAGAACCGCGGTGACGGTGTCGTCATTGCGGTTGACCATGCGGGAGAGATTGTCGAACTCGGGAATCGGGTTCTCCGCGTAGGCTTCCAGGCTGTCGTCGAGCCGGGCCGGATCGATGATCAGCACGTCGGCCCGGTCACCCTCGCGCAGGTGACCGGCGTCCAGGTCGTACCAGTCGGCCAGCTCGCCGGTGACGCGGTGCACGGCGTGCTCGACCGTCATGAACGGCCGCCCCGCCTGCTGCGCCCGGTGCACCCGCTTCAGGAACCGCAGCCCGAAGTTGTAGAACGCCATGTTCCGCAGGTGCGCGCCCGCGTCCGAGAAGCCCAGCTGCACACTGGGATCCGCGGCCAGCATGTTCAGCACCTCCGGACGATGGTTGGAGATGGTGGTGCGCCACCGCACCGCGGACCCGTGCTCGACCAGCAGGTCGAGGAACGCGTCCACCGGGTGGATGCCGCCGCGATCGAGCCCGACCTGTCCGAAGGTCTTGCCGACCACGCTCGGATCGGGGCATTCGGTGATCTCGGCGTCGAAGAAGTCGCGGTGCCAGACCCGGGTGCCCCACTTCTTGTCGTAGTCCTTGCGGAACCAGCGCCGATACTCCGGATCCGCGAACAGCTCGCGCCGCTCCTCGAGCTGATTCGACAGGTGCAAAGCCGCCGCGCCCGAACCGAATTCCTCGAACACCGGCAGGTCGATGCCGTCGGAGTACACCTCGAACGGCACCGGCAGATGCTGCCAGCGGAAATTGCCGCCGAGACCGTTGAGGATCTTGCCGATGATCGGAAAGACCTTCACCACGAACGGATTGGCCTTGATGTCGGCCGCCGACAGCAGGCTCACCTTCAGATTCGGCCGCAGAATGCCGAGACTGCTGACCGCCATGGCCACCAGGCTCTGCGGCCGGGTCACGTCGGGCCCGCCCTGCAACGCCCGTTTCCGGTCGCGCAGTACGCGATTCAGCCGACGCCGCTCCTTGGTGGTCGCGTACGTCGAGGGCAGGGTGCGCGAGCGGCACACCTCGCCGTCCAGCTTGTCGAACAGCAGCTGCTGCGAGGACATGCCGACGAAGCCCGCGTCGAGGGCCTCACGCAGCTTGTGCTCCATCGCCGTGAGCTCCGACTCGGTCGGCGCGACATCGGGATCGGTGGCGCGCTGCAAACCCAGCTGCGCCGTGCGAATATCCGAATGTCCGATGAAGGCGGCGATATTCGGACCCAGCGGCAGCGATTCGAGAGCCTGCACATAGCTGTGCGCGCTGTTCCAGGTCTTCAACCCGTCCACCGCCGCGACCACATGCTTGCGCGGAATCGCCTCCACCCGCCCGAACAGGTCGCCCGCGTCCGAGCCCGCCACATGCACGGTGGACAGCGAGCAGGACCCCAGCAGCAGTGTGGTCACGCCGTGCCGCAGGGACTCCGACAGCGACGGGTCCAGCAGCACCTCCACGTCGTAGTGGGTGTGGATGTCGATCATGCCGGGCATGACCCACCGCCCGGTCGCGTCGATCACCCGCGCGCACCCGGTTTCGTCCAGCGGCGTCGTCGAGACCGTCGCCACCCGCCCGTCGCGAATGCCGAGATTCCGGATGGCCGAGGGCGCGCCCGTCCCGTCGAACCAGCGCCCGTTCTTGATAATGGTGTCGTACACAGGAATTCACTCTCCGAGTGAAATAGCGCGGCGCAGCACCTTGCCGGTGGCATTGCGCGGCAGGGGTTCTGCGGTGACCAGCCAGCGGGCGGGCACCTTGAAGTAGGCCAGCTGCCCGGCCACGTGATCGCGCAGCTCGTCCTCGCTCACCGAATCCGGTTGGTCGACAACGACGATGGCGGCCACCTCCTGACCGAGATCCTCGTGCGGGACGCCGATCACGGCCGACTCCCGCACCGCCGGATGCTCGTCGAGGACGTTCTCGATCTCCTGCGGGTAGACGTTCTCGCCGCCGCGCAGAATCAGATCCGACCGGCGGCCGGAGATGTAGAGCTTGCCCTCGCGCAAGGTGCCGAAATCCCCGGTGCGCAGCCAACGGTTCTCGTCGATGGACGCCTTGGTGGCGGCCTCGTCGTTCCAGTAGCCGAGCATGACGTAGGGGCTGCGAATGCAGACCTCGCCCTCCTCGCCGTCGGGCACGACCTTGCCGTCGGGATCGCGGATCTCGAGCGAGACGCCGACGACGGCGCGACCCACGGTCTCATGGTCGGCGGCCAGCTCCGGCGGGGTGGCGACGGTCGCGGCGGTGCCGGACTCGGTGCAGCCGTAGCTGGTGGTCAGACCTTGCAGGGCGACCGGGAAGCGCTCGCGCAGGCGCTGCACCAGGGCGGGCGACGCGGGAGCCGAGTTCAGCGAGAACGCGGTCAGCGAGGACAGGTCGAACCGCGAAATATCCACCGCCAGAATGCGACTCGCCAGCGTCGGCACGGCGGCCCAGTTGGTGACGCGCTCGGTCTCGACCAACCGCAGCAGCGATTCGGCGTCGAACGCACCCGAGGACGGGAACACCACCGCGTCACCGGTGGTGAGCCGCGGGATCGACAGGTTGTGCAGGCTCGCGATGTGGAACAGCGGCATGGTGGCCAAATATCGGCGGCCCGCCGGGGAGCCGTCCCACACCTGACCCCGGAAACCGGCGGAGAGGGCGTCCATGAAGCGGTGGTAGTCGGCGACGGCCACCAGGTTCCGCTGGGTGTGCACCACGCCCTTGGGGCGGCCGGTGGTGCCGCTGGTGTAGAGGATGATCGCCGGATCGTCCTCGGTCAGTTCGGCGGACGGATGGCCGCCCGCGAACTCCGCGATCAGCGCGGGCAGGTCGTCCGCCATGGTGAGCACGGGGATGTCGGTGCCGGTCTCGGCGGCCAGCGCGGCGCGCTTGGCGTCGGCGACAACGACTTTCGGCGCGGTGTGCTCGAGCCCGTAGGCGATCTCGCGCGGGGCCCACCAGGCGTTGTAGCCGACCGGGATCGCGCCCAGCCGCTGCGCCGCCCAGAAGGTGAGCACCCATTCCGGATTGTTGGCGGCCAGGATGCCGACCCGGTCGCCCTTGCCGACGCCGTACTTCTGCGCGAGGGCCGCGGCCAGCGCGCCCGCGGCGGCGTAGTGCTCGGCGAAGGTGTAGCGGGTGCGCGCGGAGACCAGGTAGTCGCGGTCGCCCAGCTCGCGGGAGGCTTCGAGCAGTTCCAGCAGATTCGGGTGGCGGTTCTTGAACACCGGCAGCGGCGCGCCCAGCACGTGCTCGACCGTCATCTCGAACGGTCCGCCCGGGCCGGTCAGCTTCCCGGCGACCTGCGCGGCGAGCGCCTGGAGATCAATGGCATTGGTCATGAGTCGAGTCCTCGGGTGTCGATGCGCCAACCTTCGCAGCTTGCCGCAGGGGCACGGTGGCGCGGGCGCGAACCGCAAACGTTTGGTGCAGCCGTACCACTTTCTGGGATGGCTCGGATCATGCGCGCCCCCGGACCGCGTCGAAGGTGGCCTTCAGGTAGGCGTCCGCGCGCGGGGAGCCGATCAGGCCCGGTTCCATGCGGTTCATGGCGTAGGCGAAGGTGACCCGGTGGTCCAGGTCGTTGACGACCATCGAGCCGCCGATACCGGCCCACCAGCAGACCTTGCCGTCCGGCACGTGCGGGGCGGTCTGGGGCTGCGGCAGGCCGTAGCCGATGCCGAAGCGCAGCGGCACCATGATGGCCAGGTCCACGCCGTCGGACTGCTGCTCGAAGATGAGCTCGATGGTCTTGTCCGACAGGAACTTCCGGCCCGCCAGTTCGCCGCCATTGCTGATCAAGGACTGGAGGCGGGCGATGGAGCGGGCATTGCCGTGGCCGCCCATGCCGCCCAATTCCGCCTGCCGCCAGGCGGGGGTGCCGCATTCGGCGAAGTCCAGCAGCGGCTGGAACAGGGTCTTGAACATGATGCTGTCCTGCGGCAGCAGCGATTGGTCGAACTCGGGCAGCTCCGGCGGCACCAGATCGGCGATGCGGTCGAAATCCTTTGGTGCTGTGCCGATGTGGAAGTCGGCGTCCAGCGGGCGGGCCAGTTCCTCGGTGAAGAAGCCGGCCAGTGAGCGGCCGGTGATCCGGCGGATCACGCCGCCGATCAGGTGGCCGTAGTTCAGCGCGTGGTAGGCCGACGCGGTGCCCGGCTCCCACCACGGGGCCTGTGTCGCAAGCCGATTCTCGGCGGCCTCGGTGTCGTAGATGTCCGACAGCACGATCGGGGCCTCCCAGCTGGAGACGCCCGAGGTGTGCGAAAGCAGGTGCCGCACTTCGATATCCGCCTTGCCATTGGCGGCGAACTCCGGCCAGTAGTGCGACACCTTCTGGCGCACGTCCAGCTCACCGCGGTCGACCAGCAGCAGGGCGCTCAGGGCGACCATGGTCTTGGTGATGGAGAAGGTGTTCACCACGGTGTCTTCGGTCCACGGTCTCGTCTGCCCGGGATCGGCGTAGCCGCCCCAGAGATCGACCACCGGCTCGCCGTCCACGGTCACGCAGACCGACGCTCCCAGCTCCGCACCAGACTCCACCTGCTCGGTGAAAGCCGAACGCACAGCGGTGAATTCATCGGAACAGAATCCAGCGACGTTGCTCATCTGTTCACCCCTTTCAGACCTTGGCCGCCGCGCGCGGCCGCACCGGCAACGCGAACCCGTGCGCCTCGGCGCGCTTCGCGCCCCGCGCCATCTCCTTGTGGAGATCGCGCACGTACGGCTCGAATTCGATCTGAATGGTGTGCCGCGGCGAGTCGTAGTACCGCCCCGACCGCGACTCCTCGGCCTGCCGGATGGCCTCGTTCATCTCCGTCTCCGAGGGCAGCCGGTAATTGCCGGTCAGGTACGCGGCCACCAGCTTCGACTGCTGCTCGGCGAAATTCACCAGCGTCGGCATGGGCTGGGCCAGGCCCAGGAAGAACAGATTGTCCACACCCGGCTTCACCATCTGCCGATACAGCGGGAACCGATTGCGCTCGTCCGGCAGCAGTTCCGGATCGGAGAAGAACGGGAAGGAGATGTGATACCCGGTGGCGCACAACACCACATCCACGGCCTCGATGCTGCCGTCGGCGAAATGCACCTTGTCGCCGTCGAGTTTGGTGATGGCGGGCTTGAAGGTGATGTCACCGCAGCCCGCCCGGTGCAGGAACTCCTCGCTGGCCGAGGGATGCGCCTCGAACGGCAGGTGATCGGGCTTGGGCAGGCCGTAATCCTCCATGTGCCCACGGTTTTTCACCACGAACCGCTGCTTGAGCTTGAGCCCCAGCTTGGGCGGCATCCACGCGGGCATGGACCGCTTGTCGCCGACCTGGCCGTTGACGTACTTCGGCAGCACCCATACGCCCCGCCGGGCGGAGAGGAAGAACTTGGACGCGATGAAGCGCTGCGACAGCTCGGTCGCGATGTCCAGGCCCGAATTGCCCATGCCCACCACGACAATGCGCTTGCCGCGCATGTCGATCGGGTCGAACGGGTCGTTGTAGGCGTGCGAATGCATGAGCACGCCGTTGAATTCGCCCGGATAGTCGGGCATGCGGGGATCCCAGTGGTGGCCGTTGCACACCAGCAGGGCGTCGTAGGTCTCGGTCGTGCCCCGATCGGTGCCGACCACCCACAGGCCGTCGGCGTCCCGCTCGGCCGAGATCACCTTGTGGTTCAAGTGGATTCGATCACGCAGGCCGAAGTGCTCGACGTAGTCCTTGAAGTACTGGTGCAGCTGCGTGTGGTGCGGAAAGTCCGGCCACTCCTCGGGCGCGGGAAAGTCCTCGAACTGAAGCCGGAACTTCGAGGTGTCGATGTGCAGGCTCTGATAGCAGGCCGACATCCCGTTCGGGTTCTTGTAGTACCAGTTGCCGCCCACCTCGTCGGAGGCCTCGAAGCAGTCGAAGGGGATGCCGTACTCGGCGAGCCGTTTCGCGGCGGTGATGCCGGACGGGCCCGCGCCAATGATGGCGACCCGGGGCAATTCACGATTCTGGGCAGATAGCGCAGCCAATTCACTCTCCTGGTTCGGCGACGGGTCGAGTGCCCTGCCGGACGTGACGTGCCACACACGCTAACACTCGCTAGACAGAGTGTCTAGTGAGTCGACTTGCGTCTATTATTCAGGCGTGACCCGATCCGACGTAGACCAACCCGAAGCGACCCGCCGCACCTCACTGCGCGACGAGCAGAAGCGGCAGACCCGCAATCGGCTCATCGAGGCCGCCACCACCCTGTTCACCACCCAGGGCTACGCGCCGGTCCGCGTCGACGACATCGCCGCCGCCGTCGGCTGCAGCCGCGCCACCTTCTATCTGCACTTCACCGGGAAGCCGGATGTCTTGCGCGCCATTGCCGAACAGGGCACGCTGCCCAGCGTCCAGCACTTCTACGAGGATCTCGACCACGTGCTCGACACCGGCTCGCGCGAGGAGTTCGCCGCCTGGATGCGGCGGGCCATCGACTGGTTCCAGGAGTACAAGGATCTGCTGCCGGCCTGGGACGAGGCGACCACCCTCGAGCCCGAATTCCGTGAGGTGGCACGGGAAGGCATCATGGCGCTGCCCAATGTCATGAGCTCGTACCTGTCGCGCTGGCCCGCGGATCGGCAGGAGGAAGCGCGGCTGCGGATAGAGCTGCTGGTGGCGCAGTTGGAACGGTTCTTCACGCGCTGGGCCATGCAGGGCACCATCGACGTCTCCGCCGAGGAGGCGGCGAATGTGTTGACCGACATCTGGTTCCCGGCGCTGCAGACCCCGAAGAGCAAATAGCTACTCGACGGCTATTGCCGCGCGGCAGCCGGATACGACTCGGGCCGACGCGAATTCGCGTCGGCCCGGAATCTGAAATTGAATTGTTTAATTCAGCGTGCGGGTTGCCTCAGGAGTGGGAGGCGGCCGACCCCGTGTAGCCGAAGCCCGCACCCGTGTCGGTCGGCTGGGTGTTGTTCACCAGCGCCTGGCACTGATCGACCGTCTGACCCGACTGGATGCAGGCCTGCCAGGGGTCGAGCATGGTCGGGAGGTCGGCGGCCGCGGTGGCCATGGGGCCCGCGACACCACCGGCGATCAGTGCGGCGACGACAAACTTCTTCACGTGGAATCCTCCGAGTCTTTACCGAATCGCGGTAAAGGTTGCCACGCGAAAACGAAAATTGCCAAGCGGCAGCGGAATTCGGCGATTCCGGTCAAGGGGCGCAATCCGCGATTACGCCCCTCGATCCCCTATCGATCCCCTAATCAGGCGACGCGAACGGTGCTCAGGCTCTCGATGGCGGTGTAGTAGCGATCGGTCAGCAATCGGACGACGGAGGGGTGCACGCCGATCGGCTCGGCCACGCCGTCCGCACCCGCCTCGTGCAGGCGCTGATGGAACAGGCCGTGCGCGAGCAGGTACGAGGCGATGAAGACCCGGCGCGCGCCAGAGGCCCGCACCGCCGCCACGACCTCCGGCACCCGGGGCTCGCCGGTCGCGATGTAGGCCAGATGCGCGGGGAGGCCGATCCGGTCGGAGAGCAGGTTCGCGGCGCGCTGAACATCCTGGCGCGCACGCGAATCCGAGGAACCGGCGGCGGCGAACACCACCGCGTCACCGGGCCGCCAGCCCGCGGCGCGCAGCCGCAGCGCCATGACCTCGGCCAGCGCCGGATCCGGACCCATGGCCTGGGTGACCGCGACCGCACCATGGGCACTCGCGGCCACCTCTCGCGGCACATCCTGATACACGTGGTATCCCGACGCCAGAAACGCCGGAACCACCACGGCGGGAATCGAATCCAGATCCCGCAACACCTCGGCCGGGGAGGGCCCCAGCACATCCACGAACGCGGTCCGCACCCGCGGCGCGGCGACCACGGACGCGCCGGCGGAGCCAATGGCCGTACCGGCGTCGACCGCGACCGCCAACTCACGCAACGATGCCGATGCGGCCCCGAAATCGGCACCGGCACCTGTCTGTGTCCCGGCCGCGCGCGCGAACGCCACCGCGTTCAACTCGCGCCGGACGGCTCCCGCCAGTTCGGCGATCATTTCCACACCCCGCGCACTCCTGGTGCCGTGCGCCACCAGAACCAGGGCGGGCGCGCTCACCACGCACCCCGCGCGGGACGAATTCCCGGCTGCGCCACGCCAGTCGGACGCGCGGTGGCACCGGCCGCCGGAGCGGGCCGCGATGCCGCGACCGACTGCGCGAGCGAACTCGCCGGTCGGACTACACCATTCACCGGAGACCCATTGGCGGGCTGCGGATTCGACGACTGCGCCGAGGCCGGGCTGGACGCGGGCACGACCGGAGCCGGTCGCGCCACACCCGCCATAGGGACGGGTCGAGCCGGGGCGGCCGGTTGCGGCGAAGCGATCGGGCGGGCGGTGCCGGTGACCGGAGATCCGTTGGCCCGCAGGGGGTTCACCGGCTGGCCGACCTGGCGGGGTGCGCCGTTGGGCGGGGTGGCCGGGCGGCGGGCCGCGGACGGCGGGACCTCGGGTTGCGGGCGACTCGGGGCGATGCGCGGGGACGGGACCTCGCGACGCACGCCCAGGCCCTGGGAGTGGGGCGGGAAGCCCGGGCGCGCAGGCGGCTCCGGGTGGGGGTTGTCGATGCATTCGGCGGGGTCCAGGGCCAGGCGGTAGCCGCGCTTGACGACGGTCTGGATGGCCTTGGGGGTGCCGAGGCCCGCACGCAGGCGGGCGATGGCGGTTTCGACGGCGTGGGTGTCGTCGCCACCGCCGGGGAGGGCCGCGAGCAGGTCCTCGCGGGACACGACGCGGCCGGGCTGGCGAGCCAGGGAGCGCATCAAAGCCATTGGCGCGGGGGCCAATTGGCGGACCTGGCCGTCGACGACGACGCAACCGCCGCGGACGCTGAGAATATGACCGGCCGCCTGAATCCGATTGGCGCGGCGGGGAAGTTCCTCGGCGACGTGGCGGGCCAGCGCGCCCAGGCGGGCGCGGCCGGGCATGGACGTGGTGACGCCGAGCTCCTCGAGCGGGGCGGCGGTGATCGGGCCGACGCAGGCGGGCAGGACGCGGGTGCGGAAGGCGTGCAGGACCGCCTCCAGCAGCCCGGTTTCCTTGGCGCGCATGAGAAGTGAGGCCACGGCCGGGGCGCTGGTGAAGGTCACGCAGTCCAGTCCGGCGGTGACGATGCCCTCGATGAGGCGATCCATGGGGGTGCGGTCGTCCGGCGGAATCCACCGGTAGACCGGGACCGGGACCACGTCGGCCCCGGCCATGCGCAGCACCTCGCAGAAGTCCGGCACCGGCTCCCACTCGGTGGTCGCGCCGTGCAGCTGCACCGCGATGCGCACGCCCTCGACCCCTTGGGCCAGTAGGTGATCCAGCACCTCGGCACTGGATTCCGAAGCGGGAGACCATTCTTCGCGCAGCTCCGCCGCGCGAATCGCGCCCTTGGCCTTGGGGCCGCGGGCCAGCATACGGGTGGAGCCCAGCGTGGAGCGCAGCTCCTCGGCCAGACCCCAACCCTCCGCGGCCTCCATCCAGCCGCGGAAGCCGATTCCGGTGGTGGCCACCGCGATCTGCGGCGGGTCGGCGACCAGCTGCCGCGTCACGCGCTCCAGCTCGGTGTCGTCGGCCAGCGGAATGATGCGAATGGCCGGTGCGGACACCACATTCGCGCCCCGGCGGGCGAGCAGGGTGCCGAGCTCATCGGCGCGCCGGGCGGCGGTGATGCCGACCGTGAATCCAGCGAGCGGGGTACCGCCGTCGACCTCGGTCATGCGGTACCACCGACGAACCGCACGGGGTCGTTGGACACCGAGACCACACCGTCCACGACCCGGACCGCGTACACCGGCAACGAGATCGAGTCGTCGTCGAGGCAGTGCCCGTCGAGGAGCGAGAACGCCTGCTTGAGCAGCGGCGAGGCCACCACCGGAACGCCACCGCGGTCACCGACCAGGCCGCGCGACATGACCGCCGCCCGACCGAACGGATCGATATTGCCGACGGCGAACAGCGTCGCGCCCTCGGTGAGGAACAGGGCCGCCTGGCGGCCACCCTTCAACAGCACCGCCACGCCGCGGCCGGGAATCAGATAGTCCAGTCGGCAGGCCTGCGTCCAACCAGTGGTGGTCACTGCGGTGCCGGGTGTGTCGATCACGGTCATCGGTAACTCTCCTCCGAACGCCCTACCTATTGGTACCGACGTCCTGTTTCCAAGCGGTTAAGCAGTCATTTCCCGCTCGTGGCGGCTTCTGTGACCTGGGCAGACCCCACAGGAATGTCCGGAATTCCGAGCAGCACCGGCACCTTGCGCTCACCGCTGTCGTCGAATCCGATGGTCGGATCGGCCTGGTCGGGGGCGTTGACGAAGGACACGAAGCGCGAGAGCTTGCCCTCGTCCTCGAGCACCGCGGCCCACTCGTCCCGGTAGCCCTCGACGTGCTTGGCCATCGCGGCCTCCAGATCGGCGGCAATGCCCAGGCTGTCCTCGCAGACGACCTGCTTGAGGTAGTCGATGCCGCCCTCGAGGGCCTCCTGCCAGGGCGCGGTGCGCTGCAGGCGGTCCGCGGTGCGGATGTAGAACATGAGGTAGCGGTCGATGTAGCGGATGAGTGTCTCGTCGTCGAGGTCCCCGGCCAGCAGCACCGCGTGCTTCGGCGACAGACCGCCATTGCCGCCCACGTACAGGTTCCAGCCGTGCTCGGTGGCGATCACGCCGACGTCCTTGCCGCGCGCCTCGGCGCACTCGCGGGCGCACCCCGAGACCGCCAGCTTCAGCTTGTGCGGGGAACGCAAACCGCGGTAACGCTTTTCGAGCAGCACGGCCATGCCGACCGAATCCTGCTGGCCGTAGCGGCACCAGGTGGAGCCGACGCAGGACTTCACCGTGCGCAGCGACTTGCCGTACGCGTGGCCGGATTCCATGCCCGCGTCGACCAGGCGCTTCCAGATCAGCGGCAGCTGCTCGACGCGCGCGCCGAACAGGTCGATGCGCTGGCCGCCGGTGACCTTCACGTACAGGCCGAACTCCTTGGCCACCTCACCGATGGTGATGAGCTGCTCGGCGGTCACCTCACCGCCGGGCATGCGCGGGACCACCGAGTAGGTGCCGTTCTTCTGCAGGTTGGCCAGGAAGTGGTCGTTGGTGTCCTGCAGCGCGGCCTGCTCGCCGTCGAGAATGTGATCGCTCGAGGTGGAGGCCAGGATGGAGGCCACGGTCGGCTTGCAGATATCGCAGCCGGAACCCTTGCCGTACTTGGCGATCAGACCCGAGAAGGTGCGGATGCCGGTCGACTGGACGATGTGGAACAGCTCGGCGCGCGACTGCGTGAAGTGCTCGCACAGCGACTTGGAGACCTCCACACCCGACTGCTCGAGCAGCTTCTTGAGCATGGGAACGCAACCGCCGCAGGAGGTTCCGGCACTGGTGCAGCTCTTGATGGCGGGCACATCGCAGGCCCCGTCGGCGATCGCGCCGCAGATCGAGCCCTTGGAGACGTTGTTGCACGAGCAGATCTGCGCGTCGTCGGGCAGCGCGTCCGCGCCCAGTTCCGCACCGGCCGGGGAGATCAGCGCGGCCGGATCGGCGGGCAGCGGACGGCCCACCAGCGGACGCAGCGCCGAGTACTGGGTGGCGTCGCCGACCAGGATGCCGCCCAGCAGGGTCTGCGCGTCATCGGAGACGACGAGTTTGGCGTAGGTGCCCTTGGCGGCATCGTGCAGCACCACCGACAGCGCGCCCTCGGTGCGGCCGTGCGCATCACCGAAGGACGCCACGTCCACACCGAGCAGCTTCAGCTTGGTCGACAGGTCCGCGCCCGGGAATTCGCCCGCGCCGCCGAGCAGTCGGTCCGCGACCACCTCGGCGGTGCTGTAGCCGGGGGCGACCAGGCCGTAGCAGACGCCCTCGATGGCGGCGACCTCACCGATGGCGTAGATGTTCGGGTCCGAGGTTCGCAGGCTCAGGTCGGTGAGCACACCGCCGCGCTCGCCGACGTCGAGGCCCGCGCCACGGGCGATCTCGTCGCGGGGCCGCACACCGGCGGCGAAAACCACCAGGGCGGAACGGATTTCGCTGCCGTCGGAGAAGCTGACCTTGAGCCGCTCGGACAGCGGTGCGCCCTCGACGGTTTCGATGGCCGAGGTGCCGACACCGGTGTGCACGGCCAGACCCAGCTCGGTGACCAGCTTCTCCAGGATCGCGCCGCCGCCCTCGTCGACCTGGGCGGGCATCAGCCACCTGTTGAACTCGACCACGTGCGGCGTCATGCCCAGCAGACGCAGCGCGTTGGCCGCCTCCAGCCCCAGCAGACCGCCGCCGACCACGATGCCGACCGCACCCGGACCGGCCGCCTCGGCCGCGGCCCGAATGCCGTCGAGGTCCTCGAGGGTGCGGTAGACGAAGCAGCCCTGCGCGTCGTGGCCCGGCACCGGCGGCACGAAGGCGTAGGAGCCGGTGGCGAGAACCAGTGCGTCGTAACCGATCACCTCGCCGGTGGAGGTGGTGACCTTGCGGGCGGTCGGGTCGATGGCGTCGGCCTTCACGCCCAGGCGGACGTCGACGAGGGTGTCGCCCGCGTAGTCGTTGCCGGGTAGCGCCAGCGCCGACGCCTCCCAGGCGCCGACGTAGGAGGACAGGCCGACGCGGTCGTAGGCGGCCAGCTTCTCCTCGCTGAGCACGACGACCTGCCAGGTCCCGGCCTCGTCCCGGGAGCGCAGCGCCTCGACGAAGCGGTGGCCGACCATGCCGTGGCCGATCACGACGACGGTCTTGCGTTCGATGCTGTGGGTCATGACGGTCCCTTTCACAGTGATCGAGTCAGGCTCGCGCCGACGAGATGTCCACGGAATCCAGGCTTTCGCTCTCGGCCCGCAGCACCAAGGCCTCGGCTTCGACGATGACGAATGCCTCGTCGGTGTCGGTGCCCTCGGCGGTCGCCGAGCGCGAGCTCGGACGGCGCAGGAACACCGCCCAGCAGACGGCCGCGCAGAGGATGTAGAAGGCCATGAAGACCCAGAAAGCCGTGGTCGCGGACTTGGTGGAGGCGTAGGAGGAACGCAGCACCAGGTTGATTCCGACCCCGCCGAGCGCACCGATCGCGCCCACGAAACCGATCAGGGCACCCGAGGTATTGCGCGCCCAGGCCGCCTTGTCTTTCGAATCACCCGCAATACCACGTGATTTGGCCTCGAACACCGACGGGATGATCTTGGTGACCGCACCGTTGCCGATGCCGGAGATGACGAACAGCGCGGTGAACCCGACGATCATGGCCACCAGCACGCCGCCCTTCGGGTACCCGGCGTGATCGCCCATGGTGGACGACACCGCGACCAGCACGGCCGCCGCGGTCATGGCCACGAAGGTGTCGAGCGTGACCTTGCTGCCGCCGAGGCGGTCGGCCCACTTGCCGCCGTACGGGCGGGCCAGCGAACCCAGCAGCGGGCCGATGAAGGCGATCTGCGCGGCGTGCAGGGTGGCGGCGGGAACGCTCTCGCCACCGGCCTTGAAGCTGATCTGCAGGACCTGACCGAACGCGAAGCTGTAGCCGATGAACGAACCGAACGTGCCGATGTAGAGGAACGCGATCGCCCACGACTGCGGCACCTTCAGCGCCTTGATCATGTAGGACAGATCGGCCTGCTGATTGCGGACATTGTCCATGTACAGCGCCGCGCCGATGGCCGCGACCGCGATCAGCACCAGGTAGACCGCGCACACCACCGAGGCATTGCCGTAGGCGTTGCCGAGGGTCGCGATCACCGCCAGCCCGATCAGCTGCACGACCGGCACGCCGATATTGCCGCCGCCCGCGTTGATGCCCAGCGCCCAGCCCTTGAGCCGCTGAGGGTAGAAGACGTTGATATTCGACATCGACGAGGAGAAGTTGCCGCCGCCCAGGCCCGCGAAGGCCGCCACGACCAGGAACGTCGGGTAGGAGGTGCCCGGCCGGTTGATGAAGTACAGCGCCAGCAGCGTGGGAACGAGCAGCAGCAGCGCGCTCACGATCGTCCAGTTGCGGCCGCCGAACTTCGCGGTCAGCACGGTGTAGGGAATCCGCGCGATGCCGCCGACCAGGGTCGGGACCGCGCCCAGGAAGAACTTCCCGGCCGCGTCGATGTGGAAGACGTTCTGCGGCATGAACAGCACCATGACCGACCAGATCGACCACACCGAGAACCCGATGTGCTCGGCGAAGACCGACCAGATCAGATTGCGGCGCGCGATGTCCTTACCACCGGCTTCCCAAGCCTCGACATCCTCGGCATCCCAATGCTCGATGTCGCGCTTGCGGGTCAGCGTCTTCAACAAGAGGCCCTCCTGAAATCTGGATGGACCCCAAGGTAGGAAACCGGTATTGCGACGATGCTGCGCGGAATTGCCGTTAAATCAACGGTTGCTCACGAAATAGGAATGCCGGGCGTGAGAAGTGACAGCATCGCCCCAACCTCACGACCCGGCAACTCGAACAGTGAAATTACTTCGAATCGCGGAGAACCGCTAGTTCCAGGTGTCTTCCAGCATCTGCGGCTTGCACGCCAACCAGCCGCCGACCATCAGCACGACGACCGCGAGCACCAGGAAGCCGAAGGGGGCCACCCAACCGCCGGTCATGGTGTGCAGCGCGCCGAAGACCAGCGGACCCGTGCACGCCACCGAGTAGCCGACGCCCTGGGTGAACCCGGACAGCGCGGCCGAACCGGCACCCGTGCGGGTGCGCAGATTGATCAGCGTCAGGGCCATCGGGAACGTCGAGGGGCCCAGGCCCAATGCCAGCACCCACACCAGCGGCGCGGCCATGGGCGCGAACAGCAGCCCGGCGAAGCCGATGAAGAAGAACACCGCGCAGCCGATGATCACCGGGAACGGATTGGCCATGCGCCCCACCACGATCGGCGCGCCCAGCGCGGCCACCAGACCGATCAGCGCGAAGATGCCGACCATGCTGCCGCCGAAAGCCGCACTCGCACCGGCGTCGGCGAAGATCGTCGGCATCCAGGTGAACAGCGAATAGGTGATCAGCGAGGTCATGCCGAACATGAAGGCCATGCCCCAGGCCAGCGGCGAGCGCCACACCTTGCCGGTGGATTCGACTGTGTCCGAGGGCATTTCGGTGGTGTCGGCCACCGCGTGCGCGCGGCGCACCCGCAGCACGCCGATCCACGGCAGCGCGGCGGCCAGCGACAGCGCCGCCCACATGCCCAGCGAGAGCCGCCAGCCGTGCGCGTCGGCGACCGGCACCGTGATCAGCGCGGGCACGACCGTGCCCAGCTGCACCATCACGATGTAAACCGAGCTCAACAGCGCCAGACGGTCCGAGAAGTACCGCTTCACCAAGGGCGGGATGACGATATTGCCGACGCCCATACCGGCCAGTGCCAGCGCCGAGAAGGCCAGCAGCTCCCAGGTATCGGGCACGATCGCGCGGATCGCCGAGCCGACGGCGGTCATGAGCATGGCCACCAGCGCGGTCAGCTCCAGGCCGAGGCGGCGGGACAGGATCGGGGTCAGCAGCCCGCCGAGCGCGAACATGGCGGTCGGCAGCATGCCGAACACGCCCACCACCGCGGTGGAATAGCCGATGTCCTGGCCGATTCGGTTGGCGAGCGGGGTGAAGGCGGTGACGGCGACGCGGAGGGTGAGAGCGGAGAAGACGATGGCGACGAGGACCAGCAGGCGGCCCTCGAACAGGGCGCGTTTGGAGAGCTCAGGGTGGACCGGATCGGTGACGCGGAGGCCGGTCGTTGTCGTCGGGGTTTCGGTCAGGCCCCTCCCGGGGGCGTATGTCTCATCGATCGTCGCAGTCACCACGAAATCATAGGATGACCCGATGATGTGATGCAACGAATGTGAGGCAGGGTACGCTGTCACCCGTGCAACCAGTCCGGCGCACGAGCCTCATCGCCCAGGTGACCGAGCAGCTTCGTGCCGAAATCCGTTCCGGCCGTTGGGCCGTCGGCTCGCGCATCCCCACCGAGCCCGAACTCACCGAACTCACCGGCACCGGCCGGAATACCGTGCGCGAGGCCGTGCAGGCGCTCGTTCACGCGGGCATGCTCGAGCGCAGACAGGGCTCGGGCACCTACGTGATCAGCACCTCCAGCCTCGGCGGCACCCTGTCGGAGTACTTCGCCGACGCCCAGCAGCGCGATCTGCTCGAGCTACGGCAGGCCCTCGACACCACCGCGGCCCGCCTGGCCGCCACCCGCCGCAACGACGCCGACATCGCGACCCTGCGGCGACTGCTCGCGGATCGAACCCGGTTCTGGGACACCGACTTCGACGCCGCCATCGAGGCCGACGTGCAAATCCACCGCGCCATCGTCGTCGCCAGCCACAATGCGGTATACCTGGAGTTCTACGACTCGCTGCTGCCGGTCATCGCGGCCGGGATCCGCTTCCGCTCCGAACAGGACGGCGCGACCTACCACGACGAGCACGCCGAGCTGGTCCAGGCGGTGATCGAGGGCGATCCGGAACGGGCGGCCCGCACCGCCAACTGCTTCCTCGACTCGCTCATGGCCGAATATCGGTCACTTGATACGAATAGCGAGTAACCGAAAGGTCACCGCGGGCCGCACCGAAAAGTGAGCCCGAATTACCGTCTGTGTCACGGAAAAACACCCGGGCGTAAAACACGGTTCCTACGGTTGATCGCGACCGCAACGGCTCCCCTGGAACGGGATCCGAACGATGAGGGCGGTCGCGACAGCCGAGAGGACAGCTGCTCATGGCAACCGTAGTAGAGGCGCCCGACTCCGCCTTCACCTATCAGAGACGCGGACGGTGGATCGACCGGTGGGAACCCGACAACAATGAATTCTGGGAAAACGGGGGTAGACAAACCGCGCGAAAGAATCTGATCTTCTCGGTATTCGCGGAGAACCTCGGATTCAGCATCTGGGTCCTGTGGGCCAGCATCGTGACCGCGATGGGCTCGGCCGGATTCGCCTTCCTCGGCGCGAAGAATCCGGACGCGGTGAACAACGCCCTGCTGCTCACCTCCACCCCCACCCTGGTCGGCGCGGCACTGCGGGTGCCCTACACCTTCGCCATCCCGCGCTTCGGCGGGCGCGCGTTCACCGCCTTCAGCGCCGCCATGCTGCTGGTGCCCACGCTGGGCCTGGTGTACTTCATCAACCACCCGAGCACGCCCATGTGGGTGTTCATGGTGCTGGCCGCGCTCGCCGGTGTCGGCGGCGGCAACTTCTCCTCCTCGATGGCCAATATCAACTTCTTCTACCCCGAGGGCAAGAAGGGCGCGGCGCTGGGCATCAACGCCGCGGGCGGCAATCTCGGTGTGGCACAGACCCAGTTGTTCGTGCCGCTGCTGATCACTCTGGGCACCCACATCTTCGCCAAGAACCCGGGCGGCTACCGCTTCGGCATCACCCTCGCCGTGCTGGTGTGGATTCCGTTCATCCTGATCGCGCTGTTCGGCGCGCTGCGCTACATGGACTCGCTGTCCGGCGCGAAATCCGATGGCACGTCCTACAAGCGGGCGCTGGCCAACCGCCACACCTGGGTGATGGCCATCCTCTACATCGGCACCTTCGGTTCCTTCATCGGCTTCTCCTTCGCCTTCCCGACGCTGCTCAAGGCCAACTTCCCGAGCCTGGCCAAGATCGGCTGGATGGGCACGCTGGGCAACCTGGCCTTCCTCGGGGCGCTCGTCGGGTCCATGAGCCGACCCTTCGGCGGGTGGATCGCCGACAAGCTCAGCGGCGCGAAGATCACGCTGTACGTGTTCGGCGGCATGGCCATCGCCACCGCGCTCATCGTGGCGTCGTTGTCCGCCAAGAGCTTCCCGCTGTACCTGGCCTCGTTCCTGCTGCTGTTCGTGTTCAGCGGCATCGGCAACGGGTCGACCTACCGGATGATTCCGATGATCTTCACCGCCGAAGCGCGGCGGCACGCCTCGGAGACCGGGCAGGACATCAACGAGGCGCTGACCTCGGCCAAGCGGCAGGCGGGTGCGGCCATCGGTGTCATCGGCGCGATCGGCGCGGCGGGCGGCTGGATCCTGCAGCAGGCGCTGCGGCTGTCGAACACGCACTACCACAGCATGAATCCCGCGTTCTGGGGTTACGTGGTCGCGTACCTCGCCATGGGCGCGCTGTGCTGGTGGTTCTACCTGCGGTCTTCCTTCGCCGTCGGCCGCGCGCCCTCGCTGGCCCACGCCAACGTGTAGCGGGCGAACCAACTCTCGGAAGCTCTCAGGGGTTGACCCCTGAAACCCCAAAAGGCCGCCCGGATTCGTCGCCCGGTGCGGCCTTTTGGTTTCGAGACCGGGCTACAGCATCAGGCGAATCATGTCCGCGGTGCGGGACAGGCCCGGGAAGGCTTCCGGGGTCGAGCGCGGGTGCAGGGCGTGCACCGCGAGGCGGAACATGACCGCGCGCACCAGCATCTGCGGCCATTCGGGCAGTTCGCTCCAGCGTTCCAGCAGGCCGTCGTCGGCTCCGCCCCAGGACAGGGCGTCCACCACGATCACCGCGGCGGCCCACGGGGCGGGTCGCCAGTACGGGGTGAGGTCGGTGAGGCCGGGCGCGAAATTGCCGGAGAACAGGACGGTTCCGAACAAGTCGCCGTGCACCAGCTGCGCGGGGGTGGTGACCGGCTTGCGCAGGGTCGACAGCTGGGTGATCAGGGTCAGGCTGCGGTCGCCGTCGGGCGAGGTGGCGGGCAGCATGCCGCCCATCTTGAGACTGCGCAGCGGAACCGCTTCCCACGCAGCGCGATCGGCGGCGGCGAAGACGTCCACATCCACCCACGGGGCCACCGGCTGCGCCGCGAGAAACCGCGGCCGTTCGAGCCGCGCGGTCACCTGGTGTAGTCGCAGCGAAAGCGAGACGACCTCATCGTGGCGCGGCTCCGGAATCCCTTCGAGATACGTGTCCGCGCGCCAACCGGATACGACATACCGCCCATCGGTCGCCCGTACCGGCCGCGCCAACCGCAACCCGTCGACCTTGAGCGTCTCCCGCACCTTGGCCGACCAGGCCGCCCGTGCGTGATCGGTGACGGGACTCAGCACCACATCGCCGAGCCGCCAGCCACCGTCCCAGTTCCCCAGCGGAACCGGCGCTTCCTCGCGCAACCCGAAGGTCGAGCGCACATGCTCGGGAGGTTCCACAGCAGTCATGGTCACGCGCGTACGGTACCGCCGTAAAGAGACGGAAAACCGACGCCACGCGGTATAACCGACCACCTGGAACGAAGTCGATAAGTTGCCCGTGATTTTGCGGGTGACAACCCCGGTGCGGGGTCCGGAAGACGTACTCCCGGACCCCTATTCGCTCAGTACACCGGCAGGGACGGGTCAACCTGGTTGGCCCAGGCGATGATTCCGCCCTGGAGGTGAGTGGCGTCGGAGAAGCCCGCGTTCTTGAGGGCCGCGAGGGCTTCCGCGGAACGGATGCCGGTCTTGCAGTGCAACACGATCGGGGTGTTCTGCGGCAGCTCGGCCAGGGCCTCGCCGGAGAGGATGCGGTCCTTGGGGATCAGGGTCGCGCCCTCGATGCGGACGATGTCCCATTCCACCGGTTCGCGGACGTCGATGATGGCGACATCCTTGCCCGCGTCGAGCATGTCCTTGAGCTCGCGGGCGGTCACGGTGGAGCCGAGGGCGGCGGCCTGGCCCTCCTCGGAGACCACGCCGCAGAAGGCGTCGTAGTCGATGAGTTCGGTGATGGGCTGACGCTCCGGATCGCGGCGCAGCTTGATGGTGCGGTAGCTCATGTCCAGTGCGTCGTAGACCATGAGACGGCCCAGCAGCGGGTCGCCGATGCCGGTGATGAGCTTGATCGCCTCGGTCACCATGATCGAGCCGATCGACGCGCACAGCACGCCCAGCACACCGCCCTCGGCGCAGGAGGGGACCATGCCCGGCGGCGGGGCCTCGGGGTAGAGGTCGCGGTAGTTGATGCCGCGACCGTCCGGGGCGTCCTCCCAGAAGACCGAGACCTGGCCCTCGAAACGGTAGATGGAACCCCACACGTAGGGCTTGCCCGCCAGCACCGCCGCGTCGTTGACCAGGTAGCGGGTGGCGAAGTTGTCGGTGCCGTCGACGATCAGGTCGTATTGCCGGAACAGGTCGATGGCATTGTCGGGCTCGAGGCGAATCTTGTGCAGCTCCACCGTGATTCCGGAGTTGATCTCCAGGATCGAGTCGCGGGCGCTGTCGGCCTTGGAGCGGCCGATATCGGATTCGCCGTGGATGATCTGGCGCTGCAGGTTGGAGGCGTCGACCTCGTCGAACTCCACGATGCCCAGCGTGCCGACACCGGCGGCGGCCAGATACAGCAGCGCCGGGGAGCCGAGCCCGCCCGCGCCGATCACCAGCACGCGCGCGTTCTTCAAGCGTTTCTGACCGTCCACCCCGAGATCCGGAATGATCAGATGGCGGCTGTAGCGGGCGACCTCGTCCCGGGTCAGCTCCGCCGCCGGTTCCACCAGGGGCGGCAGGGAGGGATGCGATGACACGTCTTCGGACTCCTCAATCGAATTCGCCGGATACTCGCGGCCATTGCTTTCTTCGCGGCCACAGCTGCAACACCGGGACGGGTGGCGTTCTTCCCCAGCCTACGAGACCGGGCGGTCAGCGCCACCGGGGCCCGTCGACGCCCGGTCACGGCCGTACTGCCGGGGTCACAGCCAGGCGGGGTCACAGCCAGGCGGGCAGACCGAAGATTCGAAACAGCTCGGGTGCGTGGAACAGATCCATGCGGGCGACGCCGTCAGCATCGAGGGTGAGGACGTGCAGGTTGGCCGCCTCGAAGACCTCCCCGCCCGCGGAGCGGCGGTAGGCGGCCACGGCCGGACGGCCATTGGCGCGGGTGGACACCAGCCGGAAGGCCCCGCCGCGACCGAAGATCCGGGTCATGAAGGCCGCCACGGCGGCGCGGCCGTGGAACCAGGCCAGGAACGGCGGCATCTGCAGCAGCACGTCCTCGCGCAGGATGAGCTTCAACGCCTCCACATCCATGGCCTCGAAGGCGGCGACATAGCGCTTCAGGAACTCGCGCTGCTCGGCATCGGAGAGTTCGGCCGGGCCGGACTCGAGCCCGGACAGCTGGGCGTGCGCACGCTGCAGCGCGCTGTTCACCGCCGCGGTGCTGGTGTCGAGCAGCTCGGCCACCTCGGTCGCCTTGAGCGCCAACACATCCCGCAGGATCAGCACCGAGCGCTGCAGCGGCGGCAGATGCTGCAGCGCCGCCACGAATGCCAGGCGGACGCTCTCGCGCACCGTGACCACCGCGGCCGGATCACCCTCCCCGAGCAGCGCGTCCGGAAACGGCTCCAGCCAAGGAATTTCGGGCGATTTGTCGAGCAGCTCCGGCCCGTACACCGGATTCGGCTGTGACAGATCCACCGGCATGGCCCGCCGCTGGGCGGTCTTCAACGCCGTCAGACACACATTGGTGGCGATCCGATACAGCCACGTGCGCAGCGAAGCCCGCTGCGGATCAAAGGATTCCGCCGCCCGCCACGCCCGCACCTGAATCTCCTGTACCAGATCCTCGGCGTCGTGCATCGACCCGGTCATCCGATAGCAGTAGGCAAGCAACTCCGCCCGATGCGCCTGGGCACCGGCGACCACATCATCCACGGCAGCGGTCATCCCACCTTGCTAGCACGCCCCGCCCCCACCCGCCACACCCCCAATCCCCCACCCCCGAAACAAGATCAGGGAGCTCCCACAGCGGCGAACCGGACAAATCCCCGCAGCGAAAGCTCCTTGATCTTGATGTCTGGAGTCGAGAGCGCAAGCCACGGCGACAGCGATCGCCGCTCGCGCGGCGGGCCGCGATGGTGGCCGAGAGGCGAGTGTGGTGGAGCGATGAGTTTTCGCGGGGCGGTGAGTACGTATCTGCGACAGGTCGGATCATTCCCCGGAAGGGCCACATTCCCATGACTACGCATCAGCGATGGACGCTCGCGCTTGCTTCGGTGGCGTCCTTGATGGTGGGGCTCGACGCGCTCGTCGTGACCACCGCGCTCAATACCATTCGCGAACAGCTCGGCGCGTCGCTCGAGGCGCTCGAATGGACCTTCAACGCCTATACGCTCGCCTTCGCCGTGTTTCTGCTGACCGCCTCCACGGTCGGCGACCGTATTGGGCGTCGCCGCTTGCTCATCGCCGGGCTGACGGTGTTCACGCTCGCCTCCGCCGCGTGCGCGCTTTCCACCGATATCGGGGTGCTGATCGCCGCGCGCGCGATCCAGGGCGTCGGCGGAGCCATGATCATGCCCGCCGCGTTCACGCTGGTCGCCGTGGCGTTCCCGCCCGAACAGCGGGGGCGCGCCATGGGGATCTTCGCCGGGATCACCGGGCTCGCCATCCTCGGCGGGCCGGTCGTCGGCGGCGCGGTGGTGCAGGGGCTGACCTGGGAGTGGATCTTCTGGCTGAACGTGCCGATCGGACTGGTGCTCATCCCGCTGGTCGCGCGGTTCGCCGCCGAAAGCACCGGGCCCGCAACGAAGATCGATATTCTCGGCGTGGCGCTGTCCGGGCTGGGCGTGCTCGGGCTGGTGTGGGGTCTGGTGCGGGGCAATACGAGCGGTTGGAGCAGCCCCGAGATTCTCGGTACATCGATCGGCGGCGGCGTGCTGCTGGCGGCCTTCGTCGGCTGGGAACTGCGCACCCCATATCCCATGGTTCCCATGCGGCTGTTCACCCACCGCAGCTTCAGCGCCGCCAATCTGGCCGGTCTGCTCATGACCGCCTCGCTGTTCGGCATGGCGTTCTTCTTCGCCCAGTATCTGCAGGCCGGGCTGTCCTACAGCCCGCTCGGCTCGGGCCTACGCCTGCTGCCCTGGACCGCAACGCTTTTCGTGGTCGCGCCGATCGCGGGCGCCCGCATGACCCGGATCGGTGAACGTCGGCTGATCGTGGGCGGTCTGCTGCTCACGGCGGCGGGCGCCGTCTGGATCGCGTTGGCCGCCGGAACCGGAGCCGGGTACGCGGCGCTGATCGCGCCCATGGTGGTGGCGGGGGTTGGCGTCTCCGCCGCCATGCCCGCCATTCAGAACGCCGCCATCAGCACGGTCGGACCGGAATCCATCGGCACCGCCTCGGGCATCTACAACACCACCCGCCAGCTCGGCGGCAGCTTCGGAATCGCGGTCGCCTCGGCGGTTTTCACCGTCAACGGCGGATACACCACGACGACGGCGGTCGAGCACGGCTTCCGCGCCGCGGTCCTCGCCGCCGCGATCGCCGCGGCACTGGGTGCGGCCTCTGGCCTGGGAGTCGTTGTCCGGCAGCGCCGTTCGCCCACACCGACGACCGAGCCGGTCACCGTCGCCACGGCGTAGACGTCACGGTCGCCACGGCGTAGGCGGTCAGCCGCGCGGGTAGGGCCACGGGTTGAAGCGGCAGGTCTTGCCGTCCATGGGGACCACGCCTTCGGGGTCGAGCTTCGCGATGTCGTTGTTCTTGATCCCGAAGGTCTGCTGCATCATGACCGGGGCCAGGCCGCCGTCGGTTTCGCAGGGCTGGTGTTCGCGGTAGCCGATGGCATGGCCGACTTCGTGATTGATCTGGTACTGCCGGTAGGAGCCGACGTCGCCCTCGTCGGAGAGCGCGCCGCGCACCCAGCGCACCTCCGAGAGCACCACGCGGTCGAGATCGGCGTTGTAGCAGGAGGAGTCGACGGGAATCTCGAAGCCGCAGGACTTGCGGGTGGTGTCGCGGGAGGTGAGCGAGATGCGGAAGTCCGGGTTGCCGGTGTCGATACGGCGGAAGGCGAAGCGCGGATCATGGGTCCAGGACTTGGGATTCGCCAGCGTCGCGTCGATCATCTTGCCGATCGCGTCGTCCCCGCCGAGGCTGGCGGTGTCCACCCCGTCCTCGATCTCGACCGTGTAGTTGAAGACATGGTCGGAGCCGGTGCCCACCTGCCCGGTCGTGCCCGGCACCACATGCCAGGTGCCCTTGCCGGTGTCGGTGTACGGGCCGCCCGCGGGCACCGCGCCCGAAGGCAGGTCCAGGGCGTACTTTCCGTCCCCCTTGGGCCCGCCGAGAATGCCGCTGGGCTTGTCGCCGTGCTCGCTGAGGCGGCCGAAGCCGGGGAGTCCGGCGGTGCTGTCGCCGGTGTGCCGCACCGCGTCCACGGAGACGACGACGGTGATCACCAGCAGGACGGGCAGGGCGTAGGCGCGCCAACCGTAGGTGTTGACGAAGCGGCCGAGTCGGCTCTGCTTCTTGGTCTCGCGGTCGGGGCGTTCCCGATTGGGTCCGTCGGCGGGCGGGGCGGTGGGGTCCCAGCGGGCTCGCAGCGGCTGATGCGGCGATACCGACGGGCCGGTCTGCGATGCGTCAGTGTCGGAGTACAAACCGAGCGGATCGTAGATCGGCCCGCTGGGTCTTCCCCGTCGCTTGGTTCCGGCTGCTCGCGGCACACCGGCCCCCACGGGGCGGCGTGAATCGCGCCCGCCGGAATTGCTGCCCCCATGGTCGGTCACGTCTGACAGACTCTCACAGCGCGACGCCGAGCACTCGGGCGCCCGCACGGGCGCTGCTATTGCTGCGAGATATCTCACGTGAATGCGGCAGATCTCACAAATCGGAACATGTGCTACACAGTTGTGATCGGCCTCGCATAATCGACGCCACAATATTCGGAACCTGGATCGGCACCGGCCCCCCGAGCGAGTATCGTTCGGTGGATACCGCCCGGTGGACATCCTTCCCGCCGGGAATCAACTGGGAGATCGGAAATGACTGACCTCGTGGACCGGATGACTTCGCACCGCATGTCATCCGAGGCGACGAGCAAGCGCGGCACCCGCCTGCCTCGCGAGGCGCGCCGGGCGCAGCTACTCGCCGCAGCCAGCGAGGTCTTCGTCCAACGCGGCTATCACGCCGCGGGCATGGACGAGATCTCGCAGTGTGCCGGAGTGAGCAAACCCGTGCTCTACCAGCACTTCTCGAGCAAGCTCGAGCTGTATCTGGCGGTGCTGCAGAACTATGTCGACGCGCTGGTGTCGAGTGTGCGCCAGGCGCTGCGCTCGACCACCGACAACAAGCAGCGCGTGCGCGCCGCCGTGCAGGCGTACTTCGACTTCGTCGATCACGAAACCCAGGGCTTCCGACTGGTTTTCGAATCCGATCTGACCAATGAGCCGCAGGTGCAACGCCGCGTCGAGCAGGCCACCGAGGCGTGCGTGGACGCGGTCTTCGACCTGGTCGCACACGATTCCGGCCTGGACCCCTACCGCGCCCGCGTGCTCGCCGTCGGACTGGTCGGCGCGAGCCAGCTCAGCGCGCGGTACTGGCTCGAGGCAGATCGCCCGATTCCCAAGGACGACGCCGTCGACACCACCGTCGCGCTCTGCTGGGGTGGGTTGAAGCATGTGCCGCTGCACCCGATCGATTGAGAGATAAATTCTCTCAACTCTCGAGGCTCTCAGGGGTACCCCTGAAACCCCAAGAACTGCAAAAGAAATTGCCCCGCCGAGTTGCTCGGCGGGGCAATTTCTTTCGTCCGAAGATTGGTAAGGCTCAGACGGCGGCGAAGCCGACGCGGCCCGAGGACGGAGTGCCGATCTCGACGTAGGCGACCTTGGACGCCTGAATCAGGAACTTGCGCCCCTTCTCGTCGGTCAGCGCCACGACGCCACCCTCACCCTGCAGCGCACCGGTGACGAGGGCTTCGACCTCGGCGGGGGTCTGCGAGCTGTTGATGACGAGCTCACGCGGGCTATCCGAAATGCCGATCTTGACCTCCACGGCCAACCTCCGAACCTAGAGTCCTGTGCTGTCTCGATCAGGCTAATGCAGCCGCGTCGAGCCCCGACCGCTACGTCCTGCGCTGTCAGCGAACAGCGTGATCACGCCAGGCCGAGGACCCGCATGCGTTCGGCGTGGGAGTTCTGCATGTGCTCGAACAGGGTCGCGATGCCGTTCAGGTCGCCGGTGGCGGTGAGCACCAGCTCGGTGAGCTCGTCGCGCTGGGCCATGACGTACTGCGCCTGGGTGATGGCCTCACCGAGCAGGCGGCGGCCCCACAGCGCCAGTCGGTCGCGCTCGGAACGGTTCTGCGCGACCGCGGTCCGCACCTCCTCGATCACGAACTCGGAGTGGCTGGTCTCGGCCAGCACATCGCGCACCACGTCGGCGACCTCGGGAGGCAGGGCACCGGCGATCTCGGTGTAGAAGTCGGCGGCGATGCCGTCGCCGACATAGAACTTCACCATCGACTCCAGCCAGGCGGAGGGGTCGGTGGAGGCGTGATAGGCGTCCAGGGCGCGCACGAACGGGGCCATGGCGTCGAAGACGTCCACACCGCGATCGGCCAGCGCCCGCTCGAGGGTCTGGAAATGCTCCATCTCGTTGCCCGCCATCTTGGCGACGGCCACCCGGCCGCGCAGCGTGGGCGAGAGCTTGGCCTCCTCGGCGAGCCGATAGAAGGCGGAGATTTCGCCGTAGGCCAGCACGGCGAACAGATCGGTGACGCCGGGGTGTTCAGCGGAGATGCGGCCGTCGGCGGACGCTGCGAAAGGGGCTCCCATGGGACCCCACCCTAGCGGCAGAAAATGACGCGCATTCGGCAGTCGGGGACATGTCATCAGTCGTACGCTCGAAAAGCTCGAATGGCCTTGTGCCACTTAACTATTCACAAACCTACCGGTCGCTGTGCACAGTCAGCGCGCCGCGCTGGCGGAGGACCGGTGGGGAGCATCCCGCGGAGTTCGCCATGCCCACCGCAATTCAGAACCTCGTCATCCTCGGTGATTCCCTCTCCGACATCGGCATCAAACGCGAAGCGCCCGCGGGCATGTTCGCCCGCGCCGCCGGAATGATGCGCACCAATGAGGTCGGCCGCTACAGCGACGGCAAGAACTGGACCGACTTCCTCGTCGAATGGATCGGCGGCCAACCGCTGATCCGGGCCAACAAGAAGGAGACCGAGGACGCCACCGCGCCCCACCGCAAGCTCACCACCGATTCCCTCGTGCTGGGCACCACCGTCAACGCGCTGCCGTTCCCCGTGCGCTACGCCAACTACGCCGAGGGCGGCGCGGTCGCGGCCGACGACACCGCCGACAAGGGCGGCGCGCTCGGGCATTTGCGCGCCCAGGTCGACAAGTACATCGCCGCGCGCCGCGCGATGCAGGCCGCTCCCCCGCCCGCCGCCCGCGGACTCGCCCAGGACCAGTACCCCGGGCCGACGCTGCACATCATCTGGATCGGGCTCAACGATCTCGTCACCGCCGCCCGACCGGTGCCCGACGCCACCACCGAGAAACCCGGCACCGGAATCGGGCCGATGATTCGCGATATCCGGTCGCTGGTGAATCTGATCCCCAACTCGCTGCCGACCAACCCGGCCCTGGAGCACTTCCTGCTCATCGATCTGCCGAGTCCGATGGTCTCGGTTCGCTACCAGGACAAGGCGATCGACAAGGGCGAGGCCTCGGTCGAGCAGTTGGTGAAGAACGTCGCCAAGTTCAACGACGCGCTGCAGTATCTGGCCGCGCACTGGCCGCCGCCGGGCACCGGCGAGAAGGACGGCCCCGGCGCGAACCCGGGCAATATCACCTTCGTGCCGATGTCGCAGTTCATGCAGCATGTTTCGGACCACACGGAGGCGTTCGAGCTCACGCCGCTGGCCCAGGATCACGGCCCGGTGCCGTATCTCGGCATGACCGATACGACGCCGCGCGCCATTCGCCGCGCGCTCACCACCAGCGATCTCGCGCACCCGACGCAGGCCGTCTACGAGCTCATCGCGCGCGAGATCGTCGATGTCCTGATCCCGAAATACAGTGTGGGACGGCTGAATCAGGAGTCGTGGCGCGCACTGCGGCCGTACCCGAACGCCTGATCAGGACAGGTCGCGCAGGAACTTGTCCAGATACGTCCACGTGGTGTCGCGGGCGATGAGAATGCCGAGGTGAGAACCGGGTGCGGTCTCGTACCGCACCTCCGCCGACCCGGTCAGCGTCGTGGTGCCGTGCTCGACCGCGGCGGCCGCGGTGATGGCGTCGTTCGGGCCGCCGACCAGCAGCACCGGCTGGGTGATGTCGGCCAGCGCGATCTCTCGATCACCAAGGCGCACAACACCTTTACCGATGTCGTTGTTGAGAATGAAACGGCCCCACAGCTGGTTGTAGAACCGCCCCGGATAACCCGGCAGCGCGTTCTGGAACCGGTCGATGGTCTCCATTCGGGCCAGCGTCGCGGTATCGGTGAGATTGCTGGCGATGAAGAAGGGGCGCTTGAGTTCTCGATCCCAGGCGGTGGCCCGGTACGCGATGCGGGTCAGCCGCGAGGAGACCCCGCCCACGGCGCGAATGGCGGCGGTCGCGGTGCGGCCGCCGTCGATCCGGGCCAGGGTACGCAATTCGCGCGCGCCGACCATGTGGTCGTAGCTCAGCGGTGCGCCGACCGCGGTCACCGAGCGAATGGGCAGGGTCTGGTCGGCCGCGGCGGTCAGCAGGGCCAGGGTGCCGCCGATGGACCAGCCCACCAGATCCACCGGGCGGCCGCCGCGATCGGCGGAGACCTGGCGAATCGCCTCGGGCAGGATGTCGTCGATCCAGGCCTCGAAGCCCATGTGGCGGTCGTCGAAGGTGATGTCGCCGTAGTCGACCAGGTAGGGCGCGCGGCCGGACTCCAGCAGGAAGCGCGCGAGGCTCTGATCGGGGCGCAGGTCGAAGCAGAAGGCGGGCGCGGCCAGCGGCGGCACCAGCAGCACGGCCGGATCCTCGGCGCCCGCGCCGTCGTAGCGGCGGAGTTCGCGATGGGGTGCGTCGAACAGCACCGTCGACGGGGTCCGTTCGGGCGCCTCGATGCCGTCGCCGAAGGTCAGTGCCCACAGGTTCTGCGCGGCGGTTGTCACGGTGTCTGCCAAACTCACGCGAATACCTTCGCAGATAGTGGTACACGATGTATCACACATGTGAGCAACTCAACTGCTCGCCGTGCGGTCCGCGTGGTCGCCCCCGGACGAATTATGGTGCGCCACAGTCATTAACGACAATGCGAAACCCGGCGCGAGCGCCGCTTTCACCACCGATAAGCGCGCCTACCAGCGCAATAACGCCACACATTAGCGGTGCCGGAAATCAGGGCGAAGGCCGTATCACGCTACAATCTCCGCGGACGGCGGAAATTCATGCCCGTAGTCCAGGAAAATGTGCGCGCACTCCGATCCGCAGCACTGCACCGCCGCGCCAGGTCGACGCCCATCCACCGGAGAGGCATCCCAGCAGCGGCGAGAACTCGGATCAAGTGGTCGTCGCGGACCGTCCGGGTCCGCCCCACGCCTCGTGCGCGCGAGACGCGATATCGAGGAAAGGCAAGAACCTGAGCAAGATCACCGTAGAGCAGGAACCCGGCGTGGCCGACACACTGCTGACCGCAGAACTCGACGACACCCACCTCGCTCCCTCTTTCGCCGAATTGGGCGCACGGCCGGAAATCGTCCGGGCCCTCGCCGAGATCGGCATCGAACGAACCTTCGCCATTCAGGAACTCACCCTGCCGCTCGCGCTGGCCGGTGAGGATCTCATCGGCCAGGCCCGCACCGGTATGGGCAAGACGTTCGGCTTCGGTGTGCCGCTCCTGCACCGCATCGCCACCGCCGATTCCGGCACCATGATCCTGGACGGCACGCCGCGGGCACTGATCATCGTGCCGACGCGCGAGCTGTGCATGCAGGTCACGTCGGACCTGGAGAACGCCAGCAAGTACCTGAAGGACGAGACCGGCACCAAGGTGCGGGTCCACGCCATCTACGGCGGCCGTCCCTACGACTCGCAGATCGCGGCGCTGCGCTCCGGCGTCGACGTGGTCGTCGGCACGCCCGGCCGCCTGCTGGATCTGGCCCAGCAGAATCATCTGATCCTGGGCAAGGTCCAGGTGCTGGTGCTCGACGAGGCCGACGAGATGCTCGACCTGGGCTTCCTGCCCGATATCGAGCGCATCCTCACCATGGTTCCCGAGCAGCGCCAGACCATGCTGTTCTCGGCCACCATGCCGGGCCCGATCATCACCCTGGCCCGCACCTTCCTGAACCGGCCGACCCACATTCGCGCCGAGGAGCACCACGAGTCCGCGGTGCACGACCGCATCGCGCAGTTCGTCTACCGCGCGCACGCGCTGGACAAGACCGAACTGCTCTCGCGCATCCTGCAGGCCGAGACCCGTGGCGCGACAATGATTTTCGCGCGCACCAAGCGCACCGCACAAAAGATCGCCGACGATCTGGCCGAGCGCGGCTTCGCCGTCGGCGCGGTGCACGGCGACCTCGGGCAGATCGCCCGCGAGAAGGCGCTCAAGAAGTTCCGCGAGGGCAAGATCGACGTGCTGGTCGCCACCGACGTGGCCGCCCGCGGCATCGACATCGACGACGTCACCCACGTCGTCAACTACCAGTGCCCCGAGGACGAGAAGACCTACGTGCACCGCATCGGCCGCACCGGTCGCGCGGGCAAGACCGGCGTCGCGGTCACCCTGGTCGACTGGGACGAGCTGCACCGCTGGGCCTCCATCGACAAGGCCCTCGAACTCGGCATCCCGGAACCGGTGGAGACCTACTCGCGTTCCCCGCACCTGTACGAGGAACTCGGCATTCCGGAGGGCGTCACCGGCGTCATCCGCAAGCGCAAGCCCGAGCGCGACGAGGACGCGGTCGTCGTCGAGCGCGAGTCCCGCTCCCCGCGCAGCCGCAACCGTCGCCGCACCCGCGGCGGCAAGGCGGTCGAGGGCGAGGCCACCACGGTGGAGACCACCGCCGAAACCGTTGCCGCCGAGGGCGATTCGGCCGCCGGTGATCCGGAGAAGTCCGGCCGCCGCCGTCGCCGCCGGCGCCGCGGCAAGGGTGGCAACACCCCGGTCGAGGCCACCGCCGCCACCGCGTCCGAGTCCGAAACCGACGCCCCCGCAGAGGTTTCCGACAATGACAGCGGCGCGACGGAGTCCGAGGGCACCGGCCGCCGCACCCGCAACCGCACCCGCACCCGCCGCGGCAAGGGTTCCAGCGAATCCGCGCCGCGGACCGATGCCGCGCAGGCCGACGCGCCGCAGGCCCAGCAGACCATCGCCCCCGGGGTGCTGTTCTCGGACGCCACCGCGAATGGCACGGCCCCGGCGGTGAATGGCACGGCCCAGGCCGAGCCCACCCCGGTCGCCGAGGTCGGCGACGCGACCGCCGAGGCCCCGCGCAAGCGGACCCGCCGAAGCGGCAAGGCGGCGGAATCCACTCCGGCCGTTGCGGATTCGACCGCGACGACCACCGCCGAGGCGGCCGAGGTGACCGCCGCGGCGGTCGCGGAGGAAGCCCCGCGCAAGCGCACCCGCAAGACCACCAAGGCGGCCGCGAGCGACACCGCCAAGGCCGTGGACGCCGAGTCGACTCCGGTCGAATCGGCTGCCGCCGAAGGTGATTCGCCCGAGCCGGTGCTGAAGGCCCCGCGCAAGCGCGCCACCAAGGCCGCGAGCACGGCGGGTGCCGAGGCCGCCGCGGAGGAGGCCCCGAAGAAGTCGACCCGCAAGCGCGCCACGAAGTCCGCGACCGCGGCCACCGAGGGTGGCGAGGCCGTGAGCACTGTGGGTGCCGAGGCCGTGGCCGACTCCGCCGAGGCTTCCAAGCCCCCCGCCCGCAAGCGCACCCGGAAGGCGGCCGCCACCACGGAGGCCGTCAACGGCGCGAGCGAGGCGGACGCCGACCAGCCCGCTCCGAAGAAGCGCGTCCGCAAGGCGACCAAGGCCACCGTCGGCGGCAAGTCCACCGCCGCAAACGGTTCCGCCGACGCCGACGAGGCCGCCCCGGCCAAGCGAACCCGCCGCAAGGCCGACGCCGCCGACCCGGTGGCCGACGCGGTCGTGGCATCCGCGTAATCCCTCCGATCACCCCACCGCTCTGTCGTGATCGCCGCTCCGGCGGCGATCACGACAACGGTTGCGGCGCACGGTGCCGGATGGCCGATGCCTCCGACCGCGTGGTCGGGGGTCGGGGCCTCGGCGTGGTCGGGTGGATCGGCTAGTCTCGCTGTCGTGCTCGCACCCGAGCGGCGGACACGCGCCGATATTCTCACCGCTGTCGCGATCGCCGCTCTGGTGGCGATCGTGATAGCGGTCGTCGCGCTGACCAGTGGGGTGCGGGGTACGCACTCGACCACGGCCACCACGGATCTGCCCGCACCGAGTGCGGGTGGGGCGATTCCGGCTCAGGTCAAGGAGCTTTGGCAGCAGGCCGACGGGGCCGCCATGCGGTCGCTCGTGGTGGGCGGGGTGGCGGTCACCGCCGATGGCGGGACCGTGACCGGGCGCGATCCGCGCTCCGGCGAGCAGGTCTGGAAATACGAGCGGGATCTGCCGCTGTGCGCGGTGGAGGTGCAGTTCGGGACGGTCATCGCCACCTATCGCGATGATCGCGGATGCAGTCAGACCACGCTGCTCAACGCGCAGAACGGGTCTCGGGTGGCGGCGCGGTCGAGCTATATGGACAAGCAGGTCACGCTGTGGCCCGACGGCACCTATGTGCTCGCGCTCGGCGACGACCGGCTCGAGATGTGGCGTTCGGATTTGGTGCGCACCCTCGAATTCGGTTATGTGGACGCCCCGGTGAATCCGCACACCCAGCCGCGCGCCGACTGCAAGCTGCTGTCGGCCTCCTCCGCGCCCAGCCGCGTCGCGGTATTGGAGCGGTGCCCGAAGGACCCGGCGGATCGGCTGTCGATTCTCAATCCCGCGCCCAAGGACGGCACCGTGCCGGAGGAGTACAGCTCGCACGTGCTCAACGAGCCCGGCGGCGCGGTGGACGGGGCGCGGGTGATCGCGGTGTCCGACAGCCGGATCGCGCTGTACCTGCCCGGAACCCAAACCACCCCACCGGTTCTCACCGTCTACGACGTGCAGGGCAATCTGCTTGCCACCCACCAGCTTTCGGCCCCGCTGGCGGACACCGCCATGGTGGCGCGGCTGTCGACCGGCTTCTTCGTCTTCACCGGCGAGAACCTGATCGCGCTCAACCCCACCACCCTGGACCCGCTGTGGGGCACCCAGCATGTGCTCGGCACGCCCGCGCTCATGTCGGGCCAGCTGTTCGTCCCGGTTGCCGACGGCCTGGCCACGCTGGATCCTCAGACCGGCGCGCAGACCAGCCGAATCCCGCTGCAGCGCAGCGACTACCACAACGAGCCCATCTCCCTGGCGGTCTCCGGCACCGTGTTCCTGGAACGCCGCGGCACCCAGGTCTACGGCGTCGGCGCGCCCGCCTCCTGAAACCAGCGAACCGGGCGTCCGGCATGATCGACTCATGAGCGGTGGCGAATTCCGGCTGATATTGCTGCGACACGGTGAGACGGCCTGGTCGGCCGCGCGCCGCCACACCGGCCGCACCGACTGCCCGCTTACCGAGCACGGCGAGGCGCAGGCCCGCGCCGCCCGAAAGACCCTGGCGGATCTGGACTTACAGTCCCCGCTGGTGCTGACCAGCCCCCGGCAGCGCGCCGTCCGCACCGCCGAACTGGCCGGGCTCACCGGCGCGGTCATCGACGACGACCTGGTCGAATGGGACTACGGCGACTACGAGGGCCTGACCACGCCCGAGATTCAGCAGCGGTCTCCGGGCTGGACCATCTTCACCGGCGAGACCCCCGGCGGCGAGACCGCCGAGCAGGTCGGCAAGCGCGCCGACCACGTGTTGGCGCGAGTCATCCCCGAACTGTCCACTCGCGATGTCGTTCTCGTCGGCCACGGCCACTTCTCCCGCGTGCTCATTGCCCGCTGGTGCGAATTCGACGTCGTCGAAGGCCGCCGCTTCTTCATGTCCACGGCCGCGGTCAGCGTGCTGGGACACGATCACCAGGCGCGAACCGTGCTCACCCACAACCTGGTTCCGCCGCTCGACCCACAGGAAGGGGCCGCGCGATGATTCGCCGCGCCACACCCGCTGATATCCCGGCGCTCATCGAACTCGTCTACGACCTGGCCGAATACGAAAAGCTGCGTGACGAATGCGTGGTGACCGCCGACCAGCTCGAACAGGCGCTGTTCGGCCCGAAACCGGCGGTGTACGCCCATGTGGCCGAGAACGACCAGGGCATCGTGGGCTGCGCGATCTGGTTTTTGAACTACTCCACCTGGAAGGGCGTGCACGGGATCTTCCTCGAGGATCTCTACGTCAAGCCCGAGGCGCGCGGCCACGGTCTGGGCAAGAGCCTGCTCGCGGCGCTGGCCCGGGAGTGCGTCGAACAGGGTTATGCCCGCTTCGAATGGTCGGTGCTGACCTGGAACACCCCGAGCATCGACTTCTACGAATCCATCGGCGCGGTGAACCAGCACGAGTGGACCGGCTACCGCCTGACCGGTCCCGCCCTCGAGCGGCTCGCGACGCAGGCGGACGACTGAGCGTCACGAGCCGACCGAGCGCCACGAAAAGCGCCCGCTCACCGCTTGGTGGGCGGGCGTCCAAAAATCCGTCTGCGGGCCACTGAGGCACTCCTGGCGGCCGCTCCAACTCAACCGCCCAGTCCAGCCCGACCGAACCGACTACTCGTCGGCGATCCCGTACCCCGCGGCCATCCACCGGTTCGAGGCCGGAGCGAACAGCGACCCCAGCGCCGCCAGCGCCAGCAGTCCGAGCGGCGCGCCGAATTCGGGCCGGTCCGAGGTGAACATGTAGTATGCGACGCCCAGCAGCAACAGCTGCGTCAGCGTCGCGATGGCCCGCCCCCACCGCTTGCCGCGCATGAGCCCGATGCCCGCGGCCAGCACCGCGCCGCCGAGAATGGCCGCGTATCCGGCGGTGAGATAGCTGTTCTTCGGGCTCTGCGCCGAGCCGTTCGCCCCGACCACGATCAGCACGATCATCGCGGCCAAACCCAGCGCACCCTCCAGCGCGACCAGCGCCCCCGCCACCCGCACGGTCGTCGGCACCGCCTCCTGCGCGGTCGGCGACACTGCCTCGCGGGCGGTTGTCGGCATCGCCTCGCGCGGGGTCGGCGACACAGCCTCGGTCTCGCCCGACGGCTTCTGCTCGCCCTTGTTCTGCTCAGCCACGGTCCCAGCCTACGACCGAGCGTCGTTGCCGAATCCTGGACCCGCCCACGTCTTTCCGACGGGACTCGGCCAGCCGTGTCTCGACGGACCTAAGTAGGCTGCGGGGGTGCGGACCCTGCTGATCGTGAATCCGAATGCCACCTCGACCACCCGGTCCACTCGCGATCTGCTGGCCCACGCCCTGGAAAGCCGCACCCAGCTCACCGTTCGCCAGACCGAGCACCGCGGGCACGCCGCCGAGCTGGCGCGCTGGGCCGCCGACACCCGCATGGATCTGATCGTGGTGCACGGCGGGGACGGCACCGTGAACGAGACCATCAACGGTTTTCTGCCGCTGCCGGGTCGGCCGCAGCGCGAATGGGTGCCGCGGCTCGGGGTCATTCCGGGCGGTTCGGCGAATGTGTTCGCGCGCTCGCTGGGCATCGAGCCCGATCCGGTGACGGCCACCAATCAGCTCATCGATCTGGTCGCCGACGACGCGGACCGACGCATCGGGCTGGGCGTCGCCGACGATCGCTGGTTCTGCTTCAGCGCGGGCGTCGGCCTGGACGCCGATGTCTGCGAGGCCATCGACGACAAGCGCGCCAACGGCAAGGCCGCCACGCCGGCCCGCTATCTGCGCACCACGGTCAAGCAGTTCTTCCGCGCCAAACGCCATGCCCCGCAAGTGACCCTGGACATTCCAGGTCACGAACCGGTTACGGATGTCCATTACGCATTCGTGACCAATGCCAGTCCCTGGACTTTTCTCGACAACACGCCCGTCGTCACCAACCCCGGCACCGCCTTCGAATCCGGTCTCGGGGTGTTTGCCATGCGGACCATGGGCGTCCTGCCCACCCTCATGATCGCGCGGCAGTTGCTGACTCCCGATGGGGATCCCAAGGGCCACAATTTGTTTCGAGAAGACGATGTACCTGCGGTAACCGTCACCGCGGAGGAACCGATCGGCTTGCAAATCGACGGCGACTTCATTGGCCGACGCAACATGGTGAATTTCACAGCCGTCCCGGATATCCTCGATGTGGTCGCGCCGAAGCCCTAGCCGGTTCGACACACCTGAGAAACCTAGCTGTTGCGCTGCGAAAACCCGCTCGACCGAGTACAAATGACACGGCGGACCCCCATGTAGGGGTCTTACAGCGTGAGCTTCCCCACGGTGCACCAGGTATCTATTGACATCTACGGTGTTCGTGAAAGCATTCACAAGCAACCGTGCGGAAACATTCGAGTCGCACAAGTGAACGGACCACAAACCCGAAGGGGCAGCGCCATGCGCGCGCCCTAGCAAAGGAGCAGAGGAATGGACTGGCGCCACAAGGCCATCTGTCGCGACGAGGACCCCGAACTGTTCTTCCCGGTGGGTAACAGTGGTCCGGCGCTCGCGCAGATTGCCGATGCCAAGCTGGTCTGCGCTCGCTGCCCCGTCACCGCTGACTGCCTGTCCTGGGCCCTGAAGTCGGGCCAGGATGCCGGTGTGTGGGGTGGTATGAGCGAGGACGAGCGTCGCGCCCTCAAGCGCCGCAACGCTCGCACGCGTACGCGCACCGTCGTCTAACCAGCTAGACGACAAGGCGTTACGGCCCATCCCAGCCTCGGGGCCGCAACGCAATTCGGCCCGGCACCAACACAGGTGCCGGGCTTCAGTGTGTAAAGGCCCAACTCTCGGGAACTCTCAGGGGCTTCGCCCCCGAACCCCCAGGAGCATCTTGGGGGCTGCGCCCCCAAACCCCCGCACAAGAGCACCGCGAGACCGCAGGCCCCGACCCCGCACAAGAATCCCGGAGCAATTCCCGTTCAACGGGATTCACTCTTTTCGAACGAAAGTTCGGGCGCAGATTTTTCACTATGCCCGAACTTATGCGTGCGGCAATATATTTCGGTCAGCGGGCGGAGCGTCTGCCCAGGGGGACGCGCAGGACCGCGTCGGTGCCGACATCGGCTCCCGGATGAAGTCCGATGGAACCGCCCAATTCGGCTGTGACCAGTGTGCGGACAATTTGCAGGCCCAACCGGTCGGAAGCCTCCAGGCTGAAACCGTCGGGGAGGCCGCGGCCATCGTCGCTGATGATGACGTCGAGCCAGCGGGCCGAGCGTTCGGAACGGATTGTGACCGTACCGTTTTCGCCCGCGTCGAAGGCGTGCTCGATGGCGTTCTGCACCAGCTCGGTCAACACCATGACCAGCGGCGTCGCGCGTTCGGCGGAGAAGACGCCGAGCGAGCCCGCGCGGCGAACCTTGATGCGGGCGGTGTGGACGGTCGCCACGTCGGCCATGATCGGCAGCAAGCGGTCCACCACCTCGTCCAGATCGACCTCTTCGTCAACCGACATGGACAGCATTTCGTGCACCGAGGCGATGGAGGTGACACGGCGGACCGATTCGGTCAGGGCCAGGCGGGCCTCTTCGTTCTCGGTGCGGCGGGCCTGTAGTCGCAGCAGCGCGGCCACCGTCTGCAGATTGTTCTTCACCCGGTGGTGGATCTCGCGAATGGTCGCGTCCTTGGACAGCAGCGCGCGGTCGCGGCGCTTCACCTCGGTGACATCGCGGACCAGCACCGCGGCACCGGCGAGCTCACCGTGCGGGCGCAGCACCAGGGTGCGCAGCAGCACGGTCGCGCCGCGCGCCTCGACCTCCATGCGGCGACCGGCCTTTCCGGCCAGGGCCGCCTGGATATCGCCGACCACCTCCTGCGCGTCGAACGGGTCGGTGATGAGCGACCGCGTGGTCAGGGCCAGATCCTGGCCGACCAGATCGTTCTGCAAACCCATGCGGTGATAGGCCGAGAGCGCGTTGGGGCTGGCGTAGACCACGGTGCCCTCGGTGTCGAGGCGAATGAAACCGTCACCCGCGCGGGGGCTGGAATGCGCGCCGGTGCGGTCCTCGAGCGCGGGCCAGGTGCCGTCGGCGACCATCTGGCACAGGTCGTCGGCGCAGGACATGTAGGCGATCTCCAGGCTGGACCGCATCTTGCGGCGCTGGACATCGGTGTCGCGGCCGAGCACGGCGATGATGTCGTCGCCGACCCGCACCGGAATCGCCTCGCGCATGGCGTGCACGGGATGCGGGTGATAGACGCCGGTCAGCACGGTATCGGACTCGAAGCGAACGATATCGGCGTTCAGCAGCGCCTCGAAGACGTGCGGATTGGCCTCCTTGGTGGCCAGGGTGCCGACCAGGTCCTCCGGATGCACGGTCGGCGCGGTAGTGGGACGGCACTGCGACACGCACACCACCTCCGCGCCCTCGCTGATCGGGCCGGTACCCACCCACAGCAGCAGATCCGCGAAGGACAGATCCGCCAGCAGCTGCCAGTCCCCCACCACCCGCTGCAAATGGTCGACGGCCGCACCCGGTAGATCGGTATGTTCGGCCAGCAGATCACTCAGTGTCGACATTCACCCACGCTCCTCGGTTCCCACGTCGAGGGTATGTTCCCACGCAGGACGGGCGCGACGCGGCAGCGGCCGGTCTGGGGTTCGGGACCTCAGGAGATGACGGCGATGAGATCACCGGGCTGCAGCACATCGCCCGGCTTGACGTTGATCGAGGCGACGGTGCCCGCGGTCTCGACGATGACGGGGATCTCCATCTTCATCGACTCGAGCATGACGACCGGATCGTCGACCTTCACCTCGTCACCGACGGAGACCAGGATCTCCTGGACGGTCGACACCATCTCGGCCTTCACTTCCTCAGCCATGCACACCTCTCGCATCAATTGACCCGTAGCCCCTGACGGTACAGCCAACCACACATGAAAGAATGGCGGCCGACTGAAGGGAGAGTACCTATGGGTAAGCGTGGACGTAAGAAGCGTGGCCGCAAGAAGAACGCAGCCAACCACGGCAAGCGGCCGAACGCCTGAGCTGCGATAACTAGCTCGAAAACTGTTGAGCGGCACCACTTCCCACTGGGATGCGGTGCCGCTCGACTGTTATCGGTATATCTTATTCGGCGCGCTCGACCTTGGTCTCGACCGCGGTGTAGCTGGTCCGGATCTCCATGGTCAGGCGCTGGCGCAGCGAATCCGGTGCGCGGTCGCCACCGCACTTGCGGTTCAGCAGCGACTTGAGCTTCTCCTCGAGACCGTAGGCCTCGATGCACGGCGAGCAGCGGTCGATGTGTTCCCGCAGCCGCTGCTTGACGGCCTGATCGCACTCGTTGTCCAGGAGCAGCCAGACATCGGCCAGCACCGCCGAGCAGTCCAGATCTTCCATCTCGTCGCTCATGCCTCCGCTGCGCTCCGGCCCGAGCGACGAGTCGTCGGCTGTACCCATTTTTCGTTCGCTGCGCTCACTCACTGGGTTACCTCCTCACGAGCCGCGTCGTTGCCCGACCGGTTGAAGCCTCGGTCCCGCGCCACGTCCGCGAGCAGACCCTTGAGCTGCTTGCGTCCGCGGTGCAGTCGGGACATGACGGTACCAATGGGAGTGCCCATGATTTCGGCGATTTCCTTGTAGGGGAAGCCCTCCACATCGGCGTAGTACACCGCCATCCGGAATTCCTCCGGAAGCTCCTGCAGAGCGGCCTTGATGTCGTCGTCGGGCAGCGCCTCGAGGGCCTCCATCTCCGCCGAGCGCAGACCCGTGGAAGTGTGCTCGGCGGTGGAGGCCAGCTGCCAGTCGGTGATCTCGTCGGTCGGATACTGCGCGGGCTGGCGCTGCTTCTTCCGATACGAGTTGATGTAGGTGTTGGTGAGGATGCGGTACAGCCAGGCCCGCAGGTTGGTGCCCTCGCGGAAGGACTTGAAGCCCTGGTACGCCTTGGCGAAGGTCTCCTGCACCAGATCCTCGGCATCGGCCGGGTTGCGGGTCATGCGCAACGCGGCGCCGTAGAGCTGGTCCAGCAGCGGGAGCGCGTCACGCTCGAACCGCGCGGCCAGCTCCGCGACGGATTCGGTGCTCCTGGCACCGGATTCGTCCGCTTCGTCGTATCCATCAGTCCCCACGGGGAGGTCGACCGCTTGATCGTCACCGGCGTCGATGCCCTCGCTGTCCGAGTCGTCATCACGCAGGCGATCGACCATGTCGTCGTCGCTCGTCACGCTAATCCCTTCGATCGCCGTAGCACTTGAATCTACCGCGAACAGGAATTCGGCCAGGAAACCGGCCGGGGGCGCTTCGACCAGAACGGTCACCGACTCCTCCTTCAGAATTGGATGCCCACGCTCCTGCACCGTGGGCCCTGCGGTTGCTGTGAAGCGCGTATCGCTTGCAACAGACAGGGCGCGCACCCTGTTCCCAGCACGAGAAATCCGGTTGCGTTCGGTGATTAGGGTGAGCCCATGGCAGCTGCTTCGACCCCGGCGATCAAGGCATTGGTGCAGGCGAAAGTGGAGCATCGGGTACACGCGTATACCCATGACCCGCGCAGTGATTCGTACGGGGCCGAGGCGGTGGAGGCGCTGGCCGAGCAGCTGGGAGTTACCGCCGGGCAGATCTTCAAGACGCTGGTGATCGAGCTGGGTTCGGGCGCGCTCGCGGTGGCGGTGCTGCCGGTGCCGACCAAGCTGTCGCTGAAGGCCGCGGCCGCGGCGCTGGGTGGCGGCAAGGCCGCCATGGCCGACAAGGCGAAGGCCGAACGCACGACGGGTTATGTGCTCGGCGGGGTTTCGCCGCTGGGGCAGAAGAAGCGGCTGCCGACGGTGGTCGACGAATCGGCGCTGGGCTGGGATCGGGTGCTGTGCAGTGCCGGGAAGCGCGGGCTGGAGATCGAGCTCGCACCCGCTGACCTGGTGAAACTCACGAATGCGGTGGTCGCTCCGGTCGCGCAGGCGTGAGCGGAGACACAACCTCCGGAAAAAACTTGCCATTTACCAACTATCTGGGAATACTTGCGCCGTACAACTAGTTGACGCATACAAGCAGTTGCCTGATACAAGGAGGTGAGACCGACCGTGACCGACGATGACCCGGCGATTACCCAGCAGACCGACATCGACGACGGCCTCGTCGACGCCATCGCATTCGAGATCGCCCGTCTCACCAAATTGCGCGATCGCACCAACGCTCAGATCGCGGCCCTCACCTCGGGCGAGATCGAACCGGCGGCCTTCGCCATCCTGTTCCAGCTCATCCACTGCGGCCCGATGCGGTCGGGCGCGCTGGCCGAGGCCCTCTATTCCGATGCGTCGACCATCAGCCGCCAGGTGGCCAGCCTGGTCAAGCGCGGACTCATCGAGCGCCGCGCCGATCCCGCCGACGGCCGCGTCAGCGTGCTCGACGTGACCGAGGCCGGGCGCGCGGTGGCCGCCCAGATCCGGACCCGCCGCAACGACTCGCTGCGCCACATGCTCGAGGGCTGGACCCCCGAGGAACGGGACGTCTTCTCGAACCTGTTGCGGCGCTTCGTCGACGGCTACGAGGTGACCCGGCAGCGCATGCTCGCCGATATGGCCGCCCACAAAGACCTGCAGTCCTATTACGCACCCGCGGAGAACAATTCGTGACTACACAAACGGAAGCGGTGGAACCCGAAGTCAATTCGGCCGGATTCACCCACAAGCAGATCCTGGTCATCATGAGCGGCCTGATCATGGGCATGCTGCTGGCGGCCCTCGATCAGACCATCGTGTCGACCTCCATCCGCACCATCGCCGATGAGCTGCAAGGCTATTCGGCGCAGGCGTGGGTGACCACCGCCTACCTGATCACCTCGACCCTGGCCACGCCGCTCTACGGCAAGCTCTCGGACATGTACGGCCGCAAGCCGTTCTACCTGGCCGCCATCTCCATCTTCGTGGTCGGCTCGCTGGCCTGCTCGATGGCGACCTCGATGTACGAGCTGGCCGCCTTCCGCGCGTTCCAGGGCCTGGGCGCGGGCGGTCTGATGTCGCTGGCGTTGACCATCATGGGCGACATCGTCTCGCCGCGGGAACGCGCCCGCTACCAGGGCTACTTCCTGGCCGTGTTCGGCACCTCCAGCGTGGTGGGCCCGGTCATCGGCGGCGTGCTGTCGGGCACCGACCAGATCCTGGGCGTCACCGGCTGGCGCTGGGTGTTCCTGGTGAACGTGCCGATCGGCATCATCGCGCTGGCCGTGGTGACCCGGGTGCTGCGCCTGCCCAAGCGTCCCGTCACCAAGGTGCCGATCGACTGGATGGGCATCTCGGCGCTCATCGTCGGCTTGGTGCCGCTGCTGGTGGTGGCCGAGCAGGGTCGCGAGTGGGGTTGGACCAGTGGACATTCCGTCTTCTGCTACATCCTGGGCGCGATCGGCGTGCTGAGCTTCATCGCCGTGGAGGCCAAGCAGGGCGACGCCGCCCTGATCCCGCTGCGCATGTTCAAGAACTCCACCTTCGCGCTCGGCGTGGTCATCTCGGTGGTGGTCGGTGCGGCCATGTTCGGCGGCATCACCCTGCTGCCGCAGTACCTGCAGGTGGTGCAGGGCGCGAGCCCGACCAAGGCGGGTCTGCTCATGCTGCCGCTGGTGGCGGGCATGATGACCGGCTCGATCCTGGCGGGTCAGCTCATCTCGAAGACCGGTCGGTACAAGTACTTCCCGCCGGTCGGCGCGGCGCTGCTGACCTCGGGCCTGTTCCTGCTGCACTTCGTCTCGGCCGACACCAAGCTGTGGGTCGTCATGATCTTCATGGCCATCACCGGCTTCGGCCTGGGCAATCTGATGCAGCCGCTGACCCTGGCGCTGCAGAACGCCCTGCCGCCCAAGGACATGGGCGTGTCCACCGCGGCCGCGACCTTCTTCCGCCAGATCGGCGGCACGCTGGGTGTGGCGGTGTTCCTGTCCGTGCTGTTCACGCAGCTGGCCCCGAACATCACCACCTCGCTGGAGAACGCCGCCAAGCCGGGCACCTCGTTCTCGATCGCCGCCCAGAAGGCCGTGGAGGGTCCCGACTCGACCGATAAGAAGGTCGTGCTGGAACTGGCGAATCCGCAGACCGCCCCGGGGGTCGCAGGCCAGGTGCTCAATGACAGCTCGGTCGTCCAGAAGCTGGATCCGGCCCTGGCGCATCCCTTCAAGGAGGGCTTCGCCAACTCCATGGACAAGGTGTTCCTGTCGGTCACCCTCGTCTCGCTGATCGGCTTCGTCCTGGTGTTGTTCTGGAAGGAAGTGCCGCTGCGGACCGCAGGCGGCATCCAGGCCCGCAAGGAGGCCATCGAAGCGGCGGACGCCGCGGCATTGTGATCGGCCGCGGATAACTGAATAGGCGGTGCCCCCGTCGCAACGACGCGACGGGGGCACTGTCATTTCACATTTCGGGCGCTTGTCTGTGAGTTACTTGGGAGCGAGCAGTGAGCTTGTTGTGAACCCTTTGTCCGCAAGGTCCGATTCGAACCCGAGGATGTGATGAGGTTGATGTCTGCCCCCCGACTTGTCGCCGCAGCGGTACTCGTGCTCGCACTGGGCGCAGGCCCATTGACGATGGCCACCGCGACCGCCGGGCCGGTCAATCCAAGCTTCCCGAACCCGGGAGCGCCGGACAGCAACGGACAGCAGCCCAAGAAGGACGAGCACGTCGACAAGGCCGAGAAGCTCGGTGGCGGGTTGATCACCAAGCTCATCGACTCGGCCGCGGACACCCTCAAGTGCACGCTGAATATCCCGATCCCCACCGTGAAGTGCGGGTAGCGGGACGCGAATGAGCTTGCGGGCCGGTCAGATCAGGCTGATCTGACCGGCCTGTTCGTCTACCTTGCCCAATAGCTCGGGGCCATTGTTCTTCACGCTGTTCACCAGCGACGGCACCTCGCGCATGAGGATGTCCGAAACCGCCTCGGGCGAGGGGGTTTCCAGCAGCTCCTCCGGAGCCGGGTGGTCCGGGTCGAGCCAGGCGTCCCAGTGCTCGCGCGGCATGGGCAGCGGCATGCGGTCGTGAATCTTGGTCAGCTCGCCGACCGAATCCGTGGTCAGAATCGTGCACGACAGCAGCGGTTTCGCCTCCTCGCCCAGGCTGCGGTCGCGCCACACCGACCAGAGACCGGCCATGTAGAGCCGCCCGCCATCGGACTTGGACATGAAATACGGCCGCTTGACGGCCTTTCCGAGCGCATCCGATTCGGTCACCCACTCGTACCAGCCGTCCATCGGCACCAGGCAGCGGCGCTTCTTCACGGCGTCGCGGAAGGAGGCCGTGGTGGCGGCCTTGTCGGCGCGGGCATTGAACAGCGGCTTGCCCTTGACCGGGACGCCGGGCTCGGCGGCCTTGGTCCACACCGGGATCAGGCCCCAGCGCATGGCCCGGATGCGCAGCGTGGCCGGATCGTCCGGATGGTCGCGGTCGTGCCGCTCGACGACCGTGAGCACCTGATTGGTCGGGGCCACGTTGTAATTGGGGTTGAAGCCCTTGTCGTCGGTCTCGTCGATAGCGTCGAGCTCGACGGCCAGCTTCGCGGGATTCGTCGTGGTCGCATACCTACCGCACATGCCGACAATGCTCCCACCACCCACCGACACGCTCCCACTCCCCACCGACACCCGCAGCCGTGCCACGTCCGAGATGACTCGCGCACGATGTGATGGCAATTGACATCACTTGGGCGGTGTGAGACGTTCGTCTCATCACACTCTCATCCTCAAGGGATCGCCGCCAATCATGACTGCCACCGAAACCGCCCCGCTCGATCAGGCCGACACGCTGACGTCCGTCAACCCTGCCACCGGCGAGGCTCTCGCCACGTACAAGATCGATGATGAGGCGGCGGTGCACGCGGCCGTCGCCAAGGCCCGGACCGCGGCCGCCACCTGGGGTGCGCTGAGCTACGCCGAGCGCAAGAAGCATGTGCTGCGCTGGGGCGCCAAGCTGGTCGAGAAGGCCGATGAGCTCAGCGAGCTCATTCACGCCGAGAACGGCAAGCCGCTCGACGACGCGTTCCTCGAGCTCATGCTGGCCCTCGAGCACATCAAGTGGGCCGCCTCCAATGCCGAGAAGGTGCTCAAGCCGCGCAAGGTCTCCCCCGGCGCGTTCATGGCCAACTTCGCCGCCCACCTGGAGTACCGCCCGCTGGGCGTGGTCGGCGTGATCGGGCCGTGGAACTACCCGGTCTACACCCCCAACGGCTCCATCGCCTACGCACTGGCCGCGGGCAACTGCGTGGTCTTCAAGCCGAGCGAATACTCCACCGGCATCGGCAATTTCGTGGCCAAGGCGTTCGCCGAGGCGAATCCGGAACTGCCGGACGGCGTGTTCACCACCGTCAACGGCTACGGCGCGACCGGCGCGGCGCTGGTCCGCTCCGGTGTCGACAAGCTGGCCTTCACCGGGTCCACCGCGACCGGCAAGAAGATCATGGCGGCGGCCGCCGAGTCCCTCACCCCGGTGCTGCTGGAATGCGGCGGCAAGGACGCGGTGATCGTGGCCGCGGACGCCGACATCAAGGCCGCCGCCGACGCGGTCGCCTGGGGCGCGACGGCCAACTCCGGCCAGACCTGCGCGGGCGTCGAGCGGGTGTACGTGGACAAGTCGATCGCCGACGAGTTCATCGCCGAGGTCAAGCGCATCCTCACCGATATCAAGCCGGGCTCGGACGCCAAGGCCGCCTACGGCCCGATGACCATGCCCAGCCAGATCGATATCGTGCGCCGCCACATCGAGGACGCCATCAAGAGCGGCGGCAAGGCCGTGCTCGGCGGGCCCGAGTCCGTCAAGGGCCCCTTCATCGAGCCGGTCGTGCTGGTGGATGTGGACGAGTCCTCGGACGCGGTGTGCGAGGAGACCTTCGGCCCGACCGTCACCATTCGCACCGTGAACGGCATCGACGAGGCCGTGGAGCTGACCAACAAGAGCAAGTACGGTCTCGGGTCGGCGGTCTACTCCAAGAAGCAGGGCATGGAGATCGCCCGGCGGCTCGAAGTCGGCTGCACCTCGGTGAATTCGGTGCTGTCCTACGCCGCCATCTCGGGCCTGCCCTTCGGTGGCGTCCGCGACTCCGGCATCGGCCGCATCCACGGTGCGCCGGGCCTGCTGGAATTCGCGCGGCCGCATTCGATCGCGGTGCAGCGCTTCACGATTCCGGGCATGGCATTGCTGTCCTACACCCGGACCGATCGCACCATGAAGCTGCTGCGCAAGATCGTGCCGCTGGTGCACGGGCGCGCCAAGTAAGAAACCAACTCTCGGGACTCTCAGGGGTTCCCCCTGAAACCCCCACTGCCACAACGCCGGTCCCCAGCCAGGGGACCGGCGTTGTCGGCTACTGACTCGGCGGCAGGGGCGTCGGGGCGAAGAATTCCTCGAGCGGAGTCGGACCGGTGTAGCGCTGGCAGTTGCAGCGCGCCCAGCCCTTGAGGCCGTTGCCCAGCTTGCGGTAGTTCTCGGCGTGGCAGTGGCCCGCTTCGCGGTCGTGCAGGGCCAGGTCGTGCCCGCAGCCGCAGACCGCCGGACTCTGCTGTTCGGACTTGGTTCGGCGAGCGCTGACCCGGCCCGCGAGCCAGCCGCCGCCGACGAGCGCGCCCCCGATGACGAGGCTGATGGGATCGATCACCGGACCAGTATACGTAGTTTTATACGTATACGTCTAGCTCGAATCGACCTGCCCCGGAAAGGGACGCAACGCCCGCGACACCCCGATCGTTTGGGAGGATGGAGGGGTGACTTTCTGGCCCGCGCCCCATGTCCGAGTTCCCGTCCACGCGACCGTGACCCTGCCCGGGTCCAAATCCATTACCAATCGGGCCCTGATTCTCGCCGCGCTGGCGGATCGGCCGTCCACCCTGACCGGCGCGCTGCGCAGTCGGGACACCAACCTCATGATCGACGCGCTGCGGGCCATGGGCGTGGGCATCGAGGGCGAGGCGGAGACGCTGGTCGTCACGCCGCCGAGCGAATTCACCAGTGCCATGGTCGATTGCGGGCTGGCGGGCACCATCATGCGGTTCCTGCCGCCGGTGGCGGCGCTGGCGCACGGGGATGTGGCCTTCGACGGGGACGAGCAGGCGCGGGTGCGGCCGCTGGGCACGATCCTGGAGGCGCTGCGCGCGCTGGGCCTCGACATCGACGGCAATCAGCTGCCTTTCGTGGTGCACGGGATGGGGTCGCTGCGCGGCGGGCCGGTGACCATCGACGCCTCGGGCTCCTCGCAGTTCGTGTCCGGGCTGCTGCTGTCGGCGGCACGGTTCGAGCAGGGCGTCACGGTCAACCACGACGGCGGGCAGCTGCCGTCCATGCCGCACATCGAGATGACCGTGGAGATGCTGCGCCGCGCCGACGTGCGGGTGGACGCGCCGACGGATCCGCGCAAGGCGCAGACCTGGACCGTCGCGCCGGGCCCGATTCGGGCGGTGGACTGGGAGATCGAGCCGGATCTGTCCAATGCCACCCCGTTCCTGGCGGCCGCGGCCGTCACCGGCGGCGAGGTGAGCATTCCGCACTGGCCCCGCTACACCACCCAGCCCGGCGACGTGATCCGCGAGATCCTGGTGCGCATGGGCGCGGAGGCCCGCTTCTACGACAGCGTGCTCACCGTGCGCGGTCCGGAACGGCTGGCGGGCATCGACATCGACCTGCACGACGTGGGCGAGCTGACCCCGACCGTGGCCGCCCTTGCGGCACTGGCGGATTCGCCGTCGCGGCTGCGCGGCATCGCGCACCTGCGCGGGCACGAGACCGACCGGCTGGCGGCGCTGGCCACCGAGATCAACCGCCTGGGCGGCAAGGTGACCGAGAACGAGGACGGGCTGACCATCGTGCCCAATCCGCTCGGCGGCGGGCAGTGGCGCTCCTACGCCGATCACCGAATGGCCACGGCGGGCGCGATCATCGGGCTGGTGACGCCGGGTGTGGAGATCGAGGACATCGGCACCACGGCCAAGACGCTGCCGAACTTCGTGCAACTCTGGGACGGCATGTTGGCGGAGTCGAACCAGCCCGGCCAGCCGGGAGCAGACCACTGAGGCGGCGCGAGTACGACGAGTCCGATGTCCGGGTGCGCCCGGGCAAGGGCTCGCGCCCGCGCACCAAGACCCGGCCGCAGCATCTGGATGCCGAAGCGGCCATGGTGGTTTCGGTGGATCGCGGGCGCTGGGGGTGCGTGCTGGACGGCGATCCGGATCGGCCGGTGACGGCCATGCGGGCGCGCGAGCTGGGCCGCACCCCGATCGTGGTCGGCGATCGGGTGGATCTGGTCGGCGACCTGTCCGGCAAGCCCGACACCCTGGCCCGCATCGTGCGGGTGGCCGATCGGCGAACGGTGTTGCGCCGCACCGCCGATGACACCGATCCGTTCGAGCGGGTGGTGGTCGCCAATGCCGAGCAGCTGTTCATCGTGGTGGCGCTGGCCGATCCGCCGCCACGCACCGGATTCGTGGAGCGGGCCATGGTGGCGGCGTATGTCGGTGAGCTGGAACCGATTCTGTGCCTGACCAAACACGATCTGGCGGCCGACTCCGAATTCGCCTCGGCCTTTGAGGATTTGGATCTGACCATCGTCTACGGCGGCATCGAGGATCCGGTGGAGCCGGTGCTGGAGCTGCTCGACGACAAGCTCACCGCGCTCATCGGGCACTCCGGGGTCGGCAAGTCCACCCTGGTGAACCGCCTCGTCCCGGACGCGGACCGGGCGGTCGGCGAGGTGTCGGGCGTCGGCAAGGGGCGGCACACCTCGACCCAGTCGGTGGCGCTGCCGCTGAAGGACGGCGGCTGGGTCATCGACACCCCCGGCGTGCGGTCCTTCGGGCTGGCCCACATCACCCCCGACGATGTCATCCAGGCGTTCTCGGATCTGGCCGACGCCATCGAGAACTGCCCGCGCGGCTGCACCCATCTGGGCCCGCCCGCGGATCCGGAATGCGCATTGGACGAGCTACCCGGTAAGGAACCGCGGGTGGCGGCCATTCGGCGTCTGCTCACCGCCCTGAATTCGAACGACCCGTGGTTTCGCGGACACACCGAACCCTGAGTTAGCTGATAAATCGCCCATTCGATACCTTCTGTGCATAACCGGCACGAAGGGAACCTCATGGACGAGAAAATCCCCGAACCGCCGCCCGCCAGCGAGCGGCGGCACCGAACTGCCAAGGCCGCGCGGGGGGCCACGAAAGCCTCCGGGGACGCAGCCGGGGAATTGCCGAATCAGGGCAGCGAGGAATCGAAACGGCCCGCGGAATTGGCGCGCGAACACGAGGACGACCGTTCTCCGGCCGATCCGCACGATTGGCAGGACGAGTGGGATCGGGCACGTTGGGCTCCCTAGCGGCGAATGGGCAAACATAATCGGGGGCATGGCATTCGCTGAATGGCGTCGGCGGCCCGACGCGCCCGGCCGCTGGAATCCGCTGCCCCGACTCGGTCGCAGCCTGGCTCGCCGCCGCACGACGATGCGCACCGCACCGGCGGTGTTCGCGCTGGAGCGGTTCACACGCCGAGTCACCAAGGGGCGCAAGGGGATATTGGACGTGGCGGGGCTGCCCGCCTTGCAGGTGACGGTGCCCGGACGCCGCACCGGAATTCCGCGCACGGTCACCCTGCTCTATGTGCCCGATCTCTACGACGAGAAGAAGTTCCTGATCGTCGCGTCGAATTGGGGCAAGCACGAGCAGCCCGCCTGGTCGGCCAATCTGCGCGGCACCGATCGTGCCGAACTCCAGGTTCGGCAGGAACGGTTCCCGGTATCGGTGAAGCAGTTGACCGGGGAGGACCGGGATCGGGCCTGGCGCCGGGCAGTGGAATTCTGGCCGGGCTACGCGATGGAGCAGCGGCTCGCGGGCGATCGCCGATTCCGGATTTTCGAACTGACCCGCCTGTAGCTTGCGGAGAATTCGCTGGTCGGTGAATCGCGTTCAGCGCGGCCGGATCAGGCGCATGCCGTTGTCGAAATCAATGCCGCGCAATTCGGAACGGCCGGTGAGGCCGAGCTTTTCCAGAATCCTCGACATGTGGTGACCGATCGTGCGGGGGCTCAGGAACAATTCCGCGCCGATCTCACGATTGGTGAGCCCCTGCGCCGCCAACCGGGCGACCTGGGACTCCTGCGCGGTCAAGGGCGTCGCGCCCCCGGCGTGCTTGGCGCTGCCGGTGCCGGTGAGATCGAGTTCGACCCGGGCCCGAGCGGCCCAGGCGGTCGCGCCGATGAGGTCGAAAGCATCGGCGGCGGAACGCAATTGCTCGGCGGCATCGCGGCGGCGGCGGACGCGGCGCAGCCACTTGCCGTAGAGCAGTTGGCCGCGGGCGCGGGCGAAGTTGGTATGTCCGGCGTCGCTCCACGCCAGGGCGCGGCGGTAGTGGTGCTCGACGCGGTCCTCGTCGGCGAGCAGCGCCCGGCAGGTGTGGGCGGCGGCGATGGCCCAGGGGGCGCGCGAATGCCGGGCCCAGGCCACGATCAGGTCGGCCTGTGCGGCGGCCTCCTCGAAACGCCCCACCCGGCAGGCGGATTCGACCAGATCGACCACGGCCAGCCGGGCGATGGTCGGATGCGCGGCCTCGTGCCCGGGCTGATACAGCACGCGCAGGCGGCGGTAGGCGGTCTCGGCGTCACCGGCGGTCAGGGCGTGAAATCCGTGGTGCCAGTAGGCCCCCGCGATGAGCGACGGGATGCCGTGCGGGCGCGATACCGCCAGCGAGCGCTCGACGGCCCGCGCCACCACCTTCGCCTCCCCGCGCTGCGCGGCCAGCCGGGCCCGCAGGTTCCAGCATTCGGCGAGGATATTGTCCGCGCCCGCGCCGCGCGCCAGCTCGAACGCCTCGGCGAGCATCTGCTCCCCCGCTTCCCAACGGCCGCACGCGAATTGCACGATGGCCACCTGGGGCAGCAGGCCGACCGCGGCCGCGCGGGTGTCGCCCTGGCGCATGCCCGCGGCCACCGCCAGATACGGTTCGAGGGCCCGCTGGGCCAGCCCCCACTCCAGCAGCTGCGCGGCGGGCAGCAGCAGTCGGGCGGCGGCGGCGGGCTCGGTTTCGGCGTCGAGATCGTCGAGCTCGCGCACGATCGCGGGGTCCTCGTCGGTGCCCAGCACCCAGCTCACCCGGTCGATCAGCAGTCGTAATCCGTTCGCGGCGGCGGAATCCCGTTCCCGCACGGCCGCCGCGTCGCGCAACAGCAGGGTGCGCGCGACGGCGGGCTCACCGGCGAACAGCTCGAGCAGACCGGCCAGTCCGGCGGTGGCCAGGGCGGTCTCGGTAACGGGGGCACGGGTCTCGGCGAGGGCGAGCAGGCGGCGCGCGGACTCGAGATCGCCGCCCTCCCAGGCGTATCGGGACGCGGTGGCCAGGCGCACCCCGGCCAGGACCGGGTCCGGGGTGATGGCGGCCGCGCGGCGCAGCACGGCGGCCGCGGCCAGTGTTCCGGCGCGCGCCCGCACCCGTTCGGCCCCGTCCGAGAGCGCCTGGGCCAGTGCGGAATTCGTGCCCTCGACGACGGCGGCGAGATGCCAGGTGCGCAGTTCCTCGTGTTCGGGGCCCCGCAGAGCGTCGGCCAGGGCCAGATGCACCGCGCGGCGCAGGGCCGGTGCGGCGGCGTCGTAGGCCGCACCGCAGAGCAGGCGCTGGCGGCGCTCGACGTGGCCATCGGTGATCGCGAGCAGGCCGGTGGACAGCGCCGACTCCCAGTGCGCGGCGGTGACCCCGAGTCGGCCCGCCGCCGCGGTGACCGCGGACAGCATGCCGCTATCCTCGGCGGCCGCCACGGTGAGCAGGGTGCGCACCGGTTCGGCCAACTCGGCCAGCCGCCCGGCGAAGGACGCGCGCAGCAGCGGGCCGAAGGGCACCGGGCCCCAACCGATTCCCGCGAACTCCTCGGCCCCGATCGGAAGTTCCCGCAACGCCAGCGGATTCCCGTCGGCGACCCGCAGAATGCGGGCGATGCGCGGCGCGCCGAGCGCGCCCACCCGCTGGGACAGCAACTCGCGCGCCGGTTCGTCGGCCAGCGGGCCGATCGGGAGCACGGGCAGCGCGTGCCAGGCGGGCACGGCCGCGCAGTCGCTCACCGCCACCAGCAGCGCCACCCGATCGGCGGCCAGGCGGCGCAGGGCGAAGGTCAGGGCGCGGGCGGTGGCGGGGTCGACCCGGTGGGCGTCGTCGACGACCAGCAGCACCGGCCGTTCCGCGGCCACCGTCGCCAGCATCGTGACCAATGCCGCACCCACCAGGAACGGATCGGCCGGACCGGTTTCGCGGCCGAGGGCGGCGGCCAGCGCCCGGGCCTGCGGGGCGGGCAGTCCGGAGAGTCGGTCCACCAGCGGAATCAGCAGTTCGTGCAGGGCGGCGAAATCCATGACGGATTCGGCGGAATATCCCCGACAGGCGATGACGAGAAATTCGGTGGCGCGTCGTTGTGCATCCCGCAGCAGTGCGGTTTTCCCGATCCCCGGCGCACCCCACAGCACCAATCCGCCACCGCGTCCCGCGAGTGCTTCGCTCAAAACACGAGACAGTTCGGACTGTTCTCGTTCCCTCCCCCGGAGCACCTGAATCTCGCGCACATTGCAAGTTACCTCGGTTCGGGAAGCGTGAACAAACCTGCTCAACGACCCGTCCCAGCGGCTGAGATCGCATGTGGGATATGCGATTCCGAACCTTTCGACAATGACCTATACGGTGACCGATACGGCTACCGATTTCGAATGTGTTGTGCGCGACTATAATGCGGGCGCCAGGCTGCCACCCGAATTGGGGGGTAGCGGAAATCAACTCCCATTGCATTCCCAGAAGATCCCGTGATAAACATTCGGCCGCAGCGGAAAAGACCGCTGATCGCTCGGATCCCACGGGATTCCGGCTCCCCCGATCAGGATCGGTGTCGAAGGGGGACGTCGATCCTGATCGCAGGGGATGCGGGCGGTTGCGGAACTGGTTAGCCTGCGCGGGTGGAAGACCGTGAGCGCAAGGAATTCTCGCCGCTCCTCGACGACGCACTCGGCCCCGGCGCGCCCGTGACACCCGAGGTGCGCATCGGGCGCAACGACCCGCAGGACGGGTTACCCGAGTGCGTGCGCTGCGGCAAACCCGCCGCCCTGCAGCTGCGGGCGGTGTGGCTGTCCACCCGCGCCGTGCTGGCCGGTGACACCGATGTGGACAGCCTGATCCAGGTGCACGCCTGCGGCGGCTGCACCGGCAGCGTCGCGGGCATGATCCTCATCAACTGGGATCCGCGCTACTGGGGCGAATCGGTGCACCTGGAATAGGTCACGAGCACACGAAACCCTCAGCGCGGGCGCATGATCCGCATGCCGTTGTCGAAGTCGACGTCGACCAGATCGGCGCGCCCGCTCAGCCCCAGCTTGCCGAACACGCGCGAGAGGTGATGGCCCACCGTGCGCGGGCTCAGGAACAGTTCGGTCCCGATCTCCCGATTGGTCAGCCCCTGGGCGGCCAGTCGCGCCACCCGCTGCTCCTGGGCGGTCAGCACCGAGGTCTCGCCGTGCGCGGTGACCGGCGCGGCACGGCGTCCGGTGAGCTCCAACTCCTGCTGGGCGCGCAGCACCCACTGGTTCGCGCCCATCCGCTCGAACGCCTCGGCGGCCGCGCGCAACTGCTCGGCGGCATCGGCGCGACGGCGCACCCGGCGTAGCCATTTGCCGTAGAGCAGTTGGGTGCGTACGTGATTCAGGTCGTGGCGACTGCGGCGGACGGCCAGCGCGCGCCGGAAGTAGCGGTCGGCGCGCTCATCGGCGCACAGCAGCGCCCGGCAGGTGTAGGCGGCCGCGATCGCCCAGTCGGCGCGGGAGCGGATCGCCCAGTCGCGGATGTCCGCGTAGTACTCGAGCGCCTCGGCGTGGCGGCCCACGCGGGTGGCCGCCTCCACCAGATCCACCGCCGCCAGCCGGGAATAGGTGGGGTGGCGGGCGTCGTGGCCGGGCTGGGCGAGGGTGCGCAGGCGCAGGTAGGCGGTCTCCGGATCGCCCAGGCTGAGCGCGTGGAAACCCAGATGCCAGTGCGCGGAGGCGACCAGCGATTGCGCCCGGCGCGGACGCGCCAACGCCAGCGCGCGATCGGCGGCGTCCAGTACGGCATCCGAATCACCGCGCAGCGCTTCGATTTTCGCGCGCAGCGACCAGCAGTGGGCGAGCAGATTCTCCACGCCGCCGGCCTCGGCCAGTTCGAATGCCTCGGCCAGGGTCTGCTGCGCGGCCGGGAAGCGGCCATTGGCGAACTGGATGATGGCCAGCTGCGGCAGCAGCGACACCGCGGCCGGTGCGGCACTGCCGCGCAGCCCGGCGGCGGCCTGGGTGTAGGGCTCGAGGGCCCGATCGGCCAGGCCCCACAGCAGGACCAGGGGCGCGGGCGGCAGCGGCCGGATCATGGTGTGGAAGCGCGAAATTCCCTCTCGCACGGTGATTTCCGCGGGATCCAGGTCGAGGATGCCGTGTCCGGCGGCCCAGCGCGCCCGGTCGGCGTCCAGGCGCAGGTTGGCCGCGGTGTCCGGATCCACCAGCTCGGCATCGCGCAGCAGCAGGGTGGCGGCCCGTTCCGGTTCTCCCGCAACGTATTCCAGCAGTCCGGCCAGCCCGCGACTGGAGGTCGCGGCGCGTTCGGCACCCAATCGGGCGGTGGCACGGTCGAGCAGGCCGCGCGCCGAGGCGATATCCCCGGCGGCCCAGGCGAATCGACCGGCCGCGGCCAGCCGCTCCCCCGCCCGCTCCGGGTCGGGGCTGATCGCGGCGGCCTGGCGCAGCATGGCCGCGGCGGTGAGCGATCCGTGGTCGGCCCGCGTGGCGCGTTCGGACAGTGCCGCCGCGAGCCGCTCGTCGGGTCGATCGGAGGCCATGGCGCGGTGCCAGATTCGCAGATCCGCCTCGCCCGGCCCGGTCAGCGCGGCCGCCACCGCCAATTGCGCGGCGCGCCGCTGCGCCGGGGTGGCGGCATCGTGGACGGCCGCGCACAGCAGCGCGTGGGTGCGTTCCACCCGGCCGTCGCCGACCGTGAGCAGGCCCGCGGCGGTGGCGGCCTCCCAGGCGGTGGGACCGGCCCCGAGCGTGGCGGCGGCCGCGGTCACGGTGCCGAGCACGCCGCGCGTCTCGGTGGCGGCCACGGTCAGCAGCACGCGCACGTCGGCGGGCAGGGCCGCGACGCGCTCGCGGAAGGCGGCCCGCACACCGGGGCCCAGCGCCATGGGTTCGGGCGCGGTGCCCGCGAGATCCCCGACCACGCCCGGCAATTCGTGCAGCGCCAGGGGGTTCCCACCGGCGACGGCGAGGATGCGGGACAGCCGCAGCGCGCCCAGTGGCCCGTAGCGGTCGGCGATCAGTCGACGCGCCTGGGCGTCGGGCAGACCGCCGACGGCCAGGGCGGGCAGTTCACGCCAGAGCGTGTCCGCCGGGTCGTCGCGCAGGGCCACCAGCAGCGCCACCGGCACCGCGGACAGGCGGCGGATGGCGAAGACCAGCGCCTGCGCGGATTCCGGGTCCACCAGCCGTGCCTCGTCCACCACCAGCAGCAGCGGTCCCCGGGTGGCCAGCGCGGACAGTAACCGCACCAGCGCCGCGCCGACCAGGAAGACATCGGGGGTCGCCGATTCCAGGCCCAGGACCGCGCCCAGGGCCCGCGCCTGGGTCGGCGGCAGCATGCGCAGCCGGTCGGCGACCGGCAGCAGCAGTTCGTGCAGTGCGGCGTACCGCAGTTCCGATTCGGTCGAAATACCCTGACAGCGCAGCACCCGGAAGTCCGTCGCGCGGTCGACCGCGGCCCGCAGCAGAGTGGACTTTCCGATCGCGGGTTCGCCGTACAGGACGAGCCCCGCACCCTGTCCCGCGCGTACCGCGCCCAACACCCGATCCAATTGGATTCGTTCTCGTTCCCGCCCGTACAGCATTGACTCCTCCCACACACCCCGAAATTTAGACGAGCTAATAGCCTGCAACCAAGTCGGGTCCGGCAACTGGCACAAAATGTCTTCGAATGACACAGATCACAAAATCGAGGGGAGCAATTCACTTAACACTCGCGCATCTTCGGGCGATATCTTTGCCCATTTTTCACGCGCCCCAAGAAGTGAAATAGTTAGGAATAACATCCACGGCGAGTGCGCGCCGAATCGTCATGGGGGCGAAACATACGGAGCGCCAATCATTTTCGCTGCGCGCGAACTCTCCGACCGTACACCGCGGGGCTCGCGCAATCGGGGTCGGAGTGCGGTGGAACACATCCGCCACACACGAGCGGAAAGGTGCGGACGGTGAGCGCAACCGTGGACATCGTGGATCCGAACCGACCGAAGCGAGTCCTCATCGTGGCATCGAATCCCGCGGTGTCACGACAGACCGGATGGCCGATTGGATTCTGGTGGTCCGAATTGAGTCATCCTTATTGGGAATTCACCGAGCACGGATACGAAGTGGATATCGCCAGCCCCGAAGGCGGTGCGCTGGCGGCCGACGCCTGGAGCGACCCGCTGGACGAATCCGGCTACAGCGCACACGATCTCATCAGTCTCGGATTCAAGTCGTCGCCGAAACACCGTGCGCTGGTGGGGAATTCACGCAAACTCTCGGACGTCGACGCCGATTCCTACGACACGGTGTTCCTGGTCGGCGGGCAGCAGCAGTACTCCGGCGGGGCCGCCGCGCGGCTGGTGATCGAGGCGCTCGGCGTCTGATGAGCGACAGGTTCGACCGAAACGAGAAGCGCCCCCGGCGAATTCGCCGGGGGCGCGGTCGCTGAGACCGATCAGCGGAAGAGAGTCAGGTTGAAGGTGCCGTCGGCCTGCGGGTCGCAGCTGTACTGCCAGCCCTGGTTGCCGTCGATGGCGACGCCGTCCGGGGTGACCCACGAGCCCTTCGAGCCGTCGGCGACACAGGCGTCGATGGTGGCGTAGTTGCCGCCGTAGTAGGACTCGGCGTGGGCGACGCCGACACCGAATCCGGCGATGCCCAGGGCCATAGCGGTCACAGCGAGAGTCTTGCGCATGAGGTGTTTCCTTCTTCCTTCTCGGCCGCCCCTCGGCGACCGGACTGGAATCATTCCACCCCACCGTTCATGACTGTTTCATGACCGCGCAAAAGCGCTGCTCCCCAAGGGAAAACAAACGTGCCCCCGGGTGCAGGGCACCCGGGGGGCACGAAGTCGGTGGGAGTGGAGCGCCCGGAGCGCGAAGGTCGTGGAGGTCGAGCGCCCGGGGCAGGAGGCTCGAGGAGGTGGAAGTCCGCTGGGATGGAATGGGATGAGCCCCGGGTGTAAATGCCCGGGGCTCATCGGCTTTCGGTCTACCTAGTGCCGACGCTTGGTGCGCGGCGCGCGATCCTGCTTCTGCTGGGCGCGGGCGGCCTCGCGGCGCTCGCGGCGGGTGCCGGCCTGGCCGTCCTCGTTGCCGTACTCGTCGTGGTCGCTGCGGATGGCGGCGTGGCCGCCCTCGTCGGGACCGGAGTAGGACAGGCCGCGCGGGCCGGACTCGTCGATGCCCTTGGCGCGCAGGGCGGCCGGAGCCCCATTGCCCGCCTGGGCGGCGTCCTCCTCGGTGGGCAGCGGGCGGTTGCCGACCGGGGACTGCAGGCCCGCGGCCACGTTCACGCCGACCGGCTGCGGCTGCTGCACCTCCACCTGGAGGTTGAACAGGAAGCCGACCGACTCCTCCTTGAGGCCGTCGAGCATGGCCGCGAACATGTCGAAGCCCTCGCGCTGGTACTCGACCAGCGGGTCGCGCTGCGCCATGGCGCGCAGGCCGATGCCCTCCTTGAGGTAGTCCATCTCGTAGAGGTGCTCGCGCCACTTGCGGTCCAGGACGCTCAGCAGGATCTGGCGTTCCAGATTGCGCATGCTGCCCTCGCCCGCGAGGCCGTCGATCTCGTTCTCGCGGTTCTCGTAGGCGGCGTGGGCGTCGTCGAGCACGGCCTCGAGGAGTTCCTCGCGGGACAGCTCGCCGATCTCGCCGGTCTCGCTCTCACCGGTGAGGTCCTTGTAGTTGATGCCGATGGGGTACAGCGTCTTCAGCGCGCCCCACAGCTTCTCGAGATCCCAGTCCTCGACGTAGCCCTCGGCGGTGGCGGCGTTGACGTAGGCGGTGATCACGTCGGTGATCATCTCCTGGACCTGGCCCTCCATGTCCTCGCCGTTGAGGATGCGGGCGCGCTCGGCGTAGATCACCTTGCGCTGCTGGTTCATGACCTCGTCGTACTTGAGGACGTTCTTGCGGATCTCGAAGTTCTGCTGCTCGACCTGGGTCTGCGCGGACTTGATGGCGCGCGAGACCATCTTGGCCTCGATCGGCACATCGTCCGGGAGGTTCAGGCGGGTCATGATCGACTCCAGCGCAGCGCCATTGAAGCGCCGCATGAGCTCGTCACCCAGCGACAGGTAGAACCGGGACTCGCCCGGGTCGCCCTGACGGCCGGAGCGACCGCGCAGCTGGTTGTCGATGCGCCGCGACTCGTGGCGCTCGGTGCCCAGCACGTAGAGGCCACCCGCGTCGCGCACGGCCTCGGCGTCCGCCTCGACCTGTTCCTTGACCCGCTCCAGGGTCGGATGCCACTGGGCCTCGTACTCGTCGGGGGTCTCGACCGGGTCCAGGCCCTGACGGCGCAGCAGGATGTCGGCGATGATGTCCGGGTTGCCGCCCAACACGATGTCGGTACCACGGCCGGCCATATTGGTCGCGACGGTGACCGCGCCCGGGCGACCGGCCTCGGCGACGATCTGCGCTTCCTGCTCGTGGAACTTGGCGTTGAGCACGTTGTGCGGAATGCCGCGCTTGGTCAGCAGCTTGGACAGGTACTCCGAGCGCTCGACCGAGGTGGTGCCGACCAGGACCGGCTGGCCCTGCTCATGCTTCTCCTGAATGTCGTCGGCGACCGCGGCGTACTTGGCCTCTTCGGTCTTGTAGATCAGGTCGGACTGATCCTGGCGGATCATCGGCTTGTTGGTGGGGATCGGCACCACGCCCAGGCCGTAGGTCTGGTGCAGCTCGGCCGCCTCGGTCTCGGCGGTACCGGTCATGCCCGAGAGCTTGTCGTAGAGGCGGAAGTAGTTCTGCAGCGTGATGGTCGCCAGGGTCTGGTTCTCCGGCTGGATCTCCACGCCCTCTTTGGCCTCGATGGCCTGGTGCATGCCCTCGTTGTAGCGGCGGCCCACCAGGATTCGACCGGTGAACTCGTCGACGATGATGACCTCGCCGTTGCGGACGATGTAGTCCTTGTCCTTGGTGTAGAGCTCCTTGGCCTTGATGGCGTTGTTCAGGTAGCTCACCAGCGGCGAGTTGGCGGCCTCGTAGAGGTTGTCGATGCCCAGCTGGTCCTCGACGAATTCGACACCGGCCTCGTGCACACCGATGGTGCGCTTCTTGATGTCGACCTCGTAGTGCAGGTCCTTCTTCAGCAGCGGGGCGATGCGCGCGAACTCCGCGTACCACTTCGAGGAGGCGTCGGCCGGGCCCGAGATGATCAGCGGGGTGCGGGCCTCGTCGATGAGGATGGAGTCGACCTCGTCGACGATCGCGAAGTTGTGCCCGCGCTGGACCAGATCGTCCAGCGAGTGGGTCATGTTGTCGCGCAGGTAGTCGAAGCCGAACTCGTTGTTCGTGCCGTAGGTGATGTCCGCGGCGTAGGCCTCGCGGCGCTCGGCCGGGGTCATGCCGCCCAGGATCACGCCGACCTCGAGGCCGAGGAAGCGGTGCACGCGGCCCATCCACTCGGCATCGCGCTTGGCCAGATAGTCGTTGACGGTGACGACGTGCACGCCCTCGCCGGAGATGGCGTTGAGGTAGGCGGGCAGCACACAGGTCAGGGTCTTGCCCTCACCGGTCTTCATCTCCGCCACATTGCCGATGTGCAGGGCGCCGCCGCCCATGATCTGCACCTTGTAGTGCTTCTGGTTGAGCACTCGCCAGGAGGCTTCCCGCGCGGTCGCGAAGGCTTCCAGCAGCAGCTCGTCGAGGGTCTCGCCGTCCTCGTAGCGCTGCTTGAACTCCGCCGTCTTGGCCTGGAGCTCGGCGTCGGAGAGGGCGGCGAACTCCTCGTCGAGGGCGATGACCTCGTCCGCCAGACTCGCGAGCCGCTTGACCGTGCGACCTTCACCAATCCGTAGCAACCTTGAAAAACTCAGCGCAGGCACGGGTCTTGTAGTCCTCTGGTCGGTGTTGTCGGTAGCCCCCACCATGGCGGGAAGCCTGCGCGCGGGCGCGCAATCACTAGCCATGGTAATCCGGAGCCCATCGTAGGTGCTGAACTGCGCAGGCGATGGCCCGGGCGCTGAGGAGAAGCTGTGAAAACCCGCCTACCGGACGCCCGACTCGCACCCCTGGCGACCTCTCAGCGAATGGCATTGCGTCCGAGGCTGTTTCGTTACCCCTGACGTACGATGTAGGGGGTCCGGCACGCGAAGGCTTGCGCCCGCGCGCCCGGAGCAGGGGACGCCGACGACGGCGTGGGATCTCGGGCAGTGTCGCCCATCCATTCCCCCAGGTGATCGGATTGCGATAGCTTGCCTCTCGAACGGCGCATGCCGTGGACAGCCGACGCCTCGGCAGGGGGAAAACTGCGGGCGCAGGCAGGGACTAGGGAGTAGCGGGCAGCGTGATCACCAGACTGACGCCGCAGGACGCGTCGTTCTACCGGCTGGAATCCAGCAGCAACCCGATGCACATCGGCTCCCTGGCCATCCTGCGCAATCCGGCGCCGACCGCCAAGTCCGGGCCCGGACCGCTCGATTACGAGCGCCTGGTGTCACTGGTCGAGGCGCGGCTGCCGCTGGTGCCGCTCTACCGCCGCAAGGTGCGCGAGATCCCGTTCGCGCTGGGCCGCCCGGTGTGGGTGGACGACAGCCATTTCGACATCACCTATCACATTCGGCGCTCGGCGCTGCCCGAGCCGGGCACCGACGAGCAGCTGCTGGATCTGGTGGCGCGCTTGGCATCCCGGCCGCTGGACCACACCCGGCCGCTGTGGGAGATGTACCTGGTCGAGGGCCTGTCCGAGGGGCGCTGCGCCATCTTCACCAAGACCCATTCGTCGCTGGTCGACGGCGACAGCGCGCTCGAGATCGGGCATGTGATCCTGGACACCTCCACCGCGCCCCGCGAGGTCGCCGACGACGCCTGGGTCGCGCATCGCGAACCCGCCGACGTCGAATTGCTGGTCGGCGCGGTGCTGCACCTGGCGACCCAGCCGCGCGAGGGGCTCGAAGTGGCGCGCCATCACATGGCCGAGGCGTTCGCCATGGTCGACGCCACCGGCAAGGCGGTGCAGAAGCTGGTGTCCATGGTGCGCGCGGCGGCCATCGGCGCGCCCGACAGTCCCCTCAACACGCGAACCTCCCGCAACCGCCGCTTCGCGGTGGTGCGCACCGATCTCGAGGACTACCGCAAGATTCGGAAACGGTTCGACTGCTCCATCAACGACGTGATCCTCGCGGTGGTGACCGGCGCGCTGCGCAATTGGCTGCTCTCGCGCGGGCAGGTGCTCACCGAGGCCGATCAGCTGCGCGCGGTGGTGCCCATGTCGGTGTACGCCGACGGCCCGCACGGCGAACTCAAACCCGCGGGCGAGGTCACCTCGCTGCTATTGGATCTGCCGGTGGGCGAACCCAATCCGGTCATCCGCATGTCGCACATCAAGCACGCCACCGAAGCCCACTCCCGCCATCAGCGCGGGGTGCGCGCCCGGACGCTGGTGCACATGGCCGGATTCGCCCCGGCGAGCCTGCATGCCATGAGCGTGCGCTCGGCGAGTACTTTTGCAGAGCACACGTTCAATCTGGTGATCACCAACGCGCCGGGTCCGCAGCAGGCCATGTACATAGGCGGCGCGCGGATGCTGGAGATGTACCCGGTGTCGCCGCTGCTGCGCTTTCAGGCTCTGAGCATCGGGCTCACGTCCTACGACGGACGGGTGTTCTACGGACTCACCGCCGATCGCGACGCCATGGCGGACATCGCGGTGCTGACCGCTTCGGTGCACGAGTCGATGGAGGAGATGCTCGGTGCCTGCGTCCAGTGAGTCGTCCCGCGTATCGAAGAAGCTACGGGTCTACATCCCGGCCACCGTGCCGATGCTGCGGGAGCTCGTCGCGGACCGCGAGATTCGCGCGATCAACGACACCGCCTTCGCGGTGACCCCGGCACTGCGCGAGGCCTACGCCTCCGGGGACGACGACGAACTGGCCGAGGTCGCCATGCAGGAGGCCGCCCGCGCCTCGCTGCGCCTGCTGGCCGAGGAATCGGCCGCCGCGGATCTGGGTGGCGAGGACGCCGGCGACGACACCGATTCCGCGCCCAAGGGCCCGATCTTCCGCCGCGCGGTCATCGCCGCCGACGTGGACGGCGCGACCCTGCGCCCGGACCTCGACGACGCCGTGGTCCGGCTCTCCGCGGCCGTCCCCTACGAGCGCATCGCCTCGATCCACGTGGATCTGGCCGAGGCCGAATCCGAGGTCGCCAAGGCCGTCGAGGTCATCGACGCCGCCGACATGGGCGACGCCGACGCCGAATTCGTGCTCGGCGACGCCGAGGACCACCAGCTCGCCTGGTACGCCGCCCAGGAACTCCCGTTCCTGCTGGAACTGCTCTGAGCCCGGAACCCACAGCGGTTCGGGGACACGAGAGCCCCGAGAGGTAGTTCCGGCACCGTAACCTACGATGCCGTAACCTTGTCGTGACAGTCATCGATCACAGGGTGACAGGCGTACGACGACAGGAAGCGTTCCCAGATATGGCATCGAAGAGTGGTGGATTCTCCGTGCGCGGTTTGCGGAATTGGCTCGAGGCCCCCGTGGCCGAGGGCGGCACCGCCGGGCGGACTCCCCTCGACACGCTGCGCGGCGCCGCCGCGCGCATCACTACTCCCCTGCTGCCCGACGACTACGCGCACCTGATCAATCCGCTCTGGTCGGCCCGCGAGCTGCGCGGCCGCATTGTCGAGGTCCGCAAGGAGACCGCCGATTCGGCCACCCTCGTAATCAAGCCGGGCTGGGGTTTCGACTTCAAATTCCAGCCGGGCCAGTACATCGGCATCGGAGTCCTGGTGGACGGCCGCTGGCACTGGCGCTCGTATTCGCTGACCTGCCCGCCGGATTGGAGCGGCGACGGCACCCACAAGGGCAAGCGACTCATCTCCATCGCGGTGAAGGCCATGCCCGAGGGCTTCCTGTCCAGCCACATCGTCTCCGGCGTCCCGGCCGGGACCATCGTGCGCCTGGCCGCGCCGCAGGGCGGTTTCGTGCTGCCGGATCCGGCCCCGAGCAAGGTGCTGTTCCTGACCGCGGGCTCGGGCATCACCCCCGTGATGGCCATGCTGCGCACCATGGATCGCCGCAACGCGGTCCCGGATGTGGTCCACGTGCACTCCGCGCGCACCCCCGACGATGTCATGTTCGGTGACGAGCTGCGCGAATTGCACGACAACCACCCGTCTTTCACCGCGCACCTGCACCTGACCGGCGAGAAGGGCAAGTTCGCCCTGGCCGATCTGGACGAGGTCGTTCCGGACTGGCGCGAGCGCGAGGTCTGGGCCTGCGGTCCGCTCGGCATGCTCGACGAGATCGAGAAGCATTGGGCCGCCGCCGGTCTCGCCGACCAGCTGCACGTGGAGCGCTTCGAGATCGAGCGCAATGCCACCGGCGAGGGCGGCACCGTCACCTTCGCCAAGGCCGGGCGCACCGCCGAGGTGGACGGCGCGACCACGCTGCTGCAGGCCGGTGAGGGCGCGGGCGTGCGCATGCCGTTCGGCTGCCGCATGGGCATCTGCCAGACCTGCGTGGTGACTCTCACCGACGGCCACACCCGCGACCTGCGCAATGGCAAGGAACACCGCGCCGGCGACAAGATCCAGACCTGCATCTCGGTCGCCGCGGGCGACTGCAGCATCGACGCGTGACGCGACACCGGACGCGGCCTCCGCGCCCGGGAACGGCTACCCTCGATAGCAATCGAGCCTGAACGCGGTCCCGCTCGGGACCGCCCACCTCCGCAGCGGTGCGAGGCAGTTCAACCACGGAAGGACCCGCCGGTGGCCATCACCGACATCAAGGCGTTCGCCCATTTGACGGCCGCCGACATCGAATCCCTCGGGCATGAGCTCGACACGATTCGCCGGGATGTGGAGTCGTCGCTGGGCGAGAAGGATGCGCGCTACATCCGTCGCAGCATTGCGGCGCAACGCATTCTGGAGGCGGCGGGCCGCGCCACGCTGTTCGCCTCCAAGAAGCGCTGGGCCTGGCTCACCGGCACCGCCCTGCTCTCGGTCGCCAAGATCATCGAGAACATGGAGCTCGGGCACAACATCAGCCACGGGCAGTGGGACTGGATGAACGACCCGGAGATCCACTCCACCACCTGGGAGTGGGATATGACGGGTACGTCCGCGCAGTGGAAGGCCGCCCACAACTACTCGCACCACATGTACACCAACATCCTCGACATGGATGACGACCTCGGTTTCGGCATCCTGCGCATGACCCGCGACGAGGAGTGGAAGCCGATCAATCTGGCGCAGCCGGTGGCGAATCTGTTCCTGGCCGCGCTGTTCGAATGGGGCATCGCCCTGCACGATCTGGCGGCCACCAAGGAGCAGATGGGGATTCCGCCGGTGAGTTTCTTCCCGCCGCGCCACCTGCTCAACGAGCCGAACAAGGCGTTCTGGCGCAAGGCCGGAAAGCAGATCGCGAAGGACTTCGTGATCTATCCGGCGCTCACCGGCCCGGCCTGGAAGTCCACGCTCAAGGCGAACGCCACGGCGAATCTGATCCGCAATCTGTGGGCGTACGCGGTGATCTTCTGCGGGCATTTCCCGGACGGCGCGGAGAAGTTCACCGTCGACCAGTTCGACAACGAGACGCACGGCGAGTGGTACCTGCGGCAGATGCTGGGCAGCGCGAATTTCGACGCGGGCCCGGTCATGGGCTTCATGAGCGGCAACCTCAGCTACCAGATCGAGCATCACCTGTTCCCGGACCTGCCGAGCAACCGGTACCCGGAGCTCTCGGTCAAGGTGCGCGAACTGTGCGACAAGTACGACCTGCCCTACACCACCGGCCCGCTGAGCAAGCAATACCTGTTGGCGTTCCGCACGATTCACAAGCTGGCGCTGCCGGATCAGTGGCTCAAGCGGACCTCCGACAACGCGCCGGAGACCTCCTCGGAGCGCAAGTTCGCGGGCATCTCGCTGCCATCCATGCCGACCTGGAACGGCAGTGAGTGGCTGGCCGAGCACAGCGCGAGCGAGTGGCTGGCCGAGCATCAGCCGAAGTGGGGCCTGGACCCGGAGACGGGTGAGCGCCGGGGTCTGCGCTCGGCCATGCAGGAGGCCAAGGTGGCGCTCAAGGAGAAGGCGCGCCATGAGCAGGAAGTGCTGCGCGAGGCCAAGGCCGCGCTGCAGGAAAAGGCCCGGCAGGAGCGGGAGTTGCTGCGGGCGAAAGCCCAACGCGAGGGACGGCTTTCGCGTATCCTGCGTCGGAATCGCTAGCAGATCTCGGTCTCGAAAACAATGCGTTCTTAGACACGCCAGAGTTTCGATCCTCGCCAACCTACGGAGCCGTAACTTACGGTACTGTAACCACCATGGCGATCTCGGATGTCAAGGAATACGCGCACCTCACCCCGGAGGATGTCGAAGCGATCGGGGCGGAGCTCGACGCCATCCGCCGCGAGGTCGAATCGTCCCTGGGCGAGAAGGATGCCCGTTACATCCGCAATGTGATCCGTCTCCAGCGTGGCCTCGAGATCAGCGGCCGCGCAGTGCTTTTCGCGAGTCTGTTCCCGCCCGCGTGGCTGGCGGGAGTGGCCCTGCTGGGTACCGCCAAGATCATCGAGAACATGGAGATCGGCCACAATGTGATGCACGGGCAGTGGGATTGGATGAACGACCCGGAAATCCATTCCACCAAATGGGAATGGGACAACGCGGGCCCGTCCGAACACTGGAAGATCACCCATAACTTCCTGCATCACAAGTACACCAATGTGCTGGGCATGGACGACGACATCGGCTACGGCCTGCTGCGCGTCACCCGCGATCAGCGCTGGTCGCCGTTCTACCTCGGGCAGCCGGTGTACAACCTGCTGCTGCAGATGTTCTTCGAATACGGCGTCGCCATCCAGCATTTGGAGTTGGGCAAGGTCGCCAAGAAGAAGTGGCCCGCGGATTCCCCCGAGCGCAAGCAGTTCGAGGAAGACCGCCGGACCGTGCTCAAGAAGATCGGCAAGCAGGCCGCCAAGGACTACCTGATCTTCCCGCTGCTCACCGGCCCGGCCTTCCTGGGCACGCTGACCGCCAATCTGGCCGCCAATATCGTCCGCAATGTGTGGACCAACGCGGTCATCTTCTGCGGCCACTTCCCCGACGGCGCGGAGAAGTTCACCAAGTTCGACTGCGACAACGAGACCCAGGCCGAGTGGTACCTGCGGCAGATGCTGGGCTCGGCCAATATCTCCGGCGGCCCGCTCATGCACTTCATGACCGGTAACCTCTCGCACCAGATCGAGCACCACCTGTACCCCGACATTCCGTCGAACCGGCTGGCCGACATCGCGGTTCGGGTGCGGGCGCTGTGCGAGAAGTACGACCTGCCCTACACCACCGGCTCGCTGCCGGTGCAGTACGCCAAGTCGTGGCGCACCATCATGAAGCTGTCGCTGCCCAACAAGTACCTGCGCCGCGGCACCGACGACGCGCCGGAGACCAAGTCGGAGAAGGCCTTCGGCGGTGAGACCACCATCGATCCGATGACCGGACGCCGCCGCGGGCTGCGCACCGCGCTGCGCGAGGGTCGCCGCCGGCTCTCGCGCCGCGAACCGGCCATGGCGCGCTGAATGACCCGGTGAAAGCGCCGAATGCCCCCGCTGAAAATTCAGCGGGGGCATTTGGTTGTATGGACGCCGTGTGTTCCGCAGGTCCCGAAAGCCCCACCGAATGTCTCAGCGTCTACGACGCCATCAAATTGCGTCGTGACGTCCGCGCCGAATTCTCCGGCGAGGTGGTGGACGACGCCACGCTGCTGCGCATTCTCGAGGCCGCGCATCGGGCGCCCAGCGTCGGCAATTCCATGCCGTGGGACTTCGTGGTGCTGCGGGATCCGGGCACGCTGAGCAAATTCGCCGACCATGTGGCCGAAAAGCGGCAGCAGTTTCATGATTCGCTGCCCGCCGATCGCGCCGAGACCTTCAATCCGATCAAGATCGAGGGGATTGTCGAGAGCGGCACCGGCATTGTGGTGACCCACAACCAGGCCCGCGGCGGCACCCACATCCTGGGCCGCGCCACGGTCCCCGAGACCGGCATCTACTCGACCATCCTGGCCATCCAGAACCTGTGGCTGGCGGCCACCGCCGAGGGCGTGGGCGTCGGCTGGGTCAGCTTCTACGACGAGCCCTTCCTGGCCGACCTGCTCGACCTCCCCACCGGCGTCAAACCGGTCGCCTGGCTCTGCGTCGGCCCGGTCCACGAATTCCAACAGGTCCCCGACCTCGAACGCTTCGGCTGGCGCACCCGCCGCCCCCTCGAATCCGCCATCCACTGGGAGCAATTCACCCCGCGCGCCGACGACTGAGCACCGTGCCGCTCGGATCTACGGCGAAGCCCCGACCCGCGCTGGCGGATCGGGGCTTGTTCGTCAGAGAGGTTCGACGATCCCGCGGCTCAGTGCTGCGGGGCGGTGGCGTATCCAACGCCCGCCCCAATGGCGGCACCGACACCCGCACCGGCCAACGCGCCACCGGCCGCACCGACGGCCACCGGAATGGCCTCACCGGCAGCGAAACCGAGTCCCGCACCGGTCGCAATGCTCGCGGCGGTGAAGGGCAGCACGACGGGCGCACCGCCGACCAGCAGGGCCGGGCCGTCGACCGCGGCACCTACGGCGGCACCGGCACCCGCGCCGACGGCCGCACCGGCGATACCGACCGGCAGGCCGACCACGCCACCGGCCACTCCGCCCGCGACGCCACCGGCGACCGCGCCGACTCCGGCACCGATGGCCGCATCCTGGCCCATGCGGTTGAGGGTGTCGACCGGGATTCCGGTGGTGGGGTCGCGCGGGACGTCGGTATTGACGACCGGGGCGGGGGCGGGATCGGTGGAAACGGTTGCGGCGGCGGCGTTTCCGGCTCCGGCCAGGACCACGGCGGCGGCCACGGGAAGAGCGATGACGGAAGTAGCGACCAGCTTGCGAATAGACATCGGAGACACCGGCTTTCGTGGATACGTTCGTTTGTGGGAACTCATCCGGTGGGGCGGGGTATCGCGGTCGCACCGGATCCACTACCGACGCTAGGCCGATCTGGGCGCACGTCCAAAATGAGTGGACTCAGTAAATGCCGTGATCCAGGTCATGAAATCCGCCTCGACAAGCGGAGGACGGGCCGGTCACCGTCATGCGGGCGCGCGAATCTGCGCTGTCCGTCACATGTGATCGAGAGAGCACTCAGTCGGCCAGCCGCCGGGCCACTTCCGCCGCGATTTCCGCGCCGGTCGCCTCGCGCAACGCCTCCCGGATCGAGGCGCGCCGCAGGTCGGTGCGGGTGAGCAGGCCCGCCGCGATCAAGCCTTCGATCGGGCTCGCGCCGTAGGTGCGGCTGAAGGCGATGACGGTTTCCGCGACGGGCGAGTCGCCGCCGAGGTGGCGGGAGACGCGCATCTGATTGGTGCCCATGCGGGCGGCGATGGCGCGATCGCTGTCGCCGTGCGAGACCGTCTGCTTCCATTCCCGGAATGCCACAGGGAAATTGTGTACCGAAAGCCGGTGTGCGGAACCAAAGGACGCGGCGCGTCAGCACCAACTGACGCGGCGCGTCAGCGCAGCGGGTCGGTGGCGCGGTGGCCGATGACCGACACGTTCTCGAGCGCCACCACCGGATCCCCGGAATCGTGCTTGCCCGTAATGGTGATGGTGCCGGTGAAAACATCGCCCTGGGTGACGGTTCCGCTGGCCGGGCCGGTGAGCTCCACGCGCGAGCCGTCGATCGTGTAGTACTCCGACGGCGCGCCGCTCACGAAGGCCAGGGTCCATACGGCCGCATTGGAATACACCAGGCCGTACACGGGAATCCGCTCCCCCGCATGCTGTTCGGCATTGCGCAGGCGCAGATCCAGGTCGCGGTCGGCCGTCTGCCCGCTGTCGGATCCGGTCGATGGGAGTGGCATCGCCCCGGCACCACTCGCCACCGCGACGCCGCCCGCGCCGCCGAGTCCCGCCGCGATCACGATCGTCGCGGCACTGATCATCGTCCTGGTGAACACCGATCCGCCTCCGCTCATCTCGTTGTCCCAGGTATACCCAATCGACACCGTGTCCCTAACGCGCAATTCCCGGGAGCGGACCGGGGACCCCGGTTCGTGGACCCGAACCAGGGTCTTCACCTGCGGTGAGACGTGATCACGCCGATCGAGATCGCCGCGTCACATTCAGGTAACCGACGTACCGGTACCCACTGTTCAGACGCGCTCGAGCACCGCCGAGGCGCCAATGCCGCCCGCCGCGCAGATGCCGAGCAGCGCGGTGGACTTGCCGGTGAGGGCAAGTTCATTGGCCATGGTGGTGACCATGCGCGCGCCGGTCGCACCGAAGGGATGGCCCAGGGAGACCGAGCCGCCGTGCACATTGAGCTTGGCCGGATCGATCTCGCCGACGGCGGTGTCGCGATCCAGGCGGGTCTTGGCCCATTCGTGGCTGGCCAGCGCCGACACGACGGAGAGGGTCTGGGCGGCGAAGGCCTCGTGGATATCCACGAAATCGATGTCGGCCAGCGACATTCCAGCCTTGTCCAGGGCCCGGGGCATGGAGATGGCGGGCCCGATGAGCACCTGATCGCGCGGGTCGACGCTGACGAAACTCCAGGACCGGAACGCGGCCAGCGGTTGCAAGCCCAGGGCCCGGGCCTTCTCCTCGCTCATCAGCAGCACCGCCGACGCCCCGTCGGTGAGCGGGCTGGAGTTGCCCGCGGTGACGGTGCCGTTCTCGGCGAAAACCGGTGCCAGCTTGGACAGTTTGGCCAGGCTGGTGTCGCGGCGCACGAGGCCGTCGCGGGTGACGGCGACGCCGTCGGGGGTGGAGACGCTCAGCACCTCGCGGTCGAAGCGGCCCGATGCGATGGCCGCGGCCGCGCGGTGGTGCGAGGTGGCGGCGAAATTGTCCTGTGCCCCACGGGAAATGCCGTGGATGCGGGCCATCTTCTCGGCCGATTCGCCCATGACCTCGCCGGTGGTGCGCTCGGCGATCTGCGGTCGCCGCGGGATCAGGTCGAAGAAGGGCGCCAATTGTGTTGCGGCGGTGAGGTAGTCCTTGGCCTTGGGCTTGCCCAGGGCCAGCGGCGCGGCGGCGTGCACCAGCTTCTGCGGCAGCTTGACCTCGGCATTGCTGGTGGAGTCGCTGCCGCCCGCGATCATGATGTCGTACTCGCCGCGCTCGATGGCCGCGGCCGCCGACACCACCGCCTGCAGCCCCGACGCGCAGGCCCGCGTAACGGTGTAACCCTCACAGCCCGGGTCCATTTCGAGGTCGAGCGCGATCTCGCGCGCGATGTTGGGCGCGCCACTGGGCAGGATCACCCCACCCCACACGATCGCCTGCACATCCCCCTTCGGCAGCCCCGTCCGCTCCAGCAATCCGCGCACGGCGGTATCGGCGAGGTCGATGGAGTCCATCCGCGTGAAATCGGTGAATGCCCGCACGAACGGGGTCCGCGCCCCGGCGACGATGACAGCACGGCGAGCGCCCTTGATAGCCATGAGACCAGTTTTAACTGATACACAGCGTCACAGCAAGTGTGGTTCGTTCGAAACGCGACAACTGATTTCGCTGCGCCCGGGGTAACTCGTCGGGCACCCCCAAAATCGGTTCGGCACCCGACGTCGGTACGGGTGCGAAACTCCGACGGCTCTCAGCCGTCCGCCAAAGTCGCGGGGAGGCGGTATTGCGACCGGGGCCTTGTCCCGAGACCCCGGTCGAGAAGTGGATGTCCCTTAGAGCCGCTGACTACGCGAGCCGGATGAGGCCGTAGTCGAAGGCGTGGCGGCGGTAGACGACCGACGGTCGGTCGGTCTCCTTGTCCTGGAACAGGAAGAAATCGTGGCCGACGAGCTCCATCTGGTAGAGGGCGTCATCGACCGTCATGGGGATCGCGGGGTGCTGTTTGGTGCGCACCACATGGCCGGGACCGGCGGATTCGCCGTCCATCTCCGGGGCCGAATGATCATGTGCGGCGGATCCGTTCGAGTTGAACAGGGATTCGTCGATGAGACCGGCGGTCGCTTCCGACACCGAGATCGGCGTCTTGTCCCCATGATGCACGCGACGGCGGTCTTTCAGGCGACGCAATCGACTCTCCAGCTTCTCGACCGCGAGCTCGAGGGCCGCGTAGAAGCTGTCCGCGCAGGCTTCGGCCCGCACGACCGGACCCTTGCCGCGCGCGGTGATCTCTATCCGCTGGCAGTTCTTGCGTTGACGACGATTGCGTTCGTGGGTGAGTTCCACATCGAAGAGGTAGATGGTGGGGTCGAAGCGCTCCAAGCGAGAGAGCTTGTCCGCCACGTGAATTCGGAAATGGTCGGGTACTCCGCCCTCACCGAGGGTCCGTCCCTTGACCACGACGTCCGCGCTGGTGGCCCGAGTGGGTGAATCGTCGAGGGTGTCCTCGTCGTCGAGCAGCACCGCGGTGTCTGCGTTCTTCGCTGAGAGTCGTGAAGTAGTCGTCACGCGTACCTCCCGGATCTGGCCGCACAAGCCGCTCGTGCGGCGGGATTGAAACGTGTGCCGATCGAATGATTCGCTCGGCACATATGTCCGAGGCGCCACCTCCAAACTTGCGGTTCGGGTGTCTGATCGCCAACCTAATGCGCCAGCGACCTGTCCGCCAGTGTTCACGCAAATTTTCAAGAATCAAGCGGCGCAAGTAACCAGCACGGCACGAACAGTCACATCCGCCTCAGCGAGCGCACGCACCGATTCGCACATCGTGACGCCGGTGGTCAAGACGTCGTCGATGAGTACTACCTCGGCATTTGCCGGAAAAAGGACACCGGGTGGCCGGGTGGTGGCTACGATGATCCGCCCGCGCAGATTGTGCTGGCGATCGCTGTGCCCCAGGCCCACCGAGTCACGCACACCTGGCCGCATGCGCAACATACGTACCAGTCGGCAACCCGGCAGCCAACTCGCCGCGACGATCGCGGAACGCGTCACGGGATCGCCCCCGCGGGCGCGGGCGGCCGCCCGCCGAGTGGGCGCGGGAACCAGGACCAGCGGCCGCGCGGTGTCCCGCAAATGATCCAGTCCCCTGGCCATCGCGACACCCAACGGCTTCGTCAGGTCTCGCCGGAAATGCTCCTTGACGGCCAATACCGCCGCGCGCGGCGCACCCCGGTAGGCCGCCAACGCCCAGCACGGCACCCCGGGATCGGCGCGCGGGCGGATCCGCAGCGGCGGCCCCGACAGCGCCGCCGCGCAGTCGGCGCACCACGCGGTCCCCGCCCGCCCGCAGCCGCCGCACGAGTGCGGCAGCAGCAAATCCAGCAGCTCCCCCGGGCCCCGCGGTGTGTCCCCCATGCACCCCAGTGTGCGCCTAGCCGGGCAGCACCGGTACCGCGTTGGCCCCCAAACCCGGAACTTCGCGCCAGTAGTCCTCGCGCCCTTCGGGATTGCGGGTCAGCTCCAGCACCGCCCGCGAATCGGCCACGTACTCCTGATCCGGCGCGGCACTCACCACGCGCACCGGCGGGGTGAGGTTCTGGGAGGTCTGGGGCTTGAATTCGGAGCCGTCCACCAGCACGCCGGCGACCGGGTCCACATTGCCGTCGCGGGCCACGATGACCTTCTCGTCGGTGAGCCAGTCGATGGACACCGCGGCGGTGCTGAGCCCGACCGCCAGCGGCAGCGGTGAGGACAGCGAGTACTTGCCGTTCGGCTGCGGCACCACCACGGCCACGTACACCTTGCCGTTGGCGATGAGGGCCGCGCGCGCCCCGGACGGTGAGATGCGCAGCTCGGTGATGGGCGTGCGCGGCGAGCTCGAATTCGCCGCCGCCGCCATCAGTTCCGCGATGTCCACGTCCTGCACCGACACATTGCCGGTGGTGCGGTCGTGCACGGCCCGGATCACCCGGTCCCCGTCCACCACCGACCAGGCCGAGCTGCCGTCGGCGGGCCAGGACGGGCGGGTGAAGGTGCCGCCGGTGGCCACCGGAAAGCCCTGGCCGTCATAGGTTCCGATGATCAGCGTGCGTTCGGGCTCGGGATCGGGGCGACCGGATTTGGCGACCGCGGCCACCAGCTGCCCGTCCGGGGACAGCGCCACCGACTGCAGGGTGTGGGTGGTGCCGAAGAAGCCCGGCGCGGGGGTGATGGCACCGGAGTCGGTGAGCGCCACCAGCGAGCCGTCGCGCACGGCGTGCATCCCGGTGCGATTGCGGGCGATGGCGTCCGGGCTCTTGTTGTCCACGTCGGCGCGCTGCCAGCCGTTCGCGAACTTGTCGTTGAGCGGTTTGCCGTCGGCATTGAGCACGTACGGCCCGAGCACGTCGGCGCTGGACAGCGTCAGCACCACCTGCGCGGCCATCAAATCGCGGGTGGGCGGGTCCAGGGCGGCCGCGCCCGAGAAGTCCACGGCCACACCGCCGCCGCCGACCCCGACATTGTCGGGATCGCCATTGGCCTTGGTGATGGGCCCGCGCAGGGCCACCGGCTGCCCCATCGGGTTGTGCACCGCGGGCGAGAGCGCGGCCTGCGGTCCCTCGTTGAGCAGGCTCAACAGCCGCTGCGCCACCTGGTCCTTGCGCACCGAGATCCAGCGCAGGTCCGGTACCAGCGCCATGCCCGCCAGGTTGGGGAAGAACAGCGAATACCGGTGATACGACTTGGCGAAGGCCGCCTGTTCGACGATGACCCCGGCGGGCAGATCCTTGATCCGCCATTCGCCGTCGGTCTTCTCCATCTCGATCTTGGTTTCCAGGGTGCCGTCGGCGGCGCGATAGGACCCGTCGGAGGCCAGCTCGCCGATCTTGCGCGCCCGGATCACATAGGTGGCGGCGTCCCCGGTGCGCGACTCGCGCAGGGTGTTCGGCTGCGAGTCCACGATGGTGGTCCCGGCCGCGTCGTCCCAGGTCGCATTGGCCGCGGCCGAGAGGAATTGGCGCGCGGCCTGATGCCGATTCGACGGGTCGGCGGTGGCCTGCAGGAAGTCCAGCAGCAGCTGCTCGGGTTCGCGCCCGGCGATGGGCGGGGTGGGCGCGGTGCTGGTGGGCTGATGGTCGAGGCTGCCCAGCGCCTGCGGAGCCGAGGAGTCGGGCAGGCTCGCGCAGCCGCCGAGCAGGAGCAGACAGCCCACGGCGGCCAGCGCCCGGCGCAGGGCCACCGGTGTGCGGCGCAGAGCCACCGGTGTGCGGCGCAGAGCACAGACGGGTCGGGTCATGACTTGCCGTCCGCGGCGCCGTCGCCGGTGGTGGCGGAGGGGAATTCCGGTGCGATGGAGTCGAATCCGGCCTCCTCGGGAGACGCCGAGGACTCTGACGACTCCGATGGCTCCGAGGACTCCGATGGCTCGGACCCCGCCTCGCCGTTGCCGTTCGGCGCGGCGACCTCACCGTTGCTGTTCGCCGAGCTGACGAATCCCAGTGGCGCGGAACCCGGTTCGACGCCCACGGCCGGATCCGGGGTGGCGACACCGGATTCCAGCAGCGCCGCCGCGGATTCGATGGCCTCGGGCGTGGCGTCCGACGCCGCGATGTCGAGGGCCAGCTGTTCGGGCGAGACGGCCCCGCGAATCTTGGGCGGTTCCAACGACAGCGGGCTGGCGCCGAGCTTGCGCCCGCGGACCAGCGGCAGGGTGAGCCGGAAGCTCGCGCCCACGCCGATCTCGCCCCACGCCTCGAGCTTGCCCTCGTGCAGGTTGGCGTCCTCGACGCTGATGGACAGGCCCAGGCCGGTGCCGCCGGAGCGGCGCATGCGGGAGGGGTCCGAGCGCCAGAAGCGGTTGAACACCAGCTTCTCCTCGCCCGGGCGCAGGCCCACGCCCTGATCGCGCACGACGATGGCGACGGCATTGGCGTCCACGTCGCCGCGCATGCGCATGAGCACCGGCTTGCCCTCGCTGTGGTCGATGGCATTGGCGAGCAGGTTGCGCAGCACGCGCTCCACGCGGCGCGGATCCACCTCGGCGACAAGGGGTTCCTCGGGCATGTCCACCACGAGCTCGACGCCGGATTCCTTGGCCAGGTGCCGCACCGTGGACACCGCGGCCCGCGCGCACATGCGCACGTCCAGCGATTCCACCTGCAGCTCGGCCACACCCGCGTCGTGGCGGCTGATCTCGAGCAGATCGTTGAGCAGCCCCTCGAACCGGTCGAGCTCGTTGACCAGCAGTTCGGCCGAACGCGCCAGCGCCGGGTCCAGGTCGTCGCTGGATCCGTGGATGAGGTCGGCCGCCATGCGCACGGTGGTCAACGGCGTGCGGAGCTCGTGGCTGACGTCGGAGGTGAAGCGTCGCTGCAGATTTCCGAACTCCTCGAGTTGGGTGATCTGGTTGGACAGGCTTTCGGCCATCTCGTTGAACGACATGGCCAGCCGGGCCATGTCGTCCTCACCGCGCACCAGCATGCGCTCCTTGAGCCGTCCGTCGGCGAACCGACTCGCGATGCGCGCCGCGGATCGAATGGGCAGCACCACCTGTCGGGTCACCAGCGCCGTGATGGCGGCCAGCAGCACCAGCAGCACGATGCCGCCGATGAGCATGGTGCCGCGCATGAGCGACAGACTGCGCGCCTCATTGGTGAGCGGGAAGATCAGGTAGATCTCCAACGAGTCGATATCGGCCGAGGGGCTGCCGATGATCAGCGCCGAACCCTTGTAGCCGTCCGGGCTGGAGACCGTGGCGAACTGGTAGGAGACCTGCCGCTGCTTCACGAATTGGCGCAGCTCGCTGGGGATCTCCTGGATTGAGCCGGAGGTGATCTCCTGCCCGCTGTCCCCCGTCATGGCCAGCGCGGCCTCGTAACTGCCTGCCGCGCCGCCACTTTGGTTCCCGCCCGCGCTGCTGAACAGCGCGCGGCGGGCATCGTCCAAACGACTCTGCTGGGTGCCGGAATCGTGCACCCCGGTCAGTTGGTTCTGAACGGTATTGCGGGCGCGGCCCATTTCCTCGACGGCCGCGTTGATCTTCGCGTCCAACAACCGGTCGGTGATCTGACTCGTGAGCACGACGCCCAGAATCGTGATGACGATCAGCGACAGGGTGAGCGTGGACACGACAACACGCAACTGCAGCGAACGCCGCCAAACATGACCCAGTTGCTCGCCCAGATTGCGGAACCAGGCCACCACTACCGCCAGCCACCGCTGAACGCGGTTTCTGGAGCCAGCGATCACGGCGGTCCGGCCTTGTAGCCCACACCTCGGACGGTCAAGACGATCTCAGGGTTCTCCGGATCCTTCTCCACCTTGGCGCGCAACCGCTGCACGTGCACATTGACCAGGCGGGTGTCGGCGGCGTGCCGGTAACCCCAGACCTGTTCGAGCAGCACCTCGCGGGTGAACACCTGGCGCGGCTTGCGGGCCAACGCCACCAGCAGATCGAATTCCAGGGGAGTCAGCGAGATCTGGGCACCGCCGCGGGTCACCTTGTGCGCGGGCACATCGATGACGATGTCGGCGATGGACAGCAGCTCCTGCGGCTCCTCCTCGGTGCGACGCAGGCGTGCGCGCACCCGGGCTACGAGTTCCTTCGGCTTGAACGGTTTGACGATGTAGTCGTCGGCACCGCTTTCCAAACCCAGGACGACGTCGACCGTGTCGGTCTTCGCCGTCAGCATCACGATGGGTACTCCCGAATCGGCTCGCAGTACCCGGCATACATCGATGCCGTTCATGCCGGGCAGCATGAGGTCGAGCAACACGAGATCCGGGCGCAGCTCCCGGACCGCGGTGAGCGCCTGCGTGCCGTCACCGACGACGTGGGGGTCGAAACCCTCACCGCGCAAGACGATCGTGAGCATCTCCGCGAGAGCCATATCGTCGTCGACGACCAGAATCTTCGGCTTCATAACGTCTAGTTTGTCACCTCTCCGGCTCTGATTCGGCCGCCACGCCAACACTCGTGACCTGTCGGCGCACATCCAACCCTATCCAGCAACAATTTCCGCGATGCGCGTGGCCAATGTTGCCGGATCGTCACCGGTCCGATGCACCCACCACGGTCCGTGCCAGTTGATTTCGGCCAGCTCACGATAGACAGTACCGGTGCGGCGCTGCAGTCCCCCGTCTTTTTCGTAGGCGTCGAGTGCCCGGGCGCTGTCGGCCTCGCCGCGCAGCCGAGCCCGCTCCTCCGCCACGTCAACCGGGACATCCAGGAGAATTTGGACATCCGGGGCAGGCAGACCGAAGCGCTCGAACTCCAATTCCTCGACCCAGGCCACGATTTCACCGTGCGCGTCCTGCTCGCGGCGGGCCGCGGAGTAGGCGGCATTGGAGGCCACGTAGCGGTCGAGTAGCACGATGTCATTGTCCGCCAGCAGTTTCGACAGCTCGTCGCGCGCGTCGGCGCGGTCGAGGGCGAACAGCAGCGCCATGGCATTGACAGACTGGGCGGTATCTCCATGGCCGCCGCGCAGCGCCTCGGCGGCGAGGTCGGCGTGTACGGACACGCCGTAGCGCGGGAAGGCCAGGGTGGCGACGCGCAGGCCGCGCGCGGTCAGCGCGGCGACGACGGCATCGGTCAGCGTGCGCTTGCCCGCGCCGTCCAGCCCCTCGATCGCTACCAGTGCACCCATGCAGGGCAGACTACCCAATCCTCGCTATAGTCCGGCCATGACTACCACGGGCGTCACGTCGGTGCAGTTCAAACGTGCTTTCCTGGTCTTCGGACTGGCGGTTGCCGCGATCGGATCGGCGGCCTGCGGCAGTGGCTCGAGCGACAAGAGCACCCCGGCCGCGGCCACCGCCGACCCCCACCGCCGCTTCGACCTGCAGGCCCACCGCGGTGGTCGCGGCATGACGATCGAGGAGTCGCTGCCCGGCTTCGCCAAGGCCATCGAACTGGGTGTCTCCACACTGGAACTCGATATCGTCCTGACCAAGGACAATGTCCCGCTCATCTGGCACGACCCGACCGTCCAGGCCGAGAAGTGCGCCGACACCGCACCCGCTTTCCCCGACGACCCGCAATACCCGTACGTCGGCAAGGTGATCCACGACCTCACCGACGATCAGGTCCACACCCTCGACTGCGGCAAGAAGCTGGCGGGTTTCCCGGAGGCACAGGAACTCCCGGGCAACAAGATCGCCCGACTGCCCGAATTGTTCGATCTGGTGAAGACCTATCCGGGCGCGTTCGACACCCTGCGCTACAACGTGGAGACCAAGCTCGAGGCCGAGCACCCCGAACAGTCCGCCACCCCCGAGGAATTCGTCCGGGTCATCCTCGACACCGTCGCCACGGCCGCCGCCACCGACAAGGTCGAGATCCAGAGCTTCGATTGGCGCAGCCTGCCGCTGGTGAAGGCGAAGAACCCGGCCATCCCGACCGTCGCGCTGTATGACGACAGCACGTTCGAACCGAACAGCAAGTGGCTGGGCCCGGTTCGCTACGAGGACCACGTCGGTGATCCGCTGGGCGCGATCAAGGCGCTGGGCGCGAACATTTCGTCGCCGGACTACAAGACCGTGGGCAGCCCGGCCGAATACGTCCGCAAGGCCCACGATCTCGACCTCACCGTGGTCCCGTGGACGGTGAACGAGAAGTCCGATATCGCCGCGGTGCTGGACGGGGGCTTCGACGGCATCATCACCGACTACCCCAACCGCGCCCGAGAAGTCATGCGGGACAAGGGCTACCCGCTCCCGATGTCCTTCCACAAGTAGCGCGACCCGCTCTCCATCAAATGATTCGGCCCCGATCGCAGTGCGATCGGGGCCGAATCATTTGGTTTGAAACACATCCAGTTCATAGATGTGTAGGGTCCGAACAATCACTCCCCCTGCAAGGAGAGCAACCCTGATGAAGTCGCGCTTCACCTACCCCCTGGCCGCCGTCGCCCTCACCGCCGCCGCTCTTTCCACGGCGGGCACCGCGACCGCGGCCCCGGTCACCTTGGAACCCGCCGCGCCGGTGGCCAATTCCGGCTCGTCGCTCATTCCGTCGGGCTCGTCCGTGCCCTCGGGCTCGGGCGGTTCCGGGTCGAGCAATGTGCTCGGCACCGGTTCCAGCGCCAGCGAGCTGATCAACGCCACCCTCTGCACCCTGCAGGGCAAGCAGTGGGTTCCGGTGGTGGACCTCTGCCTCTGAGGCGCAGAGACTCACGGTCACAACGAGATTCGGCCGGTCACCCCTGGTGACCGGCCGAATTGTCGCTAACTACCGCGAGTTTCCGCTCAGTAGCGGTAGTGCTCGGGCTTGTAGGGGCCTTCCACGTCCACGCCGATGTACTCGGCCTGGTCCTTGGTGAGCTTGGTCAGGGTGCCGCCGAGGGCCTCGACGTGAATGCGCGCGACCTTCTCATCCAGGTGCTTGGGCAGGCGGTAGACCTCGTTGTCGTACTCCTGCGGCTTGGTCCACAGCTCGATCTGCGCGATGACCTGGTTGGAGAACGAGTTCGACATCACGAACGACGGGTGCCCGGTGGCATTGCCCAGGTTGAGCAGACGACCCTCGGACAGCACGATGATCGACTTGCCGCTCTCCTTGAACGTCCACAGGTCGACCTGCGGCTTGATGTTCAACCGCGTCGCGCCCGAACGCTCCAGCGCCGCCATGTCGATCTCATTGTCGAAGTGGCCGATATTGCCCAGGATGGCCTGGTCCTTCATGGCCTTCATGTGGTCGAGCAGGATGATGTCCTTGTTGCCCGTGGAGGTGATGACGATGTCGGCATCGCCGATCGCCTGCTCCACGGTGACCACGTCGAAGCCGTCCATGAGCGCCTGCAGCGCGTTGATCGGATCGATCTCGGTGACCTGGACGCGCGCGCCCTGGCCCTTCATCGACTCCGCGCAGCCCTTGCCCACATCGCCGTAACCGCAGATCAGCACCTTCTTGCCACCGATCAAAACGTCGGTGCCGCGGTTGATGCCGTCGATGAGCGAGTGGCGGGTGCCGTACTTGTTGTCGAACTTGGACTTGGTGACCGAGTCGTTGACATTGATCGCCGGGAACGCCAGCTCACCCGCGGCCGCGAACTGGTACAGCCGCAGCACACCGGTGGTGGTCTCCTCGGTGACGCCCTGCACCGACTCCGCGATCTTGCCCCACTTGCCCTTGTCGGCTTCGAGGCTGGCGCGCAGCAGGTTCAAGAACACCTTGTACTCGGTGGAGTGGGTCTCGTCCTCGGGCGGCACCACACCGGCCTTCTCGAACTGCGCGCCGCGCAGCACCAGCATGGTGGCGTCACCGCCGTCGTCGAGAATCATGTTGGCGGGCTCGCCCGGCCAGGTCAGCATCTGCTCGGCGGCCCACCAGTACTCCTCGAGGGTCTCGCCCTTCCAGGCGAAAACCGGAGTGCCCTTGGGCTCCTCGACGGTGCCGTGCGGACCGACCACGACCGCGGCCGCGGCGTGGTCCTGGGTGGAGAAGATGTTGCAGGAGGCCCAACGGACCTCGGCGCCGAGCGAGACCAGGGTCTCGATCAGCACCGCGGTCTGCACGGTCATGTGCAGCGAACCCGAGATGCGCGCGCCCTTGAGCGGCTGCACCTCGTGGTACTCGCGGCGCAGCGCCATCAGGCCCGGCATCTCGTGCTCGGCGAGGCGAATCTCCTTGCGGCCGAACTCGGCCAGGGACAGGTCCGCCACCTTGAAATCGATCCCGTTGCGGACGTCGGGGGTCATCATGCTGGACACAGCGGTCGTCATCTGCCTCTCCATGGTCGGCTGCTTGGCGCTAAGGCTAGTCGGTCGGGCTTGGTACCCCCACGCTGCGGCCGACGTGCGTACAGCGTACGCACATCGGTGGGGTTTGTCGATCCGACTCAGGCCGCCGCCGGGTAGTCGTAGGCGGCCAGGATCTTCTCCCGCTTGCGGGGTTGGATATTGGCCCGACTCACATCGCCCGAATAGTGCTCGAGCAGCCGCGGATCCATGACGGAGCGCCACAGCGGCGGGAACAACGCCAGCAGAATCATGGTGGCGTAGCCCGCCGGAAGCTGCGGCGCCTCCTCCGAGGTGCGCAGCGTCTGGTACCGGCGTCCCGGATTGGCGTGGTGGTCGCTGTGCCGCTGCAGATGGAACAGGAAGATATTGGTGACCAGTCGGTCGCTGTTCCAGCTGTCGCGCGGGGAGCAGCGCGCCCACGCGCCATTGGGTCGCCGACGCCGCAGCAGGCCGTAATGCTCGACGTAGTTGACGGTTTCGAGCAGCGCCGCGCCGATCACGGCCTGCAGCAGCAGATACGGCAGGATCGCCCAGCCGAAGATCGCCAACAGCGTCCCGAACAGGACGACCGTCATAGACCACGCTTGCAGGATGTGGTTGTGGACACTGAACCAGCCGTGCCCCTTGCGCCGCAGCCGCTCGCCCTCGAGGTGGATGGCCGAGCGGAAACCGCCGATCACGCTGCGCGGCAGAAACTCCCACAGCGATTCGCCCATGCGCGCGCTGGCCGGGTCGTCGGGCGTGGCGACACGGGCGTGGTGGCCCTTGTTGTGCTCGACGAAGAAGTGGCCGTACGCCGACTGCGCCAGCGCCATTTTCGACAGCCAGCGCTCCAGCCGCTCCACCCGGTGGCCGAGCTCGTGCGCGGCGTTGATGCCGATGCCGCTGACGAACCCGAGCGTGGCCGCCAAGCCCAGCTTGTTCGGAATGGACAGATCATGACCCGCCCACATGTAGGCGGCAATGATCAACCCGATCACCTGAACCGGGAGGAACATGTAGGTGCACCACCGGTAAAACCGGTCATTGGAAAGTAATTCGTAATCCTCGTCGCGCGGATTGGTCCCGTCTTCCCCGACGACCCAGTCCAGCACCGGAATGACGATCAGAACGATGATGGGTCCGATCCACCAGAACACCGTGAGCTTGGTGTAGAGCACCAGCTGCGACGGCAACAACGCCGACGCGGGTGCCACCAGGCCCAGCACCCACAGGCGGCGTTTCGGATCCGGCGAACCCGACCGTTTGCCGACCAATTGCACGTTTGCCCCGCTAATTAGAAACCTCTTCGAACCTCAACAACTTCGCGACTACATATCTTGAAACTTAGTCCCTGTTACAGCACCTGGTCGGACTCAAAGGTGGCAACCGTTACATCATGAGCAGTCGGTTCTCGGGCAACCACCCATGTGGCACCAGTCACCTTGACCCCATTGGCAAACCGGTGGCGTATCTCTTTCAGCGCAACCACACATAGCGCACCTGTGGTCGTCCCGTTCGACCGTAGTCGGTTCGCCGTTCCACCACGCCGTCTTCGGCCAGACGCTCGAGGTAGCGCCAGGCCGTCACCCGGGAAACGCCGACCGCGCGCCCGGCCTCACCCGCGGACAAACCGGCCGCCGCGCCCCGCACCGCGCGCGACACCTCGTCCATGGTCTGGGGCGCAATGCCTTTCGGCAAAGTGGCACGCTGGTCGGGCGTGCGCAGCACGCCGAAGGCGCGATCGATGTCGTGCTGCGAGACCGCCGCCTCGCCCGGGGGCAGCGCCGCCCGGTACTCGAGATAGCGATCCAACTTCTCGCGGAAGGCGGCAAAGGTGAAGGGCTTCAACAGATACAGCACCACGCCGTGCGAGACGGCGGCGCGCACCATGGCCAGATCGCGGGCGGAGGTGACGGCGATGACGTCGGGCCGCGGCCGCAGTCCGGCCAGCGCCGCGGCGACCGCGAGGCCGCTCATATCCGGCAAGCCGATGTCCATCAACACCAAATCAACGGGGACGCCGGAAGATTGTGACCGTTTCGCTATCGAAACCGCGTCACGTCCGGTGTGCGCCACGGCGACCACCTCGAAGCCCGGCACCCGGTCCACGTAGGAGCGGTGTGCCGCAGCAATTTTCGGCTCGTCCTCCACGATGAGGACGCGGATCGATTGCGGTGGCCGGGTCGTCATCGCGAAAACCTCACGATCACCGCGGATTCCGGTTCCCGCTGCGCCCGCAGCTCCCCGCCGTGCCGGGCCACCAGCCGCCGCACCAACGCCAGGCCCAGACCGTGGTGATCGGTCTTGGTGGAGTACCCGCGCTCGGTGGCCCGGGTGAACAGCTCCTCCGACATGCCCGGACCGCTGTCGGCCACCCGCACGAACAATTCCGAGTCGTCCCGTCGCACAGTCACTTCCACCCACGCGTCCTCGTCGTGCCCGACGGCCTCGAGCGCGTTGTCTATCAGATTGCCCAACAGCGTCACCATCTCGTTCGGGCTGAGCGGATCGGTGGTGTCGAGCAGCGTGTCACCGGTGACCGTCAGCTCCACACCGTATTCGGCGGCCTGCTCCACCTTGCCCAGCAGTAGCGCCACCACCGCCGGTTCGGCCACCGCGCCGGTGAGCCGGTCGATGAGCACCTGGGAGAGTTCGAGTTCCGCGGTCGCGAAGTTCACCGCCTCGCGGTGGCGGCCCAGCTCCACCATGGTGACCACGGTGTGCAGCCGGTTGGCCGCCTCGTGCGCCTGGGCCCGCAGGGATTCGGCGAACCCCCGCACGGAATCCAATTCGCCCAGCACATCCCGCAATTCGGTGTGATCGCGCAGGGTCAGCACGGTGCCGATGCGGCGGCCGTCGTGCTCGACCACGTCCTGGTTCACCACCAGCACCCGTTCCGGGGTCACGTGCATTTCGTCGCGCACCACGCCGGTTCCCAAGCGCTGCAACGATACCGGCAGATCCGCGCGTGTGATCGGCCCGTCGGGCAGGTCCAGCAGCAGCCGCGCCTGATCGTTGACCACCTCGGCGGTCTCGTCGGAGCGGTCGAAGACCAGCAGCCCCTCGTGGATCGAGTGCAGCACCGCGTCGTGGTGTTCGTACATTGCTCGAAGTTCGCCCGGCCCCAGGCCGTGGGTCTGCCGTAACAGCCTGCGCCGCAACAGGAACGAGCTCAGCATGGCCAGCGCCAGGCCGCCCAGCGCGGCGGCCAGGATGAGCGGCAGCTGATCGCGCACCTGCTCGCCGATGTGGGTCCGGGTCACGCCCGCCGACACCAGCGCGACGATCTTCCCGTCCCCGTCCCGCACCGGGGTCACCGCCCGGATCGAGGGGCCGAGCGTACCGGCGTAGGTCTCGGTGAAGGTCTCCCCCGCCAGGGCGCGATCGATGTTCCCGCTGAAGGGTTTTCCGATCCGGTCCGGTTCCGTGTGCGTGTAGCGGGTGCGGTCCGGGGCCATCACCACGATGAAATCCATGCCGGTGCTCTTGCGAATCGCCTCGGTCACCGGCTGCAGCAGGGCCGTCGGATCCGGGCTGCGCACGCCCGCCAGCGTGGAGGGCGATTGCGCCACCGCAACCGCGGTGTCGACGACCTCCGCCCGGGTGGCGTCGTCCTGGACGCGCCGCGTCTGCACCACCGCCAGCACCGCCCCCGCCGCGATCACCACGGCCAGCACCAGCACCTGCACCACGAACACCTGCCCGGCCAGCGTGCGCCGGGCCCGAGTTCTACGACGTGTCACGACTCCTCCGGGCACTTCATGAACATAATTTACGAAACAGTGACCGCCGTCACGTTGCCAACCATGATTCTTACCGATCACCCGTGTGGAGAACCGTCGCGCGGGCAGTAACCCGGAGGCACGACGAGATGAGCACGACGACAACACCACAGCGCCGAGACCGTACCCATTGGCTGTACCTGGCCGTCATCGCGGCCGTCATCGGGGGCGTGTTGGTGGGTTGGCTGGCTCCCGGTTTCGGCAAGAACGTCGGCGAGCTCGGCACGATCTTCGTCAACCTCATCAAGATGATGATCGCCCCGGTCATCTTCTGCACCATCGTGCTCGGCATCGGCTCGGTGCGCGCGGCCGCCAAGGTCGGCCGGGTCGGCGGCCTGGCCATCGGCTACTTCCTGATCATGTCGACGGTGGCGCTGGGCATCGGTCTGCTGGTGGGCAATCTGCTGCACCCGGGTTCGGGTCTGAACGTGGCCGCGCACGCCAAGGAGGTCACCAAGTACGCGACCGACGCCAAGGCGGCGGGCGGCACCTGGCAGTTCCTCGAGGACATCGTCCCGACCACACTGCTGTCCTCGCTCACCTCGGGCAAGGTGCTGCAGGCGCTGTTCGTGGCGCTGCTGGTCGGATTCGGCATCCAGGCCATGGGTTCGGCGGGCGAGCCGATCCTGCGCGGGGTGGCCTCGATCCAGAAACTGGTCTTCCGGATTCTGACCATGATCCTGTGGCTGGCTCCGATCGGCGCCTTCGGCGCGATGGCGAATGTGGTGGCGCGCACCGGACTCGACGCGGTCAAGCAGTTGGCGCTGCTGATGGTGGCCTTCTACCTGACCTGCATCGTGTTCATCTTCGGCGTGCTGGGCGTCCTGCTGCGCGTGGTGACCGGCAATTCCATCTTCAAGCTGGTTCGCTACCTGGCGCGGGAGTACCTGCTCATCTTCGCCACCTCCTCCTCGGAGTCGGCCCTGCCGCGGCTGATCGCCAAGATGGAGCACGTCGGCGTGGACCGCACCACCGTAGGTGTGGTTGTGCCGACCGGCTATTCGTTCAACCTCGACGGCACCGCCATCTACCTGACCATGGCCACCCTGTTCGTGGCCGACGCCATGGGCAAGCCGCTGTCGTGGAGCGAGCAGATCGGCCTGCTGCTGTTCATGATCGTCGCCTCCAAGGGCGCGGCCGGTGTCACCGGCGCGGGCCTGGCCACCCTGGCGGGCGGGCTGCAGAGCCACCGGCCGGAACTGCTCGACGGCGTCGGCCTGATCGTCGGCATCGACCGGTTCATGTCCGAAGCCCGTGCGCTGACCAACTTCTCGGGCAACGCGGTCGCCACCCTGCTGGTCGGCACCTGGACCAAGACCGTGGACCCCGAGCGCGTGACCGCGGTGCTCAACCGCGAGATCCCCTTCGACGAGACCCGCATGGTCGACGACCACCAAGCCCCGGAGGCACCCGAGCAGGACTCGGGCGCCGCCGAGAAGAACCTGGTTTCAGCCTGACCCCAACCCCCAGGCGGAACCGGGACCGCCGGAACATTTTCCCCCCGTATGTTCCGGCGGAACCCGCACAGACCCTGGTGCTAGACGCCGATCGCGTCCAGCGCCAGGGTCGCGGCGATGGCATGGGCCAACTCCGCGCCCTTGACCTCGAAATGGCGGGTGAAATAGGCCAGGTGCTCACCGTGCTCGTGGAAGTGGTGCGGCGTCAGCACCGCGGAGAACACCGGCACATCGGTTTCCAGCTGCACCCGCATGAGGGCGTCGACCACGGTCGAGGCCACGAAATCATGGCGATAGATGCCGCCGTCGACCACCAGCGCGACACCGGCGATCGCGGCGTAGTTCCCACCGGTGGCCAATCGCTTGACGCGCAACGGGATCTCGAACGCGCCCGGCACCTCGATCACGTCGATCTCGGTGTGGCCGCGCTCGACGAGCCCGGCCTTGGCGGCCTCGACGGCCTTGTCGACGATCTCACCGTGCCAGCGCGCGGCGACGAGGGCGATGCGATTCGAATTGGGTGACATGGGGATTCCTCCTGTTCGCGATGTCACCCAGGGCATAGACGCGAACAGACCCGACCGCGCGAGCGGACGTGCCGGTGCCGCGTTCTCTTTCATCCGGACTGTGACCGTCGGCTCCGGAATCACACCGGAATCTGCTCGACCCACGCCACCGTGAGGTGACCTGGCGCTCGCGGGCTCGTGCCGTCCGGATCGGTCCGGATGCCATTACCGCCGGTGGGGAATTCCACCCCGCCCTGAGAACGTGTACTACCGGACAGTAACACGCGCTCTCGGGGCGGGGAAGAAATGAATTCACTCAGCGCAATAAGACATCGGAGTCGGCCGGGAGACCGTCCACCGGCCACCAGCGCAGGTCGGTGGACTCCGAACTGCGCACCGGCACAGCGCCTTCCGGAGCCGTGATCTTGAACAGCAGATCCAGGTGCCGGGTGGGCACGCCCAGCGAGCAGGTGATCGGGTGGGCCTGCGCACCGTAGAGGCCCGGCGCCATCACCAGTCCGTCGATGCCGGATTCCTCGGTGGCCTCGCGCAGCGCCGCCGCGGCGACGGTGTCGTCGGATTCCTCGCAGTGCCCGCCCAATTGGATCCAGCGGCCCACGCGGGGATGCAGGGTCAGCAGCACCTTGCGCTCGTCGCGGGAGAACACGATGGCCGAGGCGGTGATGTGCCCGGCCGCATGCTCGCGCAGACAGCCGCGCGGGGCCGAACCCAGGAACGCCAGCATGGCCTCCCGGATCGACTGCTCCGGACCCGTTGGCGGGGACCAGGTTTCGAGCAGCTCGGTGGCCGACTTGTGCAGGGACTCGGCGCTCATGCCACCTCGCTCACAGCTCGACCAGGCCGATGCCGGGATCGCCCACCTCGCGGGGCGCGATCTCCTCGAGCGGATAGCCGATGGCGATGGCGCCCAGGGGGTTCCAGTCCGCTTCGAGGCCGAGCACCTCGCGGGTGACCTCGGGCGCGAAGATGGTGGAACCGATCCAGCAGCTACCCACGCCGCGCACGGCCAGGGAGACCAGCAGGCCCTGCACCGCCGCGCCCACCGCGACGGTGAACATGGTCTGCTCGGCGGCCGTGCGGGTTTCGTCCGGATAGTCGTGTGCGCCGTCGGGGACACAGAACGGGATGATCACCTCGGGGGCGTCGAAGAGGATGCGGCCGCGCGCGACTCGCTTCTCGATGCTCTCGGGCGTCTTGCCGTCGGCGGTCAGGTCGACGCGCCACTTGTCGGCCATGGCCTCGAGCAGTCGCTCGCGCAGCGCCCGATCACGCAGCCAGACGAAGCGCACCGGGCGGGTGTGGTGCGGGGCCGGAGCGGTCAGTCCGGCCGCGACGGCGGCGCGGACGATCTCGGGTTCGACCGCGGTGGGCGCGAACTGCCGCACCGAACGCCGCAGCGGCACAGCCTGTTTGCGGCCCAGCTCCAGGGCCTCCTCGGTCCCCAGCCAGAACAGATCGTCCGCGCCGCGCCGCAGCAGATCGGCGGCCGTCGAGCCGTCGTCGGTGTACTCGAACCCGCGCACCACCGCGATCGGGACGCCGCCCAGCTTGCCCTTCACCAGATCGGCGGCCGCGGCCAGTTCGTCGGCCACGGCGACCAGGGTCACGTGCAGTTCATTGCCCTGACCGTCCACGGCCCCGTTGTAGTCGTGCACGACCCGCAGGCCCGATGACCCGATGGCGGCGTCGATCTGGCCATTGCGCCAGGCCCGGCCCATGGTGTCGGTGATGACCACGGCCACCTGCACCCCGAGCCGCTCGGCGAGCGCGGCGCGCAGCGCCTTGGCCGAGGCGTCCGGATCCTGTGGCAGCAGCACCAGTTCGCCCTGCTCCACATTGGAGCCGTCGACGCCCGACGCGGCCTGCACGATGCCGAGCTTGTTCTCCGTGATGAGGGTGCGGTTCTTGCGCGCCAGCACCCGCACCGATTCCTCGAGCACCAGTCGCCGCCGCGCGGCGTCGCGCTCGTCCGGATCCGCGGGCACCGCGACAATCCGACCCTCGACCTTGGACACGATCTTGCTGGTCACCACCAGCACATCCCCGTCGCGCAGCCAAGGTGCCTGTGCCGCAATGGCTTCGGCGAGATCGTCGCCGGGACGGAATTCCGGCAGGCCGGCAATGGGCAGAATGCGCAGTTCGCCGCCGGCGGCGTGATCGCCGAGCACCGGCGTGGAATCCGTTGTCACGGTTTGACTCCCGCGATGTCGAGGGCCTCGCGCACCATTTCGGCGGTGGTGGCCGGATCGGTCATGAGCAGGGGCACGGCGCGCACCTCCACGCCCGGGACATCGGCGGTATCGCCGGTGTGGATGAGCCAACCGTCCAGGATTCCGGTGGTCGAGCGCGCACCGTAGTAGTTGCCCACGGCCTCGGCGGTGGTCTCCACGCCGATCACGGACAGACACTCATCGGCCATGCCGCGCAACGGTTTACCACCGATCACCGGCGAAAAACCGACAACCTTCGCATCCGAGGTGCGGATTGCGCCGCGAATGCCGGGCACCGAGAGGATGGCTCCGACGCTGACCACCGGGTTCGACGGGGCGAGCAGGATCACGTCGGCCGACTCTATGATTTCCGTCACACCGGGGGCTGGTTTCGCAGCATCTGCCCCAATAGTCACGAATCCATGGGTCTCGACGTTTGCTCGGTACCGAACCCACCACTCCTGGAAATGGATCGCGCGGCGTTCGCCAGGGTTCTCCGGATCCCCGATAACGACATGCGTTTCACACCGATCGTCGGTTGCCGGAAGCAGTTTCACACCCGGTTGCCACCGATTGCAGAGCGCCTCGGTGACCGCCGAGAGCGGGTATCCCTGACGCAGCATTTCGGTGCGGATGAGATGGGTGGCGATATCGCGATCCCCCAGTCCGAACCAATCGGGCTGAGCGTTGTATTTCGCCAGCTCCTCCTTGGCGTGCCAGGTCTCGTTCGCGTGCCCCCAGCCGCGTTCGGGATCGATGCCGCCACCCAGGGTGTACATGCAGGTGTCCAGGTCAGGGCAGATGCGCAGCCCGTGCATCCAGACGTCGTCGCCCACATTGACGATGGCCGTGGTGTCGGCTCCCGGCAGCAGCTCGCGCACACCCATGAGGAAGCGCGCGCCGCCGACTCCGCCGACCAGTACGGCGATTCGAAGGCCGGTGCCGGGCGCGGTGTCCGCTTGTTCTCGAGTCACATCCGCACAGCCTATGCGTTCGGCGGGGGATGCCCGATAACAGATCATTTGCTACAAATTTGCTGTCTGATCTGCAGGAACAGCGCAGAAGGGGGTCGGAGATGGTAACGGAATTGCCTCGGCAGCTTGACCATCGCCGCTCCCGGCGTGTCTAATCACAGGCATGTCATTCCGGGTCCGCGTGAGAGTGCAAGGCGCGGACGGGTTTTCGAACAACTGTTCGCACCGGGGTGACGCCAAGCTCGGGGATGGCCGCGGGACTACGTCGCGGTGTTGGGCCGTCGGTGGGATCGGCTCCGGCGGATTAATCATTCTGCGCTAACACACAGTGAGGAGGCGGAGCGATGGCCGATGAGCTGGCCCCGTCGGGCATTCCGGGCGGTGTATCGCAAACCGATTCCACAGCTGGCGCAGCACCTGGCTTCTGCGCCGACGAACGGAACGGGTACGAGGGGGGTGAACCGATGACGACTGCGCGGCCGGGGGGCGGACAGTGGGCGCGAGCCGCCTACCAGCCCGAACCACCGCGGCTGAGCCTGATCGTCACCGGTGCCGAGGATATGTTCGACACTTTCTCGCGCGGCGGTCGCATGATGACCGAAGCCGAACAATGGCAGGAACGGGCACTGTGCGCCCAGACCGACCCGGAGGCGTTCTTCCCGGAGAAGGGCGGCTCCACCCGCGAGGCCAAGCGCATCTGCATGGGCTGCGAGGTACGCGACGAGTGCCTCGAATACGCCCTCGCCAACGACGAACGCTTCGGAATCTGGGGCGGCCTGTCGGAGCGCGAACGCCGCCGCCTCAAGCGCGGCATCATCTGAAAATCGCTACGCGACAACTGATCTGGTGAGTCGAGGGTAACTCACCGGGTACGCCCGAGATTGTCGACGGCACCCAACCGTCGGCACGGGTTGCCCATTGGCCAAGGCTCCCTAGCCGCCCGCTGAGGTCGCGGGGAGGCGGGGAGCGCTACTCCGGTTCCGGGTCGATGATGTCCGGGTCCACACCCAAATAGGTCGCGATCTGTTGCACGAGCACCTCGCGCAGCAGGTCGACCAGATCGTCCGGGTCCTGTGCGCGTAGCTCCAAAGGCTTGCGGAACAACACGACTCGGGCACGCGTAGCCATGCCGTAGCGGTCCACGCCGGCCGGGATGAGGCGGGACAGCGGGACCGGGCCGTCGGCCACCACCTCGTCGGGCCAGGTCACCGAATCCGGGTGCAGCGGACGGATTTTCGGCACATCGTCGACGGCGATATCGAGCTTGGTGAGCTGTTCGTGCCAGCGGCTCTCCAGCGGCGCGAACGCCTCCAGCACCAGCCGGTCGAACTCCTGGCCGCGGGTCCGCCGGGCCGGGACCGTCGGCGGCAGCATCGGCCCGCGCACACCCCGCCCACGGCGGATGACCGACCGCGCGGTGGGCGGCCGCCTCTTACGGGAACGGGTCATACCTTGAATCTAACCCCTGCCCATCACAGGTGTGTGCACACGGTTAGCACAGCTACCCGAGGCCCTGTCGGCCCGTCGGGGGCCGGGTGCGCGGCGCGAGTGAGACCGGGTTCATTGAGCGTGTCTGTGTCCACGACGGCGTGAGGGGGGTTACCCTGCATGGCGTGATCCCCATGCGTCGTTGCTGCCGTCCAGGCTGCAAGAACCCGGCCGTCGCGACGCTGACCTATGTGTACTCCGACTCGATGGCAGTCGTGGGCCCGCTGGTCACGGTCGCCGAACCGCATTCCTGGGACCTGTGCGAAACGCACGCCTCCCGGATCACCGCGCCCAAGGGATGGGAGTTGGTCCGTCACGAGGGCGGGTTTTCCAGCTCCACCCCCGACGACGACGATCTGACCGCCCTGGCCGAGGCCGTGCGCGAGGCCGGATTGCGCCGCCGCACACCTGAACCCGATCCGCGCGGCTACGCCGACTACGCCCCCGCCCCGCAGCGCCCCGCCCGCCAGGGCCGCACCGGCCGCAGAGGCCATCTACGGGTGCTACCGGATCCCCCGGGGCAATGAAGAGCCTGCCCGCCTCCCCGAGCCTTCAGCGGGCGGCTGAGAGCCGCGGCCCATTGGCATTCCGTGCCGCCGGTCGAGTGCCGCCAACGATTTTGGACGTACCCGGCGAGTTACCCTCGCCTCACGAAATCAGGAGCCCGGACCGTACAGATGGGTGAGCTCCTCCTCCAACGGGCTCTGATACTAGGGTGTCCCTTATGACAGTCGCCCGGTCCGCCGAGTCAGTTCAAGCAGTCATCAAGGCATACGACGTTCGCGGGGTGGTCGGTGAACAGATCGATGCGGATTTCGTTCGGGATGTGGCCGGATCCTTCGCGCGGTTGATGCGCGCGGAAGGCGCGAAGCGCATCGTCATCGGTCACGATATGCGCGATTCCTCCCCCGCTCTGGCCGCCGCCTTCGCCGACGGCGTGCTCGCCCAGGGACTCGACGTGGTCCACATCGGACTGGCCTCCACCGACGAGCTGTACTTCGCCTCCGGCCATCTGGACTGCCCCGGCGCGATGTTCACCGCCAGCCACAATCCGGCCAAGTACAACGGCATCAAGCTGTGCCGGGCCAAGGCGCTGCCGGTCGGTCAGGACACCGGTCTGGCCACCATCACCGAGGAGGTCATCGCCGGGGTCCCCGCCTTCGACGGCGAACGCGGCACCGAGACCCGCGAGGATCTGCTGCAGGCCTACGCCGACTTCCTGCACAAGCTGGTCGACCTGAGCGGCTCGCGCCCGCTGCGCATCGCGGTGGACGCGGGCAACGGCATGGGCGGCTACACCGTCCCGGCCGTGCTGGGCGCGCTGCCGCAGTTCACCATCGAGCCGCTGTACTTCGAGCTCGACGGCACCTTCCCCAATCACGAAGCCAATCCGCTGGATCCGAAGAACCTGGTGGATCTGCAGGACTACGTCCGCAAGACCGGCGCGGACATCGGCCTGGCCTTCGACGGCGACGCCGACCGCTGCTTCGTGGTGGACGAGAAGGGCGACCCGGTCTCCCCGTCCGCGGTGACCGGTCTGGTCGCCGAGCGCGAGCTGGCCAAGGAGCCGGGCGCGACGGTCATCCACAACCTGATCACCTCGAAGGCCGTGCCCGAGTTGGTGACCGAGCTGGGCGGCACCCCGGTGCGCACCCGCGTCGGCCACTCGTTCATCAAGCAGCAGATGGCCGCCACCGGCGCGATCTTCGGCGGCGAGCACTCGGCCCACTACTACTTCCGCGACTTCTGGGGCGCGGACTCCGGCATGCTCGCGGCCCTGCACGTTTTGGCCGCTTTGGGCGAGAAGGATCGCCCGATGTCGGAATTGGCTTCCGCGTATGCAACATACGCGTCCTCCGGAGAGATCAACTCAACAGTGGCGGATGCCAAGGAGCGCACGCAGGCGATCCTGGAGGCATTCGGCACGCGAGCGAAATCGGTCGATCGGCTGGACGGCGTGACCGTCACGCTGGCCGACGGCGCGTGGTTCAACCTGCGCGCCAGCAATACCGAACCGCTGCTGCGGCTCAATGTCGAGGCGCGATCGCAGGAGGAAGTAGACGCACTCGTGACCGAGATCCTGAGCATCGTCCGCGCCTGACTGGAATAGTGGAATCACAGAGCTTGGATTCACCAGCGTCTGGTGACCCGATGAGGGGAGGTGGCAACGCCCGATGATCGCTGGGACACCGGTATTCGACCTCGATGACGTCGCCTCGCTGGAGGCGGCCGACGCCGGGGGCGCCTTGCGCTCCGCCGCGTCGGGGGGAGCCCAGATCAGGGCGACCGCCGCGGCACTGTCCGAGGACGCGTTGAGCCGATTGACCGATCTGCGACCCCGCAGCCTCGTCCTCGTTTCCGGCAGTGGACGCGCCGCGCGCGCCGCGTCCCTGCTGATCGCGGCGCTGGGGAATCACACGAGTATGCCTCTGGTACCGGCGACTTCGATCCCGCCGTGGGTCGGCCCGCTGGATGTGGTGCTGGTGGCGGGCGACGATGCGGGCGACCCTCGACTCGCCGAGGCCGTCGACAGCGCGCTGCGACGCGGCGCCGAAGTGGTCGTGGCCACCCCGGACGAGGGGCCCATCCGCGCGGCCGCCGCGGGCCGCGCCACCGTCCTCGCCCCGCGGGTGCGGGTGCTCGACCCCAATCGCATGCTGCGCTACCTGGCGGCCGGCCTGGCGGTGATCACCACCATCGACCCGCACCGCACCGGGCCGCTGGTACCCGAATTGAACGCTCTCGCAGACCTGCTCGACGAGGAGGCACTGCGCGACGGTCCCCAGAACGAGGTCTTCCACAATCCGGCCAAGACCCTGGCGACCCGCATGGCGCAGCGCAAACGCGTCGTCCTCGCCGGTGACACCCCGGCCGCGACCGTTGTCGCCGAGCATGGCGCCGAAGTGCTGCTGGCCACCGCCGGGCAGATCGCCACGGGCATAACGCTGTCGGAAGCCGTTGCCGCACACGGCCGGCTCATCGACGCCGCGGGCGTGGCCGCACCCGGATTCGATCCGCTCTTCCACGATGAGGAGCTGGACGGGCCCGCGCCGGTGGAACAGATCCGGATCTTCGTGGTGAGCGCCGACCTGGACGAAGTAGCCGCGCGCCGCCGCCTGGCGGTCTTCGGCTCCGACGCGGGGCTGGTGGACGCCGAACTGGTGACCGCCGATGGCGAGGTCTCCGCCCGCGCGGCCGGGGAAGAGGAGCAACCGGGGGCCGTCTCCCAGGGCAGCGAGCTGGAAAAGCTTGCCGTGCTGACCCTTCGGCTGGAAATGGCCGCCGCATATCTTCGACTACTCGGTTCCCGCCCGGCCACCGGACCGGGACACTACGACGGGGGCAATTACTAGTGCACGAACTCGTTGGTGCGCTGCGTTCCTACGCTTGGGGTTCGCGCACCGCGCTCGCTCAGCTGTGCGGCCGACCGGTCCCCTCGGCGCACCCGGAGGCCGAACTCTGGTTCGGCGCACACCCCGCCGATCCCGCGCGCGTGCAGATCAATGGACACAGCGAATCCCTGCTGGAGCTGCTGCGCGCCGACCCCAAGCGCGAACTCGGCCCCGTCGCGGGCGAATTCGGCGGTCGGTTGCCGTTCCTGCTGAAGATCCTGGCCGCCGAGGAGCCGCTGTCGCTGCAGGCGCACCCCAGCATCGAGCAGGCCCGGGCGGGCTTCGCGCGCGAGAACCAGACCGGGGTCGCCCTCGACTCCCCCATGCGCAACTACCGCGACGAGAACCACAAGCCCGAACTCGTGGTGGCGCTCGGCCGTTTCGAGGCGCTGGCCGGTTTCCGCGATCCGCGCCAGACGGTCCAGCTGTTGCGGGCCCTCGACGTTCCCGAGCTGAGCTCCTACGCCGAACTGCTGGGCGCCCAACCCGATTCGGCCGGGCTGCGCACGCTGTTCACCACCTGGATCGCGCTGCCCCAGGCCACGCTGAGCACGCTGCTGCCCAAGGTCCTCGACGGCTGCGTGCGATATCTGTCCGAGGCCGGAAGCGGCGGCAGCGGCAAGGAATTCGTGGCCGAGATCCGCACGGCGCTCGAGTTGGCCGAGGCGTATCCGGGCGATGCCGGGGTGCTGGCGGCGCTGCTGCTCAACCGCATCACCCTGGAACCGGGTGAGGGCCTGTTCCTGGACGCCGGGAATCTGCACGCGTATCTGCGCGGGGTGGGCGTCGAGATCATGGCCAACTCCGACAATGTGCTGCGCGGCGGCCTGACCCCCAAGCACGTGGATGTGCCGGAGTTGTTGCGGGTGCTCGACTTCGAGCCCCTGGATCTGCCGATCGTGGAGCCGGAGCAGGTGGCCGAGGGCGTCTTCCGCTACCACACCCCCGCGCCCGAATTCGCGCTCGCCCGTTTCGAATTGGAGCAGGACGCCGATCCCGTGCCGGCGGTCGGCTCGGGCCCGGTGATCGCGCTGGTCACCCACGGCCGGGTGCGGCTGCTGCAGGGCAACCACGATCTGGTCGTGGAGCGCGGGCACGCCGCGTGGATCTCGGCCGCCGACGGCGGGATTCGCGCGCAGGCGGTGGACGGGCCGGCGCAGCTGTTCTGTGCCGCGGTCGGCGAGGAGCAGTAGGCGAACTGTAAGCTCTCCCGATCGAACGCGTTTAGGACAAAACGGACATAGATTCGGGAAGGGGCGGTTGATTTGTCTGCGGGCGGCGGCAAGAAGGCGATCCTGGCGGCGCTGAGCGCGAATGCCGGTATCGCGGCGGCCAAGTTCGTCGGCGCGGCCATCACCGGTTCGGCCTCCATGCTGGCCGAGGCCGTGCACTCGGTGGCCGACACCTCCAATCAGGGACTGCTGCTGCTGGGTCAGCGCCGGGCCGAGCAGGAGGCCGACCAGCTGCACCCGTTCGGCTACGGCCGCAACCGCTACTTCTACTCGTTCGTGGTCGCGCTGGTGATCTTCGCGCTCGGCTCGCTGTACGCGATCTGGGAGGGCATCCACAAGATCCAGCACCCCGAGGAACTGTCCAATCCGATCGTCGCCATCGTCATCCTCGGACTGGCGATCCTGTTGGAGGGCTACAGCTTCACCACCGCCATGCGCGAGTCCGCTCCGCTCAAGGGCAATGCCAGCTGGTGGCGGTTCATCCGCAACTCCCGCAATCCGGAGCTGCCGGTGGTGCTGCTGGAGGACTCGGGCGCGCTGATCGGTCTGGTCATCGCCTTCGCGGCCATCGGGCTCACCATGATCACCGGCGATCCGGTCTGGGACGGCGTGGGCACGCTGGCCATCGGCATCCTGCTCGGCGTCATCGCCGTCATTCTCATCATCGAGATGCAGAGCCTGCTCATCGGTGAGGGCGCGACGCCGGAGGAGGACCGCAAGATCCGCACGGCCCTGGTCGACGGCCGCCGCATCGACCGGGTCATCCACCTGCGCACCCAGTACCTGGGCCCCGACGAGATGCTGGTGGCCGCAAAGGCTGCCATCGTGCCCGGCCTGGAGATCGCCGAGATCGCCGCCGCCATCGACGAGGCCGAGGCCCGTATTCGCGCCGAGGTCCCCGCGGCCCGCGTCATCTATATCGAGCCCGATCTCTACCGCACCCAGCCCGCGCGGGAATCAGCGGTCGGCGAGACGAATCACAAACCGCAGTCCTGACCAGGAGTCGTCGATGGCGGCGACCTTGTTGTCCACCAAGCCCTGTGCCAGACCGTAGGCGCGCACGGCGTTCTCACCGAGATCGGTGGGGATGCCGCTGGCCTTCTTGGGCCAGGCCAGCCACAGGCCACCGGCGGTCGCCAACTTCCCGCGCCACCCGGCGAACCGGCGCGCCAACGTGGCCTGGTCGGGGCAGAAGCCGAGAATCACGTCGTAGGGGTCACCGCCCGCGCGGCGATGCAGCTGCACCCCGGCCGGAAGCTCGCCGAGCTCGAAACCGGCTGGGGCCCCGGCCAACAGCACCCGGCTCTCTTGCTTGATACCGAGTTTGCGGGGCAGCGGCGTGCCCGAATATCCGGCCATGGCGCGCAGCCTACCGATCGAATACGCCGGTGCCGGATCAAATACGCCAGTGGTCGGTGAGCAGCTCGAGCGGATCGGTGAGGACGCCGAACTCCTTGCGCAGCGCGTGCCGGGCGGCGTAGTAGCCGTTCATGCCGTGTACCCCGGGCCCGGGCGGGGTCGCCGAGGAGCACAGGTAGACGCCCGACAACGGCGTCGAATACGGGTTCCAGCGCGGAGCGGGCCGGAAGACGGTCTGGCGGAACGTCATCGCGCCCGCGGAGATGTCCCCGCCGACGTAGTTGGCGTTGTAGGCCGGCATCCTCGCGGCCGTGCGCACGTTACTGGCGAGAATGAGATCCCGGAATCCGGGAGCGAACCGCTCGACCTGCGCGGTGATCGCCTCGGTCATGTCCTCGGTGGAACCGTTGGGGACGTGGGCGTAGGTATAGAAGGTCTGCTGTCCCTGGGGGGCTCGCGTCGGGTCGACGACGCCCGGCTGAATCGACAGCACATAGGGCCGATCCGCGAGTTTCCCGGCCGCGACGGCCTTCTCGGCCGCTACCGCCTCCTCGCGGGTCCCGATCAGATGCACCGTCCCCGCCCGCTCGGTCCCGTGCGCCGCCCATGGCACCGGCCCCGAGAGCGCGAAGTCCACCTTGCATGCCGCGCCACCGTATCGAAACCTGTTGAGCGCGAAGTTGTACCGGGCCGGAAGCCGGGCGATCCGCTGCAGTTCCGCCGGTGCGGTATCCAGGAGAACCGCGCGGACATCGGCGAACTCATCGAGCGAATCGACCCGGTGCCCCGTGAAGATCCGTCCCCCATGCGTTTTCAGGTCATCGGCCAGGGCGTCCACGATCGCCTGACTGCCACCGCGCGGAACCGGCCACCCACGCACGTGCGCCAGTGTTCCGAGCAATATCGAAACCCCCGCGCCCGCGATGCTGCGCGGCGGCCGAATCGCGTGCGTGGCGATCCCCGTCAACATCGCGGGTGCGATGTCCTCGCGAAATCGCGCATTCCACAACGCCGTCGACTGTTCGATCATCCGCCGCGCCAGCCGCAATTCGATGCCCGGATCCACATGGAGCAAGCCCGTCGGGTCGAGCGGCAGATGCCGCGTATCCGACATGATCAGCCCGACGAGGTCCTCCCATTTGCGCACCAGGGGACCGAACAGCCGTTTCCAGGCTCGCCCGTCCCGCCCCAATCCATCGACGGTGCGCTCCAAATCCTGCCAGGCCAAGCCCACCCGGCCGCCGTCGAGGGGATGCGCGTAGGACACCTGCGGGGTGAGCAGCTCGACGCCGTGCGCCTTCAGGTCGAACGCCCGGAAGAAGGGTGAGGCCACCGCCATGGGATGCGCGCCCGCGCAGAGGTCGTGATGGAATCCGGGTAGCGTCACCTCCCCGGTGCGGCACCCGCCGCCGATGGTGTCGGCCGCCTCGTACACCTCGACCTCGAGTCCCGCCCGCGCCAGGATCACCGCCGCCGCAAGCCCGTTGGGACCCGATCCGACCACCACAGCGTCAGCCATGAATTCAGACTAGGCCGGTCCGCCGACACTGCGGCGCAACCGTGACGAAGCCGACCGGTGCGGATTATCCGTCGCCGCGAACCCATTGGGCGACCAGGATTTCCAGTCGCTGGGCACGAAAGTCCGGCCGCAGCCGACCACCCCGGTCCAGGGTGGCGAGTCCGTGCAGGGTGCTCCAGGCGACCTCGGTGAAGGTCTCGACATCGTGCGGCGGCGCGAACGGCGCGAAGGTGAGCAGCAGTTCCATGAAGGTGTCCTTGAGCACCTGCGGCGCTTCCGGACCGAACTTCAGGTCGGTGCGCAGCAGGAACATGGCGTCGTAGAGCGCCGCGCTGTCGCGGGCGAAGTCGAGGTAGCCCTGGATGACCGCGCGCAGCGCGCCCTCGGGCGTCTCGGCCGATTCCCGCAGTTCCCGCACGATGACGCCCAATTCGCCGATCCCGACCTCGGCCACGGCGCTGACAATGGCGTCCTTGCCCGCGAAGTGGCTGTAGAGCACCGGCTGGCTGTACTCGATCCGGTCGGCCAGCTTGCGGACGGTGACCGCGTCCCAGCCCTCGGTCTCGGCGATCTCGCGGGCGGTGTCGACAATGCGCTGCCGGCGCTCGGCCCGCTCGCGTTCCTTGCGGTTCTGAATGGCGCTCATGCGAAAACTCTAGCACCGCTAGACAAACTATCCACGCCTCAGTTAGCGTTGCTTCATCAGTTAGCAACGCTAGATCCTGGAGCAGCAGCCATGATGACCACGCGCCTCGCCACCCGCACCAACACCGACACCGCCACCCGCACCAACCTGGCCACCCGCGTCAATACCGCCCTCGCCCTCGTCGGCGCGGCCTTCATCACCTACATCGGCGTCCGCTACCTGACCGTCCCCGCGGCCGAGGCCCCCGGCTTCGGCATGCCCGTCGCCCCCACCGGCGCGGCCGCCGACTTCCTCAATGTGAAGGGCGTCCGCGACCTCGCCTCCGCCCTGCTCATCGTCACCCTGCTCGCCACCCGCCAGCGCCGCGCCCTCGGCACCGCCCTCCTGGTGACCGCGACCATCCCGGTCGGCGACATGCTCACCATCCTGCGCCACGGCGGTTCCACCGCAATGGCTTTCGGCGTCCACGGCCTCACCGCCGCCCTGGTCGCCGCCACCGGCATCCTGTTCCTCCGCGAGCGCCGATGAAACTCCCTGCCGCGCAGACGAAATCGGCCCGCTCCTGCTGGAGCGGGCCGATTCGGGTAGCTGATCAGACGTCCGTCGAGAAACGGATGCCGCCGTCGGGGATGTCCACGCCGGGCCAGACGCGGGCGCCGCGTAGTAGTTCACAGCGGGCGCCGACATTCGCGCCGTCGCCGATCACGGCGTCGCGGACCAGGGCGCGGGGGCCGATGCGGGCGCCGAAGCCGATGATCGAACGTTCCACGGTGGCACCGGCTTCCACGCGCGCGCCGTCGAAGAGCACCGCGCCGTCCAGGCGCGCGCCCGCGCCCACCTCGGCCCCGCGGCCGACGACGGTGCCGCCGATCAGCAGGGCGCCGGGTGCGACGCCCGCGCCCGAGTGGACCAGGAATTCGCCGCGCTGGCCCGGCAGGGCCGGGGACGGGGCGATGCCGCGGACCAGGTCCGCGGAGCCGCGCACGAAGTCCTCGGGGGTGCCCATGTCACGCCAGTAGGAGGTGTCGACGTGGCCCTGGATGTGCGCGCCCTCGGCCAGCAGCGACGGGAAGGTCTCCCGCTCGACCGAGACCGGACGGCCCGCCGGGATCTTCTCGATGTACTCGCGCCGGAAGACGTAGCAGCCCGCGTTGATCTGATCGGTGGGCGGATCCTGGGTCTTCTCCAGAAACGCCGTGACGCGCCCGGTCTCGTCGGTGGGCACGCAGCCGAAGGCGCGCGGGTCGCCGACGCGGACCAGGTGCAGCGTCACATCCGCGCCCGAGGCGTGGTGGGTCTCGAGCACCCCGCCCAGATCGGTGCCGCCGAGCACATCGCCGTTGAACACCATGACGGTGTCGGCGCGCAGCTTGGGCAGGACGTTGCGGATGCCGCCGCCGGTGCCCAGCGGCTCGGTCTCGGTGACGTATTCGATCTCGAGGCCCAGGTCGGCGCCGTCGCCGAAGTGCTCCTCGAACACCTCCGCCTTGTACGAGGTGCCGAGCACCACGTGGGTGATGCCCGCATCGGCGATGCGGGCCAGCAGATGCTGCAGGAACGGCAGCCCGGCGGTGGGCAGCATCGGCTTGGGGGCGGACAAGGTCAGTGGACGCAGTCGGGTGCCCTGGCCCCCGACCAGGATCACCGCGTCCGTAGACCCGGCGGTAGTACCGCTGTTCGCCATTTTCTCCCCTGTTGTGAGGTTGTCAGGAATGCGCGCCCACGAAGTTAAACACCATTGTTTTGATCGCGTTCGCGCAATGCGGATCGAACCGCAAGCCTGCAACGAATCGCAAGTCCAGCCTTGAGCGCGACCCGCAGCGGAGCCTGCCACCAGTGCGGATGCCGGTCGGCCTGGAAACGGTAGGCGCTGGCGTGATGCGCCGGAAGCATCGTTTCCGGGTGACGACCCGCGGCGTGCCCCTTGGCGTGCGTGACCTCCGCGGACGGCACGAACACATTGTGCCAGCCCGCCTTGCCCATGCGGTCACCGAAGTCGACATCCTCCATGTACATGAAGTAGCGCGAGTCGAAGCCGTCGATGGAGTCGAAGGCGGCGCGGCGCACCAGCAGGCAGGAACCCGACAGCCAGCCGACGCTGCGCTCGGTGGCCGCCTCGTTGTCCTGGCGGTAGCGCAGGGTCCAGGGGTTCTTGGGCCAGATGGTGCCGAGGATGGCGTGACCCGCGCCGTCGGCGATGCCCGGCACCGAGCGCGCGGACGGGTAGCGGCTGCCGTCCGGCTCGAGCACCATCGGGCCCAGCGCCCCGGCCCGCGGCCAGCGGCGGGCGGCGGCCAGCAGTTCGTCGATGGAGTCGGTGCCCCAGCGAATGTCCGGGTTGGCGATGACGATGAATTCGATCTCCGGATCGATCTCGGCGACCGCGCGATTGATGGCGCCGCCGTAGCCGATATTGCCGCCGGTGCGCAGCAGGCGCACATGGGCGTTGGCCTCGGCGGCCAATTCCGGCGCGCCGTCGGTCGAGCCGTTGTCGGCCAGAATGACCTGCGGCTTCTCACCGGTCGCGGTGGCCAGCGTGCTGATGAAGTGTTCCAGGTGCTCGCCGGGCGAGTAGGTCACCGTAACGACGGCCAGCTGCGGTTTTTTCGCCGCGGCGGGGGGCTGTCCGACAGAATCCGAGGGGCTCACGGGGGCCCAGGATAGTCGGAGATGGCGGCCAGTGCGTCGTTCAGTGCCCGCTTCCAGTGCCGCAGCGGCGACAGGCCCGCGGCGGCCCACGAATTGCCCGAAAGGACCGAATATGCCGGGCGCGGAGCGGGTCTCGGGAAATCCTCGGTGCCGCAAGGCCGTACGCGGTCGGGGTCCGCGCCGAGACCGGCGAAGACGGCCTGGGCCAGATCGAACCAACTGGCTTGTCCGGCGTTGGTGGCGTGCAGGATTCGGCCGGGCCCGTCGACAGCGGGCTTGGCAGCGAGTTCCAACAGCGCGGCCGCCAGATCGGGGGCGTAGGTGGGTGAGCCGATCTGGTCGTTCACCACGGAGATGATGTCGCGCTCGCGTTCCAGGCGGCGCATGGTGGCAACGAAATCGGTGCCCACGCCGGTGTAGACCCACGCGGTGCGGACGATGCGCGCGTCCGGCGCGAATTCCAGAATCGCTTGTTCCCCAGCGAGTTTCGAGCGCCCGTAGACCGTGGTCGGGCCGACCGGGTCGTCCGGTTCGTACGGCCGCGAGGCCGTACCGGGGAAGACGTAGTCGGTGGAGACGTGAATGAGGCGTGCGCCACGTTCGGCGCAGACCCGCGCCAGCACGCCCGGCCCGGTGGCATTGACGGCGAAGGCGGCGGCCTCGTCGCTTTCGGCCCGGTCGACGGCGGTGTAGGCCGCGCAGTTGATGAGAATGTCGCCCGGATTCACCAGCTTGCGCACGGCGTCGGCGTCGGTGATGTCCAGATCGGTGTGCACCAGACCACGCGCCTCGGGCGCCAGGGCGGTCAGGGCCCGGCCGAGCTGTCCGCGACCTCCAGTTATCAGCAGCACGGCTGCCAGTCTGGCACGCACCCGCACGACTCACGGAGTCGGCGATACTGCAACATTTTGGTTACCGCCACTAGCCTGCACATCGGGGGATTTCATCGCTTTCGAAAGGACAGTCGGGTTGCCAGAGAGTTCCTGGGCATCCGTGCCACTACCGCGCCGACGCCGCGTCGCCAGTCCGGGGCGGGTGCTGGCGGCCGTGGTGTCGGTGCTGGTGCTGGCGGCGACCGGACTGGGCTGGCACAGCGTGGACCAGCTGGTGTCGAGCATCGAGCGGATCGGCAACCTGGGGCTGGGCGGCGACAAGTCCGACGGCGCGACCGACATTCTGATGGTCGGCATCGACTCCCGGACCGACGCGCATGGAAACCCGCTCACCCAGGACGAATTGGCCATGCTGCACGCGGGCGACGACGGCGAGGGCGGGCTCAATACCGACACCATCGTGCTCATTCGGGTGCCCAACGACGGCAGTTCCGCGACGGCCATCTCGATTCCGCGCGACTCCTACGTGGACATTCCGGGTCTCGGCATGGGCAAGATCAATTCGGCGTTCGGCTCCACCAAGTTCCTCACCCAGCAGAAGCTGCTGGACAAGGGCGTGGCCCCGGCCGACGCCGAGAAGCAGGCCACGCAGGCCGGGCGGCAGGCGCTGGTGAAGACGGTCGCCAATCTCACCGGCATCACCGTCGACCACTACGCCGAGGTCGGGCTGCTGGGGTTCGTGCTGCTCACCGACGCGGTGGGCGGGGTCGAGGTGTGCCTGAACAACGCGGTGGACGAGCCGCTCTCGGGCGCGGACTTCCCGGCCGGGCCGCAGAAACTCAATGGCGCACAGGCTTTGAGCTTCGTGCGGCAGCGCCACGAGCTGCCGCGCGGGGATCTGGACCGCATTGTGCGCCAGCAGGTGTACATGGCGCAGCTGGTGCATCAGGTGCTCAGCGCCAAGGTGCTCACCAGCCCCACCCGGCTGAAGGAGCTCAGCGACGCGGTCGGGCGCACGGTCGTGCTCGACGACGGCTGGGACGTGCTCGGCTTCCTGCACCAACTGCAGGACCTGACCGGCGGCCAGGTGAAGTTCGAGACCATTCCGGTCAAGGACCTCAACGGCTGGACCGACAATGGCGAATCGGTGGTGCGGGTGGATCCGCCCGCGGTGCAGAAGTTCGTGGCCAAGGCCGTCGGCGAGGACGACGGCGGTGACGGCGGGATCGATCCGTCCAGCGTCACCGTCGACATCTACAACGCCTCGGGCACCGGCGGGCTGGCCGCACAGGCGGCACAGGCGCTGGCGGCCAAGGGATTCCGGACCGGGACGGTGGACAACTGGATCGGCGGCCCGGTGCAGAGCAGCCGGGTGATGGCGGCCTCGGCCGGGGACGAGAAGGCGCGGGCGGTGGCGCAGGCGCTGGGCGGGCTGCCGGTCTTCGGTGAGCAGGGTCTGCCGCCGGGCGCGGTTCGCGTGGTGCTGGCGAGTGACTACTCTGGTCCGGGTTCGGCGACCGGCGGTTCCACGTTCGACTTCTCGGGAAGCAGTACGACGGCGACTCCGGTGCCGCCCGCCCCACCCATCGACGCCGGTACGAATGGACCGAAATGCGTGAACTGAACGAGACCCTCACCGAAGCGGTGCTCGACCCCATCCTCGCCCGCGATCCCGCGGGACCGCGTATCACCTTCTACGACGACGCCACCGGCGCGCGCATCGAGCTCTCGGCGCTGACGCTGGCCAACTGGGCGGCCAAGACCGCCAATATGATTCGCGACGAATTCGGGCTGTCCTCCGGGGCGCGGGTGGCGGTGCTGCTGCCCGCGCACTGGCAGACCGCGGCGGTGCTGCTCGGGTGCTGGTGGGCCGGTGTCGAAGTGGTGCTGCACGCCGATCCGGACGCGGAGCTGGCCCTGGTGACCGCCGATCGGATCGACGAGGCGGACGGCATCGCGGAAGTGGCGGCGCTGTCGCTGGATCCGATGGGCATGCCGGTCAAGGACCTCCCGGTTGGTGTCACCGATTACGCGACCTCGGTGCGGGTGCACGGGGATCAGTTCCGCCCGGGCGGCATCGGCTGCGCGCTGGACGGATCGTCGGTGTCGGAGGTGCTGGAGGAGGCACGGAAATCGGCCGCGCGCCAAGGGTTCACCAGTGCGGACCGGGTGCTCTCGACCGGATCCTGGGACACCCCGGCCGAGCTGATCGACGGTTTCGTCGCCGTGCTGGCCGCGGGCGCGTCGCTGGTGCAGGTGGCCAATCCGGATCCGGCGGCCCAGCAGCGCCGCATCGCCTCCGAAGGGGTCACCGTCGAGCGTTCCTGACTCCTACCCCGGTAGGAGCCGCGTTTCCCTCCGCGGCATGTTCCTCCCGCGCACCGGCTTCCGTACCGTGGAAACATCCGACGAGGGAGGGAGCCCGCGATGATGGGTCCACGGTATTGGGCGCGGTGGGTGGTCGAGCACGGCGCGGCGCGCTGGGCCCTGCGCCTGCAGGCGCGGCGGGGCAATGCCTTCGCCCAGCTGCTCACCAGCCCGGACGCCCTGCGCGATCCCTACCCGCAGATCGAGGCCATGCGGGCGCGCGGGCGCCTGGTGCACAATCCCTACACCTGGGCCACGGCCGACTACGAGCTGATCCGAACCATGCTGCGGGACAGCCGATTCGGCGCGTTCGGGCCGGACGGCATCGATATGCCGCGGTGGCTGCGCAATCGGCTGAAGAACGCCGTCACCCCGCCCAATCCGGTGGAGCCGCCCTCACTGCTCATGATCGATCCGCCCGATCACACCCGGATTCGCAAATCGGTCTCGGCGGCGTTCACCCCGCGGGCCATCGGACGCCTGCGCGACCGCGTGGAATCGGTCACCGCGGAACTGCTGGACGCCCTGCCGCCGAACGGCTCGGCCGATCTCATCGCCGACTTCGCGCAGCAGGTGCCGATCGCCATCATCAGCGAAATGCTGGGCTTCCCCCAGGAGAAGCGTGCGGAGTTCCTGGCCTGGGGCGACTCCGCCACACCGCTGCTGGACATCGGCATCTCGTGGCGGGCCTGGCGCGACGCCTACCGTTCCATGGGCGTGATGGACCGCTATCAGGACGAGCACCTGGCACGGCTGCGGCGCGAGCCCGGCGAGGACATTCTCAGCAGCCTGGTCACCGCGGGCGAACTCGACGAGCGGGAGTTGAAGGCGACCGCGAGCCTGCTCATGGGGGCCGGGTTCGAGACCACCGTGAATCTCATCGGCAACGGCATCGTCCAATTGCTGTCCAACCCGGAGGAATTGGCGAAGCTGCGCGAAGATCCCGACCTGTGGCCGCAGGCCGTGGACGAGATCCTGCGCTTCGATCCGCCGGTCATGATGACCGGTCGAATCGCCCTGTGCGACATCGAGATCGACGGCATGTCACTGCCCGCGGGCACCGTGGTCGTCATGTCGCTGGCGGGCGCGAATCGGGATCCGCGAAAGTTCGCCGACCCCAATCGATTCGATATCACCCGGCCGAATGCCAAGGAGCACCTGACCTTCTCCAGCGGCATCCACACCTGCCTCGGCTCCAGCCTGGCCCGCATGGAGGGCACGTACGCGCTGCGCTCACTCTTCGAGCAGTTCCCGGATCTGGCGCTGGCCGGTGCGCCCGAGCGCCGACCGCTCTACAACCTGCACGGCTACGCGCACCTGCCCATTCGGCTGGGCCCGCGGATCACCGCACCCGTGGAACCCGTTGCCGCTCAGTAGAACCCGACGACGTCGTCGCCCCAGACGCTGTTGCGGTCGTGGTCCGGGTCGTCGACGACCCGGTCCACATTGTCGATGACGAGGGTGCGCCGCGTCGCCGCGCTGTAGGGCGGCCAGTGCTTGGAGCCGTCGATGGCGGCCGGGACGCCGTAACCCGCGAAGGCCAGCCACCGGCGCATCATGCGGCCCGAAACCTCCTGTGCCGCTTTGCGTCCGCCCAGCCAGAAGGTGGGGTCGTAGTCGAAGGAGCCGAAATTGCCGAAGACATAGGGCAATTCGGTGGCGTGCCCCGCGCCGACCCGGGCCGCCTTGAGCATCGGGGTGGCGTGGTCGAAGCGGTACATCCAGGTCGGCGAGTGCGCGGAGTGCGCGTCGGCGACCCAGTGCGAGGGCATGCGGAAGGCGGCGTCGGTGGACATGGTGAGCGCGCCGCGGGGCGTGCTGGATTCGTAGGCCGCCGCGATCTCGGCCAGCCGCTCCGGCGACATGCCCGGGTGCTCGGCCGCGACCCCGCGCAGCATGGCGTTCACCGCGTCGGGCGTGACCGGCATGATGGGCGAACGGAACAGCCGGAACAGCGACGCCTCGTCCTTGTTGGTGCCGATGATGAGCGGCACCCGGTGCGAACGGCCCTGTTGGAAGCGCTCGCTCGGGTAGGCGGGCAGCAGATTGCCGTCCACCACCGGCGCGGCGGCCAGGCGGCCGGGTTCGCGACTGGGCACCTCGTCGAGCAGGATGCCCGCGGCGGTGATCATGCGTTCCACGGGCATGGTGAGCAGTTCGGTGGCCTGGTCGGCGGTGATGTCCAGCAGTTCCAGGTAGCGCTTGGCCACCACCGCGGCCCGCTCCGGACCGAAAACCGTGGTGGCGGGCGGGGATTGGGCGATGGCGCGATGGAACAGGCCCGCCGAGAGCGGGGAGGTGAGCAGGGCGGTCACACAGCCCGCGCCGGAGGATTCGCCGAAGATGGTGACATTGCCCGGGTCGCCACCGAAAGCCACGATATTGTCGCGCACCCACTTCAGGGCGGTGATCTGATCGTGCAGGCCCAGGTTCGGCACGAATTCCTCACCCAGGGAGGACAGGTCCAGGAAGCCCAGCGCACCGAGCCGGTAGTTGACCCCGACCACGATGACGTCGCCGACCTCGGCCAGGCGCTTGCCGTCGTAGATGGCCTGGGCGGCGGTGCCCAAGCAGAACGCGCCGCCGTGCAGCCAGACCATGACCGGGCGCAGTTCGTCGGTGGGTGCGACCGGGGCCCAGACATTGAGCCAGAGGCAGTCCTCGCCCATGCGCAGGCTGCCGTCGACCGGGACGAAGCCCGGGGACTGGGGTGCGACGTCGCCGAACTCGACGCAGGGCCGCACGCCGGTCCAGGACTGCGGGGGCTGGGGCAGGCGGAAGCGGTTGGGCCCGGCCGTGCTCGCGGCATAGGGAATGCCGCGCCACACGGCGATCTGACCATCGACCACCCCGGAAACCTCGCCGTTTCCGGTTCGCGCAATCGGCGCGCCGCCTTGTTCCGACAGCGTGTCGAAGAACCGAGTGCTCACACCGACCTCCTCGTACTCCGTAAATCGAGGGTACCGAGTGGGCCGCGGGATCCTCGTCAGCGTGCCGCGAGCGTCGTTTAGGCTGTCGGCGTGCCGAGTTACGCGTTTCGGTGCCGCGAGTGCGGCGACACCTTCGAATTGACCCGTCCGATGGCGGAGTCGTCCGCGCCCGCCGCCTGCCCGGCCGGGCACGGCGACACGGTCAAACTCTTGACCACCTTCGGGACGATCAAGGGCGGCGGCTCGGCCGCCGCGCCCGCACCCGCGCCGTCGGGTGGCGGCGGTTGCTGCGGTGGCGGCTGCTGCGGCTAATTCGCCGCTTCGGTGTCCTTCTTGTCCGCATGACCGAGTGATCTGCCCGGGGCCACGCGGTCGCGCACGCGCTGCTTGAGGATGGCGATATCGGGAAAACCGCCGTCCGCCTTGCGTTCCCAGACCTGCTCGCCATCCACGGTGATGCGAAAGACGCCGCCCTCGCCCGGAATCAGCGCCACCTCGCCGAGGTCGGTGGCGAAGGTGGTCAGCAACTCTTGGGCCATCCAGCTGGCACGCAGCAGCCAGCGGCACTGCGTGCAGTATTCGATCGCGACGCGGGACATGCCCGCGACCTTACCGTCGTGCTACATGAACAGGCGGAACAGGCCGAGGACGTCGCTGCCGAGGCCGAGAATGTTCTGAGCGAAGGCCGAGCCGAGGCTCAGGGCGTTGAGAATGAAGTTCAGCGAGGTGTTCATGTCCGGCTCCTTCGATCACACGAGGTTCCGAGCTACACACAGGCAACTGTAGATCGGCACGCCTGCGGCGGCGCTCGAATCGGCGGCGGCAGAACAATTTTCACATCACGATTCAGCGCGACGATCCCTCTCGGTGGCCTGGAGATCTCTGTCGGTGCCCTCCGATACAACTGTTCTCAACCGAGGAAGGGGGGTAAGGATGACCACCGCTTGGACCGCCGATCACATCGGCTCGCTCGCACCCGATGCCGCGTCGTTGACCGCGGCGCGCAAGCTCCGCGGGAAGTGGAGCGGCACCGGAATTCACGACACCGCGCTCTGGGGACTGTGCCAGGGCAGCGGGAGTCGGCCGTATCAGACCATCGTGGATCTGTCGGGGCCCGCGTACAAATGCACCTGCCCGAGTCGCAAGTTTCCGTGCAAACACGCACTGTCGCTGCTGCTCTCGTGGAGTGCGGGCGAGATCGTGCCCGCGGCTTCGATCGCGGATTTCGCCGCCGACTGGCTGGGTGGGCGGGCCGCCAAGGCGGCCAAGGCCGCCGAGAAGTCCGGGCCGGAGGCCAAGCCGTCGCGCGGCGGCGGCGCCACGGCGGATCAGCGTCGGGCCCGGGTCGGCGCGGGGCTGATCGATCTCGACACCTGGCTCACCGATCAGGTGCGCACCGGCCTCGCGCAGGCCGACCGGTCCCCGCGCGCCTTCGAGACGGTGGCCGCCCGCATGGTCGACGCGCAGGCGCCCGCCATCGCCGCGACGCTGCGCCGCCTGCCGCTCGCGACCACGCATTCCGACTGGCCCCGGCTACTGCTCCGCGAATACGCCCGCCTGCATCTGCTCGCCATGGCACACGCCCGTCTGGATGAGCTCTCGCCCGAGTTGCGGGCCAGCGTGCGGACCCACATCGGGTACCCGACCCCGGCGGAGACCGTGCGCGCCGAACCCGCGGTCCGCGAGCACTGGCTCGTGCTCGGCGTCCGGACCACCGTGGAGGACGCGCTGTACACGCGCCGAGTATGGTTGCGCGGCCGCGCTTCCGGCCGCTGGGCGCTGGTGGTGGACCACCACTACGGCAGCCCCGCGTTTCCGAACGACACCCCGGCCCCCGGCTTCCAGGTCGACGCCAGCGTGCACTTCTATCCGAGCGCCACGCCATTGCGCGCCATGTGGGGCGAGCGCCACCAGATCCCGGAACCCTTCACCACCATCCCGCTGACCAGCGGTGACGATTCCGCGCGGAGTGATGCCGCCGCGCGCCCGGGCAGCATCGCGGCCGCACTGGCCGAGCAGGCGCGCGCGGTGGGTGCCGATCCTTTTCTGCGGTCGTGGCCCGTGCTGCTGGCCGATGTCGTGCCCGTGCGGGGCGAAAACGGTTGGTATGTAGTGGAATCCGAGGGGGACGCGCTGCCGATCTCGATCGCCGAGGGTGAGCCGTGGCGGTTGCTCGGGTTGTCCGGCGGGCATCCGGTGACCGTGCTCGGCGAGTGGACCGTGGACGGGTTGGTGCCGGTGGCGGCGCTCGCGGGCGGCACCATGGTGGATATCGGTGTGGCGCAGGGGAATCCAATGCCGCTGTGCGGCGGTGTCGAGGATGGCGCGAGTGCCGAGCTGGTGTCGGCGGCCCTGGTCGGGACGGCGCGGCGGCAGGCCGACGTGTCCGGATTGGCCGCGCCCGTGGCCGGTGCCGCCGCCGGACTGAAGGGTGATGCCGCGGCCGTTCTCCTGGAATCCATTGCGCTGCAGGACTGTTTCGCACGCGGCGGCGTGGCCGCAGGCTCCGCGGAACGCAGTGCGGTGGCCGCCGATGACGAACGGCCGCTGCTGCCCGCCGCGGCCGGTGCCCGCCTCGGCGATCTGCTCGCCGACAACTCCCCGTTCCTGGACGAGTGGTTCGCACTGGTCGCGCCGCGCGACTTCCGGGCCCCCGACAGTCTGGTCAGCACGCTGTTGGATCGAGCGAAAGCGCTTGCCCCGCATCGGGAACCGCTGCTGCGCCTGGCCGGTGCGCGCGGTCGCTGGCTGGCCGCCCAGCATCCCGGCTGGCGTTCGCTCGTACGGGCCGCCGCGGACGACGAGAGCGTGTGGTCGCACGGCCGGGCGGCCGAGCGCCGCAGCTGGCTGGCCCAGCTGCGGCACCGCGATCCCGCCGCCGCCCGGGCGGCGCTGGCCGGGTCCTGGGCCAAGGAGTCCGGGCCGGGCAAGGCCGAACTGTTGGCCGTGCTGGCGGACGGGCTCACCCTCGAGGACGAGCCGCTGTTGGAGGCCGCGCTCGACGATCGTCGGGCGGAAGTCCGGCGGTTGGCCGCGGATCTGTTGGGGCAGCTGCCGGATTCGGCCTTCGCCCAGCGCATGGCAGAGCGGGCCGCAACCTGGCTGAGCTTCGAAACAGGCCTGGTCCGCGCGCAGTTGATCACCACCGGGCCGGGTGTGCTCGACGATGCCGCGCGCCGGGACGGTGTCGGAGATTCGTTCGGCTACACCGCCTATCGCGCCGACGGTGCACCGGACCTGTCGACCGAATGGCTGCACCGCGTGGTGGCGGGCACTCCGCTGCGGTATTGGGAGCGACTGCTCGGGTCGGCGCAGCAGGCCGTGCGGGTCTCCATGACCGAGGGCGTGCGTGGCCCCATGCTGGCGGGCTGGACCGATGCCGCACTGGCCCAACGTGATTCGGCGTGGGCGGCGGCCCTGTTCGGCGTGCTGTCCGACGCGCGGTCCCGGGACGCCGACGGCGAGAAGCTGCGCGAGCTGTTCGCGCTGCAGCCCGAGGCGGATCAGATTCGACATCTGCGCGGGCTGGATTCCAGCTGGCTGGCCGAGATCGAATCGCTGCTGCGCGCCATGCCGCATCCGTGGCCGGAACCCATGGCCGAGCACGTGCTGCGGCTGCTCTTGGAACGCGCCAAGCTCTCCGCCGACCGACCGGGCGCACCGAGCCTGGTGCCCGGCTCCTATCGGACGCTGTTCCGCGCAGCGTCCGCACACTTCCCGGTCCAGGTGGCCGAGCGGGTGACCAACGCCGCCCGCTGGTGCGCGGATCCCTACTGGGAGCAGGCCTTCGACCAGCTCGCCCATGACCTTATCGAACGCAAGACGATGCTCGAGGAGTTGCAGTGACCATGCCTCAGGAACGGGACGCCCTGCTGCGCCCGCACGCCGAACAAGCCTTCGCCGATGAACTCAAAGCCCTTGCCGCCGCGGATGATCGGCCGCGTCCGCCCTCCTGGAAGCTGTCGCCGTGGGCGGTGGTGACCTATCTGCTGGGCGGGACCCTGTCCGACGGAACCGTCATCACGCCCAAGTACGTCGGGCCGCGGCGGCTCATGGAGGTGGCGGTCGCCACCCTGGCCACCGATCGCGCGCTGCTGCTGATCGGCGTGCCCGGCACCGCGAAAACCTGGGTATCCGAGCATCTTTCGGCTGCCGTCGCGGGACATTCCACACTGCTCGTGCAGGGCACGTCCGGCACCGCGGAGGAGGCCATCCGCTACGGCTGGAACTACGCCCGGCTGCTGGCCGAGGGTCCGAGCGAGGCCGCCCTGGTGCCCTCGCCCATCATGACCGCCATGCGCACCGGGTCGATCGCCCGGCTCGAGGAGCTCACCCGCATTCCCTCCGATGTGCAGGACGCGCTGATCACGGTGCTGTCGGAGAAGACGCTGCCGGTGCCGGAGCTCGGGCTCGAGGTGCAGGCGGCCAAGGGCTTCAATGTGATCGCCACCGCCAATGACCGCGACCGCGGTGTCAACGAGCTGTCCTCCGCGCTGCGGCGGCGCTTCAATACCGTGGTGCTGCCGCTCCCGGCCGGGGAGGACGAAGAGGTCTCCATTGTGACCCGCCGCGTCGAACAGCTCGGCACCGCACTGGAATTGCCCGCCGTGCCCGCGGCGGCGGAGGAGATCCGGCGCGTGGTGCGGGTGTTCCGCGAGCTGCGGTCGGGCATGACCGAGGACGGGCGGACCAAGCTCAAGTCGCCGTCGGGCACGCTGTCCACGGCCGAGGCCATTTCGGTCATCACCAATGGCATCGCGCTGGCGGCGCATTTCGGCGACGGCGTGCTGCGGCCCGCCGATATCGCGGGCGCGGTGCTGGGCGCGGTCATCAAGGATCCGGTCGCCGACCAGGTGGTGTGGACCGAATACCTGGAGGCCGTGGTGCGCCAGCGCAACGACTGGGCCGACTTCTACCGGGCCTGCCGCGAGGTGAACGGATGACCGCCGCCGTCACGGTGTCGACGGATTCCGCGGATTCCGCGGCGGCGACGCCGACCGCGGGACCGGCCGAGACGCGGGTGTTCGGGATTCGCCACCACGGCCCCGGGTCGGCGCGCTCGCTGGCCCTGGCCTTGGAGCGGTTCCGGCCGGACGCGATTCTGATCGAGGGACCGGCCGATGCCGATCCCTTGGTGGGATACCTTGCGGCCGAGGGGATGTCGCCGCCGGTCGCCCTGCTCGCCTATCAGCCCGACGAACCCGCCAAGGCCGCGTTCTGGCCCTTCGCGACCTTCTCGCCCGAATGGGTGGCGCTGCGGTACGCGACGGACAACGCGGTGCGCGTGGGGTTCTGCGATCTGCCCGCGGCGATCGCGCTGGCCGTGCCCGAGGAGCCGGGCGATCGCACCGATCCGCTGGGCATCCTCGCCGCCGCGGCCGGATACGACGACGCCGAGCGCTGGTGGGACGCCATTGTCGAATCCTCCTCGGACGCCGATATTTTCGAGGCCGTCAACGAGGCCATGGGTGCACTGCGCGAGCACGCTGAGCATCCGGACGAGCACGCGGGGCACCCCGCCGAATCCGAATCCGCTGTCCCGGTCGAGGGGTCCGGGACAGCCGAGGACGACCCGGACGGGATGCGGATCGTCGTGGACGCGCACACGCTGCGGCGTGAGGCGCACATGCGCCAGGTCATGCGGAAGGTGTTGAAGGAGGGGGCGCGCCGGCTGGCGGTGGTCTGCGGTGCGTGGCACGCGCCCGCGCTGGAGGGCAAGCTCGGTCCGGCGGTGGCCGATGCCAAGCTGCTCAAGGGGATGCCGAAGGTCAAGGCCACGCTGACCTGGGTGCCGTGGACGCACTCGCGCCTGGCGAGTTCCTCCGGCTACGGCGCCGGGGTCACCTCGCCGGGCTGGTATCACCACCTGTTCACCGAGACCGAGCAGCCGATCGCGCGGTGGCTCACCCGGGTCGCGGGCACGCTGCGCGCCCACGATCTGCCGGTGTCCAGCGCGCACATCATCGAATCCGTCCGGCTGGCCGAGACTCTCGCGACACTGCGCGAGCGACCGCTGGCCGGGCTGTCGGAAGTCACCGAGGCCACGCGAGCGGTGCTCTGCGACGGCGACGAGACCATGTTGCGGCTGGTCAGCACCGAGCTGGTGGTGGGCGAGGCGCTGGGCACGGTGCCGGACGGGACCCCGACCGTGCCGCTCGAGGCGGATCTGCGCGCGCAGATCAAAACGCTGCGGCTCAAGCAGCAGGCCCTGGAGAAGACCCTGGACCTGGATCTGCGGACCGACGGCGGGTTGGCGAGATCGCGTCTGCTGCACCGGCTTCGGCTGCTGGGCATCGAGTGGGGGCGATTGACCGACTCCCAGGTGCGCAATACCGGGACGTTCCGGGAGACGTGGACGCTGCGGTGGCGGCCCGAGCTGGCCATCTCGATCGTCGAGGCGTCGCGCTGGGGCACGACCCTGCGGTCGGCGGCCGAGGCGAAAATCCTGGACATCGCCGCGGATTCGGCGGCCACGGTCGGCAAGGTGGCGGGCGCGCTGGAGGAGGCGTTGCTCGCCGATCTCGGCGGGGCCACCGACGGGCTCATCGCCCGGCTGGAATCGGTTGCGGCACTGGATCACGACGTGACGCACCTGATGTCGGCGCTGCCCGGACTGCTGCGCATCGTCCGCTACGGCGATGTGCGCGGCACCGACAGCGCGGCGCTGGCGCGGGTGGCGGACAGCCTGCTGGTGCGCAGCTGCGCCGGATTGCCCGGGGCGGTCACCGGATTGGACACCGACTCGGCCAATGCCCTGCGCGCCCAAATCGACGCGGTGCACCTGGCCCTGTCGGCCCGCGACAACGAATGGGCCACCGCCACCTGGCTGTCCGTGCTGGAGACCCTCGCCGATCGCGACGACGTCAATGGCGGCATCGTGGGCCGGGCCGTGCGCCTGCTCTGCGATGCCGAGCGCATCGACTCCCGGGAGTCCGGACGCCGACTATCCGCGGCGCTCTCGGTCGGCCGGACGGCACCGGACAAGGCCGCCTGGATCGACGGGTTCCTGGGCGGGCGCGGTCTCCTACTGGTCCACGACCGAAACCTGTTGTCGCTCATCGACGCCTGGCTGTGCGGCCTCGACGAGGCGCAGTTCGTCGCCACCCTGCCGCTGCTCCGCCGCACCTTCGGCGCGTTCGAATCCGGCGAGCGTCAGGCCATCGGCCAGGCCGTACGCCACGGCGCGCCAACGGCTTCGATCCAGAGCACTACCGAATACGACACCGTCCGCGGCGCAGTGGCCATGCGGGCGGCCGCACAGATCCTAGGAGTCGCGTGATGACGAACGAGATCGATGAGGCGCGGGCGCGGCGGTGGCGGCTGGTGTTGGGCAGCGCCGGGGAATCCGGGCTCGGGGGCGGCGGCTTGGGGAACGCCGACGACCAGGCCATGGATCGGGCGTTGGGGGCGCTCTACGACTCGGGCGGGCAGGCCGGGGGCGGGCGGCGGTCCGGGGGACTGGGCGGTTCCGCTCCGCAGGTGTCGCGGTGGTTGGGCGATATTCGCCGGTACTTCCCCTCGACAGTGGTGGAGGTGATGCAGCGCGATGCGGTGGATCGGCTCAACCTCACCGAATTGCTGCTGGAGCCCGAGCTTTTGGAGGCGGTCGAGCCGGATGTGCATCTGGTCGGGACGCTGCTGAGCCTGAATCGGGTGATGCCGGAGACCACCAAGGCCACCGCGCGCATGGTGGTGGAGAAGGTGGTCCGCGAGATCGAGCGGCGCATCGCCGCGCAGACGGTCGCGGCCGTCGGCGGCGCCTTGAACCGCGCGGCGCGGGTGTCGCGGCCCAAACTGCGAGACATCGACTGGGACCGCACGATTCGCAAGAACCTGGCGAATTACCTCCCCGAGCATCGCACCGTGGTGCCCGAACGGCTGGTCGGCTACGGCCGCAAGGCGCAGGCGGTGAAGCGGGATGTGGTGTTGGCCATCGACCAGTCCGGGTCCATGGCGTCCAGCGTGGTTTACGCCTCGGTGTTCGGCGCGGTGCTGGCGTCCATGCGGTCGCTGCGCACCTCGCTGGTGGTCTTCGACACCGCCGTCGTGGATCTCACCGAGAAGCTGACCGATCCGGTGGAGGTCCTGTTCGGGACGCAACTGGGCGGCGGCACCGATATCAACCGGGCCATCGCGTATTCGCAGTCGCTCATCACCCGGCCCGCGGACTCGCTGTTCGTGCTGATCTCCGACCTCTACGAGGGCGGCGTCCGCGCGGAGATGCTGCGTCGCATTCGCGCCATGAAGGAGGCGGGCGTTCAGGTGGTGGTGCTCTTGGCGCTGTCCGACGACGGCGCACCGGCCTACGACCGCGACAACGCGGCGGCCCTGACCGCGCTGGGTGTCCCGGCTTTCGCCTGCACGCCCGACCGGTTCCCGGACCTGTTGGCGGTGGCATTGGATCGCGGTGACGTGCAGGCTTGGGCGCATCTGAACGCGGGGTGACGCCAAGTCGGCGACAATTGAGCGTCATGCGACGCTGATAGGCTGCCTGCGGATTTGGTCTCGTGGCGGTCTGGTTTTCGGGAAGCGGGTGCTCGATTTGCGCTCAGGTGATGTGTTCGCCGGTTACGTCATCGAACGCGAGCTGGGTCGCGGCGGTATGGGCTCGGTGTATCTGGCCAAACATCCGCGGCTGCCGCGCATGACGGCACTCAAGCTGCTCAATCAGGAGATGTTCGCCGACGACGAGATTCGCGCCCGCTTCATTCGCGAGGCGGATCTCGTCGCCCGGCTGGATCACCCGAATATCGTCACCGTCTACGACCGCGGTGACGAGGGCGAGCAGCTGTGGATCTCCATGCAGTACATCGACGGCGTGAACGCCTCCTCCATCGCGCCCGGCACCCTGCCGCCGCTGCGGGCCGCCCAGATCATCGCCGAGACGGCCAAGGCCCTCGACTACGCCCACGGCCTCGGTGTCCTGCATCGCGATGTGAAGCCCGCCAATATCCTGCTCGCCCGTTCCTCCTCCAAAACCGGCGCGGCCGAACGGGTCTACCTCACCGACTTCGGTATCGCCCGGCTGCGTGACGACACCGGCCATCTCACCCAGACCGGCACGGTGACCGCCACCCTCGCCTACGCCTCCCCCGAACAGCTCACCGGCGCGTCCCTCGACGGCCGCTCCGACCAGTACTCGTTGGCCTGCACGCTGTTCCAACTCCTCACCGGCGCGGTCCCCTTCGAGGGCACCAGCCCCGCCGCCGTCATTCGCGGCCACCTCCAGCAGCCGCCGCCCCCGGCGAGCCCGCTGCGCCAGCATCTCCCCCCGGCCATCGACGCGGTCCTCACCAAGGCCCTGTCCAAGCGCCCGGCCGAGCGCTTCCGCTCCTGCGTCGAATTCGCCGCCGCCGCCGAACGAGCCCTGCAGACGCCGCGCCCGGTCACCCCGCCGCGCCCGCCGACCCCCGCGCATCCGCAGCCGATCGTCGCGCCCCGCCCGCCCACGCCGGTGCGTCCCCAGCCGGTGATCCAGCCGCCGCCCAACCCGACGCCGTCCGCCCCACGCCCGCTGGTGGGCCCCGGCCCGGCGTACCCGAATCAGCGCCCGGCCTCCGGCCCGGCCCCGACCTATCCGGTACCCCCGGTCTCGGGCCCGTCCTACCCGAACCAGCAGGTCTCGACCCCGGCCTACCCGAACCAGCCCGCGCCGCAAACCTTCTCGAACCCCGCGGTCGCCCCCACCCCGAACTACAACGTCCCCACCTACCCACCCCGTACCACTCCCCCACCGACTTACCCACCCCCGCAAAAGAATTCGAACGCCACCGCCTGGCTCATCGCCGCCATCGTCGCGGTCCTGGTAATCGTCATCATCGTGATCGCGGTCATCGTAAGTTCTCTCTGACCCCGGCCCACGCCTTTCGGCACCGCGACATATTCACCCGGCTGTTTCGCACGGCGGATCTCGTGGGCTGGCCTCGGCGCAGCGGCTCTCGGCTGCGCTTCGCCAATGCCGGAGTGGTCGGCAACGCGCTGCTGCTCGCCTTCCTCACCTCCGGACCGGAGCTGGCCCCGTGAACGCATCGGCGGAATCGGCCCAACGGAACCGTTGTCACATTTACGTCGAATATATTTGCGGGAACAGCACGACAATCGATCCGGAATATGCATCGGATGCGCCGGCGAATCATCTTGTACCGTACAAGAATTAAATCTCGCGGCGAATTATGTTGTGCGACAATAGTTTCCGGTGCATTTCTCCAATCTACTGACTATCGGGTGTTTCACAAGTAGGCAACGGTGTGATATCTGTCTTGTTGCTAGCAAAACGGACCGGTCCGATCCCAATTGTCCGAATGCAAAGGCAAGCAGATTGACCAGCACAGTTGATAACCGCGCCAGGAAATGGCTGGCGATCGCCGTTGGCGCGTGCGCCGTTTCGGCTTTCGCCGCCGGACTGTCCGGAGGGGGCGCGGGCACCGCCGCGGCCGCACCGGGCGGCGGCCTCTCGCCCTATGTGGACACTTCGCTCTATCCGGCCTTCGACCTGCTCGCGAACAGTAAGGCCACGGGCGTCAAGCAATACAACCTCGCCTTCGTCACCGACGGTGGATCGTGTGTGCCGAAGTGGGGCGGGGTGACCGAGATCGGGCAGGACGCCGCGGCCAATCAGATCGGCGATTTCCGCAAGGCGGGCGGTGAGGTTCGGATCGCCTTCGGCGGGCAGACCGGAAGCGAGCTGGCCACCACCTGTTCCTCGGAATCGGCGCTGCAGTCCGCCTACGAGAAGGTGATCACCCAATATCAGGCCACAAAGCTCGATTTCGACATCGAGGGCGGCGCGATCGCCAATACCGCGGCGAATTCCCTGCGCGCACAGGTCATCGCGGCCCTGCAGCGGGCGCATCCGGGCCTGGCGGTCTCGTTCACCCTGCCGGTCATGCCGAGCGGGCTCACCCAGGACGGCATCAACCTGCTGTCCAATGCGGCGAGCAAGGGCGTGGATGTCAACGCGGTGAACATCATGGCCATGGACTACGGCTCGTCGTTCAATGGCGACATGGGCGAGTACGCCATCCAGGCGGCCACCGCCACCGAGAGCCAGGTCGATCAGGCACTCGGGCTCTCCAACTCGTGGAACAAGATCGCGGTCACCCCGATGATCGGCGTCAATGACGTCCAGGGCGAAACCTTCACCCTGGCCGACGCCGCCAAACTCGCCGACTTCGCCGCCGGCAAGGGCCTGGCCTGGACGTCCATGTGGTCGGCCACCCGGGACAAGCCGTGCCCCAACGGCGGCAGCTACGCCGATCCCACCTGTTCCGGGATTTCCCAGCAGGCCAATGCCTTCCAGCAGGCCCTGGGCGGCGGATCCGGATCGGGCGGCGGCACACCCACGACCGCGCCGACGACGACGAAGCCGACGACCACCACGGCCGCACCGACCACGACGCCGCAGCCGACCACGGTCCCGCCGACCACGACGACGAAGCCGACCACCACGGTCCCGGTCGTCACCACGACGGGCAATTCCTCGGCCCAGGCCTGGAAGGTGGGCGCGACCTACAAGGTCGGCGATGTCGTCACCTACGAGAACGCCACCTACCACTGCCTGCAGGCGCACACCGTGAACGACCCCACCTGGACCCCGGCCGCCACGCCCGCGCTCTGGGAAAAGGTGTAATCACCTGTGACGCGCGAAATCCGGCCGTCCGATCGCTCGGCATTCCCGAGCGGCCGGACGGCCGGGTCACGTGAACCTCGAGGTCAGAGGTCGGCGATGGCAGCCAAAGGTGGCGTCCGGGCGGCCCGGACCGCGGGCCACAGCGCGGCCAGCACGCCGACCACGCCGGAGGCGAGCAGCATCAGCACGATCTGCCCCCACGGCACCGCGATGGTCGCCAGGCCCAAGTCCTTGAGGGTGCGCAGGAATCCGACACCCAGGCCGAGACCCAACAGCACACCGACCACCGCGCCGAAGATCGCGATCAACATCGACTCCAGGTAGATGCTGCGGCGCACCTGCGGTCGCTGCATGCCCACCGCGCGCAGCATGCCGATCTCGCGACGCCGTTCCACCACCGAGAGCGCCAGGGTGTTCACGATGCCGAGAATGGCGATGACCACCGCGAGCGCGAGCAGGCCGTAGAGGATGGCCAGCAGGGTGTCGATCTGCTTGCCCTGCGCGCCCTTGAAGTCATTGCGGTCCTGGACCTGAACGATCACGTACTGCTCGGTGGCCTTCTCCAGATTCGTCCGCATGGCGGGCAGGTCCGCACCCGGCTGGCCGGTCACCAGCACCAGGAAGCTGGACTGGTAGCTGACCGGAACGGTCTTCTGGTACAGGGCCATCGGGGTGACCATGTTCTGCAGCAGCTGGGTGTCCTTGTAGATGCCGGCGATGTTCACCTTGAACTTCTTGTAGTCCATGGAGGTGATGTCGACGCTGTCGCCGACCTTCCAATCATGGTCTCCGGCAAAGGTTTCCGAGACCATGACGTCGTTGTCGCCGAGCTGGTCGGTGCCCTGCTTCATGGTGTAGTTGAGCACCTTGCTCATCTGCCCCTCGGGCGCGGTGCCGATCACCTGCTTGCCGTCGACCTTGAGCGCCACGCCGTGGAAGGCCACCACGTCCTTGACCTGCGACACCTGCTTGATGGTGTCGGTGGCCGCGAGCGGAACGCCGATGATGCCGCCGGGCGGTCCCGCCAGAATGTAATCGGCCTTCACACCCTTGTCGACCAGCTCGCTCACACTCGCCTTGGCCGAGGAGCCCAGCATGCCGATGGCCGACACCAGCATCAGGCCCAAGGTGAGCGCGAAGGCGGTGGCGGCGGTCCGGCGCGGATTGCGAATCGCGTTGTTGCGCGCCATCTTTCCGACCGGACCGAACGGCCGCACCAGCACGCTCAGCCCGGACACCACCGGCCGCGACAGCGCCGGGGACGCGAACAGGACCGCGAGAATCAATGCGGCGGCACCGATTCCGACCACCGAGGCCGCCCCGCCGCCGGTGCCGCGCGCACCCAGCACCACCAGCACCACACCGGCCACCGCCAGCACGGCGCCGATGATCGTGCGCACCCGCAGCGACTCACCGGACGAATTCGATTCCGAGCGCATGGCTTCCACCGGCGGCACCTTGGCCGCCCGCCGCGCCGGGGCGTACGCGCTGAGCACCGTCACCAGCGTGCCGACGCCGATGGCCACCAGCACCGTGCGCGGTTCCAGCGACATGGTCCCGGTGGGCAGACCCAGCTTGAACGCATTGAGCAGCCCGGACAGTCCGAACGCCAGGCCCACGCCCGCGGCCAGACCCAGTGCGCTGCCGATCAATCCGACGACCAGCGACTCCCCCACCACCGACCGCGAGATCTGCTGGCGGCTCGCGCCGACCGCGCGCAGCAGCGCCAGCTCGCGCAGCCGCTGGGCGACCAGCATGGAGAAGGTGTTGTAGATGATGAACGTGCCCACGATCAACGCGATGGAGCCGAAGGCGAGCAGGAAGTAGTTGATGAACTTCAGCGCATTGCCCAGCTGCGCCTTGAAGTCCTCGCGCACCTGATCGGCGTCCTGCACCTTGTAGTCGGGCAGCGCCTTCTTGATTTGATCGCGCAGATCATCGGCTTTCACACCGGGATTCGCGGCGATGTCGACGTAGGCGACGTGCAATCCGTCGGTGAACAGCTGCCGGGCCTGGGAGTCCTCGAACTGCAGGGCGATGAACCCACCGGTGTTCGAGGCGGCGATGCTGTAGATGCCCGACACCGTGACATCGATATTGCCCTTGGACGGGATCAACACCTTGGTCTTGTCGCCGACCTTCAGCCCGGCACGATCCGCACCGCTCTGATTGATGGCGATCTCACCGGGCTGGCTCGGCGGAGCGCCCGCCACGAATTTGTCCGGCTCGGCCACCGACTTGCCCGGGGGCAGATACGACTGGCCGATGGTCGGCGCGCCACCGGTCTGCACGGCGTGCCCGTCCTTCAACAGCACCACCGGCCCATTGACGCTGGGCGCCACCGTCTTCACGCCGTCGGTGTGGGAAAGCTTGTCCACCACATCGTTCGGGACGCCCAGCGACTGCTGCTCCTTCGGCGACACCCGCACGTCCACGCCCTTGGCCTGGGTGGCGAAAATGCCGTCGAAGGTGCTCTGCAGGGTGTCGGTGAAGATGAAAGACCCGGAGATGAAGGCGGTTCCGAGCACCACCGACAACACGGTCAGCACCAGGCGCACCTTGTGCGCGGCGAGATTGCGCAAGGCGACCTTGCGCATGGGATTGGTTGCCATCAGAGCGTCTCCAGCGACTTCATCTTGTCGAGCACAGAATCCGCTGTGGGCTCACGCAATTCGTCGACGATCCGGCCGTCGGCGAGGAACACGACGCGGTCGGCGTAGGAGGCGGCGCGCGGATCGTGGGTCACGATGACCACGGTCTGACCGAACTCGTCGACGGCCGCGCGCAGGATATTGAGCACCTCGCCGGAGGAGTGCGAGTCCAGATTGCCGGTCGGCTCGTCACCGAAGATGATGTCCGGCTTGCCCGCCAGCGCGCGGGCGCAGGCCACGCGCTGCTGCTGACCGCCCGACAGCTCGCTGGGTCGGTGGGTGAGCCGATCGCCCAGACCGAGCCGCTTGATCACGGTGGACAGCCACTCCTCATCGGCCTTGCGGCCCGCGATGTCCAGCGGCAGCGTGATGTTCTCCAGCGCCGTCAGGGTGGGCACCAGGTTGAAGGCCTGGAACACGAAGCCGATGCGGTCGCGCCGCAGCGCGGTGATCTGCTTGTCCGAGAGCCGGGTGAGATCCGTGTCACCGATGTGGACGGTGCCGCCGCTGGCCGCGTCCAGTCCGGCCAGGCAGTGCATGAGCGTCGACTTGCCGGAGCCCGAAGGGCCCATGATGGCGGTGAACTCGCCCTTGGCGAACTCGGCCGTCACCCCGTCCAAGGCCCGGACCTGCGTGTCACCCGATCCGTAGGTCTTCACCAGGTCGGTCGCGCGAGCGGCGACCGCGGCCGCGCCCTGGTCCAGGGTGACGGGATCCGAGACGTTCGAAGTCATGGTGTCCAGTGTGTCGAGCTTCGATGGCTCGTGCCATCCGGGAGGTCCCCCATGGGGTACTCCTCACAGACTCCACACAATTCGCCCGCGCGGCGAGCCCTCAATTGATTGGGGGCGGAATCTCAGTTGACCGGGGCCGAGCGCCACCAATCCAGCAGCTGGTCGTCGGTGGCCAGAAAGGCGGTGCTGTACATGAGGAAGGCGTGCTTGCCGTCCTGCGAGTGGAATTCGGTCACCAGCCGCGGGCGCAGCAGTGCACTGCCGCTGAGCTGGTAGTTCGTGTACAGATTGCCGTGCGCCTTGACGTCGGAGCGAGTGGCGGACAGCCCGTTGAGGGCCTCCTCGGCGTCGGCGGCCGAGCGGTACATGACGAATCGGTAGGTCGGGTGGCCGACGGTGCCCGCGCAATTCCATCCCACCGCGAAACCGCCCAGGTCGGGATCACCGGACCCGGTGTCGGGCGGCAGCGAGGAACGCTGGAAGGTCGTGCAGACCGCGCCCTGGTAGCCGGTGCCGGAGTTCGAGTCGGAATTCGGGTCCGCCTGCGGCAGCATCTGCGGGAAACGCTGGCTGAGGACCTGGGCGTCGGCCCCGGCGCTCTCGGGCAGGCCCGCGGCGGGGCCGGTGGTCTCGGTCTCCGTGGACTGGTCCGGGGCGGCCGGGGCGGGCGCCGCGGAGGTGACCGCCGGGGTGCGCGAGGTCCCGTGCTCATCGAGCCAGGCGACGACGCCGCCGATCGCCACGATCGGCAGCACCACGATGGCCGCCGCGCCGAGCAGACAGCCGCGCAGCCGGGAACGCTTGCGCTTGCGCGGCGGCGGCACGGGCCGGGGTGGCGCGGCGACGGGCGCGGCCGGAGCCAGCGCGGTGTACCGCGCGGTCCCGGGCCGAACCGCCGCGGTGTAGGGCGCGGTGCCGGGCCGAGCCGGGTACGGCGCGGTGCCCGAAGGCGATTGGGCGGGAGCGTAATTCGGCACGACCACGGTCGGGGCGGCCGGATTCTCCAGCGCGTGCTGGGCGGCGTTCGCGAACGCGGTGCACGAATCGAACCGTCCCTCGGGATGTTTCGCGAGGGCGCGCACCAGTACCGCGTCCAGCGACGGCGGCAGCCCCGGCCGCAATGTGCTGACCGGCGGCGGAGTCTGATTGAGGTGGCCGTGAATGATGCCCACCGGGTGCTCGGCATTGAACGGCACATCACCGGTGAGCAACCGGAACAGGGTGCAGGCCAGCGAGTACTGGTCCGAGCGCGGGTCCAGGGGCTGACCCGAAAGCTGTTCGGGCGAGGCGTAGGTCAGCGTCGCGGTGAACGACCCGGTCTGGGTGAGCTTGGTGCCGTCGTCGCGCAGCCGGGCGATGCCGAAGTCCGCCAAGAAGACTCGCGGCTCGTCGTCGGCGTATTCGAGCAGGATGTTGGCGGGCTTCACGTCCCGGTGCAGCACCCCGCGCCGATGCGCGAAATCCAAGGCCCGCGCGACCTCGACGATAATCCGAATCGCCTGGCGCGGAGGCAGATTCGCCGCCTCCAGCTGGGAGGCGTCGGGGCCGTCGATATAGCGCATGGCGATCCACGGCTGCGCGTCGTCGATGCCCCGGTCGTACACCGGCACGATGTTCGGATGCTCGAGCCGCGCGATCAGATCACCCTCGCGCTCGAACCGCTTGCGCACCTCGATATCGCCGAACACGTCCCGGCTGAGCAGCTTGAGCGCGATCAGCCGGGGTAGTCGAGGATGCCGGGCCAGATAGACCGACCCCATGCCGCCGCGCCCGAGCTCCCGTTCGATCTCGTACCCCGCGAACAACTCCCCGCTGCGCAGCACAAAGACCCTTTCGACCGACTCTCCTTCGGTTCGCGACCCTACGTGCCCGACGCGGGACTGTCATCCGCGCAGGTCAGCTCATGTGAGCGGGGCGCTCTTCCACCACTTGAGGACCGTGTCCATGGTGCCGGTGATGCCGTCGGTGTACATGAGGTACTGGGCGCGATTGGTGTCGCCGGTGAAGGCGGTCACCAGGCGCGGGTGGCTGTCGCCGGTGAGCTGGTAGTTGGTGTAGGCCTTGCCGCCGATCGGGTCGGTCGATTTGGCGTCCGGGTTCAGGCCGCCGATCACCGACTGCACATCGCTGGCCGAGGCGTAGGCGAAGATGCGATAGAACGGGTCAGCGTTGTCGCTGCCGCCGTAGCAGCGCCACTGGACCGTCCAGTCGCCGAAGTCGGGGGTGCCGTCGGTGGCGTCGGAGGAGACCGGCGAATCGGCTACCCAGCAGGTCGCGCCGTTGTAGCCCTTGCCGCCGGTCTTGGTGGCGGGCAACAGCTTCGGGAACTCCTTGGACGCCGCGGACCAGTCGATCTGCTTGGCGGCCGCGGGTGCGGCATTCGCGGAGGTGGTGACGACCGTGCCCTTGGCGGTGCTGGACTTGCCGCTGCCCGCGGCCACCACCACCGCGACCACCACGATGAGCAGCACCACCACGGCCAGGATGATGCCGATGATCAGACCGGTATTGGACTTCTGCGGCGCGGACCGATGCGCGCCGACGGGTGCCACCGGCGGACGCTGCGGCTGCGCCTGGGTCGGGTAGGTGTAGGACGGCGGCTGCGTGTACTGGTTGGTGCCGCGCCCGGTGTAGTTGCCGGTCACCGGCTTGGGCGGGGCCGGATTGACCTGTGTCGGAGCCGGATACGACAGGGCCGGGCCGGTGTGCGGGCGCGGCGCGGCGGTCGGCAGCTGACCACCGGTCGGCGGCATCCCCGTCGCCATCGGGCCGCCCGTCGGCATGGCTCCACCGGTGTACATGGGCATGCCGGTCGGCATCCCGCCGCCGGTCACGGGCGGGGCCACCTGGCTCGGGCCGCTCGTGTGCGGCAGGACCGGGATCGGCGGCGAGGTGCGACCGACCAGCGGCATCCCGGGCGCGCTCGGCTGGGCCAGCGCCCGGCGCGCGGCGGCCGCGAACTCGCCGCAGCTGGCGAAGCGGTCCTCGGGACGCTTGGCCATGGCCTTGGCGATCACCAGATCCAGCGACGGCGGCAGCCCGGCGCGCGCGGTGCTCAAAGGCGGTGGCGGGCTTTGCAAATGGCCCTGGATGACCGCCGCCGGGTTGGTGGCCGAGAACGGGCCGTTCCCGGTGAACAGCCAGAACAGCGTGCAGGCCAGCGAATACTGATCGGAGCGACCGTCCAGCGCGGACCCGGTCAGCTGCTCGGGCGAGGCGTAGGCCAGGGTCGCGGTGAAGGTGCCGGTCTGGGTGAGGTGACCGCTGTCGTCACGCAGTCGCGCGATGCCGAAGTCGGTCAGGTAGACCCGCTCGCCCTTACCGCCCGTGGACCGGGCCAGCAGGATATTGGCGGGCTTCACATCCCGGTGCAACACCTCGTTGCGATGCGCGTAGTCCAGCGCGTCGGCCATCTCGGCGACGATCTGCACCGCCCGCTCCGGCGGCAGGGTCTGCGGGTTCACGCTCGCGGCGTCGATGCCGTCGATGTACTGCATGGAGATCCACAGCTGACCGTCCTCGAGCCCCCGGTCGTAGACCGTCACAATATTGTGGTGGTCCAGCTGGGAGACCAGATCGGCCTCGCGCTCGAAGCGGGCGCGGACCTCCTTGTCGAAGACCATGTCCCGATTCAGCAGCTTGAGCGCGGTCAGACGCGGCAGCCGCGGATGCTTGGCCAGATAGACCGATCCCATGCCACCCCGGCCGAGCTGCCGTTCGATGACATACCCTGCAAAAACGTCACCTTCGGACAGCATGACGATCTCCCACTTTCCACTCCGCGTGCCGGGACCCACCAGCGCGCGAGGTACTACAGACGATCGGCGTGATCGTGAGGGCCGATCCGAAAACACCGAAACTGTAGCCGATTCGCGGCCTACCGAACTATCTACGCGCAGGCCGCTAACGCAACACTGAACGTTCGCTTGTAATCGGCAACCGGACTTTTGCTTGCGATCGCCGAGCGCCGCGGTGACCGCGCACGGGCTGTCGGGGGTCGGCGATACGCTGGCCCAATGCGTATTGGTGCTCACGTTCGTTCCGACAGCGACCCGATCGGCTTCGGGGAGAAGCTGGGGGCCGATGTCATTCAGATGTTCGTGGTGGATCCGCAGAGCTGGGACAAGCCCACCCCGCATCCCCGGGCCGAGGAGATCAAGGCCAGCGAGATCGACGTGGTGGTGCACTCGTCCTATCAGATCAATGTGGCCAGCCTGAACAACCGGCTGCGCATGCCCTCCCGCAACGCGGTGGCGCAGCAGGCCAAGGCCGCCGCCGAGCTGGGCGCGTTCGGGCTGGTGGTGCACGGCGGGCACGTGCGCTCCGACGCCGAGATGGTGGAGGGCTTCGTCAACTGGCGCAAGCTGTTCGAACGCCAGCAGGACAAGGGCGGGTTCGCGGTGCCCATCCTGATCGAGAACACCGCCGGCGGAAACCACGCCATGGCACGGTATTTCGACGATATCGGGCGGCTGTGGGACGCGGTCGGCGACTTCGGGGCCGGATTCTGCCTCGACACCTGCCACGCCTGGGCCGGGGGCGAGGAACTGGTCGGGATCGTGGAGCGGATCAAGGCCATCACCGGGCGCATCGATCTGGTGCATTTGAACTCCTCGCGCGACGCGTTCGATTCGGGCGCGGACCGGCACGCCAATTTCGCCGACGGGACCATCGATCCGCAGCTGCTCGCGGAGGTGTGCCGGACCGCGGGCGCGCCGGTGATTCTGGAGACCCCGGCCGAGGGTGTCGCCGAGGACCTGGCCTACCTGCGGGAGCACGTCGGGTAGGCGGTCCGCCGCCGAGGTCGCGCAGCCGTTTCGATCCGGCTGATCCTGAACCTGTTTCGGCGGGCATGACGCTGGTGTCCTGATGGGGGCCCGAATCCGGGCCGTTCCATTCGGGCGAAAGGCTTTGCATGTCCGTCGATTACGCAGCCGTCGATTACACCACGTCCAACCTCACTGTCGTGCAGCTCGGCAGCAAGATCGGCGCGCGCATCGACGGCGTCCGGCTCGGCGGTGACCTGGACTCGGTCACCGTGCAGGCGATCCAGGACGCGCTGCACAAGCACAAGGTGATCTTCTTCCGCGGCCAGGAGCATCTGACCGAGGACGGGCAGTACGAGTTCGCGCAGCTGCTGGGCGCGCCGACCACCCCGCATCCGACCGTCACCTCCAAGGGCGTCAAGACGCTGCCCATCGACTCCGAGTACGGGCGCGCCAACAGCTGGCACACCGATGTCACCTTCGTGGACCGGATTCCGAAGGCGTCGATCCTGCGCGCGGTGCACCTGCCGCCCTACGGCGGGTCCACCACCTGGGCCTCCACCGTGGCGGCCTACGAGTCGCTGCCCGCGCCGTTGCGGGCGTTGGTGGAGAACCTGCGTGCCTGCCACACCAACGCCTACGACTACGCCGCCGACCGCACCGAGGTGGCGCGCGGTGAGAACTCGCAGGTGACCGCGAACATCAAGGCGTACCGCGAGGAATTCGAGTCCACCTACTACGAGACCGAGCACCCGGTGGTGCGCGTGCACCCGGTGACCGGCGAACGCGCCCTGCTGCTCGGCCATTTCGTGAAGAACTTCGTCGGCTTCTCCGCCGCCGAATCCCAGGCCCTGTTCCAGCTGCTCCAGAACCGGGTCACCCGCCTGGAGCACACCACCCGCTGGAACTGGCAGCTCGGCGATGTCGCGATCTGGGACAACCGCGCCACCCAGCACTACGCCATCGACGACTACGACGGCCAGCCCCGCCGCCTGACCCGCATCACCCTGGCGGGCGACGTGCCGGTCGGCGTGAACGGCGATGCCAGCACCATCATCACCGGCAATGCCGAGCACTACTCGATCATCGAGGAGGTCGCCCCTCGCGCCGCCTGAATCCCGGCGCGGGATACCGCGATTCGTGTGGGCCCGGGTGTCTGCCACTCACCCGCCCCACCGAACACCGCGGAACGACCCGACTCGATGCCGCCGATCGCGGTGCACTTGCGCACACCGTGACCGACGGCGACAGCCGGTGCGACGGCCCCACCTCTCTCGGGCCTCGCGCCGGCTTTGTCGTCTCACGCGGTCGATCGCCCTCGAGCCGACAACGTCGCATACTCCGCCATAATGGTTCGCGGCCCGTCTCGTTCTGGACTGAGCGGAGCGGGGGAGCGAAGCGGAGGAGCGGAGGGAGGGAAGAACGAGACCTCCAGGGCCGCGAACCCGCCCGTAGCGAAGCGGAGGGCAAATTGGACACGGCGATTCGGCCGCTGGATGGTGTGCGGGTATTGGAGCTTGGGAACTATGTCGCCGCGCCGACGGCCGGGCGGATACTCGGGGACTTCGGGGCCGAGGTGATCAAGGTCGAGCGGCCGAAAACCGGTGATGAGCTGCGGAATTGGCGGCTGTACGGCGGGGATACCTCGATGCTGTACCGGACGGTCAACCGCAACAAGAAGTCCATCACGCTGGACCTGCGGACCGAGGCCGGGCGCGGGATCGTCCTGGATCTGCTCGGGCGCTGCGACGTGCTACTGGAGAACTTCCGGCCCGGCATGCTCGAGAAGTGGGGGCTCGGGCCCGAGGTCCTGAACGCGGCCAATCCGAAGCTGGTGATCACGCGCATCTCCGCCTACGGACAGACCGGTCCGCTCGCGCAGCGGCCGGGCTTCGCGGCGGTGGCCGAGGCGGTCGGCGGATTGCGCGAACTCGTCGGCGATCCGGATCGCCCGCCGGTACGGACGGGCGTGTCCATCGGCGATTCCATCGCGGGGATCTACGCGGCCTTCGGCACCGTCATGGCGCTGTTCCAGCGCGAGCGGGTGCAGCGGGTTCCCTTGGAGCAGCGCATCATCGACGTGGCGCTCAACGAATCCATCCTGTCGGTCATGGAATCGCTGGTGCCGGACTACCTCGCCTACGGCATCAACCGCGAGCGCGTGGGCGGCCGCATGGAGGGCATCGCGCCCAGCAACGCCTACCCGACCAGCGACGGCTACAGCATCATCATCGGCGGCAACGGGGACGCCATCTTCCAGCGGTACATGCAGGTCATCGACCGCCCGGACCTGGCCGCCGATCCGGAACTGCAGGACAATGCGGGACGCTGGCGCAATCGCGAACGGCTCGACGCGTCGATCGCCGAGTGGACGCGCACGCATACGCGCGAGGAGGCACTGAAGATCCTCGAGGCGGCCGCGATTCCGTGCGGTCCCATCTACACCGCCGCCGATATCGTCGCCGACGAGCAGTACAAGGCGCGCAATATGATCCAGCCGTTCCCGGTGGACGTGGGCGAACCGGAACCCAAGGAGGTCGGGTTCCCCGGCATCGTCCCGGTGATCGGCGGACAGTCGCTGCCCATTCGCAATGTCGGCCCGGATCTCGGCGAACACACCCACGAAGTCCTGTCCGAATTGCTCGGTATGTCCGAGGCGGAAATCGCTGCGCTGGAGGCGAACTCATGAGTCTGCGGGATGTCACGCTGCGCGACGGGCTGCAGCTCACCGGGAAGGTGCTGCCCACGGAGCGCAAGGTCCAGATCGCGCGGGAGTTGCTGGCGGCGGGGGTGCCGGAGCTGGAGATCGGATCCATGGCACGACCGGATCTGGTGCCGCCCATGGCCAATACGCTCGAGTTGGTCGCCCGGTTGACGCCGGAGGAGTTGGCGCGCTGCTGGGTGTGGGTGGCCACGCCGCGGCACGTGGCCAAGGCCGCCGAGGCGGGGGTGCGCAATTTCCAGTACTGCTTCTCGGTGTCGGACGCGCACAACAAGGCCAATATCGGGCGCAGCACCGAGGACAGCCTGGCCGCCATGCCGGAGGCCATTCGGCTCGCCGACGCGGCGGGCGGGCGCATTCAGCTGTGTCTGGCAACGGCTTTCACCTGCCCGTTCGATGGGCCCGTGGATCCGGCGCGGGTGCTGGCCATTGCCGCCGACGCGCGGGCCGCGGGGTCGGCGGACATCGTCATCGCCGATACGCTCGGGCAGGCGTACCCGGGTCAGGTCGCGGCGCTGATCGGTTCGGTGGCGGCGACCGGGCGCTGGGGGACGCCGGAGCACCGCATCGTGTTCCACGGGCACGACACCTGGGGCATGGGCGTGGCGAATTCGCTTGCCGCGCTGGACGCGGGCGCGGACGTGGTGGACGGCTCGCTCGGCGGGCTGGGTGGCTGCCCGTTCGCTCCGGGGGCCTCCGGCAATACCTCGAGCGAGGATCTGCTCTTCGCCACCCGGCCGGAATGGTTCACGCCGCCCGTATTGTCGGATCTGGTGAAGATTTCCGAGAATTTGCTGGCCGAACTCGGGGAACCCAATCGATCGCGCGCGGCCGAGGGCGCACGCTCGAAAGCTACAGCATTCGAATGGACAATTGGGGCGAAAGAATAAATTCGCGGAATATTAGCCAGCGTGTGCGTCGGCGCGCAATTTGAGCAAAACCAGGCCCGCGGTGCAGGCGAGAATGAGTCCCGCCACGGTGATTTCGACCCGCAGTCCGGCAATGCCGAGCACCGCGCCGGTGAGTCCGCCCAGGAAGATCAGCCAGGCGACGACGCGGGCCAGGATCGCCGACATCCGCAGGGTCCCGGGGGCGGCGGGCTCCCCGGTGCGCAGCGACGCGCGCAGCGGAGAGGTCGAGAATGCACCCATCATCCACTCCTCGATGACGCCCGCGGGGTCTCGCGATTCTTCGGCGCGTCCCTCGGCTAATTTCGAGCGTCTCACGTGTAACTTTGGACACACATTACGGCTCTGCAACGGAAAGTCCATACGACACTTAGGCAAAACGCGCTGAGTTTACTAATTCGATATCTGAATCATCGCTGTTTGAGATATTCCCGAGGCCTGAGGAATCGCCGTGGCCGTCGCGTCGGAGAACCGACCACCCGCCTGGCCCAACCCCGCAGCCTCCGTTAGGGTGAGCCCACTCGACACGAATCAGGAGTGCCACCAATGGACGGCAGCAACGCGCGCGCGGACGAGCGCGTGCTCACCCCGCTGCGCCACCTGCCCAAGTCTGTGCAGGGCGCCGCCGCCGCGGTCGGCGCCGTCTCGGCGGGCCTCATCCTGCTCGGCGCGTGCGGCCTGGGCCACCAGGACACCTACGTTCCGCCCCCGCCCATCAACGCCGATCTCCAAGCGGCCCCGGTGAGTTCGACCAAGGCCGGCACCACCACCCCCGCCGTCGTCATCCCGCCCTCCCCCTCCTGGCGCGTGGCCGCCGACCAGCCCTCCCGCCGCGCCCCCATTTCCACCATCACCGCCACCCCCGACGACCCGGCCGCCGACCCCAGCACCACCCCCCGAACCACCCTCAGCCGCCCCACCTCCACGCGCCCCACCACCACCGAAAGTCCGCGCCCCACAACGGAACCCCCGGCAACCACCACCCCGCCGGAAACCCCTCCCCCATCAACAACCGACCACCCGGCCTCCGACAACTCCGACGGCTGACCCCACCGCGCGCCGTCCGCCCCGAACCAGCGATTACCAGTCGCCGTCGTCGACGGGTTTGCCTTTCTTGTCGCCCAGGTGGTGGATTTGGGCGGGGGTGGGGTTTTGCCAGGGGTCGTGGTCGTTGCCCAGCCAGTCGCCGACGGGGATGACGTTGGTAAGGGGGGCGGCGGGGGTGAGATCGGTTGCGTCGGAGTCGAAGTAGTCGAACCAGGGGAGGCCGGCGGCGGTGTAGGCCTCGCGGTTGATCGGGGACGGGGGTGGGGCTTCGCCGGTGATGCGGTGCCAGTCGGGTGGGGTGACCAGGTGGATGAACAGGCGGGCGGAGGGGTGGAGGGACCAATCCGCCAGGGGGCGGTCGTCTTTGTAGATTTCCTGGCGCATGGTGCCGCCGACGCCGAGGCCCATGGCGGTGGGCTTGTGGGCGGCGGGAGCGGAGCCGGGAACCGCGCGTGGGGCGCTGCCCGGTGCCGGTGGGGCGGCGTAGGAGTGGGGCAGGCCCGCGGGAGCGCCGAAGGTCGGGGGCGGGGCGGCCAGCGGTGCCGAGGCGGTGATGGCGCGGACCCGGTCGGCCTCGGCGCGGCGGCGTTGTTCCTCGGCCTTGCGCCAGCGGGCGAGTTCGGTGTCGTTGAGGGCGAAGTTCTGGAGTTGGATGCCGCCCCAGGTTTCCGCGCCGGTGATCTGGCCCTCCACCGTCGCGCCCAAACCCAGTGGCACGGCGACGAATTGACGGATGGTGCCCGCGCCGGAATTGATGCCGTCCAGCCAGGGCTGTTTGGGCAGGACCACGTAGTTCTGTGGATCCCGCCCGAGTCGATCACTCCACGGCTCACCCGATACGGCGCAGACCTTGCCCACGCCGATCTGCAGTGCCGCAGGCTCTTTCGCGGAGAACGACAGCCACATCGCCTCCCGCAGATACATGGGCAGCATCACCCCGCCGCGCGCGGCCCACTCCGGCGGCACCGAGTCCGCGTAGTCCGCCACGCGCCGCACCGGAAACTCCCCGAGCCCGGGCGGCAGCGGATGCGTGCCCTCCTCGGGCAAGCGCAGCGTGCGAATGAACCGCACCCCCACCCCACCGGGAAGCACCAGGGTGTTCCCGTCCAGCCGTACCGATTCTCCTCCCATGCCTTCGACCCTACGCCCGCCGATCGCCGCGCCCCACCCAATTCCCAACTCCGCACCCCCGCGCGATCCCGAGCATGCACCCCAGCAAGCAAACGCCGAGATGCGTTCTGCCACAATGCATTCGCGTGATCGACGCGCCCAACCGGCGCGCGCCCCGTCCGGTCCGGAACCGGGCGCGCGCCGAGCGTACGCGAGCTCAGAACTCCACGAGGGTGTAGTCGCCGACGCGGTCGGCGAGCACGCGCAGATGCTCCAGATCACTGCCCAGCGTCCGCGCGATCGCGGTCAGCCGCGCCACATAGTGGCTGACCGGATACTCGGTGGTGATGCCGATCCCACCGTGCATCTGAATGGACTCCTGCCCAATGTGCCTGGCGGAGCGACCCACCTGGAGTCGAGCGCGGGAGGCGGCCACCTGATCGACCGAGCCGTCCGCCACGGCGGCGGTGACATACAGACTCATGCTGCGCGCCAATTCCAGCGACACGTACATGTTCGCCGCACGCTGGGTGAGCGTCTGGAACTTGGACAGCGTGACCCCGAACTGCTTGCGCGTCTTCAGATATTCGGTGGTCAGCCGCATCGCCTCTTCCATCGCACCCAGCGACTCCGCGCACAGACTGGCCTGCGCGGCCGCCGTCACCGCATCGATCACCGGCCGCGCGTCCCCACCGGCACCGAGCAGTTCGGCCGCCGCGGAGGCGAATTCGATCTGCGCGCCCCGCCGCTCGTCGAAGGTGCGGTACGGGGTGCGCGTGACGCCCTCGGCGTCGGCGGCGATCAGGAACAGGCCGATGCCGCCACCCGGCAATGCCGCACTGACCACGAGCCGATCGGCACAGTCCCCGTGCCGCACCGGATTCTTGACGCCGGTGACGCGATACCCGTCCCCGTCCGGCACCGCCGCGGTAGCCAGCTCGCTTGCGGGCCAACGGCTTCCGGGCTCATCGTGCGCGAAGGCCAGCAGGCTCTCCCCGCCCACCACCGCGGGCAGCACCCGCTGCCGCTGCTCGGCGGTACCCGCGGCCGCCACCAGCCCGCCCGGGATCAGCACGGCGTCGAGGACCGGCTCGGGCGCATTGCGCCGCCCGATCTCCTCCATGACCACCATGGTCTCCACCGGCCCCGCGCCGACCCCGCCGTCCTCCTCGGCGAAGGCGAGTCCGAGCACGCCCAGTTCGGCGAGCTGTCGCCACACCTCGCGGCTCCAGCCGAGTTCGGTGTCGGTGACCTTCAGCAGCTTCTCCGGGTCGTAGGCGCGGCCCAGCAGGTCCCGGACCGTCTCGCGCAGCATGACCTGTTCATCGGTGAGTTCGAAATCCATGGCGGCGGCTCACAATCCGAGGATGGTGGAGGCGATGATGGTGCGCTGCACCTCGCTGGAGCCTCCGTAGATGGTGGTCTTGCGGTAGTTGAGGTAGCCGGGGCCACTGCGCTGCGCCCAGCCGGGCGAGGCGATGTCGTCGGCGTCGACCGGCAGCGCGTCGGGTCCGGCGATGTCGAGCAGCAGTTCGGTGGCGGCCTGCTGCAGCTCGGAGCCGCGCAGCTTGAGCACCGAGGAGGCCGGATTCGGCTTGCCGTCACTGGAGTTCGAGACGACCCGCATCAGGGTCAGTTCGAGCGCCAGCAGCTCGTTCTCGATCTCGGCGATCCGCGCGGCGAACACCGGATCCTCGAGCAGCGTCCCACCGCCCGAACGAATCTGGGCCGCATACTCTTTCGCGACACCCAGCTTCACCTTGGTGCGCCCCACGCCGGTGATGCCGGTGCGCTCGTTGCCGAGCAGGAACTTGGCGTAGGTCCAGCCCATGTTCTCCTCGCCGACCAGCTGATCGGCCGGGACCCGGACGTTCTCGAAGAAGACCTCGTTGACCTCGTGGTGGCCGTCGATGAGCTTGATCGGCCGAATCGTCACGCCGGGCGATTTCACGTCGAAGAGCAGCATCGAGATGCCCGCCTGCTTCTTGGCGGCCGGATCGGTGCGCACCAGGCAGAAGATCCAGTCGGCGTACTGCGCGAGGGTGGTCCAGATCTTCTGGCCGTTGACGATGTAGGAGTCGCCGTCGCGCACCGCGGTGGTGCGCAGCGAGGCCAGGTCCGAACCCGCGTCGGGCTCGGAGAAGCCCTGGCACCACCAGATGTCGAGGTTGGCGGTCGGCGGCAGGAAGCGCTGCTTCATCTCCTCCGAACCGAATTGAGCGATCACCGGCCCGATCATCTGGGCATTGAAGGTGAGCGGCTCGGGCACCGAGGCCAGCTGCATCTCGTCTTCCCAAAGGTGACGCTGCATGGGCGTCCAGTCCTTGCCGCCCCACTGCACCGGCCATTTCGGCACGGCCAGGCCGTTCTCGTTGAGGATGCGATGGGTGGTGACGATGTCATCGCGCGAGAGTTCGAGACCGTACTTCACGCGGTCGCGGATCTCCGCCGGGATCTTGGTCCGATAGAACTCGCGCAGTTCGTCCCGGAATTTCACCTCATCGGGTGATAGGGCCAGCTTCATTGCTTCTCCCGAGCGTCGCTGTGATGTCGCCAATAAACTTACCCCCCGGTAATGAATCGGGTGTCGGCCGGATCACACCGAGCGACCGATGCAGCGCGGCGGCTCTCGAGTGGAGCTGGTACGTTGCCGTGGAATCCGGTTTCCGATGAGGAGCAGCACGAGTGAACGGTTGGAACCTGTCCCGGCGCGCCCTCGCGGTCGCGGCCCTTACCGCGACGGCGACCCTCGGCGCGAGCACCACGGCCACCGCCGACCAGCCCAAAACCCCGGCCGAGCTGGGCATCGAGCAGCTCACCCAGGCCGTCGGCACTGACATCGCGGGCAAGACCGCGGTCGCGAACATCGCCCGGGCCGACCAGTTGGTCACCGCCGCGAAGCTGGAAAACGTTCAGTTCACGCCGTTCTCGTACCTGGCTCCCACGCTGGGCTGCGGCTTCAACATGCCCTTCAGCCTGACCAATGCCATGGCGGTGACCGGCGTCTCGGGCGCGAACGGCGTCTCCTCGCTGCCGCCCGGCAGCGTCAGCTTCCAGGCGATGGCCCAGCAGAACGGCTTCCCGCTCGCCTCCGGTCTGACGGTGGCCTGGCTCAATGTGAACAACGGCCGCAGCGGCATCACCGCCCTGGACGACCAGACCGAGTACAACCTCCCGGCGCTGTCCAAGACCGCCGACACCGGCGCGGGCACGGTCATCGCCTCCCTCTGGGGCACCATCGACTACCCGAACGCCCGCTGTGTGGTCCTGCCCACCGTCGGCCTGTTCACCGTGACCGACACCCCGCCCGCCCCGCAATCCGCCCCGGCCCCCACCGATCCCACCAAGCCGGACTCCTCGACGCCGACGACCACCCCGGACGCCTCGGCCCCCACCACGTCGGCCGCGCCCGCTCCGGCCGCGCCCACAACTCCGGCCCAGGCTCCCGACGCCGGTTCGGCCACCCCGGCCAACTGATCCTCGAAAACACAACGCCCGCATTCCTTCTGGAATGCGGGCGTTGGTTTGTTCGAACCGCCTCAGGCGCGCGGCTTGCGGCGCTCGTAGCGCGGCTTGCTGTCGCGGAACTCGCGGCGCGGGGCGCGGCTCATGGAGCGCTGTCCGGGCGGGCCCTGATCCAGCTGGAGCTGAATGAGCTGGCCGCTGATGCGGGTGCGGCTCAAGGCGTTCAGGGTCTCGTCGGACAGGTCGGCGGGCAGCTCGACCAGCGAGTGGTCGGGCCGAATGCTGATGTGCCCGAAGTCGCTGCGGCGTAGGCCGCCCTCATTGGCGATCGCGCCCACGATCGCACCGGGAGCGACCTTGTGCCGCTTGCCCACCGAGATCCGGTAGGTGGCCAGCTCCGCACCGGTCTGGCGATGCTTGGACGGCTCGCGGCGCTCGCGCGGCCCGCGATCGTCGAAGGAGCGCGGCGTGCGCTCCCGATCGCGGTCGCGGCGCTCACGCGGCGCGGGCTCCGGATCGGGCTCCATGAAGAAGGTGTCGCCCTCGTGGCCGCCGACCGCGAGCGCCGCCGCGATGTCCACCAGCGGAATATTGTGCTCGCGCTCGTATTCCTCGATGAGCTTGCGGAACAGCGGCACGTTCGCCGAGTTCAGGTTCTCGGTGATGGCGTCGTGGAACTTGGTGACGCGCTGGGCGTTCACGTCCTCGACGCTGGGCAGCTGCATCTCGGTGACCTGCTGGCGGGTGGCACGCTCGATGGCGTCGAGCAGGCGGCGCTCGCGCGGGGCCACGAACAGCAGCGCGTCACCGGAGCGGCCCGCGCGGCCGGTGCGGCCGATGCGGTGCACGTAGGACTCGGTGTCGTGCGGGATGTCGTAGTTCACCACGTGCGAGATGCGTTCCACGTCCAGGCCGCGCGCGGCCACGTCGGTGGCGACCAGGATGTCGAGCACGCCCGACTTGAGCTGGCCGATGGTGCGCTCACGCTGCGCCTGCGCGATGTCGCCATTGATGGCGGCCGCGGAATACCCACGCGCGCGCAGCTTTTCGGCCAACTCCTCGGTGGCCTGCTTGGTGCGCACGAAGATGATCATGGCCTCGAAGGGCTCCACCTCGAGGATGCGGGTCAGCGCGTCCAGCTTGCGCTGATACGACACCAGCACCCAGCGCTGGGTGATGTTGGTGTTGGTGGAGGTCTTGGTCTTGACCGTGATCTCGACCGGTTCCTTCAGGTACTGCTTGGAGATCTTGCGGATCGCCGTCGGCATGGTGGCCGAGAACAGCGCCACCTGCTTGTCGGCGGGCGTGTCGCGCAGGATGCGTTCCACGTCCTCCTGGAAGCCCATCTTGAGCATCTCGTCGGCCTCGTCGAGCACCAGGTACTGCAGCTCGGTGAGATCGAGGGTGCCGCGCTCGAGGTGATCGATGACGCGCCCCGGGGTGCCGACCACCACCTGCGCGCCGCGCCGCAGACCCGACAGCTGGACCGCGTAGTTCTGCCCACCGTAGATGGGCAGCACGTGCACTCCGGGCATGTGGGTGGCGTACCGGCCGAACGCCTCCGCCACCTGGATCGCCAGTTCGCGAGTCGGGGCCAGCACCAGCGCCTTCGGCGCCTTGCCGCGCTCGTTCAGCCCCTGGAGCACGGGGATGGCGAAGGCGGCCGTCTTGCCGGTACCGGTCTGGGCCAGACCCACCACGTCACGACCCTCGAGCAGCGGCGGAATCGTCGCGGCCTGAATGGGCGACGGCGATTCGTAGCCGACATCCGCGATGGCCCGCAGAATGCGGTCATCGAGGCCGAGATCGGCGAAGGACGGGCCGGAAACGTCCCTCTCGTCGTCAGTGGGAACGCTGTCGGCCGGTGAGGTACTCATTGCGGAGGATTTTACTGCCTGCTAGCTGCGGGGTTGACCATCGGGTGAATACCCTGGGAGTCGTGCATCCGGACAACTCGCCCGCGCCCTCCGTCTCGACCACCGTCGGTTCCCCTTCCGGACTCGGCAATTCCGAACCCACACCCGTGCGCAATTACGTCACCGGAACCCTGGCCACCGACGATGCGGGCAGCTCGGGAGCCGTGGCGACGGCCGTTCACGAGACCGCCGCGCAGGCCGGGCGCGGCGGCACACCCGAACCCGCGGGCGCGGTGGACGTGGCGGTGGTGCAGTTCGATCCCTACACCGACACCGTGGCCAATCTCACCGCGCTGCGCGCGGAGGTCAAGGCCGCCAGCGAACTCGGAGCGAAGGTGGTGGTGGCGCCGGAGTATTCGATGTTCGCCACCAAGGTCCTCGACGAGCGGGCGGTCGCCGCGGCCGAACCGCTGACCGGACCGTTCGTCACCGGATTGCGCGGCATCGCAGCCGAATTCGGTGTGCACGTGGTGGCGGGCATGGTGGAGACCGGCGGCCCGGACCAGCCCGCCGGGCACGTCTACAACACCCTCGTCGCCGCCACGCCCGACGCCGAATTCGCGGCGGTCTACCGCAAGGTGCATCTCTACGACGCCTTCGGCGCGAAGGAATCCGACCTGCTCATTCCCGGCCCGCTGGACCAGTCACCTACCTTCACCGTGGAAGGTGTCGTGTTCGGCATGCAGCTGTGCTTCGATCTGCGGTTCCCCGAGGGCATTCGACGCCTGGCCGCGGCCGGGACGCAGGTGCTGCTGTTGCCCGCGCAGTGGATTCCCGGGCCCGGCAAGGTCGATCAGTGGACGACGCTGCTGCGCGCCCGGGCCATCGAGAACACCATGTACGTGGCCGCCGCCGACCAGGCCGCGCCCCGCGGCGCGGGCACCTCCATGATCGTCTCCCCCACCGGCGCGGTGCTGGCCGAACTCGGTGACCAGCCGGGCATCGCCACCGCCCGCATCGATCTGGCACACCTGCGCGAGGTCCGCACCACCAATCCGAGCCTGTCCCTGCGCCGCTACACCATTCGCGGCGAGTAGCGAGCGGGCTCCGACGGGGGGTCGGACGCCTAAACTGGATGGCGATGATCTATCCGGATCGGGGGGCCGCCGGACGCGCGCTGGGTGAACGACTCGAGCACCTGCGCGCGGCGGATCCCTTGGTGCTGGGGCTGCCGCGCGGCGGGGTTCCGGTGGCCGCGGCGGTGCGGGAGGTGATCGGCGGGGATCTGGATGTGCTGTTGGTCCGCAAGCTCGGGGTGCCGTGGCAGCCGGAACTGGCCATGGGCGCCATCGGCGAGGACGAGGTGCGGGTGCTCAATTACGACGTCATGCGGCACACCGGGGTGAGCGACGACCAGCTGGCGGCCATCGAGGACATGGAGCGCGCCGAGCTGGAACGGCGGCGGCGCATCCTGCGGGCGAGCCCGCCGCTGCCATTGAAGGACCGGACCGTGATCATCGTGGACGACGGCATGGCCACCGGAGCGACCGTGGCCGCCGGCTGCGAGATCGCGCGGCTGCACGAGCCGCGCCGGGTGGTGGTGGCCGTGCCGGTGTCGAGTGTCGAAGCGCTGCACCGGATTCGGTCGGTGGCCGACGAGGTGGTGTGCCCGCTGGTGCCCCGCGCCCTGGGCGGGGTCGGCGGGGCGTATCGGGACTTCCACCAGCTCACCGACGCGGAAGTGGTCGAGCTGCTCAGCGAATCTCGGTGAGGCCCTTGCGGTGTCGCTGGGCCAGCTCGGCGTAGAAGCCGGGGTTGGTCTTGACCCACAGTTCGGCCGGGGTGCCGTCGAGCGGCTTCTTGACCTGCGCGGGCGAGCCCGCGGCCAGCACACCGTCCGGAATCTCCTGGCCGGGACCCACCAGCGAGTGCGCGGCGATCATGACGCCGCTGCCGATCCTGGCCAGATCCAGCACCGTACTGCCGTTGCCCACAATCGATTCCGCGCCGAGCGTGGCGCCGTGGAACACCACCGAGTGCGCGATGGTCGAGCCCGCGCCGATCTCCACCGCGACGTCCTGCGGCACGTGGATCACGGCATTGTCCTGCACATTCGCGCGCTCGCGCAGGATGATGGGCGCGAGGTCGGCGCGCAGCACCGCGCCGTACCAGACCGAGGCTCCGGCCTCGACCCGCACATCGCCGATCAGGGTGGCGGTGGGTGCGATGAACGCGGTCGGATCGATGGTCGGGCGCTTGCCTTCGAATTCATAGAGGGGCACGGGTCCACCGTAGTTCCGGCACGCGGTCGAGGGGCGGCGTCAGACCAGCGAACGGGCGTGCACGAATTCGACGATCTCCGCGGTGACCTCGGCGTGCACCGGTTCGTGCAGCAGGTCGTGCCCGGCGTGGGGGTAGGTGGTGAAGCGCGCGCCGACCTGGGCGGCCCAATCACGGACCGGGTCGAGCGGGGCGCGGCGGTCGTCCTCGCCGTGCACGATCAGCACCGGCAGGCCCTCGGGCAGGCGGGGGCCGGGCCAGTCCGAATCCCGCTCGGTCGCGACCGCGGCCCGCGAGCGGGGACCGGCGGGGGCGCGAACGGGTGTGTCGGCACCGCGCGCGGACTTCGGGGACTTGCCCTCGAGCACCGCCTTCGGCGTGCCGGACAGCACCAGGCCCGAGAATTCGCCCGGCTCCGCGTCCCGCAGCACCGCCAGCGCGGTGGCCGCGCCCAGCGAGTGGCCCAGCAGGAAGGGCGTGGAATTCGCTTGGGCCCGTACCTGTTCCAGGAACAGTCTGGCGTCGGCCGCCAATTCGTGGATATTGCCCGGCCGGTCCGGATCCCCCTCACTGAGGCCGTGGCCGGAGGTGTCCAGGGCCCAGAGTTCGATTCCGCGGGCGGCGAGCGCCCTGGCGAACCGGTGGTAGTGCGCGCTGTGCTGGCCGATTCCGGGTAACAGGGCCAGCGCGGCCTGTGCATTGTCGAGCTGCCATCGTCGGTAGTGAAGGCGGCCGCGAGCGCCCGCGAGGTAGAGCATCGGCAGATTGTGACAGACCGGGCAGGGTTGCGGGGCTACTCCGCGGAGGCGACTGACGAGTAATGAGGAGGAGCCGGCGAACCGCGCGTGACCGGCGACACGCCGGACCCGGCGGTGGGGTTTCTCACCCCCGACCGGCGGATCGGCGCCAACCTGCCGAAGTGGGGCGGCCGAGTCGTGTTGTCCCCCAACAACGCCCGCGCACCGCCCGCGAACTCGGCCGCTGCGGGCGCGGCTCCCGGCCCGAATCGGCCGCACCTGCCGACACACCACGGGCCCCGCAGTCACTACGCTATGGCGCGACTCGGCCGCGCGCGGACACTTCCCGCGAGGACCATTTCGGCCGGGTGCGGGTGTCGGCGGAGGAGAGGCACAGGAGGGCCGCGATTGATGCTGTTCGGTGATCGTGTCGTGTGCAGCACCGGTGACCTGGTGACGGCGGCGCGCTGTGAGTTCGCGCTGCTGCGCGCGCTCGACGCCGAACTGGGACTGGTGACGCCGTTGGACGCCCCGTCCCCCGGCGCGCTCACCCGCACCCCCGACCCGGCCGTCGAACACCGCCTCGCCGATCTCCGCGACCGCCACGGCTCCGCCGTCACCCGCATTCACCTACCCCCACCCGCCCACCTCGCCCTCGGGCTGGCCGCACCGACCCCGCGCCCCCACGATCTCGCGGCGCGGCCGCAGGACCATGCGCCGCAGCCGAGCGGGGTTACGCCACGTGATGATGCGGCCGCGCTATCGGGCGGCTCGGGCGAATCGGGTTCGAACGCATCGGCGGCGGCACGGCAGGTCGCGGATCGCCGCGGACCGACCCCGGTGCTGGCCGAGGATCTGCGGGCGGAAGCGCTGGCCGGATTGCGGGCGGCGCATGAGGAGACGCTCGCGGCGTTGCGGTCGGATGCCGAAGCGGTGGCGGGGGCCGTCGCGTTCGACGGCGACTTCGTGGCTCGATGTGACTTCCTGGTGCGCGACCATTCGCCGGAGACGCACGACTACGTGGTGACCGGGGTGGCGGGTCGGCGGGATCGGATCGCGACGCTGCTGGGACTGGCGGCCATGGCGGAAGCGCTGCGGCGCAACGGGTTCCGGGCCGCGCCGCACGCGCGAATCTGGGAGGACGGGGTCGCGGTCGGGCATCCGCTGGCCGATATGGCGGTGGTGTACCAGGCGCGGCGGGCACGGTTGAACCTGATCGTGGACACCAAGCTCGGTGAGCTACTGCCGGTGCAGTGGGGCGACCGCCGGTTCCTGGCCTGCGGCCACTGCCCCACCTGCACCGCCGAACTCGAGGCCCGCCGCGACCTGCTGCTGGTGGCGGGCATGCGGCCGGCCACCCGGGCCCACCTGCGCGACGCGGGCATCACCACCCTGGACCGACTCGCCGTGGCCGACACGGTGGTCACCGGCATTCCGACCGCCACCCTGACCACCCTGCGCCTGCAGGCCGAAGTCCAAATCCTGCGCGAGCGCACCGATCGCCCCGTACACGGTCTCATCGACCCGGCCGCCCTCGCCGCCCTGCCCGCCCCCACCCGAGGCGACCTATTCGTCAGTGTCACCCCCGCCTGCGCCCCCGAGTCCGGCTTCCTCCGCTCCCCCTCCGGAATCGCCTGCGCCACCGGCGATCTCGTCGTCACCATCCGCTCGGCCACACATCCGGTCGGCCCCACCACCGCCCGCGCGCTCGAGCTCTCGGACACGCGCGCGGAGGACCTGGTCGGCACGCGCCCGACCGCTGCCGCCGAGGCCGCCGCTCACCCGGGTGCGATCAGCGAATCGGCCAGTGCCGCAGTCGAACAGCGCGCCCAGGACGCCGCGCACGCGGCGGTGACCACCGTGGATCCGGGGCCGGTGCCCGGGGTGAGCACGGTGGCGTTGGGGTTCGTGGCCGAGCCGGCCGCGCCGAAGGTGGAGCGGGTCTTCGTGATTCGGGTCGACGAGCGGGACGGGGTCGGCCGGGCAGCGCGGCGGCGCGATGACGCCGAGGAGCTGTTGGGGTTCCTCCAGGAGCGGCAGCGCGAGTGCAATGACTTGCGGATTCACCATTATCGGGGCGATCTGCGCGGGCTGCTGCACGCGATCGGCGAGCGGGATTCCGAGGGCGAGGATGTGGTGGCGGAATTGCTGCCCGCGCTCGTGGATCTGTACCCGATCGTGCGCGCGGCGCTGGTGGTCGGCGAGCGATCCTACGACCTGCATCAGCTGCCCCCGAATCAAGAGGAGTGCGAGAACGGGGCCGAAGCCGTACTGCGACTGCGGGATTGGCTGCTCGAGCTGGCCGACGAGCACCGGGTGGCCCCGGCGCGACGCTGGTCCTACGACTACGCCGAGACCGGACCGGACGACATCGAGGCCGCGCTGCGGGAATTCGCGGAGAGCGACGGCATCGAGCGCGGCGAGGCGCAGGAGGCGGCGGGGCTGACGGCCGCGGCCCTGGGCTATCACCGACGCGAACGGCGGCCGCTGCGCTGGGCGCACGATGACCGGCTCGACCACCCGGTGGCCGAATGGGCCGACACCGCAGGGGTTCTCGTCGCCGACTCCGGATCGGTGGACACCGACTGGCACAGCACCGGACAGCGCCCCATGCGGCGCTATCTGACCCTCACCGGACGCCTCGGCACCGGTAACGCACCGCCGCCGGGTACCCAGGTGCTCACCCTCTACGACCGGCCCGCGCCCGGCATGGCCGTCACCCCGGGCCTGCGCGCCACCGCCTGCGCCACCGTGCTCGGCTGCGCGCTGGACACGAATTTCGAAGACGTCGTGCGCGTGGTGGAGGAACTGCCGGAGGGCTGCGAGCCCTACGGTGAGCTGCCCACCGCCATCGCGCCCTGCCCGCCCGGCCACGACGTGCACCTGTCGGAAGCCTTGGAGGACACCGCGCATCAGCTGCTGGTCACCCTCCCCCAGGTGCCCGAGACGGCCGTCTTCGACATCCTCTGCCGCCGCCCGCCCCGCCTGCGCACGGGCGACGCGCTGCCCGAGGTGTTCGGCGATCACGCCGCCGCCGTCACCGCGGCCGTGCTGGATCTCGACAATTCCTATGCGGCCGTGCAGGGCCCGCCCGGCACCGGCAAGACCGACACCACCGCCCGCGCGGTGGAAAGGCTGGTGACCCGGTACAGGTGGCGGGTCGGCGTGGTGGCGCGCTCGCACCAGGTGGTCGAGCACGTGCTCGACGCCGTCGTCCAGGTGGGTGTGTTGCCGGAGCTGGTGGCCAAGGCCGATACCCGCTCGGTGGCGCCGGAATGGCTGCCCATCGAGGCCTCGCGCTATCCACGATTTCTCGACAATGCGGTGAACGGCTGTGTGGTGGGCGGACTTTCGAGCGACTTCACCGATCCCGAGCGCATTGCCCGCGACAGCCTGGATCTATTGGTCATCGTGGACGCCGGGAAGTTCCCGCTGGCCGAGGCGATCGCGGTGGCGGTGTCCGCGCGCAATCTGCTGCTGGTCGGCGATCCCGCGCCGCCGTCGGGGCGCGGGGCGCATCCCGAGCCCATCGCGCAGTCCGTGCTGGGCCGTCTGCTCGGCCCGCACCGCACGCTGCCCGCCGCCTACGGCTACTTCCTGGACCGCACCTGGCGCATGCACCCGCGCATGTGCGGCCCGGTGTCGCGGCTGCGCTACGACAACCGGCTGCGTTCCAATGAAACCGTCACCCTGGCACGGGAACTCGACGGCATTCCGCCCGGCGTGCGCACGGTGCCGGTGGAGCATCACGGCAACAGCACCGAATCCGCCGAGGAGGCACGCGAAATCGTGCGTCAGGTGCGCACGCTGCTCGGCTTGCCGTGGCACACCGGCGCGCTCACCCGCCGCCTGCACCCGCACGACATTCTGGTGGTCGCGCCCTACCACGCCCAGGTGGCGCGCATTCGAACCCTGTTGTCGCGGGCGCGCATCGAGGACGTCCTGGTCGGCACCCCCGACCACTTCCAGGGCCGCGAGGCCGCGGTGGTGCTGGTCTCCATGACCACCTCCGCCCCTGAGGACGCCCCGCACGGCATCGGCGCACTGCTCTCGCGCCACTGGCTCACCAGCGCGATCTCGCGCGCCATGTGGTCGGCCATCATCGTGCGCTCACCGCTGCTGACCGAATACCTCCCGGCGACCACGGCCGAACTCTCCGACCTGGCCGCGGTCCTCCAACTCGACCGGGTCTAGCACTCAGCCGAAGCTGTGCCCTTCGCCGCGGTAGGTGGGCACCGTCGTGCGGGTGCCGTCCTCGTCGACGAGATGCACTTCGTTGAACCGCTCGCACAGTTCACCGGCCTTGGCGTGCCGGAACCACACGCGATCGCCGATGGCCAGGCCGTCCGCACCCGTGAGCGGGGTCTGCACCTCGCCCGCGCCCTCGGTGCCGATGAGCTTCAAGCCCAAGGGCCACACCGGCTTCGGGACACGCGAGGCTCCCGCCGGACCGGAGGCGATGTAGCCGCCGGAGAAGACGGTGGCGATGCCCGGCGCGGGATGCCGCAGCACGGGCGTGGCGAAATACATGGACGGTCGCGGGGCGAGATTGCGGTAGCCGTCGAAAAGGGTCGGCAGATAGAGGCCGGAGCCGGCCGTCACCTCGGTGACGTCCGGATCGGAGATGCTGACCTCGATCGACCCGGTGCCGCCGCTATTGACGATCTCCAGCTCGCCGACCGCCGACCGCACCGCGTCCAGCACCCGGCGGCGGCGCTTGCCGATCTCGTCCGCCGAGAGCTTCTTCACCAGTCGCACAGCGGGATTGGTGTCGGGCAGACCCGCGATCTGCGCCTCGTAGGTCATGACGCCGACGACTCGGAAACCGCGCGAACGGGTTTCGGCGGCCAGCCGGGCCGCCTGCTCCGGGGTCCGAATCGGCGAGCGCCGCACACCCAGGTGCAGTGGCCCGATGCGCAGCGAGGCATCCACATCCAGACACACACGCGGAGCGATCTTTTCGCTGCCGACGGCCGCGCGAATCAGATCCAGCTGATCGGTGTCGTCGATCATCAGCGTGATGGAGTCCAACAGCAGCGGGTCGGCGGCCAGTTCGGCCAGCGCGTGCCGGTCGGCGGTGGGATAGCCCAGCAGCACATCGCGCGCGCCCTCCCGCACCAGCCAGATGGCTTCGCGCAGTGAGTAACCCATGATGCCCGCGAACCCGCCGGCGGCGGTCAGCTTGGGGCCCAGGACTTCTTCGAGCACCGCGCGGCAGCGCACGGATTTACTGGCCACCCGGATCGGCACGCCGCGGGCGCGGCTCACCAGGTCGGCGGCATTGGCGCGCAGGGCGGTCAGGCTGACCGCGGCCAGCGGCGGGTCCAGGTCGGCGGTGGCCGCGTGCAGCCCGCTGATCGGCGACGGATCGGTCACCAGATCATTCGACCACGAACTTGGTCAGGCGTCCAGCATTTGGCGCTCAGGGCAGGTCGACGGCCTTCGTGGACAGGTAGGACACCAGATCGTCGAGCACGACGAGCGAGATCTCGTCATCGCAGTCGGCGAGCCAGCGCAGCACCATGCCCTGGATGACGGCCAGCAGATAGGCGGCGATGGCGTCGACCGGCTCCAGCCACTGGGTGCCCGAGCGACGGGCACACAGGTCCAGGAAATCGGTGACATCGGCGTCCAGGTCCCGGAACATGGCCGTGGCCACCGGGTCCGGCACACACGCCGCCTGATTCTCCCAACGCGCCCGCAGCACGGCCAGGGTGGATTCATAGGCGCGCAGCTGACGGTCGGGCGAGGCTTTCAAGATCGGCCACAGCGTGCTGACACCGGCGTGCAGCAGGATGCGCAAGGCACGATTACCGGTGATGTCGAGCGACGCGGCCGTGCTTTCGATGGCCTCGGTCATGGCCGGACGAAGTCCGACCTGGGTGATTTCTCCACTTGCGCTCAACGACAACTCCCTTTGGCGAAAGAACTCGCGCGGGCGGCTCGCGACCGTGGGTCGCGACGCAGCTAGCGCGGTTCGCTCAACGGGTTGCGGATCGGCATTGATCTCCGGTCAGTACACCGGCGTACCCGTTCAACGGGTATCGATGGTACGTCGTTTTCTGGCTCGACAACCAGCTTTGATAGCCGATTCCGTACCGGAAGAATGTTTTGTTACCTAATCGGAACGGAGCTGCGATCCGATGGGAATGATCAAATTGAACGATCGCCTGGTAAAGCCGTTGATAGGACCAATCGGTATATTACGGACGCTTGTGCGGTGAAACATAGAACGTGTGCGCGAGCCCACACTCGCGACACGCATTCGCGCCCCGTTCACCGACCACGAATTCGCCGGTTCGATCGATCGCCGACACCGTGCCGATACCCGCTCACCGATAGCCTGACGGGGTGACTTCAGCGCGCCACGACCAATTCCTGATCTCCGGCACCTTCAATTTCCGCGACCTCGGCGGTGCCCGCACCCTCGACGGCCGGACCGTTCGCGAGGGCGTGCTCCTACGGTCGGCCCAGCTCAGTCGCCTGGACGAGGCCGGGCTGGGCACGCTCGCGGAACTGGGCGTCACCGATGTGCACGACCTGCGCGGGTTCGCGGAGATCGACTTCATCGGCCACGACGTGGTGCCGGACGGGGTTCGCCTGAAGGTCACCCCCTTCGACTCGCGCATGGGCGAGACCCCGCCGCACGAGGCGCGCCGCCACACCACCGCGTCGAGCCACATGCTCGAGGTGTACCGACTCTTCCCCGCGCTGCCCGAGGCGCACGTGGCGATCCGGTCGCTGGCCGAATCGGTGTTGACCGGCACCGCCCTGGTGCACTGCGCGGCGGGCAAGGACCGCACCGGCTGGGCCGTGGCCACCCTGCTGCGCACGGTCGACGTCACCGAGGAGGACGTCTACGCCGACTATCTGCTCAGCAATGACGCCGTCCCCACCCTGCGCGCCTTCATGACCGCGGACTCCGACGAGGAACTCTCCGACGACCTGCTCGGCGTCAAGCCCGAATACCTGGAGTCCGCGACCAATTCGATGAACGACATGTACGGCGGCCTCGCGGGCTACCTCGACGAAATCGGCATCACCCCGGGCCTGCGCGACGCACTGAAGGCCCGCCTGTTGCAGTGACCCAAGGCCCGCCTGTTGCGGTGATCAGTCGGCGGCGGCCTGGCGGACCAGGCCGTCCTCGTCGATGCTCACCTGGTTTCCGGTGTGGAACCAGCTGCCGGTGAAGCGGGATCGTGTGGTCTGGGGGTCTTTCCAATAGCCGGGGGTGATGTTGGGGCCGCGGCAGAGGAGTTCGCCGTGGCCGGTGTCGGCGCGAGGACCCCAGAGGGCGAGTTCGGTTCCGCCGAAGGCGAATCCGAGGGTGTCACAGGCGCTGCCGTCGCGGGCGGCGGTGTCGTCGCGGGCCAGGCCGATGCCGGAGGTCTCGGTCGCGCCCCACACCGACCACTGGCGCGCGGCCGGAAAGACTTCGCGCAGACCGGCGGTGACCGCGTCGGCGGTGGTCCGGTCGGCGGCGGCCAACTCCGCGCGGTGCCCGGCGCTGCACACCTGGCGCACCTGCTCCACGCGCAGCCCGGCCAGTTCGGGCAGCAGTCCGGCGAAGATGCGCGGCGTGGCCGAGACCATGTCGATGCGTTCGGCGACAAGGGCTTCCGGCACCGCGGACCGGTCGGGGGTGAGCACCACGGTGCCGCCGACCGCGAAGGTGGGCAGCAGCTGATCGACGCAGCCGCTGGCGTGCGCGAGCGGCAGCAGCACCAGATTGCGCAGGCCGTCGGTGGGCAGGTCCAGCGCGCCGACCACGGAATGGATTGCGGAGAGCAGGTTCTCGTTGGTCAGCTCCACCCCGCGCGGACCCGCGCCGGGGCCGAAGGTGGTGTAGCAGAGCAGCGCCAGCTCGCCGAGCGACGCGCCGTCGTCGATGAAGGCCGCGGCATCGGGCAGCGCCTCGCCGAAGCCCGCCGCGCGACCGCCGCCGTCCAGCACGAAGTCGGCGCAGGCGTCGCGAATCACGCGGTCCGCCACCGCGTCCGGGAGTCCGTCGTGCACCAGGACCGGGACCGCGCCGGACAGCAGCGCGCCCAGGAAGGCCTGCACCCAGCGCGCGCCGACGGGCATGCGCACCGCCACCCGGTCGCCGTAGCCGATGCCGTGCTCCTGCAGGCCGCCCGCGATGCGGGAGGCCGAGTACCAGAGTTCGCGGTAGGTGAGCCGGGGGCCGCCGATCTCCACCACGGCCTCGCGGGCGGCGAAGGTGTGCACCTGGATGTCGAGTAGCTCGGTGAGCGCCGGGGTGAGATTGCCGTAGCGCAGGATGCCGTCCGCGGCGCGCGCAAGGGGATTGTCGCGCCAGCTGTTTCGCGACAGCGGATATTCCACGAGTAACTGCGACATCGTCCCTCCGAGTGCCTCGTTCGCCCTGCCAGGCATGAGTGACTATATGATGCAGATCACAGCCATGGGCGGATTGTCGGCAAACGGATGTCAGGGTTTGACACGACGGAAACAGACGGCCGCCCGGTGAACCTTCTGTTCCCCCTGGCGAGCCTGCGGAAACGTCGTAATTGCGGTGCCTTTCGCAGAGCCACACCGAGTTTCCCCACCGAGCGGTCTCGGTATCCCCCCAATCTCACACCAGTGCAGGTCGGGGGCTTGACACGCCCGAAATACACCGACACACCCGGCCGCCCAAGGCGACCGAGCGGTCGACATCCGGGGTTGCCGCCTACTTGCCTGTGTACGTGGCCTTTCCGGGCCCGACCTCGAGGAAGCTCCGCACGGCGTTCCGCAGATCCTCGGTGCCGAAAAGTTGCCCGGACACCTCGGGGGTCACCGAATCCGCGTGCGCCACACCGCCGGAACGCCAGGCCCCGATGATCGCCTTGGTGGCGGCGTGCGCCCGGGTGGGGCCGTCGGCGAGCTTGGTCAACAGGGCCCGGGCCGCGGCGTCGACATCCTCGTGAACGGCGTTCACCACACCCCACTCGGCCATGGTGGCGGCGTCGTAGAGGTCGGCGGTCATGACGAACTCGCGGGCGCGGCCGGAGCCCGCGCGCTCGGCCAGCCGCTGCGGGCCGCCCATCGAGGGGGTCAGGCCGACCACGGTCTCCACCAGCCCGAACTTGGCCTTCGGGGCGGCCAGAATGATGTCGCAGGCCAGCGCCATCTCGAAAGCCGCGGTGAGGCACAGCGAATGGGCCGCGAAGACGACCGGGCAGGGCAGCGCCTCGAGCGGATGGATGATGCGCGCGAACAGCGTCTGCCACAGCTGCGCACCCTCCTCGACCGTCAACCCCTGGAAGGTGTGCACATCGACGCCGCCCGACACCAGCTTGCCGTCCGCACGCAGCAGCAGCGCCCGCGGCGGATTGGCCGTCAGCTCCTCGAGATCGGCCGAGAGCGCCTCCAGCAGAGCCTTGTCGAAGAGGTTGAGCGGCGGGTGGTCGATGGTGAGAATCGCCGCGTCCGCGCCGCCCGCGGTGACGATGCGTTCCAGGCGGGTGGGCTTCGAGTCAGTCATGAAAGCGAATGTATGCGCCCGCTCACTTTCGGTACAGACCGGGCATGGACGTTTTCTGACAGACTGGCCAGGTGACCACCTCGAAATCCGAGCCGGGCAGTTATGTGGAACCCGGCGAATTCAAGCGGGACACGAACTACATCCAGACGCGGATCACCGCGGACGGGCGGGACGGGTATCCCGTCGAGGCCGGGCGGTATCGGCTGGTGGCGGCGCGGGCCTGCCCGTGGGCCAATCGCACGCTCATCGTGCGCCGGCTGCTCGGGCTGGAGTCGGCGCTGTCGCTGGGGTTGTGCGGGCCCACCCACGACAAGCGCAGCTGGACCTTCGATCTGGATCCGGGCGAGGTGGATCCGGTGTTGGGCATTCACTTCCTGCGGGACGCGTATTTCAAGCACTTCCCGGACTATCCGCGCGGCATCACCGTGCCCGCCATCGTGGACGAGCGCGACGGCGCGGTGGTCACCAACGACTACGCTCAGATGACCCTGGACTTCTCCACCGAGTGGACCGAATTCCACCGACCCGGAGCACCGCGGCTGTATCCGGAAGACCTTCGCGCGGAGATAGATTCGGTGAATCGGCGGGTCTACACCGAGGTCAACAATGGCGTCTACCGCTGCGGTTTCGCCGGTGGGCAGCAGGCCTACGAGGCCGCCTACGATCGGCTCTTCGCGGCGCTGGACTGGCTCTCGGAGCGGCTGTCCACCCAGCGCTACCTGGTCGGCGACACCATCACCGAGGCCGACGTCCGCCTGTTCACCACCCTGGTCCGCTTCGACCCGGTGTATCACGGCCATTTCAAGTGCAACCGGGACAAGCTCACCGAACTACCCGTGCTGTGGGCCTACGCCCGAGACCTGTTCCAGACCCCGGGCTTCGGCGACACCGTCGACTTCGTGCAGATCAAGCAGCACTACTACATCGTCCACACCGACATAAACCCGACCCGCGTCGTCCCCAAGGGCCCGGAACTGGCCAACTGGCTGACCCCGCCCGGCCGAGAAGCCTTGGGCGGCAGCCCCTTCGGCAATGGCACCCCGCCGCCCCCGCCGCTCGAGGCCGAACGCGTCCCCGCGGGCCACGGCGCTGCCTGAGGATTTACACGGCGCGGCCCGTGGGCTATTCGCCCGTCACGCCCGGGTAGGTGCCGAAGCTCCAGTAGACGCCCTCCGGGTCGCGGCAGGTGAAACCTCGTGACTCGTAATCGGTTTCGTCGCGCAGTTCGCGAGTGATGTTCACTCCCGCGGCCTTCGCGCGGGCGTACAGGGCGTCGGGATCGTCGACGACGATGTAGGCGGAGCCGACGCCGGGTGGCTGGCATTCGAGCACCATGCCCTCGCGGACGCCGCCGAGCATGATGCCGCCGCCCCCGGGCCAGGCGAGTTCGGCGTGGTGGACCAGGTCGCCCTCGCCGTAACAGGCCTTGGTCTCGAAGCCGAAGGCCTGCTCCAGAAAGGTGATCGCGGCCTTGGCATCGCGATAGACGAAGGTCGGCCAGATGACCGTGCGGGTCGATACGGAGGTTGTCGATTCGCTCATGCGCCTAGCCTCCCGCCGGAGCGCCCTGTTGGTCTTGGACGAATGGGAACTCCTCGCGTTCCCGCCACACCGAGGGCGGCATGCCCGCCAGCTCGCGCCATTCCCGGGCCATGTGCGCCTGGTCGTAGTACCCGGCGGCCGCGGCCACCTCGGCCAGCGACGGCGCGGTCGGCTCGCGCAGCAGCCGGTGCGAGCGTTCGAAGCGGGCCACCCGCACGGCGTCCTTGGGGGTGATGCCGAACTCGGCGGCGAATCGATTGCCGAGATGCCGTCGGCTCCAGCCGATCTCGTCGGCGACGGCGGCCACCCGCACCCCCGGATCGGGGCCCGACAGCAGATTCCAGGCATGGGTCAGTTCGGGGTCCCAGGGCACGGGCGTCACCCGCCGCAGCAGGATCTCGTCGATGACGGCGAACCGCTGCGGCCAGGTCGAGGCCAGCGACAGCCGTTCCCGCAGTTCGATCGCCCGCGGACCGAGCACATCGGTCAGATCCACGATCCAGGAACCGAGGGCGGCGGCGGGCATGCCGAACAACGCGCGACAGCCCTGCGGCGTCAGGTCGAGCTGCACCCCATGCTGGAACCCGTTGTGCGCGATCACCGCCGGACGCACGGTGAGCCCGCTGGCCAGCATGTCCCAGGTGCCGCCCGCCTGATCGGGATGCGAGGACACCGGCACCTCGATCGGCTCGTCGATGGTGACGATCACCGTCAGCCCGACCCCCGGCATGCCGATGTGCTCCCCCGGCGCGAAACCGTGCAACAGGTAACCCTCGTACCCGTGCACATAGGGGCGCAGTCGCGGATCGGGAACCCCCGACGCGCCTTCCGACACGCCTGACACGCACCCCACCCTAGGCCGATCTCGCGCCACGCGGGACCCTCCCATCCGGAACCGGTCCATCTCGCGAATCGTTGTCGAGGTGCCATAGAGTTTCGGGTCGGAGGACCGCACGGAGAAGGGGTTGTCGATGTTCAAGGCCGGGCTCGAGAAGGCTGTCGTCTCCCTGCTCGACAATGGGTCGCAGGTGCAGGCTCCGGCCGTCACGAAATATGTCACCAAGCTGCGGGACGCGCATCCGGGCGAGTCGCCCGCGCAGATCATCGCGCGCATCGAGAAGCTGTATCTCACCACCGTCACCAGCTCGGGCACGGCGGTCGGCGCGACCGCGGCGGTGCCGGGCGTCGGGACGGTCGCCTCGCTGGCGGCCATGAGCGCCGAGACCGCGTTCTTCCTGGAGGCCTCGGCGGTGTTCACCCTCGCCGTGGCGGCCGTGCACGGGGTCGCGCCGGAAGACAAGGAGCGCCGCCGCGCACTGGTGCTGGCCGTGGTCCTCGGCGAGTCCGGTATGGAGATCGTGCAGAAGAGCGTCGGGCATTCGGCCAAGAACTGGGGCGGGCTGCTGGCCACCAAGATCCCGGGCATCAGCGCCATGAACGATTCCCTGCTCAAACGGTTCCTGGTGCAGTTCATCGCCAAACGCAGCGCGCTCATGGTCGGCAAGATCATTCCGGCCGGAATCGGCGCGGCCATCGGCGGATTCGGCAACCGGGCGCTGGGCCACGGTGTGATCGACAATGCCCGCAAGGCCTTCGGCGCGCCACCGCTGACCTGGCCGCAGCCGCTGGTCATCGATGCCGACCCGCTGCCCGCCGTGGAAGCGCCGAGCCCGGGCAAGCAGCCGTGACGCGGCCGCTGGCCTTCGCCGCGGGCGGGCTGACCAAGACCTTCGACACCGTGACCGCGGTCGACGATGTGAGCTTCGTGGTGCCCGCGGGCACCGTGGCCGCGCTGGTGGGTCCGCACGGGGCCGGGAAGTCGACCGTGCTGCGCATGCTGCTCGGACTGCTCACGCCCACCTCCGGCACCGCGAGCGTGGGCGGACCCGGGTCGGGGGCAAAGCCCGGACGGCAGGTCGTGGGAGCGATGCTGACCCCGCGCGGCCTCCATCCGGCACGGAAGGTGCGCGCGCAGCTGCGCGTGTTCGCCTCCGCCGCAGGGGTTTCCGATGCCCGCGTCGAGGAACTGCTGACGCTGGTCCGACTCACCGATGTCGCCGATCACCGCATCGGCGGCCTGACCGAGGGCATGCGGACCCGGCTGGCGCTGGCCGTCGCCCTGCTCGGCGATCCCCCGCTGCTGGTGCTCGACGATCCGACCGCCGGACTCGATGTGCGGGAAGCCGCCTGGCTCAACGACTTCCTACGTGGCCATGCCCGCCGCGGCGGCACCGTGCTGCTCACTTCCCGCACCCTGAGCACCGTGCTGCCCATCGCCGACGAGCTCATCGTCCTGGACCGCGGCGCCATCGCCTACCAGGGCAGCCCCGCCCGCCTGCGCCGCAGCCACCCGGATCGCCTGCTGGTCAAGGCCTCCAGCCCGATCGCCCTGGCCACCACCCTGGCCTCGCGCGGCTTCACCGACGCCGTCATGCGCCCCGACGGCCGACTGGCGATCGCGGAAGCCTCGCTCTCCCAACTGGAATCGGCCGCCTCCACCGCGCGCGTCCAGCTGACCGAGATCACCCAGGAACACATCCACCCCGACCAGGTCCTGGCCGCCCTCACCCACACCGGAGCCCCGAACCCGGGCTATCCGCCCTCGGCCGTCTACGGCACCTATCGTTGACGCCGTTGTCCCCCAGCCTGGTTCGACGAGAGGACGCTCGATGAAGCTCACGGTGCCGCCGGCGGTGGCGCGGGCCGCGAATTCCGAAGTGCGGAAGGTGACTTCGGTGCGGATCAACCGGGTGATCGGCGGCGGGGTCGTGCTCGCGGGCATCGCGGCGTTCGTGGCGCTGGGTATGGGTTTTCAGCCGGGCGGGGAGCACGAGGAGGGGTTCAGCACCGGGTCCGGCTGGGCCGCACTGCTGACCACCTGGGTGCTGGTGCTCACCGTGGCGGCGGCCGCCGCGTTCGGGGCGCTGGGGTCGGCCTCGGAGTTCCGGTACGGGTCGATGGCGATCGGTGCGCTGTTCACCGACCGCACCCTGCTGCTCGGATCGAAACTGGCGGTGGCGGGGGCCTTCTCGCTCGGCACCGTGCTGTTCATGGAGGTGCTCGGCGGGGCCGCCATGCGGATCGCGGGCGGCTCGCGGGTGCCCATGGACAGCGGATTCTTCGGCGTGCTCCTCGGCGTCCCGCTGGCGGCGCTGTGCTGGGCCGTGATCGGCACCGCGCTGGGCTTCGTGCTGCGCTCGCCCACCCAGGCGCTGGCCGCCGTGCTGGGCTGGGCGGTGCTGGAGCCGCTGATCTGGATCACCGCGCGCGCCATCGGAATCGGCGGGCTGGCGGCCGTGCTGCCGGTCGCCTCGACGGTCGGGGCGATCAGCGGCGGACGCTACGCCAAGAGCGCGCTCATCGCGCCCACCCCGGCCGCCATGGCCCTGCTGGTGCTGTGGACCGCCGCCGCGGGCGCGGCGGGCTGGTGGTTGTTCACCCGCCGCGATATCTGATCAGGCCCGGTCGAACACCCGCCGCCACACCTCGTGATCGGTGCGCGGGCCGCCCGGGGTGTCCGCGCCGTACTTCTCGATGAGCGCGGGCAGGTCCAGCGGGACGCTGGGCGCGGTCATGGCGGCGAGCTCGGCCTCCACCGCCGCGTCGGGAACCAGCCAGCAGACCTCGAATTCGATGCCGTCCGGATCGGCGGCGTAGAGCGCCTTGGTGGTGGCGTGATCCGACGCGCCGGTGAGCGCGCCCGCCGCGGTCAAAGCCGCACGCACACGCCGTAATTCGGCAAGCGTGTCCACCTCCCACGCCAGGTGGTAGAGACCGACCCGGCCGGTGCGGTGCGCGACCGACGGATCCGGCGACTGGAACAGCCCCAGATCGTGGTCGTTGGCCGACCCCGCCGCCTGCAGGAACACCGCGCCCGGGAAGCCGCCGGGCAGTCGCCGGAAGCCCAACACCTCGCTATAGAAGGTGGCGGAGCGCTCCACGTCGGAGACGAACAGGACGGCGTGATTGAGACGCTGAATCGGCATGCGTCCAGCCGACCACGCCCGTCCGCCCGGCACAAGGTGTCGTCCCATCCCGGCACACTGGAGGGACGGGACGAAGTCGGGAACAAAGCGGGGGTGGGAAGACTTGTGTTCATCCGGAATGAATTCGATGGATGCGCAGAGAAACAACGGCTGGTTGCGTCGGCTGTGGCAGCGGTGCACGGGGCATCCGTGGATGCTGACGGGGCTGGGGCTGGCCATCACGCTGGGCGCGATCGTCGAGGTGACCGGGCCATTGCTGGCCAAGCACGCCCTCGACGGGGCGACCGCCGGGAACACCGGGATCATCGCGGCCATGGCCGGGGCGCTGGGTGTGCTCGCGGTCGGACGGTTTCTCGCCTCCTTCGGACGCCGGATGCTCGCGGGGCGACTCGCCCTGGACGTGCAGCACGAACTGCGCGTGGATCTGCTGGGCGCACTGCAGCGGCTCGACGGTCCCGGGCAGGACGCCCTGCGGACCGGGCAGGTCATCTCGCGCTCCATCAGTGATCTGACGCTGGTGCAGGGTCTGCTCGCCATGGGTCCGTGGTCCTCGGTGGCGGCCCTGCAATTCCTGCTCGCCGCGGGCGTGATGCTCTGGCTCTCACCGCCTTTGGCGCTTGCCGCGCTGCTGGTGGTGCCGGTGCTGGCGCTGGTCGTGTACCGGGTGCGGCCCCGGCTGTACGCGGCCACCTGGTCGGCGCAGCAGCGGGCCGCCGATCTCGCGCAGCACGTCGAGGAGACCGTCACCGGCGTGCGCGTGGTGAAGGGCTTCGGGCAGGAAGCCCGCATGGTCGACGTGCTGGAGAAGCACGGACGCAAGCTGTACGCCGAGCGCATGCGCGCCGCCCACATCGACGCCCGCTTCAGCCCGACGTTGGCGTCCATCCCACAGGCCGGGCTGGTGGCGGTGATCGCGGTGGGTGGGCTGCTCGCCTTCCACGGCAGCATCGGGCTGGGCACCTTCCTGGCCTTCGTCGCCTACGTCTCCACCATGACCAATTCGACGCGGATCGTGTCGTACGTGGTGGTCATGGCGCAGCTGACGCGGGCGGCGGCCGAACGCGTGCACCAGGTCATCGACAGCGCGCCCGACCGCATCGATCCCGAGCATCCGGTGGCGGTGCCGCGCGGACCGCTGGGCATCGAGATCGAGGATCTGAGCTTCGGATTCGAACCCGGGCGGCCGGTGCTGCGGGACTTCTCGGTGAAGATCGAGCCCGGCGAAACCGTGGCCATCATCGGGCCCGCGGGGTCGGGCAAGTCGACGCTGAGTCTGCTGCTGCCGCGCTTCTACTCCCCCGACTCCGGGCGGATCAGCCTGTACGGCAAGGATTCCCGCGCCGATATCGCCGACCTGCGGGCCGCCGAGCTGCGGGAGGCCGTCGGGGTGGTGTTCGACGAGGCGTTCCTGCTCTCCGACACCATTTCCGCGAACATCGCGCTCGGGCGACCCGATGCCACCGAGGCCGAGATTCACGCGGCGGCGAAACAGGCCGCCGCCGACGAGTTCATCAACGCGCTGGCCGACGGGTACGACGCCGTCGTCGGTGAGCGCGGCCTGACGCTCTCGGGCGGTCAGCGCCAGCGCATCGCCCTGGCCCGTGCCCTGCTCGCGGACCCGCGCATCCTCATCCTCGACGACGCCACCTCCGCGGTGGACGCCGTCACCGAGGCCGCCATCTTCGCCTCCCTCCCCACCGGTTCGGGCCGCACCACCCTCATCCTGGCCCACCGCGAATCCACCCTCGCCCACGCCGACCGCGTAATCCGCCTCCCCGCACCCGAATCCGCGGCCGTGGAGTCCCTGCCCGCCGGGGTGGTGACCGCCACCGACGAGGAACCGGATCGCGATACGCCCGAGGAAGTGCGGCGCGTGCTGGGCGATCTGCCGCCCGCCACCGAGCGGCCCGGGCTGGACGCGGCCGAGCTGCGGGAGCCGGATCCGGGATTCAAGCTGCGCCACGCCCTGCGGCTGGTGCGGTGGTTGGTCGCCGGAACCATGGTGTTGCTGGCCCTGAACGCCCTTGTCGGCGTGGGCTTCCCGTCCATCGTGCGGTACGCGGTCGACTCCGGTGTGGGCAGGCACGACGGCGCGGCGCTGGTGCGCGCCACCGTGATCGGGGTGGCGCTGGTGCTGCTCGGCTGGCTGGTGGCGGCGACCTCGCTGGTGTGGAGCAACCGGGCCGGCGAGCGGGTGCTGTTCGGGTTGCGGGTGCGCAGCTACGCCCACCTGCAACGGCTCGGCCTGGACTTCTACGAGCGAGAACTGTCCGGCCGCATCATGACCCGGATGACCACCGACATCGACGCCCTGTCCACCTTCATGCAGACCGGGCTGCCGGACGCGCTCGTCGCGCTGCTGACGGTGGCCGGAATCGCGGTGGCGCTCATGGTGATCGACATTCACCTCGCGCTCATCGTCTTCGTGACGCTGCCGCCGCTGCTGCTCGCCACCTGGTGGTTCCGCAAGGTCTCCGACGCCGCCTACAGTGCGGCGCGCGAGCATTCGGCCACCGTCAACGCCGACTTCGCCGAGAACGTGGCGGGCCTGCGGGTCATTCAGGCCAACCGGCATCAGGCCGTGTCCGCCCGCCGCTTCGCGGGCTACTCCGACGACTTCCGGGTCAGCCGCATGCGGGCGCAGCGGGCCATCGCCACCTTCTTCGCCTTCGTCGGCATGTGGGCGGATCTGGCCTTGGCGTCGGTGGTGTTCACCGGCGCGTGGGCGGTGGCGCACGGGTCGACCACGCCGGGCACGCTGGTGGCGTTCGTCCTCTATCTGCAGCTGCTGTTCGGCCCGATCATGCAGCTCTCGCAGCTGTTCGACGGATATCAGCAGGCGCGAGTCGGGTTGCGGCGCATCGGGGAACTGCTGCGCACCCCGTCCTCCATCGCCCCCGATCCGGCCACCCCGGCCGTGATCGACGGACGCCTGCGCGGCGAGGTCGAGTTCGACCGTGTTCGCTTCCAATACCCGGGCGCCAACCAGCCCGCGCTCGACGGCGTCAGCCTGACCATTCCGGCGGGCGGCAGCCTGGCGCTGGTCGGTGAGACCGGCGCGGGCAAGTCCACCATCGTGAAGCTGCTGGCCCGTCTCTACGACATGCCACGAGAACCGGTGTCAGGTGATCGGAATCACGAAATTCCGCGTGCTGTTACCCCGTTCTCCATAGCGGAAACGCATGACGCCGACCACGATTCGAGCCTTACCGGCGCAATCCGCGTGGACGGCGTGGATATTCGCGACTATCGCCTCACCGAGTTCCGTTCCCGACTGGGTGTGGTGCCCCAGGAAGCTCACTTGTTCACCGGTGACATCGCCAGCAACATCGCATTTGGCAAACCTTTTGCCAGCCCCGCCGAGATCGAGGCGGCGGCCGCGGCGGTGGGCGCGCTGGCAACCATCCGGGCATTGCCGCACGGCATGCGGCAACCGGTTGGGGAACGCGGGCGCGGCCTCTCGGCCGGGCAGCGTCAGCTCATCGCCCTTGCCCGCGCCGAGCTGGTTCGGCCCGACCTACTCCTGCTCGATGAGGCCACCGCCGTACTGGATCCGGCCGCCGAGGCATCGGTGCTGGTCGCGAGCGAATCCGTGACGCGCGGCCGGACCTCGGTGATCGTCGCGCACCGGCTCGCCACGGCCGCGCAGGCCGATCGGATCGCCGTCGTCGAGCACGGCACGATCAGCGAAATCGGCACGCACGAGGAACTGCTCGCGGCCCGCGGCGCGTACTACCGACTGTGGGCTGCGGCCCAGGCGATGGAAGGAATATTCTCGGCTGAGGACGAGTCGTCACGAGAGAATGTGTCCGCTCGGTGGTAGCCATGCCCAAAGGCGAACAGGGGTGGGCATATCCTCAGTGGGGGCGCATCGGCGCGCATCCGCCGATTACCCGTGCCGGGCACGTCACAAACGTCGCAGCGCGAAGAACGAAATGAGGCGAACACCTGCTGTGAGCAGCTCAACAGACCAGTTCGGACAGAACCAGTGGCTTGTCGACGAGATGTACCAGAAGTACAAGCAAGACCCCTCGTCCGTCGACGAGAGCTGGCACGAGTTCCTGGCGGATTACACGCCGGAGAACACTGCCGACGGTAACAACAGCCAGGCGGCCACCGCCGTCGCTCCGGCCCCCACCGCCGCCGCGGCCCCCGCCGTGAACTCCACCCCTGTAGCTCCCCCCGCTCCCGCTCCGGCCGCCCCCGCTGCGCCCGCCCCGGCTCCGGCTCCCGCTCAGGTTCGAGCCCCCCAGACCACCCCCGCCCCCACCTCCAACGCGGCCCCGACCTCCGGCGGTCCGAAGCCCGCCGCCGAGGACGAGACCAAGGTGCTGCGCGGCCCCGCCGCGGCGATCGTCAAGAACATGTCGTCGTCGCTGGCCATCCCCACCGCCACCTCGGTGCGCGCCATCCCGGCCAAGCTGATGATCGACAACCGTCTGGTCATCAACAACCACCTCGCCCGCACCCGCGGCGGCAAGATCTCCTTCACCCATCTGCTCGGTTACGCGATCGTGCAGGCCATCAAGGCCTTCCCGAACATGAACCGGCACTTCGCGGAGATCGACGGGAAGCCCAACGCGGTCACCCCCGCGCACACCAACCTCGGCCTGGCCATCGACCTCAAGGGCAAGGACGGCAACCGTTCGCTCGCGGTCGCGGCCATCAAGAACTGCGAGACCATGACGTTCGCGCAGTTCCACAGCGCTTACGAGGATGTCGTGCGGCGCGCCCGCGACGGCAAGCTCACCAATGACGACTTCTCCGGCGTCACCATCTCGCTCACCAACCCGGGCACCATCGGCACCAACCACTCGGTGCCGCGTCTGATGCAGGGCCAGGGCGCGATCATCGGCGCGGGCGCCATGGAGTACCCGGCCGAGTTCCAGGGCATGAGCGACGCGCAGCTCGCGGAGCTGGGCATCGGCAAGCTGATGACCCTGACCTCGACCTACGACCACCGCATCATCCAGGGCGCGGAGTCCGGCGACTTCCTGCGCACCATCCACAACCTGCTGATCTCCGACGAGTTCTACGACGAGATCTTCCACGGCATGGGTGTGCCCTACGAGCCGGTGCGCTGGCGCAAGGACATTCAGGAACGCGGCATCGACAAGTCGACCCGCGTGCAGGAGATGATCAACGCCTACCGCAGCCGCGGCCACCTGATGGCCGACACCGACCCGCTGCGGCTGGTGAAGGACAAGTTCCGTTCGCACCCGGACCTGGACGTCACCCAGCACGGCCTGACCCTGTGGGATCTGGACCGCGAATTCAATGTCGCGGGCTTCCACGGCCAGGAGCGCATGAAGCTGCGCGACGTGCTGTCCATCCTGCGCGACGCCTACGCCCGCCACGTGGGTGTGGAGTACACCCACATCCTGGATCCCGAGCAGCTCAAGTGGATTCAGGAGCGCGTGGAGCAGAAGCACGCGAAACCGTCTGTGGCCGAGCAGAAGTACATCATGTCCCGGCTCAACGCGGCCGAGGCGTTCGAGACCTTCCTGCAGACCAAATACGTTGGCCAGAAGCGCTTCTCGCTGGAAGGCGCGGAGTCGGTCATTCCGATGATGGACGCCGTGATCGACCAGTGCGCCGAGTACGGGCTCGACGAGGTCGTCATCGGCATGCCGCACCGCGGTCGCCTCAATGTGCTGGCGAACATCGTGGGCAAGCCCTACTCGAAGATCTTCACCGAGTTCGAGGGCAACATGAACCCGGCCGCCACCCACGGCTCCGGCGACGTGAAGTACCACCTCGGCGCGCGCGGCACCTACCTGCAGATGTTCGGCGACAACGAGATCGAGGTCTCGCTGACCGCCAACCCGTCGCACCTCGAGGCCGTGGACCCGGTCCTGGAGGGCCTGGTGCGCGCCAAGCAGGATCTGCTCACCAAGGAAGACATCGTCACCAAGGGTGAAGAGGCGCGGTCGTTCTCGGTCGTGCCGCTCATGCTGCACGGTGACGCGGCCTTCGCGGGTCAGGGTGTCGTGGCCGAGACGCTGAACCTGTCGAACCTGCGCGGCTACCGCACCGGCGGCACCGTGCACATCGTGGTGAACAACCAGATCGGCTTCACCACCGCGCCGGAGTTCTCCCGCTCCACCGAATACTCCACCGATATCGCGAAGTTCATCGGCGCGCCGATCTTCCACGTGAACGGTGACGATCCGGAAGCCTGCGTGTGGGTGGCCAAGCTGGCCGTCGACTACCGCCAGAAGTTCCAGCGCGACGTCGTGATCGACATGATCTGCTACCGCCGCCGCGGCCACAACGAGGGCGACGACCCGTCGATGACCCAGCCGGGCATGTACGACGTGATCGACACCAAGCGCTCGGTCCGCAAGGCGTACACCGAATCGCTGATCGGCCGTGGCGATATCTCCATGAAGGAAGCCGAAGACGCCCTGCGCGACTACCAGGGTCAGCTGGAGCGGATCTTCAACGAGGTGCGCGAGCTGGAGAAGTTCCCGCCGGAGGCGTCGGAGTCGATCGAGGAAGAGCAGCAGCTGCCGCCGAACCTCGTGACCTCGGTGGACAAGACGGTGCTGCAGCGCATCGGCGACGCGTTCGTCAATGTGCCGGAGGGCTTCACGGTCCACCCGCGCGTCAAGCCGGTGCTGGAGAAGCGCCGCGAGATGGCCTACGAGGGCAAGGTCGACTGGGCCATGGCCGAGCTGCTGGCCTTCGGCACGCTCATCGACGAGGGCAAGGCCGTCCGTCTGACCGGTCAGGACTCGCGTCGCGGCACCTTCTCGCAGCGCCACTCGGTCATCATCGACCGCAAGAACGGCAACGAGTACACGCCGCTGCACAACATCGGGTCGAAGAACCCGGGCTGGTTCGCGGTGCACGACTCGGCGCTGTCGGAGTACGCGGCGGTCGGCTTCGAGTACGGCTACTCGCTCGGTAACCCGGACGCACTTGTCCTGTGGGAGGCGCAGTTCGGCGACTTCGTCAACGGCGCGCAGTCCATCATCGACGAGTTCATCTCCTCCGGTGAGGCCAAGTGGGGTCAGCTCTCCGAGGTCGTGCTGCTGCTGCCGCACGGTCACGAGGGCCAGGGCCCCGACCACACCTCGGGTCGTATCGAGCGCTTCCTGCAGCTGTGTGCCGAGGGTTCGATGACGGTGGCGGTCCCCTCCACCCCGTCGAACTACTTCCACCTGCTGCGCCGCCACGCCCTGGACGGCATCCGCCGCCCGCTGGTGGTCTTCACCCCGAAGTCCATGCTGCGCAACAAGGCTGTCGTGTCCGAGGTCGAGGACTTCACCGACAACAAGTTCCGCACCGTGCTCGAGGAGCCCACCTACGAGTCGGGCAATGGCGACCGCTCGAAGGTCAAGCGGGTGCTGCTCACCTCCGGCAAGATCTACTACGAGCTGGTGGCGGAGAAGAACAAGCACAACCGCGACGACGTGGCCATCGTGCGCGTCGAGCAGCTGTACCCGATTCCGAAGTTCCGCCTCAACGAGGCCCTGGAGCAGTACCCCAACGCCTCCGATCTGGCGTGGGTCCAGGAGGAACCGGCCAACCAGGGCGCCTGGCCCTTCTTCGGCCTCAACCTCCCGGAGATCCTCCCGGCCCGCTTCGGCAAGCTGCGCCGCATCTCCCGCCGCGCCATGTCGGCCCCCTCCTCGGGCTCCTCCAAGGTGCACGCCGTGGAGCAGGCCGAAATCATCGAAGAGGCCTTCACCCCCACGGCCTAACCACCACGAATCCCCCTGCGGGGCCGGATCTCTCACCGAGATCCGGCCCCGCGCCGTTTCAGCGACGTATCTTGATGCAATGCGTGAGTCCGATACACCGGAGGCGATACGCGTCGAACGCCAACGTGCTGCCCTCGCTCGATTGAAAGCGCTGGACCACAACCCTTTCCTGAGTGCCGAGGAAATCGCGGCCCTCAACCATCAAGCTGGTTAGTGGGCGGAGAGGGCGTCGAGGATCATGGGGCGGGCGGTGCGGAGGGCTTCTTGCCAGTAGGGCCAGGTGTGGGTGCCGGGGCCGATGTCGACGCGGGCGGGGATGCCCAAGGACGCGAGGCGGTTTCGGAGGATTTGGGTGGCGGTTTGGGTCATGGCTTCCAGTGCCATGGCATTGACCGTGTTGCCGACGCCGTTGGGGAGGTCCGCGGCGGTGGGGACGCCGTTGCCGCTCCAGATGTACATGGGCAGGCCGCGCAGGAGTTCGGCCTGGACGGTGGCGTCGTTGCGGGCCCAGGCCGGACTGGTGATCGGGCCCCACATGTCGTCGAGGTTGAAGTTGCCCTCGTCGCGCATGGCGGCGCGCATGCCCTCGTTCCACAGCGGGAAGGTGGGATTCACGTAGCCGGAGAATGATCCGGCGAAGCGGAACTGGTCGCGGTGGTGGGCGGCCAGGACCAGCGCGGCGTTGCCGCCCATGGATGGGCCGACAATGGCGTCGTTGGTGCGTGAAACACCGTAGCCCGCAAGGAAGTTGGGCAGCTCCTCGGTGAGGAAGGTCTCCCAGCGGTAGGTGATGGTCTGGCCGTTGGTGCTGCTGGGCCGCAGCCAGTCGGTGTAAAAGCTGGAGTGCCCGCCCACCGGGAACACCAGAGTGACGTCGTCGCCGACGAATTGGCGCAATGCGTCGGTGTCGGACGTCCACTGGCTGTGGTCGCCGGGAGCCCGCAACCCATCCAACAGATAGAGGGCCGAACTGCCGCCGTGGGCGGCCCACTGCACCTGCACCTTGATCGGCCCCATGCTCGAAGGCACCCACAGTTCCTCGTACCCGCCCGACGGCGCGGCCACGGCCCGTCCGCTGCCGACCGTGGCCTGCGCCGCCCCAAGGGCCGACACCATGGCGGCCGCCGCGAGGACGGTAACGGCCCGCTTCAGCACACCGCGAAACATCCGGTGCCCCTCGGATCGCAAGACGCTCAACATCCGCGCACCCCTCCCACTCAGTCTCCGATCAATAACCGTAACCCCGCGTGGGAATCGGCTGTGCGGCAATCGGGTTTGCTAGTGAGCCAGGCCTCGGCGGGTCAGGAGGGGGGCGATTTGTGGGGCGCGGCCGCGGAAGGTGGCGAAGGCTTCCAGGGGGTCGACCGAGCCGCCGCGCGACAGTAGGTCGGCGCGGAAGCGGTCGCCCTTCTCGCGGAGGGAGAGGTCGCCCTCGTCGAACCATTGCACGGTGTCGGCGTCGAGGACTTCGCTCCAGATGTAGGAGTAGTAGCCCGCTCCGTAACCGCCGGCGAAGATGTGTGCGAAATAGCCGGTGCGGTAGCGCGGCGGGATGGTGGCGAGAGCGATGCCGGCCTTGTGTAGGGCTTCGGCTTCGAAGGTCTCGGGATCGGTGTCGGCGGTCGCGTCGGGGTGGGTGCGACGATGCCAGGCCCAGTCCAGCAGGGCCGCGGCCAGGTATTCGACCGTGCGGAAGCCCTCGCCGAAGCGTTCCGCCGCGGCCATGCGCTCGACCAGTTGGGTGGGCATCGGCTCGCCGGTGTCGATATGGCGGGCGTAGTTGGCCAGCACTTCCGGTCGCGCCATCCACATCTCGTTCACCTGCGACGGGAATTCCACGAAGTCGCGCGGCACCGCGGTGCCGGAGAAGAACGGGTACACCACATCCGAGAACAGCCCGTGCAGGGCGTGTCCGAACTCGTGGAAGAGGGTTCGGACATTGTCCCAGGTCAGCAGGGCCGGTTCGTCCTCGGCCGGTTTCACGATATTGAGGTTGTTGACCACGACGGGCCGCTGCCCCAACAGTTTCGACTGGCGGACCAGCGAATTCATCCACGCGCCACCGCGCTTGGACGGGCGCTTGAAGAAGTCGCCGAGGAACAGCCCCAGGGCGCTGCCGTCGGCGTCGAACACCTCGAACACCCGTACCTCCGGGTGATAGCCGACCAGGTCCGTGCGCTCGGTGAAGGTGAGCCCGTACACCAGACCGGCCGCGTGGAACACGCCGTCCCACAGCACCCGCTCCAGCTCGAGGTAGGGGCGCAGTACTTCGCCGTCCACCGAGAATTGTTCGGCCCGAAGCCTTTCCGACCAGTACAGCCAATCCCACGAGCGCAGTTCGGCATTCGGGTCGGCACCGCGCAGGGCGGCGGTGAGCTCATCCGCCTCCCGCTCGGCATTGGCCACCGCGGGCGGCACCAGTCGCGCGAGCATATCCTCCACCGCCGCAGCGGTTTTCGCGGTCTGATCGGCCACCGCGTAGGAGGCGTGATCCGGATAGCCCAGCAGCTCGGCCCGTTCGGCGCGCAAGGCCGTCATGCGGGCGCCCAGCTCGGCATTGCCATTGTCGAAACCGCGAGCCAGTGACGCCGCCATCATCCGTTCCCGCACCGCGCGATCGGCCAGGTCCGCCAGAACCGGCTGATTCGAAACGTTCTGCAGGCTCAGTGCCCATTTGCCGGGATGGCCGAGGGCGCGGGCGTTCTCCGCGGCGGCGGCCACCGCCGCGGGCGCGAGCCCGGCGAGTTCGTCCTCGCTGTCGAGGATCAGGGTGGCCGCGTTCATGGCCGCCAGATTGTTCTGCCCGAATTCCGTTGACGCCGTGGCGAGCTCCGCGTTGAGCTCCCGCAGTCGAGCCTGCTGCGCCGCGTCCAGTCGCGCACCGGCGCGCACGAAGCGCAGATGGTATCGCTCCACCAGGCGCGTCTGTTCGGCATCCAAACCGAGTTCGCCCCGCCGCTCGTACAGCGCGTCGATCCGCCCGAACAGCGCCGGGTCCAAATGGATGGCATCCGCGTGCGCGGCCAGCCGCGGTGAGACCTCCGCCTCGATCGCCTGAATGCGCTCGTTCGTATCCGAGGACACGAGGTTGAAGAACACGTTCGACACCCGTGTCAGCACTTGACCCGAACGCTCCAGCGCCGCAATGGTATTCGCGAACGTCGGCACCTCATCCGAGGCGGTGATCGCCGCGATCTCGGCCAGCTGCTCCGCCATCCCCCGCTCGAAGGCGGGCAGATAGTGATCCTCGTGGATCTCGGCGAACGGCGGCAGCTCGTAGGGCAGCGGACTGCGTTCGAGGAACGGGTTGTTCGTCATTCGGCCACCCTATTCGGGCCGGGGCCAGAACAATCGGTCGACCAAACCGTTGATGTATTCCGGAGTCAGGGGGACCAGGCCGAACAGCACGCGGATGTACATCGGGGCCAGGATGTGGTCGAGGACCTCGGATGCGTCGAGGGCGGGCTCGCCGCGGTCGTGGGCGCGATCGAGCATGGCCTGCAGTTGCCGTGTGCGTTCGACGAGCAGGTGCTCGCCGGCCTGCAGGCCCTGGCCGTCGCCCGACAGGGCGACGGCCAGGCGCACCACCGCCAGCCCGTCGGGTCCGGTGATCTCGCGGGCCACCTGGTCCGCATACGTGCGCAGGTCGCCCTCCAGACTCCCGGTGTCGGGCATCGGCGACTGCGCGTTGAGCCGGGTGAGCGCCACGTCGCCGAGCAGGTTCTCCAGGTTGCCCCAGCGGCGGTAGATGCTGCTGTCGGCCACGCCCGCGCGGGCCGCGACCTCACCGACGGTGAAGTTGCCGTAGCCGCGTTCGCTGATCAGGTCGGTGACGGCCCGGTGCACCGCCGCGCCGACGCGGGCGGCGCGCCCGCCGGGCCGCCGGACTGGCTCTCGATCGTTCACACCCGCCACCTTAACGCAGTCGATACTTGCGTTTAGACGGCACCACCCCTACAGTCTCTTAACGCAGTCATTGACTGCGTTAGCTCGACGGCGGGAGCGCCATGCGCGTCAACCTTGTTCGGGCGCAGATCGATTGAGAGGAATCCCCCTTGGCCCCCTCGCAGACATCCGCGGGCAGTCGCTCGAGCCGAGCCGTCTTGCTGGCGGTGACCGGCCTCGGCCAATTCATGGTCCTGCTCGACAACACGATCGTCGGAGCGGCACTGCCCGACATGCAGCAGCGGCTGCACACCCAGCTGACCGGTCTGCAATGGATCGTCGACGCGTACGTCCTACTGGTCGCCATGCTGCTGCTGTCCGGCGGCATCTTCGCCGACCGGTTCGGCCGCAAGCGGGTGTATCTGATCGGTGTCGTGGTGTTCACCGCCGCGTCGCTGCTGTGCAGCCTGGCGCCCTCGCTCGGCTGGCTGATCGCCGGCCGGGTGCTGCAGGGCATCGGCGCCGCGGCGCTGAGTCCCGCCTCACTGGCCCTGCTCGCCGCCGCCTATCCCGTTGCGGGGGAACGGATCAAGGCGATCGGCCTGTGGGCCGGTTTCAGCGGCATCGGTCTGGCGGCGGGTCCGGTGGCCGGCGGTGTGCTGACCGATGCCTTCGGCTGGCCCGCCATCTTCCTGGTGAATCTGCCCATCGGCGCGATCCTGCTGCTGGTCGGACTGCGCAGCCTCGAGGAAACCCGCAATCCGAACGCCCTCACGATCGATGTCCCGGGCACCGTGTTGTCCATTCTGGGAGTGGGTTCGGTGACCTACGGCCTGATCGAGGGCGGCGCGCGCGGCTGGACCGCACCGGTGATCCTGGGCAGCTTCGCCGCCGGGGTGCTCGTCCTGGCCGCCTTCGTCGCCGTCGAAGCACGTCGGTCCGCGCCGATGCTGCCGCTGCGACTGTTCCGGGAGCGCCTGTTCACCGTGTCCAACACCGCCATGGTCGTGGTGGGGTTCGCGCTCATGGGTGCGTCGTTCTTCTTCTCCCAGTTCTTCGTCTCCGTGCAGGGCAGCTCGATCCTGCGCGCCGGACTGCAAACCCTGCCGGTCTCGGTGGCCATGGTGGTCGTCAGTCCGTACGCGGGTCGGCTCGCCGCCCGCTACGGCTTTCGAATCGTCGTCACCGCGGGTCTGACCCTGGCCGGGCTGGGACTGCTGGCATTGGGCATGATGCACGCCGACACCGGCTACGAAACCGTGTGGTGGCGACTGGGAATCGTCGGCACCGGCTTCGCCCTGACCATGTCTCCGCTGACGGGAGCCGCCATCGCGGCGGTCAGCCCGCAGGAAGGCGGCCTGGCCTCGGGCATCAGCAGCACCACCCGCCAGATCGGGGCGGTCCTCGGCGTCGCGGTCCTGGGAGCCATCGTCCGCACCCGCCAATCCGGCGGCGCGTCGTTCGAAACCGGCCTCGACAGCGCGTTCGTGGCGGCCGGTGTCATCACCCTGGCCGCCGTCGTGTTCACCGGCCTGTGGCTGGTGCGGTCCGAGCCCGCGAAAAGCGCTGCGGCACAGCCGATGACAATGGCCACCGCCTCGCCCGAGGACGTCGCGATTCAGGCGAGGCGGTAGCCGAGGCAGCTACTTCTCCGGGGCGTCCCCGTCGGCCTTGGCCTCGTCCGAGCCCTTGATGTCCCAGGCGGCCATCATGGCGGCGATGCCGGCCGCGGCGGCGTCCTGGGTGTTCGAATCCTGATCGGACATGGCGGTTACCTCTTTCTGCTACTTCCCTAGCGAAAACTGATGGTACCGACCAGTTTTGGATGCGGCTCACCGGGAACCGCTCCACGACAAGGCATTTCACTGCCCAGTGACCGGTCTCACAGTTCGACGGACGGGACCGGGGTGGGGTTGTGCCGGAATCCTCCGCGTCGTATATTCCACGTGGAATATTTGGTACGGAGGAGGCGGCGATGATCAGGAAGCAGGCGGTGCCCACGCTGACGCCCTTGGCGATCGCGGTGCTGGCCCTGCTGGAGGAGGGCCCGATGCATCCGTACGAGATGTATCAGGTGCTGCTGCACCGTCACGAGGACGAACTGGTCAAGATCAAGCCCGGCTCGCTGTACCACACCGTGGCCCGCCTGGCGGAGCAGGAACTGGTCGTCGCCGAGGGCACCGACCGCGCCGGAAACCGCCCGGAGCGAACCATTTACCGCATCGAATCCGCAGGTCGAGAGGCTTTGCGTGCCCGCGTCGCGGAGATCCTGCGGCAACCGGTGAACGAGTACCCGATTTTTCCGGTGGCATTGGCCGAGGCGCACAATCTCCCCGTGGACGATGTCGTCGCGCTCATGCGCGAACGCGTCACCTGGATCGAAAGCCGCATCGCCGAGCTCGACGCGCTGCGCGCGATGGTCTCGGCCCGGCAGGTGCCCCGGCGCTTCTGGATCGAGATCGACTACGTGCGCGCGGTGCAGGCCGCGGAGGTCGAATGGCTGCACAGCTTCATCGCCGAATTGCGCGGCGGCGAGCTGGACTGGGAGGACTTCTGCCCCGAGACCGGCGAACGCCGCACGCAGCCCGCCGCGACCATGGGCTCCGATTGGGCCGCGGCCCTCACCGACGAGGACATCGCCGCCGTCCGGAGGGGTGGTGCCAGATAACTCACCACCGCCGCCCCGGCGGTTCGCCCATCACTGACCTTCCCGGTGGCCCTCTTCGGTCGCCCTTCCGAGACAGGAATCGGAATCCATGACTACTCAACGCAATCCGTGGCTGGCGCTATACGCGCTGGTCGTCGGGTTCTTCATGATCCTGCTGGACATGACCATCGTCGCGGTGGCCAATCCGGCGATCATGAAGGACCTGAACGCCGATGTCTCCAGCGTCATCTGGGTGACCTCGGCCTATCTGCTCACCTACGCGGTGCCGCTGCTGGTCACCGGTCGACTCGGAGATCGCTTCGGCCCCAAGAACGTCTATCTCGTCGGCCTGGCCGTGTTCACCCTGGCCTCGCTGTGGTGCGCCGAGTCGACCAGCATCGACATGCTGATCGCGGCGCGCGCCGTGCAGGGCCTGGGCGCGGCGCTGATGACGCCGCAGACCATGGCCGTCATCACCCGCACCTTCCCGCCCGACAAGCGCGGCGCGGCCATGGGCCTGTGGGGCGGCGTGGCCGGACTCGCGACGCTGGTCGGCCCGATCCTGGGCGGCGTGCTGGTGGACTGGCAGGGCTGGCAGTGGATCTTCTACGTGAACGTGCCGATCGGCATCATCGCCTTCGCGCTGGCGTTCTGGCTGGTCCCGTCGCTGCCCACGCACGAGCACAAGTTCGATCTGGTCGGCGTGGCACTCTCGGCCATCGGCATGTTCCTGTTGGTCTTCGGCATCCAGGAGGGCAACACCCACCACTGGAACGCCTGGATCTGGTCCATGATCATCGCCGGTGTGGTGGTGCTGGGGCTGTTCATCTGGAACCAGGCCACCAATACCGGTGAGCCGCTGGTGCCGCTGAGCCTGTTCAAGGATCGCAACTTCGGGCTGTCGAACCTGGCCATCGCCGCCATGGGTGCGGCGGTGACGGGTGTGTTCGTGCCCGCCTACTTCTATCTACAGCAGGTGCACGACATGTCACCGACGCGTTCGGCGCTGGTGTTCGCGCCGATGGCGATCCTGACGGGTGTGTTCGCGCCGATCATCGGCAAGATCTCGGACAAGGTCGCGCCGCGGGTCATTCCGACCGTCGGATTCGCGATCTTCGCGGCGACGCTGTTCGGGTTCGCGGCGTTGATGAAGCCGGACGGGTCGATCGCGATCTTCATGATCGTGGGCGGCTTGGCCGGTATCGCGAACGCCTGCATCTGGGCTCCGTTGGCTTCCACCGCGACGCACAACCTGCCGGTGCAGCAGGCCGGTGCGGGCGCGGGCGTCTACAACACGACCCGACAGGTCGGTTCGGTGCTGGGTTCGGCCGCCATCTCCGCGCTGCTCACGGCGCGCATCTCGGCGCAGGGCCTGCAGAGCGGTCCGATCGGCGAGGGCGCAGGCGGCAGGAGCCTGCACGATCTGCCCGCCGAGGTGCGGGATCCGTTGCTGGAGAAGATCAGCACCGCGCTGAGCCAGTCCATGTATCTGCCCGCGGCGATCCTGCTGATCGGCGTCGTCGCCTCGGCGCTGTTCGTCGGGCACGGCAAGTCGGCGGGTGGTCGGACCGACGATATGGCGAAGGCCGATATCGGCGCGCACTGACCTGCCGCTTCGATGAAAAGCGCTGTCCGCCCGGATCTCCCGGTGGGCGGCGCTTTTCGAGTGTCGCGGCGGAGTGTCAGAGAATCAGCCCGATGAGGCGCGTCCAATCCACGCGGATCTCGATGGGCATGTCGACCAGCGTCTCGCCCACGAACGACGTCAGGCGGCGGTGCAGGCGGTACTGGCCGAGCACCAGCACATGGGTCTGGATGGCGTGCACCCGGTCGCGATCCATGTAGACCAGCCAGTACCAAGGGATTCCGGCCAGCGCGTACTCGGCCAGCTTGTCGGCGGTGTCGACGCGCTCGGTGGCCGGGGACACCACCTCGATGGCGATCTTCACCCGCGGGGCCTGCAGGGGCCCGACATCGGCTGGGGCACAGGAGAACAGCACCACGTCGGGACGGCGGACGGTGACCCGCGGGTGTTCCCACAGCAGCACGTCCTGGTCGACGCCGACGTAGAGCCACCCGTCGTTGTAGCGGCTCATGTGGTGTTCCGCGGCGGCCTCGAGCATGGAGGCCAGGCGGCGGGCGGCATTGCGGTGCGCGAGCGGTTGCGATTCGGCGCGCACCACATCGCCGTTCACGACCTCCACCAGGCGGCAGAAGTCGCGGGGTAGCTTCTTCCAGACGTCGAGCGTGATCGGTTCGGGCTGCAGGTTTTCCGCCCGCGCCCACTCGAGTACTCCGGTCATGCGCGCTCCCTCGGCTCCTGGACGGGCGAACTGGGCGACGTGCCGCGCCGATCCTAAACCGCCCGCGCCGACAAACGAGCCGTTCGGAACTTTCCCCCGCGCACCATCGGCGCGCCGTGCGCGACCGGCCGCGCGGCCGGGGTGGGTTCTCAGCCGATTCGCACTGTGAGGGAGGGGTATCCGGTCGCGCCGTCGGGGACGACGTCCTGCTGTTTGTCGGTCTGCGTCGCGCCGGTGCCGTCGGTGGCGCGGGCCCAGATGGTGTGCAGGCCGCTGGCGGTGGCGTCCCAGTCGTAGGACCACTGCACCCAGGTGTCGATGGAGGGGGCGACGGCCAGGCGGGCGGGCTGCCAGTCGCCTTGGTCGACGCGGATTTCCACGCCCTTGATGCCGCGGTGCTGCGCCCAGGCCACGCCCGCGATGGTGATCTTGCCGGGCGGGGTGGTGATGTGGTTGCGCGGCACGTCGATGCGGCATTCGGTCTTGATGGGCCCGTAGGCGGACCAACCGCGCCGGGTCCAGAACGCCTCGGCGCGATCGAATCTGGTGATCTCCAATTCGGATACCCACTTGGTGGCGGAGACGTAACCGTAGAGCCCGGGCACCACCAGGCGGGCGGGATAGCCGTGCGCGGTGGGCAGCGGTTCGCCGTTCATGCCGACGGCCAGCATGGCGTCGCGGCCGTCGGTGAGCACGGCCAGGGGGCTGCCCGCGGTGAAGCCGTCGACGCTGCGGGAGAGCACCATATCGGCGTCGGGATGCGGTCCGGCCGCCTCGATCAGCTCCTTGAGCGGGTATCCGAGCCAGCGGGCATTGCTGATCAGGTCGCCGCCAACGGGATTGGAGACGCAGGCCAGGGTGACCAGTCGCTCGATGGGGGTCTTGGCGGCGAGATCGGCGTAGGTGAGCCGGATCTCGCGATCGACCATGCCGTGGATGCGCAGCGACCAGTCGTCCTTGCTGACCTGCGGCACGGTGAGCGCGGTGTCGATGCGGTAGAAGTCGGAGTTCGAGGTGAGGTAGGGCGTGAGGCCCGGAATTCTCAGGTCCGCACCGGGTTCCACCGACGGCTCCGGTTCGCTCGGGGTCGGCAGTCGCACATCGGCGCGCTCGGCCGAGACGTCGCGGGACCGCAAGCCGATGAGCCGCCCGGCGACACCGCCGACCAGCGCCGCCCCGCCCGCGACGAGCAGCCCGCGCATGACCTGCCGCCGTTCGACGGACATGTCCTCCCCGGCCCCCGCGTCGAGCCGGGTGATCTTCTCGATCAGCCCGCGCAGCAGCAGGATTCCGGCGATCATGCCGAGCAGCGCCGGCAGCGCCCAGGTCCACGCGGCATTGGGCCGCCCCAGCGCGGCGAGCATGGACAGCAGCCCGAAAACCGCGAACAGCACCGACCCGAACGGCCGCCGCTCGCGTTCGACGACCCCGGCGATACCGGCCAGCACGAAGGCGACCACACCCATCGAGACGAACAGCAGCAGTTTGTCATTCGTCCCGACCAGCCCGATCACCCATTCGCGGAACCCGTCGGGGGTGTGGTCGACGATCCACGCCCCGACCGCCTGTAGGGGCGTGCTGTCGGGGCTGACCAGCACCGACACCACTTCGGCCACGCCGAGCGTGACCCCACCGGCGACTATTCCCGCGGCAATGCGCAATTCCCGATCGGCCACGAATCCGACCCTACTGCGCGGGTCTGCCCGTGAACCCGATCGGGAAATTACGGAACCGTGACGCCCGGTCGGTCAGGGTCGTTCCGCTCCGGCCGCGTCGCCGCGCAGCGCGATCGCCGCGATCACGGCCATGACCAGCAGACTTCCACCCGCCAGCAGGAACGCATTGTGGAGTCCGCCCATGGCCGGCGCGGGTCCCGTGTAGACCAGCGTCCCCAATACGGCGACGCCGAGCACCTGTCCGAGCTGTCGCAGCGCGTTGTGCACCGAGGACGCCATGCCCGCCCGGTGCGGGTGCACGGCGGCCAGCGCGGTCGCGGTCATCGGTGTCAGGCACAGCCCGATGCCGAAGCCGCCGAGCGCCAACAGCCACCAGATCGAACCGAGCCCGGTGTCGGCATGCACGCTGAGCAGGCCGAGGGTGGCGAGGCCGGCCACCGCGAGCCCGGCCACCATGGGCGGGCGCGCACCGACCCGGCCCACCAGGCGTCCGGAGATCGGGGTGGCCGCGGCGAAGGCGACGCCGATGGCGCACACGTCGAATCCGGCGCGAACCGCCGAATGTCCCTGCACCTGTTGGAAATACGCGCTGAGGTAGACGATCAGTCCGATGAAGGCGAAGAAGGCGATCAGGCCCGCCGAGTTCGCCGCGGTGAAGTGGCGGCTGCGGAACAGGTCGAGGTCGACCAGCGGGTCGGCGTGGTGTCGCTCCCAGAGCGCGAAGGCCGCGAAAGCGATTGCCGCGCCGAGGAATGCGGCCAGGATCGGGGTCGAGTGCCAGCCGCGTGCCCGGCCCTCGATCAGGCCGAACGACAGCGCCGAGACGGCGACCATGGTCAAAACCGCTCCCTGCCAATCGAATCGGCCACTCACCGACGGACGCGGCAGGCGCGGCACGACCAGCACCGAGACCGCGGCGAACACGGCGACCAGCGGCACATTGAGCAGCAGCACCCAGCGCCAGCCGAGCCCGTTCACCACGATGCCGCCGATCACCGGCCCCAGGGCCAGCGACAGGCCCGACGCGGTCGAGAAGGTGCCGATCGCCATGGCCCGCTCCCGCTCGTCCGGGAACGACGCGCGCAGTATGGCCAGCCCCGTCGGCACCAGGAGCGCGGGGCCGATGCCCTGGATCACTCGGCCCGCCACCAGGATCGGCAGGTTCGGCGCCAACCCGGCGACGAGTGCGCCGAGCCCGTAGACGACCATGCCGGTGAGGAATACGCCCTTGCGGCCGTAGCGGTCGCCGAGGCCGCCGCTGAGCATGAGCAGGCTGGCGTAGACGAGCACGTAGGAGTTGACGATCCATTCGGTGGCGGTCGGGCTCGCGTGCAGGTCACGGCCGATGGTCGGCAGGGCCACGCTGATCACGGTGGTGGACAGGACGGCCAGGAATTGGCCGCCGGTAATGGCGATCATGGTGAGCCACGGGTTGCGCGCGGCCGGGGCCGCGGCGGCGGTGGTCACCGGTTCGGCGGGGTGCAGAGCGGTCATACTCGAACGGTAGGAGCGTTGATTGATAGCTTCCACGACCAAAATCGCTATACCGCAATGCCTCTAGAGTTATATGTATGGACCTGTTGCAGCTGCGGTACTTCCGGCTGGTCGCACGCACCGAGAACATCACCCGGGTCGCCGAGGAACTGCGGGTCGCGCAGCCGTCGCTGAGCCGCACCATCACCCGGTTGGAGAGCGAACTCGGGGTGCCGCTGTTCGATCGACAGGGTCGCAGGCTGCGGCTCAATCGATTCGGGACGGCCTTCCTGGCGCGGGTGGACCGCGCCCTGGACGAACTCGACAGCGCGCGTCGGGAACTCGCGGATCTCGCCGAGGAGGAACGGGGGTCGGTGGCGGTCGGCGCGGAGAATCTGATGGTCGTTCAGCATGTGGTCGCCGACTTCGTGCAGGCGTATCCGGGGGTGCGGGTGCAGCTGTTCTCCGGCACCACCGAACAGGTCGTGGCCCGGCTCATGGCGGGAGAGATCGACCTCGGACTGGTGTCGCGGCCGATCGCCGAACCCGGCATCGCCGTCCGCGAACTGCTGGACGAGGAAGTGCTGCTGGCGGTTTCGCCCCGGCACCCGCTCGCGCAACGGGATCGGGTCAGCGTCGCGGAGCTCGCAGACGAGCCCTTCATCACCACGTCGCCCGACTATTGGCAGCGCCGGGTCCTCGACCGCGTCTTCTGCCGGGCCGGGCTGCGCCCGAACATCGCCTGCGAGGGCGACGAACCGGCGGCGATCCGCAATCTCGTCGCCACCGGATTCGGCGTCGGCCTGCTGCCGAGCATGGCCAGCGAGTACCCGGGGCCGCCGGTCGCCTGGCTGCACATCGACGACGTCTACTGCCGCCGCACCCTGCACGTGTGCTGGCGCGAGGACGCGTATCTCCCGTTGGCGGCCGGTCGTTTTCGCGAGATGGCGGCCGAGCGGTTCGCGCGCAGGCAACCGGGACGCCCCGGGCCGGAGTGATTCACCGCGCTATCAGTCGGCCGCCTTGTGCCGCTGGTAGTAGCGCGCCACGCGGACGCGATTGCCGCAGCGATCGGGTGAGCACCATTGGCGTCGGGGATGGGCGGGCAGAAACAGCATGACGCAGTCCTGCGCAGCACACTGTCTGATTCGGGCGACCGCGGGATCGGTGAGCAGGGTCGCGGCGGCGTCGGCCAGGTGAGCGGCCAGGCGGGTGCCCGGATCACCAAGACGCGCAGTGGTTTCGACGATGGTGTCGCCGTTCCAGTCCAGGCGGCGGATGGCGGGGGCGGCCGATTGCGCGGCGGTGAGTCCGCGCAGCGCGGCGGCGGGCGGGCGGCGGCCGTGCAGGAGGGCGTCCAGGGCCGCGGAAAGGTGTTCACGCACATCGCGGACGGCGGCCAGATCGCGGGCGGTGGGGTGGGCGGGCGGCGGCTCGGGCAGCCGGTCGGCTTCCCGGCGCAGCCAATCCGCCAGCTGCGCGGGGGTTTCCAGCAGGTCGGCACCGAGGGGCCGGGTGTTCACCAGGTCCAAGGCGAGGGGTTCACCGATCAAGGGTTCGAGATCAGCCACGCTTCTAATGGTACATGAGGCCATTGACACGTTAGTCAAGGTTGTCGTAGAACTAACGCATCATCGCCTACTGAAAGCATGTGAGCCATGAGCAGCCTGCCCCGCGTCCAGCACCGTCGCCTCGAGGTCGACGGCGTCGAGGTCTTCTACCGCGAGTCCGTCCCCACCCGCCCGGACGCTCCGGTGCTGTTGCTACTGCACGGTTTTCCCACCGCCTCGCACCAGTTCCGCCGCCTCATCGACGCGTTGGGCGACCGCTACCGGCTCATCGCCCCCGACCATCCGGGCTTCGGAAACACCATCGCGCCCGCGGATTTCGACTACGGCTTCGACCGTCTGGCCGATATCACCGAGGGCTTCGTCGAGCGTCTGGGCCTGTCCCGCTTCGCCATGTACATCTTCGACTTCGGCGCACCCATCGGCCTGCGCGTGGCCACCCGTCACCCTGAGTGGATCAACGGCTTGGTCATCCAGAACGGCAATGCGTACGAGGCCGGATTGTCCGAAGCCGCACGGGGTTTCGTCGCCCTACGCCCCGACCACGAGGGCGATGAGGATGTCGTACGCGGCCTGCTCACGCTGGAAGGCACGCGCGGCCAATACGAAACCGGCGTCCCCGACCCCACCCTCCTCGACCCCGACGCCTGGACCCTGGACCAGCACTACCTGGACCTCCCCGGCCGCAAGGAGGCCCAGGTGGCACTGGCCTTCGACTACAAGTCCAATGTCGCCCGCTACCCCGAATGGCAGTCCTGGCTGCGCAAATACACTCCCCCGACGCTCATCGCCTGGGGCTCCAACGACCCCTTCTTCCCCGAGCCCGGCGCACACGCCTACCTGGCGGATCTCCCCGATGCCGAACTGCACCTGTTCGGCACCGGCCACTTCGCCCTCGAAACCCACGTCTCCGAAATCGCCCCACTCATCGCCGATTTCCTCGACCGCCTGCCCACGGCCTGAATGGCGAAGGGGCGCACGGGAAACCCGTACGCCCCTCATGATTTCACCCGGGGGTTCGGGGGCTGGGCCCCCGAATCCTCCGCAACTCCCTCAGGAGTTGTAGATCGCGTCGACGTCCGCCGCGTACTTCTTCATGACCACCGCCCGCTTGAGCGAGAGCTTCGGCGTCAGCTCGCCGCCCTCCTCGGTCCAGTCGACCGGCAGGATGCGGATCTTCTTGATCGCCTCGGCGTGCGAGACCAGCTTGTTGGTGGCCGCGACCGCGTCATTGATCTCGGCGACCAGGGCCGGGTTCTCGATGACGTGCTCGATCGGGGTGTCCGCGCCAATGCCGTTGCGCTCCAGCCACGCCGGGAGGGTGTCCTGGTCGAGGGTGATGAGCGCGCCGATGAACGGCTGCCCGTCGCCGACCACCATGACCTGGCTGATCAGCGGGTGCTGGCGCAGTGAATCCTCGAGCATGGTCGGGGAGACGTTCTTGCCGCCCGCGGTGACCAGGATTTCCTTCTTGCGGCCGGTGATGGAGATGAAGCCGTTGTCGTCGATGGCGCCCAGGTCGCCGGTCTTGAACCAGCCGTCGGCGTCGAAGGCGTCGCGGGTGGCGTCCTCGTTCTTCCAGTAGCCGGCGAACACGACCGGGCCGCGGATCAGCAGCTCGCCGTCCTCGGCGACCTTCGCGCCGTGGCCGGGCAACGGGCGGCCGACCGAGCCGACCTTGATGAACTTGGGCGTGTTCACACTGACGGCAGCGGTGGACTCGGTCAGACCGTAGCCCTCGTAGATGGTGACGCCCGCGCCCCGGAAGTAGTGGCCCAGGCGCGAACCCAGCGGTCCGCCACCGGAGACGGCCGAGGAGCACTGTCCGCCCATGGCCTCGCGCAGCTTGCTGAACACCAGCTTGTCGAGCACGGTGTGCTGCAGCTTGAGCAGCAGGCCGGGGCCGCCCTTCTCCAGCGACTGGCTGTACTGGATGGCGATCTCGGTGGCGTAGTCGAAGATCTTGCCCTTGCCGCCGTCGTGCGCCTTCTGCTTCGCGCCGTTGAATACCTTCTCGAACACGCGCGGCACCGAGAGGATGAAATTCGGCTTGTACTGGCCGAACTGGTCGACCAGCGTGGACCAGTCCGAGGTGTGGGCGACGGTGACACCGGCGTCGAAGGCGGCCAGCGCGACCGCGCGGGCGAAGACGTGGGCCAGCGGCAGGAACAGCAGCGACTTGCGGCCGGGCTGCAGGAACTCGCTCATGGCGGAGCGGTCCGCGGCCGATTCGGCGTAGAGGTTGGAGTGCGAGAGCATGACGCCCTTGGGGCGTCCGGTGGTGCCGGAGGTGTAGATGAGGGTCGCCGGGGAGGCGGCCTGCACCTGGGCGCGGCGCTCGTGCACGACGGCGTCGTCGAGGTCCTTGCCGCGGGTGACCAGTTCGGCGATCGCCTGCTTGTCGATCTGCAGGACTTCCTTCAGATCCGGCAGTCCGCCTTCGATTTCCGCGACGGTGGCCCGGTGCTTGTCGTTCTGGACGACGATGGCCTTGGTGCCGGAGTCCGACAGGATCCAGCGCACCTGCTCGGCCGAGGAGCTGTCGAAGATGGCGACGGTGCAGCCGCCCGCGGCCCAGATGGCGAAGTCCAGCACGACCCACTCGTAGCTGGTGGCGGCCATGATGGCGACGCGGTCACCGAGTTCGATGCCCGAGGCGATGAGACCCTTCGCCACGTCGGTCACGGCCTTGGCGAATTCGGTCGCCGTGACGTCGTTCCAGCCGCCCTTACCGTCCGGGGTGTTGAAGACGACCAGATCGGGCGTCTGCTCCGCATGCCGGAACGCGCCGTCCGACATGTTCGCGGTTTCCGGGATGGTGTAGGTAGCCGGGACTTCGAACTCTCGCATCGCTGCCCTTCCACAGTGGGTTTACTCGCCGGTAATTTACGCCACGCGCACAGGTACCTCCCGGCGGACCGTCCGAATCGGTTTCCGCACCGCCCCGCGTTGTGTGTTGTCCCTATCCTATTGACCGGCTTTGCGCAGGTCGAAGGGCCCGTCGCAGAAACTCGCCGAGCTCGATCGTGATCCGCGCGGCCGAGCCGACCAGGCCGGCCTGCAATTGGGACACATGCCAGAGACCCTCGGTCTCGGTGAATTCGGTGGGCACCCCGGCCGCCCGCAGTCCGGCGACCAGGCGGGTGCACTGGTCGTGCAGCAACTCGTCTCGATCGGCCTGGACGTAGGTGGGCGGCAGGCCGTGCAGGTCGCCGAGCAGCGGGGCGTAGCCGGTGTCCGAACCGTCGCCCGCGCCCAGGTAGGCCGCGGCGCAGGCCCGCGACCACGGCCGGTTGATGACCAGATCGCGAGCGCGGGCGGGCACCTCGTTGGGGTCGCCCCACGGTGCGATCAGCCCGAGCGCGGCCGGGATCATGGCGTGCCGGTCCCGCAGCCGTTCGGCCAGGGCGAGCGAGAGCCCGCCCCCGGCCGAATCACCCGCCACCGCAATGCGTTCCGGCCGGTAGCCCAGGGAAACCAACTCCAGGAATGCGGCCTCGGCGTCCTCGAGGGCGGCCGGGAACGGATGCTCGGGAGCCAGCCGGTAGTCCAGAACCTGGACGGCGCAACCGGTTTCGCGGGCCAGGAAGGCGGCGAGGGCGCGGTGGGTGGCGGGTGAGCCGACGGTGTAGCCGCCGCCGTGCAGGTACAGCACGGTGGCGGCATCCGACACCGGACCCACCGTCACGCGCTCGGCCGGGCGACCGCCCAGTCGAAAGCGCTCCACGTGGACGCCGCGGGGTCCGCGCTGGGCCGGTGCGCCCCAATTCATCAGTGCCCGTTGGACACTGAACGGCAGGCGATGGTTGAGCATGATCCGGAAGACCGGACCGAGCGCGGCGCGAGCCACCGGCAACGGCAGCGTCAGATCGAACGGCCGCGGTGTCACATCGGGCATGACCGGGAAATCCTTACGGCAGGAAGCGCTTCTGCACCACGGCTGAAATGCGCTGATAGTACGAGGCGGTGGTGCGCACGAACAGGTCCAGCGCCTTGGCCTCCCAGCCGATCAGCACCCGACCATGGCCCTTGCGGACCGCCTCGGTAATGGTCTGCGCGGCCATTTCCGGGGTGTGCATGGCCAGCTTGGAGTCGAACAGGGCGGCCAGGTTCTGCTGGTTGAGGCCCTCGGCGACGGTGGCATTGCGGGCCACCGCGGTCTTGATGCCGCCCGGGTGCACGCAGGTGACCTTGACCGGCGTGCCGTTCATGAGCATCTCCTGGCGCAGCGCCTCGGTGAAGCCGCGCACCGCGAACTTGGCCGCGTTGTAGGCGCTTTGGCCCGGCACCGCGATCAGGCCGAAGAGGCTGGAGATGTTCACGACGTGGCCCGCACCGGATTCGATGAGGTACGGCAGGAAGGCCTTGGTGCCGTTGACGACTCCCCAGAAGTCGACGTCCATGATGCGCTCGACGTCCTTGAAGGAGGTGTCGAGGACATCGCCGTGGTGGGCGATACCGGCGTTGTTGTAGATCTGGTTGACCTTGCCGAAGTGCTTGTTCACCTCGTCGGCGTAGAGCAGCACCGATTCCCGCTCGGCCACATTGAGCCGATCGGACTTGATCTTGCCGCCGTACTTCTCGCACCGCTTCACGGTTTCAGCGAGACCCTCGGCGTCGATGTCGGACAGCGCCAGGTGCGCGCCGCGCCGGGCCAGGTTCTCCGCCAGCGCGCGGCCGATGCCGGAACCCGCGCCGGTGATCACGCAGACCTTGTCCTTGAAGTAAGCGTCGTTGCTCACGATTACCGCTTTCGGTCGATGGGGTTTGGACTAGACGGCCTGGGCGACACGCTCGGTGGTCGTGTCGTAGGCCGAGACGTCGAAGTGTTCGAGCAGGCTACGGAACCGGAAGGTGAAGTCCGGCCACAGGGTGGTGTTGTTGCCGTGCTTGTCGAGATACCAGGAGGCGCAGCCGCCGGTGCTCCACACCGCGCCCTCGAGCTTGCGCTGCAGTTCGGTATTGAATTCGTCCTGCACGTCCTTGCGGACTTCGACGGTGCGCAGGCCCAGCTTGTCGAACTGCGCGATCGCGTCGGCGATGTAGTTGATCTGCGATTCGATCATGAAAACCATGGAGGTGTGGCCCAGACCCACGTTCGGCCCCAGCATGAAGAACATATTGGGGTAGTTGTGGATGGCCGAACCCTTGTAGCCCTGCTGCCCGATGGCGTCGAAGACCTCGGCCAGGGTACGGCCGTCGCGCCCGGAAACGGTGTCGTAGACCGGCGAGTCGGTGACGTGGAAGCCGGTGGCCACGATGATGGCGTCGACCTCGCGCTCGGTGCCGTCCTTGGCGACCACGGAATTCGCGCGGATCTCCTTGATGCCGTCGGTCACCACATCGACATTGTCGCGACTCAGGGCCGGGTAGTACTCGTTGGAGATGAGCATGCGCTTGCAGCCGATGCGGAAGCTCGGGGTGACCTTGCGACGCAGCTCCGGATCGCGCACCTCGGCGAAAAGCTTGGCGCGGGCGATGGATTCGAGGATCAGCATGGCGGGCGGGAATTTGGCCAGGCCGATCACCTGGGTCTCGCGGGAGGCGTAGATGCCCGCGCGGTAGAGCGCGCGCAGCGCCGGAATGTGCTTGAGCGCGAACTTCTCCGGGCCCAGGTATTCGCGGTCCACACGCGGCAGCAGCCAGGGGGCGGTGCGCTGGTAGACGTCCAGGTGCGCGACCTTCGGGGCAATGCTGGGGACGATCTGGATGGCGGAGGCGCCGGTGCCGATGACGGCGACGCGCTTGCCGGTCAGGTCGGAGTCGTGGTTCCAGCGGGCGGAGTGGAAGATCTCGCCCTGGAAGTCGTTGATGCCCTTGATGTCCGGCAGGTTGGGCTCGCACAGCGCGCCGACCGCGGAGACCAGGATGTCGGCGGTGAAGGGCCCTTGGCTGGTCTGAATCTCCCAGCGGGCGGCCTCGGCGTTCCACTGCGCGCCGGTCATCTCGCAGTCGAAGATGTGCTTGTCACGCACCTGGTACTGGTCGGCCACGCCCTGGATGTAGCGCTGGATCTCCGGCTGCTTGGAGAACGAGCGCGACCATTCCGGATTGAGTGCGAACGAGTACGAGTACAGCTGCGAGGGCACGTCGCAGGCCGCGCCCGGGTAGGTGTTGTCGCGCCAGGTGCCGCCGACATCGTTCCCGCGCTCGAGCACGAGGAAATCGGTGCGGCCCTGCTGGCTCAGCCGAATGGCCAGGCCCAGGCCCGAGAATCCGCTGCCGACGATGATCACGTGGGCGTGCCGAGCGTCCCGAGCAGCACCATTGGCTTCCCGAGCAGCGCCGTTGCGGACAGCATTGTCTGTAACCTTGCGACTCATATAACTCAGCGTAGGGTCTTATTGAGCACCAGTCAACAGTATTGACTCATGTTCAGTAAAGTGGACCCGTGACCAAGGAGCGCAGCGTGAGCAGACCGGACGACTCGGCTCCAGCGCCGAATGGCAAACGCGTGCGCCTGAGCCCGGCCGAGCGCCGCCAGCAGCTCATCACACTCGGGGTGGAAATGCTGCGCGAACGCGATCTCGACGACATCTCCGTCACCGAGATCGCCGACCGCGCGGGCATTTCGCGCGGCCTGCTGTTCCACTACTTCTCCTCCAAACAGGACTTCCAGGTCGCCATCGTGCGCCAGGCCAACGCCGACTTCCTCGAACGCACCGCCCCCGACCGCAATCTGGACCTGTTCTCCATGCTGCGCGACGCCATCGAGCGCTACATCGACTACGTCAGCGAGAACAGCTCCGGCTACCACGCCCTACTTCGCGGCCCCGTCAGCGCCCGCCCCGAAATGGCCGAACTCGTCGCCGACGCCCGCCAGGCCACCGCCGACCGCATCCTCTCCGAAGCCCCCATCCCCCCGGACGACCCCGACCACCCCCGCCTCTCCCTGGCCATCCGAGGCTGGATCGCCTTCGTCGAGGAAGTAGTCCTCACCTGGCTCCACGACCAACCCATAACCCGCGAAGCCCTCGTAGACATGCTCGTAGCCTCCCTCCCCGCCCTAGCCCTCAACGCGGATTTGACTGCGGCCCTGCAACAGTGACGCTAGGTCTCGTATTCGTAGCCGGAGTGGTCGCCGCGGGAAGTGATCAGGGTTAGGAGGGCGGCCAGGAGGATCAGGGCGGCGGAGACTTCCAGGGCTACGTCGAGGCCTCGGTGGAAGGCGGCGTAGGTGGCGTGGATGACGTTGTCGACTATGGGGCCGTAGGCGGCCGAGGCGGCGGCGTCGCCGCCGGTGGGGACCTTGCCGGTTTCTATGGCGTCGATGACTATCGATTGGAAGTTGGCGGGGATGCCCAATTGGTTGAGGCGGTCGGTGAGGTCGGAATTCAGGAAGGAGTTCACCAGGGAGCCGAGGGCGGCTACGCCGACGACCGCGCCGACCTGGCGCATGGTGTTGGTGGCGGCGGCGGCCATGCCGGAGTGTTCGGCGGGGACGCCGGAGAGGACCGCCGAGGTCAGGGGGACAACGGCTATGCCGAAACCCAGTCCGGCCAGGGCCAGCGCGAGGGCCAGGGGGCCGAATTCCGGTGTGACGCTCAGCATTTGGCGGGTCAGGAGGATGCCTGCCGCGCCGAGTAGGCAGCCGGTGACCATGGGGGTGCGGGAGCCGCGGCGGGCCACCCAGTAGCCCGCGTAGAGGGCGCCGAGGATGATGGCGGCGGCCATGGGGGCGAAGACCGCGGCGGTGCGCCAGCCCGAATAGCCCACCACCTCTTGGAGATACAGCGCGGTGAAGAAGAAGATGGAGAAGATGCCGAAGTAGACGGCGAAGGCGACGATCAGGGCGCTGCGCACCATGGGGCGTTTCAGGTAGTGGAAGTCGAACATCGGGTTGCGGGCACGCGATTCGATGACCAGGAAGGCGGCGCAGGCGATGCCGCCGAGGACGAACAGGGTGACCACCGAGGCCGCGCCGTAGCCGGACTCCTCCCCCGAGATGCCCGCGTAGATCACGCAGCCGAGAAACGCCGAGCCCGTGACGAATCCGGCCAGATCGACCGGACCCGGCTGCGGGTCGGCGGATTCGGGCACGTAGCGCAGGGCGGCGGCCAGCACCACGGCGGCCACGGCCAGGTTGAACCAGAACACCGAACGCCAGCCGAAGGCCCCGACCAGGACGCCGCCGATGACCGGTCCGAGCGCGAGCGCCAGACCTGACACGGCCGCCCAGGCACCCAGTGCGCGAGCACGTTCGGCGCGATCCGGAAACACGTGCCGGATCACCGACAGCGTGCCCGGCTCGGAGGCCGCCGCGCCCAGACCCATGACCGCCCGGCCCGCGATGAGCACCGCCACCGTCGGCGCGAGCGCGGACAGCACCGAGCCCGCCGCGAAAACCGCCAGCCCCGTGATCATTACGCGTTTGCGCCCCCACCGGTCGCCCAGCGATCCGGCGGTCAGCATGAGGCTCGCGAACACCAGCGTGTACGCGTTCACGACCCACTGCAGCGACACCACGCCCGCGTGCAGATCGGACTGGACGTTCCCGAGCGTGACACTCACGACCGTGGTGTCCAGGAAGGTCACGAACAGCACCGCCGTGACGGTGGCCAGGGCGATGCGCGGCCTCTGCGCGGTCCTTAGCATGTCAGGCCGTTCCAGCAGGTCAGCTGGTCGGCACGACCGACCCGGCCGCGCACGGTGCGGGTGGTTTGCCCTGCGTCTCGAGCGAGAGCAGATTGCAGAAGGTCGCGGCCGCCACCTTCCACGTCCCGGCGGCGAGCACGGCGCTGCCCGGCTGATCCTGCAGTGCCGGAGTGCCGTTCAGCGACACCGTGAACACCACGTCCGCGTGATCGGAGCCCGCGGCGGTCACGCTCGACACGGTCGCCTTGGTGCCCTTGGCAATCGGCGTATCGGCCTGCGCCTTGATGGTGTCGGCGAACGCCTGCCCGTTCTCCAGCAGCGCGATCTTCTGATCGGCGGACGTGCCGCCGTCGAAGAACTTCTGATAGACGTCGGTGACGGCCTGGGTGAGCGCGGTGTCCGCTCCGGCGGCGGTGGTGACGTGGGTGGTCTTGGGTTCCTTGCCCGAGACCCCGCACGCGCCCACCGCGAGCACCGTAAGTGCGCACAGCGCAAGGGCTTTCAGTGCCCAGGGGGTAATCGATCGGTAGCGAATACGCTTCGACATGCCTCGTCCTCCCCGGATCGACGGGACGGCATGGATGATCAGTTCAGGTTACCCGTCCGAACCGATCGGTGTGCCCCGATCGGGGAGCCCTCCCCCGGTTCGAGGAGAAGCGAGGGCTCAGAGCGCATGCGCGTCGAGCCAGTCGCGGGCGACCGAGGCCGGCACCGCGCCCTGATCGCGCACCTGGTGCACCATATCGGCGAAGTCGGTCGTGGTGAGTTCGCCCGCAACATAATTGAGCTTGCGGATCTGCTGGTCGGTGAGCGCGCCCTTGCGCAGGACCGGGAGCACGCTCGCGGCGCGGAAGGCGTAGTCCGGGTCGGCGAGCGGGGTCAGATCGACGCCGCCGTCGGGCAGGAACGACGGCGGCCCGGCCAGCACGGCGAGCTGGATCTCCCCGTCGGAGAGCGCCTTTCGCAGCGTGGCGTCGGTCGAATAGGTCACCGCGTGCGCGAACTCGCAGTGATACACGCTGCGCAGGGGGTTCAGGACGTCCCGGATGGGATCCAGCGGCGCGCGCAGGGCGTCCAGCGGCGGCCCGGTGGTGATGCCGATGGTCAGTCCCTCGCACCGCGGTCCGAGATCCTTCAGCGAGGACGGGAGGTCCGAACTGGCGGAGGCGGCGACCACGGTGGGCCGCAGGTCGGTGCCATCGGCGGGATCGGAATCGATCACACCTTCCGGAAGCGCCTTGGACACCGCCGCATTGACCTCCTCCGGCTTGGTGACCATCGAGGTGGAGTCGAGCGCGGCCAGCAGGTCGCCGCTGACATCCCCGAACAGCGCGATGGCGTTAGAGTCCAGTCCCGCGAACAGCGCGGTGCGCTGCCCCATCCGCTCCTTGGTCTGGGTGCGCAGCCCGGTCCGCGCCAGCGCGCCCGCGTAGATCTCGGCGATCATCATGGACTCGGCCGAGTCCCCCGCCCCCACGGTCAAAACCGGCCCGGTCTCGTGACTTCCGCAGGCGGCGAGGGCCGCGGTCACCGCGATGGCCAGCAGTGGACGCGAGAGGCGACGCGCGAGGGAGTCAGTTCGGGCGGACACGCGCAACAGTCTGCCGCAGGCTGATCCCAGTGCTTCCGCAGGGTGGCAGCGCTTATGGAAAGTGATGACCCCGGCAGGATGGCGCGGCACCATCCGCCAAATGCCGAAACCAACCCCGGGTAGGCAACGTTCGAGGAATGGAACAGGCAATATGGACAGTTAGGTCTGTTTCGGGGTGGAAAGTAGCCCCGCTCGCCTGGCCGCACACCGCTCGGAAGGACGACAGTGCACACGCTCACCACCACGCGCGCCGACGGCAGGCGCACCGCCCGAACCCTCGTCAGGATTCTCGCCGCCTCCGTCGCGCTGGCCGCGGCCATGACGCTGTCCGCCTGCGGGGGCTCCAAATCGAATCCGCTCGGCGGCGGAGGCGACTGCGGCGGCGACACCAATAAGCTCACCGTCGGCTCGGCCAACTTCCCGGAATCCGAGACCGTCGCCGACGTCTACGCGGAAGCCTTGCGCGCCAATGGTTTCGGCATCGACACCAAGCTGAACATCGGCAGCCGCGAGGCGTACGTGCCCGCGCTGAAGCAGTGCTCGATCTCCCTGATCCCGGATTACACCGGCAACCTGCTGCAGTACCTGGACAAGTCCAGCACCGCCACCACCCCCGACGAGGTGAACGCGGCGTTGACCAAGGCACTCGGTGATCAGCTCGCCATCGGCGCCCCCGCGCCGGGTGAGGACTCCGACGCGGTCGTGGTCACCAAGGCCACCGCCGACAAGTGGAATCTGAAGAGCATCGCCGACCTGGCCCCGCATTCGGCCGAGGTGAAACTGGCCGCGCCCGCGGAGTTCTCCGAGCGTCCGGGCGGCCTGCCGGGTCTGAAGAAGAACTACGGCCTGGACATCTCCACCGCCAACTTCGTGCCGATCGCCGACGGCGGCGGCCCCGCGACCGTGAAGGCGCTGGTCGACGGCCAGGTCACCGCGGCCGACATCTTCACCACCTCCCCGGCCATCGCCACCAACAACCTGGTGGTGCTGACCGATCCGAAGCACAACTTCCCGCCGCAGAACGTGGTGCCGCTCTACAACAGCGCCAAGAAGAGCGACAAGCTGACCAAGGTGCTGGGCGCGGTCTCGGCGAAACTGACCACGGCCGAACTGATCTCGCTGAACACCGCGGTGTCCGGCAGCAGCAAGACCGAGCCCGCCGCGGCCGCCAAGCAGTGGGTGAGCGCGCAGGGGCTCGACAAGCCGATCGCCTGACGGAGGGGAACACGGTGTCCGACATCGAATTCAGCGGCGTCAGCAAGACGTATCCGGACGGCACCACCGCCGTCCACCAGCTCGATCTGCGCATCGAATCCGGCTCGTTCACCGTGTTCGTCGGGCCGTCGGGCTGCGGCAAGACGACCTCCATGCGCATGATCAACCGCATGATCAGTCCGACGGCGGGCACGATCACCGTTGGCGGGCAGGATATTTCGCGTATCGACCCGGTCAAGCTGCGGCTCGGCATCGGTTATGTGATCCAGAACGCGGGGCTGCTGCCGCACCGCACGGTGGTCGACAATGTGGCCACCGTGCCGGTGCTGCGCGGGCAGTCCCGGCGCGCGGCCCGCAAGGCGGCATTGGAGGTCATGGATCGCGTCGGGTTGGATCGCGGGCTGGCGGGGCGGTATCCGTCGCAGCTCTCGGGTGGTCAGCAGCAGCGCGTGGGTGTGGCCCGGGCGCTGGCGGCGGATCCGCCGATCCTGCTCATGGACGAGCCGTTCAGCGCGGTCGACCCGGTGGTGCGCACCGAACTGCAGAACGAAATGCTGCGGCTGCAGGCCGAATTGCGCAAGACCATCGTCTTCGTGACCCACGATATCGACGAGGCGATCAAGCTCGGCGACCACATCGCCGTCTTCGGGCCCGGCGGATTCCTGCAGCAGCACGATGTGCCGCAGACCGTACTCGCCCAGCCCGCAACCGATTTCGTGGCCGGATTCGTGGGACGTGATCGCGGCTACCGGGAGCTGTCCTTCCGGCCCGCCGATGCCGTTCCACTGCACGAGCTTTCGACGATCACGGCGGAGGAGGTGCGCGGCACCCGGCTGGAGAAGGGCGAATGGCGGCTGGTCATCACCGAGGCGAAGAAGCCCCTCGGTTGGATCGACACCACCGGTGTGGAGGGCGTGCGCGCCGGGCATGAGCTCGCCGCCAGCGTGGCCGCGGGCGGCTCGCTCTTCCCGCCCGGCGGTGATCTGCGCCAGGCGCTCGACGCCGTGATCTCCTCGCCCTCGGAAATCGGTGTGGCCATCGATGATTCGGGCGCGGTGCGGGGCGCGCTCTACGCCCGCGACGTCCTCGAACAGCTGCACCGCCAGCGCGAGGCCGAGGACGCCGAGCGCAATCGCGTCTTCTTCGAGGAGTCGAGGTGAGGTACCTCCTCGACAATTTCGACGAGATCGCCGGATACGCGCGCACGCACTTGTATCTGGCGCTGGTGCCGCTGCTGTTGGGGCTGGCCATCGCGATTCCCGCCGGGGCACTGGCGCATCGGGCGCGGTGGTTGCGGCGGGTCACCACCACGGCGGCCAGCATCGCCTACACGATTCCGTCGCTGGCGTTGTTCGTGATCCTGCCGCCGCTGTTGAACATCGGCGTCATCGATCCGCTGAATGTCGTTATCGCCCTGACCATCTACTCGGTGGCGCTGCTGGTGACAGCGGTGCCGACGGCGCTGGATTCGGTGCCCGCGGACACCCTGGACGCGGCCGACGCCATTGGCTACACCCGGCTGCGGCGCGTGCTCACCGTCGACTTTCCGCTCGCCCTACCGGTTTTCATCGCCAATCTGCGCGTCGTGGCCGTCACCAATATCTCGATGGTGACCGTGGGCGCGCTGATCGGGGTCGGCGGGCTGGGCAAGCTGTTCACGCAGGGCTATCAGCGCGACTATCCGGACGAGATCGTGGCGGGCATCATCGTGGTGCTGGTGCTGGCGCTGATCGTGGACCGATTGCTGTACGTGCTGGGCAGATTCGCGACGCCGTGGCTGAAAGGTCGTGCGGCATGAACCTTTTCCTCGATGCCTGGCATTTCCTCACCGACGGCGCGAACTGGTCCGGGCCCACCGGAATCGGTCGGCGGCTGCTCGAGCACCTGTACTACAGCGCGCTGGCCGTGGGGCTCTCGGCGCTCATCGCGGTGCCGATCGGCCTGCTCATCGGGCATACGCGACGCGGGTCGGCGCTCATCGTCGGGTTCGCCAACTCCATGCGGGCGCTGCCGACGCTGGGCGTGCTGACCTTCGTGGTGCTGCTGCTCGGGCTCGGCCTGACGCCGCCGCTGCTGGCCCTGCTGACCGTCGGCATCCCCCCGCTGCTGGCCGGCGCCTACGCCGGAATCGCCAATGTGGATCCGCTCGTGGTGGACTCCTCGCGGGCCATGGGGATGAGCGAACCCCGCGTGCTGTTCCAGGTCGAACTGCCCAATTCGCTGCCGGTGCTGTTGAGCGGGCTGCGCGCGGCCACGCTGCAGGTGGTGGCGACCGCGACCATCGCGGCATATGTGAATCTCGGTGGGCTGGGCCGCTACATCTTCGACGGGATCAGCCTCTACCGCTACGACAAGGTGCTGGTGGGCGCGATTCTGGTGGCCGCGCTGGCATTGCTCCTGGACGGTCTGCTGGCGTTCGTCGTGTGGCTGAGCGTGCCGGGGACCGGGCGGTTGCGACGGGTGGCGGGCCGCGCCTGAATCCCCGTCGCGGGCGGGTTCGAAGCACCCCGCATTGACCTCCGATTGTGACCGGGGTCACGATGTCTGGTGGCACATCCACCCGAGACAGGAGGTCGATGCTGTGAAGGCTCGCGACATCATGCACCGGAGTGCGGAATGTATCCCCGCCGATGAGACCCTCGATCGCGCCGCCCAGCTCATGCGCAATATGGATGTCGGCGCGCTGCCCATCTGCAATGGCGAGGAGTTGATCGGCATGCTCACCGATCGCGACATCGTCGTGCACTGCGTGGCCATGGGGCACGATCCCAGCCGGGTGCGCGCCGGCGATCTCGCCCAGGGGCGGGTCTGGTCGGTGGATGTGGACACCGAGATGAACACGGTCCTCGACGTCATGGAACAGAACCAGATCAAGCGCATGCCGGTGCTCGATATGCGCAAGGGCAATCGGCTGGTCGGCATGATCTGCGAATCCGACCTGGCCAAGAACCTCAGCGACAAGCAGCTCGCGGAATTCATCACCGCCGTCGCGGTGCCGCACTGAGTTCGTCCCGCTTCGCAGCGTCGGTAGGCGTCCCGGTTCGCAGCCAATTCACAGCCCGGGCCCGCATGATTGCCGGGTGCAACCGGGACGCATTCTCGTGATCGAAGACGCCGAGGCCATTCGGGCCGCGGTGGGAGCCGGACTGTCCGCCGCCGGGCACGAGGTGCTCGGGCGCGCGGACGGCGGACTACTGGAACAGGACCTGGCCCAGTTCCGGCCCGACGTGGTGGTCCTGGACGTCATGCTGCCCGGACGGGACGGCTTCGCCCTGCTGGAATCGGTGCGGGCCCGCTCGGCGGCGGGTGTCGTCATGCTCACCGCCCGCGACGGGGTCGAGGATCGAGTGCGCGGCCTGCGCGCCGGATCCGACGACTACGTGGTGAAACCCTTCGACCTCACCGAACTCGTGGCGCGGGTCGAAGCGCTGCTGCGGCGCATGGGAAAACTCCAGAGCCGCATAGTGATCGGCGACCTCGAGGTGGACGTGGACGCCGCCACCGCCCGACGCGCGGGCCACGAACTCACCCTCACCGCCACCGAATTCAAACTGCTGTCCTACCTGGCCGCCCAACGCGACCGAGTACTCACCAAAACCCAAATCCTCACCGCCGTCTGGGGTTACGAGGACTACGACCCCAACCTCGTCGAGGTCCATGTCAGCGCGCTGCGCCGCAAACTCGAAGAGCACGGCGACCGCGTGGTCCACACCGTCCGCGGCCTCGGCTACACCCTTCGGACGCCACGATGACGGCCGAGAACAACCGGGCCGAGGCTGCGGGAGACATCGCGAACGCCGCAGGTCGCCGGGCGAGCACCACGGATGCGACGGCGAACACCGGAGACACGGCAGCGAACATCCCGGGCGCGGCAGCGAACCCAACGGGCGCGGCAGCGAACCCAACGGGCGCGGCAGCGAACCCAACGGGCGCGGCAGCGAACACCACCGACGCGGCGGCGAAAACCACGAGCGCGGCGGCGAAAACCGCAGGCAGGACTGCGAACACCACAAGCGCAATGGCAAACACCGGAGGCAGGACGGCGAACGCTACGGGCGGGACGGCGAGGGTTGCGGGGTCGGCGATGCGGACGGTGTCGCTACGGGGGCGTGTGACTCTCACGGCCGCAATGGTTTCCGGGGTCGTGCTGGTGTTGGTTGCGTTCCTGGTGCATGGCCTGTTCGGGCTGGTGGTGACGCACAGCGAGAACACTGTGATGAACGACCGGGTGCAGTTGGCGAAACAGCTGGCGCAGGAAGGGGTTTCGCCGGAGGATTTGGTCGCGCGGGTGGATACGCATTCAGTGCGGGCGCGGCTGGTGCTGTCGGATGGGCGGACGTTCGGAAGTCTCGACCATCGGCTTGCGGAGGACAGCACCACCAAGACGCGGTTTCTGCGGCTCAGCGGGCCGGGAGCGATCAACGATTCGCGGCTGACCATGCAAATCGACACGCCGCTGCTGGCTCGTGTGCAGTCCCGCCTGGCATTTTTGCTCGTGCTGGCGACCGCGGGTGCGATCGGCGTAATCGCGGTCGGTCTCTGGTTCCTCGTGCGGCGAGCCCTCGCCCCGCTGGACACCATGACCCGCCTGGCCCGCGATATCGCCCGCGGCCACCTCGGCCGCCGCCTCAACCCGTCTCGCACTGACACCGAATTGGGCCGCACCGCAGCCGCTTTCGACGAAATGCTGGATGCCCTCGAGGGCGCATTGCGCGATACCGCGGCCGCCGAGGCCCGCGCCCGGGCCTCCGAGCAGCAGATTCGCGTCTTCGTCGGCGATGCCGCCCACGAATTGCGCACCCCCATCACCGGCGTCCGCTCCCTCGCCGAAGCCGTCTTCCAGCAGCCCGCCGACACCGATCCCGAAGACCGGCAACGCATGCTGCTCCTGCTGGTCCGCGAAACCCAGCGCGCGGGCCGCCTCGTGGACGACCTGCTCGACCTGGCCCGCATCGACGCCGGACTCCACCTCCGCCGCGCACCCGTCGACCTGCGCGCCCTCACCGCCACCCACCTCGACCGCATGCGAATCCTGCACCCGCACATCGACTTCCAACTCACCGGCGACCCGCCGCCGGTCTCCGCCGACCCGGTGACCGTCTCAGCTGACCCGGTGCGCATCACCCAAATCCTCACCAACCTGCTCACCAACGCCTGCCAGGCCATGAAGGACCACGGCACCATCACCGTCGCCCTTCGCCCCATCCAGCCCGAATCTCCCCTGCCCTCGAGTGTCGAACTCACGGTCACCGACACGGGCCCCGGAATTCCCCCCGAAGACCGCGAACGCATCTTCGACCGCCTCGTCCGCCTCGACCAGGCCCGCGACCACCGCCCCGACGGCTCCGGCCTCGGCCTGGCCATTGCCCGCGGCCTGGCTCGCGCCCACGGCGGCGACCTGACCTGCGACGAACCCCCACCCGGCCGGTCCGGCGCGGTCTTCACCCTCCGCCTCCCCATCGCACCGAACTGACCGACGGCCTGGTTTGCTGGAGCGTGGCTGAAGATCGGCTGAAGATGGCCGCGGGATTCAGGGCAACTTCAGCCAGCGCGGGCAGATTCGATGGGGAACCAACCCCCGAAGATGGAGTGAGCATGAAACGCCCCCTCGCCGCGACGCTGATCGCCGCCGCCGGAGCCGCCACGATCGCCCTCGCGATCCCCGGCACCGCCTCCGCCGACACCCCCACCTGCGGCCCCGCGGCCGCCGCCGCGGCCCGCGCCGACTCCGCCCCCAAGGTGGCCGCCTACCTCGCCGCCCACCCCGATGTCGCCGCCGAACTCGCCAAGGTCAAATCCCTCCCCAAGGACCAGCGCCGCGCCGAACTGAAGTCCTGGCGCCAGGCCAACCCCCAAGAGGCCCAAGACCTCAAGTCCGCCCACCAGTCGGTCATCGACTACCACAAGGCCTGCGGCAAGCACAAGTAACGCCGCCCGCGTAGGGGGTCCGGTCGATCCGACCGGACCCCCTACGCATATCGCCACCATCACCCTCACACCCAACCCAATGGGCCAATCCCTGCACAATCCACCCCCACCCAACAGTTTCCTGCCCAACCCCCCGCGATAATGCAGGAATCGGCCCACCCGCCCGCCACACCCTTAATGGGTTGCTGTGCTCACCCGTGATCGGCAGTATCGGAAACATGGAGGGCGATGGATTGGCAGCCCTGCGGCCGGGAATCGCGCCGCCGCAGCGAATCGATCTGGGGGATCTGCTGATTCGCAGGTGGGAACCAGCGGACTCGAGCGCGCGGTTCGAGGCCATTGCAGCGTCATATGAGCACCTTCGGCTTTGGATGGACTGGGCCGCGCAGCCGATCACCCTGGCGCACCAGCAGGCATTCGGCGAGACCGTGGCCAAAAGTTGGCCCACCGCGAACGGCAGCTTCAACTACGGCATGTTCGACAGCGACGGAACGATTCTCGGCGCACTCGGGTTGCATGATCGGCTCGGGCCCCCAGCGGTCGAGATCGGCTACTGGTGCCACACCGCACACACCGGCCGAGGGGTGGTAACCCGCTGCGCGGGTGCCCTGACCGAGATCGCGTTAGCACTGCCGGGCGTCGAGAGGGTCGAAATCCACTGCGACGCAGCCAACATCCGCAGCGCCGCAGTTGCGCAGCGCCTCGGCTACCACCTCGACCGCATAGCCCCCCGCCCAAAGCGCGCCCCCGCCGAATCCGGCCGCGGCATGTTCTGGTTCAAACACCGGTAGCCACCCACGAGCATGCAATCCTGCAGGCAAACGCCGAGAAACCGCCAGCCAGAATGCATGTTCGTGAGTTTCGGGACGCCTGGCCGCGGGCTCAGCGGAGTAGGAGGCGGGCCATCCGGGAGCGGGGAGGATGTTTGCGCTGGTAGGCGGTGGCTTTGAGGCTAGGGCCGAGGAAGTCGGTGACGTAGAAGTAGTCGCCGCCGATTTCGGCTGCGGCTCGGGCGAGCTCCTCGATCGAGGCGTGAAAGTCATACGCCCCGAAGCCACTCAGCGCCATCTCTACCGTGCCCACCGGATCGAAGTCCTGGCCCGGTGCGCTGTCTAGTTCTTCCGCGGGTCTTCGCATGGGACCACTGTCGCACTATGGGCGCGGCAGTGGGGGTTGGGTGGGGTGGGTTAGGCCGTGTTGGTGGGCGTAGACGACGGCGTGGATGCGGTCTCGGACGCCTAGTTTGGATAGGACTCGGGAGACGTGGGTTTTGATGGTTTCTTCGCCTACGCCCAGGGCGGCGGCGATTTCGGCGTTGCTGCGGGCGTCGGCTACCAGGAGTAGGACTTCGCGTTCTCGGGCGGTTAGGTGGGAGAGTTCCGGGGGGTCGGGGGGTGGGGCGATGCCGGATACCAGGCGGGCGGCCAGGCGGCGGGTCATGGAGGGGTCGATGATCGCGTCGCCTCGGACCGCTACCCGGATGGCGGCTACGAGTTCTTCTGGGGGAAGGCTTTTCAGGAGGAAGCCGCTGGCTCCGGCGGAGAGGGCGCGGTGGAGGTTGGTTTCGCTGTCGTAGGTGGTGAGGACCAGGACCCGGGTGCCGCCCGCGGCGACGATGGCCTCCGTGGCGGCCAGGCCGTCGAGTTTCGGCATGCGCACATCCAGAATCGCCACATCCGGGTGGGTGCGGGCGGCGGCCTCGATGGCCGAGCGGCCGTCGCCCACCTCGGCCACGCACTCGAGATCGGGATGGGCGTCGACGACCGCGCGGAGGCCCGAGCGGAAGACGGTGTGATCGTCGGCGATGAGGATGGTGATGGTCATGCGGCTCCGATCGGCACGGAAACCCGGATGGTCCAACGGGTTCCGGTTGGGTCGGCACCGTATTCGACGGTGCCGTCGAACAATTCGACGCGGCGGCGAATGCCGTCCAGTCCGCGGTGTACGTCCCCGGTCGGGTCGCGGTGCACGTCCTCGCCAGCACCGAGCATGGGGTTGGTCTCGCGGATCTCGACCCGCCCCGGGCGGTAGACGATCTCCAGGTCCGCTGGATCGCGCCCGTGTCGCAGAGCATTGGTCAGCAGTTCCTGAACCACCCGGTAGAGCATCACGTCCAGCGACTCCGGCAGCACCGGCGGCTCACCCGAAACCGTCACGCGCACAGTCAATCCGGCATCCCGGACCCGCTGCACCAGATCCTCGATATCGACCAGCCCGGGCTGCCGCTCCCCCGCCTCGTCGCGCCCGTGCAGCAGATCCAGCTGCCGGCGCAGATCCACCATGGCCGCCCGACTGCTCGACTCCACCGCCGTCACCGACCGCACCGCCGTCTCGGTATCGGTGCGCGACAACGCCATTCGCGCCACCCCGGCATGAATTCCAATGGCGCTCACATGATGTGAGATCACATCGTGCAGATCCCGCGCGATGGCCTCCCGCTCATCGGCCAGCGCCCGATCCAAGGCCGCCCGATGCTCCTGCTGCCGCAGCCTTTCCCGCTGCTCCAACTCCGCGATATAGGCCCCGCGCGCCGCCGTGTACCGACCCACCAGCCACGGCACCACCCCCGCCCCGAGCGTGAAGACCACCAACCGCACCGGCTTGTTCGTCCCCGCCAACGCCGCCGCCAGATTCACCGTCACCGACCCCCCGGCCAGCAGCGCCACCGTCAGCACCGACACCGCCCCGCTCAGCCACGCCCCCGCCTGATACCCGGCCACCAGGTACCCGACATCGAAAACCCGTGCGGTGATCCCGTAGTGGTGGGCGAACCAGGCCACCGACACCTTCACCACCACCTGCGCCACCACCACGGCCGCCGCCGTCGACGCGGGCGCGGCCAGGGCCAGATCCGCGGCCACCGTCGCCACCGTGAGCACCGTGGCGAGCACCGGAGCCAATCCGAATGCCCCGCACATGACCATCTGCGCGCCGTCCAGTACCGCCGCCACGACGGCCACCAGCAGCGACTGCCGAGCCAGCGACCTGGTCACATCCATGGCCGCACGCTACCGCGCGGCACCCCCGTCCCCCATGTGGGGGACGCGGAATCCCCCGTCGGCGCGACGATTCGACCCGTGCCCCGAACTAGCGTCGAAACCATGTCCGACCTGTTCATCTACGCTCTGCCGGCGTTCGCGCTCCTGATGGTGATCGAGTGGATCGACAACCGCCGCGACCCGGACCGCCCGGCCAATGGCATCGACCGGCGCGACACCACCTCCAACATCGCCACCTTCGTGCTCGGTCGCATCGCCAAACCACTGCTGGCGCAGGTGATCCCGTTCTCCGGCGTGGTGCTGGCCGCCCACTTCACCCCGCTGCACCTCTCCCCGCGGCACTGGTGGGTGTGGGTGCTGGGCCTGATCGTCACCGACTTCTGCTACTACTGGGCGCACCGCGCCGACCACCGCATTCGCCTGCTGTGGACCTCGCACAGCGTGCACCACTCCAGCCGGTTCTTCAATTTCTCGACCGCCATCCGGTTGCCCTGGGCGCATCCGGTCGCCAATATTCTGCGCGGCCTGTGCTGGGTGCCGGCGGCGCTGCTGGGCTTCCCGGCGTGGATGATCTTCGTGCTGCAGTCGATCGGCCTGCTGTACCAGTTCCCGATCCACACCCAACGGGTGAACACCCTGTGGCGGCCGATCGAATTCCTGTTCAACACCCCGGCGCACCACCGCGTGCATCACGGCTCGAACCAGCCGTACCTGGACACGAATTACGGTGGCGTCCTGATCATCTGGGATCGCCTGTTCGGCAGCTTCGCCGCCGAGACCGAGCCGATTCGCTACGGATTGACCAAGGACATCGATACCGACAATCCCATCAAGGTCAATTACACCGAGTTGCTGGACCTGGTCCGAGATGTGCGTTCCGCGCGCACCTGGCGCGGTCGCGTCGGATATATCTTCGGCCCGCCCGGCTGGTCGGAGAATCCCGTCACGCCAGACCCGGAAAAGGCCCCCGCGATAGCGTGAGAGAAAAAGCGAAAGGGCGCTTCATCTTTCGATGAAGCGCCCTTTCGAGTTCGAGCTACTACGCGACACCCTCGGCGCGCGCGGCATTGCCCACGGCCTCGGCGACGGCCGGAGCCACGCGCGGGTCCAGCGGGCTGGGGATGATCTTGTCCGCGGACAGCTCACCCGCCACCACATTGAAGATCGCCTCGGCGGCGGCCACCTTCATGCCCTCGGTGATCCGACGCGCACCGGCGTCCAGCGCGCCCTTGAAGACGCCCGGGAAGGCCAGCACATTGTTGATCTGGTTCGGGAAATCGCTGCGCCCGGTGGCCACGATGGCGGCGTACTTCTTGGCCACCTCGGGGTGGATCTCCGGGTTCGGGTTCGACATGGCGAACACGAAGGACCCGGGGGCCATGGACGCGATGAGCTCCTCGGCGATGGTGCCCGCCGACAGACCCAGGAACACGTCCGCGCCCGCCAGCGCCTCGGCCGCGCCACCGGTCACGCCGCGCGGGTTGGTGCGCGCGGCCAGCGCGGTCTTGTACTCGTTCAGGTCGCCGCGGTCCCGGCTCACGATGCCCTTGGAATCGAGCACCACGATGTCGGAAACGCCTGCGGCCAACAGGATGTCGGTGCACGCGACACCGGCCGCGCCCGCACCCGACACCACGACCTTCAGGCCGGACATGTCGCGGCCGGTCACCGCGGCCGCGCCCTTGAGGGCGGCCAGCACCACGATGGCGGTGCCGTGCTGATCGTCGTGCATGACCGGGCAGTCCAGCGCCTCGACGACGCGCTTCTCGATCTCGAAGCAGCGCGGCGCGGAGATGTCCTCGAGGTTGACCGCGCCGAAGCTCGGGCGCAGCCGGATCAGGGTCTCGACGATCTCGTCGGGGTCCTTGGTGTCGAGCACCAGCGGAATCGAATCCAGCCCGGCGAACTTCTTGAACAGTGCCGCCTTGCCCTCCATCACGGGCAGCGAGGCGCGCGCGCCGATATCGCCCAGGCCCAGCACGGCGGTGCCGTCGGACACGACCACGACCAGCCGCTCGGCCCAGGTGTAGGTCTTGGCGAGGGACTCGTCCTCGGCGATGCCGAGGCAGACCTTCGCCACGCCCGGGGTGTAGGCGATGGACAGGTCGCGCTGGGTCTCCAGCGGAGCGGTGAGTTCGACCGAGAGCTTGCCGCCAAGGTGCCCGGCGAAAATTTCTTCGTTGGTGATGTCGGACAGGTTCGCCCCATTGGACGCGGGGGCCTCGGTGGCATTCACTGCTTCAGTCACGGGTGACACGATTTCACTCCTGATCGGTTCGGACTCAACCGTTTGACGGTTACCGTTCGGTAATAGCGGAATTTATGGTTTCGGTGCTCATATATCTTTTGCCGCAGCCGTCCCGCCACCTCATCGTGGCAACGCACACAAAGTATTACGACATTGCGTGGCAGGCATGGCGACAGCGCAGATCGTCGAGCGAGAACCGGAGGGGTGTGTCCGATACAGCGGGGTGATCCCGTGCGGACCCACGAGTCGGGGTGCGTGATCACCGAGTGTCCCGGGCCGGGCGGTGGCGACGGCCAGGATCGGATCATTCTGCCAGTCGCTGCGACGGCCTGCCAAATCGCCCCCGGGTCCGTCGCGTCGCCACCACATCGTTGAAGCGTAGGGCACCCGAATCACACCGAGATGAACGAAAACTCCCTGGTGGGGAAGAGAACCCGGAGAACTGTCACAACCCGGTCGCACCGGGCGCGGTGAGCTGTCAAGCCGGGCGGGCGGGGGCGGGTGTGAGGTCCGGTCGGACCCAGACGCTTTCGAGTCCGCCCGAGATCAAACGTACTCGCCAGTCACTTCCCGCACTGGGGTGATCGGTGCGCCGATGCATGCCGCGGGTCTCGGTGCGGGCCAGCGCCGAGTACTTGGTCCAGCGGGCCACGGCCAGCAGCGCGGCGGCCTGACGGGCGCGCACCCGGGCGGGACCCTTTCCGCCGAGCGCCAATTCGGCCCCGGGCCAAATACCGTCCAGTTCGGCGATGCTGTCGCGCAGACTGCCCTCGCTGCGCCAGTAGCTGCGCCGCAGCGGCAGCGTGTGCTCCTGCACCAGCCCGACCACCGCGCGCGGATCCAGCCGCGCCTTGTCGCCCAGCCCCGCGCCGGGCACCGGACGCGCCTTGCCGACCTTGCGGCGGGCCGCCGCGAAACCGGCCGCGCCCGCGCCCGCCCACACGCCCGAGGAAATCGCCCACGCGCCGTTCTGGCCGCCGAAACCGCTGACCGCCCCGGTGATCGGCTCGCGGGTGGTGACGTCGCCCGCGCCGTAGAGCCCGGGAACCGTGGTGGCGCAATCGGGTCCGGCCAGCCGCAGGCCGCCGGTGCCGCGCACGGTGCCCTGCAGCACCGCCGACAGCGGCACCCGCCCCGAGGGGCTGGGCCCGAGCCGCCGCAGTTCGACCCGCACCGATTCGGGCAGCTCGTCCAGGGCGGCGTAGACCCGGTGGCCGTCGGCGATGGCCGCGAAAGCCTGTGCCCGCGAACCGCATCCCTGCCCCCACAGCACCGCCCGCGACTCGTCGTAGAGCGTCGCGAAGTGCATGACCTGGTCGGAGGCGAAGACCGCCGCCACCGGACGGCCGCCCCACTGCGGTGAATCCGCCACGGGGGCCAGCGAATACGCGTTGGAGAACTCCATGCCCGACAGTTCGGCCCCGACCTCGGCGCCCATGAGCAGACCGTCACCGGTGTCCACATCGGTGCCCGCGCCGCCGGAGAGGAACGCGCAGCCGCCGGTGGCCAGCACCACCGCACGGGCCTTTACGGTCCAGCCGCGGGCCTCCCCCTGCACCGCCACACCCGACGCGCCCGAGACGACACCGTCGCCGTCGGTGAGCAGTTGCAATGCCGGATGGTGGTCGAGGATCCGCACCCCCGCTACGACCATGCTGCGCCGCATTCGCCCCAGATACTTGGCCCCGTCGAGGTAGACCCGGGCGGGGCGCTCGGCGTGTTCGCCTTGGAATCGGAATCCACCCTGCACCAGCTGACCGACGCGCCGATGCGTCTCCTCCAGCACCCGATACATCCACTCCGGATCCCCGAGCCCGCCGCCGTGCGCGAGGGTCTGCCGCACCGCCTCCTCGCGCGCCGCGCCCGCGGGCAGATTCCACAGGGTGACCCCGCCGCGCGCGGTCGGACCGCTGGTCCCGCAGCGGGCCTTGTCGACGACCACGACCCGCGCGCCCGCGGCGGCCGCGGCAAGGGCGGCCCAGGCTCCGGCCGGGCCACCTCCCAGCACCAGCACATCGGCGTCGAATTCGGTCATATCGACAAATGTTCGACGACAGTTCAACTGCCCGCAACCGTTATGCGTATTTCAATTCCACCACTGTGCCCAGAGCAGATATCCGGCTACCAAGAAAACGACCATGCATCCGAAAAATGCGGTCAAACCGTGACGCCTATCCGCATATATCTGGGCCGTAACAACCGCTACCGCCGCACCCACATGCCATGTCACATCCAGCCATCCGGGGCCCGGAAACCCACGCCGAGCACCCATGATGGCGGCCCCGACGACCGTGGCCGCCAACACCGCGGTGCCCCCCGCGACGATCCCGCTCAGACCCCGGAGCACCCTCATACAGTGACCACCGGGACCCCCGTTGCTTTGCCCACGATTTCCTCGAATTGCGTTGGGTCGGTGGTGAATTCACCGAGCTGAATGGTCTTGTTGGTGCCGTGGTAGTCCGAGGAGCCGGTGGTCAGCAAACCCAGCTCGGCGGCCAGGTCGGCCAGGATCGCGCGGTCGGCCGCGCTGTGGTCGGGGTGGTCGAGTTCCAAACCGCCCAGCCCGATCTCGGCCAGCGCGCGAATATCGTCGAGGGCCAGCAGCCGGCCGCGCTTGCGGGCCCGGGCGTGCGCCACCACGCTCACCCCACCCGCCGAAGCCACCATTTCCACCGCGCGCCGCAGCGGCGTGTCGGCCTTCTCGACGTAGTAGCGACCGTGCGGGGCGAGCAGATCCTGGAAGGCCGCGTCCACCGTCGGGACCACACCGGCCTTGACGAGCGCCCGCGCGAGATGCGGGCGGCCCGCGGACAGGCCGACCGAGGCCATCACCTCGTCCGGATCGATGGGCAGCCCGTCGGCGGCCATCTGTTCGGCCATGGATCGCAGCCGCACCACGCGCTCGCCGCGCAGCCGCTCACGCTCCTGGGCGAACGACTCGTCCTCGGGATCGAACAGGTAGGCCAGCAGGTGCACCGGCACCGGGTACCCGTCCTCCCCCAAACCCACACAGGACATCTCCATGCCCCGCACCAGTGTCAGCCCCGGCGGCAGCGCGGCCACCGCCTCCGCCCAGCCGGAGGTGGTGTCGTGGTCGGTGAGGGCCACCACGTCGAGGCCCGCGGCGGCGGCCTTCGCGATCAGCTCGGCCGGGGTGTCCGTGCCGTCGGACGCGGTGGAATGGGTGTGGAGATCGATACGCACGCCCCCTATATTGCCTGCGCCGTGGCCGATCACCGGGGGCCGGGACGATTAGCATCGCTGAGGTGTCGTCCAATTCGCCGCTGCCGTCCTTCCACTGGCCCTCCTGGTCGGGCACCCGGCCGGAGCCATCGAAGCCCGCGCACCCCGAGGGCCGCGTGGTCGACTGCGCGGTCTACGTCGACGGCGAGCGGCTGTGGGACCAGTGCACCTACAAGAACGGGCTCGACGAGGTGCGCGAGCGCAAGAACGGTTTCGTCTGGCTGGGCCTGCTCGAGCCCGGCAAGGAACTCATGACCGATGTGGCCAAGACGTTCGGGCTGCACGCGCTGGCCGTCGAGGACGCGGTGCAGGCGCGGCAGCGACCGAAACTCGAACGCTACGACGACGTTCTGTTCGTGGTGCTGCGCACCGTGCAGTATCTCGAGCACGAGTTGACCACGGTCTCCGAGATCGTCGACACCGGTGAGGTCATGGTGTTCACCGGACCCGACTTCGTGATCACCGTGCGCCACGGCGAGCACACCGGGTTGGCCAGTGTGCGAAGGGATTTGGAGTCCGACCCGAAACGACTGGCGCTCGGCCCGACGGCCGTGCTGCACGCAGTGGCCGACCATGTGGTGGACAACTACGTCTCGGTGACCGCGGCCATCGAGGCGGACGTGGACGCCATGGAGGAGGCGGTCTTCACACCTTCCAGCAAACTCCAGATCGACGCCATCTACCAGTTGAAACGCGAAGTGGTGGAACTGCGCGGGGCCGTGAAGCCGCTGGCCCTGCCCCTGCAGCTGCTCACCCAGGACACGGCATTGCCGCTGCCGAAGGAGATTCGCCGCTACATGCGGGATGTCACCGACCATCACACGGCGGTGACCGAACAGATCCTCGACTTCAACGAATCGCTGTCCGCGCTCATCAATGCCGCGCTCGCGAAGGTGAGCGTGCAGCAGAACACCGATATGCGCAAGATCTCCGCCTATGCCGCCATGGCCGCGGTGCCGACCATGATCGCGGGCGTCTACGGCATGAATTTCGAACACATGCCGGAACTTTCGTGGACCTTCGGCTATCCCGCCGTGATCGCCATCATGCTCGCGCTGTGCGCGCTGCTGTACGCGAATTTCCATCGCAACAACTGGCTCTGAGCAACCCCACCCACCTGGGGCGTTGCCGAGCGGCTCGACTCGCGGACATTCGGGTTGCTATGAATGCCGGTGTGTTCTCGATGAGGAACTCACCGGCCGCGCGCCGGATGGGTTGGTGGACAGCAATATTCGGGCTCCTGCTCGCCGTGCCGGTACCGGCGTCGGCGGACACCGCGGCCGCGGCGATCGACCCCTATGTCGACGCCCTCGCCGACGCGGTGCCGACCCCGACCTTGCGGTGGACGGACTGTGAGTCCGGATTCTCCTGCGCCACAGCACGAGTGCCCCTGGACTACACCCATCCCGAGGCGCGCTCGATCGATCTGGCCGTGATCAAACTCCCGGCCGCCGATCCCGCGCATCGCCTCGGCACCCTCTTCGTCAATTTCGGCGGCCCCGGCCGCTCCGGGGTGGACCGACTGCGCCAGCGCGCGCACTGGCCGTGGCTGTTCTCCGACGCCCTGCGCGAGCGCTTCGACCTGGTGTCCTGGGACACCCGCGGCGTCGCGAACAGCGCACCGGTGCACTGCTTTCCGGACGCGACCGTGCAGCAGCAGTTCTTCACCACCTATCCCGCCATGCCCGGCGCACCCGGTACCGAAGCGCCGTTCTTCACCGCCGCCAAGACCCTCGCCGACAACTGCGCCCAGCGCGCGGGCGATCTGCTGCCGCACCTTTCCACCGAGAACACCGCCCGCGATCTCGACCTGCTGCGCCGGGCCGTCGGCGACGACAAGCTGACCTATCACGGGATGTCCTACGGCACGTATCTGGGCGCGTTGTACGCCAACATGTTTCCCGGCCGGGTGCGCGCCATGGCATTGGACGGGTCGATGGACTTCCGCGGCAATGCCTTCGGCGCGGCGGGCGCGGACCTGCCCCTCGACACCCGCCAGGACGTCGCCACCGGAATCGCGGGCACCTTCGACGCCATGCTGGACGCCTGCGTAGCAGCCGGTCCCGAATGCGCCTTCTCCGAAGGGAATCCGCGCGAGAAGTGGCAGCAGATACTCGAACGCGTTCGGCGCGAACCGATCTCGTGGGACGGCAAGCGCTACGACTACGGCACCGTGGTCGCCGTGGCCGGAGAGCTGTCCAATCCCGCGGCCTGGCCGCGGGTCGCCGCCACCCTCCAACAGCTCTACGACCTGCGCGAGACGCCCTACCTGCCGACCGATGTGCTCGCCGAGGCCGCGGCCCTGGTCCGCCAGGTCGCCGAGATCGGCACCGGCAGCGCCGAGGGTCTGGGCGGCACCGGCGCGAACACCTACGACGACAACTACACCGAGGCCTTCTACGGCACCCAGTGCGCCGACAGCACCGTCCCGCGCGACGAGCGCCGCTACAGCACCCTCGCGGTGACCGAGGACCAACGTGTGCCCGCCTTCGGCCGCCTCGGCGTCTTCGACACCCTCTCCTGCGCCTATTGGCCCCAGTCCGCCGTCCACCCCTACACCGGCCCGCTGAACCGCCCCACGGCCCCGATCCTGATCATCAACAGCCGCAACGACCCCGCCACGCCCCTGGCCGGAGCGGCCGCGGGCGCAGCGGAATTGGCCAACGCCCAGCTACTCGTCGTCGAGGGCGCGGGCCACACCAGCATGTACGTCCACAGCACCTGCGCCGAGGCGGCCAAGCGCGAATACCTCACCACGGGAACGCTTCCCGCCTCCGGCGCGACCTGCCCGACCGACGGCAACCCCTTCGCCTAGCGCTCCCTCGCCCAGACCCCTCTCGAGGTGGGAGCGCGGCGTCAGAGCTGGGCGGCGGAGCGGGCGGGGTCGCGGATGTCGATGCCCGCCTCGGCCCAGGCTTCGCGCAGGGCCGCCGCGCCGCGAATGCGGACCCAGGCGGCCTCGGTGGCCGTGATGGGGACGACCGTCAGAAAGCGCACGGCCTCGGCGGGTTCCGGCAGATCCACGGCCGGAATCTCGCTGTCGCCCAGCAGCACCGCGGTGAACGGCGCGTTGGCCCACAGGGGTTCTCCGAGGTCGAGCAGCGCATCCGCCTGCAGCACAACGCCTTCCACCGACGGAGCCGCCACCAGCACGCCCAGGGTGCGAGTCAGCCCCGACCCCGCGCCCACGCCGCCGCGCAGCGTCAGCACCAGTTCCGCGCGCGGCCCGCGCACCGGATCGGCCAGCGCGGCAGCCGGATCCGTCATCGGGTGCCGGGAGCCGCCCAGCGTCGCGTAATGCACGAATTCCCCGTCGGGGATGCGCAGGATGTCGATGGGCTCCAACCCCAGGAACGTCACCGACGCCGCGTCCGCGGATTCCACACCGAAATGGCCGAGCACCCCGGCTCGGACCTTGTCCACAACATTCATGAATCTAGATGGCCAACCTGGCGAGCATGTCCCGCGCCTGCTCGGCGGTCTTGGGATCGCACAGCACGTCGTAGCGTCCGGCCACCAACTGCATGGTGGACGCGAAATCGCGCTGGCCGCGGGTGGCCGCGTACGGGATGGTCGCGGAGATGAGTCCGAAGATGATGCCGCCGACCAGACCCACCACCAGCGGGCCGATGGCCCCGCCGGAGGTGAACATGCTCAGCAGCAGGCCCAGGAACAGGCCGAGCCAGGCGCCCGAAACCATGCCGCCGCCAATGACTTTGCCCCAGGTCAGCCGGTACAGCACGCGCTCGACCTGCATGAGGTCCACGCCGACGATGGTCACGCCCTCCACCGGGAACTGGTTGTCGGCCAGATAGTCGACCGCCCGCTGCGCCTCCGCATAGGTCGGGTAGGAGCCGATCGGCCAGCCCGACGGTGGCGTCGGGAGGCCCGGGCGGCCCCGGTTCGCATTCCCCATGGGATTTGTCATGACTCCATCATGCTATTTCGCGTCCACCTTCGGCGCTTCGCCGTGCCGGATTTCAAAGAGCAGGCGTGGTTCGCACCATTCCCGCGGCGCGTCCCTTCTCGGCTATGACCTGCGCCATTTTCGCGCTGGCCTCGTCGATCATCTCGTCGCCCAGCATCACCGCACCGCGCGCCCCACCGTCGACCGAGGTGTGGAAGGCATACGCGTCCAGAATCTCCTCGGCCCGGTCGTAATCGCTCTGACGTGGGCTGAAGATCTCGTTGCAGGCGGTGATCTGATCCGGGTGCAGCACCCACTTGCCGTCGAAACCCAGTGCGGCCGTACGGGATGCGTTGCGGCGGAACCCGTCGATGTCGCGCACCGCCAGGTACGGCCCGTCGATGGCCTGCAGGCCGTGCGCCCGCGCCGCGAGCAAGATCGTCATATAGATGTGGTGATAAGCGTCACCCGGCTCGTAGCCCTCGGGCTGCTCGCCCACCACCAGCGTCCGCATATTGATCGACGCCATGAAGTCGGCGGGCCCGAACACCAGTGTCTGCACGCGCGGGCTCGCGGTGGCGATGGCGTCGATATTGCGCAGCCCGAGCGCGTTCTCGATCTGCGGCTCGATCCCGATCCGACCGACCGGCAGGCCGTTGGCCTTCTCCAGCTGCGTCAGCAGCAGATCCAAGGCCCGCACCTGCCCCGCGTCGGTCACCTTGGGCAGCAGGATGGCGTCCAGCTCCGAGCCCGCACCCTCCACCACCGTGATGACATCGGCGTAGGTGTACTCGGTGCTCCAATCGTTGACCCGCACAACGCGAATCTGAGCACCCCAGCCGCCGGAGTTCAGCGCGGCCACGATGTTCGCGCGCGCCGCCGCCTTGGCCGCGGGCGCGACCGCGTCCTCGAGGTCCAGGAACACCTCGTCGGCGGCCAGTCCCTTGGCCTTCTCGATCATGCGCGGGTTGCTGCCGGGTACGGCCAGCACCGATCGGCGCACCCGAATATTCGGCCCGGTCGATGTCATGGGTCACTCCTTCACGTGGCGCGACATTTCGGACGCGTTCAACCCACTAGCCTTATCAAACATGGCAGCGACGAAGGTTTTCGCCGCCCGGTTGGCGGGCTTGGTAGTACTGGGACCGGACGGCGAGTCTATCGGCCGCCTCCGGGACATAGTGATTTCGATACGGTACGACCGGCAGCAGCCCAGGGTCCTGGGCATCCTGGTCGAACTGCCAACCCGCAAGCGCATTTTCGTGCCCATGCTGCGCGTGCAGGCCATCGAGCCGGGCGCGATCACCCTCACCACCGGGACGATCAGTGTGCGCCGCTTCGAGCAGCGCCCCGGCGAGTTGCTGGCCGTCGCGCAGATTCTCGACTCCACCGTCCGCGTCGCCGATCCCGAGCTGCCGCAGCTGACCGACGCCGACGTGGTGGTGGTCGACCTCGGCATCGAGCAGGGCCGCACCCGCGACTGGGTGGTCTCGCGCGTCGCGGTGCGCGAACGCCGCCGCCTCGGCGTGGGTTTCGGTCGGCGCGGCGCGGTGCACGTGGTCGACTGGGCGATGGTGCGCGGGCTCACCCAGACCGAACTCAACCTGCCCGGCCAGGACGTCACCCAGCTGCTCGAGCAGTTCGAGGGCATGCGACCCGCCGACGTCGCGCACATGCTGCGCGAACTGCCGCGCAAGCGCCGCATCGAGGTGGCCTCGGCCTTCGACGACGAGCGACTCGCCGACGTGGTCCAGGAGCTGCCCGAGAACGACCAGGTCGAACTGCTCGAACAGCTCGGTGTGGAACGCGCCGCCGACCTGCTCGAGGCCATGGACCCCGACGACGCCGCCGACCTGCTGGGCGAGCTGCCCGCGGGCGAGGCGGAATCGCTGCTGGCGCTGATGGATCCGGAGGACTCCGAGCCGGTGCGTCGCCTGCTCGAGCACGCGCCCTACACCGCCGGCGGTCTGATGACCCCGGACGCGGTGGTGCTCACCGCCTCCACCACGGTGGCCGAGGCGCTGGCCCGGATTCGCGATCCCGAGCTGACCCCGGCGCTGGCGTCCATGGCGTTCGTGGTGCGCCCGCCCACTGCCACACCGACCGGTCGCTATCTCGGTTGTGTGCACTTCCAACAATTGCTGCGGGAACCGCCCGCGAACCTGGTCGGCGGCATTGTCGACACCGATCTGGTGCAATTGCGGCCCGACGCGCCCCTCACCGCGGTGACCCGCTATTTCGCCACCTACAACCTGGTGTGCGGACCGGTGGTGGACGCGGAGAATCATCTCTTGGGAGCCGTCACCGTCGATGACGTGCTCGACCACCTGCTGCCCGAGGATTGGCGCGAGCAGGACGAAGACCAACACGATGTGCACGGCTTGCCCGTGGTCGAGGGGACGGGAGGCCGCGCATGAGCGAACGGCTCGAGAAACTCAGCGCCCGCCAGCGCCTGGAGACCCCGGTCGAGAGTCGCTTCCGCGGCCTGGACTGGGACGCCGAGGCCATGGCCCGCACCAGCGAACAGATCGCACGCTTCCTGGGCACCGGCCGCTACCTGGTGATCCAGACCGTGATCGTGGCGGTGTGGATTCTGCTCAATGTCTTCGCCGTCAGCCTGCAGTGGGACCCGTACCCGTTCATCCTGCTGAACTTGGCCTTCTCCACCCAGGCCGCCTACGCCGCGCCGCTGATCCTGTTGGCGCAGAACCGGCAGGACAATCGCGACCGCGTGTCGCTCGAGGAGGACCGCACCCGGGCGGCCCAGACGAAGGCCGATACCGAATTCCTGGCCCGGGAATTGGCCGCGCTGCGCCTGGCCGTGGGTGAGGTCGCCACGCGCGACTACGTGCGCAGGGAACTGGACGACATCAAGGAAACCCTGGTCAGATTGGAGAAACTGGCCGTCGGCGGCGAGGTCGCCAAGGTCAAGAAAACCAAGAAGAGTACCGATCGAAAGGCCCCCGAGGTCGCAAATTTGGCACAAAATGATGGCGACTGACCACTGAAGTTGTACCGAACGAGCTGACTCATGGGTAACCTGGATCACGTTGTTCCGAGCGACCGACCCAGACACTGCCGCAGTATGAGTGTCACTCCCGGGAACCGGCCGCACGACTGAGGGGATTGTGTGGTGGCGAAGAGAATATCTGCACCGGTGACAGCGTCGGCGCTCTTGATCGCGGGCCTGGTCACCGCCGGTTCGACCACCAACACGACCGTTCACACCGCTGCCCCGCAGGCCGCGCCGGACGCGTTGCTGGCGGCCGCCCAGGCCCACAACGCGAGCCTGAACAGCTCCGCCGACACCGCCTCGGATCAGACCGTGGGCCTGGTTCCGGCGGCTCCGGAGGCCCCCCGCAAACTCAGCGCAATGACCCCGCCCGCGGACGGCAATCCGCTCTTCGGCGGCACCGTCCCACTCCAGGACATCGCGCTGCCCGGCGGCAACGGCGTGCTCGGCATTCCCGAGATCGTGCTGGCGGCCTACCGCAATGCCGAACTGGCGCTGCAGTCCTCGGACCCGAACTGCCACCTGCCCTGGTACCTGCTGGCCGGGATCGGCCGCATCGAGTCCAATCACGCCAACAACGGCCGCACCGACGCCGCGGGCACCACGGTCACCCCCATCTACGGACCGGCCCTGGACGGGACGCTGCCGGGCAACGAGATCATCAAGGCCGCCGACGGCAACTACGTGCGCGCCATCGGGCCCATGCAGTTCCTGCCCAGCACCTGGTCGGTCTATGCCGCCAATGGAAAGGGCAGCGGCACACCGGATCCCAACAATGTCTTCGACGCCGCGCTGGCGGCGGGCAAGTACCTGTGCTCGGGCGGCATGGACCTGTCGGATCCACAGCAGCAGCTGCGGGCCGTGCTGCGCTACAACAACTCGGTCTCCTACGCGGCCAATGTGCTCAGCTGGGCCAATGCGTACAAGACCGGCGGCACGCCGCAGCAGGTGAGCATTTCGCCGGATCTGGTGGGCAACAACTACGTTCCGGTCAGCGGCCCGGACATCACGGTGGCCTCCACCCAGATTCCGGCCAGCACCGAGCCGGAGACCACCACCCAGCCGGTCACCACCACGCCGACGCCGACCCAGGTGATGATCACCATCCCGGGTCTGCCGCCGATCCCGTGCGGCATCTTCTGCCCGGCCCCCGCGCAGCCCGCGAATCCCTGTGCGCAGGCGGCGGTTCCGGCGCAGCCGGATCAGCAGCTGCCCGAGAGCGGTCAGCCCGGCGAGCAGGTGCTCGGCTCCGACGGTCAGCCGATCATGACCGCCGAGGGCAAGCCGATCATCTTCGGTCCCGACGGCAAGCCGATGGTCAAGGATCAGACGGCGGCCGGGTGCAGCACCCAGGCGGGGCAACAGGATCCGAAGCAGGATCAGCCTCAGCAGGCGGTCCAGCAACCGCAGGATCAGCAAATCGTCACGCCGACCAAGACGCCCGAAGCCGAGCCGATGGCCCCCGCGGAGAACACCCCGGAGACCGCCGACACCACCACTCCGGCCCCGGGCATCACACTGCCGTTCGGCATCACCATTCCGCTGCCCGCTCCGGCCCCCGCGCCCGCTCCGTAACGATTGTGTGTTTCGCGAGTTTCGGAGCGCCGCTCCGGAACTCGCATTCCGCGACGTTTTGACTAGGGATTCCTTCTAAACCTGAGAGTTGGTCACGAAGGGGTAACGGGAAGGTCTCGGATAAGGTAACGTGGCCCTCACTGCATCACCCCGGTATCAACCGATGGCAATGGAGGGTCACCACACAGTGGGTCGTCACCGTAAACCCCCGGTCCTGAAAGTTCGCCGTGGATCGGTCATCGCATTAACCGGGCTGGTGCCCGCCGGTCTGGCCACAGTTACCGGAGCGGGCGACGGGAGCATCGCCGACAAGCTGACAGCGACTGTCCAGCAACAACTATCGAACGACGCCGACGAGCAGCTACCCAGACCGGAGGCGGCCGCACCCGCCGCCGCCCCCGAACCGCTGCTGCACGAGGCCAAACAGGTTGCGCCCGTGGGGCCGCCGGAAGTCAAGACCATCGCCCAGCCCGAGGGCCGCGTCCCATCGGCGCGTCCCGCCGGACCGCTCGGCATGCCGGGCGTGGCCTACGACGCCTACCAGAACGCGGAAAAGGTTCTGGCGGTGGAGAATCCGACCTGCAATATGCCGTGGAACATGCTGGCCGGAATCGGCCGGGTCGAATCCACCCACGGTTTCGGCAAGATCGACGACAACGGCTACCCGCTGCAGAACGTCTACGGACCGGTCCTGGACGGAAGTCTGTACGGCAACAACGTGGTCGCGACCGCCGAGGGCGGCGACCTGGACGGCCTGTCCGGCAGCTACCGGCGCGCCGTGGGCCCCATGCAGTTCCTGCCCGAGACCTGGCGCAAGTACGCGGCCGACGGCAATGGCGACGGCGTCGCCGACCCGCAGAACATCTACGACGCCACGCTCACCGCGGGCAAGTACCTCTGCGAGGGCGGGCTCGACATGCGCGATCCGGGCCAGCAGACCCGGGCCATCCTCCGCTACAACAACTCCATGGCCTACGTGGCGAACGTCATGGCGTGGGAAACCGCCTACGGCTCCGGCATCTCGCCCTCGGCGGCTGCCCTCCCCCGCATCTGAGGCTCTCCCCCGCATCCGAGGTCCGCCGCGGTCGCTCCTAGACTGGCCGCATGCCAGTGGTAACGGAATCGGATGTGCGGGGCGCGCTCGCGAAGGTGAACGACCCGGAGATCCGGAAACCGATCACCGAACTGGGCATGGTGAAGAGCGTCGAGGTCGGCGCGGATAGCAGTGTCCACGTTGTGATCTACCTGACGACGTCGGCGTGCCCGATGAAAACCGCCATCCAGGAACGGGTCACGAAGGCCGTGGCCGATGTGGCCGGGGTCGGCGCGATCACCGTCGAGCTCGACGTCATGAACGACGAGCAGCGCACCGAACTGCGCCGCAAGCTGCGCGGCGACGCCGCCGAACCGGTCATCCCGTTCGCCCAGCCCGGCTCGCTGACCCGCGTGTACGCGGTCGCCTCCGGCAAGGGCGGCGTCGGAAAGTCTTCCGTCACCGTGAATCTCGCGGCCGCCATGGCCGCCAAGGGTCTCTCGGTCGGCGTCCTCGACGCCGACATCTACGGCCACTCCGTGCCGCGCATGCTGGGCACCGATCAGCGCCCCACCCAGGTCGAGCGGATGATCATGCCGCCCATCGCGCACGACGTGAAGGTCATCTCGATCTCCATGTTCACCCAGGGCAACACGCCGGTGGTGTGGCGCGGCCCGATGCTGCACCGCGCGCTGCAGCAGTTCCTGGCCGACGTCTTCTGGGGCGACCTCGACATCCTGCTGCTGGACCTGCCGCCCGGCACCGGCGACGTGGCCATCTCGCTGGCCCAGCTCATCCCGAACGCGGAGATCCTGGTGGTCACCACCCCGCAGCTGGCCGCCGCCGAGGTCGCCGAGCGCGCGGGCTCCATCGCCCTGCAGACCCGCCAGCGCATCGCCGGTGTCATCGAGAACATGTCCTGGCTGGACCTGCCCGACGGCTCCCGCATGGAGCTCTACGGCTCCGGCGGCGGCCAGACCGTGGCGGACAACCTGACCCGGGCCATCGGCGCGAATGTGCCGCTGCTGGGCCAGATCCCGATCGAGCAGCAGCTGCGCGAGGCGGGCGACGAAGGCACCCCCATCGTCCTGCGCGCCCCGGAATCCGCCTCCGGCAAGGCTCTCCTGGAAATCGCCGACAAGCTGGCGGTCCGCCGCCGCGGCCTCGCGGGCATGTCCCTCTCCATCGACACCACCCGCCACCTGTAATCCATTCCTCCAGGTCGGCCCGGCGTGCGATCGCACGCCGGGCCGACCTGTTGTCCCTTTGCGGGAGCACGTAATTCGAGGGCGGGTTTCCGCCAGGGTGCGGGCGGACCCGAGCGCGTGCTCCGCCTAAGCTCGGACGCATGCTCACGATGCTGCTGTACGTGCTGATCGTCGGATTGGTGGCCGCGCTGCTGTTCCTGGTGGCCAGTGCGATCTTCGGGCGGTCCGAGGAGCTCGGGCCGCTACCGGAGGGGACGACCGTCACCGTGCTGCCCGCGGCGGGCATCAGCGGCTGTGACGTGCGCGCGCTGCGCTTCCAGCAGGTCTTCCGCGGCTACAAGGCGGGCGAGGTGGATTGGGCGCTGACCCGGCTCGCGGCCCGCATCGACGAACTCGAGGGCCAACTCGCCCAGGCGACCGCCGGGACGGCCCAATCCGCGACCGCGGCCGCGCCCACGGCACTCGCGACGACCGGAACCCAGCCCGCGCCGGCGCAATCCGGGACCGCGCCGAATCCCGAGGCGGGGGTGGGCGGTCCGCTGGCCGGGGTCGTCGCCCAGGCGTCGCCCAACGGTGCCGCCCAACATCCACAGCTCACGCCGCTGGGCACCGGCGACACGCCGCAGCCGCGTCGAGTCGGGACCGATGGCGACGCGCCCATTCCCCAAGTTCTACCCGGAGAGTCGGCCGCCCCGGCCGAGAGCGGCGACGAGCCGGGTGCGCGATGAGCCTGGATTCGTCGGCCGCGAAGGCCGAATCGAACGGCGACGGCCGGATTCGCTGCGGTTGGTCGGAGGGCTCCCAGCTTTATCGGGATTACCACGATCTGGAGTGGGGACAACCGCTGCACGGCGATGACGCGCTTTTCGAGCGAATGTGCCTGGAGGCGTTTCAGTCGGGTTTGGCGTGGATCACGATTTTGCGGAAGCGGCCCGCGTTCCGGACGGCATTCGAGGGGTTCGCGATCGAACGGGTCGCGGAGTTCGGCGAGGCCGATGTGGAACGCCTCATGGCGGATCCGGGCATTGTTCGCAATCGTGCCAAAATACTGGCCAGCATCCACAATGCGCGGGTTGCCCGGGACCTCGGGGAGAGCCTGGACACCCTGCTCTGGTCCTACGCCCCGACCCGGCGCAAACGGCCCCGAACCCTGTCCGATGTGCCCGCTGTCACAGCCGAATCCACCGCTCTCGCAAAAGAACTCAAGCGGCGCGGGTTCAAATTCGTGGGGCCCACGACCGCCTACGCACTCATGCAGGCGACGGGGATGGTAGACGATCACATCGCCGATTGCTGGGTGAATGTGAGTACTCGCTGAACGCCACGTCGGTCGGTTTTTGGAACTCAGGTACCCGCCCCGATCCGCGATAGGGAAGAATGGGCATGGTGCGGCCCGCCACATACGGCGGGCTGCCTGGTTGGTGACAACTGGAGTTCCATGAAAGTGCGCAGCAGACCGCGCAGATCTGGAGGGAGCAGAGGATGGCGGCCATGAAGCCCCGCACCGGGGACGGTCCCCTCGAGGCAACCAAGGAAGGGCGTGGAATCGTCATGCGGGTTCCACTCGAGGGTGGCGGGCGTCTGGTCGTCGAGCTCACCCCGGACGAGGCCGCGGCACTCGGCAAAGAACTCACCGAAGTCACCAGTTAGCACTCTGACCTGCCCGTGCCGGTGAGCCGCCGCACCGAACCGGTGAACCGGCTCACCGGCACCTCGGTGAAGACAACCCGATCCTCTCTCGGCCCGGCCGAGCCCTCCCCCGCGGAGCGGCTGTTGGCCTGCGCCGATATACTGGCCTGCCCGCAGTGCGGCCATCCTCTCGCATGCCCCGTCGCCGACCCGACCGTCGGCGACACTCCCGCCCGGGCCCTGCGCTGCCCCGGGGGCCACAGCTTCGACCTGGCCAAACAGGGCTACGTCAGCCTCCTCACCGGCGCGTCCACCAAAATGACCGGCGACACCCCGGCCATGCTCGACGCCCGCGCCGCCTTCCAATCCGCAGGCCACTTCGCCCCGATCGCCGAGGCCCTGGCCAGAACCGTCGCGGAATCCACACCGCCACACCCCGACACAGCAGTATTCGGAGACACAGCAGTATTCGGAGCGAAGTCGCCCGCGGCTGCCACCACGACCACGCACACCGGAATCGCCGCTCCCGGACGATCCGTCGCCGCATCCTCCGCAGCACACCTCATGGCAACGCTGCTGGCCGCGGACGCGGTCCCGACAGCTGTCTCCGGGTCGGCGATGCCGAGCGTGCTCGAGATCGGGGCGGGGACCGGGTATTACCTGGCGGCGGTGTTGGATGCGGTGGCGGGGGGTCGGGGGATCGCGCTGGATGTGTCGAAGGCGGCGGCGCGGCGGGCGGCGCGGGCGCATGTGCGGGCGGGGTCGGTGTTGGCGGATGCGTGGCGGGGGTTGCCGGTTCGGGATGGGGTGGTGGATGTGGTGGTGTGCGTGTTCGCACCGCGGAATGCGGAGGAGGTGGCGCGGGCGTTGCGGCCGGGTGGGCGGTTCGTGGTGGTGACGCCCACCTCGCGGCATTTGGGGGAGCTCATCGGGCCGCTCGGGATGGTGAGTGTGGATGAGGGCAAGCAGGATCGGCTGGCGGAGTCGCTCGGGGGGCGGTTCGAGTTGGTCGGGCGGGAGTCGGTCGAATACTCGATGCGGCTTTCCCGAGCAGACGTGGCGAATGTCGTGGGGATGGGGCCGTCGGCGTTCCATGCGGCCGAGCGGCGGCTGGAAGCGATTGCGGCGCTGCCCGATCCGATGCCGGTGACCGCGTCGGTCACGGTCTCGGTGTATCGGCCGCGCTGAACCCGCTGGCGCGCCGGGTTATTCGCGGGATCGGTTCGGGAGCAGCTCGAGCAGGTTGTGGACGAGGGGCCGATCGTCGCCCGCCCGGGTGGCGAGGTAGATCGTGGTGTCGGCGTCGGTGTCGGCGACCGGGATGATGCGGACCGAGGCCGGGGCGGTGAAGGTGGCGCTGCGCGGGGCGATGGTGACGCCCAGGCCCGCGGCGACCAGGTACAGGATGATCGTCCAGTTGGTGGCCTCCTGGACGATTCGGGGACGCCGACCCGATTCCAGCAGCGGGGCCAGGTTCTTCTCGTGGGCGAGTCCACCGGCCGCGCGGGGGAAGAAGACCAGCGGATTGTCGGCGAGTTCCGCGCCGGTGATCGAATCCCGTTCGGCCAGTGGATGATCGGCGGGCAGGACCGCCATGAACGGCTCGGTCATCAGGGGCACGGTGCCGGTGCCCGGCAGCGGGTCCGGATCGCGCACGATGGCCATGTCCAGGGTGCCGCTGGCGAGGCGTTCCATCAGGTGGCTGGTGAAACCCTCCACCAGATCCACATCGACCAGCGGATACCGATCACGGAATTCGCGGACGCCGCGCAGGGGTTCGAGCGGCAGCACCGAGGGCACGAAGCCCAGGTGCAGTGTGCCCTGGCTGCCCCGACCGATGCGAGTGACCTCGGCGAGGTCGCGGTCCGCGTGTCCGAGCAGGGCGATGGCGCGGTCCCGCAGCACGACACCGGCCGGGGTGAGGGCGACCGTGCGCGAGGTGCGGTCGAAAAGCCGGGTCTCGAGCAGGGATTCGAGCCGCTGGATCTGCTGGGTCAGCGCGGGCTGCGCGATGTGCAGGCGCGCGGCGGCCCGCCCGAAGTGCAGTTCCTCGGCGACGGCCAGGAAATAGCGCAGGTGCCGCAGCTCCACCCCGGGGTTCATAAGCTGATCATATCGATCGCAGTTATCAAGTATTGGACGTTATGGTTCGATGTCCGACATGCTTTCGGGGTGACTCAGCAGACGGAAGCGATCGTGGTCGCGCCCATGTCCTCGCCCGCCGACGCCCGGGCCTTCAAAGACCTCAATATGGAGTGGATCGAGAAGTTCTTCTCGGTCGAGCCCGCCGACCTCGCCACCCTCGACCATCCCGAGAAGATCGTCGACGGCGGCGGCGAGGTGCTGATCGCCCGCATCGACGGCGAGGCGGTCGGCTGTGTCGCCCTCGTCCAGGAGCATCCCGGCGTCTTCGAGCTGTCGAAAATGGCGGTGTCGCCGCGCTTTCAGGGCCGCGGCATCGGCCGGGTGATCCTGACCGAGGCCATCGAGCGGGTCCGCGGGTTGGGCGCGAAGGAGCTGTTCCTGGCCAGCAATGCCCGCTTGGCTCCGGCCGTGCACCTCTACGAGTCCATCGGTTTCACGCACGTCCCGCCGTCGGAGCTGCCGCCCAGCCCCTACGACCGCGCCGACGTGTTCATGCGCTATCCCCTCTGACGGGCGCGCTCGGCCAACCCTTGCGAACCCGGTCGTAGATGCCCGCGGTCTGGGCCGCGATCCGGTTCCAGTCGAACGCGCCGATCGCCCGGTCGCGGCCCGCCGCACCCATCGCGGCGGCCGTGACCGGGTCGGCGGCAACCACATTCACCGCCCGCGCCAGGGCCCGCTCGTAGTCCTGGGGCGCGGTCCGGTCGTAGTGGACCAGCTGCCCGGTTTCCCCGTGCACCACCACCTCGGGAATCCCGCCCACATCCGAGGCCACCACCGCGGTGCCGCACGCCATGGCCTCCAGATTCACGATGCCCAGCGGCTCGTACACCGACGGGCACACGAAAACCGTTGCGGCGGCGAGCACTTGGCGCACCAGCTCGGTGGGCAGCATCTCCTTGATCCAGAACACGCCGTCCCGCTCGGCCCGCAGCGCGCGCACCGCGGCGGCCACCTCGGACTCCATGGCGGGCGTATCGGCGGCCCCGGCGAGCAGCACCAGCTGAATGTCGGGATCCAGATACCGGGCGGCGGCGAGCAGATGCGAGACGCCCTTCTGCCGGGTGATGCGCCCGACGAACGCCGCGATGGGCCGCCCCGGCGACACCCCCAGCTCGCCCAGCACGTCCCGCACGCCGGGCACCGGCCCGCCGGGATGCCAGACCTCGGCGTCGATACCGTTGTGCACCACATGGACTTTCGCCGGATCGATGTCCGGGTAGGCGGCCAGCACGTCGGCGCGCATGCCCTCGCTCACCGCGATCACGGCGTCGGCGTAGGTCACGGCATTGTGTTCCGACCAGGACGAGAGCCGGTATCCCCCGCCCAGCTGTTCGGCCTTCCAGGGCCGTCGCGGTTCCAGCGAATGCGCGGTCAGCACATGCGGAATCCCGTAGAGCTGGGCGGCCAGATGCCCGGCCAGCCCGGTGTACCAGGTGTGCGAGTGCACCACGTCGGCGAAGCTCGCCGCGTCGGCCATGCGCAGCTGCGCCGACATCATCTGCAACGCCGAGTTGGCGGCGTAGAGCATCGGATCCGGTTGCTGCACCACGGCATCCGTGCGCGCCACACCCATGCAGTGCACGGTGACGTCGCACAGCTGCCGTAGTCGCGGCACCAGTTCGGTGACGTGCACGCCCGCCCCGCCGTACACCTCGGGCGGGTATTCGCGGGTCATCATGGCCACTCGCAGTCCGCGAGTTCCGTCCGCGCGGTAACTCACGGCTTCAAACTAGACGTTAGCCCGGCGGCTAACCAATCGACGGGGCCCGCAAGATCGCGATGAACACGGCACATGCTGGACATTCCGGGTTCGCCCGCACCCGGTAGTTTCAAGGGTGTGAGGAGCCAGCCGCACGTACTCGGGATCGTGCTCGCCGGTGGCGAGGGCAAGCGACTCTTCCCGCTCACCAAGGACCGCGCCAAACCCGCGGTTCCCTTCGGTGGCGCCTACCGCCTCATCGACTTCGTGCTGTCGAATCTGGTCAACGCGGGCTATCTGCGCATTTGCGTGCTGACGCAGTACAAGTCGCATTCGCTGGACCGCCACATCTCCCAGACCTGGCGACTGTCCGGATTCGGCGGCGAGTACATCACCCCGGTTCCGGCGCAGCAGCGGCTGGGCCCGCGCTGGTACACCGGCAGCGCCGACGCCATCATGCAGTCGCTGAACCTGATCTACGACGAGGACCCCGAGTACATCGTGGTGTTCGGCGCGGACCACGTGTACCGGATGGATCCCGAACAGATGGTGCAGGCGCACATCGAGTCCGGGGCGGGTGTCACCGTGGCCGGGATCCGGGTGCCGCGCAGCAGCGCCAGCGCCTTCGGCTGCATCGATTCCGATGAATCCGGCCGCATCATCGGCTTTCTGGAGAAGCCGGTGCACCCGCCCGGCACCCCCGACGACCCCAACGTGACCTTCGCGTCCATGGGTAACTATGTGTTCACCACCAAGGTTCTGGTGGACGCCATTCGCGCCGACGCCGACGACAACGACTCCGACCACGACATGGGCGGCGACATCATTCCGGGCCTGGTGCGCGCGGGCGCGGCCGCGGTCTACGACTTCTCCACCAATATCGTGCCCGGCACCACCGACCGGGCCCGCGGCTACTGGCGCGACGTCGGGACCCTGGACGCCTTCTACGAGGCGCACATGGATCTGGTGTCGGTGGACCCGGTCTTCGACCTCTACAACAAGCACTGGCCGATTCGCGGTGCGGCCGAGAACCTTCCGCCCGCCAAGTTCGGGCGCGGCGGGCTGGCCCAGGAGTCCATCGTGGGCGCGGGCAGCATTCTGTCGGCGGCCACGGTGCGCAATTCGGTGCTGTTCTCGAATGTGATGGTGGAGGACGGGGCGACGGTGGAGGGCAGCGTGCTCATGCCCGGCACCCGCATCGGCCGCGGCGCGGTGGTGCGCCACGCCATTCTGGACAAGAACGTGGTGGTGTCCGAGGGCGAGATCATCGGCGTGGATCTCGAGCGCGACCGCGACCGGTTCGCGGTCAGCAATGGCGGCGTGGTGACCGTCGGCAAGGGCGTCTGGGTTTAGGGGTGGACAGTCCGCCGATATCGGTCGGAAAATCTTGTGCATCTGGAGCGCCGCCGCACCCGGGCCGCGCGGGAGGGATCATCATGGGCCATCCGGCACGTGTCGCTACCGCCATCACCTGCCTCGCACTGACCGCCCTACTCGCCGGATGCGGCAAGTCCGGCACCGCGGTGCCCGGTGAAATGGATGTGCGCACCCTCGACACCGGGTCGTATCCGGTGAATCGCTATACCTACGACAGCAACAACAACGGCAAGGGCAACATCCTCGAGGGCATTCGCATGGCGGCGGCCGTCGCCCCGACGGTGAACATCGACCCCTCGTTGAACATCGGTCGCGGCGGCGTGGTGCTGTCCACGGTCGACGATGTGTTGAATGTCAGCCACCTGTCGACCGCGGTCAAGGGCGTGCTGACCAATCGCGGCTTCGTGACCGGCTACGCGGCCAGCGGCTCGGATCGCACCGATATCAATGACGAGCCGGATCCCAAGGGCACCACCATCACCACCCGGGTGCTGCGCTTCCCCACCACCGACAGCGCCAAGCTCGCGGCCCGCGAACTCGAGGACGCCGACTTCAATGTGGCGCTGAACGTGAATCAGAAGCTCAGCCTGCCGGACTATCCGGACGCGTACGCGCACTGGCGGCAGGGCGTGCCGAATATCGGTGTGACCATGGCGCGCAAGGACTTCGTGATCTCCCTGTTCATCATTCGGCCCAGTGCCGATCAGCAGGACCTGCTGTCCTGGGCCAAGAAGACCCTGGACGCGGACGTCCCGATGGTGGACGCCTTCCAGGAGACCCCGGCCGACAAGATCGCCGGGCTGCCGGTGGATCCCGATCGCATGCTGGCCCGCACCCTGGTGTCCGACCGCGACAAGCTGACCCCCGACCAGGACAATTTCGCGGTGTTCCCGGGCAACTGGCAGGTGCTGTTCGCCGATGACATGGGCTACTGGGTCAAACTGGTGGCCGATACCGGGGCCGACGAAACCGCTTCCGCCGACGGCAATTTCGTGACACGGGTGCGCGACGCCAAGGCGGGCGAGGACTACGTGACCCGCATGAGCAGCAATCTGCAGGAGACCGCCGCGCCCGCGCCGGACAAGGTGCCCGACGCCAAGTGCGTGCACCGGCAGTCGGACAAGACGCCCAGCCGCTGCTACGTGCGCTACAAGCGCTACGTGGGCGTGGTGAACGGCACCAGCGACGCCGACGCTCAGAAGAAGGCGGCGGCGCAGTACGCGCTGTTCGCCAACAGCTTGTAGCGAATCAGGATGCGGTGCAGTGGGATCCGCGGCGTCTCAGAAATGGATGGTGTCCGCGTCCAGGACCCGCCACGCGGCGGGCCTGGTCGACGGATGACGCCGGGGTCCGTCCTGGGCCGATCGCCCCTCGTCGTACCCACCGCATTCGGATTCGCCTGCCGCCCAGTCGCTCTCACCGAGCTCGCGGCTCACGACGGGCGTGCTCCGCGACAGTGCGTGACCGGTGCGGGTGAATCCGCTGCGCGGTGAGCTGTCGTCGCGGAACCAGTAGTCGCGAAAACCGAACGGCTGCAGCAGCGCCCGCAGGAAGGCCGCGCCCTCGCTCGGCAGGACGGTGCGGTTCTCACCGAGAATGTCGACGCCCTGGTGGTACCAGACGCGGGCGACCAACCCTTCCACCGGATCGACCGCCCGGAAGGTGGCGTGCCCCTCCGCCGTCAGCCGGAACTCGGCAATGCGCCGCCACTGCGCACCCTGTCCGGCCTCGCGGAAATACAACCCGACCACGGCCGGGACCCGCTGCCCCATGGGAACCCCCACTCGTCGAACCACTCCCGTGGAGTAACCGCGTACGCGGTCCGGAAACCTCGACGCGACCGATCAGTTCGGGTAGCCCGGCACCGGAGTGCGGGCACCGCAGAACGGTTCACAGGTGCCGGTGGTCGTCGGCACGTAATGCGACGCGCCGTCGTCGAATCGAGCCCCGCTCACCAGCAGCAATACCAGTAAGGCCCCGAAAATGATGAGGCCGAAGAAAATCAATGTCGGCCACAGCCACCCCGCGGGCAGATGAATACCGAGGGCAAGCCCCTCGTACATGTCCCCCACCTCCTCGCTGAAAAATCGATCCTCTTACTGAGTTACCACCCCCGCACCCCCGAATCCACCCCCCACCACTGCCCCTCCACCGCCCCCTCCGCCCACACCCCGCCCCCACACCGAAAACCACGAATTCGCCACCCCGCCTTCACTTTCCCACCCGCCCCATCCATCACCCCGGCACCGCTCACACCACCGCCCGAGCACCCCGCGTGCCAGCCCGACGAGCCACTGCCGGACCCGCGCCGCAGGATGCAAACGGCCCGCACCGACGGGTCGGTGCGGGCCGTTTGCGGTGGGTCGGGTCAGGCGGAGCGGAGATCGCGGCGGCGGAAGGCGATGAGGCCCACGGTGATCAAGGCCACGTCGACCAGCAGCAGGATGATCAGCGGAGTGGCCGTGAAGGCCGCGCCCGGCACCTTCGGCGCGTGCTCGAAGGGGTTCAGATCGCGGAACCACTGCGGCGAACCGGACAGCGAGCCGAGCAGGAACACCGCCACCGCGGCGCTCAGCAGCCCCCACGCGACGGTGGTGAAGCGCGGCAGCAGTCCGAACAGCACGACCGTCAGTCCCACGAAGGTCCACACGGCGGGGACCTGAACCAGCGCGGCCCCGAGCGTCCAGCCCACCTTGCCGCCGACATCCCCCGCCGCGCGGCCGTAGACGAGACCCGCGAGGAGGCCCGAAACCACCAGCGCCACTAACGGACCGAGCAGCGCGAAGATCAAATGTGACGCCGCCCAACGGGTTCGGGAGACATTCCCGGTGAGCACCGCCTCCGCATGGGCGGTGCTCTCCTCGGCGTGCAGCCGCAGGGCCGCCGAGACCGCGTAGGCGGCCGCGCCCACCGCGACCATGGTGAAGGCGTAGCTGATCAGCGACTTCTCCAGCGAGGCCGAACCGCCCATGCGGGTGATGAGGTCGCGGATGGTCTGACTGCTGCCCAGCTGATCGCCGACACCGTGGGTGATGCTGCCGATCATCAAGCCGTACAGCCCGAGTCCGACCGTCCAGGCCAGCAGCGTCCCGCGTTGCAGCCGCCACGCCAGCCCCAGCGGACCGGCCAGCGCGGGCCCGGCGGCCAGCGCGCCCGGCCGTTCCGCGATCAGCCCGGCACCGGTATCGCGGTGTGCCAGCAGGTAATACGCGATCACGGTCAGCACGACGGTGGTGAGCACGTGCAGCCACAGCACCGCGAAGTGGTCGCCAGCGAACGGCCGCACCTGCAGCGACCACCCCTGCGGCGCCATCCAGGTGAGTGGGCTGGTCGGCCCCGCGCCGGCGCGCACGTCCCCGATGGCGCGCAGCGTGAACGTCACGCCCAGGACCGCGAAGGCGATGCCGCGCGCGGTGCGGGCGCTGGCGGACAGCTGGGCGGCGACCGCCGCCACCGACGCGAAGACGATGCCGGACCCGGCCATGGCCAGCCCGAAGGCCAGCGAGCCCGCCTTCGGCACCGAAGTGGCGGCAATGCTGGCGTATCCGATCAATCCGGCGAGCAGGGCGCCGCCGTAGGCCACGATCAGCGTGGCGGTCAGCCCGGCGAAGCGCCCGACCCGGGTGGAGGCCAGCAGTTCGCTGCGCCCGGTCTCCTCGTCGGCGCGGGTGTGCCGGATGACGGTGAGGATGGTGGCGATGGCGATCAGCGTGTAGAACATCCCCGCCTTCCAGATGCCCGCCGCGCCGAGGCTGTTGTCGTTGTAGATCGGCCCGTACATGGCCAATTCGGCCGGGTTGGACAGCACACCGGCGGCGAAGTCGTGGAAGTCCGACGGCTGGTGGTAGAGCTTCTGGATGCTCTTGACGTAGACACTGCCCAGCGGCAGCGAGAGCACCAGAATCCACAGCGGCAGCACGATCCGGTCGCGCCGCAGATACAACCGCAGCAGCTTCCCGGTGCCGGTGAAATCCGCTGCGAAGGCCGGTGTTTCGAAGCCACGCGGCGCGGCGGCGGTGACGGCGGTCATTTCGACACCTTCTCCCGCGCGTCGGCCGGTGCCTCGCCGTCGAGCGAATAGTGGCGCAGGAACAGCTCTTCCAGGGTCGGCGGCTGGCTGACCAGGCTGCGCACCCCGGCATCGCCGAGCACCCGGATGAGCTCGCCCAGATGCTCGCTGTCCACCTGGCAGTGCAGGGTATTGCCGTCCACGCTGATGTCCTCGACCCCCGGGATCCGACTGAGATCGCCTGGGCTGCCCAGCATTTCGGCGGTGATGGAGGTGCGCGACAGATGCCGCATCTCGGCCAGCGTGCCGGACTCCACGGTCTTACCGGCGCGAATGATGGTGACCCGCTGGCACAGTCGCTCCACCTCGGACAGGATGTGGCTGGACAGCAGCACGGTGGTGCCGCGCGCCACCGCCTCGGCCACACACTCGTTGAACACCTGCTCCATCAGGGGATCCAGGCCCGAGGTCGGCTCGTCCAGCATGAGCAGCCGCGCGTTCGACGAAAACGCCGATACCAGAGCCACTTTCTGCCGATTGCCCTTGGAGTAGGTGCGCGCCTTCTTGCTCGGATCCAGCTCGAAGCGCTGGATCAGCTCGGCGCGCCGGTCGGTGTCGATGCCGCCGCGCATGCGGGCCAGCAGATCGATGGTCTCGCCGCCGGACAGCGACGGCCACAGCGTGACATCGCCTGGGACATAGGCGATATCGCGGTGCAGCGCCACCGCGTCCGACCACGGGTCCCGCCCCAGCACCACCGCCTCACCGGAGGTGCGCGACAGGATGCCCAGCAGGACGCGAATGGTGGTGGACTTCCCGGCACCGTTCGGCCCGAGGAAGCCGTGCACCTCCCCCTCGGCGACCTCTAGATCGAGGCCGTCCAGGGCGCGCACCTGCCCGAAGTGCTTGTGCAGATTCCGGACCTGAATCACCGGGGTGGCAGGAACGTTCATCGAATCTCCTTGGAGGAAAACGACGGTGGTGGTTATTGCTCGGTCTGTGTCTGTGCGGCGAGTGCGTCCAGGGCCGTGGAATCGGTGAGCAGGCCGTTGGTGTAGATCTCCAGGGCGGGCAGCATCATGCGATCGGCGTACTCCCGCAGGGCCTTGCGGAAGTCCATCGGCCCGGGCTGCTCGGCCGCGTAGAGCTGCAGGAACATCATCATGCCGCCGCCATTGTTGGTGGCGATGTAGCGCGCCATGGCGGGCACGTCGCGCAGCGGTTTGATGCTGCCGCCCGCGATCCCCGCCCGCAGGTAGTGCTCGGTGTCCTCGACCATGTGCTCGAAGAAGGTCCGCATCAGCGGCCCGCCGGACTGGAAGCTGCGCATGACGTAGGCCATGAGCGGCGCGAACTCCTCGATCTCGGCCAACTGCCGCATGAGCGCGCCCGGCGAGGGGTTCTCGACGTACTGCATCTTGGCGGTCCAGATCGTCTCCCGGACCCGCTCGTCGCAGGCCTCCCGCAGGCCGTCCTTGGACCCGAAATGGTGATTGACCAGCCCCGGAGACACTCCCGCGGCGGCCGCGATGGCACGCACGCCGACCCCGAACCCCTGCTCCCCGAACACGGTGATCGCGGCATCGCGAATCCGGGCCCGGGTCGTGAGATCGTCGGTTGAACGCATGTTTAATAGCTTAAACACGTGTTCAGTCCGAGGGCAAGGGTCCTTGGTCCCCGGGTCGCGGGAACGACGAAATCAGGGGGCGGGCCATTCGGACATCGGCAACTTTCCGCACGCGGAAAACCAGCCCGGCGCAATGATTGCGACGCGGACCATCCCCGGGAGGACCACTCCCGGCGAACCGAAACAGAAACCAGGACTTGCTAATTCACCCGCGCGAAGCGCAGCACCTCACCCACGCGAAGCGCAGCACCTCACCCGCGCGAAGCGCAGAGCAGCCCATCCCCCACCGGGATCAGCACGCTGGTCAGATCCGGATCCTCGGCGATGGCCCGGGTCGCGGCCCGCACCGCCACGGTCTGCGGATCACGCTGCGCCGGATCGGGCACCCGACCCCCGAGCAGCGCGTTGTGCAACAGGATCGCCCCGCCCTCGCGTAGCAGGCGCACGGCCTGCACCACGTACTGCGGATGCTCGAGCGGCGCGGCGTCGATGAAAACCAGGTCGTAGGCCCCATCGGCCAAGCGCGGCAACACATCCAGCGCCCGCCCGTTGATGAGCCGGGTGCGCGCGGGCGCGATCTCGGCCGAACGGAACGCCTCCCGCGCCGCGCGCTGATGCTCGGGTTCGGAGTCGATGGTGGTCAGCGTCCCGTCCTCGCGCATGCCGTCCAACAGCCACAGCCCGCTGACCCCGGCCCCGGTCCCGACCTCGACCACGGCCCGCGCCCCCAGCAGTTGGGCGTACATGCTGAGCAGCGCGCCCACCGCGGGCGCGATGGGCGCCGCCCCGAGTTCGAGGGCGCGTTCGCGCGCGCCCACGAGGATGTCGTCCTCGGCGACGGATTCCTCCACGTAGGCGAGGTTGCGCTGCAGGTTCTGTGCCGCGGGAGTCTGGCTCACGAAGTAGAGGCTAATGGCGATACACCGGTAAGGCGTGGCGGTGACCGGCCGTGGTGGCGATTTTTCTCAGGTGTCCCTCAGCCTCCCCATACGGATGGCTCATCACGACCGACGAGAGTAAGCCTCACGCCAGGCCAGCGATCGTGAACCAGGCACCGGGAACAGCTGAACCAACCGAGTGGTTGTCACTGTCATCGGTACCGACGTCAGCGGTCCCGAGTAGGAGGTAATCCCATCCACATGGTCGACGCGGCGCGTGAACACGCCAACACTCTGCACCCGCAGATCCAGCCGCTGGACAGCGACACCCCGCTGCACGGTGAGCTCTTCGTGTCCCCCGAGGTTCCGTCCACCGACGCTACCGACGACGAGGGCCCCTTGACCGGAACCGCGGCCTTCGACGCCACGGGTGACCGCTCCGTCATGCCGACCTGGGACGAACTGGTCCGCGAACACGCCGACCGCGTGTACCGCCTGGCCTACCGCCTCACCGGTGATCCGCAGGACGCCGAGGATCTGACCCAGGAGACGTTCATCCGGGTCTTCCGTTCCCTGCAGAACTATCAGCCCGGCACCTTCGAGGGCTGGCTGCACCGCATCACCACCAACCTGTTCCTGGACATGGTCCGCCGCCGCAACCGCATTCGCATGGAGGCGCTGCCGGAGGACTACGACCGCGTCCCGTCCGAGGGTCCCGGCCCGGAGCAGGCCTATCACGACGCCAACCTGGATCCGGATCTGCAGTCCGCGCTGGACGCGCTGGCTCCGGAGTTCCGCGCCGCGGTCGTGCTCTGTGACATCGAGGGTCTGTCGTACGAGGAGATCGGCGCGACGCTGGGCGTCAAACTGGGCACCGTGCGCAGCCGCATCCATCGTGGACGTCAGGCACTGCGTGAGCACCTCGAGCATAATGGGGTGGAGCGGCGTTTCGCCGCCACCGAAAAGGTCGGGTGAGCCCGCGGACTTCGTGTCCGCTCGCGGGCGCAGCCCGTGGCTCGAATCGTCCGGAAGGGTGTGCAGCGTATGAGTGGCGAGGACCGACCGCACCGTCGTCCCCCGCGTTTCGCCCCCACCGAGCATCTGGCCAGTGAGGCCATCGCCGCCTATGTGGACGGCGAATTGCGCATGAACGCCTACCTGCGTGCCGCCCACCACATTTCCGTGTGCCGGGAGTGCGCCGCGGAGGTCGACGCCCAGCAGCAGGCGCGGATCGCGTTGCGGCAGTCCTCCGATCAGATCTCCGCGCCCCTGAGCCTGCACGACACGCTCAGCCGGATTCCGCGCTCCCTCATTCAGGAATGCGGCAACCACCCGGCTGATTCGTTCGACAGCAGACGGTGGACCTCGTGGTGGCGCAAGTAGAGTCCATAGCGTGACCACCGAATCGAAGAACACGGGTCCCGGCAAGGACAGCGGGCCCGCGGCGAATTCACCGTTGTCCGGGGAATCCGATTCGGCGGCCGATCGGGGGAACCTGAGGCCGTCGGACGCACCGGTGCTGGGACCGCGCCCGGTCTACCGGCCGCACGTCGACAATCACACCGCGCGCGCCTTCCGCCGCCCGAACGGGCAGCACGGGTCCTTCGCCGCACGTCCCGCCGGTGCCGCCACGCAGGTCGCGCCGGGGGAATCCGAGATTCAGAATCGTCCGCCCGACGCGGTGCTGGCCGAGGCCTTCGGCCGCCCGGAGGGTTCGACCGAAGTCCTGCAACGGGATCCGGATGCCAAGGGTGAGGCGGCGGCCCCGGCCGTGCCCGCCGATCCGTGGCGGGACCCGAATTCGGCCGCGCGGCTGGGCACCCCGGCCGTCGAGCAACCGCGACCGCAACCGCTGACCCCCGGCCCGAAACTGGGTGCGCGCGAGGTGCTCTTCGGCGGCCGGGTGTCCTGGAAGGCGCTCGCGACACTGGCCGCGATCGCGGCGGTGATCGGGTTGCTGGGTGGTTTCGTCGGCGCCTTCACCGGTTCCTCGGCGTCCGCGCTCACCTCCCGCAAGGTGACGCTGCAGTCCGCGCCCGCGGGCAGCGCGGGGCACAACCAGCTCACCAAGGTGGTCAATGCCGTCATGCCCGCGGTGGTCACCGTGCGCGCGTGGCTGGGCGACACCGGATCCACGGGTTCGGGCGTGGTCATCGACGGGGCCGGATACATCGTCACCAACAACCACGTGATCTCGTTGGCCGCCAACGACAAATCGGGCAAGGCGAAGCTGGACGTGGTGTTCTCCGACGGCCAGCGGGTGCCGACCCAGATCGTCGGCCGCGACACCAAGTCGGATCTGGCGGTGCTCAAGGTCGATGTGAAGAACCTGTCGGTGATTCAGCTCGGCAATTCCAATGACGTGCAGGTCGGCGACGACGTGGTGGCGCTGGGTTCGCCGCTGGGCCTGGAGAAGACGGTCACCTCGGGCATCGTGTCGGCGCTGCACCGGCCGGTGAAGGTCGGCGGCGAGGGCACCGACACCGACGCCACCCTCGACGCGGTGCAGACCGACGCGGCCATCAACCACGGCAACTCCGGTGGCGCGCTGGTGGATATGCAGGGTCGGCTGATCGGCATCAACTCGGCCATCAAGTCCGAGAGCGGCGGTTCGGTGGGTCTGGGCTTCGCGATTCCGGTGGATCAGGTGAAGCGGATCTCGCAGGCGCTGATTCGGGACGGGTCGGTGCATCACCCGCGGCTGGGTGTGAGCGCCAAGACCAAGATCGTCGCCAATGATGTGATGAGCGGTGCGGCGGTGGCCGACGTGCAGGCCGGGAGCCCGGCCGCCAAGGCGGGCATCGTCGAGGGCGATGTGATCGTGAAGGTCGGCGACCGGGATGTGTCGGGGCCCGAGGAGCTCACGGTCGCGGTGCAGTCGCACGAGATCGGGCAGACGGTGACCGTGCGCCTGATTCGCGACGGGCGCGAGGTGGATGTGCCGGTCACGCTGGAATCCGACTAGCCGGTAAACAATGGTTCAACGCAGGTGCGGCGGCGAAAACGCCGGAATCGGACAAAGGTAGCCTGGATCCGTGTTCAGCAATATCGGCTGGGGCGAGATGTTGATTCTGCTCGTCGCCGCACTCGTCATTCTCGGCCCGGAGCGACTGCCCGGTGCCGTGCGCTGGACCGCGCACGCGTTGAAGCAGGCCCGCGATTACGCCACCGGGGCGACGCAGCAATTGCGCAATGAGCTCGGCCCGGAATTCGACGAGATCCGGAAACCGTTGGAGCAGTTGAACGAACTGCGCAGTATGAATCCGCGGTCGATGGTCACCAAACACCTGCTCGACGGCGACGATTCGGTGCTGAACAGCTTCAGCGATCTGACCAATTTCGACAAGCCGCTCAGCTCTCCGAGCAGCGGAAACGGTTCCGCCAATACCGGATCCGGCCCGATTTCGATGCCCAAGGAACAAAAACCGCTGGAGCGCAACGAGCGTCCGCCGGTGGATCCGGACGCCACCTGAGGGCAATCGGGGCCGGGCCCGAGATCAATTCTGTCGAGCGGACTTGACGCATGATGCTGTCCAGCTATCTAGACTGCGCACATGTCGGCCGACGAGGTGGCACGGGTATTCGCGATCGAGGACAAGGTCGAACGCCTGAAAGCCGCCACCGAAGGCGTGGCCGCTGCGCAGCAGCAGATCAATGAGCTGACTCGCATCCGCCGCGCCGTCATTCGTGAACTGCATGCCGAAGGGTGGACGTTCGCGAGAATCGGTGCGGCCGCGGGGCTTTCCCGCGCGCGCATCCATCAGGTCAGTACCCAGGGCCCGGTACCGGAGGGTCTGTTCTTCGGACACGGGCCGCTGACCATCCTCACCCCGGACGTGCGCAGCACCACCCGCGCCATCGCGCTGGTGGGCGCGCCGGATGCCGCAGCGCCGCACCGGCTCGTAGAACTTCTGCGTGAACTCGGCTTCACCGCCAATGTCCAGCGGTTCCTACCGGGCCGCCCGCTCGACCTCGACCGCGACGGCCTGATCGTGCTCGGCGGGCCCGAATTGTCGCCCAGTTTGCGCTATTTGGTGGCCGCCGACCCCCGCCTGCGCCGCACCGTGGCGCGCGCGGGCCGGGTGCGCCGCGGCATCGAGGACCGGGCCGCCCGCCGCGTCTACCGACCGGGCGGCACGGAACCCTACGACATCGCCTACCTGGCGCGTCTCCCCCGCCCCGACGGCAAGGGCAGCGTCCTGGTCATCGACGGCCTGCACCCACCGGCCTCCCTGGGCGCAATCCGCCTGCTGGCAACGAGACTCGCCACCTTGCACGAACGCGCGGGCACCCACCCCTTCTCGGCCGTGGTGGGCGTCCGCTACGACCGATCCACGGGCGAACCGATCGAGGCGGATCTCCTGACCCCCATCTACCGCCACGATCGCTGACCCCCTCGTCATCCCGGCATGCTTTTGGCCGAGATCCACAGCGGCATGGTGGATTCCGGCCAAAAGCGCGCCGGAATGTTGGGGTGGAGCGGTCAGGCGGCTGCCTCTTCGGGGCGGAGGGTGTTCATGGGCGGACGGTCCGCCAGCGACACCTCCGTCGCGTGGGCGATGAATTCGCCTGCCACCAGCGGGAATTGGGTCAGCGCCGCGCCGGAGTCCTGAATTCCGCTGCGGCCCAGGACGGTGCCCAGGATTTGGCGGCTCATGACGCCGAGATCGGCCAGGGGGCGGTTGCGGTGCTGGCGGACGCCGAGGTTGACCTGGGCGATGCTGGACAGGCCCAGCAGGTCGTAAGTGTCGAGGAGCAGGCCGATTTCGACACCGTAGCCGGGGGCGAAGGGGACGGAGGTGAGCAATTCGCGGGTGCCCGCGTACTCACCGCCCAAGGGCTGCAGGACATTCGAGAGTTCCGGGCGCAGCGCGGCCAGCAGCGGGCGGGCCACCAGCTCGGTGACGCGACCGCCGCCGTGATGGTCGACCGACTCGCCGGTGCGCAGCGGGCGGCGGTAGTACGCCTTCACCAGGTGCGTGCCGTCCACGGTCAGCAGGGGGCCCAGCAGCTTCGGCACGAAGTTCGGGTCCGGGTCGATGAGGTCGGAGTCCACGAAGGCGATGATGTCGCCGGTGGTGACGGCCAGTGAACGCCACAGGCACTCACCCTTGCCCGGGACGGGTTCGAGTTCGGGGACGGCTTGTTCGCGGGTCACCACGTCGGCTCCGGCGGCCCGTGCGCGGGCGGCGGTCGCGTCGGTGGAACCGGAGTCCAGGACGACGAGTTCGTCCACCAGCGTTCCGACCAGGGGTCGGATGCTGGCCACCACCGCGGCGACGGTGGCTTCCTCGTTGAGGGCCGGAAGAACCACGGAGACGGTGCGGTCACCCTTGGCCGCGATCAGTTCCTCGACGGTCCATTCGGGGCGATCGAAGGTGTTGGTATGCACCCAGTCTGTTTTCATGCGAGACCTCGCAGGGTACGGGCGGGTGGGCGGAGACCCTGGATGGCGGCGATCATGTCCACCACCCGGCGCGTGTGGGCGACCTCGTGCACACGAAAGACGCGAGCACCCGCGGCGGCCGACCAAGCAGTCGCTGCCAATGTGCCCTCCAATCGTTCGGTCAGTCCGACACCAAGAGTCTCTCCGATGAAATCCTTATTGCTCAGCGCCATCAAGACGGGCCATCCGGTTTTCACAAGAACGTCTATCGCACGCAACAATTCGAGCCCGTGATACGTGTTTTTGCCGAAATCATGGGTCGGATCGATCAAAATCGAGTCCTTGGCCACCCCGGCCGCCGCAGCATTTTCGGCCGCGGCCACCACCGTCTCGGTGACCTGGGTCACCACATCGGCGTACCGCACCCGGTGCGGACGAGTCCGCGGAATCGCACCCCCGGTGTGGGAGCACACGATTCCTGCGCCCAGATCGGCAGCCACGCTCACTAGCTCGGGATCCGCTCCCGCCCACGTGTCATTGATCAGATCCGCGCCCTCGGCCACCGCGGCCCGCGCCACCTCGGCCCGCCAGGTGTCGATGCTGATGAGCAGATCCGGATACCGCTCGCGAATGGCCGCCACGAACGGCACCACCCGCCGCGCCTCCTCGGCGGCATCCACCTCCGACCCCGGCCCGGCCTTCACCCCGCCGATATCGACCAGATCCGCCCCCTCGGCAACGGCCCGGTCCACCGCGCTCATGGCGGCCTCGTCGGTGAACGTCGCGCCGCGGTCGTAGAAGGAATCCGGCGTCCGGTTCACGATCGCCATGACCAGCGCCCGATCCGTCGCCACCGGCTTCCCGCACAATGTCGGCAACGGCGCACACATGCCCTCGACTGTACCGAGCGCTGTCACACTCCTGCTGGGCAGCCGACCGGAACCGACGTCCGACCGGCTGCTGTTCAGTTTCCGGGCGCGCGGCCCGCGGCGACCTCGGAGGGGTAGTCGGGGTAGGCCGGGATGTAGCCGTCGGTGCGGCTCGCGAGGACGTAGAGGGTGCCCTCGGCGTCGGGGTCGTAGCCCTGTTTGCGGAGTTCCACCTTGCGGCTCTTGAAGGTGGAGGTTTGTTCGAGTTCGTCGACGACGCGGATGAACAGCGGGACGGCGTAGGTGGGTAGGCGCTCGTAGAGGGCCTTGGCGGCCACCTTGCCGTCGAAGGTCGCGCCCTCGTGCAGGGTCACCGCGGCCATGCCCGCCTTGCCGTCGGCGCCAGGGATGTCGACGCCGAAAACGACCGCCTGCGTGACGGAATCGATGCCGCCGAAAGCGCCCTCGACCTCCGTGGTGGCCACGTTCTCGCCCTTCCAGCGGAAGGTGTCGCCGAGGCGGTCGACGAAGGCGATGTGGCCCCAGCGCTGATCGCGCACCAGATCGCCGGTGTCGAACCAGCAGTCGCCCTTCTTGAAACCGTCACGCACCAGCTTGGATTCGGTGGCCTCGGCGTCGGTGTAGCCGTCGAACGGCGAGCTGTCGGTGACCTTGGCCAGCAGCAGCCCGATGCCGCCGGGGGCGACCTTGCGCAGTCGGCCGTCGGACCCGCGCCGCGCCTTGCCGGTAGCGTCGTCGTATTCCACGATGGCGAAGGGCAGCGGGGTGAATCCGGCGGTCTTGTCGATGCTGAAGGCGTTGATGAAGGCGACGTTTCCCTCACTCGCGCCATAGAATTCGACGATCCGTTCGATGCCGAAACGGCTCTGGAACTCGTCCCACAGCTCGGGCCGCAAACCGTTGCCGACGCACAGCCGGACGCTGTGCGCGCGGTCGGAGCGCCGGGGCGGCTGATTGAGCAGATAGCGGCACAGTTCGCCGATGTAGACGAACGCGGTGGCCTGGTTGGCGATGGCCTCGTCCCAGAAGCGGGTGGCCGAGAACTTGCGGCCGAGCGCGAAGGTCGCGCCGCCCGCGATGACCGAGGACAGCGCCACCGTGAGCGCGTTGTTGTGATAGAGCGGCAGGCAGCAGTACAGGGTGTCGCGGCCGTTGAGCCGCACCCCGAGACCGCCGATCCCGGCCATGGATTTGGTCCAGCGCTGATGGGTCATCACGCTGGCCTTGGGCAGGCCGGTGGTCCCGGAGGTGAAGATCAGGTAGGCGCGCTCCTTGGCCGTGATCTGTTCGGTCACAGCCGGATTCGCGTCGTCAACGATGCGGGCCTGCGCGGCCAGCTCCTCCGACCAGAGCAGCTTCGGCCGCGGTTCGTCGAGCGTCTCGAGCGCGTCGGCGCATTCCTCGCCGATCACGTCGAGCACCGAGTTCAGCAACCCGAAACTGTGCTGCAGCACCGTATCTCGCTGATTGTGATTGAGCAGCCCCGCGGTGGCACCGAGTTTCACCGTGGCCAGCACCGTGAACAGCGCCTCGGGCCGATTGGCCAGCAGGATGCCGACCACGTCGCCACGGCGGACGCCGTGCGCGGCAAGCACATTCGCGTACCGGTTGACCTCGGCATTGGCCTCGCCCCAGGTGTACTGCCGCCCGTCGAATCGCAGGAAGGGCCGATCCGGATGCTTGGCCGCGCCGCGTTGGAAGAACAGTCCGATGGATGCCTTGTCACCGGATTTCACCAGCATGTGAACGGCATTGCGGATCATGCCGGGGGCGGCCGTCGCCATGCCGGGCAGACTGCGGGCCAAGTCGAACAGGCTCACGGTCGAACGGGCATCCGTATTCACTTGCTGTGCTCCTCACGGGTCGTGCTCACGCCGTACGCCCACCCTTGTCGATCCACCCGATCTTGTCGAGTGAAACCACTTGGTTTCGCTTGGTTCGACGCGAATTCTGGCGATATCGGCGGATTCGGTCAAGAACCGTCGCCGAAATACCCGCCCGGAAGATCAGTAACCGGGCCGCAGCGCCGCGAAGGCGGCATCGAAGTCCGCGGTCACCAGAGCCCGGTCCACGGCTTCCCGACCGGCGTACCCGCGCTGCCCCAATTCCTCGATCCAGGCGAACAGCCCCGCGTAGTGCTCGAGCGGATCCAGAATCACCACCGGCTTCTCGTGCACGCCCAGGTAGGCCCCGGTCCAGGTTTCGAACAGCTCCTCGAGGGTGCCGATGCCGCCGGGCAGGGTCAGAAAGGCGTCGGCGCGATCGTCCATGATCTGTTTGCGCTCGCGCATGGAGTCGGTGACGATCAGCTCGTCGGCGTCGGTGTCGGCGACCTCGCGGTGCACCAGCTTCTTGGGGATGACGCCGACGGTCTTGGCCCCGGCTGCCCGCGCGGCCCGCGCGACCGCGCCCATCATGGAGACGTTTCCGCCGCCGGACACCAATTGCCAACCGCGACGCCCGATTTCGTCGCCCACCCGGGCGGCCAGCTCCAGCGCCCGCGGATCGTCCACGGACGCTGAGCAATACACGCAGACCGAATACGGCTCGCTCACCACTGATCCTCCACGCCCCCGGCCGCGTCCATCTCGTGGCGGGCCTGCGCGGCGGCGGTGACGATCCGCACCACCTCGTCCACGCTGTCGGTCAGGTGCAGCAGCCCGAGGTCGCCGGGCGCGATCTTGGCCGAGCCGAGCAGCGAGTCGCGCATCCAATCCATCAGTCCCGCCCAGTATTTGGTGCCGAACAGGATGATCGGAAAGCGGGTGATCTTGTGGGTCTGCACCAGGGTCAGCGCCTCGAACAGCTCGTCGAGGGTGCCGAAACCGCCCGGCATGCAGACGAAGGCCTGGGCGTACTTCACGAACATGGTCTTGCGCGCGAAGAAGTACCGGAAGTTGATGCCGAGATCGACCCACTCGTTGAGATGCTGCTCGAACGGCAGCTCGATGCCCAGGCCGATGGAATAGCCGCCCGCCTCGGACGCGCCGCGGTTGGCCGCCTCCATGGCCCCCGGGCCGCCGCCGGTGATGACCGCGAAACCCGCACGGGCCAAGGCACTTCCGATGGCCATCCCGGCCTGATACTCGGCCGAGTCGGCGGGCGTGCGCGCGGAGCCGAATACCGCGACCGCGCGCGGCACCTCCGCCAAAGCGCCGAAGCCCTCGACGAATTCGGCCTGGATGCGCAGCACGCGCCAGGGGTCGGTGTGCACCCAGTCGGCCTGGCCGCGCTCGTCCAGCAGATGCTGATCGGTCGTGCCTATCCCCTTCTTGCGATCCCGCCGCAGCATGATCGGTCCCCGGAATCGCGGAGTCTTTGGCGAACGTACTTCTTCGTCAGCAGACATGCAGCCAACCGTACAGGGCACCGGTTACCCGCGCCGGTCGCTTGACCAGCGTGGTGCTGAACATCCGATCAGTCTTTGGCCCCGGTGAGGTAACTGCGCAGCATCGACGCGACCTGCGTGATCTGATCCACCGGCAGGTGCTCGTCGAGCTTGTGGGCCAGGTTCGGGTCGCCCGGGCCGAGGTTTACGGCCGGGATACCGCGCGCGGCGAATCGCGAGACATCGGTCCAGCCGTACTTGGCGCGGACGCCGCCGCTGCCGTGCGCGTGCACGATCTCGATCAGGTCCTTGGCGGCCGGATTGGACAGGCCGGGCAGGGCCCCGGGCGCGCCGTCGGTGCGCTCGAAATCCAGTTCCAGCCCGGCGAATACCTCGCGCACGTGCTCGGTGGCCTGATCCAGGGTGCGGTCGGGGGCGAAGCGGAAGTTCACGTCCACCGAGGCCACATCCGGCACCACATTGCCCGCCACGCCGCCCTCGACGCGGACCGCGGACAGACCCTCGCGGTAGGTGCAGCCGTCGATCTCGACCTCGCGCGCCCGGTAGTTGGCCAGCCGCTCCAGAATCGGGGCCAGCCGGTGAATCGCGTTGTCCCCCAGCCAGGCTCGCGCGGTGTGCGCGCGCACGCCCGCGGTGGTGAGCCGCACCCGCAGGGTGCCCTGGCAGCCCGCCTCGATCCACCCGCCCGACGGTTCACCGAGAATGGCGAGATCGCCCTCGAGCCATTCCGGCAATTCCCGTTCGATGCGGCCGAGGCCATTGAATTCGGCGGCGATCTCCTCGCAGTCGTAGAAGATCAGCGTGAGATCGTGCACCGGATCGGCCACGGTGGCGGCCAGGTGCAGGAAAACCGCGTCGCCGGACTTCATATCGACGGTGCCGCAGCCCCACAGCTGCCGTTCGCCGTCCGGGGCGGTCTCGAAATGGCTGGGCACATTGTCGGCGATGGGCACGGTGTCCAGGTGCCCGGCGAGAATGACCCGCGTCGGCAGCCCCCGGTTGGTGCGGGCCAGCACGGTATTGCCGTGGCGCACGATCTCGAATCCGGTGGTTTGTTCGCGCAGCGCCTTTTCGACGATGTCGGCGATGACCTTCTCGTCCTTCGACACGCTCGGAATGTCCACGAGCGCGGCGGTGAGTGAAATGGGGTCGGCACTCAGATCGATGGTGGTCACTTGATCCACCTTAAGGGAGGTTTTACCTCCGCTCTTCGCACGGTGGTTGCTCTGGCACGAATAGGCACCGCATGCGGTACGAATTCACAGCCCGGTAACGTTATGGGACGTGAGTACTCAGGGAGCAACAGCAGTCGGCCTCGCCACCATCACCGCGAACGGGACGGTGCTCGACACCTGGTATCCGTACCCGGAGCTCGGTGAATTCAGCGATACCGGCTCCAAGCGCCTGGATCCCTCCGATGTCGAATACGCCAAGTTCGCCGATGCGGTCGGCGTCGACGAGGCCCGTCGGGTCGAGGTGGTCGTGGTCCGCACCACCATCGCCGACCTGTCCGCCGCGCCGGTCGACACCCACGATGTCTGGCTGCGCCTGCAGCTGCTCTCGCACCGGCTGGTGCGCCCGCACGGCCTGAGCCTGGAGGGGCAGTTCGGTCTGCTCGCCAATGTGGTGTGGACCAACTACGGCCCGTGCTCGACCGAGGAGTTCGAGCTGACCCGCATGAAGCTGCGCGCCCGCGGCCCGGTCGCCGTGTACGGCGTGGACAAGTTCCCGCGCATGGTCGACTACGTGCTGCCCTCGGGTGTCCGCATCGCCGATGCCGACCGCGTGCGCCTGGGCGCGCACCTGGCCTCGGGCACCACGGTCATGCACGAGGGCTTCGTGAACTTCAATGCCGGCACGCTCGGCAATTCCATGGTGGAGGGCCGCATCTCGGCCGGTGTGGTGGTCGGCGACGGCTCCGACGTCGGCGGCGGCGCGTCGATCATGGGCACCCTGTCCGGCGGCGGCAAGCAGGTCATCTCGCTGGGAGAGCGCTGCCTGCTCGGCGCGAATTCGGGCCTGGGCATCTCGCTCGGCGACGACTGCGTGGTCGAGGCGGGCCTCTACGTCACCGCGGGCACCAAGGTGACGCTGCCGGGCGGCGAGGTTGTCAAGGCCGGTGAGCTGTCGGGCAAGTCGAACCTGCTGTTCATCCGCAACTCGGTGACCGGTGCGGTCGAGGTCCGGCCCCGCAAGGGCACCGGCATCGAACTCAATGCCGCCTTGCACGCCAACGACTAGGCCGCCCTGCACGCCAACGACTAGATACCGAACCCGATGACCCGTTCCGGGGTGATCCGGATGAGTTCCGGCGACAGCCCCGGGTAGAACGGTTCGACATCACGCAAAGCCTGTGCGGTGCCTCGGATTTCGAGGCACCGCACTTCCCATGGCTGGACGGATTTGATGTCGTCGACCACGAAGGCGACACGCTCTTCTTTGAGCAGATTGCGGAACTTCTGGCTGGCGCCGAGGTCGCGCCCGCCGATATCGATGGTGCCCAGCGCCGCGTTGTAGCGGAAGCCGACCGGGTTGTTCTGTGGGGAGCCGTCGGGGCGAATGGTGGCCAGCCGCCCCAATCGCTGACTGTTCAGGTACTCGATCTGGGCGGGCGACAGGGATGCGGTCATGGCTTCACCGTAGGACCTCGAGTGCACTCGAGGTCAAGACAGCAGTTTCTTCTGGACCTTGCCCATGGCGTTCCGGGGCAGGGAGTCGACCACGCGCACCTCGCGCGGACGCTTGTGGGTCGAAAGTTCGCCCGCCACATGGGCGATGAGGTCCTCGGAGATCGACCGCGGTGCGCCCTCGCGCAAGACGACGAAGGCGACGATGCGCTGGCCCAGATCCGCGTCGGGCACGCCGATGACGGCGGTCTCGGCCACCGCCGGATGGCCCAGCAGTGACGTCTCGATCTCGCCCGCGCCGATCCGGTAACCGCCGGACTTGATGAGATCCACCGACTCCCGGCCGACAATGCGGTGGAAGCCCTCGGGGTCGATGACGGCCACGTCACCGGTCTTGAACCAGCCGTCGCGGGTGAAGTTCGCGGCAGTGACCTCCGGCTTGTCCAAGTAGCCGTCGAACAGCATGGGTCCGCGAACCTGAAGTCCGCCAACGCTTTCCCCGTCGTGCGGGACCGGATGACCCGCCTCGTCGCGCAGTCGCGTCTCGACACCGGCGACCGGGAGTCCGACCCAGCCCGGGCGGCGCTCGCCGTCCGGGCGGGTAGAGATGGTGATCATGGTCTCGCTCATGCCGTACCGCTCGATCGGGGCGTGCCCGGTGAGTTCGGCCAGCCGCTCGAACACCGGCACGGGCAGCGGCGCGCTGCCGGAGATCAGGATCCGCGCCTTCGCCAATTCCCTTGCCGCCGCGGGCTCTTCGATGACCCGCGACCACACCGTCGGCACCCCGAAGTACATGGTGCCGCGCGCCCGCGCGTACGCCTCGGGCGTCGGCTTGCCGGTGTGCACGAGCGGGCTGCCGACCCGCAGCGGGCCGAGCACGCCGAGGATCAGGCCGTGCACGTGGAACAGCGGAAGCCCGTGCACCAGAACATCTTTGTAGGTCCACTGCCACGCCTCGATCAAGGCGTCCAGACCGGCGGCAATGGCGTCGCGGCTGAGCACGACGCCCTTGGGCGCACCGGTGGTACCCGACGTGTAGAGAATGAAAGCCGTTGATTTGCCGGACGGTTCGGCGTATCGATGCCACGACCGCGCGTGCTTGCGCACCGGCACCACCGGCAGCTCGGTCCCTTCGGGAGCCTTGCCGAGCCAAGCCTGCGCACCCGAATCCTTCAGGATGTGCGCCAGTTCCGCGCTGCCCGCGTCCGGCGGCACCGGCACCACGGTCACCCCGGCGAGGAGGCAGCCGACCACCGCGAGCACGGTGGTGACGGTCGGCTCGGCCAGCACCGCCACCCGCCGCGCCTGGGCGATTCGTTCGGCGACGGAGGTGGCCGCGCCGAGCAGATCACTGCGCGAGAGCGTCTCCCCATCGATGGTGACGGCGTTCGGAATATCGTCCCCGGCGGCAATGGCGGCCGGGTTCAGCGAGCTCAGCAACAACGGCGACACGGCGGCCACGCTACCGGAGGGCCACCGGCAACGAATCGCTTGCGAACCTGCCAAGTCGGTTGACAGGCGACCCGAGCGGGTAAGAAAGTTTCTGTATAACCTTCTCACCAGAGGATGTGGTCAACGATGACCAGGCCGCTTCACGATCCGTTCGACCGGCACGCCCCCGAACCTGAGATCGATATCCGGCAATACCTCGACGGCGCGGCCGGATTCTTCGGCGCGGCCGCGAATGTGATCATGCAACTCGCCAATCGCCCGGTAGGGTACGGCGTGGTGGAGAGCCCGGTGGAATCCGGGAACGTCATGGTCCATCCCCTCAAGCGGCTGCGCACCACCCTCACCTACCTGGCGGTCGCGCTGCTCGGCAACGAGGAGGACCGCGCGGCCTATCGCGAGGCCGTCGACTCCGTGCACAAGTACGTCCGCTCCGGCGTGGGCAGCACGGTGAAGTACAACGCCTTCGACCCCAAACTCCAGTTGTGGGTGGCGGCCTGCCTGTACTGGGGCGCGCGCGACCTCTACGAGCGCATGCACGGCCCGATGGACGAGTTCGACGCCGACGCCTTCTACCACTACGCCGCTCGGCTCGGCACCACGCTGCAGATGCGCCCGGACATGTGGCCCGCCGATCGCGTTGCCTTCGACCGCTATTGGGACGAGAACCTCGCGAAGACCCGCATCGACCCCAAGATCAAGGCGTATTTCGAGGATCTGATCGATCTGAAGATGCTGCCCCGCCCGTTCCAGCTCGCCTTCGGCGGCGTGCACCGCTTCTTCGTGACCGGCCTACTGCCGCAACACCTTCGCAACGAGATGGGCATGACGTGGACACCGCGCCAGGATCGCGCGCTGGCCCGCATGCTGCGGGTGGTCGGCGCGGCCGAGAGCGTGGTGCCGACGCCGATCCGGGCATTCCCGCTCAATGCCTATCTGCTGGATATGCGCCTGCGTCGCAGGTTGGGCCTGCGGCTGGTGTGAATCCCTGTGCCGGATCAGAGGATTCGGAATCCCGGGATGACGTGGTCGCGGGCGAACCGCCGCAGCGCCTCGGGATCGCCGAGCGGAATGACGGTCTGCGGAGTCAGCGCCAGCGACAGTGCCGCGCGGGCGATCATCTCGGCCAGCGGCAGCGGATCGTACTGCGGCAGTTTGCCTTCCGCCTGCAGTCGGGTGATGAATTCCGCCAGATAGTCGCGCCCCAGCTCGATGACCGGGGCACCCTGCACGGTGAGGTAGGGCAGCACGATCTCGGGTTCGGTCTTGAGCAGACGGTGGAGCAGCTGATTGCCGCGCAGCCCCTCGATGAACGCGACGAACAGGACGGTGATCTGCTCCTCGGCACTGGCGTCGGCCTCGATCGGGCCCTGCACGGCGGCGTCCACATCGGTGATGAACTGCCGCGCCTGGCGCAGGCCGACGGCCTGGATGAGGTCGTTCTTGCCCGCGTAGCGGCGGTAGAGCGTGGCCAGGGAGAGTCCGCCGCGCCGGGCCACCTCCACCATGGACGTCCGTTTGATGCCGAAGTCGAGGAAGGCCATGAGCGCGGCGTCGAGGACCTTGGCCTGATTGCGGTCCTCGGGGCCGGATCCGCGGACGAGCGGCAACAGTTTGGCCAACTTGGCCATGGTCCGAGCCCTTTCCGGTCGCGGTGAAACGGTGAGGCACTAATCTTCGCACATTGACAGCACCATGCGGCGATGAGAAGGTGATCGTAGATCTTTCTCACACTCTCCTCATGGGCGAGGAGTGACCGACGAGGAGCCGAGTCAACGATGACCGCACCGCTTCGCAAGTTCGACGAGTTCGCACCGGCCTACGAGCCGATGACCCCGGAAACCGTGCGCGAGCACCTCGACGGCGTCGCGGCCTTTCTCGGCGGCGCGGCCAATGTCGTCATGCAGCTCTCGCTGCAGCCCGTCGGTCACGGCGTGATGGAGAGCGATGTCGACAGCGGCAAGGTGATGCTGCATCCGATCAAGCGGCTGCGCACCACCCTCACCTACCTTTCCGTGGCCCTGATCGGCACCGAGGACGACCGGCGGGACTACCGCGAGGCCGTGAACCGCTCGCACCGCTCCATCCGCAGCAAGCCGGGCAGCACCGTCAAATACAACGCCTTCGACCCCAAGCTGCAGCTGTGGGTGGCGGCCTGCCTGTACTGGGGCCTCGACGACCTCTACCACCGCATGCGCGGACCCATGAAACCCGAAGTGGCCGAGGGGTTCTATCGGTACTGCGCCCGCCTCGGCACCACCCTGCAGATGCGGGAGGACATGTGGCCAGCCACCCGCGACGATTTCTACGCCTACTGGGAAGAGCACCTCGCCACCAAGCGGATCGACGAGCCGACCCGCAAATACTTCAACGACCTCATCGATCTGAAGATGCTCCCGTGGCCGCTGCGGATCGCCTTCGGCGGCCTGCACCGCTTCATCGTCACCGCCCTGCTGCCCCCGCACCTCCGCGATGAGATGTCCATGACCTGGTCCGCCCGCGAGGAGCGCACTTTCGCGCGCTTGCTGCGGATGATTTCCGCGGTGTGGACCCGCATGCCCACGCCGATCCGCCTGTTCCCCTTCAACTTCTATCTCGCCGACATGCGCCTGCGCCGTCGCCTCGGGCGACCGCTGGTCTAGCGTTCGGCCAGGGCGCGCAGGAAGAAGCCGAGGTTGGCGGGGCGTTCGGCGAGGCGGCGCATGAGGTAGCCGTACCACTGGGTGCCGTAGGGGACGTAGACGCGCAGGTTGTGGCCCTCGGCGACCAGGCGCTGTTGTTCGGCGTCGCGGATGCCGTAGAGCATCTGGAATTCGAAATCGCCGGGGGCGCGGTTGTTTTCGGCGGCCAGGGTGAGGGCGGCGGCGATCATGCCCGGGTCGTGGGAGGCGACCATGGGGTACCAGGCAGTGCGCATGAGGACGTCGAGGCAGCGCAGGTAGGACGCGTCGACATCGGAACGGCGCTGATAGGCGACGGTGGCGGGTTCCTGGTACGCGCCCTTGCACAGGCGGATTCGGGTGCCGTCGGCGGCCAGGTCGCGGGCGTTGACCTCGGCCTGGTGCAGGTAGGTCTGCAAAGCCACGGCCAGCCAAGGAAATTCCGCGCGAGCGGCGCGGACGGCCTGCAAGGTGTCGGCCGTGGTGGTGTGATCCTCCGCGTCCACGGTGACCCACACGTGGCGTTCGACCGCCTTGGTGCACAGCTTGTGCAGGTTCTCCGCGGCGATGGCGGGCCCGTCCCGATCCAGGAACTGCCCGAGCGCGGACAGTTTGAGCGAGACCTCCACACGCGGGATGTCGGTGTGGGATCCGGGCACGGCGAGATCGACCTCGGCGAGATCGTCGATGAGCGAAAGATATTCCGTCACAGCGGCATCGGCTTGCGCGCGCTCGGTGGTGTACTCGCCCAGGAAGTCGACGCTGACACAGCGGCCGCTCTCCAGCAGCGCGGTGGCCACGGGCAGCAGTTCGGCCCGGGCCTCACCGGCCACGAAGCGGCGCACCACGGCCGCGGTGACCGGAATCCGGGTGACGGCGTTCTTCATCCGGGCGGATCCGGCCGCGGCCAGGATCGCGGGACGTAGCGGGTTCATCGCACCTCCATGTGGGGGTAGCGGAAATCGGTTGGGGGGACGAAGGTTTCCTTGAGCGTGCGCGGGGCCACCCAGCGGAGCAGGTTGAGGTAGGAGCCCGCCTTGTCGTCGGTGCCGGAGGCGCGCGCACCGCCGAAGGGCTGCTGGCCGACGACGGCGCCGGTGGGCTTGTCATTGATGTAGAAGTTGCCCGCGGCGAATCGCAGTGCGGTGGCGGCGGTTTCCACGGCCCGGCGGTCGCGGGCGAAGATCGCGCCGGTCAGGGCGTACGGCGAGGTGGAGTCGACGATATCGAGGATGTCGGTGAACGAGTCGGGCGCGGTGTCGTCGTAGACGTAGACCGACAGGATCGGACCGAAGTACTCGGTGGCGAACGCCTCGTCGCCCGGATCATCGCCGAGCAGCACGGTGGGGTGGACGAACCAGCCCTCGCTGTCATCGCACCGGCCGCCGATGATGTCGATTCCGGCCCCTTTGGCCCGGTCGATGGCGGCCTCGCATTTGGTGTAGGCGCGGCTGTCGATCACGGCCCCACCGAAATTCGACAGGTCGGCCACATCGCCGAAGGCCAGGGATTCGACCTCGGACAGGAAGTCCTGGCCCATTCGCCGCCACACCGACTTGGCGATATAGGCCCGCGAGGCGGCCGAGCACTTCTGGCCCTGATACTCGTAGGCCCCGCGAATCAGGGCCGTGCGCAGGGCATCCGGGTCGGCCGACGGGTGGGCGAGGATGAAGTCCTTGCCGCCGGTCTCCCCCACCAGTCGCGGATATCCGTGGTAGCGGCCGATATTCGACCCGACGCTCTGCCACAGGAATTGGAAGGTGCGGGTGGATCCGGTGAAGTGGATGCCCGCCAACTTGGGATCGGCCAGCGCCACCTCGGACAGCTGCGCGCCGTCCCCGGTCACCATATTGACGACCCCCGGCGGCAGGCCCGCCTCCTCGAGCAGCTTCATGGTGTAGTAGGCCGAAAGCGTCTGCGTCGGTGAGGGTTTCCACACGACGGTATTGCCCATCAACGCGGGCGCGGTGGGCAGGTTCCCGGCGATGGCGGTGAAATTGAACGGCGTGATGGCGTAGACGAAGCCTTCCAACGGCCGATAGTCCATCCGATTCCACACGCCCGCAGCCGATTCCGGCTGCTCCCGCAGAATCTGCCGGGCGAACGCCACATTGAAGCGCCAGAAGTCGACCAGCTCGCAGGGTGCGTCGATTTCGGCCTGCTGCACCGATTTCGACTGCCCGAGCATGGTGGCGGCGGCAAGCGTCTCCCGCCACGGCCCCGCCAGCAGGTCGGCGGCCCGCAGCAGCACCGCCGCGCGCTCCTCGAAGGGCATCCCCCGCCAGCCGGGTGCGGCGGCCGTGGCGGCGGCGATCGCGGCGCGGGCCTCGTCGTGGGTGGTATTGGTGTATGTCCCGAGCACGTGCCGGTGCCGGTGCGGCATCACGATCGGCAGCCGTTCCCCGCCACCGGGCTGATGTTCGCCACCGATCACCAATGGCACATCGATGGATTCGGCGGCGAGTTCGGCGAGCTTGCCGGTCAGCACCTCACGTTCGCGGCTGCCCGGTGCGTAGGTGTGCACCGGTTCGTTGCCGGGAGCAGGGACAACCGTGACAGCGTCCATATCCCAGGCTAACGCGAGCGCCTGGGCCGGGGCGGAGGGACACGCCCCGGCCGGGCCAAGGGCGGCGGAGCACACCGGACCGCCCTCGGGTCTGGGACCCCGTCAGTGGAAGTCGTTGGCGATGATGTTCTCGATATTGCGTTCCGCCAGCGCGGTGATCGTCACGAACGGGTTGACGGTGGTGAGGCCCGGGATCAGCGAGCCGTCGATGACGTACAGACCCGGGTAGGAGGTGAGCCGCCCGTAGTTGTCGGTGGACACATTGATCACGCAGCCGCCCAGCGGGTGGTAGGCGAAATCGTCACCCCAGGTCTTGTACTCGCCGAACAGGTCGGTCCGGTAGATGGTGACCTCTTTGCTGTTGATCTTGTCGAAAATGCGCTTGGCGCAATCGATGCTGGGCTGGTTCCAGGCGGTCTGCCAGTTCAGGTCCACGCCGCCGGTGCCCGAGTTGTAGGTGAAGGTACCGCGGTTGGGGTTCTTCGTGATCGCCAGGTACAGGCTCGCGAAGGTCTCGATGCCCGCCGGGAACGGCGAGATCTCCGCGAAGGCCGGACCGCCGCTGTCGGACCAGTTGTCGATGCCCACGGTGGGGATGCAGGACTGCAGGCTGCCGGTGGCATCCCACGCCTGATTCTGCCGGGCCACCATGACATTGCCGTTGTTGCCCCAGCCGGTGCCGACCGAGTCGGGCAGGTTGGGCAGCTTGCCGGTGGCCTTCTGCGTGACCAGCAGCTTGCTGGTGCCCACGCTGCCCGCCGCGAAGAAGACCTTCTGCGCCGTAACGGTTTTGGTCTTCACGGTATTGCCGCTGGTGTCGATCTGGTTCATGGACACCGAGAATCCGCCGCCATTGGCGGGGGCCACCGTGGTGACATTGTGCTGCGGCACGATGGTCACCTTGCCGGTGCCCGACGCCGCCGCCAGATACGTCTTGTCGAGGGAGTTCTTGCCGTAGTTGTTGCCGTAGATGACCTCGGCGTTGAGCGCGGAGCGCGGCGCGGTGTTGGCCTGCTCCTGCTTCATGTAGTTGAAGTCGTAGACATTCGGCACGAAGGTGGTCGAAAACCCGGAATTCTCAGCGGTTTTCTTCCCGACCCGCGCGAACTGATAGCAGTCGGCGGATTGCCACCAGCTCTGGTCGACGTTGTTCACCTTCAGCCCGGCATTGGCGCGCGGGTAGTAGGTGCTGTACATCGAGGCCGCGTCGACCGAGGGCAGGATGCTGGCGAAATTCTCCTGTTTGGGCGTCACCGCCATCCCGCCGTTGACCAGCGAGCCGCCGCCGACGCCGCGGCCCTGGTAGATGCGAATCCCGCTGAACTGCTCGGCATCGAGCACACCGGTGTACTTGGAGATGGACTTGTCGTAGGGCGCGCCCATGAAGTGGTTGATGGGCTGCACGGTCTCGGTGCGCAGCCAGAAGGACCGGCCGTCCGGGTTGAGCATGTTGCAGAAGACCTTGCCGTCGGAGCCGGGCTGGGTCCAGGACATGCCCTTCTCGACCATGACGACGTTCTGCCCGGCCTGCGCCAGCCGCAGGGCAGCGACCGCACCGCCGTAGCCGGTGCCGATCACCAGCACCGGCACCTTGTCGCCGTCATTGATCGAGCCGGTGGGTAACGCGCGCGCCGATGGCATCTTCGGTAGTAGCGCAGCCGCCCCCAGAATGACACCTGTTGCAGCTAGGAACCCGCGCCGGCTGACATTGCTGCCATAGACACTCTTACCGGGGGTTTCATAAGACAGACCACGCACTGAAAGACTCCTCATCGAGATGCGATGAGAACCTGTTATAGGCGGTGTGAAGTACCTACGGGTCAGTTTCGGGAAAGATCGAGTTCAGCCGCGTGGGAGACGGAATGATTCGGGACTCGAAGAAAAAGAAAAAGCCCTCCGCGAGGAAGGCTTTGACAAAGAGGCGACCCTGACGGGACTCGAACCCGCGACCTCCGCCGTGACAGGGCGGCGCGCTAACCAACTGCGCCACAGGGCCTTGCATTACCGCTCGGCCACCGGGCCTTGCAACGTCGTAGACGCTATCACGGGCCCGGTGGTAACGGGAAATCAGCTGGTCAGGCGATCAGCGGCGGTCGCGATGCGCTCGTCGGTGGCGGTAAGGGCAATGCGCACATGCTGATTGCCGCGCGGGCCGTAGAACTCGCCCGGCGCGGCCAGGATGCCGCGCTCGGCCAGCCAGTCCAGGGTGGTGCGGCACGGTTCGCCGCGCGTCGACCACAGGTACAGTCCGGCCTCGGAGTCGTCGATGCGGAATCCCGCGCGCCGCAGCGCATCTCGCAGCACCGCCCGCCGCGCCCGGTAGCGGTCCTTTTGCTCGACTTCGTGCGCGTCATCGCCGAGGGCCGCGGTCATGGCCGCCTGGATCGGGTACGGCAGCATCATGCCCGAGTGCTTGCGCACCTCGAGCAGCTCGGCGATCAGCTCCGGGTCGCCGGTCACGAAACCGGCCCGGTAGCTGGCCAGATTCGAGGTCTTGGACAGCGAGTGGATGGCCAGCAGGCCGGTGTGGTCGCCGTCGCACACCTCGGGATCGAGGATGGAGACCGCGCGCCCCTCCCAGGCCAGGCCCAGGTAGCACTCGTCGGAGGCGACGATCGCGCCGCGCTCGCGGGCGAAGCGCACCACCTTGCGCAGGTGGTCGACGCCGAGCACCTTGCCGGTCGGGTTGGACGGCGAGTTGAGGAAGATCAGCGCGGGCCGCTCCGGACCGAGCTGCACGGTGCTGTCGGCGCGCAGGTAGCGCGAACCCGAGAGCAGCGCGCCCACTTCGTAGGTCGGGTAGGCGACCTCGGGGATGACGACCAGATCCTGCGAGCCCAGGCCGAGCAGCCGCGGCAGTCCCGCGATCAGCTCCTTGGTGCCGATGGCGGGCAGCACGGCGGCCGGATCCACGCCGGTGATCCCGAAGCGCCGCTTCAGCGCCGCGACAACGGCTTCGCGCAATTCGGGCGTGCCGTGCGTGGTCGGGTAGCCGGGCACCTCCGCCACCGACGAGAGTCCCTCGCGGATCAGCGGATCCACCGGATCGACCGGGGTGCCCACCGAGAGATCGACGATGCCGTCCGGGTGCGAGGCGGCCTTCGCCTTCACCGAAGCGATGGTGTCCCAGGGGAAATCGGGCAGCAGTGCGCTGACCCGGCCACGCGCGGTCAAATCTCGTCCTACTCGCTGGCCATCGGCGGTAGCGCGGCGATGAACGGCGGGTCGTAATCGACCTTGCCGACCTTGGTGGCGCCGCCCGGGGAGCCCAGGTCGTCGAAGAAGTCGACGTTCGCGTTCACGTAACCGGCCCACTGATCCGGGGTGTCGTCTTCGTAGAAGATCGCTTCCACCGGGCAGACCGGTTCACATGCACCACAGTCCACGCACTCGTCCGGTTGGATGTACAGCATGCGGCCGCCCTCGTAGATGCAGTCCACGGGGCATTCCTCGATGCACGCCTTGTCCTTCACGTCAACGCACGGTTCAGCGATGATGTACGGCACTGCCGCTCTCCTAGTCTGTCCTCACATGCGGGATACTCCGCCCGGCGAAACCCTATCCCGGCCAGCCAACATTACTACCGCACAGCCTGCCCTAACTCACGGCCGCCACCCTGCGGCCATATTCGCGGCCGATGCCACGATCGGATCGCCCGAATCCGGTCTATCCCAGAGCGAGCGAACCCAGGGGCGCTCGGTGGGCGGGCACACCGTAGGTGGTGGTGCGCTGCCGTACCGGGCGGCCGATGCCCGACGCGATCTCCGTCAGTTCCTCGACCGTCTTGGCGGATCCGTGTTCGGAACCGGCCATGCGGGAAATGGTCTCTTCCATGAGGGTGCCGCCGAGGTCGTTGGCGCCACCGTTCAGCATGAGTTGGGTTCCCTTGATTCCCAGTTTGACCCAGCTGGTCTGAATATTCTCGATACGGCCGTGCAGCATGATCCGGGCGAGGGCGTGCGCGGCGCGATTGTCGCGAATCGTGGGGCCGGGGCGGGACGCGCCCGCCAGGTAGAGCGGGGCGCTCTGGTGCACGAACGGCAGCAGCACGAATTCGGTGAAACCGCCTGTCTCGTCCTGGATTCCGCGCAGCACGCGCAGGTGGCCGACCCAGTGCTTGGGATTGTCCACGTGCCCGTACATCATGGTCGAGCTGGAGCGAATGCCCAGTTTGTGCGCGGTGGTGATGACATCGATCCAGGCCGAGGTGGGCAGCTTGCCCTTGGTGAGCACCCAGCGCACCTCGTCGTCGAGGATCTCGGCGGCGGTGCCCGGAATCGAGCCCAGCCCGGCCTCTTTCAGCGCCGAGAGCCAGTCGTGCACGGACTGGCCGCCGCGGGATGCGCCGTTCACGATCTCCATCGGGCTGAAGGCGTGCACGTGCATCTCGGGGACGCGGTCCTTGATGGCGCGCACCAGATCCGCGTACCCGGTGACCGGTAGCTCCGGATCGATGCCGCCCTGCATGCAGATCTCGGTCGCGCCCTCGACCCAGGCCTCCCAGGCGCGGTCGGCGACCTCGGTGGGACTCAGGCTGAAGGCGTCGGCATCGCCCTTGCGCTGCGCGAACGCGCAGAAGCGGCAGCCGGTGTAGCAGATATTGGTGAAGTTGATGTTCCGGTTGACGATGTAGGTGACGTCATCACCCACGGTGTCGCGGCGCAGCTGATCGGCCAGGGCGGTGATCGCCTCCAGGGCCGGGCCGTCGGCGGTGGCCAGGGCCAGGTACTGGTCGTCGGAGAGTCCGGCCGGATCCTTCTCGGCGGCGCGCAGGGCGGCCATGACATCGGCGTCGAAGCGCTCGGGCGCGGCGGCGGCCAGCTCGTGCACCTGCTCGCGGATCGACTCCCAATCGCCGAAGGCACCTAGCGAATCATCGGCAATGCCGGAGTCGCTGCGGGATTCGGTGAGGCGGCCCTCCGAGTCGATGGCCGTGTTCAGATCGATGCGGCCGACCGACTCCCAGTCGTGGTCCGGTTCCTGCCACGGCAGGCCGACCGGCTTCACATCGGCGGCCAGGCCGGTCTTCGGATCCATCAGGGCCGCAACATGTTTGGAGACGCGCGGATCGATCCACGGGTGGCCCGCCAGCACATACTTCGGGTGCGCGGTGATGCGCTCGGTGAGCACGTATCCGGCCTCGGCGGTGACCTGGGCGAGGGTCTCCAGATTCGGCCAGGGCCGTTCCGGATTCACATGGTCGGGGGTCAGCGGGGAGACCCCGCCCCAGTCGTCGACGCCCGCCGCGAGCAACGCCCGGCACTCCTCCAGCGACACCAGATTCGGCGGGGCCTGAATGCGCATCTTGGGACCCAGCAGCAGCCGGGCCACCGCGATGGTGGCCCGGAACTCCTCCAGGTCCGCGTCCGGGGTGTCGCGCATGGCGGTGTTCTGCTTGGCCAGGAAGTTCTGGATGATGACTTCCTGCACGTGCCCGAACGCCTTGTGCACCTTGCGAATCGCCAGAATGGACTCGGCGCGCTCGGTCAGGTTCTCGCCGATGCCCACCAGGATGCCCGTGGTGAACGGCACCGACAGGCGTCCGGCGTCGGTGAGGGCGCGCAGGCGCACGGCCGGATCCTTGTCCGGCGAACCGTAGTGCGCCCGACCGGGTTCGGTGAACAGCCGGGTGGAGGTGGTCTCGAGCATCATGCCCATGGACGGGGCCACCGGCTTGAGCCGGGACAGCTCCTCCCAGGTCATCACGCCCGGATTCAGGTGCGGCAGCAGGCCGGTCTCCTCCAGCACGCGAATCGCCATGGCGCGCACGTAATCCAGGGTGGAGTCGTAGCCGCGCTCGTCGAGCCACTGCCGGGCCTCGGGCCAGCGCTCCTCGGGCCGGTCACCGAGGGTGAAAAGGGCTTCCTTGCAACCCAATTCCGCGCCCTGGCGGGCGACCTCGAGAATCTCGTCGGGCTCCATGTACATGCCCTTGCCCTGCGCGCGCAGCTTGCCGGGCACGGTGACGAAGGTGCAGTAGTGGCACTTGTCGCGACACAGGTGGGTAATGGGGATGAACACCTTGCGCGAGTAGGTGATCGGGAGCGTCTCCCCCGCGTACCCGGTCTCACGCAGCCCGGCGTCGCGCACCCGCGCGGCCGAGGCGCACAGATCCTCGAGGTGCTCGCCACGGGCGTGCAGCAGCACGACCGCCTCGTCGAGGTTGAGCGTCGCGCCGTCCCGCGCCCGGCGCAGCGCGCGGCGCATGGCCGAGTCGCTCGGCGGTTTCGGCGGCAGGCTCGGGTTCGCTAGATCCGTCACGCCATCGATCATGCACTGTACCGCCTCTCCGTATCTTCAGCGGGCGGCTAAGAGCCGCCTACCGCTGGCAACCCGTGCCGGCGGCCGGGAGCCGAACCGATTTTGGACGTACCCCACGAGTTACCCCGGTCGCAACGAAATCAGTTGTCACTTTCTTCCCACGGTCGCAAGGTCTTCCGATGCAATTACTCGCATCGGCGAGTTCATCTATTCAAATTTCAGTCTCCGTGCAATAGCCTCGCGTGATCACTTCGCAGGAGAAGAAAGAGGAGACCCCCACGTGCTCGGGAAACTCCGCCGCGCGGCCGTCGTCGCCGGACTGGGCGCCACCGCCGCGCTGACCGTCGTCAGCGGAACCGCCACCGCCTACGGGCCGGTGCCGCCCGTCAATCCCTATCTGGGACCGGAGGGCACCGCGACCATGCACGGTGATGCCGAGGCGTCCGACACCACGCCGCTGCCCGGCGTCGGCACCGGCGGCGTGCACGCGGACTTCCACGAGGAGGGCGCGGCCTGCCCGACCATCCTGCAGGGCGCGGACGGACTCCCGCAGGCGCTGTGCACCAAGGTGACCGACCGGTCGCCAGAGGTGCTGCTGCTGGATCCGAGCAACGGCAATACCCTCGCCCGCCTCGACCTCACGGCGGGCAGCCTGCTCGGCGGGGTGTACGCCTACCTCGACAACAACGACCGCATGGTCACCGTCGACGGGTCCGGGAACCTGCTGCGCATCGGGCACCAGCGCGGGTCCGACGGGTCGTGGTCACTGTCGATCGCCGCGAAAACCGATGTGTCGCAGGCGGTCACCGGGCATTGCGGCGGCGGCAGCTGCGATGCGGTCAGCTCGGTCTCCCCCGACTATCAGGGCCGGGTGTGGTTCGCCACCGACGCCGCGGCGGCCGGATTCGTCGCCACCGACGGCAGCGCGCACTCGATCGTGCTCGCGCCCGGGGAGAACGTGGCCAACAGCATCGCCACCGCGCCGCAGGGCATGGCGGTGGCCACCGATCACGCGCTGTACCTGCTCACCGTGGACGGCAGCGGCAATCCGCAGATCGCCTGGCGGCAGGCCTACGACCGCGGGCCCGCGCGCAAGCCCGGCCAATTGAGCTGGGGCACCGGCGCGACGCCGACCTTCTTCGGGCCGGGCAATGGCACCGAGTACCTGGCCATTACCGACAATGCGGCGACCAAGGAGAACCTGCTGGTCTTCGATACCGCGACCGGACACCAGATCTGCTCGGTGCCCGCCATCGACGGCACCGAGAACTCTCCCATCGGGTCGGGCAACAGCGTGTTCGTGGCCAGCACCTACGGCTACCCTTACCCGGCGCTGCCGCCGAACGCGGGCACCAGTCAGCCCGCCAGCGCACCGATTTCGGGCGGGATGACGCGCATCGACGTGACCGGCTCCGGCTGCACCGTCGTCTGGACCAATAGCGTCCCGTCCTCGGCGGTGCCGCGACTGTCCGTGGCGGACGGCAAGATCTATACCTTCACCCGGCATTCCCTGCTCGGCAGCGGGAGCGCCAGCGGCAGCAGCGGCCTGGGCAGCGGCAGCGCGGCCATCACCGACAACTACAGCTTCGCCGTGATCGACGCCAATACCGGCCACCTCGATACCGAACAGTTCGTCGGCGCGACCACGGTGAACGACACCCTCGAAATGGTCGGCACCATCGCTCCCGGCCGAATCCAGTACCAGGGCACCACGACCGGCCTCTACCGCATCACCCCGAAGTAGTCGCGCCCCGCGGGACCGGTCAGGGCCGTGGGACTGGACGGCTGGTTGGGCCGGTGGATCAACCGCCTCCGCGGGAGTTTTCATGGAAGCATGGGCGGCATGTCCCAGCCTCTCACTTCCGGCGGCATTCTCGCCGACCCGGCCCGGCGGCCCAGTCCGCGCGCCAAGTTGTTGTGGGCGCTGAGTGCCGCGCTGTCCTGGGTGGTGCCGGTGGTGGGGGTCGGGATCTGGGCGCTGTTCGACTCCCAGCGGCGTGGGATTCAGGGCTTGGTGCTCGGAATCGTGCTGCTGGCAGCGATTTTCAGCATTGTGGTGATACCGCTGTGGCGGTACGCGGTGCATCGTTGGGAAATCACCGACGAGGCCGTGTACACGCGAACCGGGTGGTTCACCCAGGAGAGCCGGGTCGCGCCGATCACCCGCGTGCAGACCGTGGACACCTATCGGGGGCCGCTGGAGCGGCTGCTGGGGCTGGCCACCGTCACCGTCACCACCGCATCCTCGGCCGGGGCCGTGCACATCAGCGCGCTGACACTGGCCGATGCGCGCGACACCGTCGCCCAGCTCACCGCCATCGCCGCGCAGCATCGGGGGGATGCCACGTGAGCCAGACACCCGAACCCGGGTCCGAGGTCTTCTCGGATTCCTATCCGACGGAAGTGCTTTCACCGATCACCGGGCCCCTGGGCACCGAGAGCTGGCAGCGGCTGGACCGGCGCATGCTGCTGGTGCACCCCGTCACCGAACTCATTCGCTACATCCCGGTGCTGATCGCCTCGCTGATCGCGGGGGCGCGCGCCGACAATCCCACCTGGAGCCTCGCGGTCGTCGCGGTCATCGTGGCCTTCGCGCTCACCCGCTGGTTCACCACGACCTATCGCATCACCCCCGAGAACGTGGAACTGCGCACGGGATTGATTCAGCGCAAACGGCTTTCGGTGCCGCGCAACCGGGTGCGGTCGGTGGACGTGCAGGCCGACCTGCTGCACCGGGCCCTCGGGCTGGCGGTGCTGTCCATCGGCACCGGACAGCACGCGGAGAAGGGCGATCAGTTCAAACTGGATTCGCTGGACGCCAAGCTGGTGCCGCAGCTGCGGGCCGACCTGCTGGCGCACACCCGGGAGGGATCGGAATCCGCTGCCGCCCAGTCGGCTACCACGCCCGGCGCGGCGACCACCGCGGCGGCCGAGAGCCGTCCGGGCGTGGAAATCGCGCACTGGCAACCGGATTGGGTCCGCTACGCCCCACTGTCCTTGACCGGCTTCGCCATTGTCGCCCCCCTGGTGGGTTTGGCCTTCCAGTACGGCTTCGCCCAGATCTTCCTGAAGTCCGGCACCGTCCAGGACGTGGGCCACCGTGGCGCGGGCGTCATCGCCGCCGTCATCGCCCTGCTGCTGGTGGTCCTGGTCATCGTGGTCAGCATCGCCGCCTGCGCCCGCTACCTCATGACCTGGTTCGCCCTGAACGTCCACGACGACGGCAAAACCCTCACCATCCGCCACGGCCTGTTCACCACGCGCCAAACAACTCTCGACCTGGCCCGCCTCCGCGGCGCCACCGTCAACGAACCCCTCCTCCTCCGCCTGGCCGGTGCCGCCGAACTCGAGGCCATCATGGTCGGCACCAGCCCCCGCCAAAAGATCCTCCCCCAGGCCCCCCGCCCCGCCATCGACCGCACCCTCGCCCACCTCCTCGGCACCTCCGCCGGTCATTCCGGCGCGCAGTTGGCCGGAATCCACGACGGCACAATGGATCCCGGCCAAGGCCATGCCGGGGTGACACCTGTACCGCCGCCTGTCGCCGTGCCGCTGGTGGCGCACGGTGTGGCCGCTCGGCGTCGCCGGTATACCCGCGCGCTGGGGCCGCTCGCGGCGGTCGCGGTCGTACTGCTGGCGATTTCCCTTGCGGGCGGCCACATTCCATCGTGGGTGTGGATCGTGCTCGCGGTCGCCGTGCCGATTGCCGTCGCGCTGGGGTGGGACCGGTATCGGGGGCTCGGGCATGCCGTCATTCCCGCCACGGAGGGCAATCCGGCCTGGTTGATCACGCGCAGTGGCTGTCTCGATCGCGATCGCGACTGCCTCGAAGCGCCCGGGGTCATCGGGTGGACGGTGCGGCAAACCTTCTTTCAGCGTCGGGTGGGGGTGGCGACCGTGGTAGCGGCCTCGGCCGCGGGCAAGAAGCGCTACCACGTCATCGACCTGCCCCTCGATCAGGCCTGGGCCCTCATCGAGGCGGTGACTCCCGGCCAGCTCGGCACGCCGCGCTGAACGTCGGTCAGTCGAGCACCGGGTAGTTGGAGCGAATCACGTTCCGCGGGTCCCGGTCTCGCTTGACGGCGCGCAGCCGATCGAGGGTCGCCGCGCCGAAGGCCGCGGCGGCCGATTCGCCCGGGGCCAGGAAGGTGAACGGCTTCTTGCCGGTGGCGTGGTCCGCCAGCTCCGCCGACACGGCATCGAGCTTGGCGCACACCGCCTCTCGCAGGTGCGGTAGCCCGATTCCGAGGGTGGAGACCAGATAGCGCTCGGACAGCGCACCCCGCGCACCCGCCGCGGGCCGGGCCAGGGCACCGCCGAGATGCCGGACCTGGATGCTGGTGATCGGCGCGAGCGTCTCACCGAGCAGGATCTTCTCGGCCTCCGGGGTCAGATCGGCGAGTAGCTCGCCGCGTGTGATGGCCGGACTGGGATCGGTCGGTTCGGTGGTGATGTCGCCGAGATCGGCCACCGACATGACGGTCCGCTTGTCGGCGATCGCATCCCCGATGCCATCCAGCACGGACACCAGGGCCCGCCCCTGCTCTGGATCGCCGAGATAGGCCAGATCCAGCCCGACCATCTCCGGTGCCTGCGGGAACTGGAATCGGCTGAACCACACCGACAACTCGTCGGGAGCCCCGGAAGTCAACTCGCGGAACGCATCCCACACCTCCGCGAGCCGCGCGGCGGGCCACATGATGCGGCCACCGTAGAGCCCCGGCGCGGGGAAGAGCTCGAACTCCAAACCGGTCACCACGGCGAAATCGCCGCCGCCACCGGAAAGCGCCCAAAACAGATCAGGATCGCTGTCCGCGGTCACCCGCGTCGGCCGCCCTTCGGCATCGACGATCTCGAAGGCGCGCACCGCATTCGAGGCCCAGCCGTACTTGCGCGCGAACCACCCCTTGCCACCGCCCAGCGTGTACCCGGTGACACCGACCACCGGATTGCTGCCCGCCAAACCGGTCAGCCCGTACCCGGCCGCCGCAGCCTGCACCTGCCCCCACTGCACGCCCGCGCCGACCCGGGCCACCCGACCCACCGGATCGATCTCCAGCCCGTTCAACGCCCCGGTGCGCAGCAGGATCGCGTTCTCGACCCCGCCCGCGGCACCGTGCCCGGTCGGCTGCGTCACCACCGGCAGCCCCGCGCCACGCGCATAGCGCACCGCCGCCGCCACATCCGCGGCATCGGCGACCTCGACCACGGCCGCCACCGGTTGCGTCACCGCCAGGCTCCACGGGCGCGCGACCTGCTCGAATTCGGCGTCGCCGGACGCCAATACACGCCCCCGGACAGCCTTGCGCAGTTCGTCGAATCCCATCGTCATCCCTCGCTCGTCATCGGTGATCGTTCACTGTGATGACGAGACGGAACGGAAAAAGGTGACAGCCGACGGGCCACCTCGGGCCGTGATCTAGGTCACGCCCCCGTGGCGGCCAAACGCGCGGTGGCCCGGTAGTACAGATACATGCCCGCGGGCAGCAGACCGCAGATGAGCAGCAGCATGGTGGGCCAGTCCCCCATGAGCAGCGCGTAACCGCTCGGGCTGAACCCCGCGCACACCAGGAATCCGACCGCCCACACCAGCAGCGGCGACGCCATCACCGGAATCCGCTGTGTCACAACACCCATGCCCATCACGAGCAGCACATTGATCACCGCCGCGGCCAACGCCGTGAACGGCAGCGCGATCGCACCCGAGGTCGTGCCCGAAGCCGCCGCCATCACCGGCGACACCTCCGGCAGATGCGCGCGCCCGGCGTAGATCGGCAGGAACAGCACCTCGAGCCCGAGCGTGATCACCGTGTCGATGAGCAGCAGCCCCACGATCACCGCGTTGAACACGGTGCGCGCCGGATGCGGCTCGATCGCCACCTCGCCCGCGTGGGCGCCGACGGCCGCCGTCACGGCACCGGCGGGAATCCGAGCAGGGTCAGCAGCTGACTCTGCATGTCGACGAAGCCGTACAGCACCGACAGATACAGCTCGTGCTGCCACTCGAAGTAGGGCCGCTGGCTCTCGACGAACGCCGCGATGGCGTTCTGGAGGTCCCAGTTGTACATAGCCTCAGTCTCTCATTCCAGCCCGGCGAAGAGATCATGTTCGCGCCCGTCCGGACCGACCGGGCCGCGCTCACCGCGCACCAGAATGTAATGCTCCTCCGGCAGCACCGGCTGGGCGATATCGTTCGACAGCGCGAACTCCCGCCCCGACGGGGCCACCGTCACCTGGGTGGCGTGCGCCCGCAGCGCGGCGCGCTTGGCCGCCAGCACATCGGAGACGTCGACGGTGGTGGTCACGGATTCGGCGGGGACACAGGCCAATTCGCCGGTGTGCGGCAGCCGCCAGCCGCGCGGCAGCGCACCCGGCAGCTGATCGACGGTGCGGCGCTTGAGCGCCTCGGTGTGCATGGCCAGCACCCCCGCGTCGGTGACGGTCCAGTACACCTTCGGCACCGTCCAACCCCAGTCCGCGGCGGCGTCGACCGCGGCCATGGTGATCTCGTGCGCGCGAATGTGATCCGGATGCCCGTAGCCGCCGTGCGGGTCGTACCCGACCACCACGCGCGGACGCAGCTCGAGGATCACCTGCACGAGCGCGTCGACCGCGGCGGTACCGGAATTGACGAACGCGCGCGGATTGCGCGCCGACGGCGTCCCGGCCATGCCGGAGTCGCGCCAGCGGCCCGCGCCGCCCAGAAAGTGCGGCGGCCCCGCGTCCAATTCGGCCAGGGCCCGGGTCAATTCGAGAATCCGATAGCCGCCCAGCTGATCGGCCTCCCCGGCCACCAACCGCGCGTACTCCTCGCCGATGACCTCGCCCTCTTCCCCGAGCGTGCAGGTCACCACGGTGACGGGCACACCGCGCCGACGGTAGTGGGCGATGGTGCCGCCGGTGGTGATGGACTCGTCGTCGGGATGCGCGTGCACCAGCAGCATGCCGTGCGTCGCGGCGCCCGGGAACGCGGGAAGGCTCACGGCAGCCTCCGCCAGTTCGCGGCGTCACCGAAGATGCCGGTCTGAATGGCACCGCTCAGTGACGCGCCGTCCACGCGCGGTCCGGCCGCCGCGACCTGGGTGTCCTGCACGATCGGCAGCACGGTGGCCAGGTCCCACAGCTTGGGCTCGGCATCGGCGATGATCTTGCCCACATCGATACCGCGCAGGGCCGCGTCGATGGCGGGCTGCAGGGTCGGATCGCACACGCCGGACAGGTTCGACGGTGCCTTCTTCGCGCCGTCCACCACGGTCGAATCATTGCCGTCGCCGGGCAGTGGCACCGGCGCGCACCCGTAGCGCGAGGCCAGCACGGTCGCCGGATCCTCACCGGTGCGCTCCCAGCCGACCACCGCGTCGATCCCGACGTCGGTCAGCTCCTTGCCGTACAGCTGCGCGGCGGTCACGCTGCGCACGATCACATCGATTCCGGCACTGCGCAATTGGTCCGCCGCCGTATTGGCCACCGCCAACGTGGTGGTGTCGCCGTCGACCGCGCCCAGCCGCACGGTCAACGATTTGCCGTTCTTGGCCAGCGAACGCGGTTGCGGCGCGGGCGAAGTCGCCGACTGCGCGGCGGGAGTCTCTGCCGCACGGGCGAATCCGGCCTCGGCCAGCAGCCCGAACGCCTCCTCCTGGCTCAGGCGCGGCGGCTCGGTGGCCGCGTAGCCGGGATCCGAGGGCGCGAGCACCTGCGCCCGCACCGGCTCCACCCAGCTGCCGGTCTGCGCGCCGACCGTGGCCAGCAGCACCGGATCCAGCAGCCCCAGCACCGCGCGCCGCACCCGCACATCGGCGAGATCGCCGCTGCGGCCATTGAGTACGAGCTGCATTTCCCGCGCCTGCGCCATCATGGCCGTGCGCACCGACGGAATCGCGCCCAGCTGCGCCTGCAAGGCCACACCGCCGTGCACCAGCGCCATCTGCGCGTCCCCGACCCGCAGCGATTCGGCGATCTGCGCGGGAGTTCCGCCGCGGCGCAACAGAATCTGATCCGGCACCGCGGGCTGACCCCAGTACCGGTCATTGCGTTCCAGCAGGATCTCCTCGCGGCCGCGATCGGCCTGCTTGATGCGGAACTGGCCGCCGGAGATGCGAATGGTGTCGATGAGCCCCTGCTCGAAACCGGAGTCCTTCACCAGATGCTGGGGCAGCAGATCCGAGAACAGTTGCCGCCAGGCCGGATACGGCTGCGTCATGGTGACGGTCACGGTCTTGCCGCCCGCCGACGAACTGATGTCCGAGATGAGCCGGTAGCCCGCGGGATCCACCGCGCCGGGCTGCGTGATCATCTGCTGCCACAGGTATTTGAAGTCCTCGGCCGCGATGGGCGCGCCGTCGGACCAGGACGCCTCGTTCTTGATCTGATAGGTGACCGTGAACGGCTCCTGCGCCGTCACATCCGCCGACACCATGAGCGCCGGATCCAGATTCCAATCGGTGCCGCCCGGCACACCCGGCGTCGGCGCGGCCCGGAACGGACTCGGCAACACCATGGACGCGACCGCCGCCGTCGCGGGCGACTGCTGCGACCGCAGATGCGGATTGAACCCGATCCCGATGTCGTCGACCGCGACCGTGACCGAGTTCTTCCCCGGCTTCGCGGGCTGCGTCTTCGGGCTGTCGGTGGATTCGATGGGCGGCGGCGGATTGGCGGTGCACCCGGTAGCGACCGCCAACAGGGTCGCTACCAGAACCAACACCGCGCGCAACGATGCGCGCCTCCGGTCCCCTGCTCTCACGTTCGGCACCTTACCCGCCTCTCCGCGCCTCTTGCGCGCAGCTAAGAGCCGCAGCCCGTCGGGCACGCGGCCAGCGGTTGGGAGCCAAACCGATGCTGGGCGTACCCGACGAGTTACCCCGGTCGGCACTAAATCAGATGTCGCGTTTCGAACGATCACCCAAGCGGCGTTCGCCTACTGGGCGGCCCGATCCCGCGCCTTGCGGCGGGAGATCTCGCGCTGACGGTCGTTGGCGTTCAGGATGACCTTGCGCACACGCACGATCTCCGGCGTCACCTCGACGCATTCGTCGGCGGCACAGAACTCCATGGCCCCTTCGAGATCCAGCTGCAGTGGCTTGGCCAGGGTCTCGAGCACGTCACCGGTGGCGGACCGCATATTGGTCAGCTTCTTCTCGCGGGTGACATTGATGTCGAGGTCCTCGGCACGCGGGTTGATGCCCACCACGTGACCCTCGTAGGTGTCCGCGCCCGGCTCCACGAAGAACTGACCGCGGTCGGCCAGCTGGATCATGGCGAACGGGGTGACCGAACCGGCACGGTCGGAGACCAGCGAGCCGGTGTGGCGGGCGCGGATCTCACCGGCCCACGGCGCGTAGCCGTCGAACACGGCGTTGGCGATGCCGGTGCCGCGGGTCTCGGTGAGGAAGTCGGTGCGGAAACCGATCAGACCGCGCGAGGGGACGATGAACTCCATGCGCACCCACCCGGCCGAGTGGTTGCTCATCTGGACCATCTTGCCCTTGCGGGCGGCCAGCAGCTGGGTGACGGCGCCGAGGTACTCGTCCGGGCAGTCGATGGTCAGCTCTTCGAAGGGCTCGTGCACCTTGCCGTCGACGGTCTTGGTGACCACCTGCGGCTTGCCGACGGTCAGCTCGAAGCCCTCGCGGCGCATCTGCTCGACCAGGATGGCCAGCGCCAGCTCACCACGGCCCTGCACCTCCCAGGCGTCCGGGCGGCCGATGTCGAGCACGCGCAGCGAGACGTTGCCGACCAGTTCCTGATCCAGGCGCGACTTCACCATGCGGGCGGTCAGCTTGTGGCCCTGGACGCGGCCGACCAGCGGCGAGGTGTTGGTGCCGATGGTGACCGAGATGGCGGGCTCGTCGACGGTGATGCGTGGCAACGCGACCGGGTTCTCCAGATCGGCGAGGGTGTCGCCGATCATGATGTCCGGGATGCCCGCGACGGCGACGATGTCACCGGCCACGGCCTCCTCGCCGGGCTGACGCTCGACGCCGATGGTCTTGAGCAGCTCGGTGATCTTGACCTGCTTGACGCCGTCACCGTGCATCCAGGAAACGCTCTGCCCCTTGCGCAGGGTGCCGTTGTGGATGCGCACCAGGCCGATTCGGCCCAGGAACGGGGAGGCGTCGAGGTTGGTGACGTGCGCCTGCAGCGGCGCGGTGGCGTCGCCCTTGGGGGCGGGCACGTACTTCAGGAGGACCTCGAACAGCTCGTCGAGGTTCTCGGCGTCGGGCACCTGGCCGTTGTCGGGGCGCTTGGTGGACGCGACACCGGCACGGCCGGAGGCGTAGAGCACCGGCAGATCGAGGGCCAGCTCGGCGGCTTCGGAGGCCTCGTCGTCGAGGTCGGAGGCCAGGTCGAGCAGCAGGTCGTGCGATTCCTCGACGACCTCCTCGATGCGGGCGTCCGGGCGGTCGGTCTTGTTGACCACCAGGATCACCGGCAGCGAGGCCGCCAGGGCCTTGCGCAGCACGAAGCGGGTCTGCGGCAGCGGACCCTCGGACGCGTCGACGAGCAGCACGACGCCGTCCACCATGGACAGACCGCGCTCGACCTCACCGCCGAAGTCGGCGTGGCCGGGGGTGTCGATGACATTGATGACGGTGACCGAACCATCGGCGTTGTGCCGGTGAACAGCGGTGTTCTTGGCGAGAATGGTGATGCCCTTCTCGCGCTCGAGGTCACCGGAGTCCATCACTCGGTCGACGAGTTCGGCGCGTTCGGCGAACGCACCGGATTGCCGGAGCATGGCGTCGACCAGTGTTGTCTTGCCGTGGTCGACGTGCGCCACGATGGCGACGTTGCGGAACTCGACAGACGACACGTTTGATTCCTCCTGGTGAAAAAGTCTGATGCCGACCCGGGTGGGTCTCATGCGTGGGTTTGCCTACTTCGAGACATGGCGAACTCCACCGGGCATGCGGCGAGCTACACATTACCGGGAGTACGAAGTCACACGTTCAACGGGCTGAGGTTAGGTTAAGCTAACCAACATGGGCAAGGTGAAGGCGAAGGACGTTTCGGGTCTGAAGCCGAAGAAGAAGTGCTGCCGCAAGAAGACGCGGTGCGTGAAATGCCCCGTCGTCATCATGCGCATGAAAAAGGCCGAGGCCCAGGGCTGCTGCGGCAAGGAGCTCAAGAAGTGCCTGAAAGCCGCTCGCGCTGCCTGAAATTCCCCCGCGCCGCCCGAATCCGGAGTAGACCGGGGTTATGAGTCCCGCGCTGCTCTCCGAAGACGACATCGCCAAGGCCCTCACCGAACTGCCCGACTGGACCCGGGAGGGCGACGCCATCACCCGCACCATCGAGGCCGCCTCGTTCCTGGCGGGCATCGAACTGGTGCGCCGGGTGGCCACCGCGGCCGAGGCCGCCGACCACCATCCCGATATCGATATCCGCTGGCGGCGGGTCACTTTCACGCTCTCGACCCACTCCGCCGGCGGCCTCACGCCACTGGACTTGGCTCTAGCTCGCGAGATCGATCGACTGCACGCTCAGGGCTGACCCGCCGCAGTCGGCCGACCGCGATGATCCAGACGAACAGGGCCAGCACGCCGAGCGCGTTGGCCGCGCCCAGCCACGCCAGGTACCACGGACGCGAGATGTCCCACATGGACTTCTGCAGCGTCCCCAGGAACCAGGAGATGCCCATCACGGTGTTGAACAGCCAGAACGCGGCCATCAGGCGCGCGCCCACGGCATCCTCGAGCGGACCGTAGCGCAGCCACAGCACCAACGGGATGAGGCAGATCCAGTGGTGCGACCACGAGATCGGCGCGGCCATCATGCCGAACAGCTGCACGATGATCAGCGCGCCCAGCCGGTCGTCGGAACGCAGTGCGCGCCAGGCGAAGAAGGCCAGCACGGCCGTGACCAGCACCGCCGACTTCCACAGCAGCCCGGAGCCGATATCGTGCCCGGCCAGGCGGGTGAGCGCGCCGCGCAGCGACTGGTTGATCACCGAGCCGACCGGTCCGATGCGGTGCGGGTCCTCGACCAGCTCCCCGAAGTACCTGTTGGTCTCCTTCGGCACGAGCAAGTAGGTCAGGCCGATGCTCGCGAGGAAGGCCACCACCGAGGCCACCACCGCGAGCCACTGCCGACGGGCCACGAAATACAGCCCGGTCACCGCCGGGGTCAGCTTGACGCCCGCGGACAGACCGACCAGCAGGCCCTGCACCCACCAGCGCGCGCTGCGCGCCGCGAGCATGGCCGGGAGCACCAGGAACACATTGACCTGGCCGTAGTCGAGGGTGGATCGCACCGGCTCGAGCCACATTCCGGCCGCGGTCCAGGCGACCGCGGCGGTGCGCCACTTCTGTTCGCGCATGGCGTCGCGGCCGACCATCAGCTCGAGCGCGATCCACACGATGCCGAACAGTGCCGCGGCGGTCGCGATCAGCCATCCCGCGGCTACCACGTCGAAGGGCAGGAAATGCAGGGGATACAGCAGAAATGCTGCGAAAGGGGGATAGGTGAACGGCAGCGGAAATTGTGGTGACCGACTCGAATCGGTCCAGTCGTAGAGGTTTCCGTTGAAAAGATTCGCCGACCCCTCCACGTAGACGTGCAAGTCCACCAGGATCAGGTTGCTCGGCCAGAACAGCGCCCACGCCACGCGGACCAGCACCGAGAAGACCAGCGCGGCAACGGCAAGGTGGAAACGTCTGTTCACAGCATGGACTTTCGAGTCGGATGGATCACCGACCGGAGTTCACGGCTGGCGAATGCGGCTTGCGGAGTGTCGACAACCGTAGTCGCACAATGGATTACCCGCTTCACCCCAAAAATGAGGGCATCGCGGAACCCCCCGCCCGAATACTTATATCACCGGCCGGAGGACTGATGGTCATATGACCGATTCAGTGACCGATTGAGGCGCGCCCGTCCGACCCGGATGATCCACAGGTAGAGCGCCAGCACACCCAGCACATCCACCGCGCCCAGCCAGGACAGGATGCCAGGGCGGGAGATGGTCCAGATCGACTTTTGGAAAAATCCGAGCACCCACGGCACCCCGACGAGTGTCACCACCAACCAGTACCCGGCCAGCACCCGTGCGCCCGCGGCCTCCCGCAGCGGGCCGTAGATCAGCCACAGGATCACCGGGATGAGCCAGATCCAGTGGTGGGACCAGGAGATGGGCGACACCATGAGCCCGAACAGCTCCACGATGATGAGCGTGCCGAGGCGGTCGTCGGAATCCAGTGCGCGCCAGGCGAAGAAGGCGAGCACGGCGGTGAGCAATACCGCGGCAATCCACGGTGGGCCCGACACCACGTCGTGGCCGAGGATGCGGCTGAGCGCGCCGCGCAGCGACTGATTGGTCGAGGAGGCGACCGGGCCGATGCGGCGCGCGTCGCCGAGCAGCTCCTTGAAGTACTTGTTCGTCTCGTCCGGCGAGATCAACCAGGTCAGCAGAATGGTCGCGACGAACACGACCGCCGCCCAGACCGCGTCGAGCCAGCGCCTGCGCGCCAGGAAATACAGACCGGTGACCGCCGGGATCAGCTTGACCCCCGCCGCGATGCCTACCAATGTCCCGCCCACGTACCAGGCGCTGCGCACCGCGACCATGGCGAGCAGCACCAGGAACACATTGACCTGGCCGTAGTCGAAGGTGGACCGCACCGGTTCGAGCCACATGGCGATCGCGGTCCACGCGATCGCGGCGGTGCGCCAGTTCGCCTCGCGCATGCCCTCGGTCCCCACGAGCATCTCGAACGACAGCCACACCACACCGAACAGCGCCGCCATCGTGGCCAGCAGCCAACCGATGGCAACCACCGTGAACGGCAGGAAGTGCAGCGGATAGAAGACGAGCGCCGCGAACGGTGGATAGGTGAACGGCAGCGGAAAGTCCGGCGTCTTACTGGAATCGGTGTAATCGTAGAGGTGGCCGCTGCCGAAGTTCGCCGAGCCGTCGACGTAGACGTGCAGGTCCACGAAGTTCATGCCATTGGGCAGCAGCAGCACCCAGGCCAGGCGGGCCAGCACCGAGAGTGCGAGCGCCGCGACCGCCAGTCGGCGGTTTCGAAGCATGGGATTCACAGGACGTGTCGATTCACGGCACGGACTTTCGGCTCGGGCGGACCGCGGGCAGGACTGAGCGTAGTCGTACCGCCGAGCGACTCGCGCAGCTCCCATGTATCACCGCTCACATCCGGTAACATTTGCATCAACGACCACAGGAGTAACACCTCTTCTGGTCGCCTGTTCGATACCGTCAGCTGATCTAGTTCGCCAAGATCGCACCGTGGCTGTACAACTTGGCAGCCCGGTCCCTAGAGTGGCGCGGAGCGATGGCTCCATCGCCGCTAGATGTCCCTGAAGGTAAGGACGGCTACACCAGTGCTTCGCACCCGAGGATCGCGGTTCGCAATGTCCGCGCTGGCCCTGGCGGCCTGCGCCACCGTCGCCGTGCCGACGGCCTACGCGAAGCCCGCGACGGCACAGCCCATCTCGTCGATTCCCATGATCCCCGAAGGGGTTCCGGTCGACGCCTTGGCCTCGCTGGTCCCCGCCATCGTCGGCGCGGCCACCGGTCCCGCCGATATCGCCGATCCCGGCCCCAAGAACGCCATCCTCGCTCAGGCCAAGCAGCTGCTGGAGAACAGCAACCTGCCCGCGCAGGTGAAGACCACGCTGCTCGCGGTCATCACCTTCCTCGACGGCAGCGGCGGTGGCGGCCCGGACATTCCGAAGGACGGCCCGGTCATCGCCCAGTTCCTGTGGCCGACCATCGGCAAGGGCTGCATCTCCTCCTCCGCCGACTCGGTGGGTACCGCGCTGGCCGTCCCCGGCCCGGCGCAGCTGCCCCCGCCCGGACCGGCCCAGGGCCAGGCCGGTTTCGTGTTCACCGCGCTGGGCACCAAGCAGCCCACCGATGTTCAGCCCACCCCGATGACGGTGCAGTGGCTGAACCTGGACACCCGCGCCAGCGGCACCATGAACCTCACCAATGAGCAGCACATCAACCCCGATGGTCCGGCCACCCTCTCGGCCATCGCCAATACCGGCACCGGCCGCGTGGTCGCCGTGGTCTCGGGTTCGCTGACCACCCAGGCCGACCCGGAGTCGCAGCCCATTACCTGCTCCTTCCTCCCCACCATCGGCTTCTTCACCGTTACGTAGCGGTCGGCCGCCGATAGCGAAGAGTTTCGCCCCCGTTCTCCCCCATGATCATCGGGGAAGGCCGGGGGCGAAATCGTTGGTCGAGGCGTTGGGCTGTGGTAGACCGGGGCTATGGCCGCTGTGACTCACCCTGTGCGGGGACTGCATTCGCGCCGATCGATCCTCTCGATTCGTTCGGAGGGATCGATCCTGTCGATCGGCTCGGCCTATTCGATCCTGTCCATCGGCAGCGTGGGTTCGGTGCTGTCGATCGGGTCGGTGGGCTCCTTCGGCTCGATTATTTCCTCGGCCTCGTTCGGCAGCCTCGGGTCTGCCTTCTCGGGCTTGTCCCGCTGGTCCCTGTTCTCCTGGGCCGGTGACCGTCAGAGCTTCAGCGACGGCCGCGACGAGGACGAGGCCGACCGCCACTTCACGCTGCGCGTGGTCCCCGAGGAACCGGATCTGGCGTTCGACCCGACCTGCCACTGCCAGACCTAACCCACCTCTTGCTCCGAAAGGTGCGAATTACCACCACTGGCCGTACTGCGGGGCCAGGACGGAGTTGACGTCCACCGAGATGCCTCCCACCTCGCGCTTGTCGATCTCGAACTGGTGCAGGTGGGCGGCGGGGTGGACGTAGCCCTTCGGGGTGCCCCAATTGTGTTGCCAGTAGTACGAACCCAGCCCGACGTCGCGAATATTGTCGATGGTCGGCGAGTTGGCGTAGACGCCGGTGCGCGCCCGGCCGATGACCGTTTCCCAGCCCCGCAGGTACGGGTCGATCAGCTTCTCGAATTCCTCGTCGCTGGGGTTGTCGTCGATGGAGGCGTAGATCGGCGCGCTGTCGGGCCCGCCGGCCGCCTTGTGCAGCACCAATCCCCGTGCGGCGTGCCGCAATCCGGCCTCGTAGCCGCCGCGCCAGTCGGCGGTCGGGCCCTTGCCGAACTGGTAGCAGGAGACCACGGACAGGCCCGCGGCGCGCAGCGCGTCGACCTCGCGGGCCTGCAGGGGTTTGCCTTCCATCCATTCCGCGCCCGGTCGCCGGTCCGAGACGTAGCGAATGACGCCGACATGGCCGTCGTCGCTGATGGATTGGGCCGAGGGAACTCCTCCGGCGTAGTCGAGCAGGGTGCCCAACGATTGCTTTTTCGCGCTGGCGGTGGCGGGCGGGAGGGTCAGTCCGGCGGTGATTCCGGTGGCGAGAACCGCTGCGCCGGATAGGAAGTTCCGTCGATTGACATGGACAGCACACATCGCAGGCTCCTTCGCAACACACTCGCTGGTCGATCCGTTTGGAACATGAGCCATCAAGAGCGAAGCGGCGTGCCCGGCGCACCTTCCCCGATGAACAACAAGATCATCCGTGCGCCGGGAGCCCTGAACGTGCCCTCATTTCACCATATTCACATTGGAATCGCCAGACTCATCGAACACAGCGGCACCATATGTCACATCGCGGCAAAACCGGGCAGCCGCGCCGAAGCAGCGAATGAACAGCTATCGAGTCACTCGGGCCAAGGGCACCCGGGTCACTCAGACCCGGGTGGACTCCAGACGCGCGCCCACGTCGATGGTCCGCCGCGACACGTCGGCGACCTCGGTGCGCACCACCCGCGCCACCTGCGAGGCGATCTGCTTGCGCATCCCGGCCAGCTTGCCCAGCGCGGCGGCCCGCCAGCCCTCGGCGGTCATCTCCAGATCGATATCGCCCGCGCGCGGCGGCACCGCGTCGATGACGATCAGCAGCGGGTCCGCGGCGCGCGCCGTGAGCGCCACCGGCACCTGCACCTCGGCGCGATAGCGATTGGTCTTCAGCACATCCACGGCAATGTCGAGGCTCACCGGAATGGTGAGATCGAAGCGCACCAGGGCGGGATCGTGGTCGTGCGCGTTGGCCGCGGCGGCCTGCGCCGATTCGGCTGCGGCCTTGGGCAATTCGGCGATGCGCGGCTCGGGTGGCGCGATGGCGGTCAGGGGCGCGGCCTCGGCCACCCGGGGCAGCCGCACGCTGCCCTGCACGCGCACCTCGGCCTTGTCGCCGGGTCCGGTGCGCAGCGGCCCGACCTCGATGGTCTTGCCCGCCATGGACTCGACCACCTCCTGCACCCGTTCCGCGGTGACGATGCGGGTGAAGAAGCGGCGGCCGAACTCGTCGTAGCCGATCCAGTCGTGGGTGGGCCGCCCGCGATAGGGCGAGCGGGTGTTGTTGAGGATGGCCTCCACGTCGAAGGTGCGGCCGCGCTGCGAATCCGGATCGGCCAGAATGCCGTTGATGCGGTTGGCGACCTCGCGCTGCACCAGCTGCGCGATGGGGTTGAGCAGCAGTTCCCAGGCGGTGCCGATGGCCTGCGCGCGCATGACGAAGCTGACGTCGCGGGAGGTGACCGGGGGAATGTCGATGACGATGAGCAGCGGGTCGGCGGTGCGCGCGTGCATGGTGAGGTCGATTTCCACGACCGCCTCCAGCCGCAGGCGCTGACCGCCCAGGGTCACATCGACCCGCAGTTTCACCGGGAGCATGACGTCGAAGTGCACGTGCGGCCCGCGCCGGATGACGGTGGGTTTGCCGATGCTGCCCTTGGCCACGAAGCGGGCGAGTCCGGCAGGTCCGATTCCGAAGGGGCCGATGGTGATACCGCGCCCGGCCACGCTGGAGACCGCCGATTCGATCCGGGATTCCGTTACCGCCGCCGCCACGAAACGTTCGCCGAATTCGGCGTAATCGATCCAGGTCGGTTCGTCGGACGGCGTCATCCAGCTTCTTTCGTCGGGCGGGGACCCCTGTCCTGCCGATGAGGGGGCAGCAGGACAGGGATCGATCGACGACGCTGCCGGGCGCCGCCGAAACCCATCGTAAGCGGAAGATGCGCCCAGGAGTACACCCCGCCCCGCGTGTTTCCAGAATGTGGAATCAGCGTGTTCCCAATCGCCCGAATCCGACCAGCCCCGTTGTGCCGGATGGGCGGAATTTGTGGATGGCGACACCACCGGATTCTCCGGCCTCATTGCCACCTACCGTGGTGATGATATCCGAATCTACGGCAATCACAATATTCGTGTGTTGATGGAAGACACTGGAATCCGCGTACATGACCACGTCCCCGACCCGGGGTAGATATCCGTTGTTCGCCTGCTCGAAACGATGTTGGCCCCGGTAGTACTCCTCCAAGGTGTATACACCGGGGATTCGCCAGGATCCGGAATTCGGATTGCTCAAAGGTTGTCCGGAGGCGCGCATCACCCAGCTGACGAAGTCCGCGCACCAGGGCTCGTCATTGCCCTCGGAGTATTTGTCCCGTCCGCTCTGTTCGTCGAATTGCTGACGCAGCACCTCGACCACCCGGGCCTGTTCGGGACCCAGAGCGGCGGTGTCGATGTCCGGAAAGTCGTGCAGCAGCCGCCCGTCCATGGCCCGGGGACCGTAGGGCTCCTCGTGCCGGTGGTGCTGCCACCAGCGCACCCCGACCACTCCCCCACCGGTCAGCGCCGAAATCACCACCAGCGCAACGGTTCCCATCATCAGCCAGCGGCGACGACGGCGCGGCCCACGCTCCGGTTCGACTGTCATACGGTCAGCCTCGACTGTCATACGGTCCTCCCCCGTTCCGGCCGTCCCTCGGCCCTACCCAGTAGGACGCGCCAGCGGACCGTGAAGTTCCCTCAGGATCGGCGCACCAGGCGGCTGCGGCCCATCGGCCCCAGGCGGCTGGCCCGCATGAGACCCACGCCGGGCGGAGCGAGTTCGATCAGGTCGGCCTGCAGCCGGGCCTGCAGCGCCTCGGCCTCGGCCCGGTGGTGGGCGGCCTGCTCGTGGTCGCCGAGGTAGCTCGCCAGCTCGGCCAGGACGTAGTCCATGGGTCCGAGCACCGCCGCCCCGGTCTCCAGACCGCAGACCGTGCCCGCATAGGGCAGCAGCTGCCGGTAGACGGTCAGCGCGGCCGCCGGATCCTCGAGGGCGATGGCCAGCCGGGCCTTCACCGCGGTGAACGTCGACCAGAACTGCGGGGCCAGCGCGGGCGCGGCGGCCAGCACCCGCCGGGCCTCCTCCGCCCTTCCCGAATGCACCAGGGCCAGTGCGTAACCGTGGACGAACAGTTCGGGTTTGAGCGCGGTGCGTTCGCGCAGGTCCACGAGATATTCCGACATGTCGTTGCGCAGCCAGCCGATGGAGACGGCGATGCCCACGTGCAGCGCGTTCGGATCGCGGGTCGGTTCGGCCGCGCCCTCGCCGGAGTGCGCGACCAGATCGTCCAGATCCGCCGCGCCCTCGGCGAGCAGGCGCATGACCTCGTCGGTATTGCCGCGCAACAACTCCAGCACCATTCCGAACGGCGCGATGGCGTCGAGCAGATGCCGCAGTTGGCCGTCGGTGGCGTATTCGCTGGCCTTGCGGGCGTGTTCGGCCGCATCGACCAGGTCGGCGTCGGCGAGGCTGGCGCGGAACAGCAGATAGTGCGCCAGCGCCCGGAATTCGGTGAGCTCGGCCTGGGTCGACACCCGGAGTAGTTGTTCCGCATGCCTTTTCAGGTCGTGCGCCCGCAGGAATCCGCCCGCGGCGAAGGCGGCGAAGGCCTGCGCGTTGAGGACGGTGCACAGCAGATCCGGGTCGCCGAGCCCCTCGGCCATGGTCATGGCGGTGGCGGCGATGATCCGGGCCGTGGAGGGGTCCTCGATGGCCCGATCGAAAACGGCGGTGACCAGCAACTGAATTCGGGTCCGCGCCGGTAGGTCCGGGTCCGCGGAGGCCACCCGCAGCGGCTCCCGAATCCGTGGATCGGGGGTGTGCCAGTCGTGCACCGACCAGATCAGCGGTGTCGGCCAGCAGGTGGCCGCCCGGGCGAGCAGCTCCGCGCCGCCGATCGATTCGGCCAGATCCAGGGCCTGCTCCCGGGCCGCCCGCGCGGCGATGTGCTGTCCGTCGTAGGCCAGCGCCACCACCAGTTCACACCGCGCCTCGAGCACCGCCAGCCGATCCGCGAGCGCGGCACCGCCGCCGGCGTGCCCGGCCAGATCGTGCAGCGCCAGCACCGAACGCCACCGGCGCACCGCATCGGCGCGCATCCGCCGCTCCACACACCGCCGGGCGGCGGCCCGCACGTAAGGCAGTGCCACGGTGGCGGTTTCGGCATCCGCACCCAACGCCGCATGGTGGGCCAGCGCATCGATATCACGACCGCGCGGAACATACACTTCCTCGTGGACCGAACCCACGCCCGCGAGGGCGAGTTCGGACCCGGCGGCACCGGCCTCGTCGGGCGGCGTGCTCGGGTCCGTCGCGACCTCGTCTGCTCCGCGCAGCGCCGACAATGCCCGATCGTCGCGGTGGATTACCGCCGGTCGCGGCGAACCGAGTAGGGCCGCGACCAGATGGTCCGCGCCCCACAGCGCGTTGAGCACCCGATTCTCTACGCGCGCGGCGTCTTCCGCGGTCGCGGCGGCATTCGCGTCGGACGCGGCGGCGGATCGGCTCGCATGCCGCCCGCTCGAATCGGATCGGTCGCTCGCTTCGGTTGCGCGACGCAGATATTCGAAGGCGGCCCAGTGCATTCGAGTTCGGCGCAGGGTGGGTACGTCGTAGTAGACCGCCTCGCGGACCAGGGCGTGGTCGAAGGTGACCCGGCCCGCGCGGTCGGTGCGCAGCAGGCGCGCGGACTCCGCGGTGGCGATGAGGTCGATCACGGTGTCGGCGGGGAGGTCGGCCGCGGCGGCGAGGGTTGTGATATCGCTGTCCTCGCCCCAGACCGACAGGTGGCGCAGCAGATCCACGACGTCGTCGGGGAGTTGGGCGATGCGGCGGCCGAGCAGATCGCGGACGCTGTCGGGGAGGGCGTCGGTGGTGCCCTGGGTGGCAACGAGTTTGGCGAGCTCGCGCACGAACAGCGGATTGCCGCCGGTGCGGCGGCGCAACAGCTCGACGGTGCGGTCGTCGAGGGTGGTGAGTCCGGCGGCGGCCGCGGCCCGTCGGGTGCCGGCCATGTCCAGGCCGTCGAGGTCGATGCGGTCGGCGGTGAAAAGCGCCAGGGCCGCGGCGGTGTCGCGGACGCCGGGGCCCGCCTCGGTGCCGCGCAGGGTGGCGACGATGAGGATGGGGCGGTCCCGCAGCCAGTTCACCACCTGGCGCAGCACCTGCAGGGTGGCGGTGTCCGCGCCGTGCACGTCCTCGAGCACGATGGCGATGGGTGTGCCCGCCGAGCGTTCGCGACAGGACCGGACCACGCGCCGGGCCAGGGTGAAAGCGTCGGCGGCGGTGAAGGTTTCGGGGTCGGCGGCGTCGAGTCCGGTGAGCACTTCGGCCCAGGCCCAGGCGGGCGGCGCGGATTCGACCTCCGGGCAGCGTCCGAACACGGTGGTCCAGCCGCGCTCGCCCAGGTGCCCGGTGATGCCGGTGGCGAGGGTCGTCTTCCCGGCACCGGCCTCGCCGGACACCCAGACCAGGCGCACCTGCCCCGCGCCCGCGGTCTCGGCGGCCGCCAGGATGGCCTGCCGCTGCGGCCCATATCCGGTGTCCGGCACGGGTTCCGGATCCGGCCGGGGCTCGGGTTCGGGCGGCCGGACCGGTGCGAGCGGGACGACGGCCTCGGTGTCCACCGAGTGGGTGAGGATGGCCGTCTCCAGATCCCGCAGTCCCGGACCGGGATCCACGCCGAACTCCAGCGTCAGGAATTCGCGGCTGCGGCGGACGGTGGCGAGCGCGTCCAGCGACTGTCCCAGTCGGTACTGGGCGACGGCCAGCAGCCGCGCGCACTCCTCGCGTCCCGGATGCTCCTCGAGAATGGGCCGCAGCGCCAGCACCACCTCGGCGGGCCGGTTCAGCTCCAGCGCCGCCTGGGCCCGCAGTTCGGCCGCGGTCAGGCGCAGGGCCTGTAGTCGAGCGGCTTCCTGTGCCGCCCACGGCATTCCGGGGAACGATTCGAATCCGGTGCCGTGCCAGCACGCCAGGGCGGCGTCGAGCACCCGCACCTGTTCGAGGGGGTCGGGCCGCCCGGCCGGGTCGCGCATGGCGGCCTCGTGCCCGTGCAGCAGTTGTTCGAAGTGCCAGGAATCCACTTGTGACGGCTCGAGATTGAGCGCGTACCCGTGGGATTCGGAGACGATGACGCGCGAATGCGCGCGCCGCGGCCGGTCCGGTTCGAACACCCGGCGCAGATTGTGGATGTAGACCTGGAGCGCGGCAACGGCTTTGGCGGGCGGGTCACCGTGCCACAGATCGTCGATGAGCCGTTCGGTGGGCACCACCCGGCCACCGGCCGCGACCAGCCGTCCCAGCACCGCGCACTGCATGGGCGCGCCCGGGGGCACGCGCTGTCCGTCGATGCTGATGTGCAGTGGGCCCAGCACCCCGATCCGTATGAGTGCCATGCCGCCGTGCGACCCCCAAAGCCCACTTCGAATAAAACCAAACAGGATCCTCTCAATATGGCAGAAATTCTGCTAGATCGCCCTGTCTTGTGATCCGGCTTAACTCGATACGAAGTCGCTGTGAAGAGTTGTCCCGCACACTGCCCAGGGTGTTCGAATCCACTCCGCCGCCGGACGCCGATCTCACGGTGTTGCACAGCCTTCCGCATCCGGCCTGCCTGCACGACGGCGGCTACGACGTGGTCGCCGCGAACGAACCCTTCCGCAAACTGTTCCCCGGGACGGGCGCGGGCGCGAACCTCATGACGGCGATCCTGCTCGAGCCCATGGCCCGCTATCGGCTCGGCGACTGGGAAGCCGAAGCGCAGGTGATGGTTTCGACCTTCCGCGCGGCCGCGCCCGGACTGCGGCCCGAGCGAGTGGAGGAGATCGTCAATCTGGCCCGCCGCTCACCGGACTGGGATCGACTCTGGCACAACGAGGGCGTGGCGGTCCTCCCGCGCGAGCGCACGGTGCTGATGAACGATCCGGTCACCCGCAAGGAGCGCCGGATGTACGTGCAGACCTTCGAGTTTCAGGCGCCGCGACGCCCCTGGTGGATGTTGACGGTCGTGCCGTTCGACTGACGGGCGTCGTTCAGGCCTGGGCGGCAGGCACTTCGAACCACCCGTCCTCGGGCGCGGCGAAGCCGTGGTACATGAGCGGGATGCGGCGGTCGACGCCGAAATGCCGGTACACCGCGAGCATGGCGGTGCGCACGGCGTGATCGTGGAAGTCGTCGATGCGCCGCGCCCCGAGCCAGTGCTCGGGCAGCAGGGCCAGGCGCGTCATCTCGTCCGGGTCGTCCATGTCCAGACCGACCGGTCCCGGATCGACGATGAAGTGATCGTGCAGCACCGCGTGCACGGTGTGCGGATCGTGCTGCCCGGCGCGCAGCGCCAGGAACCGGACGCGGATGGCGGGTGAGCCGTGCGCCTGCAACCAGTCCACGTGATGCGGGTTGCGGCGCGGAATCGACCTGCCGGACAGCGGCGTTTGCTCGACCACGTGCAATACGCTCGCGCCGGGCACCCGGGGTTCAGGGACGAGGAACAGGCTGAGCACCGGGGAGCCGGAGTCGCTGTCGCAGAGGCAGACCTTGGTGCGCATGGGGTCGGGCATGCGCCGCTCCTTATCGGGGGAGGGTTGCTGGCGTCGTCATCCGAGTTGTGCCGCGGCGTCGAGTTGGCAGACTCGGACAGATCTTTCCTCGACGCCCGACCGTTGCAACACTCGGAATTCTACGCCCCGACCAGCCTGCCGCGACTGCCCCGCCGGGCCGGCTGTGCCGCCAGCTGGCCCTCGATGGTGGCCCGGACAGTCGGCCACTCCTCGTCCAGGATCGAGTAGAAGGCGGTGCTGCGCACCTCGCCGTCCAGCCCGCGCGAATGCGCCCGGCGCACCCCGTCGCTGGTGGCGCCCAGCCGCTCGATCGCCATGCGGGAGCGCAGGTTTCGCACATCGGCCCGCATGGCGATGCGCCGGACCCGCCACACCTCGAAGGCATGCTGCAACAGCAGCAGCTTGGACTCCAGGTTGATGCCCGCGCCGCGGGCCTCCCGGGACAGCCAGGTATTGCCGATCTCGGCGGCGTCGGGCACCGCGAGCAGCGGATCGCCGTTCGGGGTGCCGTGCACCAGCGGCCACACCACCGGACCCTGCCAATAGTCGAAGCGGGTGAACCGGGTGGACCCCAGCACCCGCCCACCGGCGACCGCGATGATGGCGAAGGCCAGCGAGGTGCCCGAGGCGTGCCCGGACAACGCCTGGGCCACATATTCCAGCGCCTCGTCCACTCCGTGCGGGACAGGCGTGAACGCGTAGTCGTCGCGATTCCCCGCAGCAGCCTCCGCGAGCCCCGAGGCGTGCTGCGGCGCAAGGGGTTCCAGCCGTACCAGACGGCCGGTCAGAGTTACGGGTACGGGCACGTTCCCTCGATCTTTCAGAGACGGTCGGGGGCTCGCGTCAGGCAATGGCCGCCCCGGCCACACACTCCGGAATCGACGAACCAGCCCTGGCGCGCCAGTAGCAGCATCGGATAGTGGGATGAACGATAGCGGAACACCAGCGCACCGCGCCGCAGGCGGCATGTAAATTTCATGCGCTCCGCCCGCGCGTCGCGCACTTGTTTCACAGGTGTCATTCAGCCACCTCCGCCGACCACCCCCGCAACCCCCTGGCGACCGCCGCCCGGAACGCCGTCGAGGCGAATACCTATGCGCTGGAAGGTATTCCTACGCCGCGGTTCAGTTCCAGAAGCCGTCGTGCACGGCGCGCGCCTGCGCGAGCTCGACCGGACCGATCACCGGCACCGCGCGCTGCCCCGCCGCGAAAACCTCCCGACACGGCAGGGCCATGGTCGGATTCTCCGGATTCGCACCGGTCAGCGCCAACAGCTCGGCCTCACCGAGGGCATAGACCACCCGCCCGATATTTCCCCAATAGATGGCCCCGGCACACATGGCACAGGGTTCGGTACTGGTGTAAAGCGTGCAGCCACGCAGAAACTCGGGCTCGAAGGCGGCCGTCGCCGCCCGCACCAGATTCGTCTCCGCGTGCCCGGTCGCATCCCGAGCCGTCACCACCGTGTTCTCGGCTTCCAGCAACACCCTGCCGTCGGGCCCCGCGAGCACCGCCCCGAAGGGATGATTCCCACCCGCACGCGACCGCCGCGCAATGGCGACGGCCGCCACCAGATTTCGGATATCGGCCTCGGTCGGCACGACCTCGTCCGCCCCGACACTCATCCCCGAATTCCCACCGACTCAGACGTTGAAGCGGAATTCCACGACGTCGCCGTCGGCCATGACGTAGTCCTTGCCTTCCATGCGGACCTTGCCTGCGGCCTTGGCGGCGGCCATGGAACCCGCCTCGACGAGGTCGGTGAAGGCGACGATTTCGGCCTTGATGAAGCCGCGTTCGAAGTCGGTGTGGATGACGCCGGCGGCCTTGGGGGCGGTGTCGCCCTGGTGGATGGTCCAGGCGCGGGCTTCCTTGGGACCGGCGGTGAGGTAGGTCTGCAGGCCGAGGGTGTGGAAACCGGCGCGGGCCAGGGCGTGCAGGCCGGGCTCGGTCTGGCCGATGGACTCCAGGAGTTCGAGGGCGGATTCCTCGTCGAGTTCGAGGAGTTCGGCCTCGACCTTGGCGTCGAGGAAGACGGCGTCGGCGGGGGCGACGGCGGCCTTCAGCTCGGCCTTGCGGGCCTCGTCGGTCAGCACCGACTCGTCGGCATTGAAGACGTAGAGGAACGGCTTGATGGTGAGCAGCGAGAGTTCCTTCAGCAGCTCGGTATCCACCTGGGCGCGCGCGGCGAAGAGGGTCTTGCCGCTGTTGAGGATCTCCTGCGCCTGCTTGGCGGCGTCGGCGACCGGCTTGCGGTCCTTCTTGACCTTGGCTTCCTTGTCGAGCCGGACGACCGCCTTCTCCAGGGTCTGCAGGTCGGCCAGGATGAGTTCGGTCTCGATGACCTCGATATCGGAGAGCGGGTCGACCTTGCCGTCGACGTGGATCACGTCGTCGTCGGCGAAGACACGCACCACCTGGCAGATGGCATCGGCCTCACGGATGTTCGCCAGGAACTTGTTGCCCAGGCCCGCGCCCTCGGACGCGCCCTTCACGATGCCCGCGATATCGACGAACGACACCACGGCCGGAACGATCCGCTCGGAACCGAAGATCTCGGCCAGCTTGTTCAACCGCGAATCCGGCAGCGGCACCACGCCGACATTCGGCTCGATGGTGGCGAACGGGTAGTTCGCGGCCAGCACGTCATTGCGCGTCAGGGCGTTGAACAGCGTCGACTTTCCGACGTTGGGCAGGCCGACGATTCCGAGGGTGAGACTCACGAGAGTGGGAGTCTACCCGGACCGCCGGCCCGCTCCATCACCGCAGGTCCGGGCGCTGGATTCAGAACCGGGGCGTGCGACCGAGGTAGGCCAGCAGTTCGGCGACCACCGGGGTGTCGGTCGCGGGGACCTCGGTGACGATCGGGGCGAAGACGCCGTAATCGCGCAGCGGCTCGATGAGTCCGCGAGCGGCGGTCAGCAACTGACCCGCCAGCTCGTCGGTCAGCGGGGAGGGCTGGCCGGTGCCGATGGCGATGTCCCAGGCGTGCACGGCGGCGTCGAGGGCGCACATGACCGCGGCGACGGGGGTCGGCAGCTCGCCGTGCGGCAGCGGGGTGGGCACGGATTCGGTGTCGTCGGAGACGGTGGCCCAGGCGGTCTCGGTGGGTTCGATTGCGGCGGTGACCAATTCGACCGCACCGCCCTCGATGACGCCGGACGGCTCGAAGGGGTTGTAGGACGGGCCGTCCCCGATGCCGAGGAACTTGGCGTAGGCCAGCTGATCGCCCGCGGCGTGCTGAACCACCTGCGCCACGGTCCATTCCGAGCAGGGGGTGGGGTTGTTCCACTGGTCCGCGCCGACCCCGGCGACGACCTCGGCGAGCGCACGGTGGGCGGCGGCGACCGCTTCGCGCCAGACCGGGGCGAGGGCGACGGCGGGGGTGGTCTCGGTCTGCGGGTTGGTGCTCATTGTTCTTGCCTCTCAGGTCGTTTCGATCCGTTGAGATAAAGGTATGGCCCAATTAGGCTTGTTTTCTTCCTAATAGACCCGCCGATCGAAGGGCGTAGCTGTGACCTCCACCACAACGCGGCTGCTGCGCCTGCTCTCCCTGCTTCAGAACGGCACCCACACCGGTCGTGACCTGGCCGAACGCCTTTCGGTCAGCGATCGGACCCTGCGTCAGGACATTGCCCGGCTGCGCGAACTGGGCTATCCGGTCCAGGCCGCCCGCGGCCCCGTCGGCGGCTACCGGCTCGGGCACGGCGCGACCATGCCGCCGCTGCTGCTCGACGACGAGGAGGCGGTGGCCGTGGCGGCGGCCATGAACATCGCCGCCGACGGGAGCACCGGAATCGCGGATATCCACGCCAATCTCGAGCGCGCCCAGGCCAAGATGGACCGCATCCTCCCGAAACGCCTGCAACGCAAGGTGACCGCCCTCCGCTCGGTGACCGATCTCGGCCCCGCCGTCACCGGCTCCCGGGAACCCGACGCCCCGGTCCCCGCCGAAACCCTCGCCACCTTGGCCACCGCCATCCGCGCCACGACGACCGTCCGCGCCGACGACCACGACCTCGAGCCCTACCGCCTGATCAGCTGGCAACGCCGCTGGTACCTCGTCGCCTACTCCCTCGACTCCCACACCTGGCGGGCGCTGCCGGTGGCCAACCTCACCCGAATCACCTCGGGCGAGCGCCATTTCGCGCCGCGACCGCTCCCGGATTCCGACCTGGTCGCCTTCGTGCTCCGCGAAATCGCCTCCACCGGTTGGCAAGTCCACGCCCGCGTGACCATCCTCGCCCCCGCCGACACGGTCATCGCCCACATCAACCCGACGGTCGGCGTGGTGGAGCCCCTCGACGAGAAATCCTGCCTCCTCCTGACGGGAGCCGACCGCCTCGAGACCATCGTCATCTACCTGTCCATGCTCATGATGGACTTCCGCGTCGACGATCCCCCGGAACTGGTCGCCCACATCCGCACCCTCGCCCGCCGCTACACCGCCGCCACCGCTCCGGAGTGAAAGTCCCTCGGGTACAGCAACTCTCAACCGAACCGGATCTGGAATCCCGGATTCTCGGCGAGAACGTCGGCGACCGATTGGGCGATCATCGTGAGTTGGGGGTAGGCGCGCATGATCGCGTCGACCAGGGGCGCGAGACGTTCGAAGGCGGGGCGGCCGTCTCCGGCCAGGAAGCGCTTGCCGATCTGATCCAGCGGCGGCGGGAGGGGTGCGGTGTGGACGGGATCCGGTTTGTCCGTGGGGAATTGGTACGGGTCGTCGGTGTAGCCGCCGCGGCTGACGATGCCCATCGCGAGCGTGCCCGAGAAGAGCGCTCCGCCACTGTCTCCGGGGAGGGACAGCGCGGTGTGCGTGAAGCGGATCGGTGGGCGGTGCGGGTCGGGCTGGTCGACGGCGAGGATGATGCCGCAGGTGAATCCGGTGGTGGAGCCGTACTTGCACACCGGTTCGCCGACCGCGGGGATGCCGACGCCGGTGATCGGTATGGCACCGTCCGGGGTACGAACCATGTTGTTGCGGAACGAGTCCCGCTTGCCGTCGGCGATTCGCACGATGGCGTAATCGCGCACCCCGTCCATTACCGACTTCTCGAACACGCCGACTTGCGCACCGGTCTTCATCGCGGGCGTGGCCTCGAAGGTGCGGCCCTCCGCGGTGCTCGGCGGATGGTCCTCCGTCGCGGCATCGCAGTGCCCCGCCGTCAACGCGGCCGAATTGCCCTCCGCGTCAACGGCATTGAACGCCCATGAGCACGCGTACCCCGCATCGGTGACAAATCGATCACCCCCATCGACCGGAACGGCCGAATCCGCGGCGTCATCCCCCACTTCGACCCCCGCCACCCGCTGCGTCGACTCCGACCACCGCGAATACTCCCCCACATCCACCCCCAAATCCCGCTCGATCGCCGCGACCAACCCCGGCGGCATCCCCGCGCCGGGTTCCGCGACCGCATGCCCCGGCCCGGCCGCCAGTACCCCCACCACCGCCACCAAGGCGAAACCCGCGCACCCAACCCGCCGCCCCACACAGTTGGCCATACGAACCAACGTAAACCCGGACAGACCGCCCGAAGCGGAATTCGTTCGGGCGCGTGTCAGTCCGGGAGCCAGTGCAGCTCGTCCGCCAGGGTTCTGGCGACGGCGCGGAGGCGGCGGTGTGGTGGCGACTGCACGCGCGGGAGGACCAGGTGGATGGTCAGCGGAGGTGCGCCCCGCAGCGGCCGCCAGGTGAGACCTGCCGGTTGTGTCGTCAGCGCGGTCTCACCGGCCGGGGCGAGCGTGAGCCCGTCGCGTAGGTCGTGTTGCGACAGGTCGAAAGAGACCGCGAGCGTGCGGAATCGGGGGTTCGGCCGGGCGTCGCGGAACAGTGCGGAGAGCTGATCGTGGATCACGGGGTTGGCCGCACGGTCGGGAAGTCGCAGCGGATACGCGGCCGCCGCGGCGATCTCGATCTCCGGACGGTCGGCCAGCGGATGATGCGCCACCATTTGGACCCCGAGGCGCACCCGCCGCAGCGGGAACCGGCGCACGCCGCGACCCGGCTGTTCACCGCGGGTGATCCCCGCGTCGATGCGCCCGTCGGCGACCGCGGCGGAGATCTCCGGCGTCGCCATCGGAACCGCGCCGACCTCGAGTCCCGGGCTGCTGCGAATCAGCCTGTCCACCAGCGTCGGTACGGTCTCGGCCCCGGCGCTGAGGCTGTATCCGAGGCGCAGCGTGCCCAGCGCCCCGGCCCCCGCGTTCCGGGCGGTGTCCCAGGCCCGGTCCAGCGCCGCCAGCGCGGGCGGCGCGGACTCCGCCAAAGCCGCACCGGCCGCGGTCAATTCGACGCTGCGCGTATTACGAACCAGCAGGGCCGTACCGAGTTCGGCCTCCAGTCGGCGCATTCGGGCACTGAGCGCGGGCTGCGCGATACCGATCCGGGCGGCCGCGCGGGTGAAGTTCAGCTCCTGCGCCAGCACCAGAAAGTACCGCAGGCTCACGGTGTCCGGTGCCACGCGCCCTCCCCACCGATTGATAACGAACCGTTCTGAGTCTATCGCGTCCCGGTCTTTCCCTCGACCACGCATCGGGCCCTAACCTGCGCATATGACGATTCAACCGACCGCGGTGGCGGCGGGGCACAGGCTGCTGGTCCTCTATCCCAGGCCCGTCGACCCCGACCACTTCCGCGACTACTACGTGACCAAGCATCTCCCCCTGGTCCGGGAGATGCCCGGACTGCTCGCGTGCCGCTACAGCTTCGACGTGGCGGCGACCAATGGAGCAGCGCCCTACTTCGCGATCTTCGAAGCCGATTTCGCCGACGCCGACGCCCTGGCCGCGGCTCAGGCGTCGCCGCAAGGCAAGCGGGCGGGCGCCGATGTCGTCAACTACGCCACCGGCGGTGTGGTCGTTCTCGACTACCCGCTGCGAGACGGCACCCGCTGAGGCGCAACGGCATGCTCTCCGGCCGGGTCTAGCGACCGCCGAGGCCGGAGAGCGCTATGCCCCGAATGAAGGCGCGTTGGGCTATCGCGTAGATGACGAGCAGGGGAAGCAGGATGACCGTCGCCGCGGCCATCAGCAGCGGCCAGTTGGTGGTGTATTGGCCTTGCAGACGGATGAGGCCGAGGGTGGCGGTGGCGTAGGAGTTGCGTTGGATCATGATCAGGGGCCAGAGGAAGTCGTTCCAGACCGTGATCCAGGTGAGGACGGCCAAGACCATCACGGCGGGCTTGGTGTGGGGTAAGAGGACACGCCAGTAGATCTGCCACGGGGTGCATCCGTCGAGGGTGGCGGCTTCCTCCAATTCCATTGGGAGGGTTTGGAAGAACTGGCGCATGAGATAGGTGCCGAAGGCGCTGCCGAACATGCCGGGGACAATCATCGACCAGGGGGTGTCCATCCAGCCGAAGGCCCGCATGAGCAGGAACTGCGGGATGACGGTGACGGTGAGCGGGACCATGAGGGTCGCGAGATAGCCGAGGAAGAGAGCCTCGCGGCCGGGGAAGCGGAGGCGGGCGAAGGCGTAGCCCGCCAGGGAGCAGAAGAAGACCTGGCCCGCGGTGACGCAGGCGGCGTAGAGGACCGTATTGAGCAGCATGCGGCCCAGGGGGATGACCTCGAAAGCCTCACGGTAGTTCGACCATTGGGGGCGGGACGGGAGGGGCGCCGCGTCGAGCAGTTCGCCGTCGGGTTTCAGGGAGGCCGAGATCGACCAGAGGATGGGAGTCAGCGCACACCAGGCCACGGCGATGAGGGCCAGGTAGGTGAGCGCCCCGACGACCAGGCGACGCGACGCGCTCACCGGTCGGCCTCCGCCCGGCGCGCGAGCCATTGCTGGATCACCGTGAACGCCAACAGGATTGCGAAGATCACCCAGGCCAGGGCCGAGGCGTAGCCGACCTCGTAGAAGCGGAAGGCGTTCTGGAACAGCATGATTCCCAGGACGTAGGTGCCGGTCTCCGGGCCGCCGTTGCTTCCGGTGAGGGCGTAGGCCTGGTCGAAGGCCTGCACGGCATTGATGATGGTGATGACGAGCACGAACGACAGGGCACCGCGAATCAAGGGCACGGTGATCGACCGGAAGCGGCGCCACGCGCTCGCACCATCGATTTTGGCTGCCTCGTAGAGGTTTTCGGGGACGCCCTGCATGGCGGCCAACAGAATCACGGTGGCGAAGGGCACCGACTTCCAGACCGTGACCAGACTCAGCGAGACCAGGGCCCATTGCGGATCGGTCAACCAGGGCACCGGACCGAGGCCGATCCACCCCAGCACGATATTGGCCAGGCCGTCGTCACTGGCGAAGATGAAGCGGAACACCACCGCCATGGCCACGGTCGAGGCCACCAGCGGTAGGAACGCCACGGTTCGAAACAGGCCGATGCCGCGCAGTTTTCGATTCAACAGCCCCGCCACCGCGAGGCTGACCGCGATGGTCGGCACGAGAGTGAGCAGTGTGAAGACCGCCGTGTTCCGCAGCGCGATATAGAACAACGGGTCATCGGAGAACAGTCGCCGATAGTTGTCGATCCCGACATAGCGGGGTGGACTGAACAGATCCCAGGAGTGAAAGCTCAAATACAGCGAAAACCCCAGCGGAAAAAGCAGAAACACCAGAATCGACGCCAGATTCGGTGCGACGAACAGTCTTCCGGCGCGAGCCCGCCGACGATCCAGCGCCGATCCCCTCATACCGCCGCCCCCAGCAGCTGATCGATGTCGGCGCTGGTCTGCCCGCCCAGCGATACCGCCGTCGCCGCACCGCGCAGCACCCGATTGCACCCGCGCTCCAACAGCGCCTCGACCTTGCCCCACAGGGGCGTCACCGCGAGCGGCCGCGAATTCTCCGGCCCCTCGGTGAACACCTCGAGATTGCGCAGCCCCGGATGCGCCGCGGCGAAACCGGGCGAGCCCATGGCCGACCGCAGCACCGGCACGAACAGCCCGGACTCGGCGATGATCGCCTGCCCCTCCGGCCCGGTCGCGAATTTCACGAATTCCCAAGCCTGTTCGCGCCGCGGACTGGCCGCCGCGATGGCCAGCCCGGTACTGCCGATATCGGTGATCGCCCCGGGCCCGCCGTGCGGCCCGACCGGCAGCACCGTCACGTCGACATCCAGATCGTCGCGCCCGGCGAATTCCGAATACAGCCAATGCCCACCCATGAGCATGGCGGCGCGCCCGCTCCGGAACAGGTCCTGCGCCGAAACCGATTGCCGGTCACCGACACTGGGCGCGACACCGTGCCGCACCGCCAGGTCGGCATAGAACTGCAGCCCCTCCGCGAACCGCGCATCACCGAGATTGGTCCGGGTGGGCCGCACCGGCGGGCTGAACCATTCGCAGCCATTGTTCATTCCGAAGCAGGCCGCGGAGAAATACGGCACCCAGGCGTCGACGAAACCCCACTGCCGGGTTCGCCCGTCCGGATCGCGATGCGTCAATCGCTGTGCGGCCGTGAGGAATTCGGAGAACGTCCAAGCCTGCGACCAGCGGACCGGCGGCCGAATCCCCGCCTCGTCGAACAGCTTCCGGTTGTAGTAGACGAACACCCCCGACCACTGCTCCGGCAACGCGTACTGCCCGCCGTCCCACACGAACGTATCGCGCAGCGTCGCATACCCGTCCGCCCGGAGGCGGGCGGCGTACTCCGGATCCCGATCGAGGAATTCGCGCAGGTCCACCAGCACACCGCGATCCGCGAGCCCGGCGTACAGCAGCTCCCACGCCATCAGCACGTCCGGGCACTTCCCCCCGGCACAGTAGGTCAGCATCTGCTGCAACGGATCCGGCCCCGACATGATGGTGCGAATTCGGATATCGGGTCGCCGCCGCTGGAATTCGTCGATGATGCGCAGCCGCGCCCGGGCCTCCTCGGGCCGCGCCTGGAAGAAGAACGTGACCGCGTCGTCGTCCCCGCCCGCGCATCCGGTCGCCCCGAGGCCGCCGGAGACCCCGAACAGCCCCGCCAGTCCGGCCGAGCGCAGCAGGGTACGCCGATCGAATCCGCCGCGCGCGCCGTCGTTTTCCCGCCCGGGGCCGCCGCGCTCCCGCGCGAGCGTGGAGCGGAACGGCTGCGGCATCGCGTCTCCTCAGGTCGCGGGTGGTCGCGGCGGACGCGACGGGGCGATGGGGCGGCGACGGCGGCCGAAGAAGATATATCTCCGTGAACTAAATGAACTAATCACACTCGCCGTGACCTGGATCTCGAACAGCATGGCAGCATACGGGGAGCTACCCGCGACACGTGGAGAACACGCGAACTCGCGGGTGCCTTTCCGGACCGCACCACCCCGTCGCGCCCGGCGCAGCGTCCCCCGGGCCACCCGTACCCGGCGGTCCGATACGTACAGATCGGCTGTTTCAAAGCCGATTCGGGCTCGTGTCGGTTGAGCTACGTTGTCCACAATTCAGTTAGAAACCGCTGTACCGCACGGGAGAGTTGTCGCATGGCGACCATTGAATATCTCCGGACGGATCCCGACCTACCTCCGGTAGGCGTCGTGGACCGGACGCCCCTGTCGCCCAGGAAGAAGGGCATCTTCGCCGCGATCGCGGTGATCGGAGCGATCGCCTGGGCGATCCTCGCTTTCGCGCGCGGGGAGAACGTCAACGCGGTGTGGATCGTGGTCGCCGCCATCTGCACCTATGTGCTCGCGTATCAGTTCTACGCCCGGCTCATCGAATTCAAGATCACCAAGCCGCGCGATGACGTCGCCACTCCGGCCGAGGCCATGGAGAACGGCAAGGACTACATGCCGATGGACCGCCGGGTCCTGTTCGGCCACCACTTCGCCGCCATCGCGGGCGCGGGCCCGCTGGTCGGCCCGGTGCTCGCCGCACAGATGGGCTACCTGCCCGGCACCATCTGGATCATTGTCGGCGTGGTGCTGGCCGGCGCCGTCCAGGACTACCTGGTGCTGTGGGCGTCGGTGAAGCGCCGCGGCCGCTCGCTGGGCCAGATGGCCCGCGACGAACTCGGCGTGGTCGGCGGTGTCGCGGCCATCATCGCGGTGCTGGTGATCATGATGATCCTGCTCGCGGTGCTGGGCATCGTCGTGGTCAATGCCCTCGCGGCGACGCCGAATCCGAAGACCGGTGTGCTCGAGGGCGGCAGCCCCTGGGGCGTGTTCTCGATCTCGATGACCATCCCGATCGCCCTGTTCATGGGCCTGTACCTGCGCTACCTGCGCCCCGGCAAGGTCGGCGAGGTGTCGATCATCGGCTTCGCACTGCTGTTGCTGGCCATCATCTCCGGCAACTGGGTGGCCGGATCCGGTTGGGGCCGTGACGCGTTCACGCTGTCGGGCACCACCATCTCCTGGATGCTGATCATCTACGGCTTCATCGCCTCGGTGCTGCCGGTGTGGATGCTGCTCGCCCCGCGCGACTACCTGTCCACGTTCATGAAGATCGGCACCATCACCCTGCTGGCGCTGGGCGTCATCGTCACCATGCCGGTGCTGAAGGCCCCCGCGGTCTCCCAGTTCGCGAGCAACTCCAACGGTCCGTCCTTCGCGGGCAGCCTGTTCCCGTTCCTGTTCATCACCATCGCCTGCGGTGCGCTCTCGGGCTTCCACGCGCTGGTGTCCTCGGGCACCACGCCCAAGCTGTTGGAGAAGCAGTCGCAGGCGCGCATGATCGGCTACGGCGGCATGCTCATGGAGTCGTTCGTGGCGGTGATGGCGATCATCGCGGCCTCGATCCTCGACCAGCACCTGTACTTCGCCATCAACAGCCCGAACCTGACCTCCGCGCAGGCCGCGGCCGACAGCGTGAACAAGCTCGGGCTCAGCGGTGACCCGGCCACGGCCCAGTACTTCACCGATGTCGCGCAGGGCGTCGGCGAGTCCAAGGTCTACTCGCGCACCGGTGGCGCGCCGACCCTGGCCATCGGCATGACCGAGGTGATGCACAAGTTCATCGGCGGCAACAGCCTCAAGGCGTTCTGGTACCACTTCGCCATCATGTTCGAGGCGCTGTTCATCCTCACCACCATCGACGCGGGCACCCGTGTCGCGCGGTTCATGCTCTCGGATTCGCTGGGCAATCTGGGCGGCGCGGCCAAGAAGTTCCGTGACCCGTCGTGGTGGCCGGGCGTGTTCATCTGCTCGGGCATCGTGGTGGCCGCGTGGGGTTCGGTGCTGCTCATGGGCGTCACCGACCCGCTGGGCGGCATCAACACCCTCTACCCGCTCTTCGGCATCTCCAACCAGCTGCTGGCGGCCATCGCATTGACCGTGGTGCTGGCCATCGTGGTGAAGAAGGGCCTGGTCAAGTGGGCCTGGATTCCGGCGTTGCCGCTGGTGTGGGACCTGATCGTCACCATGACGGCCTCGTTCCAGAAGATCTTCTCCGGCGACCCGAAGATCGGCTACTGGACGCTGCACCACAACACCATCAAGCAGCACGACACCTATGTCGCCGCGCGCGACGCCGGGCAGCTGCCCAAGGGCATCGCGAGTGTGGATCTGCTGAACACCCAGATCCACAACACCGAGAAGATCATTCGCAACACCTTCATCCAGGGCACCCTGTCGATCGTGTTCGCGGTGATGGTGTTGATCGTGGCCCTGGTCGGCGTGTGGGTCTGTGTCAAGGCCATCCGCAATGGCGGCGGCGAGACGACCGAGTCGCCGGAGGAGCCGTCGAAGATCTTCGGCCCGAGCGGATTCCTCGCCTCCAAGACGGAGAAGGAAGTCCAGCAGCAGTGGGACGACCTGATCGCCGAGGGCAAGGTCAAGGCACCCGGCTCGGCCTCGGTGTTGAGTCACTGAGATGCCCAAGAGGTCACTGACGTGCCGATGAGCACCTTCGACGCCCCGCCGACCGCAGGCCCCCTGCGGTCGGCGGGGCTCGCCCTGGTTCGGGCCCTGAAAGCCCTTGTCTGGTGGTTCAACTCGATCCTGGGCGGCAACGACTACCGGCGTTACGTCCAGCACCTTCGGCTGCGACACCCCGGCTGCGAAATCCCCTCCGAGCGGGACTATTGGCGCGACCGCCACGATGCCGCGGCCCGAAATCCGGGCAATCGCTGCTGCTAGGCCGGGGTAGCGGTTTTCGGCCGACGGTCATGGCGGATTTCCGCTAGCGGCGCGTGCTCACGGCTGACAAGGTGGTATCCGTGAGTGCGAACGAATTGGATTTCGAGCGTTGCTACCGCGCCGTGGCGACCCGCGATGCCAGGTTCGATGGGCATTTCGTCACCGCGGTGCGCACCACCGGAATTTATTGCCGCCCTTCCTGTCCGGCCATTACCCCCAAACGAACCAACGTCACCTTCCTGCCGACCGCCGCGGCCGCGCAACAGAGCGGTTTCCGTGCCTGCCGTCGCTGCCTGCCCGATGCCGCGCCCGGGTCGCCGCTCTGGAACACCCGCGCGGACCTGGCGTCGCGGGCCATGCGACTGATCGGCGACGGCGTCATCGAACGCGGCGGGGTGCCCGCGCTGGCCGACGCGCTCGGCTACTCGCAGCGGCAGCTGACCCGCGTGCTGACCAGCGAACTCGGCGCGGGCCCACTGGCTTTGGCGCGCGCCCACCGCGCGCACACCGCGCGACTGCTGATCCAGACCACGCGATTATCGATGTCGGACATCGCCTTCGCGGCGGGCTTCGCCAGCATTCGGCAGTTCAACGACACCGTGCGCGAGGTCTTCGCGGTCAGCCCGACCACCCTGCGCGAGGAGTCGCGCCGCCGCAATGGCGATACGCTGCCGGCCACCAATGGGCTGCTCACCCTGCGCCTGCCCTACCGCGAGCCGCTGGACCAGTCGTGGCTGGAATGGTTCCTGGCCGCGCACACCGTGCCCGGGCTGGAGCTGTGGGAGAACGGGATCTACACGCGCAGTCTGCGAACGCCGCACGGCCACACCATGATTCGGCTGTCGATTCAGCCCGGGCACGTGCGCGCCTCGCTGTCGCTGCAGGACATGCGCGATCTCGCGCCCACCGTGGCGCGCATTCGGCACTTCCTCGATCTGGACGCCGACCCGGTCGGCATCGACGAGGCCCTGACGGCGGGCATGGCGGGAAGTCCGCTGCGCCCGCATGTCTCGGGTGACGCGGATCCGGGGATCACGCTCCCGGCCGGGATTCGCGTGCCGGGCTGCCTGGACGGCTCGGAGTTGTTGCTGCGCACCATGATCGGTCAGCAGATATCGGTGGCGGCGGCCAATACCCACACCGCGCGGCTGGTGCAGGGCCTGGGCGAGACCATCACCGGGCCGATCCCGCACCTGTTCCCCACCGCCGAGACGATCGCCGAACGCGGGTCCGAGGTGCTGACCGGGCCGGGGCGGCGCGTCGACGCCATCGTCGGCGCGGCCAAGGCGCTCGCCACCGGCGATCTGGTCCTGCACTCCGGGCGCACCGCGGCCGATCTGCGGCGCGATCTGCTCGCCCTGGACGGCGTGGGCCCGTGGACCGCCGACTACGTCACCATGCGCCTGCTCGCCGACCCGGACGTGCTGCTGCACTCCGACCTGGTGGTGCGCCGGGGCGCGGGACTGCTCGGCATCGATCTCGCCGACGCGGCGCGCTTCTCGCCGTGGCGCTCCTACCTGACCATGCACCTGTGGAAATACGCTCTCGCCCACCCGGCCGAGGGCGGACCCAAGCCAACCACCCAGAACCGGAGGACACCGCGGTGAGTTCCGAAAACCGGCACCTGACAGCGGATTTCGCCACCCTCGAGACGCCCGCGGGACCGTTCACCGCGCTCGTGGACGCCGACGGAGCGGTCCTGGCCTCGGGCTGGATCGCCGACCCGGAAGCGTTGCGCGTCCTCGTGCACCCGAGCATCCGGCCCGCCACGCTGCGCGCACGCGATGCGCTGGGACCGGTCACGCGGGCCGTGGCGGCGTATCACGAGGGCGATCTCACCGCCATCGACGCCATCACCGTCCGACAGGTCTCCGGCCCCTTCCTCACCCACGCCTGGGAGGTCCTGCGCAAGGTCCCCGCCGGAGATCCGATCACCTACACCGAGTTCGCGGCGGTCTCCGGCCGCCCGGCCGCGACCCGCGCCGCCGCCAATGCCTGCGCCCGCAACGCCGCCGCCCTGTTCGTCCCGTGCCATCGCGTGCTGCGCACCGACGGCACCCTGGGCGGCTTCCGCTACGGCCTGCCCGTCAAACGCTGGCTCCTCGACCACGAGACCGCCTGACCCGGCGCTGACCCGCGCGAACCCGGGTGCCGTCGGTGCCCGGGCGTACCCTCGCAACCATGTGCCGCAATATCCACACCCTGCACAACTTCGAGCCGCCCGCCACCCCGGACGAGGTGCACGCGGCCGCCCTGCAATACGTCCGCAAGATCAGCGGAACCACCAAGCCCTCCCAGGCCAACCAGGAGCCCTTCGACCGCGCCGTCGAGGAGATCGCCGCCGCCACCACCCGGCTCCTGGCCGGTCTCACCACCACCGCTCCGCCCAAGGACCGCGAGGTCGAAGCCGCCAAGGCCAAGGCCCGCGCCCAAATCCGCTACGCCCGCCTGAGCTAGGACGCACCGGGCCGAAGTGGGCCCCTACGGCAGGACCGCCCGGAGACCGGGGTCGCGTAGCCGGTCACCTCCCGGCGGCCGAGGGCCGCGAAGCCCATCACGCCCGGCGATCAGGGATCCAAGGCCACCACACCCGACCGGGCCCGGGTGCCATATGCCTCGCCGCGCCGTTCGGCGCGCCAGGACTCACCATCTCGGCGAGCGAAATGCTATGCGCCGACCGAGGTTTCGAGGCGGGAGCCGGTTCGGCCGCGGATGACGTGGAGGCGGCTGGGGATGCGTTGGCGCATTTCGTCGACGTGGCTGACGACGCCGACCACGCGGCCGCCGGAGCGGAGTTCGTCGAGAACGCCCATGACGGAGTCGAGGGTGTCGGCGTCGAGGCTGCCGAAGCCCTCGTCGATGAACAGGGTGTCCATGACCAGGCCGCCGGATTCGGCCGAGACCACATCGGCCAGGCCGAGGGCCAGGGCCAGGGAGGCCATGAAGGTTTCGCCGCCGGAGAGGGTTTTGGCGGGGCGGATGGCGCCGGTGTAGTCGTCGCGGATGTCGAGGCCCAGGCCGCCCCGGCGACCGCGCGGGCCCGCCGCGTCGGTGTGGACGAATTCGTAACGGCCACCGGACATCCGGCGCAGGCGCACCGAACCGGCCACCGCGACCTCTTCCAGGCGGGCGGCCAAGACGTACGAGCGCAGCGACATGCGGCGGTTGTTCTCACCGCGACCCGCCACCACCTCGGCGAGGCGGGCCAGTTCTTCGTGAGCGCGCTGCAGCGGGGCAATGCGGTCCACGGCCGCCCACAGCTGTGAGCACAACTTTTCGAGGTCGTCGACGCGACGGGTGGCCTCAGCGTGGGCGGCGACAGCCCGGTTCAACTCCGATTCCGCCTGTGCCACCGCCTTTTCCAGCTCGGCGAGAGCGCCGGGCTCGGCCTCGCCCGCGGCCTGGATCTCGGGTTCGGCCAGCACCGCCTCGGCGTGGGCGCGAGCCCGGTCGGCGGCGACGAGTTCGTCCTCGATGGCCGCTTGCTCCGCGGCCGTGCGCGAGGCCGCGTCCACCGCGCGCGCGTATTCGGCGAGCACGCCGTAATCCGGCCCGGACTCCCCCATGACCGGCGGCGCGGAATCCACCAGACCCGCGTCGTAAGAGAGCTTTTCGACCCGCATGGCCGCCGCGGCCACCTGTTCGCGGGCGGTGGCCGCCTCGACCCGGGCGGTGCGCACCGCCGTGGCCTCCTCCACCAACGCCACCAGCCGCGCACGCCGCCGCTCCACGGTGCCGTCCGCACCGGCCGCCGCCAGCAGCCGCTCCGTGAGCTCGGCCAGCCGCCGATCGGTGGCGACAATCCGCTCCAGCGTTGCGCTGCCGCGACTTTCGCACTCGCGCGCCTCTTCCTGCACGCGCGCCTGATCCGCCCGCAGCGTGTTCAGCTCGGCGGTGAGCGTGTCGACCAGTCCGGCCGCCTGCTGCGCCTCGGTGTATCGACGAGTCGAATCATTCAGCGCGGCAGCGAGTTCCGCCTTGTCCACATCGCCGCCCCGCTCGACCAGCACCTCGATGGCCCGCTCCAACTCGGCCACCTGCTGCCCGGCCCGTTCACGCTCGGCCTCGGCCTTGCGCTCGGCGGCCAATGCCGCGTCCTCATCCTCCTTGGACACCGCGTGATCGGTCGGCTGCGCCGGATTCGGATGCGCGACGGACCCGCACACCGCACACGGCTCACCGTCCACCAGCGCACCCGCCAACTCCGCCGCCATCCCGGCCATGCGCTGCTCCCGCAGCGCCTGCGTCCGCTTCCACGCCTCCGCGTGCGCCGTGCGCGCCCGCTCGAACGCGGTTGCGGCCCGCGTCAACGCGATTCGTTGCTTGCCCAATTCGACGGCGGCCTCGGCCGACGTCCGCAACCGCTGACACTCGGCCTCCAGACCGGGCAGCGCGGCGGCGGCATCGGCGGCCCCGCGCAACCGCGCCTCGACCCCCGCAACGGCTGCTGGCAACTCCTCCAGCCGCTTGGCAAGCTTCGCCTTTCGAGTGTCCAGTTCCGCCTGCTCGGCACGCAACCCGGACAGTTCGCGAGTCAACCGCGTCGCCGACTCCGCATCCGCGCGCACCTCATCGAGCGCGCCCATCTGCGCACTCCACCGCTGCACCGCCAGCTCCAGCCCGAAGACCCGGTCGGCCACCACGTCACTCTCGGCGGAGTCGTCGGCTCGAACGGGGTCGGCTGTCGCGAGATCGTCGAGATCCATGGCGAAGTCGGTGTCGGCGAGCTCGGCGGCGGCGAGATCGGCTGCGGCCCAGGATGTTCCGGGGAGCTCCGCGCTGGCGGGTTCGAGGAGGCGGTCGGCGAGTTGTTCGGCGGCGCGGGTGGCCTCGTCGGTGCGGCGGCGGAGGGTGACGGCGGCGGCGCGGGCCTCGGCGAGGGCGGTGGCGACCGGTTCGGCGCGGCGGGCGCGGTCGAGTTCGGTGTGGCGGGCGGCGCGATGGTCGGCGTTGGCGGCGAAGTCGGCGAGTTGGGCGCGGGCCGCGGTGCGGCGGCGGTACAGGTCGTGGCGGCGGCGCTCGGCCTCGGCGGCTGCTCGTACGCGGGACGAATCCTGTTGGCGCTGAGCCAGATCGGCGGCGGTGTCGGTGACATGGGTGCGGGCGGCGGCCAGCAGGGACTGCGACCAGCCGACCGATTCGAGGGAGCTGACGGTCTCGGTGGCGGGCAGGCCCGCGGCGGTGCCGACCTGGGCGATGAGGCGGTCGATGCCGTGTTTACGGGTGTCGAGGTCGGCGGCTCCGCTGCGGCGCTTGTCGATGAGCCACTGCTCGGCGGTGCCGAAACGCTCGGTGTCGAAGAGCTTTTCGAGCAGCTTCTCGCGATCCTCGTTGTCGGCCCGCAGGAATCGCGCGAAATCGCCCTGCGGCAGCAGCACCACCTGGAAGAACTGGTCGGCGCTCATGCCGAGCAGGCGCAGCACCTCCTCGCCGATATCGGGAATGCGGGACAGGTTCTGACCGCGCCCGTCCAGCCACTCCAGCGTGGCGACCGAATTCTCCTTGACCCACCCGGATTTGGCCCGCTTGCTCGGCCGCTGAAACTCCGGCGACCGAATCAACCGCAGCCGCCGACCGCCGATCGTGGCCTCCAACAGCACCCGCGGCGGCGTCTGCTCATCCGCGTGATCCGAATGCAGCCGCTTGCTCTCCCCCCGCGCCCCGGGCACACTCCCATACAACGCGAACGCGATCGCATCGAGCACCGTGGTCTTCCCCGCCCCGGTCTGCCCGTGCAACAGAAACAGCCCATCCGCCCCGAGCTCATCGAAGTCCACCACCGCGGTCTCCGCGAACGGCCCGAACGCCGTCAACTCCAACCGATGCAGCCTCACGCGGTCAGCCCGCCCACCGCACCGTCCGATTCGCCGGAGTCCAGCCCGAACTCGTCCATATCGAACAGGCCGAGTGCGGCATCGGCCTCCGCCGCATCAGGGCCGCGAACGGAGCCGTCGAAGCCCGCGGCGCTGACCACCCGCGCCGCCTCGACCGCGCCGACGGCGGTCGAGGTCGTCTCCTCCGCGGTCGGCGCGTCGGCGATCGCCGCGGTCTGCGGGTTCGCGGTCGAGATGAGCGCGGATAGCGGGTCCTCGGATGCGGACATTCGTGCTGGCGCGTCCTTTTCGCGAGTGGCGGCGGAGAGGGCGCGTTCGAGCCAGGTCATCTCGCCCGGGGTGGGGGTGCCGCGGACGTCGGTGAGGAAGCTCTGGGCGATCTCGGTGTCGCGGCGGCCGTGCACCCGCTCCCGGTAGCGGAGTTCCGGATTGCCTTCGGGGCGCTGCCATTCCACGTGCACGGCGTGCGGGAATCGCTCGCGCAGGCGGCGCAGGGCGTCCACGGGGCGCGCCGCGTCGGTGAGGGTGGCCGAGACATAGTGGGATTCGGCCTCGGCGTGCTCCGGGGACTCCAGGAGGTCTTCGAGGGGGCCGACGAGTTGCGACAGGCCGCGCACCACGGGGAGCTCGTGCCGCCGCACCTCGGCCAGACCCGAGCCGTCCAGATCGACGATCCAGACCGCCTTGCGATGCGAGCGCTCACCGAACGAATACGGCAGCGGCGAACCGGAATACCGCACCGCATCGGACAGCGTCTGCGGTGAGTGCAGATGCCCGAGCGCCACATAGTCGATCCCGTCGAAGGCCGACCGCGGCACCGTCTCCACCCCGCCCACCGAAATGGACCGCTCGGATCCGGTGGCCTCCCCGCCCACCACGAACGCGTGCGCGAGCACCACCGAGCGCACCCCGGCCCGCTCGGCCAGATCCGCACGCACCCGCCCCATTGCCGCGTCCAGGATCTCGGCATGCGAACGCGCCTGCGGCACGCCCAATTCCACCCGGGTGATCTCCGGCTCCAGATACGGAATCCCGTAGAACGCGATATCCCCGAACTCGTCGGCGAGCACGACCGGCCGCGCCACATCCGCGATCCGACACCGCAAATGCAACCCGCCCGCCGCCGCGAAACTCCCGAGCGCCCCCAACCGAGTCGGCGAGTCGTGATTGCCGGATGTCGCGACAATCACGGCCCCCGCCGCCCGAATTGCCTCGAATCCCCGATTACACACCGCAATCGCATCCGCACTGGGAATGGAACGGTCGTACACATCCCCCGGCAACACGACCACATCCACCCCCTCGGCCCCCACCAATTCCGCAATGGCCCGCAACGAGCACTCCTGATCGGCCAACAGGTCGACACCATGAAAGGTGCGCCCGATATGCCAGTCGGAGGTGTGCAGGATCCGCATGCCGAAGAACGCTAGGCGATTGCCCTGACAAAATCACCCGGCATCGGCGCGTCAAGGGGAACTTCGCACCCAAAGACGCCGCACCGGTGCCGTATTCGGCGCTTTGTCGGTGGCATACGGCACTATCTCCTGCCATGACCGCACCGATGCTGTTCGCGCTGCTTTTGGTGTTCGTTTCCGGGCTGGCCGTGGGGTGGCTGGGGCATGCCGCGCGGGCGGGGCAGCGGGCGGCGGTGGCGGAGGCGAGATTGGCGGCCATGCGGGACAACGAGCGATTGTTGCGGCAGTCACTCGGGGCGGCGAGTGAGGATGCGGCACGTCGGCAGTCGCATGCCATCGGCTCGCTGGTGGAACCGCTGCGGGAGGCGGTGGGGAATTTGAACCGGCACATCCAGGAGGTCGAGCACAACCGCATCAACGCGTATTCGGGCCTGCGCGAACAGGTTGCGGGCATGCAGCGCACCTCGCACCAGTTGTCCACGCAGACCGGCCAATTGGTGGCGGCGTTGCGCGCGCCCCAGGTGCGCGGCCGCTGGGGCGAGATCCAGCTCGAGCGCGTGGTGGAGCTGGCCGGTATGACCAAGCACTGCGATTTCGACACCCAGGTCACCCGCCGCGGCGACACCGTGGTGCGCCCGGATCTGGTGGTGCGCCTCTCCGGCGGCCGCCAGCTCGTGGTCGACGCCAAGGTGCCGTGCACCGCCTACCTGGACGCGGCCGCCACCGAGGACCCGCGCGAGCGCGAGGGTCACCTGGCCCGCCACGCCCGGCACCTGCGCAATCACGTGGATCAGCTCGCCGCCAAGGAGTATTGGGCCGCCTTCGAGCCCTCCCCCGAATTCGTCGTCCTGTTCGTCCCCGGCGATCCGTTCCTGGACGCCGCGCTGAACACCGACTCCGGATTGCTCGAATACGCCTTCGGGCGCAATGTGGTCCTCGCGACGCCGACCACACTCATGGCCCTGCTGCGCACGGTCGCGCTGGGCTGGCGGCAGGAGGCGATCTCGGAGGACCTGGCGCTGGTACAGCAGTTGGGCCGCGAGCTCTACACCCGCCTCGGCACCACGGGCCGCCACCTGGACCGGTTGGGCTCGCAGCTCGGCAAGGCGGTCGACGCCTTCAATCACACCGTCGCCTCGGTCGAATCGCGGGTCATGGTGACCGCGCGCAAGCTCCACGAGCTGGACATCGCCGACGCCCCGGTGCCGGAGATCCATCCGGTCGAATCATGGCCGCGCGCGGTCGGCTTCGCGGGCGAACAGCGGTTCGGTGCCGGCGGCGAACAACGACTCGGCCGCGAAGCCGATCATCGCTTCGGAGCGGACGGAGGTGATGCCTGAGCAACCGCTTGGTCTCCGCGCAGTTGCGCAATAGCTATCGCCGGGTTCGTGCGATTCCGCATACCCGCGTGATGTCGCCTGCCTCGCGAAACACCGATATGCCTTAGTGTGCTTGACGTGGCAGTTACCCAACGCGAGCGAACCGAGGTGCCCCCGTCGCACCGTTCGATCCTGCCGTCGGTTCCCGGCGTCCCCGCCGGAGCCGCGGTACTGATCGCCGTGACGTGCACGTTCATCGGGTTCCTGATCGATGCTCACGGTGGTGACGACCTCACCGGTACCTTCGCGACCCTGTACGTGATCGGCTGTGTGCTGGCCGTGCTCGCGGTCCGCTACCGGGGTCTGTTCACCACGCTGGTGCTGCCGCCGCTGCTGCTGTTCCTCGCGGTGCCGCTGTGCTACCAGCTCCTATTGGGGTCCGCCGGAAGTCTCAAACTCAAGGACATCCTGCTGAACCTGGCCATCCCGCTGGTGAATCGGTTCCCCACCATGGCCGTGGCCACCGTCCTGGTACTGATCATCGGCGCGGTCCGCATCGCCCTGCACCGCCGCGAGAGCAAGGCCACCGGCGGCGAGCCGCGCAAGCCCCGCGCCCGCACCACCCGCCCGGCCGCCGCCCGCGGCCAGCGCACCCGCTCCGCCGATTCCAAGGACCCGGCCAGACGACGCTTCCGTCCCGCCGCGGACACCGCCACCGACACGCCCGAGCCCGATGCCGCCCGCACGTCCCGCCGCGCCACCGGCCGGGTCGCCGCCGGACCGCCGCGGGTAGGCGCGGATCGACAGCCCGGCACGGGCCGTCGCCGTCGCAGTCAGGATCCGGATCAGCCCGCCGCCGACCGCGTCCCCGGCGCGCCCGAGGGCCGCCGTCGCCGCGCGCCGAATCCCGACCAGAACGGCAGTGCCCCGGCCGGTGGCCGCCGCCGCGCCCAGTACGGCGATCCGGTCCCCAATGGCGAACGCCGCGCGGCGCCTACCGGTGAGCGTCGTGCCGTCCCCGCCGACCGTCCGCGCACCGGTGAGCGCCGGGCCGTCCCGACCGACCGCCGCGCCGCCCAGCCCGACGCACCCGCGCCCGAGGGCCGCCGTCGTCGCGCCCAGAGCCCCGAGCAGGCCGCCGCCCGCGGCACCGAGCGGCACGCCGCCCCCGAACGCCCCGCGGCCCCCGAACGCACCGCGGCCCAGCCGGAGGGCGGCCGTCGCCGTCGCCCGCAGCCCGGCGAGGTGCCGCCCCACCCCCGCCCGAATGTGCGCTATCGCGAACGCGATTCGGGTCGCATCGAGCGCTGAGCTCGAAAAGACGACCGGCGATTCGCGAGCATTACACACCGTAGATTTCCGGCAATCCGGCAATTCCACACGAAATAAGATCACCCGGACAGCAATTCGCGCCCTCCACATCGAATGTGGAGGGCGCGAATGTGTTCGCAGGGCCCGCTAGGCCCGCGCGGCCCGCAGCTCCCGCGGCAGCGCGAAGACCAGCGTCTCGTTCGCGGTGGTCACCGGCACCACCTCACCGAATCCGTGCTCGGCCAACAGTTCCAGCACGCCCTCCACGAGAATCTCCGGAACCGACGCGCCGGAGGTGACACCGACCGTGCGCACCCCTTCCAGCCACGCGGTATCGACCTCGCGCGCGAAGTCCACCAGATGCGCGGCCCGCGCACCGGCGCTGAGCGCGACCTCGACCAGCCGCACCGAATTCGAGGAGTTGCGCGACCCGACCACGATCACCAGATCGCATTCGGGAGCCATGGCCTTCACCGCGGTCTGCCGGTTGGAGGTGGCGTAGCAGATGTCGTCGCTGGGCGGATCCTGCAGCTTCGGGAAGCGCTGGCGCAGCCGTTCGACCGTCTCCATGGTCTCGTCCACCGACAGCGTGGTCTGCGAGAGCCAGATCACCTTGTTCTCATCGCGCACGGTCACGTTGTCCACGGCGTCCGGACCGTCCACCAGCTGCACGTGCTCGGGCGCCTCGCCCGCGGTGCCCTCGACCTCCTCGTGGCCCTCGTGCCCGATGAGCAGGATGTCGAAGTCGTCGCGCGCGAAGCGCTTGGCCTCCTGGTGCACCTTGGTGACCAGCGGGCAGGTGGCGTCGATGGTGTGCAGGTTGCGCTGCGCGGCGGACTCGTGCACCGCCGGGGAGACGCCGTGCGCCGAGAACACCACGAGCGCGCCCTCGGGCACCTCGTCGGTCTCGTCGACGAAGATCACACCGCGCTCCCGCAGCGTTTCCACCACGTGCCGGTTGTGCACGATTTCCTTGCGGACATAGATGGGGGCGCCGTGCTTTTCGAGCGCCTTTTCCACTGTTTCGACCGCCCGGTCCACACCGGCGCAATAGCCGCGCGGTTCCGCGAGCAGGACTCGCTTGGGTGCGTCGGCATCACCCGCCGCCGACCGGACGATTCCGACGTTCAAAGGGATTGCCGAGGACATGGCCTCAAGAATACGTGTGGGCCGCGGCGGGCATTCGGCCGGAGGCTAGGGTCACAATCACTTTTCGTGCTCGCTCGCCTTTGCATCACACCGCGTTTCGGGCAGGCTAGGGGCATGTTCCGACCTCCGTTCCTGGCCCGGGTCGCCGCCGGGGCTGCCGTCTATGCCCTCGAGGAAACTCGTCGGCTACCGACCACCGCAATCAATTTCCCGATCACCGCGATCAGCCAGATGCTGCAGACCACCATGCATCTCCAGCAGTTCGTGACCAGCCTCGCTCTCAAGGGCGACGCCGTTTTCGACCGCCTGATCAACCAGCCGGAAGAGCAGCCCGCGTGGGCCACCTTCGACGAGGATGAAGACGACGAGCAAACGCCGAGCTTCGCCTCCGATTCGGTACGGCAGAGCCGTTTCGACCTCTTTACGGACGCCGAATCGGCCGTCCAAGAGCCCGTCGCGGAGCCCGAACCGGCCGCCGAACCCGAAGCGGTCGCACCCGAACCGGTAGTCGCCGAATCGGCCGCGCAGGAGGCAGCCGAGCCGGAGGTCACCGAAAACCCGGCCCCCGCACCGGCTTCCACCGCCGCGACCAATGGCCACAATGGCAACGGCGCGGCCGCCGAACCCGAGGTGGCCACTCGCTTCGGCTACGCGGACCTGAGCATCGCGCAGCTGCGCGCGCGTCTGCGCCAGCTGTCGGTGGAGGATCTGGCCGCCCTGCTGGCCTACGAGCAGGAAACCCGTGACCGCGCGCCCTTCGTCACCATGCTGACGAACCGCATCGCCACGGTGAACAACAACTCTCGTTGAGAACAACAACTCTCGTTGACTCTCAGGGGCTTCGCCCCTGAAACCCCTCGAGATTCGACCAGCGCCGGTCGGCCAGGGATCTCCCCGGGCGGCCGGCGGCTTCGTTCACGGGACTCGCGCGAATGGGCACCGCGCGAGTCCCGTCGTTCGTTCGGCTCCGGTCTCAGCGCGGCAGGAGCGCGCGGAACAGGCCCGTGACCGTGCCGCGCAGGAAGTTCTCCCAGCTGAAGTGGTCGTGCCACAGCGAGATTCGGCCGTCGCGGAATTCGAAGGTGCCGCAGACCCAGAAGGAGATCTCCACCGGGCCCATGCGCAGGTAGTCGGTGCGCTCGGTGAGGACGGTGCCGTCCTCGGCCGCCGCGATGTGATGCATATCGGCGCGGAAGCCGAAGCGCGGACTGTTGAGCTGGGTCAGGACCCAGCGGACGCGATCGACGCCCCGGACATCCGGGAGCGAGGTGTTCTTCCAGACAATGCCCGGATCGACCAGGTCCAGGGCTTCGTCGACGATCTTCATTTCCATCGCGGCGAAGAACTCGCGGACCGTGGTGACCGGATCCTGCTTCAGCTCGGGTAGCTCGGACATGAGCCGAGCGTAGGCCGAAACAAGGTCCTGGCGAAGGAATTACGCGGAGTCGCGGCGCGCGGCCATCAGGGTGCCGAGACCGTCGAGGATGCGGTCGATTCCGAAGGTGAGCGCGGAGCCCTCCGCACCATCGGGCTTGCCGCCCATGGACGCCGCGAAGGCCGCGATGGCGTGCGGGAAGCGCTCGGCCTGGGCCGAGAGCACCTCGCCGAGTTCCCGGGCGAGCTGCTCCTCGGCGGGATCGTCGCCCGGGGAGGCCACGGTCTGCAGGGCGATGGCGCGGGCGTGGCTCAGCAGCAGGACGACGGTGTCGAACTGTTCGGCGACGCTCAACCCGGTCTCGGCGAGCACGGTCAAAGCCGCATCCACCCAGGCCAATTCGTTGGGCCCCATGGGGCGAATGCCGGTGGCCACCTCGTGGGCCCACGGGTGCGCGCGCACCTTCTCGTAGAAGGCCTCGGTCCACGGGCGCAGGTAGGCGCGCCACGGCTCCGGCGAATCGGCCTGGGCCGCCTCGATTTTCGGCGGTTCACCGAGCGCGCTGTCCAGCATGAGCGCGGTGAGCTCGGTGCGCCCCGGGATGTAGCGGTACAGCGCCATCTTGGCGCAGCCCACCCGTTCGGCCAGCCGCGCCATGGACAGGTTGGCCAGTCCTTCCGCGTCGGCGAGGTCGATGGCCTCGCCGACGATGCGCTCCAGCGTGAGGGAGGGCTTCGGCCCCCGTCGCGGGCGGTCGGGGGAGCCCCAGAGCAGTTCGAGGGTGGTCGGTGCCGGCATGGTCGCCATCCTTCCGGATTTCGGGGTTGACACGAAACTGCGTCCACCATACTCTAATAATCATCAACAGCGTCCGACGGACGCAGTTATCGAAGGAGCCACCGAAATGCGCAACACCACCGTCCTCATCTCCGGAGCCAGCGTCGCCGGACCCGCCCTCGCCTACTGGCTGAACCGCTACGGCTTCCAGGTGACCGTGGTCGAGAAGGCCCCGGCCCTGCGCACCGGCGGCCAGGCCATCGACTTCACCGGCGAGACCCACATGACCGTGCTCGAGCGGATGGGCGTGCTCGACGACATCAAGCGGCTGCAGACCGGCAAGACCGACTGGGTTCTGATCGACGAGAGCGGCGCCGAACAGGCCGTCATGTCCGGCGATTTCCTCGGCGGCGACATCGAGATCCTGCGCGGCGATCTGGCCCAGATCCTCTACAACCACACCGCCGCCGGATGCGAATACCTCTTCGGCGACACCGTCACCGCGCTGCGCGAAACCGCGGACGGGGTGTACGTCGAATTCGAGAACGCGCCCGCGCGCGTCTTCGATCTGGTCTTCGGCTGCGACGGCATGCACTCGCGGGTGCGGAAGTTGGCGTTCGGGCCGGAAAAGGACTTCGTCACCCACGACGGGTACTACTACGCCATCGCGGGCGCGTCGGTCTGGCAGGACATGCCGGAGGGAAATCGGGCCCGGGCCCACGCGCTGACCTGCAATACCCCCGGACTGCTGGCCCAGTTGGGCGGCAACAAGGCCGCGCAGATGTACCTTTTCGCCTCGCCGGAACTCGAGTACTCGCGGGACGATTTCGATGAGCAGCGGCGGATCGTGGCCGAGAAGTTCGCCGGAATGGGTTGGGAGGTGCCGCGCATGCTGGCGGAGCTCCCCTACCTGGACGGGTTTTATCTCGATGCCATCGCCAAGGTCTCGATGAAGCACTTCACCAATGGGCGGGTGGCATTGATCGGCGATGCCGCGCACGGGCACACGCTCAATGGCTTCGGCACCGGTTCGGCGATTGTCGGGGCCTATGTGATGGCCGGCGAATTGGCCGTGGCCGAAGGGGATTACACCGTGGCGTTCGCACGCTACGAGGAGATCATGAAGCGACTGCTGCGTAAGACCGATGATGCGAACCCGGGTCGGTTCATGGCCCCGCGCACCGCACGTGGCCTGCGCCTTCGCAATTGGTTCGTGCGCTCACGCGGCTTCAAGATGATGGCGAAGTACGCCGAGAACGCCAAGAACGACATCGATTTGCGGAACTACCCGGAATTGGTCTCGGCGAACTGAGCCGCCCGATGGGGTCGTGGCGTGGATATGGCGGCATGTTCCGCCGCCATATCCACCGACCGCGTTGTTCAAACGATAAGTCCCAGTGTCACCAGGGCGTCGACGAGGCCCGTGAAACCAAGGGCTGCGAGTGCGATTGCAAGTCCGATCAACATTGTTCTTTCCTTTCCTGGATCATCCGCTGTTGCGGACACTCAGCTAATCGCAGGCAATGAGTGACCCGTTTCACAGAAAATCCAAAATCGGAAAAGTGGGCTCCTGACCGGGGGCCTACTACTTTTTGTCGTCGACCTGCGCCATCGACAGCACATCCAAGCGTCGATCGAGTTCCTCGAGGGAAAGTTTGTCGCCGATCAAACCCCGGTCGATGACGGTCTGCCGAATCGTCTTCTTCTCCTTCAGCGCCTGCTTGGCAACCGCCGCCGCCTCCTCGTAGCCAATGGCGGAATTCAGCGGTGTCACGATCGACGGCGAGGATTCCGCAAGTTGTTTCAGGTGATCCACATTCGCCACCAGACCGACAATGCACTTATCGGCGAACAACCGAGAAACATTGGCCAGCAGGCGAATCGATTCCAGCACATTGCGGGCCATCATCGGAATGTAGACATTCAATTCGAACGCCCCGTTGCCACCGCCCCAGGCGATGGCCGCGTCATTGCCGATGACCTGCGCGGCCACCTGCGTAACCGCTTCCGGCAGTACCGGATTCACCTTGCCGGGCATGATCGAGGAGCCGGGCTGCAGATCCGGCAGCTGCAGTTCGCCCAAGCCGGTGAGCGGACCGGAGCCCATCCAGCGAATGTCATTGGCAATCTTGGTCAGACTGATGGCGACCGTGCGCAGCGCACCGGACAGCTCCACCAGCCCGTCGCGGGCGGCCTGCGCCTCGAAATGGTCACGCGCCTCGGACAAATGGTCCAGATCGGTCGCCTTCGCCAGTTCCGCAACGACTTTCGCGCCGAATCCGGCGGGCGCGTTGAGCCCGCTGCCCACCGCGGTCCCGCCGATGGCCAGCTCCCCCACCCGCGGCAGGGTGGCCAGCAGCCGTTCGATGCCCGCGCTCACCTGCCGGGTGTAGCCGCCGAACTCCTGCCCCAGGGTCACCGGGACGGCGTCCATGAGGTGCGTGCGGCCCGACTTGACCACCGACTTCCACTCGTTGGACTTGTCCAGCAGCGCCAGCCGCAGATGGTCGAGCGCCGGGACCAGGTCCTTGACCACGGCCTCGGTGGCCGCCAGATGCGTTGCGGTGGGGAAGGTGTCGTTCGACGACTGCGACATGTTCACGTCGTCATTGGGATGCACGGTCACGCCGTCGCGCGCGGCGATGCTCGCGATCACCTCGTTGGCGTTCATGTTCGAGCTGGTGCCGGAGCCGGTCTGGAACACATCGATGGGGAACTGATCGTCGTGCTTGCCGTCGGCGATCTCGGTGGCCGCGGCGATGATGGCGTCCGCCTTGGCCTTGTCCAGCAGACCCAGGTCGCGGTTCACGGCCGCGGCGGCCGCCTTCAACAGGCCGAGCGCGCGAATCTGAGCGCGCTCCAGGCCCCGTCCGCTGATCGGGAAGTTCTCCACGGCGCGTTGCGTCTGCGCTCGCCACAGGGCGTCGACGGGGACGCGAACCTCGCCCATCGTGTCGTGCTCGATCCGGTATTCGGTCTCGGTCATAAGTCCGACCCTATGCCCACCCCGAACCTCGTGGGGGTGCCACGCCTGAGGCAATCAGCACACCGCGCGCCGGGAATACACGTGTGGCCGGGCAGTCGGTCGACTACCCGGCCACACAAGGGTTTTCGCCGATCAGGGCAGCGGCGGGGTGGCGTGTTCGTCGCCGATGAAGTCCACCGAGGCGTATTCCTTGAGCTTGGTCAGGCGGTGGTAGGCATCGATCATGCGGACGGTGCCGGACTTGGCGCGCATGACGATGGACTGGGTGTACGCGCCGCCGCCGTAGTAGCGCACGCCCTTGAGCAGGTCGCCGTCGGTGACGCCGGTGGCGCTGAAGAAGACGTCGTCGCCGGAGACCAGGTCGGTGGTGGACAGGATGCGGTCGAGGTCGTGGCCCGCGTCGATGGCCTTCTGCTTCTCGGCGTCGTCCTTGGGAGCGAGCCGGCCCTGCAGTGCGCCGCCCAGGCAGCGCATGGCGGCCGCGGCGATGATGCCCTCGGGGGTGCCGCCGATGCCGATGAGCATGTCGACGCCGGATTCCGGACGGGCACAGGCGATCGCGCCCGCGACGTCACCGTCGGAGATGAGGCGGATGCGGGCGCCCGCGTCGCGCACGGCCTTCATGTGCTCGGCGTGGCGGGGACGGTCCAGGATGCAGACCGTGAGGTCGGAGACCGACGAGTTCTTGGCCTTGGCGACGCGTCGTAGGTTCTCCGCGATCGGGGCGGATAGGTCGATGACATCGGCGGCGTCGGGGCCGACGGCGATCTTCTCCATGTAGAACACGGCCGAGGGGTCGAACATGGCGCCGCGCTCGGCGACCGCGAGCACGGAGATCGCGCCCGGGGAGCCCTTCGACATCAGGGTGGTGCCGTCGATCGGGTCGACCGCGAAATCCAGTTCCGCGCCGGTGCCGTCGCCGACCAGCTCGCCGTTGTACAGCATGGGCGCTTCGTCCTTCTCGCCCTCACCGATCACCACGATGCCCCGCATGGAAACGGTGGCGACCAACTGCCGCATGGCGTCCACGGCCGCGCCGTCGCCGCCCTCCTTGTCACCCCGGCCGACCCACCGGCCCGCGGCCATGGCCCCGGCCTCGGTGACCCGGACCAACTCGAGAGCTAGGTTGCGGTCCGGCGCCTCTCGGCGGCTGGATGCGGTCATGACGGGAGCCTCCTTGGTCGGTTACTGCTGCGTGAATTGTCGCATTGCGGTTTCCCACCTCCGGCACGTACTTACGTTTCGCGACACCGTGAGCTCGGTCGCACCTGCGGCCCATGGAATCTGCGCACCTGCGGCCCATGGGAAGTGCGCACCTGCGGCCCATGGATACTTGGGGCGTGTCGTACCAAAAGCCGCGCAGTCAGAACGACTACAAGGACCTGATCTGGTCTCTTGCTCCGCTGGTCCTGATCTGCCTGGTCATCGCGGGCATCGCCAGTCAGTGCTCGTTCTCCACGGGCGGCCCGAAGCAGGGCCAGATCCCGAAGTTCGACGCCAAGGCGGCGCTCACCGACGACGCGCGGCTCATGTCCTTTCCGATCCGCCTGCCGGTCCTGCCGGACACGGACCCGAACAAGTGGACGCCGAACTCGGGCAGCCACGACACCATCACCGGGACCGGTGGCGGCGACACCAGCACCGTCGGGTTCATCACGCCCGAGGGCACGTACATGCAGCTGACGCAGTCCAACGCGTCGGCGGACGCGCTGGCCAAGAAGTACGCGAACGGCCGCCCGGCGTCCGGATCCGAGGTGCGTGCCGACCACAAGTGGACGGTCTACGCCGAGCAGGGCTCGGAACCGGCGTGGATCACCGACTTCGGTGATGTCCGGGTGCTCATCAAGGGCGCGGGCAATGCCAATGCCTTCAATACGCTCTCGACCGCCGTGGGTCAGGCCCAGCCGCTGCCGCGCGGCTGAGCTCCGCGGGTTTGGGCTGAGCTCCGCGGGTTTCGCTCACTCCTGTGAGTCGCGGTGGGCCAGGGCGTCTTCCACGCGCTTGCGCGCACCCGCGAGATGCTGCTCACACCGGGTGGCGAGGGCCTCGCCGCGTTCCCACAGGGCCAGGGAGTCGTCCAGATCCATGCCGCCCTGCTCGAGCATCTTCACGACATTGACCAGTTCGTCGCGGGCGCGCTCGTAGCCGAAGGTGGCGATCTCGGCGCGGTCGTCGGTCGTCTCGCTCATGGGGCGTCCTTTCGGGTGGGAGCCAGGGATTGCGCGCCGAGGGCGGCGGCGGTGATCGCGCCGTCGGCGACGCGGATGCGGAGCTGGGTGCCGGGCGGGGAGTCCTCGATGGCCCGGACCACTTCCCGGTCCTTGCCATTGACGCGTTGGACCACCGCGTAGCCGCGGGCCAGGGTCGCGGCCGGGCCCACCGCCGAAAGCTTTTCGCGCAGATGGCGGGTGGTGGTCGATTCGACCATGAGGTGGTGGTCGATGGCGCGCTGGGCCGCCGTGCGCAGCCGCTCGATCTCGTCGTGGCGCTGATCCAGCAGCCGGAGCGGGTCGGCGAGGACCGGGCGGGAACGCAATTGGGCCAGGGCGCGGGACTCGCGATCGACCCAGCCGCGCAGCGCGGCGGCGGCGCGAGAGCGAAGCTCTTGCAGCAGGGCGGTTTCGGCGGCCGCGTCGGGGACGATGCGCTTGGCGGCGTCGGTGGGTGTCGCGGCGCGCAGGTCCGCGACATAGTCCGAGATCGGATTGTCGGGCTCGTGCCCGATGGCGCTCACGATCGGGGTGGTGGCGGAAACGATGGCCCGGCACAGGGTTTCATCGGAGAACGGCAGCAGATCCTCCACGCTGCCGCCGCCGCGGGCCAGCACGATCACGTCGACCTCGGGATTCGCGTCCAGCGCGGCGATCGCCTCCAGGATCTGCGGTACCGCGGTCGGACCCTGCACCGCGGTATTGCGGATCTCGAAGCGCACCGCGGGCCAGCGCTGGGTGGCGACGGTCACCACATCGTGTTCGGCGGCGCTGGCGCGGCCGGTGATGAGGCCGATCCGATTGGGCAGGAACGGGATCGGGCGTTTGAGGCGCGGATCGAACAGGCCCTCGGCGGCCAGCAGCGCCTTGAGCCGCTCGATGCGGGCCAGCAGCTCACCGATGCCGACCGGGCGAATCTCGGTGACGCGCAAGGACACCGTGCCGCGGCCGGTGAAGAACGAGAGCTTGCCGTAGACGACGACCCGGCTGCCCTCCTGCAGCGGCACCGCGGCATTGCGCAGCAGGTCCGGGTCGCAGGTCACCGACAGCGACATGTCCGCGGCCGTATCCCGCAGCACCAGAAAGGCGGTGCGGGTGCCCGGGCGGAGGTTCATCTGGGTGATCTGGCCCTCGACCCACACCGCGCCCAGCCGGTCGATCCACTGCGCGACCTTCATGGAGACGGTCCGCACCGGCATCGGGTTCTCGGCGGAGGAGCTCGGCGGCTTCGCGGGCGTCTCGGTGGTCACCACACCGATTCTTGCAGTGACCACCGACGCATCCGCCGGTACCCACACCGGGCTCCCGAAACGCCGCGGAACGCACGACGCCCGCGGCGGTTTCGCAGCGGGCGTCGGCATGGAACCACGCTGAAAAACGTGGGAGTCGAGAGGTCAGGGGCGCAGGTGCGCCAGTTCGGCGCGAGCCTTCTCGCCGTCCTCACCGAAGTCGGTGCGGGTGAAGATGTTCCACTGCTCGATCAGCGGACCGAAGACCAGTTCGGGTTCCTTGGCGCGGTCGTAGATGCCCGCCTCGGCGAGCACCTCGTCGCTGGTGCGGCCGTCGGCGAGCTGGACCGTCGGCACGTGGAAGTCGGCGATGCGGTCGGCGATGGCGCGCACGGTCTGGTCGGGGGTCAGGTCGAGCGCGGCCGAGACCAGGTTGGCGAAGAAGACGGTCTGCAATTCGTCGTCCGCGGCCAGGCGGTCGGCGATGGTCGAGACGATGACGTCGTCGGCCACGCGCGCGGTGGTGCGGTGGCGCACGGCCGCGGCGGCCTCCTCGAAGGTGCTGGCGGCGAGGACCTCGAGCAACCGCATGGGCGGGCGGCGGAAGCCGGCGGTCATGTGGGCCATGCGCATTCGCTCGAGTTCGATCGGGTCGACGGCGCGGGTCACCATGAGGTAGTTGCGAATGAGGATCTCGTGCCGGTTCTCCTCCGCGGTCCAACGGCCGACCCAGCGCCACCACTGACCGGTGCGCAGGTACTTGCCGAGCTCGCGGTGGTAGGCGGGCAGGTTGTCGGCGATCAGCACGCTGACCGTGAGCGCGGTCTTGGCGACCTCGCTGAGCTCGGATTGCGTCGGATCCCAATCGGTTCCGCCGAGGAAGGCGAAATTGCGGCCGTCGTCCCACGGCACGTAATCGTGGGGCTGCCACTCGGCGGCGACGGCGATGTGCCGCGTGAGGTTCTTCTCCACCTCACCCGCGAGCGACTCCAGCAGGTCCCGATCCGACAAAGCGTTCTGCACCCGAACAACCTAACGGTAATCCGGCAACCATGGTGATCTTCGCCCGGTATTGCCATCGGCTATGACCGGTATGGGATCCGGGAGACCCTCGTGACAACCGGTTTCGTGACCGAGGACCAGCTCCCCGGGCAGGTCGGAAATGGGCTTCCGACGGCCCGGGGAGCCGATGCCGCTACTTCTCGGTGACAGTGATCTTGTTGTCCACCCAGGTGATGGAGCCGCCGCTGAAATCGCTCTGCTTGCCGCCGGGGATGTCGAACTCGTCGCTGGTCGGGTAGCCGAGTTTGCCGCTCGGGCCGCCGTCTTCCTCCCAGGCCTTGCGGATCTCGCCCCACACCACGTGGGTGCCGTGCGCCGAGCTGGCGTAGATGGCCCCGCCGTCGAACTCCTGGACCGAGCCGCCGTCGGGCGCGTCCTTGGCCGGACCGGTGGGCATGCCGAGCGGGCTGCTCGCGCCGCCCATCTGCTGGTACTTCTCGAGAACCGCTCCGCTGAGCGTGATTTCACCGTTCGGGGTGGAGATCTTCGTTTCGGCGGTATGGGTTTGCGAGGCCGCCGTGGTGGTCGTGGATGACGCCGAGTTCTTGTCCTTGTCATTGCATCCCGCGCCGAGTGCGGTGACGACCGCGAGCGCCGCGATGATGCCAGCCGTGCGTCGAGCGAAGTGGTGCATGTTCCATCCTCCCGAATGCGGCCGAGCTGGAATTTCACCGAAAACTACCCTGCCGCCGAAGGGTTGAAACACACGCCGCAAAGATCGCCCGGCCGGAGGGCGAGTCGCTCTCCGGCCGGGCGGGTCCTACCGATCGAACCTCAGGAGTTGGGTCCGAACTCCTCCAGCATCTCCGTCACCAGTGCCGCGATCGGGGAGCGCTCACTGCGGGTGAGGGTCACGTGCGCGAACAGCGGGTGCCCCTTGAGCTTTTCGATCACGGCGGCCACGCCGTCGTGCCGTCCGACCCGGAGGTTGTCGCGCTGGGCGACGTCGTGGGTGAGCACCACCCGCGATCCGCTGCCCAGCCGGCTCAGCACCGTGAGCAGCACATTGCGTTCCAGCGACTGCGCCTCGTCCACGATCACGAAGGAGTCGTGTAGCGAGCGACCGCGAATGTGGGTGAGCGGCAGCACTTCCAGCATGCCGCGCGCCTGCACCTCCTCCATCACCTCCGGGCTGGCCAGCCCTTCGAGGGTGTCGAAGACGGCCTGCGCCCACGGACCCATCTTCTCGCTCTCGGAGCCCGGCAGATAGCCGAGCTCCTGTCCACCCACCGCGTACAGCGGACGGAACACCACCACCTTTCGATGCGAGCGGCGTTCCAGCACCGCCTCGAGACCGGCGGTCAACGCCAGCGCCGACTTGCCGGTACCGGCCCGGCCGCCGAGCGAGACGATGCCGACCGACTCGTCGAGCAGCAGGTCCAAGGCGATGCGCTGCTCGGCCGAGCGGCCGTGCAGCCCGAACGCCTCCCGGTCGCCGCGGACCAGCTGCACCCGCTTGTCCGGCGTCACCCGGGCCAGCGCGCTGCCGCGCGGGCTCAGCATGCGGATTCCGGTGTGGCAGGGCATGTCCCGCGCCTCGTCGAGATCGATCACGGTCTCGGCGTAGAGCTTGTCGACCACCGGGGTGGCGACCTCGAGTTCCACCATGCCGGTCCACCCGGAGGTGACGACGTCCTGGGCGTGATACTCGTCGGCCTGCAGGCCCACCGAGCTGGCCTTGACCCGCAGCGGAATGTCCTTGGACACCAGCACGACCCGCTGCCCCTCGGCGGCCAGGTTGAGCGCGCAGGCCAGGATGCGGGAATCGTTGCTGTCCGTGCGGAATCCGACGGGGAGGACGTTCGGGTCGGTGTGGTTCAACTCCACCTGGAGTGTCCCGCCCTGGGTGCCGACCGACACCCGCTGATCGAGCCGACCGTGTGCCAGACGCATGTCGTCCAGCATGCGCAGTGCCTCGCGAGCGAACCAGCCGAGTTCGTGGTGATGGCGTTTGGCCTCGAGTTCACTGATCACGACCAGCGGCAACACCACGTGGTGCTCGCCGAATCGGGTCAGCGCCCAAGGATCGGACAGCAGCACCGACGTGTCGACTACGAAGGTTTTCGGTCCGGAATCGGACGACTGCGAGGCGCGAACTCCCGTTTTTTTGGACGTCCGGCCCTGGTCAGAGCCTGCGTCCCCGGTGGGAGCGGTAGCGGAGCGTGCATCAGTCACGGTGGGCTCCTTTGCCACTCGCGCGGCACCGCGCGAGCGTTCTCGCTGGGCCGGTCAGCCTTGGGGTCGTACGACCCGAGGGCCGGGTACCGGCCCCCTCGCACTGAGTTGCTCAGTCACGATCAGGACCTCCCGTACGAACCACACCTACGCGGCCCGCACTCCCGACGCTACCGCCGAAATCGCGATCCGGCTCCCCGACTGTCGGGCGCATTGGTGAAGATCGCGTTAACGCCTGTCCGCTCTGGGTGTTTCGCGCAATTCCTCGATCAACACCGGGACGTGGCTGTGCTCGGGGTCCTTTGTCGCCGTGACCAGCGTCAACGGGCCCTCGGCGGCCTGCTGGCGCAGACGCGCCAAACCCTGCCGGGCGGCGTCGTCGGCGAGTTCGATTCGATACTTCCGCTCGAACTCCGCACGGCGTGTCTCCGGGTCCGCGTGATACCACTTGCGCAGCTCGTTCGACGGGGTCACCGCCTTGGCCCAGTCATCGATGCCCGCCTGCTGTTTGCTGATCCCGCGCGGCCAGAGCCGATCCACCAGCACCCGGCGACCGTCGGCCGCGTCGGGGGCGTCGTACACGCGCTTGACCCGGTACCTCGGTTGCTGTGCCATGTCCTCCATTACAGTCGAGCCCATGGCCGAAACCACGGATCTAGAGAGTCTGCCCACCAAGGAACTGCACGATCGCGCGGTGAAGCTGGCCGCGCGCCGCGGCGACATCAAGTTCCTGTGGGAGCTGCTGAAATCCATCCCGGCCGCCGAGGCCGCCGCCGGGGATATCGGCGAGAGCGAGGCCGACATCAAGTACGTGCTGCCCATCCTGGACGACTACGCCCACGCGGGCGAGGGCAAGATCGGCGAGGTGCTCCGGCCGATGTACGCGGAATACCTGCGCAAGCACGCCTGATTCGGTTACCGGGCGGCTCGGCTCACGGGCGCAGCACGATCTTGCCGCGGGTGTGGCGGCGTTCCAGCTCCCGGAAGGCGTCGCGCACCTCGGCGAGGGGATAGGTTGCGGCAATGGGGATTTCGAGGCGGCCCGCGGCGATGAGGTCGGCGAGTTCGGCCACCACGTCGATGGTGTCGGCGGCCGCGGTGCCCTCGAATTTGACCCCGAAGCGCCGGACGGCGTCGACATCGATGATGGTGTCGATGCGCTCGGGTTTCACGCCGAGATCGATCGCCAGCTCGACGTAGCCCGAACCGTAGGTGTCGATGAAGGCGTCCAGTCCGCCCGGCGCGGCGGCGTGCAGCCGCTCGGCCAGGCTGTCGCCGTAAACGACTGGAATCACACCCTTTTCGCGCAGCCAGTCCTGATTCGAGGGACCGGCGATGCCGATCACGGACGCGCCGCGCTCGCGAAGCAATTGCACCACAATCGATCCCACCCCGCCGGCCGCGCCCGAGACGGCCACTACGTCGCCCTTGTCCGCCTCCACCGCGCGGACCGCCGCGAAAGCCGTTGTGCCCGCGACGAACAGCGCCCCCGCCGCATCCCACGACACCGGCTCAGGCTTGGGCGTCACCTGATCCGCCGGTACCCGCACATGCGTGGCGTGCGAGGCCCGCTCATTGGTGAACCCGATGACCTCTTGGCCCACCGCGATCGCGCTCACCCCGTCCCCGACCGCCACCACGCGCCCCGCGAAATCACTGCCCTGCCCCGACGGAAACGTGGTCGGCCACCGCTCGCGCAGCGCCCCGGACCGAATGGCCGACTCCCCCGGATTGATCCCCGCGCTGACGACCCGCACCACCACCTCCCCCGGCCCCGCCGTCGGCTCCGGAACCTCCACCACCCGCAGCACATTCAGATCGCCGTACTCGTCGAACCTGACCGCCTCGGCCATGACCACTCCTCTTTCCTTAGACGCTTCCTTTCCGGAGGAGTTCCACCGGAGGACCCGGCTGACACCGATGACGCCGCGCGCCGCCCGCTCGGCGCGGCGCAGAATCGTCCCCGCGCGGACCGACTGGAATCTCGGCCAGCACGTGGTTCGGCCTGGTCCGCAAAAGCGAGAGCCCGCCGCGATCATGAGATCGCGGCGGGCTCTTGGTCTTTCGGTGGAAGCTCAGCCGAGCAGCTTCCAGTCCTCGAGGCCGTCGTAGAGCGGGAACTCCTGGGCCAGCTTGGAGACGCGCTGACGCAGCGAATCCAGGTCGGCCGAGCCGGTCAGGGCGGCCGCGATGATCTCGGCGACCTCGGTGAACTGCTCGTCGCCGAAGCCGCGGGTGGCCAGGGCCGGGGTGCCGATGCGCAGGCCGGAGGTGACCATCGGCGGGCGCGGGTCGAACGGAACGGCATTGCGGTTCACGGTGATTCCGATTTCGTGCAGGAGATCCTCACCCTGCTGGCCGTCGAGCTGCGAGTTGCGCAGGTCGACCAGGACCAGGTGCACGTCGGTGCCGCCGGTGAGCACGGTGACGCCCTTGGCCTGGGCGTCGGCCTGGGTCAGACGCTCGGCGATGATCTTCGCGCCGGACAGCGTGCGCTGCTGGCGCTCGGCGAACTCGGCACCCGCCGCGATCTTGAAGGCCACGGCCTTGGCGGCGATGGCGTGCATGAGCGGGCCGCCCTGCTGGCCCGGGAACACCGCGGAGTTCAGCTTCTTGGCGAACTCCTCCTTGGCCAGGATCAGGCCGGAGCGCGGGCCGCCGAGGGTCTTGTGCACGGTGGAGGACACCACGTGCGCGTGCGGGACCGGCGACGGGTGCAGGCCCGCGGCAACGAGTCCCGCGAAGTGCGCCATGTCGACCCACAGGTACGCGCCGACCTCGTCGGCGATCTCGCGGAAGGCCGCGAAGTCCAGGTGCCGCGGGTAGGCCGACCAGCCGGCGACGATCACCTTCGGGCGGGTCTCCTTGGCAAGCTTGCGCACCTCGTCCATGTCGACGCGGTGGTCTTCCTTGGAGACGCCGTAGGCGTGCACCTCGTACAGCTTGCCCGAGAAGTTCAGGCGCATGCCGTGGGTGAGGTGGCCGCCGTGCGCGAGGTCCAGGCCCAGCAGCTTCTCGCCCGGGGTCATCAGCGCGTGCAGCACGGCCGCGTTGGCCTGCGCACCCGAATGCGGCTGCACGTTGGCGTATTCCGCGCCGAACAGTTCGGTGACGCGGGCACGCGCCAGATCCTCGACGATGTCGACGTTCTCGCAGCCGCCGTAGTAGCGGCGGCCCGGGTAGCCCTCGGCGTACTTGTTGGTGAGCACACTGCCCTGCGCCTGCAGCACCGCGCGCGGCACGAAGTTCTCCGAGGCGATCATCTCGAGGGTGTCGCGCTGGCGAGCGAGCTCGCCGCCCATCGCGGAAGCGACTTCGGGATCGAGTTCGGCGAGGGACTGGCTGTTGACAGAGGCGCTCGTCTGGGTCACGCCGCCGAGTCTATTGTCCGATGCGGACGCGCCGATCAAGGGGTTGTGTGTGTCGCTCATGGCGCAGCACCTCCGTCTTCCGGGTACCCCGAATGTGATCGGGGATCGCCAGGCACCCAGGCGCGCGGTGCCGGACTTCGGTGCTTCCCGGTGGTTGCTTCCACCTCGAGTGCGCCAGTCGCGGTCCGCCCATCCTATAGGCCCCGGCCACCATCCCACCCCCGCCCCCGGCCACTACACCCTCCGCACCCGGTGGTCATGCTGGCCGCACGGAACCGTGTAGGGAGTTTGCTTCTCACATGCGGCGAATCGCGCCGGGGGTGAGGGGTTCGTCGAGGAGGCGACCGAAGCGGTCGGAGCGGTCGGCGGGATCGGCGGCGCGATCGAGCCAGCCGCCGAGGAGTCGGTAGCCCTCGACGTAGGTGGAGATGTAGGCGCGCCACAGCGGGGAGGACAGGAAGCGCAGGGACTGGGTGGCGCGCTCGGGGGTGATCAGGCTCCAGCGCTGCATGAACTCGGCCACCTCGTCGGGGCCGCGGCGGCGGTCGTGCAGCAGCAGGGCCGCGTCCTGGCGCACGCCGAGCAGGTTCGCCGAGGCGGTCGAAATCCGTTCGGCGCGTTCGCCATCGAAGCGCAGGCCGAGATCGGCGTAGACCTCCTGCGCCCAGCGGCCCCAGCCCGGGCCGACGATCGACTTCAGGGCCAGATCCGCCAGGCCCTCGGCCATCAGGCACTGCGGGGTGTTGACCACGAACAGCGTCTGCTCGTCCTGCCCGGCCCCGACCAGTCCGGCCTCCTTGCGGCAGTGCTCGGTGTGATGGCCCGGGTAGGACTCGTGCGCGATCAGGTGCGGCAGCTGCGACATGTGCTGCTTGAGATCGGAATTGATGGCCACCCGGGACTGGTAGTTGCCCAGGTAGTAGTTGAAGCCCGACCACGGCTTGTCGCCCACGACTTCGTATTCCACGTGCTCGTTGTCCGGCAGCGGATACCGCTCGCGCACCAACTCGCGCAATGCGCTCGAGAACGCGGCCACGCACTCCTTCAACCGCTCCGGCGGAATCTCGTCCTGACGCCGGTGCGCGGTAATGCGATCCAGCAGCGGGCCGTCGCCGGGCAGCACCTCGTCCAACTGTCGGTGCGCCTCGCGGTAATCCTCGGTGTCGCCGGGCGCGATATCCACATCGAAGTAGGCGCGCACCTCATCGACGAAGTTGATGTCCTCCCCCGCGAATTTGCGCCCCGAGCATTCGAGGGCACGCAGATGCGCCTCGAGAAATTCCACCCGCTCCGCCGAAAGCCCGGCCTCGGGCAGCTCCTTCCGCAGCGCGGCCGCCCGATTCGCGAGATCCCGCGGCTCCGGTGCGGGCGCGTTCTCCACCTCGCGCCGCAATGCCGGATCACCGGTATAGGCGTCGACGAACCCCTCTTCGAGCCGATCGAATGCCAGTCCGAGCCGCAGATATTCGGTCACCAAGGGATGCGCTGCCATCCCCCGACCCTATGCGATCCCCAACACCCCCGCCCCGTCATCCCAGCCCACCGCTCCCTTCCGTCATCCCGGCATGCCCCTTTCGTCATCCCGGCATGCTTTTGGCCGGGATCCACGGTGGATTCCGGCCAAAAGCGCGCCGGAATGACGGGGCACGTCGGGTCGAATCCGCTTGTAGTGCAGGCTTATCGGCCCAACCGGGCGGTTGTGATGTGGCCTATCCCACTCTGGTTACCCGCGAGTAGCAATACCTGGTGTTCACCCGGATGTTGAGGCCGAGCACAATTCGGCTATGCGTGGAGTGTTGGCCGGATCGCCGGGCACGGCGACGATGCGGCTTCCCGAGAGCTGTTGTTGTCGGCCGACCCGAGCACGCCGGACGCGGGGACACGAGTAATGGCACGGATGAGCGAGCCCAGCCCGTATGTGGAATTCGACCGCAAGCAGTGGCGCACCCTGCGAAAGTCGACTCCCCTGGTGCTCACCGAGGAAGAACTGATCGGCCTGCGCGGCCTGGGTGAGCAGATCGACCTCGAGGAGGTCGCGGAGGTCTATCTGCCTCTGGCTCGTCTCATCCATCTGCAGGTCGCGGCGCGGCAGCGCCTGTTCGCCGCCACCGCCACCTTCCTCGGCGAGACCCATCCCGACCGTCAGGTCCCGTTCGTCATCGGTGTGGCGGGCTCGGTGGCGGTCGGCAAGTCCACCACCGCGCGTGTGCTGCAGGCGCTCCTGGCGCGCTGGGACCACCATCCGCGCGTGGATCTGGTCACCACCGACGGATTCCTCTACCCGACAGCCGAACTCACCCGCCGCGGCATCATGCACCGCAAGGGTTTCCCGGAGTCCTACGACCGCCGCAAGCTGCTGCGCTTCGTCACCGAGGTGAAATCCGGTGCGCACGAGGTGTGTGCGCCGGTGTATTCGCACATCGCCTACGACATCGTGCCCGGCGAATACCACTGCGTGCGCCAGCCCGACATTCTCATTGTCGAGGGCCTCAATGTGCTGCAGACCGGTCCCCGCCTCATGGTCTCGGACCTGTTCGACTTCTCGGTCTACGTGGACGCGCGCATCGAGGACATCGAGAACTGGTATGTGCAGCGCTTCCTGTCGCTGCAGAAGACCGCCTTCCAGGACCCGAATTCGCACTTCCACCACTACGCGAACTTCAACGAGCAGGAAGCGGTCAACCAGGCCAAGGAGATCTGGCACAACATCAACCGGCCGAATCTGGTGGAGAACATCCTGCCGACCCGGCCGCGCGCGACCCTGGTGCTGCGCAAGGATGCCGACCACTCCATCAACCGATTGCGCCTGCGGAAGCTCTAAAGCCGCCAAGCCGCATCGAGTCTGGCGGCGACGTCGATATCGGTCGCGGCCTGAATGTGCGGTTTGCAGATCTCCGTGGCGATGTAGCGCGCCACGAAGCGGCGAATCTCGTGGTCGACGCTGGCGATGATGCGCAGGAGTTCGCCGCGTCGCGTGGCGCTGGCGACATTGATGCGCACATTGCTGGGCTGCGGCTCGTCGATTTCGATAAGCACCCGCAGCGGTTCGGCGGTCCGCACGGTCAGGTGCAGGTGAATGGTGCCGTCCACGCGGAACGGATAGCGATCCACCGCCAGATCGATGAGCAGATCCACCTTGAGCGGGATCACCAGGTCGAACGAAATGATGTCGTCCACATCGCGTTTCAGCCGGGGCTGGCCGAGCCGCACGGTGGCCGAGAGTTTCGCGAGCTTGCCCGGACCGGCTCCGATGGGCCCGAATTCGAAGGCCTCCCCCGTGAGTTTCTCGAAAGCCCCGGCTATCCGCTCGGGCGAGGCGGCGTATTCGAGAAAGGCGCGCCCGAACGCCTCGTAGCTGATGTACGGCACCGCCGCGACCTGGGTTTCCGCGGGGCCACCCTGCCCCTCGTACAGCTCGCTCATGCCTCCGCTCCGCTCCGGCACGAGCGAGGCTCGGCTGTGCCTTTTGTTCGCTCGCTGCGCTCGCTCATGCATTCCGACGGTACGCGAGCAAGGTTACGGCGAACCCGGAACACATTGCACTGCAATGGAACCGTTGAGCGGCTGTTGCACAGCCATCTGATTCTCGAGATTTCAGAGTTGATCAGACCCCGAAGCGGCGGTGCCGGGCCGCGTAATCACGCAGGGCCCGCAGGAAATCCACGCGCCGGAATTCCGGCCAGTACGCCTCGGTGAACCAGATCTCGGAATAGGCGCTCTGCCACAACAGGAATCCCGAGAGCCGCTGCTCACCGGAGGTGCGGATGACGAGATCGGGATCGGGCTGCCCGGAGGTGTAGAGGTGCTGGCCGATGGCGTCCACGGTGATGGACTGCACCAGATCCTCGCCGGTCTCCCCCGCGTCCATCTCCTGGCGGACCAGCGAGCGCACCGCGTCGGCGATCTCCTGGCGGCCGCCGTAGCCGATGGCGACATTCACGTGCACGCCGGTGCGACCCTCGGTGGACTTGGCCGCCTCGCTCAGCCGCCGGGCCATCTCGGCGGGCAGCTGGTCGAGCGCGCCGACAATGCGGACGCTCCAATTCTGTTCCGGCGCAGACAGTTCGTCGACGACGTCGGTGATGACCTCGAAGAGGGTCTCGAGTTCGTCGGAGTCGCGCCGCAGGTTCTCGGTGGAGAGCAGGTAGAGGGTCACCATCTCGATGCCCGCCTCGCCGCACCACCCGACGAGTTCGGCGATCTTCAGCGCGCCGACCCGATGGCCGTGGCTGATGTCACTGAACCCGTTCTCCCGGGCCCAGCGCCGATTGCCGTCGCACATGACGGCAACATGCCGCGGATGCTGTTTGCCCGCCAGCTGCTGGGCCAGCCGCTTCTCGTATATGCGATATGGGAGCCCACGCACCTGACTCGCAACCTTCACGGCCGCAACCCTACGCCCTGCCCGCCTCCCCGCGCCTTTTGCCGGTCGAAAGAGCCGTCGCACCTTTCGCACCGGACCGGCGGTCAGCACCGACACCGATTTTGGACGTACCCGACGAGTTACCCCCATCGCAACGAAATCAGTAGTCGCCTCACACATCGAAGAAAACCTACGGTACCGTAGGTTACTCAGGAGGTAACCAATGTCCGACACTATGCCGCCCACCGCCCCGGTGGCGGACGTCCTGGCGACGGTCCGCGAAGAACTCGGGACAGTTCGGGAAGAACTGGCACTGATCAAACCCCGCATGCGCGGGTGGATTCACGCCTGGGCAGTGGGCGTGGCCGCGATCGCGGGGATCGTGCTGGTGTCCGCTGCGACCACGGTGTCGGCGACGGCGGCCTGGTCGACGCTGGTGTACGCGATCACGGTGTGCGGAGTGTTCGGGATCAGTGCGACCTATCACCGGGTGAATTGGAAGACCGATCGGACGCGGATGTGGATGAAGCGGGCCGATCATTCGATGATCTTCCTTTTCATCGCGGGCAGTTACACGCCGTTCGCGCTGCTCGGGGTGCGCGGTGCGGCCGGGACCGTGCTGCTGTCGATCGTGTGGGCGGGGGCGCTGGCCGGGGTCGCGCTGAAGATGCTGTGGCCCACCGCTCCTCGCTGGGTCGGGGTGCCGCTGTATCTGCTGCTGGGTTGGGCCATCGTGCCGGTGGCGGGGACGCTGATCGGCAATGTCGGCTGGACGCCGGTGATCCTGCTGTTGGCGGGCGGCATCGCCTACAGCGTGGGCGGGGTGCTCTACGCCTCGCGGTGGCCGGATCCGTGGCCGGAGGTTTTCGGGCATCACGAGTTCTTCCATGCCGCAACGGTGGTCGCGGCGCTGTGCCATTACATCGCGGTGTGGTTGGTCTTGCTCAGTTGATCCCGGGGTGGCTCGGTTGATCTCTGAGCAATTACCCACAAACGTGCAATCCCGGCCGAAAGGTCTCTAGAGTCTGCGACGTGACCAGCAGACTCATCCTGTGGGCGCTGCGCGCGCGTGGGGGTCTGTCGGCTGTCGTCATGGCGTGCAATCTCGGCGGCCTCGCGGTGATCACCACCGAACTGTTCCTGAGCGGATTCCTGAGCCGACTCGGGTCGCATTGGATGAGCACCTTCGTCTCCGTGTCGATCTATCCGGCGATCGGCGCGCTGGTCGGCATCGTCCTGGCGGTGCGGGACCGCCGCCACTACTTCGGCTGGCTGGATCAGCGCCGCCCGCCCACCGACCGCGAGGCGAAACGCCTACTGCAACTGCCGCTCTCGATCACCCTGCGGGCGCTGGCCATCTGGCTGCCCGGCGTGGTCGTGGCGGCCGCGATCTTCTCGCACGCCACCGAGGAACGCAGCTTCCCGGTGGTGCTGTCCATGTTCACCCTCGGTGGGCTGGAGTCGGCGGCCCTCACGTTCCTGATCGTGGATCGGCTCATTCGGCCGACGATTCCGGTGGTCGCGGAGGTGCTCGACGAGACCGCGCACTGGAGCAATACCGTGCTGGCCCGGGTGCTGGTCACCTTCGCGGTGGCGGGGGCGGTGCCGCTGTTCATGTTGATCACGGTGCTGGCCGATCCGACGACCGATACCCAGGACCGGATTCGGACCGGCATCTACATGGCGATCGTCGGGCTGTCCGCGGGCGTGGTGGCGACGGCGGCGCTGGCGCGGGCGGTGGCCACGCCCATGCACACGCTGCGGGACGCGTTGGATCGGATCGCGCGCGGGGATCTCGACGCCCGGGTGACCATCAACAGCACCAGCGAGATCGGGCGGCTCGAGCATTCGGTGAACGAGCTGGCCGCCAATCTCAGTGAGCGCGAACGCATGCGGACCGTGTTCGGGCGCCACGTCGGCACCGAGGTGGCCGAGCGGGCGCTCTCGGGCACCACCACCGACCTGAGCGGCGATATGCGAGTGGTGACAGCGCTTTTCGTGGATGTGACCGGATCGGTCGCCATGGCCACCGAGCTCGCGCCACACGAGTTCGTGGCCAAGCTCAATCGGCTGCTGTCCACCGTGGTGGCGGCCACCGAGGACAATCACGGGCTGGTCAACAAGTTCGAAGGCGATGCGGCACTGTGCATTTTCGGCGCGCCCATCGCGCTGGAGGACAATGCGACGCCCGCGCTGGTGGCCGCGCGGCGGATTCGGGACGAGGTGGCGGTGCTCGGCGAGCTCGATGTGGGCATCGGCATCGCGCGGGGGCTGGTGTTCGCCGGGGACGTGGGGACCGACACCCGGCTGGAGTTCACGGTCATCGGTGACGCGGTGAACGAGGCCGCGCGCTTGACCACCGAGGCGAAACTGGTCCCGCGCCGCATTCTCGCGAGTCAGGCGGTCATAGACGCCGCCTCCGATTTCGAGCGCACGAAGTGGACCCACTTCGACACTCTCCAGCTCCGCGGCCGCAAAGAGCCCACTCCCTGCTGGACCGACGTCCCCTCGCCAACCCACCGCAACGGCAATGCCCCGCGGGCCGACCGGACTTCGGCCGCACCCCAGGAGTCCGCCGCCGACCGGGCCGCCGATCGCTGATCATTCGAGCCGCTTCGGAGTTGTCCGCGCACCCGCCGCGACCTGCCAATATTCGTACGAAACCACTGATCTGAACACATCCGGACTGTAGAACCGCCGCCTCCGCCCAGCAACGCATTAACCAGTCACAACGCGGTGTCATACCTGGGGACCGGGGGTATCTCGTACTCGAGGGGGATTCGAAGTGGCGGTGTGAAGTCGGACAGTTATCGACATGACTGAGATTGGCGCGTTCGAGCGAACATCGGCGGCGGTGTGGGAGCGGCCCGAGCGGGCGATCCTGGCCTACCGCGCCGTCGTGGTCGCGCTGGTGGCGGGGGTGGGTGAGACGCTGGGACGCGCGGCGATCGCCCTGGACGGGTCCGATGTGCGAATGTCGAGTCTGGCGGGCGGTTTGGCGGTGCGGGCGGCGATCTACGTGTTGGTGTTCGCGCTCGCGGCCCGGATGCTGGGTGGAAGTCTATGGGCGCGAGCCATTCTCGTGGTGGGCCTGGGCACGCTCGGGCTGGCGTCGCTCGTGGTGGAGCCGGTCGGTGCGGTGCTATCGGCTCACCATCTCGGCGACGTGTTCACCGGCTGGACCCCGAACACCGTGATACTCGGCCTGTTCCGTGCCGCCCACATCGTCGCGGTTCTCGTGTTCGTGCCCGCCGCCGTCGCGGCGGGCCACCGCGTCGATCACCGCTAGCGGTCAGGCCGACTGCGGTGGGAGCAGTCCAGTGCGCACGTCCTCGACGGTGGTGACGGGCAGGTCGCAGACCGAGCCGCGGCAGATGTAGGCGGCGGCGGTGTCGCGGACCGGTGGGCGGTCGGCGAGCAGAGGTTGGGAGTCGAGTTCGCCCGAGACGATGACGGAGCCGCCGGGGGCGGCGGTGCGGACGGCGGCCAGTAGGGTTGCGGCGCTGTCGGTTTCGGCGTCCGGGCCGTGGACGATGGCTACCTGGATGGGGCCGCGCAGGGCGGCTTCGGCGACGGCGAGCCAGTGTCCGGCCGAGCGGGGTGCGCGGGCCAGCAGGACCGCGCCCCGGGTCAGGGTCAGGTCGGCTAGTTGGCGGTAGCGGGACGCCTTGTCGGTCTCGGTGATCGCCGCGGCGGTGAGCAGTGCCTCGGCGAGAACCGAAGTGCCGGACGGGGTTGCGCCGTCCAGGGGGTCGCGGGGGCGGGTGAGCAGGGTTTCGGCGTCGTCGGCGGTGTCGAACCAGCTGCCGGGGGTTTCGGGATCGGCGAAGTGGGTGATGGCGGCATCGAGCAGCCGCTGCGCCTCGGCCAGCCAGTCTCCCTCGGCGGTCTGATGCAATGCGAGCAATCCCAAGGCGAGCCAGGCGTAGTCCTCGAGCACGCCCGGGGCGGACCCCGGCACTCCGCCCAGGGAGGCCCGGCACACTCGTCCCTCGGTCACATGGGTGTCGATCAGGTAGCGGGCGCAGCGTGCGGCGGCCTCGATCCACTCCGAATGCCCATGTGCGGCACCGGCTTCCGCGAGCGCGACGATGGCCATCCCGTTCCAGGCGGTGACCACCTTGTCGTCCCGTTCGGGTTGCGGCCGACGCGAGCGGGCGTCGGACAGCCGTGCCCGAATGGCCTCGAACCGTTCGCGATCGGCCGGGCTCGGATCGGCGTACCGGGTCAGCACCGAGGTCCCGTGCTCGAAGGTGCCCGCCGTGGTGACGCCGAAAAGCTCTGCGGCCCAAGCCCCGTCGAGCGCACCCAACTCGCCGTTCAGCTCGGCCGGGGTCCACACATAGGTAGCGCCTTCGACGCCGGGCTTTCCCGGTTCCAGGTGCGTATCGGCATCCAGCGCCGACGCGAAGGCACCCTGCTCGGTGCCCAGATCCGTGAGCAGGAATTCCACGGTCTCCCGAGTCACCCGCAGCGCCAGCGATTCCGGGCTGCGCCGAGCCAGATGCGCGTAAACCCGCAACAACTGCGCATTGTCATAGAGCATCTTCTCGAAATGCGGCACCACCCAGGCGGCATCCACCGAATACCGAGCGAACCCACCCCGCAACTGGTCATAGATTCCACCCCGGGCCATCGCCTCGCAGGTGAACGAAACGGCCTGCAGCACACCGAGATCCCCGGTCAACTCATAATGCCGCAACAATCCCTCCAACAGCGCCGAAGGCGGAAACTTCGGCGCACCCCCGAACCCGCCGTGCTGCGCGTCCACATCCTTCAACACCGCCGACACCGCATGCTGAACCAGCTCCACCCCGATCCCGATCTCCGAATCCGGCAACCCCGCCGTCTGCTGCCGCAAAGCCTCTCCCACCTGCCCCGCAGCCGCATTCACCTCATCCCGCCGATTCCGCCACGTCTCATTCACCGCCGTCAACAACTGCGTGAATGACGGCATCCCATGCCGAGGCGTCTTCGGGTAATACGTCCCGCAGTAAAAAGGCTCCCCCTCCGGCGTCAGAAAACAGGTCATAGGCCACCCACCCTGCCCCGTCATAGCCACGGTCGCATTCATATAAACCGCGTCCAGATCCGGCCTCTCCTCCCGATCCACCTTGATGCAAACAAAATTCGCATTCATGATCTCCGCAGTAGCCGCATCCTCGAACGACTCATGCGCCATCACATGACACCAGTGACAACTCGCATACCCGATCGACAACAGAATCGGCACATCCCGCTCCGCGGCCTCCGCCAGTGCCCCCGCACCCCACTCCCGCCAATCCACCGGATTGTCGGCATGCTGACGCAGGTAAGGCGAAGTCGCACCGGCCAACTGGTTCATATCCTCAGCCTTCCACAATCAATGACCGGATAACACGACACCCACGCCATACCAACCGCCATCGCCCCGATCCTGACGGGCAGACCCGTCGGATAAGGGCGTCGGCCCGGGTCATACGGACACCTCGCGGTGCCGGCTCGCGCGCCGGGCGAGGGTGGCGATGAGGAGGAGCATGGGGATGGCGGCGGCCAGGGTGACCCAGCCGGTGCCGAGGTTCAGGCCGTCATTGCGGTCGGAGGCGAGCCAGTCGGTCAGTGACGCACCCAGCGGGCGGGTGACGACGTAGGCGGACCAGAATGCGATTACGGGGTTGAGTCCTCGGCGCCAGGCCAGCGCGGGGACCGCGATCGCGGCCGCGAAGACCATGGATGAGAGCAGGAAGCCGAGATGCAGTGTCGCGGCGGTGAAGTCGCCGGCGACCGTTCCCAGGGCGAAGGTGATCACGACCGTGGTCCAGTAGAAGCCTTCGCGCCGAGGGGTATTGATGGTGTGCACGTCCAGTGTCCGCTCGCTGCGGTACCAGAGCCCGAGGACGGCCGCGAGCAAGGCCGCGAAAATCGCGGTCGAGATGCCCAGCGGAATGCCGACCACGAAGTCCACGATGTCGGCGACCATGGTGCCGAAGATGGCCACCATGACCACGGCCGTCCAGTAGACCCACACGCGATACCGGGGCGTGCGGAACTGGGCGACCAAGCTGAGCACGAACGCCACCAGCGCACCACCCACCGCCAGCGCCGGTGGCAGGTGTTTGACGAGAAAGTCGGAGAAGGTTTCCCCCATACCGGTGGAAAGCACCTTGATCACCCAGAACAGGACCGTGATCTGCGGAACCTTCACCAACACCGAGGACGAAGACGAATCGGCAAGTGTCGCATGGTTTGTCACGCCGCCACTGTGCGCGCCCGCCCCTGAGAAGCCGCTGTGAGCCGACCTGTTGCAGGACAGGGCATTCTGTGCATCGGCGCGGCTCAGGACCCGGTTATCAGGCCTGCGCGGCGCAGGAAGGTCATCGCGTTGTCCTTGCTGCCGTAAAAGCTCATATCGATGGTGAGCCCGGAGTCGGCGTTGCCGTAGTAGAGCTCGTATTTGTTCTCGGTATCCACATACGCCAGTACCGAGCCGGATTTGACCAGCTGATCGCCCGTCTTGTTCGGCAGCTGCTTCGCGGTATCGGTGTCGACCCACGCATCGAAACTCTCGTCGCCGTTGAATTCGGCGAACAGGCCGTCGATGAGCGAGTTACCCGCTGGAATCGTGCAGGTCAGACGGCCTTTCTCGGAACCTTCTCGACTTGGTTCGCACGTCGAGGCCTGCCGCAACGCCGCGGGCAACGCGTTGCGAGTGGCACTTTCGCCGGACCCGCTCCCGGAATCCTTGGTGAACCACCAGATTCCGGTAGCCGCTACCCCGACCACGACCAGGGCCACCACGATCAACCCCACCACCAGCGGCGCCTTGCTGCGCGGCGGCATCGGCCCCGCACCCGGCATGCCATAGTTCTGGTGTGGCGCAGCGGGATTGAACTGCGGGTATCCCTGATTCATCGGCTGCCACGACGGGGCATAGCCGGGATTGTTCCCCGCCACCGGCGGATGCTGATATCCACCTTGTATCGGCGACCCCTCGGGCCGAAATTCGTTTCCCACCACCGCGGCTTCCACCTCTCGCGCACATGGAAGCTCCCCCGTGAATAGAGCTTCCCCTCCCGGCATCGGAGTGTAGCGCGTTGCCGCGAGCGGATCGCCGGGCTCGGCTGAAAGCGCGGGCCCGCTTGCCGATCCGGCCCGCGGGCGCATCGAAGTTGTTCTACAGTCGGCGGAGTGAGCGATCGGGCACAGGGCTCGGCGGGACCGGCGCATACCGAACGTGGGCTGGAGCGGCTGGTCTTCTTCAGTGACGCGGTGGTTGCCATCGCCATCACCCTCATCGCCCTGCCGTTGGTCGACACTGCGCGCGGGGTCGCTGAGTCGAACACGTCGAAATTCCTGGCGGACAACAGTTATGCGCTCACCGCGGCCGGGATCAGTTTCGTCGTGATCAGTGCCTTCTGGCGTGAGCATCACCGCCTGTTCGAGCGGGCGACCGGCTATACCGCCCTGCTGATTCGCGTGAACATGCTGTGGCTGCTCGCCATGGTCGCGCTTCCGGTGGCGACGGTGCTCGACGTCTATTCCCATCACGACGACCGGCTCGCCATCGGAATCTACGTCGGCGTCATCATTTTCGCCATGGCCGTTGCCCGCGTGGAGGAACTGCTGCTCTACCGCGGCGGCCTGCTCACCGACGCTGAAGAACTGACCCCCGCCTACCTGGCCAGCCGATGGCTGACGGTCGCCGCCGCACTTCTCGCCCTAGTGGTCGCGGTCGCGGTACCGAGTATCGGCCTGTGGTCCCTGCTGATTCTGGTTGCCGCCGCGCCACTTCCGGGCGTACTGCGACGACGCTGGCCCCGGTAGGTCAGGGCTGGGCCTCGCCGGTCGCGGCCAGGAGTCGGCGGGCGAGGGTGCGTACGGATTCGGTGAGGGCGGCAGGGTGTTCGATGACGAAGGGGCGGTCCAGACCGGCGAGGAGGGTGGGGATCCAGTCGAGCCGTTCTGCGTGGATCAGGACTCGGACCCAGGGAGCCGAGTCGGGTTCCGCTGCGCCGGAGTCGATCTCGTGGACGACCGCGAGCTCCGGGGGCAGTAGCGCGCGGACGGTGGCGGCATCGCCCTGGACCCGTACCGAGATCTCGTGCGCGTAGGGCGCTTCGGCCAGCGTGGACAGGAGGTGGGCGGCCGGGTCGAATCCTACTGGCGCGGTGAAGGTCCCGGGTGCCATGGCCGCCGCCTCGACTCGGTCCACGCGGAACGAACGGGATTCCCCGGCGGCCGGATCGGTTCCGATCACGTACCAGCGGCCGCTGTGGGACACCACACCGTGGGGATAGACGGTCCGCTCGGTCCGGCGACCGCTTCGGTCGGCGTAGGTGATCGCGACCGGCCGGTGGTCGCGGATGGCCTCCGCGAACAGCAGCAGGAATTCGGTTTTCGACGCGGACGCGGGTCGCTCCTCGCCGGTGAACTCCACGGTGTCCAGCAGGGTGTCCAGCCGGGCGGCAACGGCTTTGGGCAGGACCCGACCGAGCTTGGCCGCGGCGCTGTCGGCGGCGTGGGCCGGTGCCGTCACCCATCCGGCGCGGCGCGCGGCGACTAGGCCGAGTAGGACGGCGAGGGCTTCGTCGTCGGAGAGCATCAGGGGTGGCATCCGGTAGCCGGGCGCGAGCCGGTAGCCACCGTATCGACCGCGCACGGATTCCACCGGGATGTCCAAGTCGGCGAGATGCTCGGCGTACCGGCGAACGGTGCGCTCATCAACCCCCAGCCGCTCGGCCAACCGGGCGACCGTATGCGTGCCGCCGGTCTGCAGAATCTCCAGCAGGGCGAGCACACGCGCGGTAGGGCGGGACATGCGTGAAATTCTCTCAAATACCGGGCGGATGATGTCCGGTATTGCTTCTAGCGTTGCAGCCATGAACCTCGTCTCGATCCGCCTGATCACCGCCGACATCGACCGCCTGGTCGAATTCTACGAGCGGGTGACCATCGCGACCGCGCTCCGACCGACCCCGGATTTCGCCGAAATAACCACGGCGGCAGGCACATTGGCGATCGGCAGCGAACGAACCGTGGCGCTGTTCACCCCCGGCAGCGCCCGCCCGGCCGCCAATCACTCCGCGATCATCGAGTTCCTGGTCGACGACGTGGACGCCGAATACGCCAGACTCACCGCCATCGTCACCGATTTCGTCAACGAGCCCACCACCATGCCGTGGGGCAACCGCTCCCTGCTCTTCCGCGACCCCGACGGCAACCTCGTCAACTTCTTCACCCCGGTCACCGCCGCCGCCATAGCCAAGTTCACCCGCTGAGCGCTACCTCCTACGAAAACCCGCGCCCCGCGAGCCGGGCCGTTCACCACGGAATCGATGCCTACCCCGTAGGGTGGGCCTGTCGGCCCGAGTCATTCGGATTCGGTCACCCGGCGCCACCGGCGGGAAGTGTTCGCATGAACTCTGCACGACAGACCACCCTTCGTCAGGAGCAGAGCGAGTTCAGCGCCGCCCGCGCCGCCGAAAAGGCCGCATGCGAAAAACAGAACGCCGCGGCCACCCTCACCGTCGCGAGCCACGCCCTCGACGCCGCCGACTGCGCCTTCCTCCTCCAAATGCTCGGCCTGGACACCCCGCCCGAGGACAAGTAGCGCCACCGCTTCCGCTCAACTCACCTCTTCGAGGCAGATGACGCGGATGTCCGTTTCAGTCCGCGGTCCGGAGGCCGGGTGCGGTGCCGCATACTTCGAGGCCGACGACGCACATGTCGTCGTCGCTGTCGGCGTCGCTGGTGCCGAGCAGGTGGTCCAGGCGGTCGCCGAGGCGGCCGTCGAAGTGGGCCGACTCGGTCAGCAGGCGTTGGACGCAGTCGTCGAGGGGGCGGCCTCGGCGTTCGATGAGGCCGTCGGTGTAGAGGAGGAGGACGTCGTCGGTCTCGAGGCGCATTTCGCCTTCCTCGTACTGGGTTTCGGCCACCGCGCCTAGGATCATGCCGTCGACGGCCGGGAGGGTGGTTGCCGTGCCCGCGCGCACCAGGACCGGTGGCAGGTGACCGGCCCGCGCCCAGCGCAGGACCCGGGTTTCCGGATCGTAGAGACCGCAGACGACCGTGGCGTAGATGGTGTCGTCGGGCTGATGGGCTACCTGGTTGAGCCAATTCAGCATTTGGCCGGGTCCCGCGCCGGTGGCGGCCAGACCGCGTAAGGCGTTGCGCAGCACCACCATTCCGGTCGCCGCGGTGATGCCGTGTCCGACGATGTCGCCGACCGACACCAGGATCTGTTTCGACGCGAGCACGACGACGTCGTACCAGTCGCCCCCGACCAGATGATCCTGCTCGGTCGGCCGATACCGCACCGCCGTCCGCAACCCGAAAATCTCGGTGGCGGGCTGGGTCTCGGGCATGATCGCCATTTGGAGTCGGCGGGCGAGCTGACTCTGTTCGGCTGCCTGCTCCTCGGTCCGGGTGAGCCGATCGCGGGTGGCTGACAGGGCGATCTCGGTCCAATGTTGGGTCGAGGCATCCTGATACACGCCGCGAATGGCGAGCAGGTTCCCCGCGGGGTCGAGCACCGGCTCGGCGACGACCCGCACATGCCGGATGCCCCCGTCCGGCCGGACGATCCGGAGAACGGCCGAGTCCACCCGCCGATAATGCAGGACCGTGCGCAGGAATCGTTGCGCCGCTTGCGAATCCGAGGAATCGACATAGAGCGGCAGCTGACCGAACGGAATCGGGTCGGCGGTCGGCTCCAGCCCGTACATCGCGAAGAGCTGCTCACTCCAGACGATCTCGCCGCCGGTCGCGTTCTCCTCGAAAGCGCCGACCCCGCCGAGCCGCTGCGCATGTCGCAGCAGCGCGGCCCACCGTTCCGCCACATCCCGGATCCGCCACATCACCAGTACGGCGTCCCCGTGGCGGCCGATGCTGAGCCCGGCCGACACCGACCGCGGAAGTCGCCCGGACAGCTCGGTGAGCGTGACGGGATCGGCGCGATAGCTCGCACCGGTCGCGTAGACCCGCTCGACACACTCGAACAGGCGCTCCCGACCTACGGAGATCGGATACGCCTCGGTCAGGGACGCGCCCTCGAGCAGCTCGCGGGGTCGGCCCGCCGGATCCAGAAAGCGCGCATTGAGATGGTGGATCCGGAAATCGACCAGCGCGCCCTCGGCGTCGTAGGCGGGAAGCAACACCAGCGCCGGATCGAAGAGCTCGTCCGCCAACCGCACCGCTTCGGCGGGCCCGTCCGCGTCGGCACCCAACTCCGCGTCGGAATCCAGTGCATAGGAACACAATTCGGCCAGCGCCTCAAGCTGCCGACGCAGCCGCGGCGGATACTCCGCGATCGGACGCGGCCAGCACACCTCGAGAATCCCGACCAGCCGCCCGCCGATACCGACCGGCAGCACCACCCGACCCCCACCACCACCGGCGATCGAGGGCAGGCCGGTCTCACCAATATCCCTCAGCCACAAGGAATCCCGCAGCACCAGCGCCCGACCGGCCGGGGTACCCACCCCCGGCGGCACATATCGCCACCGGCGCGCCTCGGATTCGCCGATACCGGCGAATCCGCGCAAGGTGAGCGATCCATCGCCACCCGCACCCCAGATCGCGATCGCCGTGGCTCCCAAGGGCGAGACCGCCTGCGCCAGCAGAGATTCCGCGACCTGCCGGGTGTTCCCGGCGGCCAGCGCCCCACTCTCTGCGGTGCGCAACCGGACCGCCTCGGACCGCGAGGCTGGCGTGCTCGGCGCGAATTCGCCCACCACCGCGCCGATCTCGTCGCCCGCCACCTCGTTCACCAGATCGGCGGCGAATTCCAGCCGGGTCAGCCCCGCCCGCTCGGACAGCAGGTCCAGCTGCCGGGCGGCATGTGCTGGCGCACACCGAAACCGTTCCACGAGAATGCCTTTGGCCATCTCGACCACCGCGCGGGCGTCCGCGCTCGCGTGCGCCGCCCGGATCTCGGAACGTAGACGTTCCACCGTGGCGGCGATCCGAATGAGTTCGGACCCCACGTCGGGGCCGTCTTGTCGATCCTCACCGGCGACCTCCGGTACCGGTTCGCCGCCGCGCTCGGAATCGGCCATCAAGCACTCAGCCAACGGCGGATGCACGCCAGCAAGAGATTCGCGTCGACCGGCTTGGTGACATAGTCGTTGGCGCCCGCGGCCAGGCTCTTGTCGCGATCGCCCAGCATGGCCTTGGCGGTCACCGCGATGATCGGCAGCTCGGCGTAGCGCGGGATCTCGCGAATGGCCGCGGTCGCGGTGTACCCGTCCATCTCGGGCATCATCACGTCCATCAGCACCAGATCCACCTCGGGATGGGCGACCAGCTTGTCCATGCCCTCGCGACCGTTCTCCGCGTGCACCACCTTCACGCCGTGCAGCTCCAGAATGCTGCTGAGCGCGAACAGGTTTCGGGCGTCATCGTCGACAATGAGCACCGTCCGCCCGGCCAGCTCGCCATCGGGCACCTCGGGTGCGGGCACCACGGCCTCCTCGCGGCGCACCAGCGGCAGCACGTCGCCGGGAGCGTCCGCGGTGACGTGCAGGGCGATGCGCTCACGCAGCTCGTCGAGGCTGGCCAGCAGTTCCAGCGGCCGATGCTCCGACCGCTCCCGCAGCCGCCGCTCCTGTTCGCCGTCGAGGCGGCGGATGTGCGCCAGCACCGGCACCCCCGCCGAGGCCGGATCGTCGTCCATGAGGTCGAGGAAGCGCAGCGCCGTCTTGCTGGACATATCCAATTCCAGTACGACGCAATGGAATGCCTCACCCGCCATGGCCGCGGCAGCCTCCCGCATACCGACCACGCTCACCACCTGGACCTGTCGGCGCGGATCATCGCGGTAGGCGAGATCGGCCACGGCGCTCTCGGCCACCAGGGTCAGCAAGCCGTGCGGCCGTTCCTCGATGACGAGCAGTCGACGCTGCTGGTTCGGGCCCGAGCCACCCGCCGCCTCGGCCGCCCCGGCCGGCGCGATATCGGACTCGGCATGCGGCAGCTCCTGAAAGTCCGGGCGCGCCACCGGCAGATACAGCGTGAAGGTGCTGCCCTGATCGACCGCGCTCTCGGCGGTGATCGCGCCGCCGAGCAGATACGCGATCTCCCGGCTGATCGACAGCCCGAGCCCGGTGCCACCGTATTTGCGGCTGGTCGTGCCGTCGGCCTGCTGGAACGCGCCGAAGATCGTTTCGAGCTGATGTTCGGCGATGCCGATTCCGGTGTCCACCACCCGGAATGCCACGGCCGGGCCGTGGCGGCGCACGCCCGCGGGCAGCTCGGGCGCTTCGGCGGGACCGATCCGCAATTCCACCGACCCGGTCTCGGTGAACTTGACCGCGTTGGACAGCAGATTGCTCAGCACCTGCCGCAATCGTGAATCATCGGTGAGCAGTTCCGACGGCAGCCCCGGCAATGTCACGATCCGGAAGCCGAGATTCTTCTGGGTGGTCAGCGGCCGGAAGGTGGCCTCGACGTAATCCAGCAGTTTGCGCAGCGGCACCCGCTCCGGCGACACGTCCATCTTGCCCGCCTCGACCTTGGACAGATCAAGGATGTCATTGATCAGCTGCAGCAGATCCGAACCGGCCGAATGAATGATGCTCGCGTACTCGACCTGTTTGGCCGTCAAATTGCGGCCGGGATTCTGGGCCAGCAACTGCGCGAGAATCAGCAGGCTGTTGAGCGGGGTGCGCAGCTCATGGCTCATGTTCGCCAAGAACTCCGACTTGTACTTCGAGGCCAGCGACAGCTCCTGGGCGCGGGTCTCCAATTCCTGTCGCGCCTGCTCGATTTCGAGGTTCTTGGCCTCGATATCGCGGTTCTGCATGGCCAAAAGCGCGGCCTTCTCCTCCATTTCGGCATTGGACCGCTGCAGTTCCTCCTGACGGACCTGCAATTCCTGTGAGCGGGCCTGCAATTCGGAGGTCAACCGCTGGGATTCGACGAGCAGTTCATCGGTGCGGGCATTGGCGATGATGGTGTTGACATTGACACCGATCGTCTCCATCAGCTGATCCAGGAAATCCCGGTGGATGCGGGTGAATCGATGCACCGACGCCAGTTCGATGACGCCGAGCACCTGATCCTCCACCACGATCGGCAGCACCAGCAGATTGACCGGCGCGGTCCGCCCCAGCCCGGAGGAGATGGTGACGTAATCGCCCGGCACCTCGTCGACGGCGATGGTGCGACGACTGCGCGCGGCCTGCCCGACCAACGATTGCCCGAAGGTGAAACGCCGTGCGCTGTCCGGCTTTTCGGGACTACCGTAGGAGCCGAGCAGCCGCAGCTCGGGCGGCTCGGCCGTCTCGTCGGCGAGATAGAACGCGCCGAACTGCGCCGACACCAGCGGCACCAGCTCGTCCATGATCAGCTCGGCGACCACCCGCAGATCCCGCGGGCCCTGCATGAGCCCGGAGATGCGGGCGAGGTTGGTCTTGAGCCAGTCCTGGTCCTGATTGGCCTTGGTGGTCTCGCGCAGCGACTCCACCATCGAATTGATGTTGTCCTTGAGATCGGCGACCTCACCCGAGGCTTCGACGGTGATGGACCGCGTCAGATCGCCCTCGGCGACCGCGGAGGTGACCTCGGCGATGGCCCGGACCTGTCGGGTCAGGTTGCCCGCGAGCTCGTTCACGTTCTCGGTCAAGCGTTTCCAGGTGCCCGACACGCCCTCGACCTCGGCCTGGCCGCCCAGCCGCCCCTCGGATCCGACCTCGCGGGCGACGCGGGTGACCTCGGCGGCGAAGGCCGACAACTGGTCGACCATGGTGTTGATGGTGGTCTTCAGTTCGAGGATCTCGCCGCGCGCGTCGACGTCGATCTTGCTGGTCAGATCGCCCTGCGCGACGGCGGTGGTGACCTGGGCGATATTGCGCACCTGGTTGGTCAGGTTGTTGGCCATGGAATTGACGTTGTCGGTCAAGTCCTTCCAGGTGCCCGCCACGTTCGGCACCCGGGCCTGACCGCCCAGCATGCCCTCGGTCCCCACCTCGCGGGCCACGCGGGTGACCTCGTCCGCGAACGCCGACAGCGTGTCGACCATCGTATTGATGACCCCCGCCAGCGCCGCGACCTCGCCCTTGGCCTCGACCGTGATCTTCTGCCCCAGATCGCCGCGCGCCACCGCCGTGGCGACCTGGGCGATGGAGCGCACCTGACTGGTGAGGTTGGAGGCCATGACATTGACGTTGTCCGTCAGGTCTTTCCACGTGCCCGACGCGCCCCGGACGGTCGCCTGCCCGCCGAGATTGCCCTCGGTGCCGACCTCGCGCGCGACGCGGGTGACCTCGTCGGCGAACGAGGACAACTGGTCGACCATCGTATTGATGGTCTCCTTGAGCTCGAGGATCTCCCCGCGCGCGTCGACCCGGATCTTCTGCGTCAGATCACCGTCCGCGACCGCGGTGGTGACCTGCGCGATCGAGCGCACCTGCGCGGTCAGGTTGTCGGCCATGACATTCACCGATTCGGTGAGGTCCTTCCAGGTGCCGGAGACACCCTTCACATCGGCCTGCCCGCCCAGCCGCCCCTCGGTGCCCACCTCGCGCGAGACGCGGGTGACCTCGTCGGCGAACGACGACAGCTGATCGACCATCGTATTGATGGTGTTCTTCAACTCCAGAATCTCGCCGCGCGCATTGACATTGATCTTCTGGGTGAGGTCACCGCGCGCGACCGCCGTCGCGACCTGAGCGATGGAACGCACCTGGGCGGTGAGGTTGCCCGCCATGAAGTTCACCGAGTCGGTGAGATCGCGCCAGGTCCCCGACACGCCCTTCACATCGGCCTGACCGCCGAGGATGCCCTCGGTGCCGACCTCGCGCGAAACGCGGGTGACCTCGTCGGCGAACGACGACAGCTGATCGACCATCGTATTGATGGTGTTCTTCAGCTCGAGGATCTCCCCGCGCGCGCTCACCGTGATCTTCTGCGACAGGTCGCCGCGCGCCACGGCGGTGGCGACCTGGGCGATATCGCGCACCTGACTGGTGAGATTGCCGGCCATGGCGTTCACCGAGTCGGTGAGGTCCTTCCAGGTCCCCGACACCCCGGTGATCTCGGCCTGGCCGCCGAGGCGTCCGTCGGTGCCGACCTCGCGCGCGACCCTGGTCACCTCCGAGGTGAACAGCGACAGCTGGTCCACCATGCCGTTGAACACGGTGGCGATCTCACCGAGCAGCCCGTCGGCGTCGTTCGGCAGCCGGGTGCCGAAGTCCCCGTCCCGGACGGCGGTCAGCCCCGCCAACAGCTTTCGCAGTTCGACCTGATCGGCAGACCAAGCGACCGGCTGCGACGCTTGACGGTTGGGCGACACGTCTTTCGTCATCACATCCCACTCTGACCGGCACGGCCGTGCGGCCGTGGGCGGGCGGCGAGGTGCTGGTTCGTGAACACCACAACCGTGATTGACTCTACGGGTCCACCGCGCCACGGCGCAGCGGACCCGCCCTTCCGGCCAGGTCTATCCGATCACGCGCCGTCGTCTATCCGGTCACGCGCCTTCGTCCGCCCGACGCGACACACCCGCGATCGCGGCCTCGAGGGTGTCGAACAGCGGCAGCACCGCATCCAGCCCGGTCACTTCGATCGGACGGCGGACCTGGGGCGACGCCACCACGCGAACCCCTTGGGGGCCGGTGGATTTCGACGCGACCAGCAGGGTGGTCAGCCCCACCGAACCCATGAATTCGACCCCGGACAGGTCCACCACCAGCTGCGCGCCGGGCACGGCGAGCTGCTCGAGCACCGTGCCCAGTGTGCCGGCCGAGGTGCTGTCGATCTCGCCGGCGGCCGCGACCACCTCGACGCCCTCGATCCGACTGCGCGTCACCGTCAACAACGGTACGGACATTCCGCTCTCGGCCACCCTCGCTCCTCGAAGCCTCGCCTCCATGTGCGCCGGGTCAGCTCCACGGCGGAACAAGTGTACGACCGTCGCCCAGTCGGTCGAACACGCTCCGGGAGCCGACTTTCGGCCAGCGAGTTCGGGCGTGTCGGGGCTCAGGCCACCCGCACCTTGCGCGGTTCCCCGCCCGTGGCCCGGCTGCGCAGCTCGGCGAGTGTTCGCGTCAGCAGGCGCGACACCTGCATCTGCGAAACGCCTATGGCCCTGGCGATTTCGGCCTGGGTGCGCTCCTCGCCGAAACGCATGACCAGAATCTCGCGTTCCCGCTCGGGCAGGGACGCCAGCCCGGGTGCGGCGGCCAGGGCATCCTCGACGAGCGCGTAGCCGGGCTCGACGGTCGCGTACCGGTCCAGCGGCGACGGCGCGGCGCTGCCATCGTCGTGGGAAACCGTTGGGGTGTCGAGTGATTCGGCGTGGTAGCAGTTGCCCGCGATCAGCGCCTGGGTGACCTCGGCCAGATCGACCTTCAGCTCCGCGGCCATTTCGCGGGCCGTGGGCTGGCGTCCCAGCCGTTGCGACAGTTCGGCGATCGCCGGGGTGATGCGCTGCTGCAATTCCTTGGTTCGGCGCGGCACCCGCACCGCCCACGTGCTGTCGCGGAAGTAGCGCCGCACCTCGCCCATGATGGTGGGCAGCGCGAAGGACAGGAAGGGTGTGCCCTGCGACGGATCGAAGCGGTCCACCGCGAGGATCACGCCGACCGCGGCGATCTGGGCCAGGTCCTCGGCATCGACGCCGCGTCCGGCGTACCGGCGGGCAATGTGGTCGCCCAAGGGTAGACACCGGGCGATGATCTCCTCGCGTACCCGCTCGCGCTCGTCGCTTCCGACCGGGAGTTCGGCCAGCTCCAACAGCCGGGGTTCGATGTTGTCGTAGGAATCGCCCGCGTGTTCACTCGACATTGCTTTCCCTCACTTCGAGTTATCAGCATTTCGTTGATCTTCGAGGTACCCGCCCGGGGCGCCCGGAAACACACTTTCGAGAGCGTTATCACAATCCGATCACAGTGAATATCAAGCAAATCGCGGGCTCGTCGTGAGCGCCCCGGTCTAGCGCGCCAGCGCCTCGTCCAGGGTGTCGCTGAGCAGCAGGAGCTCGTGCAGCCCGGTGATCTCGATCGGGCGGCGGACCTGCGGGGACACCACCAGGCGCAGCCGCTTCGGGCTGATCTTCTCCGCCGCCTCGAGCAGGACGTTCAGCCCGACCGACCCGATGAAACGCACGCCCGACAAATCGATCACCGGCGCCTCGGCGGCCGCCAGCACCTCACCCAACACCTCCCGCAGCTGTGCCACCGACGTAATGTCGATCTCGCCCACCGCGGACACCACCGCGGTCCCGTTCGCGCTCGCACGCGATACGGTCAGCAATCGCGGCATTCCGCTCTCGGTCAACGCCCACTCCCTCGATCGGCCCGAGTCACCATCATCCCTCGTGTCGACTACGCCGACGACTGAAACGTACTACTGTCAGATAGGAATACGTGTCCGCGCGGCCCGTACCCTCCCCGATGTCCAGCTCATCGGTCACCGATTCCAGCAGCTTGCGACTCAGGCTGTCCCCGCGCAGCAGTGTGCGGCTGCGGGTCAGTCCCGAGATCTCGACCTCGATCCGGCGTCGGTCATAGCGCAGCTCGCAGGCGATCTCGGAGCCCAGCGCCGCCGCCATCACGAACGCGGTCGCCACCTCGTCGATCGCCACCCGCATATCGGTGACCACATCGAGGGTGAAATCCGCCGTCAACAGCACGGTCTCGACCACCGACCGCAGCATCGGCAGCATGCCGGCCTGCGCGGCCACACTCAATCCCACGGCCCCGACCTGTGGGGACGGTTCGGCCTCCGCTCCGCCGCGAATCATCTCCGCCTTCCCCTGGCCGGGCACGCCGGGATTGGGGATCCAATCTCCGGGGCCGCTCTCGTAATGCTTCTGTTCCTGCATGGTGCCACTGCCTCCTACAGTGCGTTCGAACTCTCCGTCGCTCTTCCAGGGAATAACCACGACGGAGCTTTTCAACGCGTGCCCGCGCGATCATCGCGCGATCATCGCCCCATCCTCGCCCTGACCGGCGCGAACCGCTCACCTCGGCGACCGCGCGTAAACTGTCGCGGGAGTTGTCCGTCCGAGGATGGTGGAGGTTCTCACCTCGTGACCGCTTCCGACCAAACGTCCAGCATCGCCCATGGTTTCGTGCACCCGGCCTATTTCTACCGGGGCGCCGAGGAGTATCTGCACGGTACCGTCGGCTTCATTCGCGAGGGTCTGGCCAATGGCGAGCCCGTCGCGGTCTCGGTGCCCACGGGCAATCTGGCGCTGATTCGCGAGGCGCTCGGCGGCGATGCCGATGCGGTGCGGCTGCTGGACATGACGGTCGAGGGCCGCAATCCGGGCCGGATCATTCCCGGCGTCCTGCGCGCCTTCGCCGACGCGCACCCCGACACCCGGGTGCGCATTATCGGCGAGCCGATCTGGGCCGACCGCTCACCGCTCGAGTATCCGGCGTGTGTGCAGCACGAGGCACTGATCAACGCGGCCTTCGCCGGGCGTGCCGTGACGATCCTGTGCCCCTACGACCTGGACACGCTGCCCGCGCGGGCCATCGCCGACGCCTTTCACACCCACCCGACCGTGATCGGGGACACCGGCGAAACCGCCAGTGGCGATTACGATCCCGACCGCGTCGTGGCCGAGTACAACCGTCCGCTGCCGCCGCCGCCCGAGACCGCGCAGACCCTGACCTTCGACACGGCGACCGTGGCCACCGCACGGCATGCGGCGGTCGGCTACGCCCGGCGATGCGGCATGAGCGAGCAGCGGGTCATGGATCTGGAACTCGTCGTCGGGGAGGCCACCACCAATTCGGTGCTGCACGGCGGCGGACAGGGGGTGCTCGCCTATTGGGTCGAGGGCTCCCAATTCTGTTGTCAGATCCAGGATTCCGGCCATATCACCGATCCGCTGGCCGGACGCCTCCCCGCACCGCCGCGCCGACCCGGCGGGCGTGGGCTGCTGCTGATCAACCAGCTGGCCGATCTGGTCCGCCTGCACACCGCCGAGCGCGGCACGACGCTGCGGATTCACCTCCCGCTCGCCGCGGCCGCCTGACGCAGTTTCGTCGGCCGGGCGTGTCACTGGCCGATTCCCGCTGGTGGACGGGCGACCATAGGGGCAGACAACCGGCGTCGGAACTGGTAGGAGGCGTAATGCTGGCACTGGGATTCTTCGGCTGGATCATTATCGGCGGCCTGGCCGGGTGGATCGGCAGCAAGATCATGGGCACGGACGCCCAGCAGGGCGTCATCCTCAATATCGTGGTCGGCGTGGTCGGCGGCCTGCTGGGCGGCTTCCTGCTCAAACTCCTCGGCGTGGACGTCCACGGCGGCGGCCTGATCTTCAGCTTCCTCACCTGCCTGCTCGGCGCGGTGCTGCTGATCTTCATCCTCGGCAAGCTCACCGGCCGCCGCTAACAATCGAACACCCCGGCCACCACCCCGGCCGTGAACGAATCCCACTGGCCCGCCGCGAAAACCAGCGCCGGACCGGTGGGATTCTTCGAATCCCGCACCCCCTCCCCCGAGCCACGCCACCCCGACGCAATCTCCCTGGCTCCCACAGTGACTACTCTTGAGCCACGTGGCTCATTCCCGTGTCAACCGGCCGCCAATCGACAGCGACGTGGGCGCGCTTCCCACGAACCGTACCGTCGCCTTCGCCCAGAACAGCTGCGGCGGCGGTTGATTGCTGCGACGTAGGGCTCAGCTCAGCTGGCGACGAGCGAGAGCGGCAGCATCCTGCTCAGTCGCCGGTCCGGGACCCGGCGTCTGTCACAGCGGCCGGGAGGTCGAGACCGAGGTGGGCCAGCCGGGTGCGGTAGCGTTGCACGCTCTCCAGCTTGACCGTCTCGTAGCCCCGAACCAGGTCTGCGGCCTCGGCGGCAGCGACCGCCCGGTCGTAGTCGGTGGCGAGTTCGTCGGTCAGCTGCCCTATCAAGGCGATGTAATGGTCACGCAACGCGCGCTCGAGTCGACGAATCCCGGTGTGCCCGAAGGGATCCAGCGCGGTGCCGCGGAGGACCTTGCCCTTGGCCAGCAGGGGTAACACCCAACGGGTACGGGGGCCCAAGCCGATCTTGGATCGCATGCCCAGAGTACGCAGGATCGGCGGGTGCAAGCGGTAGGTCCGCGCGCGGGCCCCCGGCACCTGGTCGTCGATATGGGCGAGGAACTCCGGGTCCGTCAGTAGTCGGGCCACCTCGTACTCGTCCTTGTAGGCCATGAACCGATAGAGGCCACGCGCCGCGGCAACGCTGAATTCGGTGCGATCCGTCGCCGCACGCTCGGCCCGCCAAACATTGTCCATGAGCCCGACATAGCGGCGGGCCAACTTGCGATTCTGGAACGAGATCAACCGGCGCGCAGCCAATTCTGTTGCCTGCCGCACCGCTCCGGTGAGAGTGCTGTCGCCGAAGAGGTCGGTTGGAGGCTCGGGTGGCGGTGTCGCGGACGGCTGCGCCGCGTCGGCGAACGCCGACGGTTCCGCCACGGCGGCTCGGCCCCAGCGAAATGCCGCGATATTGTCGGCGACGGACACCCGGTTCAGGGTGATCGCCGCCTCGATGCTCGCGGCCGGAATATGCAGTGCGCCAAGCTCGTAGGCCATGCCAACGAGGAGGAAATTGGCATGGGTCGTCTCGCCGAACAACGACTGGGCGGCTGCCAGAGCGTCGAAGGATTCCACCCGATGTGTCACACTCCGCAATCGAGCCAACAGCGACTCCTCGCCGGGATAGCGAATCTCCTTGTCATACACCATGTCACCGGTAGGAGTCCGGCTCGTCGACGCCACCGCGACCGTCGCCATCGCCGAGCAGTAGTTCAGGTTGCGAGTATCGGTCGCGGTCAGCAGATCGAAGGCGAGGACGCAGTCGGCGCCGCCGACAGTGAGCCGATTGTCCGGTACCGGGTCGGTGCCATATCGCAAATGCGACACCACCGGCCCAGCTTTCTGACTCAGCCCGGTCTGATCCAGACCGGTCACCTCTAGTCCAGCCATGGCGGCCGCGGTGGCCAACACCTGGTTGACTGTGACGATTCCGGTGCCGCCGATGCCGGCCAGCAGGACATTCCAGCTTCCTATCGGCCCGGATACCGCACGGTCGACGAGACGGGGCGGCTCGAGGCGGCGGCGCGCGACAGACTTACGGGCGGGCGGTATCTCGACGGTCACGAACGACGGGCAGTCGCCGTCCAAACAGCTGTAGTCGAGATTGCACGAGCTCTGGTCGATTCGGGTCTTGAAACCGAGATCGGTGTCCACTTCCCGTACCGACAGGCAGTTACTCTTCTGCCCGCAGTCGCCGCATCCCTCGCACACCGCCTCATTGATGACAATACGAGTCGGCTTGTCCGGCAGCAGACCTCGCTTACGGCGGCGACGCGCGTCCGCGGCACAGTGCTGGTCGTAGATCAACACCGTTACCCCCGCGATGGCCCGCAGTTCACGCTGCGCCTCGTCGAGGCGGTCCCGATGCCACAGCTCAGTGCCCGCGGCCAGCTCCGAAAATCGGTGACGGCCAGGATCCTCCGCGCACACGATGATCTTGGCGACGCCTTCGGCGGCGAGCTTGCGAGTCAGCGCCGACACGGTCAACCCGCCCTCGGCTCGCTGTGCACCCGTCATGGCGACGACCTCGTTGAACAATAGCTTGTAGGTAATGTTCACTCCGGCGGCGATGCAGGCCTGAACGGCCAGCTGGCCGGAATGGAAAAACGTTCCGTCACCGACATTCTGAAAGATGTGCCCGATATCGGTGAACGGAGCCTGCCCGATCCACTGCGCCCCCTCCCCGCCCATCTGGGTCAATCCGGTAACCGCGCTGTCGGGACGGCCGGACATGGTCACCAGGGTGTGACAGCCGATGCCGCCGCCCGCGATGGACTCCTCCGGTACCCGGGTCGAGCGATTGTGCGGGCAGCCACTGCAGAAGAAGGCGGTGCGCCGCACCGCCAGTGGCTCCAGCGGCAAGGGTTCCGGCAGTGGGCGTTTCACCGGCGCGTAGCGGTGCAGCACCCGGTACAGGGGGCCACGCAACCGCCCGGCGGTGAGCTCGCCGTCGGCGGGCACCAACGGCTCGCCGTCCCTGTCCCGCTTGCCAACGATCCCGGGAGCGTCGGCCGCACCGTAAAGGATCTCCCGCAGCTGGGATTCCACAAAGCCGGTCTTCTCCTCCACCACGAGGACTCGATCGAGCCCTAGGGCGAATCGTCGGACCGTGTGGGCCGACACCGGATACAGCATGGCGATGCGGAGCAGTCGAACACCGGCCCGGCGCAGTCCTTCCTCGTCGAGACCCAGGTCGAGCAGACTTTGCCGCACCGTGTCGAATACCGGCCCGGCCGCGACGATGCCGATCCTTGCCTGCGGTGGATTCAGTTCGACCGCATCGAGCCGATTGGCCACGGCGTACTCGTCGATGACAGCACGGCGCGGGCCGAGCAAGTCGACCTCGGAGACGAGACTGTCGATCGGAGCCGCCATGGGTCGCTGACGATACTCGAAAGTCTCTGTACCCCAGTTAATTCGAGGTACGACCGGCTCACATCGGGTTACCGAGCCGTCGACAATCCACGACCCGTCGGCAACATCGGAGACCACTTTCAATGCCACGACACAGCCCGAGGCACGTGACAGCGCGACCGCGTGCAGGCCCAGCGTCACGATCTCCGCGGAGTTGCGCGGGAACAGCACCGGTATGTTCATGGCCGCCAGCGAACGTTCGCTCGCCAGTGGCAAGCTCGAGGACTTCGACCCCGGATCGTCGCCGACCAACAAAACCATTCCGCCCCGGGCATTTACGCCGTAGTGGTTGGCGTGGCGCAGAACGTCGGTGGCCCGATCCAGTCCAGGCCCCTTGCCGTACCAAACACCGACCACACCGTCGTAGGTCGGTTCTCCCGCACCGAGATTTGCCTGGCTGCCCCACACCGCGGTCGCGGCCAGCTCCTCGTTCAGCCCCGGAGAAAACGTGATGTGGTGTTCGGCGAGAACATTCGGCATTCCGGCCAGCAGTGTGTCCACGCCCGCGAGTGGACTGCCCTGATAGCCGGACACGAAGGTCGCGACACGGCGGCCGTTGCGGGCATCGCATGCCTGTTGTTCCACCAGCAGGCGGGCTATGGCCTGCACACCGGTCAGCAGGACCGGACCAGCCCCGGGCCGATAGCGATCCGCGAGATCGTAGGGATGGGTCGGCAGTGCTTCCGAAGCCGTGGTGTCGGTCATCGCCTTGTCGATTCGGTCGAGGACGGCCCAGGAGCACCGCCGAGGAGGACATGGGTATCGGTGCCATCCGAGACGAAAGCGCCGACCGCGGCCGCGAAGGGCTGAATCGGGCCGCACACCTCGAGCGCCACGGAAGCGGCGGGAGCGACGAGCCGTGTTCCACCGAGGTCGATGTCACCATTGCGGAGCGCGGCACCGGCGTGAGAAGGCGACCGGCGATGCTCGATGATCAGGATCGTCCTGGCCACCGCGAGCATCCCGGCGGCCAGCTCCGTCCCACTGGGGTCCAGGTCGGCGCCGCCCAGGACGCAGCGGGTGGACCCGCTGCCGTACACGGCGCGAACCGCCTCGAGCCCCGGTGGCCCACCCGCCACGATCGCGTTACCGAGCAGTTCGACATAGGAGACCTGTTCGGCACGCAGCCGCGCGTCGCTCAGCGCGCGCCGGAGAAGTTCGTGGCGGCCCGTCCGGGTGAGGGCGCGGTGATCGCCACCGACGGCGGTGCCGAGGACGTGAGCGCGCGGCGGACGGCTGTTCGACCCGTAATCGCCGCCACTCCCCAGCAAGAGCATGACGCAGTCATCGCCCCCCGCACCACCGACGAGCGCGAAATCGCAATCACCGGAGCGCAATCCCCGCACAGCCAGATGTAATGCCACCAGTGCCGACGATCCCCGCGGGTCCACGGCCAGACTCGGTCCACACAGGTGCAACCGGCGCGACAAGGCGGCTGCGAGGCCGCCCTGCGAGACACCTAGGTAGACACCGACGGATACGTTCTCCAGCCGAGCCGCTGACAGTCCGGCGTCGGCCAACGCCTCTCGGGCGACGTCGTACACCAGCCGCCGCGGTAGGTTCGGCTCCATGGCGTCCGGGCCGCCTCCGGGCCAGCCACTGACCCGAGCTCTGCTGGACCACAAGGCGTCCCGGTCACTGGTGAGCCGCGCCCACAGAGCGGCCGGCGAATCGACGCCATCGGGGAGACGCACTCCCATGCCCAGCACCGCCGAGGTTCGGGATCGATCGCTGTTTTCGTGGTCGGCCGTGGTTCGCAACCGCCGCATCGCGTCGAGGAGCAACTCCCTTGTCTGCCAGGCTGATTCGATCGAGGTGCTCATCATGTCGCTCCGCATCACTACAGTTCCGCATCACCACATGAAGGCCCGATCCTCGGTTTCCGCGGTCTGAGTCGTGTCGCCGACCCGGACTGTGGCCGAGGTAAGGTGCCGGATCCGATACACCTGCCCGAAGGTGGATCCCTCGGCAGGCACGAAATCCATTGCGTTCCACGCGTGCTCGCTGGTGACGCCGGTGGATTTTGTGGTCCAGTCCACTTCGAGCCAGCCGTTTCCCTCGTGGATCTCGGCCCCGTCGGGAGCGCCCTTCACCGCGTACCGGTCACCGTAGAAATCGATGACCCATTTGTCGGTGTGCTCGATGGAATCCGGCACGACCCCGGCCTGATTCCAGGTGACCTTCGAGGTGTTCGCTGTGAAGGACACGTGGTAGTCCAAGTAGGGCGCGACGGCGTAGGCGGAGGCCGCGAGGCTCACTTGCCCGCCGACGCTGTCGGTCCGACTCGCCAGCAGCTGATTGCCATTGGATTTGTTGGCGGTGGTCCCCAGCTGAGCGATGTCTGCCACGGGTGCGCCGCCGCGGCGAATATAGATCTGGGAGAACAGACCGTCGGAGGACCCAAGATCGGAGGCGAAGGACAGAAATCCGACTACCGACCCGTCTCCGCTGGCAGTGTCCCACCAGTTCTCGCCATTGTCCTCGAAGCCCTGCGGGTTGGCGCTCAGCAGTTCCAGTTTGCCGGTGTCGAGATCTCGGCGGTAGATGTTCCACTGGGCCTTGGGGGCATTGGGCAGCAGGTTCCCGGCGGTGGACATGAAAACCATGCGACGCGCGCTGCCGGAGAAGCTCGACCAGGTCGCATTGCCGTCGCCGGGCAGCCCGGTCGCCCCGACGTCGAGCAGCGTGGTCGTACCCGCCACCAGATCGCGGACATAGGCGTGCGAGACGTGGTTGCCCGGCAGTCCTGCCACGAGATTTGTAGCGTGCGAGGCGAATCCGACGAACCTGCCATCTCCACTGATAGCGCCACCGATGCTCAGATCGTCGCCCTGCTCGCCGCCGGGTGCGACGCTGATGCGTGTCGTCGTCCCGGCTCGGATGTCACGGACGAACACGTCGCCGACATTATTGGTGTCGCCGGGAACGAGATTCGACGCCAGCGATCCGAAAACAACGTGCTCGCCGCTGTCATCGGGCATCCCGCCATAGTTGAGGGCTGTCGCGGGCGAGCCATCGACGGTCTGGCTCACCAGTGTGATCCGGCCACTCCCCAGATCCTTCAGATAGACGTTCCACTGGCCGCCCGTGGGCGTCGCCACCAGGTTGGTGGCGTTGGAGGAGAAGGCCGCGAACCGGCCGTTGGCCGAGATCTGCACCATCATCGAGTCGCCGTTGGCGGCCTCGCCCCGATCGTTGGTGTCCAGCCGGGTGGTGTGCTTGTCGGCGACACCGCGCAGGTAGACATGGGACCTGCCGTCGGTAGATCCGGACCCCAGATTGCTGGCGTCCGAATAGAACACGACCTTGCTGCCGTCCGCGCTGATCACCGGATCCCAGCTGTCTCGGTCCGCTGGCCGACCGTCGTCACCGCGATCGAGCATGGCCGTGCTCCGCCGATCCAAATCGCGTAGGTAGATGTGTCCAACATGGCCGTCACCGCCGCCCTCGACGAGATTCGTCGCCCGCGACTCGAATGCGACCCGATGCCCGGAGCTGTCGATGGACAGCCGTTTGCAGTTGGCGTTCGCGGGTTTTCCGTCCGCCCCGATGCTGACGAGGGTCAATCCCGGCTCGGGTGTGGATGCGATGGACCGATCCTGGCGGATCAGCACGATGGTGACGATCAGGGCCACAACGGCGACCGCGATGCCGGTTGCCCAGACTCTGGGCCTTTCGCTCAGTCTCATCGACGACATGTTCTCTCCATCGGGAAGCCGATCTGGCGCGGTCAGTCTCACGACGGTTTCTCGAATCACGCTCCAGGAGAACTCGAACCGGCGCTCGGGCATGATGCTCCAGTAACGCTCGAGGCCGGATCGACAGTCCGATGCGAATGTTCGCCCCACACCGTCTTTCGTCCGACGAGGGAGATTTCGCACCCATGACCACATTTGCCGCGGGCGTCGACACGCCCGCTGGGATTCTCCGACTGGGAAAGTCGTTCTGCGAGGCCAAAGTGCTGTTGACGGCCGTGGAACTGGACCTTTTCAGCGTCCTCCACGACTCCCCTGCCACCCCCGACACGCTGCGCGGACGCCTCGGGCTGCATGGCCGGGGACTGGCCGACGTGCTGGCCCTACTGACCGAGATCGGGCTACTCGAGCACGACAACGGCGCGTACCGCAACTCCGAGACGGCCGAACGCCATCTGGTGCGTGGCGGTCGGTCCTACCTCGGTGATTTCCTGCTGCGCTTCAATCGCAACCTGTATCCCGCCTACGGCAATCTGACCGATGCTCTGCGCACGGGCGCCAAACAGCGGCCTGGCGACTTCACCGTCATGCTCGGCGACCCCGATCGGCTGCGAAAGTTCGTACTACTCATGGACTCGCTGACCAGCGACCTCGGACCGGCGCTGGTCGAGGCCTTCGACTGGGGGCACCACCAAGCCGTCCTCGATGTGGGCGGCTGTCGAGGAAACCTGTTGTCCCACATCCTGTCCGAGCATCCCGACCTTACCGGCGGCGTCTTCGATCTGCCTCCGATGCGGCCACTGTTCGAAGAACTCATGGCGGAGCGTGGCCTCGCCGACCGCAGCACCTTCCATGCGGGTGACTTCTTCGAGCAGGAGCTGCCGAGCGCCGATGTCATCATGCTCGGCCACGTCCTGCACGACTGGGACGAGCGGGAGCGAGAGGCCATCGTGGGCAAGGCCTTCCGCGCCCTGGAGCCGGGCGGCGCGCTGCTGGTGTACGACCGAATGCTCGAAGCGGGCCCGAGCCTGGCGGAGAATCTCGTCATCAGCCTGGACATGATGATGGTCACCGACGGCGGCTCGGAGTACCCGGCCGAAGAGATCCACCGCTACGCCCGCGCCGCGGGGGCGACGTCCACGCAGCGGCGGCTGGGCGAACACGACACCCTGGTCATCTGTCGCACAGTGTGAAAACCAAAGCGCGCGAGGTGGTTCCGGATCGATCCGGAACCACCTCGCGTTGTTCGGGGGGCTAAACCTTGCGGTAGGCGCGTAGAGCCAACGCTCCGCCTATCACCGTGAGCACCACGCACCACGCCACCGACGCGGTCGCATACCAGGCGGTGCTGTGTTCGAGTACCTGGCTGACCTGCGACTTCTGCATCAGGGTGCGCAGGGTGTCGGTGAAGATGGTGACCGGCTGATACCTCGCGAAGCCCTGCAACCACCCTGGCAGCGTCGACACCGGAATGAACGCGCTGGACACGAACACCATCAGAAAGCCGGGCGCGGTCAGGGCGTTGACGGTCTCGGCATTGCGGGCCGCCAGACCCAAGAAGGCGAACAGACTGAACGTACCGAGGCCAATTACCAGCAGCATGGCGAACGACAGCAGGATATCCCCCACGCTCGCATGGAACCGGAAGCCGATCGCGATGCCCGCGACCAAACACAGTGCGTGCGCCACGAACTGCTGCAGCACGTCGGCGAGCGCGCGGCCCGAGAGCAGCGCCGCCCGCGGCGATGGCAGCGACCGGAACCGGTCGATGATGCCATCAGCCGCGTCGGTGGCCAGGCCGGTCGCACTGGTGAATCCACCGAAAACGACGTTCTGGACCAGCATGGCCGGGACTATGTAATCGACGTAGGTCATGCCGGGAATCGGGATCGCGCCGCCGAAGACGTACCGGAACAGGGTCAGGAACAGGATCGGGGACGTGACCGCGGCGACGGCGGCCTGCGGGGTGCGAATGATATGGAGAATCTGGCGCTTGGCCAGCGCCAGGGAGTCGACCGGCAGGGCCGTCCACGGCAGCCGGTTCAGGTCGGGAGATGGTTCGAACGCCGAATTGCCTTGCGGCGCGGTGACGCTCGATCCGCGCGTGACAACCATCAGCGCAGCCTCCTCGGTGCAGGGTTCATATTGCTGTTCATTTTCGGTGTCTTCCGTCGTGCAGTAAGTGGTCGGAGGGTGGATTAGTTGGTCGGGGTCGTCGTGGACGCCGTTTGCTGAGTCAGCGACAGGTAGACGTCCTCGAGCGAGGGCGCACGCACGGTGACGTCGGCAAGGTCGATGCGTGCGTCATCGAGCACCCGGACCGCGCCCGCCAGCCCTGCGGAGCCGCCCGGGGTCTGCAAGGTCACCGTCGACAACACCCGATCCTCCGAGGGGGCGGCGGAGCTGAGTGGTCTCAACAACGAGACGGCCTCGGTGAGATCGGCGCGATCGGACAGGGTGACTGTGATGGTCTGATCGCCCAGACGGGCCTTGAGCTCCGCCGGAGTTCCGTGTGCGACCACTTGGCCGTGGTCGAGGACGACGATGTCCTCGGCCAGGTAGTCGGCCTCTTCGAGGGTCTGGGTAGTGAGCAGTACCGCGGTGCCGCGTTCGGCCATATCGCGGACCAGACCCCACAGCTCGAGCCGAGCTGCCGGGTCGAGTCCGGTGGACGGCTCGTCGAGCAGCAGCACCGCGGGCCGCCCGACCAGGCTGGCACCCAGGTCCAATCGCCGACGCATGCCGCCGGAGTAGGTGCGCACCGGCCGCCCGGCGGCCTCGGTGAGGGAGAGTTGCTCGAGCACTTCATCACTGCGGCGGGCGGTTTCACGCGCGCTCAGCCGGTACAACCGACCGACGAGCTGAAGGTTCTCCCGGCCGGTCAGCGCCTCGTCGACCGCGGCGTGTTGACCGGCCAGCCCAACCAGTCGGCGCGCGGCGATCGGATATCTGGTGACGTCGTATCCGCCGACGCGAACACGGCCGCCGTCCGGTGGCAACAGGGTCGCGAGGATCCGAACCAGGGTGGTCTTCCCCGCGCCGTTGTGCCCGAGCAACCCGAGCACCGAGCCCGCCGCAACCTGGAAGTCGACTCCCGCCAGGGCTTTGAGCTTGCCAAACGATTTCTCCACTGCCTCGACTTCGATGGCTTGCATGATCCTGGAGGTATCCTCTCTGACGTAGGGGAAGTATCTGCACAGAAAAGGTATCTGCATGAAGCAAGATAAATCTAACTCGCAGAAGTCTCGATCGTCAACCGATAGCGAGAGCCGATCGGTCCCTGCCGGTGATCCTTCGGGACACAGCGGCGAACAACTGCGCCTGCTCATGTCGGGTAGCACCGTCTACCGCGAGTACCTGACGGCGCAGATCGTGGTGGGTCAGGCGACCGCCCAGGCTCTCAAACTCGGCGCGACCGACTTCTTCGGCCTCAACCTGATCGCCCTGTCCGGCTCACTCACCGCCGGCGAGCTGGCGGCCAAAACCGGCCTGAGTACCGGTGCGGCCACCCGGCTCATCGATCGGCTCGAGCAGACCCACTACGTACGTCGCGTGCGGGACCCGCATGACCGCCGAAAGGTGATCATCGAACCGGATCCGTCGCGCCGGGCCGAACTGGCAGCCGCACTCGAACCCCTGCGGGTGCAGATGGCCGAGGTCTTCGCCCGATACGACCCGGCAGCGCTCGACATCCTCTTCGACTACTTCACCGAGGCGACCAGGGTGCTCCGCAACGCGGCGCAGGATCTCACCGACGGCGGGGTATCCGACTGACGGGTTCAGATCGACAGCTTGATGCCGTACTCCCGAATCCATCTGTTCAACTGCAGCGGAAGTTCGAGGTTCGCCCGAGCCGCCCAGCTCCCCAACGAGTTCGCGTCGTCGAGCACGTCCCGAACGGCCGCTGTGTCGAGCAGCGGAAGCACCGGTGCCTGCCGGTCCGCCAGCAGCGCCGTGGCCTCGGCGCGCAACGCGGCCTCGTAGGCCTTGTCAACGGTCACCGGATACGGGGTTTTGCGCCGGTCGATGACGCTGCGCGGCAGCACATCCGAGAGCGCGGCCCGCAACAGACCCTTCTCGCGCCCATCGAAGTTCTGCAGCGCCCACGGCAGGTTGTAGGCGTACTGCACCAGCCGGTGGTCGCAGTAGGGCATGCGCACCTCGACCCCGACCGCTTTGAAGAGCCTCTCGGTGTGGCCGTTCTGGTTCTCCATGAAATTGGTGATGTGAACCCAGCACAGCTCGCGCATGTGCCGATCCACCTCGGAGACGTCATCGAGCATCGGTGCCTCGGCGATCGATTCCCGATACCGTTGTGCCGCGTAGTCCAGGGGTGAGAGTTTTTCCAGCAGAGCCGGATCGAGCAGACCGCACCCGAGTCCTTGCGGTGCGTCGCGCACCACGCCGCGGGCCACCCAGGGAAACGTTCCCATGGTCGACTCGACCGGGTCACGGTTCCAGACCACGCCGTGGAACAGCGAATCCGCCGCCTCGCCCGTCATCACCACACGCACCTGGTCGCTGACGGCCCGCGCGAGCAGGTACAGCGAGGTGTTCATGTCGCCCAGCGGGGTCGGAATGTCCTTGGCACGCAACACCGCCGCGCGCGCCACCGGATCGGCCAGCTCGGTCGGGTCGATCAACACACCGGTGTGCTCGGTGCCCAGATGCGCTACCACGTCCGCGGCGTAGGGGGTGTCCAGACCCGACCGGGTGTCGGAGGGCCGGAAGTTGTCCTCGTGCCGGGCGAAGTTGACGGTGAAGGTGCGTACCGCCTCACCACGCGGGCTAAGGACGCGATGGGCGAGCCCGACGACGCCGCTGGAGTCGAGTCCGCCGGAGAGCAGACAGCCCTTCGGCATATCGGTGACCAGGTTGCGGTCCATGCTCTCCTCGAGCAACCCGCGAATAGTGGAGACCGTGGTGTCGAGATCGTCGGTGTGCGGCCGGGCCTCGACCTTCCAATACGCCCGGACCGACAGGAACTGCTCGGTCATGACGGCCATGCGCCCGGCCCGAAGTCGGCTCATGCCGTGAAACGGCGCGAAATCCGGTGTGCCCGAGTAGGTCAGCACCTCACGCAGGCCGTCAGCGTCTACCTCGGCCTCGACCAGAGGATGCGCGAGGATCGCCTTGGCCTCGGAGCCGAAGACGACACCGGTGGCGAGCGGGTAGTAGAACAGCGGCTCGACGCCGAGGCGGTCGCGCACCAGCCACAGGCGCCGTCGCTGCTCGTCCCAGACCGCGCCCGCGAAGGAGCCCTCGAGCCGGTGCACGCAGTCCTCGCCCCATTCCAGGTAGGCATGCACCAGTACCTCGGTATCTCCTCCTCGTTGCAGGCGATGGCCAAGACCCGCTAGCCGCGAACGCAATTCGGCGTGGTTGAGGATGGAGCCGCTGTGCATGCCGACCGCGCGCACCCCGGAGCCATCCTCGACCACGACCGGCTGTCGGCCCGCCTCGGCATCGAAGACCGCCAGGTGACGGTGACCGAACCCGCAGTGCCGCGAGACCCACACCCCCTCGTCGTCGGGGCCACGGCAGGCCAAGGTGGCGGTCATCGCCAGCAGGGTGCTGCGCTCGCGACTCAGATCCCGGCCGAAATCGACCCAACCCACGATTCCAGACATTCGATATTCCCTTTCCGCAGTGTGCCGAAAGTGTCGCGACCGATGCTCGAGGACGGCTCCAAACCTGCTCGACCAACCCGCGATTGACTCGGAAACCCATGCGCCACAGGAATGTCCGTGGCGTCTCGACCCGAGGAGAGCCATGACCGCGGTACGTGCGGATGTTCCCGCCTTCCCGTTCCTACCCACCACGGTCGGCGAACCGCCGGTGGAGTTCGCGCGGCTGCGCGCCGAGCCCATGACCCGGGTCGTCCTACCCACCGGGGATGTCGCCTGGCTGGCCACCCGCTACGACGATGTGTTGACGGTGTTGACCGATCCGCGGCTGAGCCGGGCCGCGACGACCGAGCCGGACGCGCCGCGACTCGGGCCCATGCGGCCCAACCCTCGGTCCCTGATGGCCATGGATCCGCCGCGGCACACCGATCTTCGTCTCCTGGTGGCGCCGATGTTCACCAAGCCACGCATCGAATCCATGCGCGCCCGTATCGAATCCGCGGTCGACGAGCTGCTCGATCTGCTCGACGCCGTGGATCGTCGCGCCGAATTGAATGCCGGACTGTCCCGCCCGCTCGCCATGACGGTCATCTGCGACCTACTGGGAGTGCCAGTTGACGACCGGGCGGACTTCGAGCGGTGGACCGAGCAGTCACTGAGTGTCCGTCCCGACGCGGGCGCCGCGGTGCAGCACGCGCGTACCGCGCTGCGGGACTACCTGACTCGGCTCGCGAGCACTCCAACAGATGATGGCGAAGGCCTGTTCGCGACGCTGTCGGATACCGTGCCGGTGGACGACGCGGTGGAACTAGCCGCCACTCTGCTGACCGCCGGCTACCACACCGTGTGGACCGCGATCACCAATTCGATCGTGGTGCTGTTCCGGCATCCGGGCGAACTGGATGCCCTGCGCCGGGATCGCTCGCTGCTGCCCGCAGCGGTGGAGGAACTGCTGCGGTACGCGCCGGGACCGGTGAGCGGCGGTACCATTCGCGTGGCGACCGCGGATCTGGAGATCGGCGGAGTGCGGGTGCGAGCGGGAGAGGCGGTCATCCCCGCGACCACGTCGGCCAATCGAGACCGGGCCACCTTCGACGCCGCGGATCGGGTGCGGTTCGATCGTCATCCCAACCCACACATCGCCTTCGGCGCGGGCGCGCACCGTTGCCTGGGCAGACATCTGGCCCGGCTGGAACTACAGGCGGCCCTGGGTGGCCTGCTGGAGCGCTTCCCGGCGCTGCGCCCGGCGATTGCGGTGGATAACCTGACCTGGCGGGTCGAGGCGATGATGGGGAGCGTGACGGAACTTCCGGTCACCTGGTGACCAAAAGGCGGTGTCGACGGGAACACGGTCCCGTCGACACCGCTTTCGATTCGGCCCAGCTAGTGTGCCTCGATACTGCGATATACGACGAAATGCCTTGCGCGGCTGCGGTCCTGAAAAGGCTTGAGCGCCGAGTTCCGCGCGCCTCCTGCGTGGTCGGGACCTTCCCGCCAGGCATGGAAGGCATCCAGGTCGGTCCATTCCGATACCAAGAGCAGGTCGCCGGAATCCGCACTATCTGTGAGCAATTCGGTGCGGAGCAGGCCCTCGATACGGTCGGTGACCCAGCTGACCCGGCGGTAGGCCGCGTGCACGGCCGCGATCCCCGCGTCGAATTCGTCTCCGTACCCGGCCACCGTCAGGTGGATGATCACCACCACTCTGTCGGACATGCGGGCCCTACCGGTAGGCGGCCGGTGCGTGCCGCAGTGTCGGCCATTGCCGCGCATCGTGCCCGCGGACGATGAGCGCGCCCTCCTGCTCGGCCAGTGTGACGAGTTTGGCGGTGCTGGCGCGGGTCGCGGCCTCGTCCAGGTCGAGTGGGAAGATCGGGCGAGTCCGCGAATCCAGCGCCTCGCCATTGGGAATGGCGTCCGCGGCCAGCAGCAGCGGCCCGGTCTCGGGCAGCCGCACCAGCACCGATTGGTGTCCCGGCACATGCCCGCCGGAGGCGATGAGCTCCACGCCGGGCAGCAGTTCGCAGTCGCCGTCGACCTCCCGATACCGCAATCCCGGCGCATCCCAGCTGTCCTTGGCCAGGAGCAGCCGCGGTATGCCGCCCGCACGAGCCAGCGCCCAGTGCTCGCGCTGAATGATGAACTCGGCGTTGGGAAAACGGTGATGGCTGCCGCAGTGGTCCGGGTCCAGGTGCGTGCACACGACCGTACGTACCTGATCCGGCGTCACGCCCAGCCCGGCCAGCTGGATCACCAGGTCCTCGTTCGGCGCCACCACGATCGGTCCGCCCGGCACCGGACCGGTGTCGACCAGGATGTCGCCACCGTCCGGATGCCGGATCAGATAGCCGGGCACCGGCAGGTCGATGCCCGCGATGGTGCCCAGACGGAATAGGTAGAGCAGCACAATGATTCCCTCTCGTCTCAGTGCCGGGCGCTGACCTCGTACACCCCGAAGGGGGTCCCCATCCGGGTGTCCTGGAAGGGCCGCAACGCGGCGGTGCTGCCCTTGTGCGAGTTACCCCGCTCCCAGATCTGGAAGGACGCCAGATCCCGCCATCGGCTCAACACAGCGAAAGAATCGGCTGCCAGCACCGAGGTGAGCAGCTCGTTGCCGAGCATGCCCTCCACCTCGGCCAGCTCCTCGCTCACCGCGTGGTACGCGGTGAGCACACCCTCGGGGTCGTCCGCGTGGTAGTAGACCAGTACCCGCACCTCACCGGACACCGATGGCCTCCCACTCCTGATGGGTCGCCACCACCGCCGACGGCGACAGGTGCGCCACGACATGCATGGTGGCCATCGAGCCCTCGGAGCGGAACGGATGTAGCTGCTGCCGGTGCACGACGTGGCGTTCGCTGGTCTCGAACTCGCGGAACAGCGGCTCGCTGACCCAGTCACTGATGATGTAATACACCCCCGCCTCGTCGAGGCTGCGCGAAAGCCACTGCCCCAGGTTCGCGGGGTGGGAGGTGACGCCGTCACCGATGCTGGTCCAGGTGCGCTCGAATTCGGGTTCCATGCCGGGGTTGATGCGCATGCGCAGCATGACCCGGAAAACGCTGTCCGACATCAGGAGATACCCCCGTCGACGTGGATCGTGGCGCCGGTGACATAGCGCGACAGGTCGCTGGCCAGGAACAGCACCGCCCCCGCCACCTCGTCGGGCGTACCCAACCGACCCAGCGCGGTCTTGGCGCTGTACTGCTGGATCATGGCCTCGCGCTGTTCGGCTGGCCGGGCGTCGAGCTCCTCGGTGCGGATAACGCCGAGTGCGAGCACATTGAACCGGATTCCCTTGCCGCCGAATTCCTTCGCTAGCGAGCGGCTCAGTCCCCGCAGCGCTGCCTTGGTGGCGGTGTAGTGAGCACGCAAGGGGATGCCGACCTCGGAGGACTTCGATCCGATGCTGACTACCGAACCACCCGTGCCGAGCAGTTTCAGCGCATGCTGGATGACCAGGTATACGCCGGTGAGGTTGGTGTCGATGACGCGATGCCATTCCTGCTGCGGCAGTTCGCCGTAGGGGATGTGGCTGATCGCGCCCGCATTGTTGACCACCAGGTCGAGTCGACCGTACGCCGTGCGGATCTGTTCGAACAGGGCCGAGATCTGTTCGGGGTCGGTGAGATCCGCGCGCACCACATGATGGTCGCCCGGCAGTTCCTTCAGTTCCCGCTGCAGCGAGGCCACGGCCTCACTGTCCTGCCGATAGCAGGTCACGACGTCCACGCCGGAACGGGCCAAGGCCAGTACGATGCCGCGTCCTACCCCGCGGGTACCTCCGGTGACGAGGGCTTTCTTGCCTTGCAGATCGAGATTCATGATTGTTCGTTTCCCCTTACCAACTTGTTCTTGGTACTTACGAGAGCGTCGCTATGACAGCGCAATTCACCACCAGGGCAATGACGACCAGCAGGCCGCGCCGCCGATTCCACATCCCCCATACATCGCGACGGTCCCGCCAATCGGCGGGCGGAGCGGCCGGGTCCACCGTTTGCACCCACTTGTTGAGCGGCACGTTCTTACTCAGCGAGATGACCACGGTGCCCGCCGCCGCCGCGGCGCCGACCCCGGCCAGCGCCGCGGCCGCCGTGCTGGGCGCGACGGCGACCGCGAGCACGTCACCGAGCATGGTCAGCAGCAGGCAGGCTGGCATGAAAGGGTCGTACCGCGTCGAGAAGAAGGCATGCGCCTGGACGTACCGGTCGGCGGGAAGCGCTCGCATCAACGGAAATCCGCCGAGCAGCGTCCCGACCAGCACCCCGGCGGCGATGCCGTTGGCCAGCACGACCAGGGCCAGCACGATGTGGTGGAAGGTTTCCATCCCTCACCTCGTGGCCAGGGAAGCCGCGGCGGCCTCGATCTTGTCTCGGATGATGGCGAGTTGGGCGGCACTATTGGTATTGAGACGGGCCGTCATGCCCACGTCGTCGATCGGCGCCTGCGGCTTCATCTCGAAGTCCTGGACCCAGCGCATCCGCACACCGCCGTCGACAGGCAAGTATTCCCAGTACAGGAACATGTATTTGAAGGGCCCGGTTTCCACCCGCAGCGAGCGGACCGTACGAGTGTCCTTGTCCGGCATGCGATCCGAGATCCAACTCCACACGATCCCGTTCTCGTCGGGATGCAGGGCGAGCCGGAAGCGGATAGCGCCCTCGCGCCGTTCCAGGACCGTGGCCTCGCTATATTCAGTGAAAAGCTGTGGCCAGGACTCGATGTCGTTGGTCATATCCCAGACCAGGTCCATTGGCGCGTTGATGACGATGTGATTGTCAGTGTGCCCGGACACGTCAGACTCCCGCCTCGGCGAAAAGCCGGTTGATGATTTCGACGGCCTTGCGCGGCGTCGGCATATCGGCCACGATGTCACCGGGTAGGACCACGCCGAACTGCCGCTGCACCTCGCCCGTGAGTTCGAGCAGCGCCAGCGAGTCGTAGCCGAGGTCCTCGAAATCGGCGTCGGAGATGTCGCCGTCGAGGTCGATCCCCTCTTCTACCCCGACACTGGTGCGCATGATGCCGCGGAGATCCTCGAGTGTGAATTGCTTCATCGTGTATTCCCAACTTCCTTTGTTGACAAGTGCTTTGCGCCGACGGACAGCGTTCCGTTCGGGCTAGGGCGCGCTGAGCACAAGAGCCGAGACATAGCCGCCGTAACCGCGGGCGAGCACCATGGCGTGCCGCAGCGGCAACGCCCGCGGCTCGTCGACGACGAGGTCGATCTCGTAGTCAGCGGCCGGGCGGACGGTACCGGTGGTCGGCGGCACGATTCCGTGGCGCAGGGCCAGCAGCGCGGTCGCCACATCCAGTGACGAACCGCCGCCGTAGAGCCGGCCGGTCATCGTCTTGGGCGCGGTGACCGGTACCGCGTACGCCCCGAACACGGCCGAGATCGCCTGTGCCTCGGCCAGATCCTCGCTCGGCACACCTGCCGCGTCGGCGAACACCACGTCTACGTCGGAGGGGGCCAGACCGGCATCGGACAGGGCCCGGCTCAGCACCGAGGTCACAACGCGCGGCCCGTTGTCCTGTGGTGCGGGGTCGAATCCGGCTGCGTAACCCGCGATCACGCCCCACCGACGATCCTCGTTACGTGCGGCGGCCACCTCCGCGATCAGGATCGCGCCGCCCTCGCCAGGCAGGTGTCCCGACGCCTCGGCGTCGAAGGGCCGGAACGCCATTTCGGGATCATCGACGGTGGACAACCGCCCCGGCGGCAGTTGCGCCACCAGGCCGTACGGGCACAACGACGCGTCCAACCCGCCGGTGATCACCAGGCGTGTGCCATTGCGGATCAGCCTGCGCGACTTGCCGATCGCGTCGATACCGCCCGCCTGCTCGGCGCACACCACACCACACGGGCCGCGCATACCGTGGCGAATGGACAGCTGCCCCGTGGTCGCGGCATAGAACCAGGCGATCGACTGGTACGCCCCCACCCACGCGGGACCGTTGTTGTACAGCTTGTCCATCTCATGCTGACCGAACTCGGTGCCGCCCGACGAGCTCGAGGTGACGACCGCCATCTCGTACTCATCGAACTCCTCCGGGTTCGCACCGGCGTCGGCGAGGGCCAACTCGGTAGCGTAGAGCGCCATATGGGTCCAGTGGTCGGTCTGGCGGATCAGCCGGTTGGGCACCCGCTCGTGCGCGACGAACCCCTTCACCTCGCCTGCGTAGCGCACCGGATACTGCGTCGGATCGAACCGGCTGATCCGCGCGATTCCGGATTTACCGGCGAGCAGGGACTCCCAATGCTCCTCCACGCCTATGCCCGTCGGTGCCACCACTCCGAGACCCGTGATGACCGTCGGTGCGGGATTTTCGTTCACGCCGCCCTACCTCCCCAGTTCGCTGGATCTCGACGTGGGCACAGCGTCACAGCCACTGCTGGAACGCATCTGGAGTCCGGCTGGAACGGCCGCGAGCGCGCTGTGCCGAGAAGCCATCGAGCCGGGTTCGAGTCCGCGACGGCACCCTTCATCGCTGCACCCCTGCACACACGCTCGATGGAGGTTTGGCAATGAGTTCGAACGAGAGGCTGCCGGTCGTCATCGTCGGCGGTGGGCTGGTCGGCCTGTCCGCGGCCTGTTTCCTGGCGCGACACGGGATTCCGGCCACGGTACTCGAGCAGCGCACCACCCTGTCCAGCCAGCCACGCTCGCGCGGGGTCAATCCGAGAACCGTAGAACTGATGCGGGAACTGGATCTGGAGGAGGCGATTCGCGCGACCCCGAGCTCGCGCGCCCTGCTCGACAACACCGGCATCATCGCCATGCAGTCCCTGGCGGGCGCGGAGATCGGCGCGCTGAAGACGCGCTACGCCATGGACGTGCACGCCGATCTCAGCGATCTGACCCCGAGTTCGTGGTGCCTGTGCCACCAAGCCGAGATGGAGCCGATCTTGGCCGCGCGCGCCACCGCACTGGGCGCCGACATCCGTTTCGGCGTCACTGTGATCCGGGCGGACAGCACCGCCGACGAGGTACTTATCGCCGCCCGGGGTGCGGCCGGGGACGGCGAATTCGAACTGCGCGCCGACTATGTGATCGCGGCGGACGGCGTGGGCAGCCGCATCCGGCAGCGTCTGGGCATCCCGTTCCGCGGCGAGACCCTGGGCAGCTTCCTGAATATCCATTTCCGGGCCGCCCTTGGCGCACAGCTCGGCGACCGGCGCTTTGTCATGGCCTACACGTTCCATCCGCAGCGGGCGGGGCTGATGCCGCTCGACAACGACACCGACTGGCTGCTGCACGTCATGTTCGATCCGATCCTGGAACCCGCGGAGTCCTTCGGCCCGCAGCGCTGTGTGGACCTGGTCCGGGCGGTCGCGGGGGTACCCGACCTGGAGGTCGACGTGATCGGTTCCCGCCCTTGGCATTCGACGGCGGCCACTGCGGGCCGGTTCCGTGCCGGGCGTATCTTCCTCGTCGGCGACGCGGCGCACGCCATGCCGCCCAGTGGTGCCTTCGGTTCCAACACCGGCATCCAGGACGCCCATAATCTGGCTTGGAAAATCGCCGCGGTGTACCGCGGCTACGCCGACGCCGAACTGCTCGACACCTATGACGCCGAGCGGCGGCCGAACGCCGAACAGACTGTTCGCCAAGCGGTCCTGCGCTCCCAGGACCGACCTCACATGGCCGACCAAAAACCCGCTCCCCCGCACCCGGACATCGTCTCCGACGAACGGGTCTGGTTCGGCTGTCGCCAGCTCGGCGCGGTGGCGAGTACGGAAATCGATCCGACAGCCTGTGGCGCGGAGGCGATCTGGCCCGACCGCCCGGACGGATCGGTCGGCACCCGTGCCCCGCACGTCCCGATGGTGCTGGAGGGCATGACCGTGTCCACCGTCGACCTGCTGGGCCCGGAATTCGTCCTGTTCTCTGGAACCGAGGGCGCGGCCTGGGACGCGGCGGCCGCCGACGTGGCCGAACGGTCCGGCCTGCCGCTGCGTCGCTATCGGATCGGGCCCGAGCGGTTACACGACTCCAAAGAGCTGTGGCACAGCGCGTTCGGCGTCGAGCCGAGCGGTGCGGTGCTGGTGCGCCCGGACGGCATTGTGGCCTGGCGCGCGCGAAGCGGCTCCGCAGACCCAACCGGGGCGCTGACCGCGGCCGTGGAGCGGATTCTGGCAAAGGTCTAGCCCGGATCGAGGTTTGCTCGTTCGGCCCTCCAGCGGTGGCGGCGACTCTTGCGATAACGGTGGGCGTCAACGGGATTCCCACCGGATCGCACCGAGGAGTCTCGATGAGTACGAGTGCTTTGCGCGCACTGGCGGACGCGGGCCTGCGAGCCCTGGAAACCGACGATCCGGCACTGTTCGCGCTGCTGGAGGCCGACCACGTCCGGCAACGCGACACCCTTGCCATGATCGCCTCGGCGAGCCTGGCCGACGTCTCGGTTTCGGCGTGCGAATCGTCGCCGACCGGAAACGTCACCGCGGAGGGCTATCCAGGCCGCCGGTACCACGCCGGATGCGCGGTGGTCGATGAGATCGAACGCCTCGCCATCGACCGCGCACGGACGCTGTTCCGGGCCCGCTACGCCAATGTCCAGCCACACTCCGGGACCACCGCCAACCAGGCGGTCATGACCTCGGTGCTGCGCCCCGGCGACACTGTGCTCGGCATGCGACTCGATGCGGGCGGCCACCTCACCCACGGGTCCACCGCGTCGTTCTCGGGCACCTATTTCCACGGTGTCGGTTACGGTCTCGACGACTCGGGACTGATCGACTACGAGGAGGTGGCGCGGCTCACGCTGGAGCACCGGCCCCGGATGATCATCTGCGGTGCCAGCGCCTACCCGCGCACCATCGACTTCCAGCGGTTCCGCGCGATCGCCGACCAGGTCGACGCGTACTTGCTCGCCGATATCTCACACATCGCGGGTTTGGTCGTGGCCGGACTGCACCCGAGCCCGATCGACGCCGCGCACTTCACCACGACCAGTACCTACAAGCAGCTCTACGGCCCGCGCGGGGGCCTGATCGTCATGGGTCGCGACGCCGATGCACCCGCCCCGCGCGGGGACCGTACCCTGTCGGAACTGTTGCAGCACGCCATCTTCCCGTACTTCCAGGGCACGCCACGGCTCAATACCATCGCCGCCAAGGCACGCGCTTTCGCGATGGCCGCCACGCCCGATTTCCGCGAGCTCGCGCGCCGCATCGCAGCGGACGCGAGCGCCCTGGCCACCGCCATGTCCCGGCTCGGGTGGCCGGTGCTGACCGACGGCACCGACAATCACATTGTGTTGGTGGACGTCTCGGCGCGGCAGCTGACCGGGGCAATCGCCGAACAGGCCGCCGAACGCTGTGGAATCGTCGTCAACCGCAATAAGATTCACCACGACAAGTACGGGCCGCGAGTGACCGGCGGAGTACGGCTGGGGACCAATACCCTGGCGGCGCGCGGCATGGGCCCGGAGCAGATGACCGAGTGCGCGCAGTTGCTGGACCAGGTGTGGTCGGCGGCGGTCGCGACCGGCACCACGACGTTCGATCTGGACCCGGATGTCCGGACCGAGACCGAACAGGCCGTGCTGTCGCTGTGCAAGCGATACCCGCTGCCGCACCTGCTGTTCGGAACGGCGGTCGCGTAGTGACCGAGATAGACTCTCCCACTAGGGAGTCCATTGCCTTCCGATCCGGTCTCGACGTGGTCCGCGCGGTGGAGCCGCAGGTAGCCGACGCCATCGCAGCCGAACTGACCGACCAGCGGCGGTCGCTGAAGCTCATCGCCAGCGAGAACTACGCCTCTCCCGCCGTGCTGCTGGCAATGGGGAACTGGTTGTCGGACAAGTACGCCGAAGGTATCGCCGGTCGCCGGTTCTATGCGGGCTGCCGCAATGTCGACACCGTCGAGACGCTGGCGGCCCAGCACGCCAGGGCCCTCTTCGGAGCGAAACACGCCTATCTACAGCCGCATTCGGGCATCGACGCGAACCTCGTCGCTTTCTGGGCAGTACTGTCGCAACGCATCGAGTCGCCCGTACTCTCACGGTCGGGCGTCCGTCATGTCAACGATCTCTCCGAGGCCGATTGGCGCGTGCTGCGCCGTGCGCTCGGTGAACAGCGGATGCTGGGTATGTCGCTGGACGCGGGCGGCCATCTCACGCATGGCTTCCGTCCCAACATCTCGGGCAAGATGTTCGAACAGCGCAGCTACGGAACCGATCCCGAGACCGAGCTGATCGACTACGAGGCCGTGCGGGCGGCCGCCCGCGCATTCCGCCCGCTCATCCTGATGGCCGGGTATTCGGCCTACCCGCGTCTGATCGACTTCCGGCGCATGCGCGAGATCGCCGACGAGGTCGACGCCACGCTCGTCGTCGATATGGCGCACTTCGCGGGTCTGGTCGCGGGCAAGGTGTGCACAGGCGATTTCGATCCGGTGCCCTACGCGCACATTGTCACCAGCACCACGCACAAATCGCTGCGCGGCCCCCGTGGCGGACTGGTGCTGTGCGACGAGACCTTCGCCGAGCAAGTCGACCGAGGCTGCCCCATGGTGCTGGGCGGTCCGCTGCCACATGTCATGGCGGCCAAGGCGGTGGCGCTCGCGGAGGCGAGAACCTCCGGCTTCCGCGACTACGCCGCACAGGTGGTCGCCAATGCCCGGGCACTGGCCGACGGCTTGGCCCGGCGCGGAACGCGGCTGGTCACCGGCGGCACCGACAACCACCTGTGTCTGGTCGATGTCTCCGGCTACGGCTTGACCGGGCGCCAGGCCGAGACCGCGCTGCTGGATGCGGGAATCGTGACCAACCGCAACGCCATTCCACGCGATCCGCAGGGCGCCTGGTACACCTCGGGTATCCGGCTCGGCACCGCGGCCTTGACCACCCGTGGGCTGGGCACCGACGGAATGGAAGAGACCGCGGACCTCATCGACACGGTGCTGCGCGCAACGGTTCCGGGCCCGGGGATCAACGGAAAGCCATCCAGGGCAGCGTATTTCCTCGCCGAGGAAACCGCGGCCCGGGTCCGGAGCCGGATCGCGGACCTGCTCGCCGGGCATCCGCTCTATCCCGAGATCGATCTGGATTCCAGGCTGTAGGAACGGCGCAGGCCCGTCAAGGACGGCGCTCCCGGACGGGCCTGCTCGAGCGAGAGGAATCAGCGGCGGGCGTATTGCGGTCGCCGGTCGACCTCTGCCATGCGGTTCACCGCCTGCCGCCCGCCGGGCCACCAGACAGCCCGGCCCAGCATGACGGTTACCGCCGGTGTGAGGAACATGGCCATGACGAAAGCGGTGATGGCGATGCCGAGCGAGATCGCGAAGCCCATCTGCTCCATCATCACATTGCCCGCCAGCATCATCGAGGCGAAGGTTCCGGCCAGGATGAGGCCGGTCGCCGCGATGGTGGGACCGGCGTGCCGGACCGCCTGCGCGGCCGCCTCGCGAGCACTACGGCCCTCCCGAATCTCCTCACGCAATCGAGCCACGATGAGGATGTTGTAGTCGGTGCCGAGCGCGACCACGAACAGGTACATGACCACCGGCATCATGAAGGTGACACCGGCCTCGCCGCGCAGGTGCTGGAATACCAGCACCGTAGCGCCGAGCGTGGCGATGAAGCCCAGCCCCACCGTCGCCACCAGGTACAGCGGTGCGACGGCACTGCGCAACAACAGGGTCAGGACGACCAGGATGGCCAGGGCAGCCACCGGAAACACCACCGCGTAGTCGTGATTCATCGCGATCTTGGAGTCCACCAGCACCGCGGTCATGCCGCCCACCAGACCGCTGGTGGCCGCCGGAGCGGCGTGCGCGGCGTCCCGCAATGGACCCTTCACGGTGTCGATGGCCCTGTCGGATTCGGGCGAATCAGACAGGGTGACACGGAAATCCGCGACCGTCCGGTCGTCGGACAGGAACGCCTTGGGCGCGACCTGACTCACGCCCGAAACCGCCGAGAGCATTGTGCGGTACTGCTCGAGCTGATCGTTGCCCAGCGGCGCGCCGGTGTCCGACCGCAGCAGCACATCGGTGGGCGAGGTCGCCCCGGCGGGCATGTCCTTGTGCATCTCGGTGCTGAAGGTGGCCGACTCGACCGAGTTCGACGAGCCACCCGAGCTGAGATCGAAGGAGGGGTGGAAGCCCAGTGCCGGAACGGCCAGGCCCACCAGAATCACTCCGGCCGCTACCGCGAATGCCGTGGGCCGACGGCCCAGCGCCACACCGATTCTCGCGGCAACCGCACCCTTGGGCTCGTGCCGCCACGCTTTGGACGGCCAGAAGGCCCGGGTGCCCAACAGCGAGACGATGGCCGGCACCAGGGTGAGCCCGGCCAGCAGCGTCACGCTCACCGCGATGGCCAGCGACGGCCCGAGAGACTTGAACATGCCCAGGGTCGACAGCGTCAATGCGAGGAACGCCACGATGACCGCGCCGCCCGCGGACACGATCGACTCACCCACGCGGGCAAGGGCATTCACCATCGCCGTGTTGGGACCCTCACCCGCCCGCAACCGTTCCCGATAGCGGAACATCAGGAAAAGGATGTAGTCGGTGCCGACACCGAACAACACCACGATGAGCAATGAGCTGACCGACGGGTCGGACTTCAAATCGAAAGCCTTGCTGACCCAGGCGATCAGGCCGTTGACCACGCTCGACACGCCCGCGATGACCAGGATCGGCAGCAGCGCGATGACCGGGCTGCGGAAGATGATGGCCACCAGCACGAGCACGAGCAGTATGGTCGCGCTGCCGATGATCTGCAGGGCCTTGTGGTTCGAGGCCTGCCGGTCCGACACCTGCGCCGCGTGGCCGGTGATGCCGCCGCGCAGATCGGTGTCCTTCAGTGCGTCCCGCAGTGCGTCCCGCAGGTTCTTCACCGCGTTGCTCTGGGTCTTGTCGTTGGGGTCGGTGACCTTGGTCATCTGCACCGTCGCCGTGCCGACCAGCTTGCGCGGCGAGATGACCGGAGTGGCGATGGCGGTGACGTCCTTGACGTGCGCGTCGGCGAGCTTGGCGGCGACCGAGGTCACCAGCGCGGCGTCCTCGTCCGTCAGCGGCGCGCCGTCGGCCCGCTCGAAGACGACGACGGCGTCGGGCGCTTGGACATTGGGAAATGCCTTCTCCTGCAAGTTCATTGCTTGAACGGACTCGTAATGGCTGGGCAGGAATGCCGATTGGTCCGCGGTGCCTTCGAGTTTGGGCGCCGTCGAGGCGATCGCGATGGCGGCGAAAAGCCACACCACGATTACCTTCCACGGATGCCGGACGAGGACCCGCCCGAGTTGAGCGAACATGTCGGAATTCTCGTTTCGTGTCGGACCCACCCGCCGGGTGAGCACATTTTACTGCATATGATAATTAACTGCATAGCCAGTGTTTCTGCATGTGCGCAACTAAATGTAGACAGGGCGGCACCGGGTGTCAACCGTCCCCGTACGCGAAACACCCGCTGCGGCACTCGACTCGAGTGCCGTAGCGGGTGTCGGCCGCTGGCTCAGGCGGCGGCCTTGCCGAGCAGTGGACGCAGCGTCCGCCGCACCGGCTTCTCGACCACGGTGTAGCTCAGCCAAGCCAGCACAATCGCGCCGCCCAACACGATCGGCAACGTGGTCGCCGGATCGCCGTCCCCGGGCCGGAATCCGCGCGCCTTGAAGTAGATCTCCAGGACCACCTCGTGCCAGATGTAGATGCCGTAGGACAGCTGACCGCCCAGCACCAGGACCGGTGCGGTGAGCAGGCGATTGCGCTTCCCGGCCACGATCGCCAGCACCAGACACGTCGCGCACACCAGATGCAGCAGATACTGGTCCACCCCCTGCCGCACCCCCGGGTAGAAAGTATTGGCATCGTGCCCGAGTAGTTGCGGGAACCCCAGTGCCACAAAGCATGTCAACGCGATCAGCCACAGTAGGTATGGCCTGCCCTGTGCCAGCCGGTACAGCGCGGGCGGCCGCTCGGGTGCGTCGCGCGCCCAGTCCAGCAACACCGCGAGCATCATTCCCGCCCCGAAGTAGCCGATCAGGTTGGGCAGCCAGTACCACTGCATGGGCCACTGCCCGAAGGAGCGGCCGTGCACGATAGCGACCCAGGCCAGCTGGAAGCCCAGCACCGGCACCAGCAACGCGAGCGTGATGCGGGCCCGGGCCGCCAGATCCCGCCCGAAGCGGGTCGCCGCCCAGGCGAGAACCGCCGCCATTACCGGCAGCAGCAGATAGAACACCGCCTCACTGGCCAGCGACCAGGTCGGCACCAAACCCGAGGGCAGATCCGCGGATCCGTACTTGTTGCGGTGGTAGATGGTCAGGAAGGACAGTCCCCGGATCCAACCCCACACCCCGACATCGTGGTTGACCGCCAGCAGCGCGACGATGACCACCAGCCAGTACAGCGGCAGCACCCGCAGGGCCCGCCGCCACAGGTACGCCCCGACCGAGGGCATCGGCTTGCCGTGCAGCGCCGTGCCCGTGAACTGCCGGTACAACAGCATCCCGGCCATGACGCAGAAGAACGGTACCGCGACCGAGATCGGCTGCGTGACGTAACCGACCCAGCCCGAATGCATCCGGTGGTTGAACCCGGCCGCAATATTCCCGGTGTAGATCGAGACGTGTACGACGACCACGCCGACCGCCGCGACGGCCCGCATCCCATCCAGAGCCGCGAGACGGTGCTGGGCCAGGGCGGGATCCGATACCGCTACCGCGGGAACGGGTTTCGCGATCCCCGTGTCGATCTCGGACATATGCGCACGCCCTCGCTCAGCCGGCCGTGGCGGCAGCACCGGCGGGCTCCCCCGCGTGCTCGATGAGCACGGCGGCATCCTTGTCGCCGTCCCCGGCGGCCAGGACCCCCCGGAACGCGGCACGAACCGCGTCCAGAACCGGCATCGTCGACACCGCGTCGGGCGTGTGGTCCAGCGCCAAGCGGAGGTCCTTCTCCATCAGCCTGGCCCGGAAGAAGGCGGGCTCGTAGCGCCGCTGCCGCATGAGCTCCGAGCGGAAACGCATGACCTGCGAACTGAATCCGGTACCGGCGATGGTCGCAAGCAGGGTGTCGCGATCGAGGCCGGCTGCCGTACCGTAGCGCACCGCCTCCGACAGGGCCGCGATCTGCGCGCCCAGCAGCAGATTCAGCGCCAGCTTGAGGGTGGCCGCCGCGCCGGCCGGTCCGACGTGGGTGACCTCCATCGCCAGCGCGTCCAGCACTCGGGCGACCGGTGTCACGTCCGCTTCCGCGCCCGCGGTGTATACGCGCAGTTCCCCGCCACGCGCCTGCAGCGGATTACCGACCACCACGGCCTCAACTCGGCGAATCCCCCTGGCCCGCAGCCGTTCGGCGGCGGATACGGCATAGGCGGGGGACACCGTGGAGGTGTCGATCACGGTGCAGCCCGGCCGCAGAACCGCGACCAGCTCCTCGAACAACACCTGTTCGACGGCGGCCTCATCGGCCAGGCTCAGTACAACGGTGTGCTGACCGTCGGCTGCCGCCGCGGCCGACACCGCGCCACGTGCGCCCTCGACCACCAGCGCTGCGGCCTTGGCCGAGGTTCGGTTGAACACCGTGAGGTCATACCCGGCCCGCAGCAGGGTGTGCGCCATGCCCGCGCCCATCTTGCCCAGGCCGATGAACGCGAGTCGCTTGTCTTCGTTCATTTCTCGTGTCTCTCCATTAGCTCTTCACCAGCACCATGGCGCTCTGGAAACCGCCGAATCCGCTGCCCACACTGAGTACCGTTCGCATCCGGTGCTCGCGCGCCACCCGCGGCACGTAGTCCAGATCGCATTCGGGATCCGGTTCGGTCAGATTGGCAGTCGGAGGCACCACCTGCTTCTCCAGCGCCAGTGCGCAGGCCGCGATTTCGATGGAGCCGATGGCGCCGAGGGAATGCCCGACCATCGACTTGATGGAGCTCACCGGGACGCAGTAGGCATGTTCGCCGAGACTCCGCTTGAAGGCGGCGGTCTCGTGCCGGTCGTTCTGCTTGGTTCCCGAGCCGTGGGCGTTGATGTAGTCGACGTCGTGCGGATCGACCCGGGCCAGCGTCAGCGCCTTGGTAATGGCCTCGGCCATCTCACGACCGTCCGGGCGCAGACCTGTCATGTGAAAGGCATTGCTACGGCTGCTGAATCCGGCGACCGTGGCGTAGCGAGGTGCGCCCCGACGTGCCGCGTGCTCCTCGGACTCGAGCACCAGCACCGCCGACCCCTCGCCCAGCACGAACCCGTCGCGTCGGCCGTCGAAGGGTCGTGAGGCGTGTTCAGGATCGTCATTGTTGGCCGAGGTGGCCTTGATAGCGTCGAAGCAGGCCGAGGTGATGGGCGAGATCGGCGCATCGGTGGCGCCCGCGAGCACCACGTCGGCCACACCGTCCGAAATCAATTCGGCCCCATGGGCGATCGCGTCCAGGCCGGATGTGCACCCGGTCGAGATGAGCGCGACCGGGCCCTCCGCACCGGCGTCCATGGCGACCTCGGCGGCCAGCGTCGAGGGCACCATGTAGCCATAGAGTTCCGGCACCGCGTACTTGGCGTCGACCAGCCAGCGCTTGCCGGTCTCGGACAGCACCCGGTACTCCTCCTCGAGCCCGATGGTGCAGCCCACCGCGCTGCCGATGCTGACTCCCAGCCGTGCCCGGTCCAGGTTCTGCAGATCGATTCCGCTGTCCCGCACCGCTTCCCGTGCGCACAGCACCGCGAACTGCGCTGCCCGGTCCATGCGCCGAACCTCACGGTGGGTCAAACCCAGGGCGAGGGCGTCGAAGTCGACCTCGGCCGCGATCCGCGACCGGAACTTCGCCGCGTCGAACAGGCTGATGGTGCGGGTCGCAGTGGTCCCGCTGGACAGCAGGTTCCAGAACGCCTCCCGGCCCACGCCGCCGGGCGCGATGACCCCGACACCGGTGATGACCGCGGGCCCGCTCACTGGGCGTTCCCGACCCGCAGTTGCGGCTGATCGGTGTCGACCTGCTCGGTGTCCACATGCCCAAGCTCGGGGCGCGGGGCCAGCGGCGAGAGGTGGAACACCGCGACCGCGTCGACCGCGCCGACATTGACCAGCCGGTGGCGTACGCCGATGGGAACCAGCAGTGAGTCACCGGGTCCCAGTCGAATCGCCTGGCCGTCCAGGGTCATCTCCAGCTCGCCGGTGACGATGTGCAGGAACTCCTCCGAGTACGGGTGGAAGTGCTCGGTGACGACCTCTTCGGCGCCCAGCCGCAGCAGGCCTCCGAACCCCGAGGTGGATCCAACCGTCTTGGGGCTCAATGTCACCCGGATGTCGCCGCCACGGCGCCGATTCGCCTCCACGTCGTCGAGCGCGACCTTGCGGTGATTCACCGTTGTCATCGCAGTCTTCCTTCCTGAGCGGTCCAGATGTAGAACTCTTGTGCCATGGCGTCTTTCGGCTCCGCCCAGTTCGGGTCGTATGGCGTCACGAACTTCTGCAGCCGCGTGTTGATATCGCCGTAGAGGGGGTGCGAGCGCGCCTTGTAGAGGTTGGGGGTGATGTCCTCGTCCGCCTCGACGAGATGGAAGTACAGGTCATGGAACCCGAACAGGGTGCGCCGCGAGACGCCGATCATGTGCGGCAGGTCGGTGTTGTCCGAGTCCCCGAAAACCTCGGCGATGCCGGGTGCCGCACCCGGATTCATCCTGGCGACAATGAGAGTGCGGTGCATATGGATCTCCTCGTTCTCGGCTGATCGGGCGTGCACATGCTGCCGCCCGCGACTCGAAGAAAGCTCGACTAGACATCGTGACCACGGGTGCCGGAGACGCTCACCTCGTACGCCTCCCACTCGATGCGCTCCAGCGGCACCACCATCCCGAAGGTGAATGCCCACGCCGCCAGCGCGCGCAGGGTCAGGTTCACGCCGCGCTGCAGCAGCGCCGCCTGACGTGGCGTCAGATACCGCTCGTACATGGGGCCTCCCTGATCGTCGATGCCGAGGGACACCGTCCGCCGTCCCGCTCGGGCCGTGCTCGAAACCGGCCCGAATCACGGGCTGACCACCCACTCCACTGCGTCTCCAGCGACGCACGGGCACACGCGCCGACGATCGAGCCGTCCATCGGGTCCGGTCGACCGCGACTCGCGAACCACGAAAATCATGGAGAGGCAATGGATATCGCAGACAGCCGCACCCGCGTGCTGGTCACCGGCGGCACCCGCGGTATCGGCCGCGCCACCGCGGTGGCCTTCGCCCGGTCCGGCGCACAGGTGATGACCTGTCACCGCTCGAGCGGACTCGCGGCCGAGACGCTGAACAAGGAACTGGCGGCCTTCGGCAACGACCACCGGGTGGTGGTCGCGGACGTGACCTCGGCCGCCGATGTGGATAACCTTGCGGCCCAGTGCCGTGACGAATTCGGCGGCCTCGACGTCCTGGTCAACAATGTGGGTGTCGACGGTGTCGCGCCACTGGAACAACTCACCCCCATCCTGTGGCAGCAGATGTTCGACACCAACATCACCTCGGCGTACCTGGTGACCCGAGCCGTGCTTCCGCTATTGGGCGTCGGCGGGGCCATCGTCAACGTGGCCTCGGCCGCGGCCGGGCGCGGCCGACCAGCCACCGCTCACTACTCCGCGGCCAAGGCCGCCATGATCGGGTTCACCCGGAGCCTCTCGAAAGAACTGGGGCCCCGCGGGATTCGGGTGAATGCCATCGAACCCGGACTGGTCTGGGACGAGGACGACCAGCCCGCGTTACCACAGCCGATCATCGACCGCATCGTCTCGATGACCCCGCTTGGACGGCTGGCCCGTCCCGAGGATGTCGCCGATGTCATCAGCTTCCTGGCCGGAGACGCAGCCAGGTTCATCACCGGTGAATCAATCAAAGTAGATGGAGGAATGTAATGCCGTTCGCCGCGATCACCTACAAGGTCAAGCCCGGTAACGAAGACCGGATCGCCGAGATCTTCGCCAACTTTCGGCGGGTGAACTCCCCCACGTTGCGCGACGACAGCGGAGTCGAGGTCGGAAAACTTTTGGGCACAGCGGTTTTCATCAAAGATGAGCTGATGGTGCGAGTCATCCACTATGAGGGTGACTTCTCCGCCATCTCCGGTCACATGTCGGCCCAGCAGGGTGTGCACGCGTTGGAGAAGCAGCTCGCGCCGTACCTGGCCGAGCAGCGGGACACTTCCAATCGCGATGGGTTCGACACCTATTTCAAGAACTCGACCATGCGGTGCATCTCGCAGCTGTCCATCGACACCTTGCCGCAAGCGGGATGATGCCGTGACTGCCGTCGGCATCGTGGTGATCGTCGGCAGCGGCATCACCGCGGGGGTTCTCTTCGCGGTCGCGTTGAGCATCGTGCCCGCCTTGGGCGCGATGTCTCCCGCGACTTACATCTATACGAACAAACTGCTTGGTAGACACTGGGATCCGACCATGCCGATCATCGTGCTCGGCTCCACCATTGCCGATATCACGCTGGCGGTCCTGGCTCCGCAAGTTGCCGTGGCGATCCTCTACACCGTCGCCGCTGTGCTGCTGCTGGCGGTCTCGGTCGTTTCGCACTTCTGCAATGTGCCCATCAACCGACGGGTGAAATCCGTTGATCCGGAATATGTCCCGGATGATTGGCAGGATCCGCGTCCGGTGTGGCGGCGGTGGCATCTGCTGCGGACCGCCCTCGCTGTCACGGCCCTGGGCGTCAACGCGATCGCCCTGGGCGTCATGGCATGACGACAGCCGGGGAGTAGCCGCAGGAGGGGGATGTGTCCCGCAATGGCGCGGGACACATCCTGCCCCTACCCTGCGCGCGGGATCTCCTGCATCCCGACCAATGCGGTAGCCGCACCGCGGAACATGCCCGCCAACTCGTACATGAACTCGCCCACCGTCGGCGTCACATCGAACAGATGGAACTCGACCAGCTCCTCGAGTACCGCCTCCGCGTAATCATTGGTCGCACAGAGCATCTGGGCCGCCATCAGCTTCGATACCGGACCATCGAGAACTACCAGCGTGTGGAACGCCGACTGCGCGGCCGCCGACAACAGATCGTGGGTGCGGCCGAGTATCTTGAGCAATACCTCCCGGCCCGGCTGCCGCGTCGGTGAAAAGTGTCCCGGCACGGTGTCGAGCGTCGCTTCCTCCAGCACCCGGTCCAGCGGCCAATGCGGTCGCTGCAGCAGCGTGTCACAAATCGCCTGCAATACCGCGGCATTGCCTTCGCACGACTCGATGATTCGGGTGGCGGCGGCGATGTCGTCGCCGATGCGATCCGCGCCGAGCAGGTTGGCCAACATCCGCGAGGACGCCCGCCGGGTCAGCGGGGTGGCCCGTACGACGCCGGTCGGCCGCAGACCCAGCACCCGGCGGCTGACGACAATGACACCGGAACCGGTGCCGCCTGGGAGCAACGGCAGCACCTGGTCGGCCCGGACCACATCGTCCAGCACGATCAGAACCCGATTCGTCGCGGTCCAGCTCCGGAACATGCGGGCGCGCATGTTCGTATCATTCGGAATCCGCGAATCCGCGAACCCCGCCGCACGCAGAAAATCGCCGAGCACCTCACCCGCAGTCACCAATTCACCATCGGCGGTACATAATTCGGCCCATAGCTGACCATCCGGGAAATCGTCCTTAACCGCATGTCCGGCACGAATGGCCAGCGATGTCTTACCGGCGCCCGGCGCCCCGCTGATCTCGACGACGACGGATCCGCTGTCTCGCGTGCCGAAAATTCGCTCGACTTCGCGGATCTGGGCGTCTCTGCCGACCAGGGCGACATCCGGCGGTAATTGCCGCGGGCGCACTCCCAGCAGTGTGCCCATGCGACCGGCATTCGACGACTCGACGTAATCGAGCACAGGATCTTCACCGAGAATGCACAGATGCAATTTCTGTAGCTCCATACAGGGCTCGAGCCCGAGCTCCTCGGACAGCACCGTACGGAGTTGCTGATAGGACGTGAGCGCCTCGACCCGGCGGCCCGAGCGATACATCGCCAGCATCTGTCGGTAGCGAATTCCCTCGTCCATCGGATTCTCGGCCACCAGAGCGGCAAGCTCGCCGATGAGTTGCCGGTGTCGCCCGAGTTCCAGATCAGCGTCGAATCGCTGTTCCAGTGCGGTTTTGCGCAATTCCTCCAGGCGCACCGTTTCCGCCTGCAGGATCGGCCCCATGCTGGCTGCGCCCAGCATCGGTCCCCGCCACATTTCCAGCGCTGCGGCCAATCCGGCCGCCGCGTGGTTCAGGTTGCCCGCGTTGAGATGCTCACGCCCAGCCGCCACGCGATCCTCGAAGATCTTGGCGTCCAACGTGTCCGTCGGAATACGCAGTATGTATCCGGTCTGCGTTGTCTCCAGGAAATCATCCGACTGCGATGTGTTCCGCAGCAGCTTGCGCAATTGATAGATGTATGTTTGTAATGTGGTGCTGGCACTCCTGGGCGGATTATCCTCCCATAACTCGGACATCAACTGATCAATGCGAACCACGGTGTCCGCATTAAGCGCCAAAAGCGCGAGAACTGCTCGCAGCTTCGGCGCCGAAGGTGTGATATCAGCGCCTGTAGAAGTTGTCACTTGAAAAGGTCCAAGAATGCGGATCTTCACTCCACTATCCCCCAATAATCACGCAACATACAAAAGAGCGCCTGCTCGATTGGGCCGTGTACACCCAAGCCACACTCTTGGGAGATCGACTCGTGCCGAGCTCGAAGGGCGATCGAGGCCATCATACAGACATCGACCGACTCTGTTGCACGTCAACAGATATCCGCAGATCAAGCACCTCGCCGGAGCATCGACTCCAGTGGAATTCGAGGAGCGTTCCGACCACCATGAATAGCCTTGGGGCACAGCGGAATCGACAGAGTGCCCGATTCCAACCCCGCGGCAGCGGTGACCGCGGGACAGCACACCTACAGCGAGGACAGCCATGCGGGACCGCGTCGAGGAGCTCGACAGACTGAAACGATCGGTGCTGGACGGCCCCGACCCGGCTGCATCGCAGCGCCAACACGACAAGGGCAAACTCACCGCACGCGAACGCATCGCCCTCCTACTGGACGAAGGGTCGTTCCAGGAGATCGAGCAGTTACGGCGGCACCGCGCAACAGGATTCGGGCTCGAAGACCGCCGCCACCATACCGACGGGGTGGTGACCGGATGGGGCACCGTCGACGGGCGGACAGTGTTCGTGTTCGCACAGGACTTCCGTATTCTGGGTGGCGCACTGGGCGAGGCTCACGCACAGAAGATCCACAAGCTCATGGATCTGGCCATCGGAGCGGGCGCACCGCTGGTCGGTTTGTACGACGGGGCCGGAGCCCGCATCCAGGAGGGGGTCGGCGCGCTCGCCGGATTCGGGGGCATCTTCCAGCGAAATACCAAGGCATCCGGGGTGATTCCCCAGATCAGCGTGATCCTTGGACCGTGCGCGGGCGGTGCCGCGTACAGTCCAGCGCTCACCGATTTCATCTTCATGGTGCGCGAGACCGCACAAATGTTCATCACCGGCCCCGATGTGGTGGCCGCGGTCACCGGTGAGAACGTGACCATGAACGGTCTCGGCGGCGCGGATGTGCACTCACAGGTCTCCGGTGTCACCCACTTCGCCTACGATGACGAGCCATCATGCCTGCACGATGTTCGTGCGCTGCTCTCGATGCTGCCGTCCAACAACCGGGAGCAGCCACCGAGTGCACCGAGCGCCGATCCCTCCGACCGCCGTGTCGAGTGTCTCTACGACCTGGTCCCCACTGACGGCAATCAGCCCTACGACGTGCGGGCGGTTATCGAAGAGATAGTGGACGAGGGACTGTTGTTCGAAGTGCAGGAACACTGGGCGACCAATGTGGTGTGCGCACTGGCTCATTTGGGCGGGCACGCGGTCGGGGTGGTGGCCAATCAGCCCAGCGTCCTGGCCGGTGTGCTCGACATCGTCGCCGCCGAGAAGGCGGCGCGGTTCGTGCAGACCTGCGACGCCTTCAATATCCCACTGGTCACCCTGATCGACGTGCCCGGCTTTCTGCCAGGCGTGGCACAGGAGCACGGCGGCATCATCAGGCACGGCGCCAAACTGCTCTACGCCTACTGCAATGCCACAGTCCCGCGGGTGTCGGTCGTCCTCCGCAAGTCCTACGGCGGCGCGTACATCGTGATGGATTCGCGCTCGATCGGAGCTGATCTCGCTCTGGCCTGGCCGAGCAACGAGATCGCCGTCATGGGCGCCGAGGCGGCGGCGAATGTCATCTTCCGCCGCGACATCAAGGCGGCCGACGACCCGGATGCCATGCGGCAGCAAAAGATCAAGGAATATCGCACCGAGCTCATACACCCGTACTACGCGGCCGAGCGCGGACTGGTCGACGACGTCATCGACCCCGCCGACACTCGGGCCGTACTGATCCGCGGCCTGGCAATGCTGCGCAACAAGCACGCGGAACTGCCCTTGCGCAAACATGGCAACCAGCCACAGTGAGGCCATCCTCAGCGCGTCGAGCGCATGTCGAGAGAAAGTAGAACTCAGTGCAAGAACAACTTCCGGTCATACGCATCGAGCACGGCGAGCCGACCGATACCGAACTGGCGGCTGTGCTGCTCGTACTGTCCCGGGTCATGGGCGGCACCCCAGTCACGCCACCGCAATGCCCCGCCGCGGTGCGATGGATTCACCCCGAGCGTCGCATTGCCCTCATCGCGTCGCACAGTTGGGCGGCCGCGTAACACCCGCGAGCACCCAGGCACCGTTCCTCGAGGAGACAGACATGGCAGGACAGCCTTTTCGGCGGATCAACGCGCTGATGCTGGCCGTCCTCGTACAGTTGCGGCAGCGGCCGATGCACCCGTACGAGATCTCGCGGACACTCCAAGAGAGCGGCAGGGACAGTAGCGTCCGGATCAGCTTCGGCGCGCTCTACAACGCGGTGGAAATCCTCCTGCGACAACGGTTAATCGAGATCGCCGGGGCCGAGCGAGAGGGCAACCGGCCCGTACGCACCATCTACCGCATTACCGAAGCCGGTACGCAGGAAATGCGGGACTGGCTGCGTGCCTGGCTCTCCGAGCCGGAGCGGGAATTCCCCCGCTACCGCGCGGCACTCTCGTTCCTGAACGAAGTCGGCTCGGCGGAAGAGACGGCCCGACTATTGCGACATCGAGTAGCCTCGCTGGAGAAGCGAATAGCCGAGCTCGACAGTGATTTATGCTCTGCCACACAGCAGTCGGAGTTCATCTGCTACGAGCGGCATATGCTCGTCGCCGATCGGACCTTCACCGCTCAGCTGGCAGCGAGAGTCGAATCCTATGAGCCACTGCCGTAGGTCAGGGCAAGGGTCACGACGAGTTCGGCTGGATCATTGTCAGCGCCTGTCCCCGACAGATCGACAGCAAGCTCATGGCACGAAGGCCAGCAGAGCGTGACCCCTCACCATCATGGTCGGCGTAGCCGGCAGACTGCCGCCGCTAACAATCGAACACCCCGGCCACCACCCCGGCCGTGAACGAATCCCATTGGCCCGCCGCGAAAACCAGCGCCGGACCGGTGGGATTCTTCGAATCCCGCACCCCCACGGCCCCTCCCCCGAGCCACGCCACCTCGACGCAGTCGCCTTGGCTCCCACTGTGACTACTCTTGAACCACGTGGCTGCGTGAAGATCAGTGTTGGCCATGTTCGTACTCCTTGATGACCCGGCGAATCAGTTCCCGAGTCGATCCGTCCTCCAGCGTGGCGCTGCGAATTGCCGCGGCAAGTTCACTGTATAGCCGGACCTCGTCGGGCTTTTCCAGGTAGACGTCCTGGGTAGGGCCGCCTTCGATGTACACGACCGGGGGTTCGCCGCGTTCGCCGTCGGGCTCGAACTCGAGGAGGGTGAACGAGCCGCGCGGCATGCCCCACGTCAGCCCGGCGGCGAATGGGTGGATTCGCACCTGCACGTTCGGCAGTTTGGAGACTTCGGCGAGATGCCGCAGTTGAGCGGCCATGATCGACCGGCTACCAATCACGCGATGCAACGCGGATTCGTGTAGCAGCACCTCCAGTTCGACGGGGTGGGTCTTGCGAGTCACGATGGCCTGCCGCTTCATTCGATGCTCGACCCTGCGATCGATATCGGCGCGACTGGTGAATCCGGGGTACGCGCCGATTACCGCCCTGGCGTAGTCGGCGGTTTGCAGCAGTCCCGGTATGTGTTCGTGATAGGTGGTCAGCCGGTTCGCCGCGACCTCGAGGCCGGTGTACATGTTGAATGCGTCCGAGTACAGCCCGCCGTACGCGTGGTACCAACTCTGGGTTCGCGCGATCGCCGCCAGATCCATTGCGGCACGCAGCTCTTCGGAGTCGACCCCGTACACCTCACAGAGCGCACGCACGTCCTGTTTGCGCACTTTTTGCGTTTGCCCAGCCTCGATCCGCTGCAAAGCGGACGCGGAGAGATCCGCAAGCTTTGCCGCCGCGGCGATCGTGAAGCCGTTCGCCTCCCGACACTCCCGCAGAAAGCGACCGAGTTGCCGCCTGGGCAAGGTGGAGCCCGAGGCACCCTCCGCCTCGTCGTGGTCATCACCGCTGGCCATGCCGACTTCCCTCATCATCGAAACCGGGTGGATCAGGTCACGAAATCGGGTGCTGCGGAGACCATTATCGGATATCGCGGTGGGCCTTCGGGTGACTTTCGATCGGGTACCCGATTCTGCGACACCCGGTTCTATGTCGGTGGTGTGCTGAAAGCTCCACTGCGACAGGGAGGAAGATCGCGATGTCCGGCGAGAACCCGTGGTCGGTCCAGTCGATTGTCGAGCGCATCGAGTCCGAGCGCAGGGGTGGGCGGGCCGTGCGGCGGCGGCCGACCCCGCATCGGAGACGCACGTGTGGCGCGTGGCGGTATGCCCTCGCCATGCTCGAGGTGGCGTTGTTCGGTAGTGGCACAGTCCGATTGGCGGGCCGCCATGCCGTGCGATGATCTCGAGCCGATCGAGCTGCAGGTGATTCAGGATGTGCTCGAAGCCGTGGAGGCGCGGATTCGGGAGTTGGAGCGGTGTGGGTGGCGGCTGACCGCGCCGCGCTCGCGGGTTTACGCGGCGGTTCTGCTGGCGGTCGTGGTGAGCGCGCGGGAGGCGCATCGCGTTCCCGCGACGCTCGACCGTGCCGCCATCTTGGATGAAATCCTCGATGGCGCCGAGCCTTTCGGTGATCCGAGGGCTCGGCGACCGATCGAGGACACCATCCGCGGCTACGCCACACCGGTGAACTGAACGCCGAGGCCTCCCCCTGGCGTCACTTGGCGAGCTGGAGCGCCATCGTTGCGGCGGCGGGGACGAGGTAGAGCACCGGGAAGATGGCCGAGGCCGCGTGCCCGGCGCGAATGGAGGTGGCCGAGGCGCCAAGGAAGTAGAGAACGAGGCAGATGGCGGCCGCGATGCCGATCGGCGGGAGGAAGAAACCGACGATCAGCCCCAGCGCACCAGCGGATTTGGCCAGGGCCAGCCAGTTCCACCACGAGGCGGGGACGCTGTACTGCTCGAGCGGTTCGACCACGAACTGCTTGCGGGTGAACAGGGAGAAGCCGGAGAAGCCGATCCACAGTGCCGCAACGACTCCGACGACGTGGTACGCGATATTCATGGTGCTCTTTCCTTTGCGAGTCATCTCGAACAAGAACACCGTCGCACTCGCGAAAGCCGCGCTGTAGTGCGCGCGTCACGACCTCGATGTGCAAAACGCACGGCTGAGGTCGGAGTCGACCGCCGACACCGCTCACTCCTGGTTGACGACCACGTACTCCAGCACGACGACACCGGATTTCGGATGCACCGACAGGATGAGCTCATCCACCAATCCGTGCGCCCACAAGGTGCGGCTGAGTGTCCATGCCCGTACATCGTCAGATCCCCGTCCCCCTCGGCCTTCAGCTTCGCGACCGCTTCCTCCGGATTCCCCGTGATCACCGTGGTGTTGGACCATTCCGGATCGACGAGCGTCGAGGATGAGACGTACTTGGCGATCGCGTTGATCGCCGCGGCGAATTCGCCATCGGCGTGCGCCCATTGCGCGGCGAGGGCCGCATAGGTGGTGCGGCCCATCACCATCGCGTCACTGTGGCCCAGGCGCGCCACCGCATCGGCTTGGCTCTCCTCGGTGAAGTATTGCAGTGCCCAGGAGCCGGGATCGCGGACCGCCCCATCGAGCGAGAGCAGCGTGGATTCGAATAGTTTTCGCATGTACAGGCAGACGCCCCTCGCCCGGCGAAGGAAACTTTTCGCAGGTCACGGCGCTGTGGCGTTCACGTGGTTCGTAGCAGCGACGGTGGGGCCAGGTGAAAGCGGCGGCAGTCGGCACAGCGGCGGGAACCAGCGGCGGCGTTTCCGGTGTGGTGGAGGACGGCCAGGGTGGGCGCGATCTCGAGGGTGAAGTCCCGCAGGGTGGCGTGGCCGTCGATGATGAGGGCGTGGGTGTCGGTGGGCGACGGCGGCCACAGCAGGGTGACGGCCGGATTCGCGGTGATATTGCGGCAGGTGACGGGTCCGGGGGCGGCAATGGTGAAGACGCCGCCGACCAGGGCGGGTTGCTGCGGGGTGGTGTGGGGGCCGAGTTCGCCGATGCTGACCAGGAAGGCGAACTCGTACCGGCCGAGGAGTTCGACCAATTCCGCTGGCAGATCGGGCACGCTCATCAACCCAGCGTAGGCGAGTCCGCGGAACTATCCCGCCCATTTTTCCGCGAATGAGGATATATCATTCCCGATTCGCCGCAGATCCGGATTTGCGGTGCTGACCGTGGACCGACCTGCCGGGACGCGGACGCAGCGCGGGCGGCGGCTAGGGTCGGGATCGTGCTGAATCCACCGGATGGCTTTCGTGAGGACGATCTGGCTCGGGTGTTGCGGGGAGAGCTGGGGGATCGTGGCGGACCGGCTCGAGTATCGGGCGGTCGGGTTCGGCAGCCACCACTGGGAGGTGGGTAGCGGCGGCACGCGGTGGTTCGTGACCGTGGACGAGGCTCGATCGGTCGATTTCGAAGCGCTCGCGGGGGCATTGGAAACCGCCATCCGACTGAGGGACAACGGTTTCGAGTTCGTCATCGCGCCGAAGCCGACACTCGACGGGCACTCGATCGCGCCGCTCGGCACCGAGTTCGCGGTCTCGCTGTATTCCCACATCGACGGCGAGGGCTTCGCCTTCGGCGAATACCGGGAGACCGGCCACCTGAATGCCGTGTTGGACATGCTCATCGCGCTGCACTCGTCCGCACCGGAGCTGTGGTCGGCGGCCCTGGTCGACGAATTCGAGATCGACCGCAGGAAGGAGCTCGAGCGCGAGCTCGAGACTCCCTGCAGCACAGCCGAAGTCACCGGGCCGTACACCCTGCGCGCGGCCCAACGGATCGCCGAACACCGCGACCACATCCGACGCGCGCTCGACCGCTACGACGGCTACACCGATCTCGCGCGCTCCCAGCCCGCCCGCGCCGTCCTCACCCACGGGGAACCGCACGCCGCCAACACCATGAGGACGCCGTCCGGATTCGTCCTCATCGACTGGGAGTCCGCGCGCATCGCCCCACCCGAGCGCGACCTCTGGGACCTCTCCCCCACCGACGGCACGGCCCAGCGCGAATACACCGCCCGCACCGGCCGCGCGCTGATCCCCGACCTGCTCGACATGTACCGTCTCCGCTGGGATCTCACCGAGGTCGCCCTCTACCTCCACACCTTCCGAAATCCTCACGGCGACACCGAGAACGACCGCGTGAGCTGGGAGGGTCTGGTCGAGTCGCTGGATGCCCTGTCACACCGGTGACGGCACCCCTTCCGGCCGCGACCGCAGGCCGCGCAGGCTCGGTGCGATCTCCTCGCCGAGCCGGTGCACGGACTCCTCGACCGCTTCCCGGGGCAGCCCACCCCAATCCACCAGGGCCTGAACCCGATCGAAGCGCACCGCCTCGTACAGCTCGGCGAGTTTGGCCGTGACGTGCTCGCCGGTGCCGATCATCAGGTGCCGACCGGCCCGCAGGCCCTCCTGGAATTGCCGTGGCGTCACGATGAATCCGCCACCGCCGGGGTGTTTGGGGCGCAGGAAGTCGTAGTAGTAGCGATAGGTGGCGGCGGCCTCGGCCATGGTGGGCGCACCGAAGTAGTGCAGGGCGACACCCAGTCGCAGCTTGTCGGCATTGCCGGATTGCTCGCCCGCCTCCCGGTAGATCTCGGCCAGGACTCGCAGGCGGTCGGGTGAGCCGCCGATGTAGCCGAGAACCATTGGCAGGCCCAGTCTTCCGGCCCGCGCGGCACTGCCCGGCGTGCCGCCGACACCCAGCCACACGGGCAGCGGATCCTGGACGGCTCGCGGTGTGACGACGGCGTCCGCCAACTCGGGCCGGAACTCACCCTGCCATGTCACCCGAGGCTCGGATCGTATGCGCAGCAACAGATCCAGCTTCTCCGCGAACAGCTCGTCATAGCGGCTCATGTCGGCCCCGAACAGCGTGAACGGTTCCGGATACGCGCTGCGCCCCACGGTGATCTCCGCGCGCCCCGCACTCAGCAGATCGAGCGTCGCGAAGTCCTGATAGACCCGCACCGGGTCGAGCGCCCCCAGTGTGGTGACCGAGCTGGTCAGCCGAATTCTGCTGGTACGAGCGGCGATAGCGGCCAACACCACAGCGGGTGACGACACCACGAAGTCCTCATTGTGATGCTCCCCCAACCCGAAGTGATCCAGCCCCAACCGATCCGCCAGCACCCCCAACGACACGATCTGCTCGACCCGCTCGGCCGCGCCGCGCATACTGCCGTCCACCGTGACCGGTTGTAGATCGGCCAGTGACGCGATCCCGATATCGATGCTCATGCCCGAGCCTCCCGCCGAACCGCCTCTTCCTCGTCCACCGCGATCCACCCTGCGCCCAAATCGATTTCACCGATGTGGTGGTAGGCGTCGGGCCCCCGGCGGGTGAAGGTGTCGCGCAGCGGAACGGTGGCACCGTTCATGGTGATCGTGCCGAGGAACACCAGCCGATCCCCTTCCCAACCCTTGGACCGCTGGACTCCGCGCCCGCCATTGCTGTCGTACCAGTCGGCCACGAATTCGTCTGTGGCCGAGTCGTATCCCCAGACGTAGCGGGCGCTCAGCGGCGCCGGATTGTCCGGCGTGGGCAGCTCGGCGGTGTTCAGGGTGATCCAGAATCCGCCGGGCTCACGCACGGTGTCGATGCGCATATCGATGGGTTTGCGTGCGCCGAAAGGGGTTTCGTGGAAGACGCCGGGCGCGTCCCACCGTCCCACGAAGAATTCCAGCTCGCCCATGCGCTGTGTGGTCATGTCGTTTCCTCCCCGAGGAGCTTCTACTCAACTACCAAGAGCAGACTATGTTTTTTATAGTGCACTATCAAGTGTGTATCGCGCTACAGCATGTAAAGATGGAGCCATGAGCGAGCCGGACTTCCATACCGCCATCGAACTGATCGGCAAGCGCTGGACGGGCGTGATCCTCCAGCACCTCCTGGCCGGACCCGCCCGCTTCAACGAACTGCGCGACCGCATCCCCCGCATCACCGACGCCATGCTCTCCCAACGCCTCAAGGAACTCGAGCAGGCCGAGGTCGTCGAACGCCAGATCACCGTCGCCCGACCCGTGGAAATCCGCTACGCCCTGACCCCGGTCGGCACCAAGCTCGAGCCGGTCCTCGACGCCGTGCGCACCTGGAGCAAGGAATGGGCCGCCGCCCACCACAACCGGGACTAGAACGCACGACAGCCCGGCCGCCACGTGGCGGTCGGGCTGTGCGCGAACGGTTTACGAGGCGCGAACGGTTTACGAGGTGAGCTTCACCTCACCGTTGGTAGCCGGTTCGGTTTTCAGGGCGGGGAGCAGGGATTCGCGGGCCATCGAGGTCAGCGTGCCCGCCTGCTGGATGATCTCGGCCAGCGCCGAGGTGACGCCCTGTGCGCCATTGAGCACGGTGAACTGGCCGACGTGCTCGAACGGCTTCGCCGCCGCCGCGACGATTTCCGGCAGATTCTCCGCGACCTGCTGGGCGATCACCGCCTCCTGGTTCTTGCTCATGGCCTCGGCGCGCTGCTGGATGCCCGCCGCCTCCGCGGCCATGCGGGCGCGCACGGCCTCGGCCTCGGCGAGACCGCGCGCCTGAATGGCGTCGGCCTCGGCCTGACCGGTCAGCCGGGTGGCCTCGGCCTGCGCGGCGGCCCGCACCTTGATCGACTCGGCCTCGGCCAGCGCCTGCAATTTCGTCTGCGCCGCAGCGGCTTCGGCACGCAGGCGGGTCTCCTGGGCGTCGGCCTCGGCCTGGCTGATGCGGGCGTCACGCGACGCGGCGGCCAGGGTGGTCTGCCGGTAGGCCTCGGCGTCGGCGGGCTTGCGGATCTCGACCTGGAGCTGCTGCTCCTTCTGCTGGGCCTCGAGCTGCGCGACCCGGGTGGCGACCTCGACCACGGCCTGACGCGCGGTGGCCTCGGCCAGCGGGCCCTGCTGCTGGGCCTCCTTGGTGGCCCGGTCCACCTCGGCCTGGTAGCCCGCCTTCTTGATCTGGGTGTCGCGCACCGACAGCGCCACCTGCGCCTGGGCGGCCTGCTCCTGCGCGATGGCCTCGCGCTCGGCCAGGGCGCGCGCGATGCGGGCGTGCTGCTCGACCTCCGCCTGATGCGGAACCGCCAGGTTGGCAATGTAATTCGACTCGCTGGCAATGGACTGGATCTGGAAGGAGTCGATCACCAGACCGAAGGACTCCATCTCGTGCGAGCAGCGATCCCGGACCTGTTCGGAGAACTTGTCCTGATCACTGATCATGTCCTCCACGGTCATCGAGCCCGCGATGGCGCGCAGGTGACCGATGAAGACGTTCTGCACCTTGGTCTCGAGCTCGTCCGCGGGCCGATCCAGGAAGCGGCGGGCGGCATTGGCGATGGAGGAGTAATCGTCGCCGACCTTGTACATGACCACGCCGGTGAGCTGCAGGTTGATCTTCTGGCGGCTCACACACGGCACCACGATCTGGGATTCGTGCGCCTCCAACGAGATTCGGCGGACCTTGGTGAGCCCGGGGGCGACCAGGCAGCCGCGTCCGGTGACAATGCGGAACCCCATGCTCTCACCCGACCCGCCCGGCCCGGTTCCGGCTCGAAAGCCCGAGATGATCAGCGCCTCATCGGGTTCGGCGACGCGCCACGCCATGCGGAACAGCGTCACCAGCACGACCAGCGCGAACAGTGTGATCCCGACCAACGCAAAGACCAGGACATCCACGGTGCACCTTCTATTTCACGAGAACGACTTCTACTGTGCGCCCGCCCAGGCTGTCGACCACGAGTACCTGGGCGTGCTTGGGGATCGTCGATTCACCGTCGGCGGCGCGGGCCAGGAACCGTTCGGTTCCGAACCGCACCTCGATCACGACCTCGCCGAGATGGCCGGGCGTGATCGCGGCCGTCACCCGCCCGTACTTGCCGATCACGTCCGCAGCCATCAACACCCACCCTCGCAACCGCCAATGTCCGACCATCCACACGGTAAGCCTGGCCACCGACACTCACAATCGGCTTACGAAAACCTTGCAGACTTCGCGGTTGGTTACCATCGAACCCGATGCATGCCGACCTGATGCTCGACGCGTTGAACGGACTGTCCGTAGGCGACGCGGTCGGGGCCGAATTCCCCGTCCTGCGCCGCCCGCTCGCCGAACTCGCCACCGGTGAGCTGCCGCCCGGACGGTGGGAGTGGACCGACGACACCGAAATGGCCTCGACCGTCGTCGCCGAACTGCTCGAATACGGTGAGCTGGACCAGGATCGACTGGCCGCGGCCTTCGCCGAGCGCATCGACCAGCGCCGCGACTACGGCTTCATGACCGTGGACACACTGGGCCGCATCCGGCGCGGCACGCCCTGGCGGGAGGTCACCGCGGCCGCGTTCGGCGGCCAGGGCTCCTGCGGCAATGGCGCGGCCATGCGGGTCGCTCCCCTGGGCGCCTACTACTTCGACGATCCGGAAAAGCTTGCCGCCCAAGCCATCCGGTCAGCCCAGGTGACTCACGCCCACCCGGAGGGCATCTCCGGCGCACTCGCCATCGCACACGCGGCCGCCCTGGCCGCGCACGCCCGCCGTACCGAAACCCGCCCCACCCCAGAGCAATTCATTACCGCCCTGCTCGACCGCCTCGACCCCGGCGAGACAACCCGCCTGATTCACCGCGCCCGCACCCTCCTCGGTGCCTCGATCGAGCAGGCCGCCGCCGAGCTCGGCAATGGTGTCCGAGTGACCGCCCAGGACACCGTCCCGTTCACGATCTGGTCCGCCGCAACCCATCTCGGCGACTACCGAGCCGCCGTGGCCACCTGCATCGCCGCGGGCGGCGACACCGACACCACCGCCGCCATCACCGGCGGGATCGTGGCAACCTACGTCGGCGGCCCACCCCACCCGTGGCTCGCGGCACGAGAACCCTTGCCCGCCTGGGTAGAACAGGCGCGGCGAAACCCGCGCAAGCCCGCATCCTCCGGCCGTCTCCGGCGCTGGCTGTCCGGCTCGAAATAGGCTGTCCTGCTCGAAATGGGCGCTGCCGCGGGTCACTCCAGATTCAGGCGGGCCAGTTCCATGCGGCTGGTCACGCCCAGTTTCGGGAAGGCCCGATACAGATGGTGGCCAACGGTTTTGGGGCTCAGGAACAGGCGGGCGGCGATTTCCTTGTTGGTGGCGCCCGCGGCCGCCAGGCGGACCACCTGAAGTTCCTGCGGGGTGAGGCCAGCGGTCAGATCGGTGACGGGCGCGGGGTCCAGGCTCTCCCCGGCCGCGCGCAGTTCGACGCGAGCGCGCTCGGCCCAGACCGCCGCGCCGAGTCGGTCGAAGGTCTCCGCCGCCCGCCGCAGGTGGACGCGCGCGTCGGCACGCCGCCGCTCCCGGCGCAGCCATTCCCCGTACAGCAGGGCGGTGCGGGCGTGGTCGTACCAGATCCCTTCGGCCGCTTGCAATTTCAGGGCGTTCTCATAGGCGTCACCGTCGCCGTCGAGGGCGGCCCGGCCGCGCAGCGCGATGGCCTCCGCGAAGGGCGAGCCCAGGGCGTCCGCCCAGCGTTCGATTTCGGCCATCGCGGCAGCCGCGCGTTCGGGCTGGCGCAGCCGCACGGCGGCCTCCACCAGGTCGCGCAGCAGGTGAACCCAGTTCCCGCGCAACCGATCCGGCGTCTGGTAGAGGGCCTCGAGCCGGTCCAGGGCCGCCTCGTTGCGGCCCTGCCCCAGATCCAGCAGGCCCAGCGCCCATTCGCGGTGGGTGACGTCGGTGAAGGTGGTGTCGCCGCGCCCGGAGTGCCGGCCGCGCTCGGCGAGGTCACGGCATTCCCGCTCGTCACCGCGCATGGCCGCGAGCAGCGCGAGCAGGCCCTCGGCGTGCGCTATCCGGCTCGATTGATCGATATCGCGCGCGATGCGCAGACCCTCGGTCAGCGCCGCGTCGGCCTCGCGCAACCGGCCCAGCAAGAGCTCGGCATTGCCGAGGAACACCGCGGCCGCCGGGAACCAGCCGATCATGCAACGCTCGCGGATGGCTTCCACCAACTCGAACGCGTGATCGCGGGCGTCGGCCACATCACCGATGATCAATCCCTGCCCGGCCAGCACCAGTCGCACCGACAGCGAGTCGGCGTCCAGGGTCCGGATCGACGCCATCGACGCGCGAATCCCCGCGATGCCGCCCACGAGATCACCGGCGTGCAGCCGCAGCGGACCGTCCAGCACCCCGAGCCAGGTCGCCGATCGCTCAGGGGGAAGCGGCAATCCGGCCATCCGCTCCCGCACCCGCCGGAGGCCGTCCAGTTCGCCCTGCCGGTAGGCCGCGCGGCCGGCCTCGAGCAGAATGGCCGCCGCGCGCTCGGGCTCGGGGCCGGCGACCTCGGCCGCGGCCGCCATCAGGAGCTCGCGCGCCTTGCCGATCGCGCCGTCGTCGAAGGCGATCCGCGCGCGGGCCGCACCGAGTCGGGCGCGGGATTCGCACGAGAGCGGCAGCGCCTCGGCGGCCCGGGCCAGCCGCAGGGCGGTGGCGGCCCGCCCCGCCTGGGCCGCCCACTCGACGGCCCGGGCCAAACGCGCGCCGCGCCGCGCCGGCTCCGGGGTGAAGCCGGCGGCGCGTTCCATGGCGGCCGAGGCCGCACAGTACCCGGACTGCTCACACGCGTGCTCGGCCGCGGTTTCCAGTGCGGCGGCGAGGGTTTCGTCCGATCCGGTGGTGGCAGCGGCGAGATGCCAGACGCGGCGGTCGGGTTCGTCGAGCAGGGCCGCGCCGAGCGCGGTGTGCACCGCGCGCCGGTCGGTGAAGACGGCGGCGTGGTAGAGGGCGGCCCGCTGCAGCGGGTGCCGGAATCGGACCCGCCCGTCATCGACGGTCACCATGCCCGACGCTTCGGCCTCGACCAATGCCCGTTCGGGGAGCCCGATTTCGCCCAGCGCCCGCAGGATCAGGCCGAGATCACCGGTCTCCTCGGCCGCGACCACCAGCAGCGCGGTCCGCGCCGGAACGGACAGCGACGCCGTCCGGTGCTCGAATCCGGCGCGCAGGCGGTCCGGCAGCGGCAACGGGCCCAACCGCAGCACGTCCGGATCCATGCTCGGAAGTTCCAGCAGCGCCAGCGGATTTCCACTGGCCTCGACCAGAATCCGTTCCCGCACCTCGCTTTCCAACTCCGGCCAGTGGTCGTCGAGCAGCCGCCGGGCCGCTTCGTCGTCCAGCGGCGCGGGACGTATGGTGCGCACACCGGGCACCGCGAATTCGGGCCGGGCACCGAAGGGTTCGGGACGAGCCGCGAAGACCATGACCACGCCCTCGCTGCCCAGGCGGCGCGCGGTGAAGCGCAGCGTATCGGTCGTCGCCTGATCCAGCCATTGCGCGTCGTCGACGAGGCACAGCACCGGTCCGGCCGCCGACAGTTCGCCCAGCAGGGACAGCAGCGCCAGCCCAATCTGGAATACGTCGACAGCGGCCGGCGGCGGCGCCAACCCGATCGCTCCCCGCAGCGCCGCGGCCTGTCCCGGGGGCAGGGCTCCGATCGGCAGGTCGCGACAGCCGCGCGCGCCCGAGGTCAGCAGCCATTGCAGGCCGGCGAAGGGAAGCTCGGATTCGCACTCCGCCCCGGCGCACCGCAGGATCTGCCAACCCGGGCCCGCCAGTGCGGCCGCGCGGTCCAGCAGTGCGGTCTTGCCCTCCCCCGTGTCACCGATCAGCGCGAGGGCGCCGCTGTGTCCCGCCTCCGCGCCGCGCAGGAGAGCATCAATCGCCGCGACTTCGGCCGCACGCCCGTACCAGCCCTTGGTCACGCCGCCCCGCCGATCGGTCTGCTCCGCAGGCCGTCGAGCATCCGGTCCAGCCCGTAGTTGAACTTGGCGTCACGCACGGCGCGAATGTCGACTTCCCCACGCGCCGCACGCAATTGCGCGATCCGCGGATGGTCGGCCAGCGCCCGCTCGATCACCGGCTGCAACTCGGCGAGACACTCCTGCTCGGATTTGCCGCTGCGACCGACCTTGGTCAACCACGCCGATTCCGCGACGCACATGCCGACCGCATAGCCCAGCACGGCCGTGATGGCCATATCGATCTCGGCGGCGGGGAAGCCCGCGACCTCGAACACCTGGTTCAGACTCTCGCTCAGGCGCAGCACATTCGGGCCCAGGTAGTACAGCCCGACCCCGGGCAGCGCGGCGGCGATCCAGCCGTGCCGCGCGACCATCGACCGCATGCTGCGCGCGTAACCGCTCACGGCCTCGCGCCAGTGCTCCGGCTGCTCACACCGCGGCACGCGAATTTCGGCATAGGCCCGATCCACCGCCAGTTCGAGCAGCTCCTCGCGATTGGCCACATGCCGATACATCGACGTCGCCCCGGCTCCCAGCCGCGCGCCGAGGGCCCGCATGGTCAGCGCGTCGATGCCCTCGGCATCCATCAGCGAAACCGCTTCGTCCACAATGCGTTCCACCGTCAAGGCGGGCCGTTCCCGACGCGGCCGCGCCCATACCGTCGGACTCGGTTGCGGTCCGGCCATCGAAACCCCTCCTCGCAGGGCCTCCGACGGCCCGCCCCGCCAGGCTAGCGCACAGTGTGCGCAGCTGCGAACAGCGCTCACATGGTCGCAATCGGGGGCGATTCGCACCGACGCCCGGGCCGGGCCTCAGCGGTGAGACTTGGCCAGCGCCACGGCGTTGATGACGATCGAGCCGAGCAGGGTGGCCGCGAACAGAATGACCGGTGTGGCAGCGGAGTTCACCGCCGTCGCCACACCGGCGTCGTCGAGATTCTCGCCCTGGGAGTAGAAGAAGAAGCAGACGGCCAGTCCGCCGAGCGCCCACCCCAGGGTGAGAGCGCGAGACAGGTTGCGCGGCCGCAGGAACGACATCAGCGCCGGCAGTGCCGCCAGGGCGACCGCGGAGATCTTCAGCCAGGCGTAGTCGTGCCGCAGGAAGTGCCAGACGTCCTCCGACGGCAAATCGATCCGCGCCAGGGACGCGCAACCGAACAGCGAGAGCAGCAGGGTGACAATCGAGAAGGTGTCGCGCGGGAGTTGGAAACCGAACTGGTGCGCGTCGCCGAGCATCAGCGCCACGGCAGCGAGGACGCCGGCGAGGACCAGCGCCGTCGATCCGGCGATGGCCAACCGCTCACCCGACGCTCCGCGAATCGTGTCGCCCACCAGGGCATAACTGTCGCGAGTCCACAGCACGTTGAGGCGCACCAGGAAAGCGGTGCTCCAGGCCCCGGCCAAGGCCGTGCCGATGATCAACGCGGCGCAGATCTCACGAGGCAGGTCCGGGATCAAGATTCGCAACCCCGTGGTCGCGCCCATGAACCACCCCGCGATCACCAGGCACACCAGGACGTAATGTCCGCGGTAGACAACGGAATCCATGGTCTGATCGGCCCCGTTGTAGTGCACGAACGGGGCCGTGAAGCTCGCCGCGATCAGCACCGCGCCGATGATCGACAGCAGTCCGGCCAGCAGCGTCACGAAATCCATGACGCGCTCGCGCAATCCGAGTGCGGGACGTGGCCGGGGCGGTGGTCGCGGTGTCGTCGGTCGCGGTGGGAGGACGCCGCGAACGGTGGTGTCCGCGTGGATGTTCCGTGCGGACACTGATCCGGCCGCGGGCCGCGTCCCGTCGATGGCCAGCAGCGCCGCCTCGGCGAAGCTGGCGCAATCGGGATAGCGGTCGTCGGGGTCCTTGGCCATGGCCGTCGCGACGACCTCGTCCAGGCCCGGCGGCAGCTCCGGGACGAATTCGGACGGTCGCGGCGGTGGCGCGGTGAGATGGGCGGAGATGACGGCGGCCTGATCCGAACGCGGGAACGGCGTACTGCCGGTGAGGATTTCGAAGAAGGTACAGCCGAGAGAGTAGATGTCGGCGCGATGGTCGGCCGGAGTGTCGCCGAAGCGCTCCGGCGCGGCATAGGCGACCGTCGCGGTGGTGCCGGTGAGCGTCAGCGTGTCGTCGAAGGCGCGGGCGATCCCGAAATCGGTGAGCATGGCGCGGCCGGGCTGCCGATCCGACAGGTCCACCAGAATGTTCGCCGGCTTCACATCCCGGTGCAGGACACCCTGACGGTGGGCATAGTCGAGCGCGTTGCCCGCGTCGGCGATCAACCGCACCGCCTCCGCCGCGCCCAGCCGCCCGCCCGCCGCGGACATCAACTCGGTGATGTCACCGCCGTTCACGTATCGCATGCACAGCCATGGGATTTCGTCGTCGGGCGCGCTGCGGTCGTAGATCGGCACGATATCGGGATGCTCCAGACGCGCCGCCAACGCCGCCTCGCGGTCGAAGCGCGCCCGCCCGCGCGAGTCGACCAGCAAGGCCCCGGCCCCCATCCCGCCGAACACCTTCAACGCGACATCCCGCTCCAGCCGCGGATGCCGCGCGAGGTACACCACGCCCATACCGCCCGCACCGAGTACCCGCTCGATCCGGTATCCAGCGAAATCCGCTCCCGGATCGAGCCGCATCACCGACGCACCTGCCATTCCGTGTACATCCACAAGCCGAATTCCCGTATACCAGCCCACCATCCGCCGCGCCACCGCACCGTCCCGCAAGGCCGTCGGAGCCGACCCGCATGATGGACCCATGCTTCCCACCGACCATCTGGAACGGGCGGACCGTCGCCCGGCCGTGATCGACACGCCCCTGGGCATTGTCGGGTTCTCCGTCGCACTCGGCGCGGACGTGCTACCGGCCACTCCGGATACCGTGTGGCGCTTGCCCAATGGCGCGCACCTGCACCGCTGGCGACAGTACGGCGCGACGGTGGATCTGCTGATCGGAAGCATCGACGTGCCCGCCTTCGACGGCGGCGCGCCGGTGCCGCTGTGGGCCGCCGTCTGGCAGGTGACCGCCCAGTCCGCCATCCCCGGACTCGTCGTCACCGCCGAGATGACCGACCTGCCCGCCAATGCGCGCGGCGGCGTCGATTCGGGCGAATGCCTCGCGGCGGTGACCGTGGAGACCGAGCGGCTCATGGTGTCGGTCGGCGGCGCGGACACCGAACTCCTGGCCATGCAGGCCGCCGACGGCCGCCTGCTGCCCGCCGACTGGGCCGACCTGCTGCCCACCGACGACTACGACACCAGCACCGAATACGGTGTGCGCTACCACGATCCGGCCGGAATCGCCTGGCACCTCCCCGGCCTGACCACCCACCAGGCCGCCCGCCTGTGCATCGCCACCGCCTGGTGCCCCCGCGACGACGACCGCCCCGCCGCCTGGTTCGCCGTCGACATCCCCCTCGACACCGCCTACCTCGGCCTCATCGCCGACCCGACCTGATCGCCGGCGCGCATGTCAGGCGGCCCCGAAATATCCGACCTCGAATATGAGATGACCCCGGCCCAATCGGACCGGGGTCGTGGCTGTTTCGGAGATCATGCGTTGCTGCCGTTGGTGGCCTCGGGCTTGGACTTCTCCTCGTCCTCGCTCTCGCGATCGGCACCGTCCTCGCGACCGGCGATGCCGTGTTCGGTGCCCTCGTCCGCCTCCTGGTCCGGCTCCGGGTGCTCCGGGGAGAACTCGGCGGGCAGGTTCTTGATGTGCTTGTTCATATTGCGGATGAGCAGGATCGTGCCCGCCAGCAGCACCAGCACGATGACCAGACCCAGCGGTGAGGCCTTGCCGAACTCGGGGCCGGTGGGCGAATTGGTGCCCTGGGCGAGCAGCGTCAGCATCATCGGTCGGAGTCCTCGGTGTCTGCGGCGTCTTCGGTGTCCACGTCGTCGATGCCCGCGAACAGGTCGGTCTCCGGGATCGCGGTCTTGACCCGGGTCTTGGCCAGCTCGAATTCCTCGGTCGGCCACAGCCGCTGCTGCATCTCGGTCGGCACCGCGAAGAACGCGCCATTGGGATCGATCTGGGTGGCGTGCGCGCGCAGGGCGTCGTCACGCTGCGGGAAGTACTTGGCGCACTCGATCTGGGTGGTGACCCGGCCCATGATGTCGCCGCGCTCGGCGGCGTACTTGCGCATGCGGTCCATCCACTCCTGCATGGGGAACGGCTCGCCGATGCGCTCGTACTCGTCGGCGAAGACCTCGAGGCGGGTGAGGCTGAAACCGTGGTTGTAGTACAGCTTCAGCGGCGTCCACGGCTCGCCCGCGTCGGGGAACTGGGTGGGATCGCCCGCCGCCTCGAAGGCCGCGACCGAAACCTTGTGGCACATGATGTGATCCGGGTGCGGGTAGCCGCCCATCTCGTCATAGGTGGTCATGACGTGCGGCCGGAACTCGCGCACCACGCGGACCAGGGCCTCGGTGGCCACCTCCAGCGGGACCAGCCCGAAGCTGCCCTCGGGCAGCGGCGGCAGCGGATCGCCTTCCGGCAGACCGGAATCCACGAATCCGAGCCAGGTCTGTCGCACACCCAACGCCTCGGCGGCGGCGGCCATCTCCTCGCGGCGCACCTCGGTGATGCGGTCCTTGATGCCGGGGGTGTCCATGGCGGGATTGAGAATGTCGCCGCGTTCCCCGCCCGTGAGGGTGACCACCAGCACGTCATTGCCTTCGGCGGCATAGCGCGCGGTGGTGGCCGCGCCCTTGCTGGATTCGTCGTCGGGATGGGCGTGCACCGCCATGAGGCGAAGACCACTCACTTCTCGTTCACCTCACCGATCACGTTTTTCACCTCGTAGCTATATGCCGGAGTCCAGGCACGGGCGTCAGGAATGCATTCCCTATAGTTCCATCCGATCGTTGTTTGTTCCGACCTACCCCCCGGGAGCGTCCCCGATATGAGTGAAAGACCGGCCGACCGGTACGGGATCGCGCCGCGGAAGCAGCGTCGCTGGCTGCCGTACGCGCTCGGGGCGGTCGTCATCCTCGCCGGTCTCGGGGTGTCCTATCTGGGTTATCGCACCTACGGGCCGCAGGCCATCGAGCCGGATCGGATCGGCTACACCATCGTCGACGACTCCACCGTGAGCGTGGATTTCAAAGTGACACGCAAGGATCCGGGCACGGCGGTCGTGTGCTTCGTGCGCGCCATGGACGGCGACACCGACGAGGTCGGCCGCCGCGAAGTGCTGGTGCCCGGCTCCGACTCCGGAACCGTCCGGGTCGTCACCGAGATCAAGACCTCCCGCCGCGCCGGGGCGGGCAATGTGTACGGGTGCACCGACCGTGTGCCGAGCTACCTGCGCGCCGGGTGAAAAGTCCGGTACGCGACCCGCTTTGATGCCTCTACCTGCGCCTTTCCGAATCGTGCTAAAATGACGCGATACACGGTTCCGGAGTTCGGAGCCGTGTTTGCTGCATTGACGGCCGGCGCTGTCGGGACTCTCCCCAGGGATCGCTCTGGCTGTCCACTGCTGCTGTGCCCATCTCCGGATGGCCACGGTAGCGGGCATCAGGGAATCCCGGCTTGCCGGGGACAACTACTAGGGAGTGATCGAGATGACTGAGACCGTGACTTGGCTGACCCCGGAGTCGCACGAGAGGCTCACGAGCGAACTCGGCGCGCTCATCGCCAACCGTCCCGTCATCGCGGCCGAAATCAATGAGCGCCGTGAAGAAGGCGATCTCAAGGAGAACGGCGGATACCACGCGGCGCGTGAGGAGCAGGGCCAGCAGGAGGCGCGCATTCGCCAGCTGCAGGAACTGCTGAACAACGCCAAGGTCGGCGTGGCGCCCACCAAGTCCGGCGTCGCCCTGCCCGGCTCGGTCGTCAAGGTCTATTACGACGGCGACGAGTCCGACACCGAAACCTTCCTCATCGCCACCCGCGAAGAGGGCCTCGGCAGCGCCGACCTCGAGACCTACTCCCCCAACTCCCCGTTGGGTGGCGCGCTCATCAACGCCAAGGTCGGCGAGACCCGCGAATACCAGCTGCCCAACGGCAACGTCATGAAGGTGACGCTGGTTTCCGCGGAGCCGTACCACAGCTAGAGGACCTACCGTCAGCGCAGCGGCCCCGGTCCTGACGGACTCGGGGCCGAATTGCTTGACGGGGGACCAACCGGTCGCGAACAAACGAAGCGCCGCACCGATTACCGGTGCGGCGCTTCGTTTATAGGGGTTTGGGGGCGAAGCCCCCGAACTCTCCAGTGTCAGGCGAGAGCCTGCTCGATGTCGGCCAGCAGGTCGCTGATGTCCTCGATGCCGACCGAGAGGCGGACCAGGTCGGCCGGGACCTCGAGGGCGGAGCCCGCGGTGGAGGCGTGAGTCATGGCCCCGGGGTGCTCGATGAGCGATTCCACGCCGCCGAGGGATTCGGCGAGGGTGAAGATCTTGGTCTTGGAGCAGAAGTCCAGGGCCGCTTCCTTACCGCCGTGGACGCGGACCGAGATCATGCCGCCGAAGCGTCGCATCTGCTTCTGGGCCGTGGTGTGGCCCGGGTGCTCGGGCAGGCCCGGGTAGATGACCTGGGCGATCTTCGGGTGGTTGGCCAGGAATTCGGCGATGGTCTCGGCATTGTCGCAGTGCCGGTCCATGCGCAGGGCCAGGGTCTTGATGCCGCGCATGGTGAGGAAGGCGTCCATCGGGCCGGGGACCGCGCCCGCGCCGTTCTGCAGGAACGCGAACTTGGTGTCCAGCTCCTGGTCATTGGTGATGAGCGCGCCGCCGACCACGTCGGAGTGACCGCCCAGGTACTTGGTGGTCGAGTGCAGCACGATGTCCGCGCCCAGCAGCAGCGGCTGCTGCAGGTACGGCGAGGCGAAGGTGTTGTCCACCACCAGCTTCGCGCCGCCCGCGTGCGCGACCTCGGCCAGGGCCGCGATATCGCCGATGTTCAGCAGCGGGTTGGTGGGGGTCTCGACCCAGACCAGCTTGGTGTTCGGGCGCATGGCCGCGGCCACCGCGTCCACGTCCGACACCGGCGCGACCGAGTACTCGATGCCCCACTGCGTGAAGACCTTGTCGATCAGGCGGAAGGTGCCGCCGTACGCGTCGTTCGGGATCACCAGGTGATCGCCCGGGCGCAGATTCGCGCGAATCGCGCAGTCGGTGGCCGCCATGCCCGAGGCGAAAGCCCGCCCGTAGGTGCCCGATTCGAGCGCCGCCAGGTTCGCCTCCAGCGCCGTCCGGGTCGGATTCCCGGTGCGCGCGTACTCGTAACCCCCGCGCATCCCGCCGACCCCGTCCTGGGCGAAGGTCGAACTCGCGTAGATCGGCACGTTCACCGCACCGGTCTGAGGGTCCGGATCGAACCCGGCGTGCACCGCCCGTGTGGAGAAACCCAGCTGATCGCTCATGCGAACAGCCTAGGGATATCGCCGCAAGGTCCCCGCTCCGGGGTTTCCAGCGGAGCTATGGTGGGCGAATGGTCACAGTGGACGAGCTCTTCGCCATCGATTCCCTACTCAATGAGGAGGAGCGCGCGATTCGGGACACCGTGCGCGCGTTCGCGGCGGAGCGGTTGCGGCCGCATATTTCGGAGTGGTTCGAGGCGGGGACGTTTCCGGCTCGGGAGTTGGCTCCGGAGTTGGGGAAGCTCGGGCTGTTGGGGATGCATCTGGAGGGGTACGGGTGCGCGGGGACCTCCGCCACCGCGTACGGGCTGGCCTGCTTGGAGCTCGAGGCCGTGGATTCCGGTGTGCGGAGCATGGTTTCGGTGCAGGGGTCGCTGGCCATGACCGCGATCCACAAGTACGGGTCGGAGGAGCAGAAGCTGCGGTGGCTGCCGGAGATGGCGGCCGGGCGGGTGATCGGGTGCTTCGGGCTGACCGAGCCGGACTTCGGGTCGAATCCGGGCGGGATGCGGACCCGGGCGCGGCGCGACGGGGACGACTGGGTGCTCGACGGCTCGAAGATGTGGATCACCAATGGGTCCGTGGCGGATGTGGCCATCGTGTGGGCGCAGTCGCGCGAGGGCGAGCGGGACGTGATTCGCGGGTTCGTGGTCCCCACGGACACACCGGGATTCAGCGCGCGGGAGATGAAGCACAAGCTGTCGCTGCGGGCCTCGATCACCGCGGAACTGTCACTGGACGGGGTGCGCCTGCCCGCTGACGCGCAACTGCCGCAGGCGCGAGGGCTGGCCGCACCGCTGGGCTGCCTGTCGGAGGCGCGCTTCGGCATCGTCTTCGGGGCGCTCGGCGCGGCCCGCGATTGTCTTTCCGCCGCAATCGATTACGCGCGCACCCGGGAGGTCTTCGACAAGCCGCTGGCCGCCTATCAGCTCACCCAGGCCAAGCTGGCCGATATGGCGCTCGAACTCGGCAAGGGCGAACTGCTGGCGCTGCACCTGGGCCGGTTGAAGGATCGGCACGAGATCAGCAACGAGCAGATCAGCGCCGGGAAGCTGAACAGCACGCGAGAGGCCATCAAGATCGCGCGCGAGTGCCGGACCATTCTGGGCGCGAACGGGATCACCCTCGAGTACCCGGTATTGCGGCACGCCAACAATCTGGAGTCGGTTCTCACCTACGAGGGCACCGCGGAGGTGCACCAGCTGGTCCTCGGCGAGGCGCTCACCGGATCGAAAGCGTTCCGCTGACCAGCACTTCGGACGAATGCGTGATATGTCACAGCGGGTCCGCGCCGGGCCGGTCGATTGTTAGCATCACCGGGTGTTCGTGCCCGGCTCCGCGTTGCTCGTCGTCTCGGCGCGCAAGACCCTGAATCGCCTGCAGCGCACCCACGGAGCCCCCGCCGCGGCAGCGGCGGTGCTCTTCCCCGGCGTCAGCGCCGCCATCGACCAGCACGCCGCGGCCATCCGCGACATCCTCGACCTGGGCGTGGAGAACTCCAGCCTGGTCCCCGCCAGCGTCCTGCTCGCGGGCTACGCCCGCGGCATCCTCGAAGATCTCCGCGACGCCGAAGCGGACCTCCCGCTGTCCCCGCTCGACTGGCAGGACGCGGACTGGCTGCACCTCCGCCTCGCCGGAGTCTGCTCCCTGGCCCGCGCCTCCTGAGCACGAAACAGCCCCGAGGAGGAATCCTCGGGGCTGCTCTCCTGTCAGGCCGGAAGCACGAGCGGAACTAGATCATTCCGCCGGGGTTTTCCGGGGGCTGCCCACCGGAAGACTGCCCACCGGGCCTGGGCATCTGACCGCCCGGGCGCGAGGGCTGCTGTCCCGGCGGCATCGGATGCCCGCCCTGCGGGGGCATTCGATCGCCCTGCCCGTACCCGCTCTGCTGCCCGTATCCCGTTGGCCCGTAACCCATTCGGCCCTCGGGCTCGGCCCACTTGCCCGGAGGCATCTGACCCATGCCCGGCCCGGCCATCATCGGCTGGCCCATCATCGCGTTGCGCTGCGCCATCGCGGCCGCCTCCTGCGCGGCCCGCTGTCGGGCCGCGTCCTCACGACCGCGCTGATACGCCTGGGCGTGCCCCTTCACCTCGGGCATCTCGCCCTCGATGGTGTCGAGCCAGCCCTCCCACCGCTGCTGCATCGGTTTGACGAGCCCGCCACCGAAACCCACGATCAGCACACCGCCGATGGTGGCCAGCACGGTGATCAGAATCGGCATGGTCACCGAGGTGCCCACCCCGATCTGATTGAGCGCGGCGATGATGCCGATGCCCCAAATGAACACGGCCGCAATGCGTCCCAGCATCCGACCGTATTCCAGTCCGCTGAGCATGTTCGACACCATGTCCTGCACCACCCGCGCGATCGCACCCGCGATGCACACGATGACGATGGCGACCGCCAGCCGCGGCAGCCAGGCCACGATCCCATTCAGCATGGTGGACACCGGATTCGGGCCGAAGACGCCGAAGCCGAGCTGCAAGGTGATCAACAGGACCGCGTAGTAGGCCAGCTTGGCGATGAGGCCGGTGGCGTCGTAGCGCCCGCGGGCGAGCATGTCCTTGATGCCGCCCCGCTCCACGAGGCGGTCGAAGCCGACGCGATGCAGAACCTGGGTCACCAGCTTGGCCACGATCTTGGCCACCAACCAGCCGATGAGCAGAATCGCCAGGAAGCCGACGAACTTCGGCACCCAGGTGGCGATGGAACTCCACGCGTCCGTGAGTCCCGTCTGGATATCGATAGCCGATACCGAGGTGTGCATGAACCCCGTCCCTTCGCTATCTGTCCCGGCCGGGTGCCGGAAACTGCCCCAAGGGGTCGTTATACGCCTAGTTGATCTTCGATTCGGAACGTTTGCGAAAATGTTGCGGAATTGAGTGCGAGTGATTTGCCAGACGTAGAGAAAAACGCGATGGCCCACCCCTCATCAGGTAGGCCATCGCGTTGTATGTCCGGATCTCTCCGAAGGATCTAGTAGGCGCTCGAGACGTTGTCCATCGAGCCGTAGCGGTGCGCCGCGTAGTTGCAGGCAGCCACGATGTTGGCGACCGGGTCCCAGATGTTCGTGGAGGTGCCCTCGACGTGGTAGGCGTTGAAGGTCGGGTCGATCACCTGCAGCAAGCCCTTGGAGGGGATGCCCATGGCGGCATTGGAGTCGTACAGGTTGATCGCCTGCGGGTTGCCACTGGATTCGCGCAGGATGTTGCGCAGAATGCCGTCGTAGGTGCCCGGGATGCCATTGCGGGCCATGATGTCCAGCGCCTGGCGGATCCAGCCGTCGAGGTTGTCGGCGTAGACCGGCGCGGGGGCGGGCATCGGGGCCGGGACCGGAGCGGCGGCGGCCGGCGCGGGAGCCGGGGCGGGCTGCTCGTTGGCCGGGGCGGCCGGGGCGGCCGGGGCGGCCGCGCTCAGGGTCGCCTTCAGCGCGGCGGGCTCGACGTCGCCATTGGCGGCGCCGGCGGCGGTGATGATGGAACCGAAGACCCCGAGGGCGAGGGCGGCGGTGCCGGCCGTGCGAACGGCGGCAACCACCTTGCTACGTCTAGCAGGGTCACTGAGAGCAGTCATAACATTCGTGGGCATGGCGAATTTGGATTCCTGTTCGGTTTCGGGCTCGCGGGCCTGAAGAAGGCAGCGCATTACCACACGGGCGTCTCACGACGCGCGTCTGCGCACTGCGGGCTGTTGTGGTTGCTGTTGTGAAACCCGTTACGGGTCAATGGAATTGGCGTACTCCATGGAGAGCGGTGGAGACTGTCGCGGCCGGCCGGCCGCTGTACCTCATCGCACCGATGTGGTGATCACGTTCCGCATGTGTGTTCACATCTCCTTGCGCCATTCAGACTGTTGGTCTGTTTCCGACAAGGTCACAGCTTGATTGCGCATTGTTAACACAGTCTGAACCAAACATGAACAGACGGTGAACTGACCCGAGTGGCAACTTCGGGACCTGCATTAATACAAGCGCTGACCTGGTCATTCAATTCGAAACACAAAGTGTTTCAGATCACAGAGAAATTTAGCCCCAAGATCGCGATATGCGGAGATTTGCCCGATTTCCCGACGTTCCATCGGCGTTTCGCATTCCAAAAGTAACGCTGCAGCAAATCACATTTATTAACTCAAATCACATTTGTCACTTTTGTCACGCACATGCGAGCGCTCCGCTGTAACGAATCCGGAATCAGGGTCTGACCGTGGCATTCATTCGCGATCCGGCCGCCGAAATACCTTTCGAGAACGAGGGCGGGAGGTGCGCCCGGTGCCCCGGCGCTGCCCGAGCGGGCCGTACGGGCACCGACCGACGACGCAACCGCATCGGTTGTAACCCCGGGGAATACCCTCCAATGTCCCATTCCCCCAAACCGTCACCCGTTACGACCTGGAACAGAGTCGAGATGTCCTTGCTGACAGACGTTTTCACCGTTTCTCGGCGCAACCTGATCGCGGTGCCGGTGCTGCTCGCCGGCGCTGCGGTCGCGGTGGCGCTGGGCCTGGCGGGCACCCATTTCTGGCCCGGCACCCAACCCCTGCCCACCTGGGGCTTTTCCGCGCCGCAGATCTTCAAGGCGTATCTGAGCAGTGCGGTCCTGGTGCTGATCATCGGCCAATTGCTCACCGCCGTCTGGATTTACCGTTTCCGCGCGCCGAGGCCGGTGCACATCTTCCACCGTCTGTCGGGCGCGCTGGCGTTCCTGCTCAGCCTGCCGGTGGCCTTCTACTGCCTCTACAGCTTCGGCTTCCAGTTCGGGCGCGGCGCGACGCAGCGGGTCATGGGGCACTCGGTCGCGGGCGTGGTGTTCTACGGCGCCTTCGCCTCGAAAATGCTTACGCTGCGGTTGAAACGGGCTCCGGGGTGGCTGTTGCCGGTGCTCGGGGCGACGGTGTTCACCAGCTTTGTGCTGGCGTGGACGCTGGCGGCGTTCTGGTGGTTTCGTACCGTCGGATTCGCGAGATGAGCAGGGGCAGTAGGGCCATCATCACGAGGAGCCGGATGGTCTGGACGCTGGTGATGAGCGGCAGGTTGGCGTTCATCTTGTCGGCGGTGGCCAGGACGGCGTTGATGCCGCCGGGCGTGGTCGCCAAATAGAGATCCGACATCTCCAGATCCACCAGCAGGGCCAGGCCCAGGGCCATGGCGGCCACGACCGCCGACAGTCCCAGCATGGCCGCGGTCATGGCGGGCAGCATGCGCGCCATCTCCCGCACCACGTCGCGGGTGAAGCGAGTGCCGACCTCGAATCCGATGAGCACGAACAGCAGATCCTTGAACAGGTGCGTCGGCGCGTAGCCGTGGGTCAGGCCCAGGGCCGTCACCACCGCGGTGATCAGCATCGGGCCCAGCAGTGCGGCATTCGGCAATCGCAGCCATTTCCCGACGCGAATTCCGATGAGGCACAGCACGATCGCGATGGACAGTCCGGCGAGCTGATCGCCGCGACCGACGATCATCCAGTACGGCAGCGTGGGATCGGTGACCGAACCGCCCAGAGTCGCTGTGCCGTAGGTGATTCCCTCTTCGTCGTCGAGCAGTGCCGCGACGGCCGGTGCGCTCAGCGCGACCAGCGCCACCCGCAGGTACTGCATGAAGGCCACCCGGCGCGGATCCGCGTCCAGTTCATCGGCCGCCGCCACCACCGCCGCCGAACCACCGGCCAGCATCCCCAGTGTGGCGGTGGGCAGATCGACCCGAGTGGCACGGGCGAAAAGCATTGCCACACAGACGCTCACGAGCACGGTGGCCGCGGTGACGGCCAGCACCGGCAGCAGTCCCCAGCCGATCGAGGTCAATAGCGAGATCTGCAGATAGCTGCCCATGAGCACGCCCAGCATGCCCTGCACCCCGAGATTCACCTCGCGCGGCAGCGGCGCGGGCAGCTTCCCCGCCAAAGCCAGACCCGCGCCGACCACAATGGCGAGAATCATTTGCGGCGCCGGCACTCCCACCCGGTCCAGCAACGCCGCGCCGCCCAGCACCGCGGCAAGCAGTGCGACCCAGGCGACCACCTGTCTCGGATTCATACGAGCCGATCCTGCCCGCGAACCATGAACCCAGAGTAACGCCGCAGTTATCTCGACGAACCGGGCCCTGTGATCTCGGCCGCGCAATCGTATGAGCTTGTCCTACGCCATAAAACAGGGTGCCGAAAAGTATTGCGCCCATCGGATCCGGGCATCGGATCCGATGGGCGGCAAATCAACGGCTGCGATCTAGGCGAGCGCGCCGGTGCTCAGGAAGCCAAGCAGGTCGTGGCGGGTGATGACGCCGACCGGCTTGCCGTCCTCGACCACCATCAACGCGTCGGTGGATTCGAGCAGCTTGGTGGCCGCCGAAACCGGTTCGCCCGCGCCGATGAGCGGGAAGGCCGGGCTCATGTGCTTGGAGACCGGATCGGTCAGCTTGGCGCGGCCCTCGAAGACGGCCGAGAGCAGATCGCGCTCGTTGACCGAGCCGGCGACCTCGCCCGCCATGACCGGCGGCTCCGCGCCGACCACCGGCATCTGCGAGACGCCGTACTCGTGCAGGATCTCGATGGCGTCGCGCAGGGTCTCCTGCGGGTGGGTGTGCACCAGGTCGGGCAGCTCACCGGACTTGCCGCGCAACACCTCTCCCACATGCACCTCGGCGGTGGAACCGTCCAGGCGCGACCGCAGGAAGCCGTAGGAGCTCATCCACTGGTCGTTGAAGATCTTCGACAGGTAGCCGCGGCCGCCGTCGGGCAGCAGCACGACCACCACGGCGTCCGGATCACGCTCGGCGACCTTGAGCGCCGCGACCACGGCCATGCCGCAGGAACCACCGACCAGCAGGCCCTCCTCGCGCGCCAGGCGGCGGGTCATGTCGAAGGAGTCGGCGTCCGACACCGCGATGATCTCGTCCGGGATGGCCGGATCGTAGGCGCTGGGCCAGAAGTCCTCGCCCACACCCTCGACCAGGTACGGGCGCCCGGTGCCGCCGGAGTAGACCGACCCCTCCGGGTCCGCGCCGACGATCTTGACCTTGCCGCCGGAGATCTCCTTGAGGTAGCGGCCGGTGCCGGTGATGGTGCCGCCGGTGCCGACGCCCGCCACGAAGTGGGTGACCTTGCCTTCGGTGTCGCGCCAGATCTCGGGACCGGTGGTCTCGTAATGCGATTCGGGGCCGCCCGGGTTGGAGTACTGGTCCGGCTTCCACGCGCCCGGGATCTCGCGCACCAGACGGTCGGAGACGTTGTAGTAGCTGTCCGGGTCCTCGGGCGCGACGGCGGTCGGGCAGACCACGACCTCGGCGCCGTAGGCGCGCAGCACGTTCCGCTTGTCCTCGCTGACCTTGTCCGGGCAGACGAACACGCACTTGTAGCCGCGCTGCTGCGCGACCAGGGCCAGGCCCACACCGGTATTGCCGGAGGTCGGTTCGACGATCGTGCCACCGGGCTTCAGCAGCCCAGCCTTCTCGGCGGCGTCGATCATCTTGACGGCGATGCGGTCCTTCGAGCTGCCGCCCGGGTTCAGGTATTCCACCTTCGCCGCCACCAGTCCCGAGTTCGGACCCACCACGGAGTTCAACCGGACGAGCGGGGTGTTTCCGATCAGATCGACGACATGGTTAGCGATGCGCATACCCCTCATCGTTGCAGAAAGGAGATGCGCGCCTTCGCGCACGTCGGACATATCCCTGTTGCCGGAAATTACCATCGGCGCATGAGGATGCCGACGAGCTCGCCCGCCGCCTCCCTACTACTCCCCCTCGCCGCCGCGACCATGATCGTCGCGGGTGCCCCTGCCCATGCCGCGACGGTCGAATTCCCGCAGGTCCAGAGCATGTACCACGATGCGGCGCTGTGCGGCGGGAACATTCGGTCCTGGGCCGACACCGACCCGAAATGGCCGGGGCGGGCCATCATCAATGTGCAGGCGCTGCCGGTCGGCGGCTTCGATCCGGGCGAGTACAGCTTCGCCCCGATGTGCGAGACCGTGGCCACCGTCGCCTGGCGCAACACCAACACCGGTGCGGCGGGCGAACTTCGGGTTCCCATCCTGGCCGGGTTCTACGGCAGCGAGCACTACGCGCTGTTCCAGGACACCGGGCCGGGCCACATCGTGGTCAATGTCTTCACCGACATGCCGAACATCCCGGCGCAGAGCGCTTTCGACGTCCCGGGCTGAGTTCTCTCCTGTGCCCGAGAGCTGTGAGAGGTGCTATATCCCACAGCTCAGTGGTTGGGATTCGGGCACACCGGCTGTATGCGGCACCACACCCCCGTCGTAAATTCGAAGAGGATCACCCCAGCAATTAAGGAGTCCTCATGGCTGAGGCCGTCATCGTTTCGTACGCCCGCTCGCCCATCGGCCGCGCTGGCAAGGGTTCCCTGGTGAGCATGCGCCCGGACGACCTCGCCGCGCAGATGGTGCGCGCCGCGCTCGACAAGGTGCCTTCGCTCGCCGTCTCCGACATCGACGACCTGCACCTGGGCGTCGGCCAGCCCGCCGGTGAGGGCGGCTTCAATATGGCTCGCGCCGTTGCGGTTCAGCTCGGCTACGACTACCTGCCCGGCGTCACCGTCAACCGCTACTGCTCCTCGTCGCTGCAGACCACCCGCATGGCCTTCCACGCCATCAAGGCCGGTGAGGGCGACGTCTACATCTCGGCCGGTGTCGAGACCGTCTCGCGCTTCCCGAAGGGCACCGCCGACGGCTGGCCCGACACCCACAACCCGAAGTTCGCCGAGGCCGAGGCGCGCACCGCCGCCACCGCCGAGTCCAATGCCACCTGGACCGACCCGCGCGAGAACGACATCCTCCCGGACGTCTACATCGCCATGGGCCAGACCGCGGAGAACGTCGCCACCTACACCGGCATCTCCCGCGAAGACCAGGACCACTGGGGCGTGCGCTCGCAGAACCGCGCCGAGGAGGCCATCAAGTCCGGCTTCTTCGAGCGGGAGATCACCCCGGTGACCCTGCCCGACGGCACCATCGTCACCACCGACGACGGCCCGCGCGCCGGGACCACCTACGAGAAGATCTCGCAGCTGAAGCCGGTCTTCCGCGCGAACGGCACGATCACCGCCGGTAACGCGTGCCCGCTGAACGACGGTGCGGCGGCGCTGGTCGTCATGTCCGACACCAAGGCTCGCGAGCTGGGCCTGACCCCGCTGGCCCGCATCGTGGCCACCGGCGTCTCGGGTCTGTCGCCGGAGATCATGGGTCTGGGCCCGATCCAGGCGGTCCGCAACACCCTGAAGACCGCGGGCATGACCATCGACGACCTCGATCTCTACGAGATCAACGAGGCGTTCGCGGTGCAGGTGCTCGGCTCCGCCCGCGAGCTGAACATGGATCTGGACAAGCTGAACGTGTCCGGCGGCGCGATCGCGCTGGGCCACCCGTTCGGCATGACCGGTGCCCGCATCACCGCGACCCTCATCAACAACCTCCAGACCCACGACAAGCAGTTCGGTCTGGAGACCATGTGTGTGGGCGGCGGCCAAGGCATGGCAATGATCATCGAGCGCCTGAGCTGACGCTCTGACTCGGATTGGGCCGCACAACCTTAGGGTTGTGCGGCCCTTTTCGTTTGTCTAAGCGTCGAGGTCCGAGGCGACGAGGTCGGCGATTTTAGCGAGGGTGGCCTCGTCGTCGGTGGTGACGATGATTTCGGTGCCCTGGGTGGCGCCGAGGGTCATGAGCATGAGGGCGGAGGCGGCGTTGACGGGGGTGCCGCCGACCAGGGAGAGGGTGACGGGAACGCCTGCGGCCGCGGCGGTTTCGGCGATGATGGCGGCGGGACGGGCGTGCAGGCCGACGGACGAACCGACGGTGACGGTCTTGCTGGGCATGGTCGACTCCTTGTGGGTGGGAGGATTTCTAAGCGGCGGCGAGCGCCACGGGAGTTTCGGTGGTGGCGGGCAGCTTGCGGAGTTGCTTCGCGGCGGTGACACAGACGGCGCCGACCACGGTGCCCGCCGCGAGGGCGATCAGGAAACCGGCGATCCCGCCGACGGCGAAGAACACGAAGATGCCGCCGTGCGGTGCGCTCAGGGTGGTGCCGAAGGCCATGACCAGGGCGCCGGTCACCGCGCCGCCCGCCATCATGGAGGGGATGACGCGCAGCGGGTCGGCCGCCGCGAACGGGATCGCGCCCTCGGAGATGAACGACGCGCCGAGCAGCCAGGCCGCCTTGCCGTTCTCGCGCTCGGCGGTGGTGAAGAGCTTGGGGCGCAACACGGTTGCCAAGGCCATGGCCAACGGCGGCACCATACCGGCGGCCATGACCGCGGCCATGATCTTCAGCGAGGCGGTGTCATTGACATTGAGCCCGGCCACGGCGAACGAGTAGGCCGCCTTGTTGACCGGCCCGCCCAGATCGAAGCACATCATCAGGCCCAGGATGATGCCGAGCAGGATCGCCGAGGTGCCGGAGAGGCTGTTGAGCCAGTGGGTGAGTCCGCTGGTGACGGCCGCGAGCGGCTTGCCGAGCACGATGAACATGAGCAGGCCGACCACCAGCGAGGCGAACAGCGGGATCACCACCACCGGCATCAGGCCCCGGGCCCATTGCGGCACACCGAGTTTCGCGATCCACAGCGCGGCGAAACCGGCGATGAGACCACCGACCAGACCGCCGAGGAAACCCGCGCCGACGAAGACCGCCACCGCACCGGCGGTGAAACCCGGTGCCAGACCCGGCCGGTCGGCGATCGCGTATGCGATGTACCCGGCCAGTGCCGGAACCAGGAAACTGAATGCGAGCGAGCCGATTTGGAACAGCACCGCACCGAGGTAGGTGGCCAGGCCGCCCGCGGGCAGATCGGTCAGCGAATTGTCCAGCACAATGGTCTTCGCGCTACCGGCGATCTCGTATCCGCCGAGAAGGAAGCCGAGCGCGATCAGCAGGCCGCCCGCCGCGACGAACGGAATCATGTAGCTGACACCGGTCAGCAGGATCTGACGTAGTCGCGTGCCCCAACCGAGCGACCCGGAATCCGGTGCCGCGGAACCCATCCCGGCACGCGCGGCGGCCGTCTCGGCTCGCCCGGACCCGGACACGACCGCCGCGTTCGGGTCCCGTCCCGCCTGCAACGCCTCGGCGACCATGGCATCGGGCTCATTGATGGCCCGCTTCACCCCGGACTCGATGACGGGCTTCCCCGCGAATCGTTCCCGGCCCTTCACTCCGACATCGGTGGCGAAGATGACCGCGTCGGCGAGATCGATGTCGGCGGCGCTCAAAGGTGTACTGCCACTGGAACCTTGCGTCTCCACCCGCACCGTGACTCCGGCGCGCTTCCCGGCCGCGACCAGGGAATCGGCGGCCATATAGGTGTGCGCGATACCGGTCGGGCAAGCGGTGACCGCCACGATGGACCGTGCCGGCACCGCCGACATGGGTGTCGCGGCCGACTCGGGGTTCGAGGTCATCTCGGGCATAGCGGCCGGGACGGCGGTCGCGGCCTCAGCGGAAGCCGCGGCCGGAGCGGAGGCCGGACTAGGGGCGATGACTTCCTTCACCAGGGCGAGGATGTCGTCGGGCGTGGCGGCCGAGCGCAGCGCGGCCAGGAACTCCGGCCTGACCAGGGCCCGAGCCAGTGCCGACAGCAACTTCATGTGCTCTGCCGCCGCGCCGTCCGGGGCCGCGATGAGGAAGACCAGATCGGCTGGGCCGTCGGGCGCGCCGAAGTCGGCCTTGCGCGCGAGGCGGGCGAAGGCGAGGGAGGGCGTGAGGACCGCGCCGCTGCGGCAGTGCGGGATGGCGATGCCGCCGGGAAGGCCGGTGGCCGACTGGCTTTCGCGGGTCAGGGCGGCGTCGCGCAGCGCCACGGCCGAGGTGGCGCGTCCCGCGTCGGCGAGGCGCTGGGCCAGCGCCTCGATCACGTCGGCTTTGTCGCCGCCGAGGTCGGCGTCGAGGGCGATCAGGTCGGTGGTGATGATCGGGTCGGACATCGCGGGTCCTTCAGTGGTGGGGCTGGAAGTCCAGGGCCGTGACGGCCACGGCGCTCGGGTCGGTGTGGTGCGGGCCCGGCAGTCCGGTCCCCGGGAGAGCGGCGGCGGCACTGCCGTAGGCGACAGCGCGGCGGAGGCGGTCCTGCGGTGCGGCGCAGTCCAAGTCGGCGAGCAGGTATCCCGCGAGCGCGGAATCGCCCGCGCCCACGGTGCTGCGGGCGGTAATGGCGGGCGCGGTGGCATGCCATGCCCCGTCGGCGGTGACCAGCACGGCCCCGGCCCCGCCGAGTGTGGCCAATACCGCCTCGACACCGCGCGCCACCAAGGCCGAGGCCGCGCGGGCGGCCGCCACCGGGTCGTGCAGTTCCGCCGGATCGCCGCCGGTCAGCTGGGCCAGTTCCTCGGCATTCGGTTTGATCAATCGCGGTGCGGCGGAATCGAATCGCTCGGCCAGGGCCAGCAGCGGGGCATCCGAGGTGTCGACGGCCACGCTGGTGCCGCGCAGCCGCCGCACCAGCTCCACATACCAGTCGACCGGCACCGTAGGCGGCAGCGAGCCGGACAGCACCACCCACGAGGCCTCGCCGGCGAGCTCGACCAGCAAGTCCGCCAACGCGTTTCGCTCGACATCGGTCAGCGGCGTACCCGGCTCGTTGATCTTCGTGGTGGTGCCGTCGGCCTCGGTCAGCGTGAGATTCGTGCGCGCCGGGCCCCCGCACGGGACGGCCCGGTAGTCCAGCCCGGTCTCGGTGAGCGCGCGCAACAGCGGGTCGCCCGGACTGCCCGGCAGCACCGCGACGGTGCGCGCGCCCGCACCCGCCACGACGCGAGAAACATTGACGCCCTTGCCACCCGGATACGAGGTGGCGGCCTTGGCCCGCTGCAGATCACCCCGGCGCAGCGGCTCGGACAGCGCGACGGTGTGGTCGATGCTGGGGTTCGCGGTCAACGTGACGATCATGCGGTCACCACCTCGATGCCGTACTCGGACAGTTCGTTTCGCACCGCGGGCAGCAGTTGGTCGTCGCTGATCAGGACGTCGATATCGGTGATGGCGGCGAAGCGCATCAGATCCTCGCGCCCGACCTTGGTGGAGTCGGCGACCACGACGACACGATGCGCACTGGCCACCATGGCCCGCTTGACCGCCGCCTCGTCCGGATCGGGCGTGGACAGGCCGTGCCCGACCGTGAGCGCGTTGGTGCCGATGAAGGCGACGTCCACGCGCAGCTCACCGATCATGCGCAGGGTATCCGCGCCGACGGCGGCCTGGGTGACGCCGCGGACGCGCCCGCCCAGAATGTGGGTCCGCACGCCCGCGGTGCCGCTGAGCCGGACCGCGATGGGCAGGGAATTGGTGACCGCCACCAGTTCCCGATCGCCGGGCAGGGCGGCGGCGATGCGGGCCGTGGTGGTGCCCGCGTCGAAGAGCGCGCTGCCGCCGCTGGGCGGCAGGAAGGCCAAGGCGGCCTTGGCGATTCGATCCTTCTCGGTGGCGCGGGTGTGCTCGCGCTCGCCGGTGCCGAGTTCGATGGCGGTGAGGGCAGCGGCCGGGACCGCGCCGCCGTGCACCCGGCGGACCAAGCCCATGCGGTCGAGGGCGGCCAGGTCGCGCCGCACGGTCTCGGTGGTGACCTCGAACTGCTCGGCGAGGTCGATCACCGATACGCGGCCGCGTTGCCCGATCAGCGAGGCAATGGCCTGCTGCCGCTCCTCGGCGTACATCCGAACCTCCGTGGTCGTTGTTGACTTATGTTGTTTTATGCCCGAATGTGTTGCTTTGTCAAGGTCTGCGCGTAGCCTGGATCACAGCGCCCAGGTCACGGGCATGGTTTCGATCGGGCGCGAGAATGGCGTGAAGGAGAGGTCTCATGACGCGATCACTACAGGGCAATGCCGAATCGGCCGTGCTCGTCGGCACTCCGGCGGTACCCGGGGTGGTCGCCGCGCCGACGATCCGGCCGGTGCCGCGGGTCCGCATCCCGGCCGAGTCGGAGTCGATTCCGAAGTCCGATCGGGCATCACAGTCGGCGGCTCTGCGCCTCGCCTCGGCCACGGTCGCTGAGCGTTTGCGAGATCGTGCCGAGGCGGCCAGCGGCGCGGCCGCGGAGGTGCTGTCGGCGAATGCCGCCATGGCGGCCGACCCGGGCTGGCTCGCGACCGCCGAGAATCACCTCGCCGAGGGCCGGTCGGCCATTGCCGCCGCGGTGGCCGCGACCGAGCAGTTCGCGACGACGTTCACCGGGCTGGGCGGGCTGATGGCCGAGCGCGTGACCGATCTGCGGGATGTGTGCGATCGGATCGTGGCCGAGCTGGCGGGTCGGCCCGAGCCCGGAATACCGACTCCGGCACGACCTTCCATCCTGCTCGCCGATGACCTCGCCCCCGCGGACACCGCCGGGCTGGACCCGAATCTCATTGTCGGACTGGCCATGTCGCTCGGCGGACCGACCGGCCACACCGCCATCATCGCCCGCCAACTCGGCATCCCGTGCGCCGTCGCGGTCGCCGGGCTCGACGAGATCCCGTCCGGGACCGACATTCTGCTCGACGGCGGCGCCGGTCGGGTGCTGGTCCGCCCCACACCCGAGACCGTGACCGAAGCCGTCGGGGGATATCGCGAACTGGCCGAGCGGGCCGCCGGTTGGACCGGGCCCGGGGCCACCGCCGACGGCCACCGCGTCGAGGTGCTCGCCAATGTGCAGGACGGGACCGGAGCGCACGCCGCGCACGCCGCCTCGGCCGAGGGCGTCGGCCTGTTCCGCACCGAATTGTGTTTCCTGGACCGCGAATCCGAGCCGACGATCGCCGAGCAGGCCGCCGTCTACGGCGCGGTCCTGGACGCCTTCCCGGCGGACAAGGTCGTCATCCGCACCCTCGACGCCGGTTCCGACAAGCCGCTGCGTTTCGCGCCGCACGACGACGAGCCCAATCCCGCGCTGGGTGTGCGCGGCATCAGGATCACCGAGCAGGACAGCGGAATCCTGGACCGCCAGCTCGACGCGATCGTGGCGGCGGCGCAGGGCCGCGGCTACACACCGTGGGTGATGGCACCCATGATTTCCACTGTGGCGGAGGCGAAGTCGTTCGCGACCCGGGTTCGCGCCCGCGGGCTGATCCCCGGCGTCATGATCGAGGTCCCGGCCGCGGCCCTATTGGCCGAGGCGATTCTCGAACACGTCGACTTCGTCTCGATCGGCACCAATGATCTGGCGCAGTACACCATGGCCGCCGACCGGATGTCCCCGCGTCTGGCGGCCCTCACCGATCCCTGGCAGCCCGCGGTGCTGCGCCTGGTGGCCGCGACCGCCGCGGCCGGACAGCGGCTCGGCAAGCCGGTGGGCGTGTGCGGCGAGGCCGCCGCCGATCCGCTGTTGGCCTGTGCGCTGGCCGGTTTCGGGATCACCTCCGTCTCGGCGGCCGCCTCGGCGGTGCGCGCCGTGGGTGCGCGACTGGCCAGCGTCACCATGGCCGATTGTCGACGTGCCGCCACGGCCGTGCTGGATACCACGGATCCGCGCTCCGCCCGTCGGGCCGCCTCGGAGATCCTCGGCTGACGGCTTTACCCGGCAGGTAATCGCTTTCGTTCCCCAGACCGGGAAATATCAAGGGCACCAAAGAAACACAAGGTCTGGAGCCCGAAATGCCTGCCTACGCCACCGCCATCCTGTGGAACGTGGACGTCAATGCCGAGATCGTCGAATACCTCGAGCGCATCGATGGCACCCTCGCGCCCTTCGGCGGCAAGTTCATCGTCCACGGCGGCGCGCAGCACGTATTCGAGGGGCCGAAGGACGCGAACATCATCGTCATCGAATTCCCGGACTACGCCGCGGCTTCGGACTGGTACCACTCCCCGGCCTACCAGGAAATCGTGCATCTGCGCACCGACAATGCCTCCGGCATCGGCATTCTCGCCCCGCATTGCGGCGAGAACCACATCGCTACGGACGTCCTGAAGGAGGTGGTGATCAACGACTGAGTGCTCTCAGGCTGGCTACAAAAAGTGGGGGTCCGGGGGGGGACCCCCCCCCCCCCCCCACCCCCTTAGGGGCTAAGCCCCCGGACTCCCTTATTACCTGTCCTGGAAGTAGCTCAGCAGGCGCAGGATCTCGAGGTACAGCCAGACCAGGGTGACGGTCAGACCGAAGGCCACACCCCAGGCCGCCCGCTCCGGAGCCTGGGCCCGGATGAGCTGATCGGCGGCGTCGAAGTCCAGCAGGAAGCTGAAGGCCGCGACACCGATCACGACGAGGCTGAAGATGATCGATAGCGTGCCGCCGTCACGCAGGCCGAAACCGCCCGGGGTGAAGAACGCGGCGATCAGGTTGCCGAACATGAGCACCATGACGCCGATCAGCGCACCCACCACCATGCGGGTCAGGCGCGGCGTGACCCGGATCGCACCGGTCTTGTAGACCACGAGCATGCCGAAGAACACGCCGAAGGTGCCGAGCACCGCCTGAGCGATCAGGCCGGAACCGCCCACTCCGCCGATCGCCACATTGGTGAACAGGAACGAGAACGAGCCCAGCAGCAGACCTTCGAACGCGGCGTAGGCGAGCACCAGGGCCGGTTTGTAGTTGCCGCTGAAGGACAGGTACAGGCCCAGACCCAGGCCGCCGAGCAGTCCGACGATCAGGAACAGCGGCGCCATACCGTGATTGGCCGCGGTCAACGCGTAGGACACGACGGCCGCGAGGCTGACCACACCGAGGGTGATGCCGGTCTTCTGCACGACATCGTCGATGGTCATCGGGCGGGTCGTGGGTACGGCGGGCTGCTGATAGGGCTGCTGGTAGCCGCCCGGGTACTGCATCGGCTGCTGGCCGTACGGATTGTTCGCGTACTGTCCGGCTCCAGGTGCCTGGCCGAAGCCCGCGTAGCCACCCTGCTGCGGCTGCAAGTTCCGGAAAACCGGGTTGGATGTGGAGCGCACTGTGCGTCCCTTTCTGGAGTCGCGGCTCACGGAGGTCGTGGCCTGTGAAGCTACTCGTCCAACGCGCTACGGGGGCTCGAAGTTCCCGAACCCCCATAGATCGGACCATCTGGACTTTACCTGAGCTTTACTGAACGCGCCGCCCGGTTCCGGGCGCGTCAGCCCAGCTGACTCATCACCCGATGCGCGATCAGTTCCAGGTGGTCCAGGTCGCCCAGGTCCAGAACCTGCAGATAAATACGGCTCGTACCGGCGGTTTCCGCGTACCGACCGATCTTGTCGACCACCTCGTCCGGGCTGCCCGCCAGACCGTTGGCCTTCAACTCGTCCACCTCGCGACCGATGGCCGCCGCCCGCGCGGCCACCTCGGCATCGGTGGCTCCGACACACGCGACGAGCGCATTGGAGAAGGTGATGTCGCTCGGATCGCGTCCAGCGTCCTTGGCGGCCCGGCGCACCCGCTCGAACTGCTCGGCGCTGGCCTCGGCCGACTGGAACGGCGCATTGAACTCGGTGGCGTACTTGGCGGCCAGGCGCGGGGTGCGCTTGGCGCCCATGCCGCCGATGATGACCGGCATCCGCTCCTGCGCGGGCTTGGGCAGCGCCGGGGAATCCTTCAGGGTGTAGTGCTCGCCGTCGAAGCAGAAGGTCTCGCCGACCGGCGTCCGCCACAGGCCGGTGACGATGGCCAGCTGCTCCTCGAAGCGCGGGAACTTCTCGGCCGGGAACGGGATGCCGTAGGCGGCGTGCTCGGCCTCGAACCAGCCCGCGCCGAAACCGAATTCGACCCGGCCGCCGGACATGGCGTCGACCTGGGCGACCTCGATGGCCAGCACGCCGGGGTGCCGGAAGGTGGCCGAGGTGACCAGGGTGCCCAGGCGAATGCGGCGGGTCTCGCGCGCCAGACCGGCCAGGGTGATCCAGGCGTCGGTGGGGCCGGGCAGGCCGTCGGCGTCGCCCATCTTCAGATAGTGGTCGGAGCGGAAGAAGGCGTCGTAGCCGAGGTCCTCGGCGGTCTTGGCGACGGTGCGCAGGGTGTCGTAGGACGCGCCCTGCTGGGGTTCGGTGAAGATTCGAAGATCGATTCGTCCCATGCGCCCTATTGTTCGGCGTCGTGCAGACCGCGGACCGAGCGGGTCACCGTGAACTTGCGATTGCGGCCCATTACATCGGTTTTGCCGACCATGCGCTCCATCACCCCCCGGTAGTTGAGATGCGTGTTGTAGACGGTCCACAGTTCGCCGCCGGGCCGCAGCACGCGGCCGGTCTGCTGGAACATCTTGATGGCCGAACCGGTGTGCACGGCCGCGCCGACATGGAAGGGCGGATTGCACACCACCAGGTCGGCGCTGTTGTCGGGCACGGTGGACATGGCGTCGTCCTGGAGCACGGTAATGCGGTCGGCGACGCCATTGGCCGCGGCGGTGGCGCGGGTGGAGGCCACGGCGGCGGCGGACTGGTCGGTCGCTGTGACGCGCAGGCCGGGGCGCGCCTTGGCCAGCGCCACCGCGAGAATGCCGGTGCCGCAACCCAGATCGATGGCGTCGCGGGCATCGGGCTTCATGCGCTTCACATAGTCGAGCAGGAAGCGGGTGCCGATATCCAGGCGCGGGCCGGAGAAGGCGGCACCGTGGGCGACCACCTCGAGATCGCGGTCGTCGAGCCGGTTGCGCACCGGAAAGCGGGGCTCACCAACGGGTTTCGGCTCGGAGGCGAGCAGGATGCGGGACTTCTGGCGGCCGCGGCTGGCGCGCACCGAGCCGAAGGATTCGGCGAGGACCTCGTTCATGGCGGGGGTCAGGTATTTGTCGCGGCCGCCCGCGAACACCTCGACCTCGGGATCGGCGTAGCGGGCGATGGCCTCGGCGGTCTCGGCCAGACCGGACAGGGCGCGCGGGAGTCGCCACAACACCACGCGGACATTGTGGAGGAGGGCGGGGCCCAATTCGTGGGTCCGATAACGGTCGGACAGTCCGACAATTCGGGCATTGTTGGCGAGGGCCAATTCCCCGGTGAGCAAATCCTGATGCACGCGCACGTCGCGTAAATCGTGAATGGCGATCGCGCCGAGGGTGAGCGCGCCGTAGCCGTCATCGATGATGGCCACCCGGCCATTCCCGGCGGCTGCCAGCGAATCCGCAGCGACATCCAGCATGAGCCGGTCCGCGGCGTCCACCGCGAACAGGTTCACCGCTTCGACATCCGGATATCGCCGCAGTCGGCGCAATACGTCCTCGACCTCAACCACACCTATAGTGTGCTAGATCATTGCCGTACTATTCCATTCGGCTCGGCCGAGGGATTCTCTACCGAATTTTCCGAGTTGCCGTCGCTTCGCCGAGGCATGACCGCGGCCGCGCCGACGAGCACCACCGCCATGGCCGCGACGCCGACGAACACCAGGTGCACGGCCGGCGCCAACGCGGCGGCGGCCGGATGCTCGACCTTGCCGAGGCGGGCATTGACCAGTGCGCCGAACACGGCGACGCCGACCGCGCTGCCCAGGGAGCGCGCGAACATATTGGTGGCGGTCACCACCCCGCGTTCGGACCATTCGGCGCTGGCCTGGGCGGCGATCAGGGTGGGGCTGGCGACCAGGCCCATTCCCATGCCGATGACGAAGCAGCCGATCGCCAGGCACAGCAGGCTCGAATGCGCGTCCACCAGCAGCAGCGAGGCCGCGCCCGCGACGGCGAGGACCGCGCCGATCACGCCGGTGGCGCGAAAACCTATGCGCAGGTACACCTTTCCGGCCTGAGAGGCGGACACCGGCCAGCCCAGGGTGAGCGCGCCGACCGTCAGGCCCGCTATCAAGGCCCCGCTGCCCAGCACGCCCTGGGCGAAGGTCGGGACGTAAGAGGTCAGGCCGAGCAGGATCGCGCCGACCAGCAGGGAGGCCAGGCTGCTCGCCACGACAATGCGGCGGGTGAAAACCCACAGCGGCAGAATTGGATTCGCGGCGCGGCGCTCCACCAGGGCGAAGGCGGCCAGCACCACCGTGCCGCCGACGAACAGTGCCAGGCTGGCAGGTGCGGTCCAGGCCCACGCCTGACCGCCCTCGAGCAGCGCGAGAATCAGCGCGCCCGCGCCCAGCGTGAGCAGTCCGGCCCCGGCGTAGTCGATCCGATGGCTTTGCCGCGGTGTGCATTCGGTGAACTTGCGCAGGATCATCCACGCGGCCACCGCGGCCAGCGGCAGATTGATCAGGAAGATCCAACGCCAGCTGACGTATTCGGAGAACACCCCGCCCAGCAGCGGCCCCAGCACCGAGGAGGCCGCCCACACGCTGGCCAGGTACGCCTGCACCTTGGCGCGCTCCCGCACGGTGTAGATGTCCCCCGCGATGGTCATCGACATCGGGCTGACCGCGCCCGCGCCGATGCCCTGCACCGCCCGGAACACGATCAAGCCGATCATGCTGGTGGCCAGTCCGCACAGCAGCGAACCCAGGGCGAACACCCCGATGCCGAACAGCATCACCGGCTTCCGGCCGAGCATGTCGGCCAGTTTCCCGTAGATCGGCACCGTCACCGCCTGCGCGAGCAGATAGATGCTGAACAGCCAAGGGAACTGCGCGAATCCGCCGAGCTGATCGGTGATGGAGAGCACGGCGGTCGCGATGATGGTGGAGTCCAGGGCGATCAGTGAGGTGGAGAGCATGATGGCCACCAGAATCGGGCCGCGCTCCGACCGCAGTCCGATCGACGACGTCTCATCCGTAGCCGTCACCGGCGACCCCTCTCCTCGACCCAACTCGTCCACCAGAGTCGAACACACCGCCCGCGGCACAATTCCCGCACCCCACCCGGCCCGAAAATGATTGGCCGCGTTCCGTCGGGCCTGTTAACGTGCTGCCTACCGTGACTTCGAGCGAGGAGGTGAGACCCGTGAACGCTGTATCGATATGGGGGCTCCCTCTCCAGTCGTCACGGATGGGCTGACGTCGTAGTCGTCGCCGGGAGCGCCTGATGCACAAGGCATCCCGAAAGGTGACGACCAATGAATTCTCTAGCTATCACCCGGGTCGCATTGACCCAATGGCAGGCCATGGACGACGACCAACTGGTCGGACGTGGCGACATCTCACCGCGGCCCGACGGGCGGCTGTTCGTCAGCATCGACGCCTGGCACGACGCGGTCTTCGATCGGCTGGCGGCGGCAATGCTCGCCAAGACCCGCAGGCCACTGCACACCGTCGTCGACGAATGCGATACCGAGCTGCTGTCCCGTTGGGGCCGAGCCGGTTTCACGACGCGACGACGCGAGTGGGAGTACCTCGTGCCCACCGATCCCCGGGCCACCGGGCTGGGGTCGGCACCGATTCCGACGGGCATCACCGTCGTACCGGTGGGCCGGGCGCAGGCCGAACCGCTGCGCGTCGTGGACCGGCTGATTCGCGACGAGGTGGAGGCGACGGTCGGCTGGCAGGAGATGCCCGCCGAGATCCTGTCCGGCGTCGACGGTGACACGATCGTGGATCCCTCGAAATACGCCGCGGCGCAACGGGCCGACGAGTATCTGGGTCTGCTTCGGCTGGTCCAGGTGACCCGCCTGCCCCGGATCGGACTGATCGCCGTTCGAGCCGATCAACGCCGACGAGGCATTGCCCGTGCGATGCTCGCCCAGACCTTGGGCGCGCTGCACGAGCTCGGAACAACCACGGCCACAGCCGAAGTGAACGAATCGAATCGAGCGGCCACGGCCCTGTTCGAGGGCATCGGGTCCCGCCGCGTGAACAGCAATGTGGAGTTGGTGCTGCGATGACCAAGACCAGCAAAGGAATCGAGATCGAAGGCATTGTCGTGGACTGCCTGCGCAATGCCACCTTCACCGTCGAGCTCCCCAACGGCCATCAGGTCCTCGCCCACATCAGCGGCAAGATCAGAAAGAACTACATCAAGATCATGCCGCAGGACCGGGTGCTGGTAGAGCTCAGCCCGTACGACCTCGGCCGCGGTCGAATACTGTTCCGGTATCGGACATAGCGGCGCGCGTGGCACACGATCTCGGCCGGACCGATGAATTTCGGGCGGAGCCCTCGTCAACGCTTGCGAAGCTGCCGACAGACAGGAGCGCAGGCATGACGAGGCCCTTTCGATTCGGGGTCGTCGCCCCGGTCATGACCGATATGGCGACGTGGCGAGATCGTGTGCACCGCATTGCCGACAGCGGCTACTCGACGCTGCTGGTGCCGGACTTTCCGCTGACGCAGCCCGCGCCCGGCCCGCTGCTGGCCACCGTCGCGGCCACGACGGAGTTGCGGGTGGGGACGTGGGTGTACGCGTCGCCGTTTCGGCCGGCCTGGCTGACGGCGTGGGAGGCGCATTCGCTGTCGCTGCTGACCGACGGGCGCTTCGAGATGGGGATCGGCACGGGTCGGCCGGGAATCGAGGACGAGTTGCGGGACAAGGGCGTAGCCGAGGTGCCGCGGCCGCCCGAGCGGCTGGCGCAGATCCGTGAGACCGTCGAGCGGCTGCGGGATCTCGACGGCCCCGGCCGTCACACGCCGGTGGCGATGGCCGTCTACGGTCCGAAGGCGCGGGCGTTGGCGGCCGAGGTCGCCGATACCGTCACCTTCGTGCTCGGGGATCAGCCGCGGGCCGAAGTCGCCCGGATGGCCGGTGATTTCCGGGCTGTCGCGGATGTGGAACTCGCGATGCACGTGTCGGTGATCGGTGAGTACGTCGCGCCGCATATGGCGGGGCCGGGCATCGATATCGCCGCACTGTACGCGGCGGACGCGATGATCGTGCTTCCCGATGATCCGACGGCCGCCATCGACGAGATCCAGCGGCGACGGGAGGAGATGGGGTTCTCGTACTTCGTGTACGGGGCCGACTACGCCGAGCGGTTCGCGCCGGTGGTGGCCGCACTCGCCGGGAAGTGATCGCGGCGGGCGGATTCAGGACCGGTGAATCGATTCGGCGACAGCGAGTTCGGCGGCGCGGGTGACGAGCAGATCGGCGACATCCCGGGTGCGGCTGCCGAGTCCACAGGCGCTGGCGACGCCGTCGAGGCGGCGTCCCAGCGCGTCCTCGATCATCCCCAACGTTTCGATTTGCTCTGCGGCACTGGGTGTTTCATGGACGAACCCGGCATAGAATCGGGTGCCTTCGTCCAGGGCCAGCCCGGCCAGCGGCGCGTAGAACGCGGGGTCGCGGGGCGGCGGGATGTCACCGGCCGCGATCGGGCCGTGCACGTAATCCAGGATCCGACCCTCGGGCCAGTGCCGCACAACGGAATTGGCGAGATAGACCAGGGGCTTCGCGGTGTCCATGGTGGCACCGGCCTTGTTGTTCATGCCGCCCAGACACAGGTGCACACCGAAACGGGTGCCCTCCGGGGACGCCGCGGCCAGCGCGCCCATGCCCCGCCCGAATCGCAAGGCGCGGTCGACGAATCGGTGCCAGTGCCAGGTCTTGGTGGTGAGGATGAGTTCGGCCGGTGCTTCCAGTTGGATCACGACATCATCGCCCGCCAGCTCTCGGATCGCGGCGATCTCGCGGTGCATGGTCGCGGCGAAGGCCTTGCGATGCCGCCGCCGGGCGCGGGCGGCCAAAGCGACCGTGGTGAAGGTGAAATCGGTGGCCATCCCGATTTGCAGCCGCAGCCCGGGCAACCCGTGCTCGGCGCGCGCCCGCCGGAAGGTTGCCAGCGCCTCGGCCGCCTCCCCGGCATACCCCAACTCGATCCGCCTGCGCCGCAGGCGAACTCCGGGCGCAACCCGATACAACGGCCGCGCCGGGCTCAAACTCCACCGCGGCTCCGGACGCTCGACCAGAAGGCCTTGCCGCACAAGATCTTCGATGATCGGCAGGATGTACCGATCGTGACGCCGGGTCTCACCGGTGGGCAGCGTGCGTAGCAACGGTCCAGCCCCCGCGAGCATCGCAGTCATGGCATCCCCGGTGCTCACCGCGGGAAAGCTCCCGACCATATGCACCACTCGCCCGCCAGCACCCCGCATCGTCGGAAGGCAACCTTTCGCGCTCGTCACCGTGCACCGCAGGTGATCGTAATGCCCACAAACCTTACGTACCGGTAGTTCGCCGCACCTCACGAGAACAGCCGATTATCGAACATATGTTCTACACCTGAGGTACGCTGCCTTCCGTGACCACACATTCGACCGCGCTGGCGCCGAATGCCCCAGCCCGTGGATGGCCGGACCTGCCCGATGTCGACCTGCTGCGCGTTCTCGTCGAAACCGAACGCCGCCGAAAGCAACTGGACGCCGCCATGCGCGCGGCGGTCGCCGAAGCCGAGCGCCGCGGCCTGGCCGCGGACACCGGCTACCCGGACACCGTAGAGCTCCTGACCGACCTCCTCCGGATCAGTACCCACGAGGCCCGCCGACGAATCGAATGTGCGGCCCCGCAACCGCGCCCGCGCTCCAGAAAAGTATGGCGGGTGCTGGCGGCGGCGAGCTGACCGACATCCCGGTCAGAGGGTGGCGGCCAGGGCTCGGAGGACCGGGAGGGAGACCGAGCCGGAGCCGAGGATCCGGTCGTGAAACGCCTTGATGTCGAAGGCGGATCCGAGGCGGGTGGTGACCTCGGCGCGCTGGCGGCGGATCTCGAGTTGGCCGACCTTGTAGGCGACGGCTTGGCCCGGCATCGCGATGTAGCGGTCGATTTCGACTCGGATTTCCTCGAGGCCGACCGGGGCATTGGCGGCCATGAAGTCGATGGCCTGCTGGCGGGTCCAGCCCTTGGCGTGCAGGCCGGTGTCGACCACCAGGCGGCAGGAGCGCCAGGAGTCGGCGGCGAGCATGCCGATGCGGGCGAGATCATCGGGGTAGAGCCCCATTTCGTCGGCAAGTCGTTCGGTGTAGAGCGCCCAGCCTTCGACGAAAGCGGTGTTGGAGAACGACATTCGCTGGAAACGCGGCAGGTGGTCGAGCTCGTTGGCGATGGTGAGCTGCAGGTGGTGGCCGGGGATGGCCTCGTGATAGGCGACCGAGGCCGTCTCGAAACGGTTGCGGCCCTTGGGGTCGTGCTGGTTCACGAAGTACGCGCCGGGGCGGGAGCCGTCGGCGGCGGGCGGGAAGTAGTAGGCGGCGGGGGCGTCCGCGGCCAGGAAATCCGGCACCGGGAGGATGTCGCAGGATTGGCGGGGCAGGCGGCCGAACCAGTTGCCCATCTCCGCCTGGGCGGCGGCGAGGTAGGTGCGGGCGTCGGCCATGATCTCCTCGCCGTCGCGGTAGCGCAGCGCGGCATCCTCGCGCAGGCGCGCGAACACGGCGGCCTGGTCGGTCAGGCCGAACAGGCGGCCGCCGACCTCGGCGTATTCCGCACGCAGACCGGCCAATTCGTCCAACCCGAGCTGATGGATCTCCTCCGCGCCCAGATCGGGCAGGGTGGTGTGATGGCGCAGCAGGCGGCGGTAGATGTCCGCGCCGTCGTCGCCGAGCCAGCACAGGCCGGGCCGCTCGTCGGGGCGGGCGGCGGGCATGAGCTCGGTGGCCAGCGCCTCGCGATAGGCGGCGAAGGCGGGGCGGATGATCTCGCGGGCGACCTCGGACAGCTCCGCGCGCCAAGCGGTTTCACCATCCCACTCCGCCGGACCGGGGAAGGTGGCGAAGGGATCGCCGGCCGGATCGGAGGCCAGGTAGCCGTCGATCTGGTTGAGTGAGCGCTCCAGGGTGATGCGCGCGGGGGTGCGGCCGGCGGCGAGACCGGCGCGGAAGCGCTCCACGGCCTGATTCATGAGCACCCCGAACTGGCGGTAGCGCTGCACCAGTTTCCGTGCGTTCTCCGGTTCGGGCGCGTTCACCTGCGGAGCCAGGGTCAGCATGCCCGCGTGCACGCCGGTCATCTGGTCCGAGGCCATCTCGACCGGCCGCCACTCCAAATGCGAGACGGCGGAGGCCAATTCGGTGCGGAGCAGGCTGTGGGTGGTCTTGTCCTCGGCGGTGAGCCGCTCCGGATCGAGCGCGTCCACCTCGGCGAGCAGCCCGCGCCAGGTGCCCAGCAGCCGCTGCTCCGCCTCGATCGACAGATCCTCGATCCGATCGTCGAATCGCCTGTCCCCCAACAGCGTCGCCTCGCTCGGCGCGGACTCCAGCATGGCGTCCCAGTACCGGTCGGCGAGGGTGATGAGTTCCTGATGCGCGTCCATGCCGACCATCATGCCGAGGGCGCGAGCGCCGCGCCGGGAATCACCGGCGTGGCGGGAGGGGAATGCGCATGAGGTCCTCGGCGACGACGATATGGCCGTCGAAGTGGGCGCGGGCGTCGGCGAGGTGTTGGTCCAGGGTGCGGTAGCGCTGGGAGTAGTGGGTCAGGACCAGGGTGCGGGCGCCGGACTTGGCGGCGACGCGGGCGGCCTGACCGGCGGTGAGGTGGCCGTATTCGATGGCGAGCTTTTCGTCGGCGTCGATGAAGGTGGCCTCGATGACCAGCATGTCGACATCGTGGGCGAGGTCGTAGACGCCGTCGCACAGCCGGGTGTCCATGATGAAGGCGAAGCTCTGGCCGGGGCGGGCCTCGCTCACCTCGTCGAGAGTGATGACGCGGCCGCCGATCTCGACCTCGCCACGCCGCTGCAAATCACCCACGACCGGGCCGGACAGGCCGAGTTCCCGCAGGCGTTCCGGAATGAAGCGGCGGCCCTCGGGCTCGTCCAGGCGATAGCCGAAGGCCTCCACCGGATGCGACAGCCGCGCGGCCCGCAGGGTGAAATCGGCTCCCGGCGGCGGCAATTCACCGGATTCGACAATCGGGTGCGGCTGCAGTTCGACCTGGCGATTGTGGGCCGAGGAGTCGATGAGCCGCTCGTAGTAGACCTCCCCCGAGGCCGGGAAGTACACATCCACCGGATGCAGCGCACCGTCGAGGCTGATGCGGCCGAGCACCCCCGGCAGCCCGAAGCAGTGGTCCCCGTGGAAGTGCGTGACGCAGATGCGAGTGATCCCGCTGGCGGCCACGCCCGCGAAGCTCATTTGTCGCTGGGTGCCCTCCCCCGGGTCGAACAGCAGCCCCTCCCGATCCCAGCGCAGCAGGTAGCCATTGTGATTGCGCTGCTTGGTCGGTACTTGGCTGGCCGTTCCCAGGATGACCAGTTCGCGCTGTGACACGGCCGCCAGGCTACCGTCCGGCCCGCCGATCCTCGCGGTGGTGAATCGGGCGCGTCCCGGGGGCGACGCGAGGCACGCCGCGTGGTGATACCGCGAGGGGGTATCCGGGGAGTGGGTAGGATGGCCCTCGTGGTCGAACAGCAGTCGCGAGGCGTCCGGTACATCCGGGCGTTCGGGCTGCTCGCACTCATGGCCGGAATCGTGGCCATGCACGCGCTCGTGCTGGGCATGAGCCACGACGCTGACGCGCACCACCGCATGGATCCCCCGATTGCCATGGTGTCGATGACCGATCAGAGCCACGGCATGTCCATGCCCGGCTGCGGCGGCGACTGCGATCAGGGCCACGCCGGAATGCACGGCTGCCTGTTCGTGCTCACCGGGCTGCTCTTCCTGATCGGGCTGGCGGTGCTGGCCTGGGTCGGCCTCGGCCGCCGCAGCACGGCCGCCCGCAAGGTGCGCCGCACGCCCGCGAATCACGCTCGTCCCCCGCCGTGGACGGTGCTCTCCTTGGCCGAACTGGCGATTCTGCGGATCTGATGGGCCGCCGCCCTCACGACCACCGACAATCCCCAAGGAGTTCAACCATGTTCAGCACCCGCACCAAGCTCGCCCTGATCGCCGTCACCTCCGCCGCCGCCCTGCTGGCCGCGGGCTGTAGCGGCAATGGCAACGACACATCGAAGGCCGCAACCTCTTCCACGACGACGGCCATGGATCACGGCAGCATGCCGGGCATGGATCACGGCACGACCGGCACTTCGGCTCAGGCCGACACGCGCACCGATTTCAATGACGCGGACGTGACCTTCCTGGACATGATGTACCCGCATCACGCCCAGGCGGTCGAGATGGCGAAACTGGTCCCCAGCCGCTCACAGAACCAGCAGCTGATCACCCTGGCCCAGGCCGTGGAGCAGGCGCAGTCGCCGGAGATGCAGCAGATCACCACGCTGCTCCAGAGTTTCGGCAAGCCCGCTCCGGCGGCGGAGATGAACCACGACATGCCCGGCATCATGTCGAAGGATCAGATGACCAAGCTGGAATCCCTGTCCGGCCCGGACTTCGACAAGCTGTGGATGCAGATGATGATCGACCACCACAAGGGCGCGATCGACATGGCCAACACCGAACTGGCCCAGGGCACCAACGCCGAGTCCAAGGCCCTGGCGCAGTCCATCGTGACCGCCCAGCAGAAGGAGATCGACCAGATGAACGGCATGCTCGGCCAGAGCTAGCCGCGAGACGCGAACGGGTGCGCCGGTTTCCGGCGCACCCGTCCCCAGCCCCCGGGGGTTCGGGGGCGAAGCCCCTGAGAGCTACGAGAGTTGTCTATCTCAGCTGCCGATGACGGCGTTCATGATCGTTCCGGCGCTGGTGGCGGTGGCCCCGCCGATCATGGCCCCGGCCACCATCTTCGGCGACTCGAGGCCGCCGCCGCTCCACTTCTCCCACGCGAATCGGCCACCACCGTAGGTGATCGCGGTGACGCCCGACAGCATGGTGAACCAGGTGAAGTAGCGGACCAGCTTCATCAGCTTGTCCGCCACCGGCGGCGTCTCCGGGGTCGGGTTGCCGATCTGCGCGACAACCGTGTTGTAAGCGTCATGCACGGCGAGGAGCATGCTCACGATCGGTTCCTCTCGGGATGCTGAAGCGATGCTGATGGGCGGAACTTGTGGCACAACTCTCACTATTCAGAGCAATTGAACCGCATTCCACGGGGTGTCATCGCGACGACACACCACCGGCATCGAACTCGAGCAGCCGATCAGCTACCGATTTCGGTCGCGCTACCGCCTTGTGTTCATCAGCGAGTGCCGACGCCCGTAGGCGAAGTACACGACCATGCCGATCGCCATCCAGATGACGAATCGCAGCCAGGTCTCCACCGACAGGTTGAACATCAGCCACGCGCAGGCGATCACCGACAGGATCGGAATGACCGGCACCAGCGGAACCTTGAACCCGCGCGGCAGATCCGGGCGGGTGCGCCGCAGCACGACCACGCCGATCGACACCAGCACGAACGCGAACAGCGTGCCGATATTGACCATCTCCTCCAGGGTCCCGAAGTCCACGAACCCGGCCAGCAGCGCGCAGATCACGCCGACGATCGCCGTGATTCGCACCGGGGTGCCCTTGCGGCCGGTGTGCGCGAGCTGACGCGGCATGAGCCCGTCGCGGGACATGGCGAACAGCACGCGGGTCTGGCCCAGGAACAGCACCATGACGACCGTGGTCAGGCCCGCCAGCGCGCCGATGGAGATGATGTTCTTGGCCCAGGTGACGCCGTGCAGCGCGAAAGCCGTTGCGAGCGTGGCATCGTCGCCCTGCAGATCCTTGTAGGACACCATGCCGGTGAGCACCAGCGACACCGCCACGTACAGCACGGTCACGATGGCCAGCGAGCCCAGGATGCCGCGCGGCACATTGCGCTGCGGGTCCTTGGTCTCCTCGGCGGCGGTGGCGACCACGTCGAAACCGATGAAGGCGAAGAACACGATGGAGGCCGCGGCCAGCAGGCCGTACCAGCCGAAGTGGCTGTTGCCGCCGCCGGTGACCAGCTGGAACAGGGTCTGCTGCAGGGTGTGCTCACCACTGCCGCCGGCATTGGGCACCGACTCGGGGACGAACGGCTTCAGGTTCGAGGCCTTGAAGTAGGTCGCGCCGACCACGACCACCAGCGCGATGACGGCCAGCTTGATGGCGACCGCCACGGCCGAGACGCGCGAGGACAGCTTGGTGCCCATGGCCAGCAGCACGCCCAGGATGGCGATGAGCAGCACCGCGCCCCAGTCGAATTTCACCGAGCCGAAGTGCCAGATGGGCTGATGCCCGCCCATGACCGTGCCCAGGTACTGCGACCAGCCCTTGGCGACCACCGAAGTGCCGAGCGCGAATTCGAGGATGAGGTCCCAGCCGATGATCCAGGCGACGATCTCACCGAAGGTGGCGTAGGAGAAGGTGTACGCGCTGCCCGCGACCGGCACGGTCGAGGCGAATTCGGCGTAGCAGAGGGCGGCCAGGCCGCAGGCCACGGCGGCGAACACGAACGCCAGCGAGACCGCGGGTCCGGCCATGTTGCCCGCGGTACGCGCGGTGAGGGTGAAGATACCCGCGCCGACCACGACCGCGACACCGAAGACCGTGAGGTCCCAGGAGGTCAGGTCCTTGCGGAGCTTGGCATCGGGATCGTCGGTGTCCCGAATGGACTGTTCGACGGACTTGGTGCGGAACAGTCCGGTGGTGCGGGCGGTAGCGGGACCTGCAGCGCCCCGCGGTGAGTCCGATATCGCCACTGTCTCTCCTATATCTGGCTTCTCGGCAACAATGCAGTTCTCACCGTTCAGCCACGATCCAGCTCCCGGTCGGTGCGCTTTCACTAGTGGCCTGCAGACAGACTCACTGGTTCCAGCCCTGTCACTGCGATCGGTCCCCGATGGGGGTCCGAGTTATCGGCGTCACACGGAACCGTATCACCAGGTGGTACGTACCAGTTCAGCAACCATCCGGACAACACGGGCGATCCGCGTGCCGGATCGACGCCACGCCGAGGACCGGCGGGTCGGATTAATGTTTCGGTATGGGTTTCGGGGGCGAGTCCACGGGTGGCGACCGGGACGCGCTGGATCGGGTGCTGGCGGCTGCCCGGGGCGTTCGGGTCCGGGAGATGCCGGGCGACTCGGCGACCCTGCTGGTGGAGCGGGACCCGGTTGCCGTGCGGGCGCTGCGCGAGGCGCTACGCATCGCGGACCTGCCCGGTTTCGTGTGCATGTGCTGGGGCGATGTCGCCCTGGACTTCTTCGACGCCGCCGAGCGCGCCCTCACGACCGTGACCCTGCACCATGGCTATTCGGTCCGCTGGAACGGCTGGCCGCAGGACGCGCTGCTGGCCGACGGCGTCCGCTCGCTGGAATGGCTGGCAGTGCGCGGCGTCTCCGTACCGCTGCGCGAATACCGCGCGGCCGAGCAGCGCCAGGCCGAGGCCGACCGCACGGCCCGCCGCTGGGTGGCCGAAATACCCGATCCCCTCACGCCCTATGCCAGCCTCTTCCTCGATACGTCCAGTACCGGCGGCGGTCTCACCAATCCCCAGATCGCCGAGGTCCGCGCGCTCCTGGTGACGGCATACCCGAATCCAGTGGATCGAATACTGCGACTGTGCGCTTGGAATGCCGCGGGCACCGGCGCGTACTCCGGCTACCCGACCCACGAACGCATTCCGTCCCAATTCCTGGACCTGGAACAGCGTTTCGACTTCGCGCATGCCGTGGAGCTGGCCGACCCTCGCGCCACCGCCGGGGCCGTCCGCTACCTACTCAGCTGGGACACCCGAAAACGCCTGGCCCCCTTGCTCTCCGCCCTCTCCCCCACCGCCCGCCGCAAGCTCCTCGCCCACACCCGAGACCCCGAATCGCACCGCTGGCTGCAACGCCGCATCGCGGGGTTGCAGTGAAGCCGCCTCGCGGGATCGCGCCAGGTCAGTGCACGGGCTCGGCGCGGGTGTACTTCTCGGCGCAGAACTTCTGGGCCACCTCGTCGTCGGTCATTCCCGAATTCTGGTGGTTCCCTTCATCATTGGCCTTGCAGGTGGAGCTGCCGTCCGCCGTGTAGGTCTGGATGATCCCGGCGACGCCCACCAGCTTCGCCCCGTCGAATCGCCAGAAGTCGATGTATTTGTCGGCGGGACCGCTCTTGGACGAGCCCACGACGTAGCCGTTGGTCGAGCGGTTGACCCCGAACAATCCGCCGATCTCCCCCGCGCGCACGAAGTCCGGGTCGGCATCGGTCGCGCGATAGACGGCCAGGGTCGCGTTCCCATTGGCACCAATCCAGAGCGGAACCACCAGCTGATCGCGATTGTCGTCGGCGAGGTTCGCCAACTGGGGTTCACCGAAGGTCTGGGTGCCCGACTCGGAAAGCGTTTGCCGCACAGCGCCATCGCGTCCGGTCACCTCGATCGTGACGTCGGCCTTCTGGGTGTACGCCCCCGAGGTGGGCGTCGGGACTCGATGTCGCACCACGAAGGTGAGCCCGGCATGGTCGCGGGACACCAGGCGACAGTCCGGGGGTGCGCCGCTGTCGGTGTGCACGTCGGCGCACAGCGGCAGGGCCGTCGTCGCATCACCGTCGGCCTTGTCGCTGTGTCCACAGGCGGCCGTGATCAGTACGCCGGCCACCAGGGCGACTGTCGGCCAAAACCGGCTCATGCCGCGGAGATTAGCGCGGTGCCCGTTCGCCGCGGCGGAGGCCGATGTCGGCGCGGCCGTGTCAGGGGACGAGGACCGCGCGGCCGCGGATCTGGCCCGCGTCCAGGCGGCGGAAAGCCTCGGGGCCGTCGGCGAGGTCGAAGCGTTCGACCTCCATGTGGAGTTTGCCCGCTTGGGCGAGAGCGACGCAGGCGTGCAGGTCGCTGCGGGTGCCGCCGAGGGACTTTCGGACGGTCGCGCCCCAGGGCCACCCCGGCCCACCGGCCGGTCCGGCGGTGATTTCCGGTGCGCCGCCACCGAGTCCGACCATGCGGTAGGCGCCGTTGGGTGCCACGGTCTCGCAGGCCAGCTTGGCGGTGGCGTCGACGCCGACGAAGTCGAAGACGGCGTCCGCGCCGCGGCCGTCGGTGAGATCGAGGATCTGCTTGGCGGTGTCCTCGCCGGAGCGGATGCCCAGTTCCGCGCCGCAGTCGGCGGCCAGGTCCAGCTTTTCCTGGGCCTGATCGACCGCGATCACCCGCACGCCGGAGATGGCGTGCAGGATCTGCACGGCCACGTGCCCGAGCCCGCCGATGCCGATGGCGACCGCGGTTCCGCCGGGGCGCAAGGCCTCTCGCGCTCCGCGAATGGCGTGGTAGGCGGTGAGCGCGGCGTCGGCGGCGGGTGCGGCCTGGAGGAAGTCCAGATCGCCGATGGGCACGAACGCACTCGCCGGAATCCGCACGTATTCCGACATCCCGCCCTCGAGGGTGAGCCCCGGACACGGCGGCATGGCGACGCGGCCCGCGGCGAGGCAGACATTCTCGTTGCCGCTCACGCATTCTCGGCAGACGCCGCAGGTCCAGAAGAGATAGACGACCCCGCGCTCGCCTATCTCGCGGCCGTTCACGTCCGAGCCGATGGCCTCGATGGTTCCGGCGATCTCGTGACCCAGGGTGAGCGGGTCCTCGCGCAGCTGGATGGGGAAGTTCACCAGGGTCAGGTCGGAGTGGCAGACGCCCGCGGCACCCACCTTGACGAGCAGATCGGTGGGCCCGATCTCCGGCACCGGAATGTCGTTGATCTGCACCTTTTCCGGACCGGTCCACTGGAGTGCGCGCATCGTGCTTCCCTACTTCGTCTTTGCGGCGGTGGGCCTCATTACTGCCGCGAGCTTGTGATCTGGCGCACACCGTAGCACTCGCTTTACACTGCGTCTATCGAATGACGGAATGTCTACCGATTTCCACGAAACCCCTCCATTCGCGAAAGACACGTGTCTAGGCTGCCGTCCCATGAACACACCGCGGATCGCCATCGTGGGTGCCGGAATCTCCGGGATCTGTATGGGTGTCACCCTGCAGCAGGCGGGATTCACCGAGTTCACCATCTTCGAGAAGGCCGACGAGTACGGCGGCACCTGGCGCGACAACAGCTATCCGGGGCTGGTGTGCGATGTGCCCTCGCGGTACTACCAATTCCGGTTCGCCATGAATCCCGAATGGACGCGGCTGTATTCGGCCGGACCGGAGATCAAGGAGTATCTGGTCGGGGTGGCGCGCGAGCACGGGCTGCGCGAGCGCACTCGCTTCGGCACCGAGGTGACGAGTGCGGAATTCGACGGCACGGCCTGGCAGGTCGGCACCTCTGACGGGACGAGCGAGCGCTTCGACTTCGTGCTGTGCGCAACGGGTTTCCTGCATCACCCGAATTGGCCCGATATCGCCGGGCTCGACGACTTCGGCGGGACCGTCATGCATTCGGCGCGGTGGCGGCACGATATCGAGCTGGCCGGTAAGCGGGTGGGTGTGATCGGCACCGGCTCGACCGGGACGCAGCTGGTGAGCGCGCTGGCGGGTGCGGTGCCCGAAGTCGTGCTGTTCCAACGGACTCCGCAGTGGATCCTGCCGACCGTCAACCGCTCCTACAGCCCGGTGTCGAAGGCGCTGTACCGGGCGGTGCCCGCGCTGGGCGTGGTGCCGTATTGGTTCAATCGCGCGGCCTTCGCGGTGTTCTCCCAAGGGCTCGTGCATCCCGGCCGGGTGCGGCGGTTCATCCAGTGGGTGGTGGAGCGAAATCTGCGCTCCGTCGCGGATCCTGAGCTGCGGCGCAAGCTGACGCCGGACTATCAGGCCATGTGCAAGCGGTTGGTGGTGTCGGATCGCTTCTACAAGGCGGTGCAGCGGCCCGATGTGCGACTGGTGACCGAGGGCATCGACAAGATCGAGAAGCGCGGGGTGGTGACCTCGGACGGGAGCCTGCACGAGCTCGACATCCTGGTGCTGGCAACGGGATTCGACTCGCACGCCTTCATGCGGCCGATGGCCGTCACCGGGCTCGACGGCCGCACCCTGGAGCAGGCGTGGGCCGAGGGCCCCCGGGCCTTCGAGGGCGTCATGATGCCGGACTTCCCCAACCTGTTCATGCTGGTCGGCCCGCACAGCCCGTTCGCCAACCATCCGCTGACCGCCGTCGCCGAGGCCCAGTCGGCCCGCATTGTCGGCTGGCTGAAGCGCTGGCAGGCAGGCGAATTCGCGACCATCGCCCCGACCCACGCCGCCACCGACCGCTACAACGCGCGCATGCGGGCCGCCGCGCCGAGCACGGTGTGGACAACCGGCTGCCAGAGCTGGTATCTCGGCAAGGACGGATTGCCGGAACTGTGGCCGTGGACCCCGGGCGCATACGAGCGGCTGATCCGCAGCACCCCGAACCCCGTTGACTACGAACTGCGTCAGCGCGTGGACAGCCGGAAGTGATGTACCTGGGCGCTGTCCGCTGACCGAGTCAGGCGAAGGCGCGGCTGACCACGGGGGCGACGAATTCGTCGAGCATGGCGCGCTCCTCGTCGGCGTCGCGGCCGGGGGCGGCGAGGAACGAGACGATGATGCGGGTCAGCCACCGGGCCAGGCGGCTGCGCTCCGGATCGGTGAGGGCGGTGGGCGTGAACAGGCCCGCCGCAATGGATTCGATGACGTCGGAGTCCTGGCTGATGCGTCCGGCCGCACCGGACTCGCCGGGCCGGAACCAGGCGATGAGCATGGGGTCGGCGCGGACGGCCGCGATCGCGCCGAGCATGGCGGTGACGATGCGTTCGGCCGGGTCCTCGATCGCACCGACCCGCGCGAAGACCTCCGCGGCGATGCGGCGGGTGGCGCGGTGTACGAACGCCAGCCGCACCGCCTGCCGATTCTCGAAGTACCGGTAGAGGGTGGCGCGGGAACACCCGGCGGCCTTGGCGATATCGCCCATGCCGACGGCGGCGACCCCGCGCTCGGCGAACAGTCGCGCGGCGGCATCGAGGATCCGCTCGGCGGCCAGGTCGGCGCGGTCCTCGGCCAGCCAGTCTCGGCTCATGCGATATCCCTTCCGTAGTCGTGAGTCCGCCGACGGCACCCCGGCGCGTCGTCAGGCCTCCGCGCGGAAGGGTACCGAGACCGGCCAGCGGACGTAATTGCCGTGGGACCAGGTGACATTGTCGAGGTCGACCGTGAAATTCGGGCAGCGGGACAGGAGTTCCTCGAGCGCCACCCGGGCCTGCATGCGGGCGGCGGCCGCGCCGAGGCAGTGATGGTGACCGTGGCTGAAGGTCATGATGCGCTTGGGGTTGCGGCGCACGTCGAGTTCGCCCGCGGTGGGGCCGAATTCGCGCTCGTCGCGGTTGGCCGAACCGTAGAGGAGCAGCACCTTGCGTCCGGCGGGGATGGTGACCCCGTGCAGCTCGACATCGCGGGTGGTGCAGCGGGCCAGGCCCTGCACCGGGGAGGTCATGCGCAGGAATTCCTCGATGGCGTCCGAGATGAGGGCCGGATTCTCCACCAGGATGCGGCGCTGGTCCGGATTGGCGGTGAGCAATTGCACCGCGCCGCCGAGGTTTCCGGTGGTGGTGTCGTTGCCGCCGGTGATCATGGTGAAGGCGAAGCCGAGGATCGCGACAATGCCCTCGTTGTCGCCGTCCGCGCCGAGACCGGAGGCGAGCAGGTGGGAGATGGTGTCGTCACCGGGTTCGACGCGCCGCCGTTCGATGAGTTCGGCGAAGTAGGCGGCCAGCTCACCGACCGCCGTGAAGCCGTCCTGCCCGCCCGCGGCCAGCCCGGCACCCTCGACCGCACCGCCGACAATGCGCTCGGTCCAGTCGTCGAAGCGGCCCCAATCCTGTTCCGGCACACCGAGGTAGTGGGCGACAACCATGGTGGGCAGGGGCTTGAACAGGTCCTTGACGATGTCACCCGTGCCCGCCGCACGCAGCCGCTCGATGCGCTCCACGATGAACTTGCGTACCGCGGGCTCCACCGAATTCACCTGGCGCGGTGTGAATCCCGGGGATACCCGGCGGCGGAAGTCAGTGTGTTCGGGCGGATCCATGAAGACGAAGGGCTTGACCGGTCCGAGGATCGAGGACACCAGGTCCGCGTAGTCGACGGTCAGGCCGGAGGCCGAGGAGAAGGTTTCGGGGTCTCGGGCGGCCGCGTACACGTCGGCGTGGCGGGAGAGCACATAGAAGTCGTCGGATTCGCGACCCTCGGGTACCGCCCGGTGGACCGGATCGTGGTCGCGCAGTTGGGAATACATGGGGTAGGGATCGCGCCAGGTCGCGCCGGACCGCAGCTCGAATCGCACCGCATGAGACGCCGTTGAACTCATGAAGTGACGGTAAGACAAATAGGCAATTCTGTCTAGAACCTGTTACAAAACCCGGAATCGTACCGGTCTGGCCAGCACGCGCCCCGTGTCGTCGAGGTGCCGCAGCACGTAGGTTCCGCTGGTCAGACCGTCCGCGGGAAAGACCACCTCGTCGCGCATCACCCCGTCACCCAGGACCTGGGTGCGCACCGGGGCGGGCGTGGTCGCGACGGTCCGGATGTGCCCGCCGGGATCCTCCGCCTGGACCTCGAGCCGATGCCCGGCCACCGCGGCGGCCAGGGCGTAGCTGACGACCAGGTCCCGGCCGGGCTCGTACATGGACCGATCCAGGAGCAGGCGATCGAACGGGGCGGCATCGTCGGCGGTCAGGCCCGGCGCGCCAGTCTCCACGAATCCGCGTGTGCGGCAGAGGAATCCGGCGTCGGCATCGGCCGTTACGGTGAAGTCGTACCAGCCGCCGCCCTCGGCGTCGCTGTCGCAGGACAGGTCGCGTCGCTCGGTCTTGCCCGCGCCGATGTCGATGGTCCAGGGGCCGTCGGCGCGGTAGGCGTTCGACACCACCGACACCGAAATCGGCTGCTTTCCAGCGTTTTCGAAGGTCCACGCGAGTGTGCGCTTGCCCGAGGTCGCGGCCTTCACGTCGACTCGCAGGGCACCACAGGGGCCTTGGAGATCACCCGCGAAACGGCGCTGGAAGCCGTCGGGCCCGTACAGGGTGTAGTCGTAGCGCCCGTTCACGCCCGGAAGATCCTGTGCGACGGTGCCACCGCCCGGTATGTCGAACCGGATCGGCGTGTAGTCCTTGACGAAGGCATTCGGATGCACCGCACAGTGCACGGCTCCGGTCCCGCCATTGTCGATGGTGAGCGTGATCCCACCGCTCCCGTTCGGCACCCACCGCGCCTGTAGCCGATACGGCAGCGGCACCCGGGCTCGCCGTCCACTCTCCTGCTTGGGCATCCGCTGCACGAACGGAAGCGGTTGCGCGACACCGGACATCGGCTGATCGGCGCGCGGAGCGGCGGAGGGCAGGAAGAGGGTGCGCTTCGCGCCGAAGTCGAACAGCGAGGACAGATCACCGCACATCTGCCGCCGCCACGGACTGATATTCGGTTCCGCCACACCGGTCACCCGCTCCAGGAACTTCAAAACCGACGTGTGGTCGAACAATTCGGAGCACACGGCCTGTTTGCTCCACGGCGACACGATGATCGCCGGTGTGCGCGCGCCCAGCCCGACATTGTGGCGGCCGAAGTACTCGCCGGGTGTGCCCGGCGGCGGGGTCGGGGCCGGAATGTGGTCGAAATACCCGTCGTTCTCGTCGTAATTCAGGATGAAGACGGTCTTGTTCCACACGTCCGGATGTTCGGCCAGCGCCTCGAGGACACCGTGCACCAGCGCCTGCCCGTTGCGCGGCCCCATGACCGGATGCTCGCAATCGACATAGGGCGCGACGATCCACGACACCGCGGGCAATCTGCCCATCGCCACATCGGTGCGGAACGATTCCACCAGCGTGCCCGCCCGCGCCCGCAGCAGGCCCTTCTCCACCAGCGCCCGCTGCCCCGGCGCGAGCTCGTCCATCCCCCGCTTCAGCAGCGCGGCATAGGTCGGCTCGAGGCTCGGATTCCGTTCCAGGTCACTGTAATAGCGAAAGAAGTTCTCGAAGGCGAGCCCGCCGCCGCCATTGGTGTACTTCAATGCCGAGCGCGCGGCCTCGCGGAACGGCAGGAAGAAGTCCAGCGCGTTGTCGGTGTAGTTGTCCCACTCCTGATAGACCCGCCAGCCGATGCCGCGCTGCTCGAGCCGTTCCGCGTAGGTGGTCCAGGGCAGGCCGAAGATCACATCGTTGACATAGCGCCCGGCGTCGGCGCTCAACAGCGCGTCGTAGAGGAACAGATTGCCGGTGCGCGGGGTGACCAGCCCGGCCAGCGCCTGCGCGACCGATTGCGGCAGCGCACCCGTCATGCCGTGCACCATGCCCAGCACCGCGTCCACGATCTCGGAGACCGGCAGGCCGCGCATCCACCGCAGCTTCAGATCGTCGGCGAACAGCGAGGTCTGCAGCGACTCCGCGTAATTGTCCAGGGCCAGCGGATTCTGGACGGTGCCGGTGAACAGGTACATGCGATTGGGGTCGGTGGGCCCGTTGACCGAGCAGTGGTAGCCGTCGCACAGGGTGAACGCCTCGGCCAGCTGGTAATAGAAGCCGAGGCAGTCGCGGTCGTAGCCGACCATGGTGCCGTCGCCCTTGGCCGGGATCCAGCGGTCGTGGCGGCCGTCGGCGAAAGCGTCATGGCCGGTGCGGGTTCCGTGATCGGTGCCGTCGATGTTCTGCAGCGTGGTGAGGTAGGGCAGCACGGTGCGGCCGCCGTCGGGCTGGTGGAAGACCGAGCGTCCGGTGGACAGTTGTAGCGCATTGAGATCGGCGTAGCCGCGCACGCCGGGCATGCCGCCGAAGTAGTGGTCGAAGGACCGGTTCTCCTGCATGAGGATCACCACGTGCTCGATGCTGTCCCACCCGCCGCGCGGGGCCGGTTCCGCCCACGCCTGAACCAGGCTCGGCGGGAGCATCGACATGGCTCCGGCCGCGCCACCCAGCTGCGCGGCGTGTTTCAGAAAGCGCCTCCGATCCATGATCTCCCCTGTGAGCATAGGAACGGCTATCTCCGAGGATCGCCGACCGAGCTTGGGGATTCGTGGCGGTGAGGGGGCTCACCAATGAAGTGTCAGTTAATCATTGGCTCCGGAAGTCGCGGACCGGACACGTGGGGTTCACTCCTGTTCAGCGGGTGTTGTCGTCATCGGTGCGTACCAGCACGAATACCAGTTCCGTATCGCCGATGCGGAGCAGCGCGCCGTCGGAGAGCAGACCGCTGTCGAGAACCCGCTGACCATTGATGAAAACGCCGTTGGAGGACTGGAGATCCTTGACCACCCAGGTGTGGCCATTGTCGATGATGAGCGCGTGGTGGCGGCTGACCCGGCCGTCGGGCAGCGCGATGTCGTTATCGGACAGGCGGCCGATGCGGGTGGTGGAGCCGACCACCGGGTAGACGTGGCCGAAACGGTCGCGCAGCAGGGCCTGCGGTTCGTGCCAGCTGCGGTCCACGATGGTGGTGGCGCGGGTGGCCGAGGCCGCCGCGACCGCGCGCACGCTCAATGGATCCTGGCGCAGGATGCGCGATTCCAGTTCCCGAATGCGATGGCCGGGATCGATGCCGAGCTCGTCGGCGAGGATGGTGCGCAGGCGGCGGGCCGCCTCGAGGGCGTCGGATTGGCGGCCGGTCATGTAGAGCGCGGTGATCAGCTGCTCCCAGAGGGATTCGCGCAGGGGATGATCGCGCACGAGCAGGTTCAGTTCGGGGACCACGTGCTCGGCGCGCCCCTGGGCGATATCGGCCTCGGCGCGCGCCTCGATGACGCCGATGCGCTCGTCGTCGAGGGCCACGGCGTAGGCGTCGGCGAAACCGAGTCCGCGCAGATCCGACAGCACCGGACCGCGCCACTGGGCCAGGGCGTCGGAGAGCGCGGCGGTGGCCGCCGCGAACTTTCCGTCCGCCAGGGCACGCAGACCGTTCTCGCGGCGGGCCCGGAAGCGGAAGACGTCGCAGGCCGTGTCGTCGACGACGATGCGGTAGCCGGTACCCATGTGCTGGAGCATGGCGCGCGCGTCGATGCCGCCGTCGCGCAGGGGTTTTCGCAGGTTGGAGACGATGGCGTGCAGGCTGACCCGGACGTCGGGCGGCGGATTGTCCTCCCAGACGGCGCTGGCCAGCGCCTCGACCGAGACCGGCCGGTTGGCATTGATGGCTAGATAGGCCAGCACCGCACGCTGTTTGGGCCCGCCGAGCTGCTGCTCCACCCCGTCGATGGCCAGCTGCACCGGCCCGAGCACCCCCAGATTCGCTCGCACCTCACCCATCGCCGACCTCCCGCCGGGCTTCGGCATTCGTCCGTCACTGTAGCTTTCCACGGACGCCGCGCCCATCGCATCCAAGTTTCCTCACCGAACTGGTCGGTCCCGGACGCCATTTCGTTCCATACGGCGCGGATGCCGCTACGGGTTCAGGTTGTAGACCTCCACGTTGCCGATCATGGTGGCGGGGTAGTTGGCCTTGACCCACGCCGCGATCTGGGCGGAGGAGGAGGCGGGGTCGGAGTTGCCCCAGCCGCCGTAGCCCTGGCCGCCGCCCTGGCCCTCATTGCCGCCCTGCCCCTGCGAATTGCCCGGCTGGGAGTTGTTGCCGCCCTGGCCTTGCTGGTCACGGCCATTGCGGGGCGTGTGGCCGGGCTGCGGGGTCGGCTGTGCGGACTGGGGGTTGTTCGGTTGTCCGGGCTGATTGTCGTTCTGGCGCTGGCGGATCAGGTAGTAGCCGATCTGGTGGTCGGCGACGTACCGCTGGAACTGGGCCAGGGACGGGGAGTCGTCGTGGCCGCTGAAACCGCCGACCGCGAGAAGGGCCTTGCCGGTGGTCAATTCGAGGGTGCTGACGTCCTGTGCGCCCTGCGCGGCGGCGGCCCAGCGGGCGGTGCTGCCGTCGATCAGGTCGACAAGGGCCGGGTCGGCGACGCCGCCGCGTTGGCCGCCGGGGCCGCCATCGCGACCCGCGCGGCCCGGACCGGCGATGGGGCTACCGCCGCTGTGCACCTGCGCCACGGTCTCGAGGGTGTAGGCGGTGGGGCCGAGCAGCCCGGCGAGCAACGCGAAAACGCCTATCGCGAGGGCGAATCGGGGCAGTTTGGGGGTGAGTAGCAGGGCGGTAGCCGCGATCACGGCCAGCGCCACCAGGGTCCAGCGCAGCCACGGGAGCCAGTCGGGCGTGCGGTCGAGCAGTACGAACGCCCAGACGCCGGTCGCCAGGGACATGGCCGCGAGGGTGAGGCGGGCCGCGAAATGCCCACGATGCCGCCACAATTGGGTCGCGCCGAGGCCGATGAGCGCGGCCATCGCCGGAGCCAATTCCAGGGAGTAGTACGAGTGGAAGCTGCGGCTCATGGAACTGAGCACGGCCGCGGTGACCAGCAGCCAGCCGCCCCACAGGAGGTAACCGGCGCGCAGGCGGTCGGTGCGCGGGAGCTTGCGGGTCAGCCACAGGCCCGCGACCAATGCGATCAGGGCGGCGGGCAGCAGCCAGGAGAACTCGGTGGCGAGCTCACCGGTGAAGAGCCTGGTGAGGCCGGGCTGCGAGCCGAAACCGCCGAAGCCGCCGCGCATTTGGCTCGGATCGGCGTGCTGGACGGCGTCCGCCGCGGGTGTCGGCGGGGGCGGGGTGGCTCGATGGCCGCCGCCGTTGTGATTGCCAAGGATGCGGCCGAGGCCGTTGTAATCGACGGCCAACTCCCACAGGCTGTTGGAGCTGGAACCGCCGATGTAGGGCCGGGATTGGGCGGGCCACAGTTCGACCAAGGCCACATACCACCCGGCCGACACCGCCAGTGCCACACCCGCGGACACCAATCGCGCTGTGCGCGTGAGCCATCCGCCCGCACCGGCCACCAGCACCGCCAGGGCCAGGCCCGGCAGCACCAGGAACGCCTGACCCATCTTGGCCAGGAAGCCGAAGCCCATGAGCACGCCCGCGCCGACCAGCCAACCGGTGCTCGCCGACCGGAAGCGTTCGCCGGGGGCGTCGATGCTGCGCACCGTGCAGTACGCGGCGGCCACCAGCAGCAGGAGCATCAGCGCGTCGGGGTTGTTGAAGCGGAACATCATGGCCGCCACCGGGGTGACCGCGAGACCGAGGCCCGCGATCAATCCCGCCGCCGGTCCGGCCCAGCGCCGCACCGCGGCGAGCAGCAGCCACACCGCGGCCACACCCATGAGGGCCTGCGGCGCGAACATCGACCACGAGTTGAATCCGAAGATTCTGCCGGACAACCCCATGACCCACATGGCGGCGGGCGGCTTGTCCACCGTGATCGAATTCTGCGGATCCAACGACGCGAACAGCAGCGCCTTCCAGCTCTGCGTCCCGGACTGCACGGCGGCGGCGTAATAGCCGTTGCCCCAGCCCGCCCCGCCGAGACCCCACAGATAGACGACGGCCGTCGCGAGCAGCAGCGCGAGCGTTGCCGGGCGCTCCCACCGTCCCCGGCCGGGCGGCGCGAGCAGTGTCCGCCATCGCGCGGACCCGCCGCCCGGTCCGGGCGCGGCCGCTTGCTGGTCCGTCGACGCTTCCATGGCCTTGCCGACGACCACCACAGCGCTGTCGCCCATTGGCACGGAGTCACCCTCGACGCCGGTGATGGCCGTCATGCCACCCGCCTTCCTTGGTTCCCGACCCAATTCCCACTGACCTGCGGAGCCTATGGCGCGGGATTTGAACCGAGCTTCAGGTCGGCTGCGAGTTCGCTGTGAGCGGGTAGGCGAGCCGGATGAGCTGGACAAACGACAAAATCGGCACCCGAACCCGGGTGCCGATTTTGGTTGGTCGCCGGTACTGGCCGACCGTGCTCGTGTCGGTGTTTCAGTGGTGGTGTGTCAGGTGGATCGGCTCGCTCTCGAAGGGGTCGGGGGCGATGATCCGGTCCAGGCGGAGCGAGACGAGGGTCAGTGCCAGGCCCGCCGTGGCAATGAGGCCGCCGACCCAGTTCACCGAGGTGACGCCGAGGCCGCCGTCGATGGCCGCGCCGCCGAGCCAGATGCCCAGGGCCGAACCGAGGGTCAAGGCGGAGATATTGGCGGCCGAGGCGATATCCGGTGCGTCCCCGGCCTGCTGCATGACTCGCAGTTGCAGGGGAGCCACCACCGAGAAGGCGGCCACACCGTAGGCGAGCAGGCCCAGGGCCGCGGTGATCGGATTGTGGATGAGCAGGGTCAGCGCGAAGAGGGTCACGGCCAGCGCGCCGATCGAAACCACCGGGGCCAGGCGCAGATTCCGGTCCGCCAGCTTGCCGCCGAGCTGATTTCCGGCGAACAGTCCGATGCCGAACAGCAGGAACATCGGTGTCACCCACTGCTTTCCGAGCCCGGTGGCCTCGGTCAGCTGCGGTGCGAGATACACGTAGCTGGTGAACACCCCGCCGTAGCCCAACAGCGTGGTCGACAACCCGATCCACACCGCGGGCCGCCGCAACGCCCGCAGCTGATCCCGCAACGGCGCACCGCCATTGGCGGCCATGTGCATCCGGGCGTGCGCATCGAGCTCCGCGCCGTCCGCCTCCTCGCCATGGGCGTGGCCATGGGCGTGGCCGACGGTCCGGGCGCGCTCACGGCCGATCGACTTGGGGATCAAGAGGATCAGGCCAACGGCGGCGAGGACGCCGAAGAGGACGAGGGTGCCGAAGGTGGCCCGCCAGCCGAGGGCCTTGCCGACGGCCGCGCCGATGGGTGCGCCGAGAATCGTCGCGGCGGTCGAGCCCGCGAAGACCGTGGCGATGGCTCGCCCTTGTTTCGCGGTGGGGACCAGTTCGGCGGCGAAGAGGGCCGCGATGCCGAAGAAGGCTCCGTGCGCCAGGGCGGCGATGAGGCGCCCGGCCAGGATGGTGTCGTAGGTGGGGCCGAGCAGGGACAGGGTGTTTCCGGCGAGGAAGACGCCGGTGGTGGCCAGCAGCATGAACCGGCGGCTGACGCGGCTGCCGATCGCGGTGAACAGGGGTGCGCCGATGGCGACGCCGAGAGCGTACGCGCTCTCGAATCGGCCTACGGCTCCGAGGGATACGTGTAGGGAGTTCGCCATCTCCGTCACCACGCCGGCGACGACGAATTCGTCGGCGCCCATGGCGAAAGCGGCGATGACCAGGGCCCAGACGGCCAGGGGCATGGTACGCATTGCTGAGACTTCTTTCGGGAAGGTCGGGTGGATCACGGCTGCGGTGACATCGACAGGCGCACATGGCTGTTCCGTTCGACGAGTGGGATCAGTGGGTGGTGGGCAGGGTGAACGCGGCGGTGCGGACCTTGTCGCCGTGCTTGAAGTCCAGGAACAGGCGGTAGGTGCCGCGGCCGGGAACCTCGGTGTGGAAGGTGATTTCGGGGCCGGGGGCGGTGACGCCGTCGCCGGGCGCGCCGTTCGGGTGCACGTGGACGTAGGCCAGGTCACCGGCGCGCAGGATCACCAGGTGCCCGTAGGCGGCCAGGTAGGGCTGCAGATCGGTGACGGGGTCGCCGTCCTTGCGCACGGTGAGGGTGAGCAGGCGGCCCTCGCCCGGCACCAGATCGCCGTCCAGGGTGACCTCGTAGCCGTCGACGGTGACGGTGCGCTCCGGCGCGGGGGCGACCTGCGGCCGGTAGTCGCCCGCGATGGCGAAATCCGCACCGAGAGTGATGGTTCGACCCAGCGCCTCGGGGTTGATGTCGGTGAACGCGCGGTACGCGCCCGCCTCGGGGAGGTTCAGGGTGACCGACCAGGTGCCGTCGGCGGCGCGCTCCGGGTGGACGTGCCAGAAGCCGGTCAGCTCGCGCCGCACGACGATCAGGTGCAGTTCCTTGTCGTGGATGGCGTCGAAGTCGGTGACCGCCCGGCCATCCGGGCCGAGGATGCGGAAGCGGAACTCGATTTCGCCTGCGGCGACGATCTTCTCGGCGAGCTCGAGGGTGTAGCCGTCCTGCGTGATCTGCAACCCGCCCGGCAGGCCGCCGCCGTGTGCGGCATGCCCGGCGTGTGCGTCGTGGCCAGCGTGCGGATCGTGAGCGGCATGGCCAGCATGCGCGGCGTGATCGGCATGGGCGGTGTGGTCACCGTGAGCAGCGTGGTTGTGATGTTCGGTGTGCGCCTGGGTGGTCATTTCTGGTTCCTCTCAACTGCTTTCGGTGCCTTACGGAAGATCAAATTAATACCCCCTAGGGGTATATGCAAGGTGCCGTCCTGTGAACTGGCTCACCGCCCGCGGCGGGGTTCGGATCACGCTGATGGCAACCATGTCCCACCTCGCACAGTTCGACGATCGTCAAACCCATGGCGAGTGAGAGCGCATACCGAACGGGCCTGTTCGCGTTGGGAATCGAACTCGACGGGGCCGGCCACCCCGCCGACTGGCAGGCGCGCGTGCACGCGGCCGAGAACGCGGGATTCACCTTCGCGACCATCGGCGACTCCCTCGACCCGCCCGCGGGTCCCTCGGACATCCGGCTCGATGCCGGCGTACGAGCCGGTTTCGTGGCCGCCACCACCAGCACCCTCGGCCTGGTCCCGGCCCTCGCGCCCACCTACGCCGAACCGTTCCACCTCTCGTCACAGCTGGCGACCCTGGACTACGCCTCGCGCGGGCGGGCCGGATGGCTCGCCATCGACGATCCGGGCACGGCGCGGACCTGGGGCGCGACACCGCGCGTGACCGAGTCCGAGATCAGGCGCGAGCGCGTCGATGCCATCGAAGTCGCACGGCGGCTGTGGGATTCGTGGGAGGACGACGCGGTCGTGCGCGACTACGCAGCCGGGAAATTCCTGAATCGCGACAAACTGCACCACATCGACTTCATCGGCGAGACCTTCTCGGTGAAGGGACCCGCGATCGTGCCGCGACCGCCGCAGGGCCAGGTCGTCGTCTTCGGTTACGGCACAACCGAAGACGAAGGCATCGACGTGGCATTGGTGGGTGGCGCGACACCGTCCGAGATCCGGGAGGCGGTCGAAAGCGCCCGCGCGGCCGGGATTCCGCGCGTGCTCGCCGATCTCGAGATCGCCCTGGACGGCCCCGGGGCGGCCGCCGACCTGGTCGCCCGGCTCACCGAGCTTTCGACGATCACCGACGGTGCCCGGCTGCGTCCGGCCGCCGTCGATGCCGAGCTCCCGTTCCTCGCGCGCTACGTCCTGCCCGCCCTGCTGCGCGCGGGTCTCGCCCATCGCCCGGTCCCCGGTTCGACGCTGCGCGCGAACCTGGGCCTGCCCCGCCCCGCCAACCGCTACGCCAAGGAGCTCGCCCGATGACCGAGGCCCCCTTCCCCGACGCCCAGGTGCATTTCGGGATTTTCTTCCAGGGCGTCAATCACAGCACGATCTGGTCGGATCCCAGCAGCGGTTCGCAGATCGACTTCGAGAGCTTCCGCCGCGTCGCCACCACCGCCGAACGCGGGCTGTTCGACGCGTTCTTCCTCGGCGAGGGCCTGCGCCTGCGCGAACAGGACGGGCAGCTGCTGGACACCGATATCGCCGGGCGGCCCGACGCCATCACGCAATTGGCCGCGCTGGCGGGACTCACCCGTCGTATCGGGTTGGTGGCCACGCAGAACGCCACCTACAACGAGCCCGCCGATCTGGCGCGGCGGCTGGCGAGCCTGGATGCGCTCTCCGGCGGGCGCGCCGGTTGGAACGTGGTGACCACCGACAATGCCTGGACCGGTGAGAATTTCCGCAAGGGGGGCTTCCTGGATCACGCGCTGCGCTATGAACGGGCGGCCGAATTCCTCAGCCTCGCACGGGAAATATGGGATGGCTGGTCCGACACCGAGATTCGCACTGTCGAACGCGACAGCGCGCACTTCCGGGTGGCGATCACACCGACCGTGCCGCGCAGCGCCCAGGGGCATCCGGTGATCTTCCAGGCCGGGGTCTCCCCCGCCGGACGCGATTTCGCGGCCGCGCAGGCGGAGGTCATCTTCTCCCCCTTCGGAACTCATTTCGACCCGGCCCTCGAATTCGCCAACGATATCCGCGCTCGATTGGTGGCGGCGGGCCGTCCGGCCGATGACATTCGCATTCTGCCGGGCACGCAGATCGTGTTGGCCGACAATGCCGCCGAGGTCGAGGACAAGCGGCGCTGGGTACTCGAACAACAGATCACCGGCGCGACCGCGCTCTCCCTGGCCGGGCAGGTCTGGGGACGCGACCTCTCGCATCTGGATCCGGACGGCCCACTGCCCGCGGAAGATCCGGAGCCATCGGTGATCTCGTCCACCCGTGGCGCACAGCGCGACGGACAGGATCGCGGCGTCGTCGTGGCGCAGTGGCGCGCGCTGGCCGACTCGAAGCGACTGACGCTGCGGCAGGTCGCCATCGAGACCACTGCCCGTTTCGGCTTCGCGGGCACCCCGAGCCAGGTCGCCGACGAACTCACCCGCTGGGTCCGTCACGGCGCGAGCCACGGCTTCAACATCACCCCGTACAAGGTCCCGACTGGTCTCGACGAGATCGTCGATCTCCTCGTTCCCGAACTCCAGGACCGCGGTTCGTATCGGACGAGCTATACCGGGACAACCCTCCGCGAACATCTCGGTCTTCGCCCGCCGCTTACTCGTCGCTGACCAGTCCGCGGTTTTTCGCCGCCGCCGCCCGCTACGCCTGGAACCGCTCCGGTAGATTTCCGGCCGCGTAGCGGGCGTAGGTGTTCTCCGGGAACACCGTGATGATGTCGGTGACGGCCACCAATTCGGGCGGGACGCAACCTCCTTCGAAATGATCGACGCTGGGCACGATCACGGCCTCCAGGTCGAGCCGGGAGACGAGCATGCGTAGGCGGTGGACCGGTCGGTCGGTCCAAGGGCCGAACACCACCGTCTTGCGCAGGTCGTAGCCGAGGCGGTGGGCCAAACCGCGTATTCGGGCCTCATCCCATTCCCGCCGATCGCCGGATATGTCGCTCCGCAACCATCCGATGGCGCTGGGTTCCGATGTCATGGCTATCCCTTTGGGCTGTGCGCTGCCGCCGACTGTGCCGACTTCAACGTTGGTCCGCGCGACCGGATTGATCCATTGCGTGCAATGGGGAAAGTACGGGGCAAATCGGGGTCATGGCGGCACGGCAAATCTTCGGAAGACCTATTCTCGGGAGAGGTCCACCAGAGAGGCCGCATGCCGTGACCGGACGGAACGAGCTGCTCATCGAGGCTCGGCTGCGCATGGAATCACCCGGAGCGCCGGGACAATCGATGACTCGCCGGGAGTTGGCGGACGCCGTCAACGACCAGGTCTTCCGGGCCACCAGCAAGCGGGGGGCCGTCGACGAACGACACGTCGGCAAGTGGGAGCGAGGCGAAACGACATGGCCCAGAAAGCATTACCGAGCCGCCCTGCGAGCGGTCCTGAATGTGGCGACCGATGCCGAACTCGGCTTCCGCACGCCGCATCGCGCGGTGGATGACGAGAGCGTGAACCGCAAGCAGTTTCTTTCCAGCGCGCTGGTGGTGACCACCAACGTGGTGCTGTCGAATTCCGCGCCAACCGAATCCGAGCTCATCGAGACCATGGCCGGACCGACCGCCAACTATCGGCGCATGGAGTCCTCGGTGCCCTCGGATCGGCTGGCGCCGGTGGTGGACGCGCATCTGAATCTGGTGGCGGGCGTGGTGCGGGATCGACTGCGCACCTCCGGGGGATTTCGCGCGCTATCCGAAATCGCCGGGCTGGCAGCGTGGTTGGCGGCCGATCGCGGGGACGACGCGGCGGCGCGGCGGCGCTACGTGGAGGCGATTCGGCACGCGGAGCGGACGCATCATCCGCTGCTGGTGTCGTACATGACCGCCAGCCTCGGGCACTACGCGGTCGAAATGGGTGACGCGCGAGCGGGTTTGACCTTGTTGCGGACCGCGTCCGCACAGCTGGGGCGCGAGGCTCCCGACAGCGCCGGGGCGTGGATGTCGTCGCTGCTGGCCGTCGCCTACGCCGCGACCGGTGATCGCGCGGGGGCGCTGGGCGCGCTGCGGCGGGCCGAGCGGCTGGTGGATCGGCAACGCGGAGAACCGCAGTGGCCGTGGGTGTTCGTCTTCGACGGGCCCAAGGCGGCCCGCTATCAGGCCAGCGCGCTCACCCGGCTGGGCGATCATCGCGCCGCGCACATCGCCTTCGAGAACGCCGACGCCGCGCTCACCGCCGAGAAGCCGCGCGCCCTGGCCCAGGTCGAGCACGCGCGGGTGCTGGCGCGCTCGGGCGACATCGAGGGCGGGTGCGCGCTCGCGGCCGAGGCGCTGCTGGTCGGGCTCACCTATCACAGTGAGCGAATCACCCGACTGGCCAGGGCATTCCGCGCCGATCTGCCCGCGCGTACCGTCGAGGCGAGGGCGCTCGACGAGGCCCTCGCGACCCTCTACGGACGAGACGATCAATGACGAGCGTCGCGATTACCGGGCATCGCGGGCTGCCCGCGGGCACGCTCGCGCTGGTGGACCGGGCGCTGCGGCTGGAGGTGGCGCTGCGGGTCGAGGCGGCGCTGCGGGTGCGGCCCGGACCGGCCGATCTGGTCGGGGTGAGCTGTTTCGCGGACGGGCCGGATTCGCTGTTCGCACAGGCGATTCTGGATATCGGCGGGCGACTGGTGGCGGTGGTTCCGGCGCGGCGGTATCGGGCCAGCCTGCCCGAATTCCACCACGGGGTGTACGACCGGCTGCTGACCGAGGCGGATCGGGTGATCGAATTGGACCGGGAGGAGTCCGATCCGCGCGCGCATCACGCGGGCAGCCTGCGCATGCTCGACGAGTCCGAGGAACTGCTCGCGGTCTGGGACGGGCTGCCCGCCCGCGGATACGGGGGCACCGCCGATGTGGTGGCCACCGCGCGCGAGCGGGGCATGCCGGTGACGGTGCTCTGGCCGGACGGGGCCGTGCGGCCTTGACGCATGTCCTCGCCGTGCCGAGAGGTCGCACCACCCCCCGATCACCCCTGACCTGTCTCCTCTACCAACAACCTGGAGAGCAGCTCCTTTTGCACCGGGAGCAAGCAAGTCGCCGAGTCCCGTACACCGTTCACAAGAGGTTCCCTCCGTGACCTGCCCGATTACTCGGACAGGGTTGGCCCGCAACCGCAGTTTCGGGTCTTCCCGTGGCGATACCACTTCCCAGCAAGCCGGGACTTACGCGGTTTCCATCAGGCATGTTTACCGTCCCACCGCAACTCTGCGTGGACGCCAACTTCTCTAGATTTCTGGCGGCGTTGATATCACGATCGAGTACAAGACCGCACTGATCGCAGACGAACATCCGCTCGGACAGGGCCAGTTTGGTTTTCACGAACCCACACAACGAGCAGGTTTTAGAACTGGGGTAGAACCGATCCACAACCACTAACGTGCCACCGTGGCGGCGGGTCTTGTAGCCGAGTTGGCGGCGCAGTTCACCGAAGCCGACGTCGGCGATGTGCTTGGCCAGCCGCCGATTCTTCAACATCCCGGCCACATTGAGGTCTTCTACAACAATGGTGCCGCAGCGGGTTGCCAGCGCGGTAGTGAGTTTGTGCAAGCCGTCGCGGCGCATCGCCGCGACCCGCCCTTCGAGCCGGGCGGCCTTGATGTTGGCCCTCCGCCACCGTTTCGACGGCGCCGCCCCATGGCGGGGATCGGGTCCACAGCGGCGGGCGCAGACGCGTGCCAGACGACGCCGACGCCGTTGCGCCACGAGATAGTGGCGCGGATTCGCCACCCGGCCTTCGTTATCAGTGATGCCGGGCACCGATTGTGAGACCACCGCGAGGTACTTGACCCCCACGTCCACCCCGATCCGGGCCTCAGGGTGCGCCGCTTGTGTGTCGTGACGCACCACATGCACTGTGAATGACGCCCACCAGCGACCCTCGGCCTGCGATATGGTCATCGATCCCAGGCGCGCAGCCCCACTCGCCAGCAACCGTCCCAGCTTCCGGGTCGATTCACCGGTACGCACCGCCCCAACGCGCGGAATCGTCACTCTACGGCTTCCTTCGCCGAGACCGTACGAACCGGTGGTAACGGTAAAAGATTGCCGCGCATGCTTTTCTTCCGACGCGGCACACTCATCCGCGGCCCGGATCGGGCCCCGCGCTTGGACTTCGTGTAGTTGGCGAACGCTTCTGCCAATTGCGCCAGTCCAGATGCGTAGGCTTCCTTACTGTTCTCGCGCCACCAAGGCGCGATACGGTCCTTCTCCTGGTTCCACACCTTGCGCAGGCCATAAGCGGACGGACTGATCCATGGAGTCAATTCGTCGTCAGCGAGGCCGTACGACGCCTCTGCGATGCGTTGGTCCCAGTTGGCCAGAATCTTGCGACGGCCCCAGTTGTAGACAAACCGCGCCGCACCACAATGTGACTGCAATGCAACTTCTTGGTCGAATGTTGGTTCTAAGGCGAATCGATATGCCTGCACCGTCGCCCCGCTGGACGGCACGAACGCGGAGGTGGATTCGCTCACGCGTTCGATACTATGCAAACCAGTTGCGACACGACAGCCCGAATAGCCGACACACCAACGAGATCCACCAAACTCGTCAACGGAACGGCGATCGAAGGATGGAGGCGACCCTCACAACGGGTAGGCCTCGCAAACCCTCGGCACGGCCGCAGATGCTTTTGGTGAGTAGGGCGTAGGGTCGTTAGCGACTAGTCAGCTATCTCGTAGGCGCTGCCCCCGAGCCGTAGCGCGCGATGGTGGGAGAGGACACAGCATGTCGACCGGCGAAACCGTCATCGTGGCCGTGGACGAATCGGCCGGTTCCGCGGTGGCCTGGGCCGCCCGCACCGCCGCCCTGCACCACGCGCCCCTGCACCTGCTGCGCGTCCTCGAGATCACACCCGACCAAGGGCTCGGGCTCGGCACCACCCTCACCACCGAGGACTACACCCGGCTCGAGGAACACGGCAACTGGCTGCTCGAGACCGCCGCCGCGGAGGCCGCCAAGGCCGCACCCGACATCACCGTCACCACCGAACTCGCCTCCGGCACAGTGGTCCCCACGCTTCTGGAGCGCACCCACTCCGCGCGCATGCTGGTCGCGGGCGCGCGCGGCGGCGGCACCCTGCGCCGCGCCCTGCTCGGCTCGGTCAGCTCGGTGCTGGCCCGCCGCTCGCACTGCCCGTTCGTTGTGGTCCGCGACGGCGTCCCGCTGCCCCCCGACCTGCCGACCCGCCCCATCCTCGTCGGCGTGGACGGCACCAAGGTCAGCGAACCCGCCATCGAGGCGGCCCTCGAGGAGGCATCCGTACGCGGCGTCGCCGTCATCGCCCTGCACGCCGAAGGCTCCTCCGACGACCCCGAAATGGACGCCCTCGACGACTACGTCCTGGCCGAGAGCCTCGCCGGCTGGCAGGAGCGCTACCCCAACGTCCGCATCGACCGCGAAACCGCCCACGACCGCCCCGAACGCTCCCTCCTCGAAATGTCCACCGCCACCCAACTCCTGGTGGTAGGCACCCGAGGCCGAGGCGGCTTCGCCGCCAAAGTCTTCGGCTCCACCAGCCAATCCCTGCTGCTCTCCGTCCAAACCCCCATCATGATCGCCCCCACCCCCTAACCCCACCCGAATACCTGCTACCAGCACGACCGTACGGCTCGGTAGTCTGACCCAGACGCCCCCGTAGCCCAATTGGCAGAGGCAGCGGACTTAAAATCCGCCCAGTGACGGTTCGAGCCCGTCCGGGGGCACAACTCGAGACGTCGATGGCCAACCCCGGAGCTATCAACCACTCTCGCACGAACACTCGCGGGCCCCTCATCTGTGTGGTGGGTCAGCGTGGGCGTCCATCTACATCCAGCCGAGATCGCATCCATCCTCGCCCGCCTTCAACTGCCGAGCCCCCGCTGAGGTCCGCAGTTCGTCCGCGGGTGGTTGAGGGCGGTTCGATTGGTTATGTCAGTTATGTGATGGCAACGATGGATCAGTCGGGGGCTCCGGTTCTCGAGGCGCTTGCCGAGTATCGGCGGCTTGGGCGGTATGGGTTTACGCCGCCTGGGCATCGGCAGGGGCGGGGGGCGGATTCTCGGGTTGTCGAGGTGCTCGGGGATGCGCTGGGGGCCGATGTGCTGGCGGCGGGGGGATTGGATGATCGGTTGGCTCGAGGGCGGTATCTGGAGCGGGCCGAGGAGTTGATGGCCGATGCGGTGGGGGCGGAGTTCGCGTTTTTCTCCACCTGTGGGAGTTCGTTGTCGGTGAAGGCCGCCATGCTCGCGGTGGCGGGCGGGGACGGTGGGCTCATTCTCGGGCGGGACAGTCATAAATCCATCGTCGCCGGGTTGATTTTCTCGGGGGTGCGGCCGTATTGGATTGCGCCCAGATGGGATGCGGCACGGCACCTTTCGCATCCGCCGTCGCCGGAGCAGGTGGAGGAGGCGTGGCAGCGGCATCCGCGGGCCGCGGCGGCGCTCATCGTCAGCCCAAGCCCTTACGGCACGTGTGCCGATATCGCCGCGATCGCCGAGATCTGCCACCGGCACGGCAAACCGCTGATCGTGGACGAGGCGTGGGGCGCGCATCTGCCCTTCCATCCCGAATTGCCCACCTGGGCAATGGATGCCGGGGCCGACGTCTGCGTGGTGAGCGTGCACAAGATGGGCGCGGGATTCGAACAGGGTTCGGTATTCCACGTGCAGGGCGACCTCGTCGACTGCGCCCACCTGCGGGAGTGCGCGGATCTGCTCATGACCACCAGCCCCAATGTGCTGCTGTACGCGGCGATGGACGGCTGGCGACGCCAGATGGTCGAGAATGGCCGCGAATTGCTCGGTGCCGCATTGGAAACCGCCGATCGCGCCCGCGACGAGCTGGCCCGCATCCCCGGAATCTCCGTCATGCGGGAAGAACTGCTGGGCGCGGAGGCCTCGCACGATCTCGACCGACTGCAGGTGCTCATGGATGTCTCCGACACGGGCGCGAGCGGATACGAGATCGCGGATTGGCTGCGCGAGAACCGGCGCATCGACCTGGGGCTCAGCGATCACCGCCGCATATTGGCCACGCTGTCCATGGCCGACGACAAGACCACCGTCGACACCCTCGTCGACGCGCTCACCGCGTGGCGAACCCAGCCGAAGAACCCTGTCTCACAAGAAATTCGGCTGCCGTCGCCCCGCGATCTGCAACTCGAGTCGGTGCTGCTGCCACGCGACGCCTTCTTCGGCCGCTACGAGACAGTGCCCATCGAAAGCGCACCCGGTCGCATTGCCGCCGAACAGGTCACGCCCTATCCGCCGGGCATTCCGGTGATCGTGCCCGGGGAGCTGATCGATACCGCGGTCGTCGACTACCTGCGCACCGGTGTCGCGGCCGGGATGAACGTTCCCGATCCCGCCGATCCCGAGCTGCGCACCTTGCGTGTCGTCGCCCGGTGAGCCCTACGGCGTCCGTCGATCCGGGAGAACTACCAGCGGTACCAACGCCCGCGTGCGCCAGCGGAATCGGTGGCGCGGAACACGAACCCGAGCACCCAGATGATCAACACGATGATCGCCACCCACCACAGGACCTTCACCAGGAAACCCAGCCCGGCGAATAGCAGGGCGAGCAGCAGTACCAGCAGCAATACGGCCATGACCATGTACCTCCAGTCGTTCGCCAGCGGCGATGACTTCCGGCTACCCGGACCGCCCGATCACAAACGACGCCCGCGCCGACCCGGCGGGAAGATCACACAATTGCTTCGATTCGGGCAAACGTCCCAAAAATTCGGTGCGGTTGGTTTGCTTGTTGCGGTAGTGGATCCGTCCGACAGCAAGGACTCATCGTGCACGCCCGCAAGCTCGTCACCGGTCTCGGCGCACTCGCCGCCGCTGCGACCCTCGCCGTCGGCACCGCGCAGGCCGACGCGCCCCTGACCATCAATACCGCCGCGGCGTCCAATGGTGATGCGGTGGTGAATATTTCGTATCAGTGTGCGCCCGGGTTGGGCGCGGAGTTGTCGGTCACTCTCCTGGCGACACCCTATGTCGCGCCCGGCGTCAACGGCCCCGGCGTCAATGGCACCGCACTCGCACCCGCCGTCTGCACCGGAGGGCCCCAACAGGCCACCGTCACCGTGAATCCGGTTCAAATCTTCGGCGAGCCAGCCGAATTCCAATCGGGCTCGCCGACCGATATCACCGTCACGGTTTTGGCCCTCACCCCCAATTCCCCCGTCACCACCATCCGAAAGCACATCCCCCACCTCGGCTGAACCGCGATCGGGCCATAAGTGCTCTTTATCGTTGTGCTGCGGAATAGCGCATTGCTCGAGGTGATTGTCTTCGATTGACTGTGGATCCGGATATCAGGAGGGATCATGCGAGTATTCGTGGCCGGTGCGACCGGCGCTATCGGACGTTTCCTTGTCGAGCAACTGATCGGTGACGGACACCAGGTGGTCGGGACCTCCCGGCGGCCGGAAGGGGTCGAGCGGCTGCGCGCCGCCGGAGCCGAGGGGGTGGTGCTCGACGTCTTCGATGCCAAGGCCGTCGCCGATGCGGTCGCGGCCGCCGCACCCGATGCGGTGATTCACCAGTTGACCTCGTTGAGCGGAGGGACTTCCGCCGACAACGGGAGGATTCGACGGGAAGGCACCCGGCATTTGGTGGATGCCGCCAAGCGCGCGGGGGTCGAGCGGATCGTGGCGCAATCGGTGGCCTGGGTTTACGAGCCGGGAGACGAACCGGCCGATGAGTCGGTGCCGTTGGATCTCGGAGCGGACGAACCGCGCCTCACCACGGTGAATGGGATTGTGGCGCTGGAGGATACGGTCGCCGAGCTCGATCACCACGTGGTGCTGCGGTACGGGCAGCTCTATGGGCCGGGGACCTGGTACCGGCGGGGCGGCGTCGCCGACGCTGTGCTGCACGGGGATTCGAGTGATCCCGCCGCGAAGTTCCTGGGCGGATTGCCCGCCAACGCCGCGGTCGCCTCGTTCGTGCATGTCGCCGATGCCGCGCGCGCCGCCGTGGCCGCACTGGAATGGCCCGACGGCGTGGTGAATATCGTCGATGACGAGCCCGCGGCGGCCCGGGACTGGGTTCCGGTGCTGGCCGCCGCCGTCGGCGCGCCAGCGCCCGAGCCGTCGAGCGGCCGGGCGGGCTGGGAGCGCGGGGCGACGAACACCTTGGCCCGGTCGCTGGGGTGGGATCCGCGATTCCCGACGTGGCGAACGGGATTCGGGGCCTGAACGGAATTCAGTTGGCGGCGAACAGGAGTCGGTGGGCGTAGTCGGTGTCGAAGTACTCGCGAGCTTCGACGATGCGTCCGTCCTCGACGCGGAAGGCGATCACCACGTCGTTGACGTACTGCTCCCCCGCCGCGGTGGTCGCGCGGGTGGTCCATTCGGCGACCGCGCGATCGCCGTCGGCGATGACGGCGCGGACCTCCTGGCTCATGGGCCGGGTGGTGTCGAAGCGGGCGAGCATGGCGGGGAGGAAGCCCTCGAAGATGCCGTCGGGGCCGACCCAGGTGCCCGAGGTCGGGAGGTCGCCGGCCAGGGTCCAGGTGGCGTCCTCGGTGAAGAATTCGCGGCGGCGGGCGACGGCCTCGCCGGTCTGCAGGGCGCGGATGTAGTTCTCGATGACGGTGCGGGTTTCGGCTGTGTTGCTCATGAGATCAGTTCACTGGAAAACAGCGACCGGACCAATGCGCAGCTCACGCTCGTAGCCATAAGGAACGCTTATCGCCCGGGGTCGGTGGGCCCGCCGCGACCCGCCGAGCCGGATTCGTAGGATGTTCGGGTGCGCGCGGATTTCCCACCCGGTGAGCGGCGGTGACCGCCCTCGAGGCGACCGAACTGATCGGTGTCGGCTTCGCGGCCGGGCTGGTCAGCGTGCTCGTCAGCCTGGCCTCGCTGGTGTCGTATCCGGCATTGCTCGGGATGGGGCTGATGCCGGTGGCCGCCAATGTCACCAATACCGTGGCGCTCATCTTCACCGGGGTCGGCGCGGCCGCGGGTTCGCGACAGGAGTTGGCGGGAACGCGGCGGACCGTGGTGGGGCTCGGGGTGGTCGCGGCGATAGGCGGGGCGCTGGGCGCGGTGCTGCTGCTGGTCGCGCCCGCGTCGACCTTTCAGGTCGTGGTGCCGTTCCTGATCGGCGGGGCCTCGGTGTTCCTGCTGGCCCAGCCGACATTGGCCAAACGGTGGCGGAATTCCAGCGACGCCGGAAAGGCTTGGCGGAACGCCCTACTGGGGCTGCTGCTGTTCGCGTCCGCCGTCTACGCCGGGTATTTCGGTGCGGCGGGCGGGATTCTGATTCTCGCGATCCTCTCGGCCAGGTACCCCGAGTGGTCGCCGCAGCGCGCGAATGCGGTCAAGAGCCTCACCTCGATGTGCGCCAACGGCGCGGCCGCCATCGGATTCGCGTTCTACGGCCCGGTGCACTGGGCCTTCGTCGTGCCGCTGGCCCTGGGCTTCCTGCTGGGCGGTCGGGTCGGCCCGGTGGTGGCGCGGCGGCTGCCGCACAACAGTCTGCGGGTCATCGCCGCCGGATGCGGAATCGCGCTCGCGGTGAAATTCGCGGTGTAGATACGCGGCGACGTAGCAAAGACGAAGGCACCCACGGCCCGAGAGCCATGGGTGCCTTCGTGTTCGAGCATCAATCCTTGATCAGTTCCACGGTGCTCAGCTCGGCCTCCACCACGGTCAGCTCGGCCTCGTCGACCGCGTCCAGCGTGATCGCGTCCACCTCGGCGACCGCCGCACCGTGCGCCGGTGCGTCGGACCGGTTGGGCAGCAGCACCGCCATGACGATCACGATGATCGACAGCGCCGCCGACACCAGGAACGCCAACCGCATACCGGACAGCGCGGAGTCCAGCGGGTTGTGGCCCGACTCGGCCAGGTGGGTCGCCCGGGAGGTCATGACGGTCACCACGAGTGCGGTACCGAACGCGGCCGCCACCTGCTGCAGGGTCGCGAGCATGGAGGAACCGTGCGAGTACAGGTGCATCGGCAGCGCGCCCAGACCCAGCGTGAACACCGGGGTGAAGGCCGCGGCCAGCGACACCATGAGCAGCACGTGCAGCGCCACCAGCAGCGCGTACGGCGAGGTCAGCGACAGCTGGGTGAACCCGGCGAGCGCGATGGTGATGCCGATCGCGCCCGGAATCACCAGGACGCGGGCACCGAACCGGTCGAAGATCTTGCCGACCGTGGGGCCGAGCAGACCCATGGCCAGACCGCCCGGCATGACCAGCAGACCGGTCTCCAGCGGGCTCAGCCCGCGTAGGTTCTGCAGGTACAGCGGCAGCAGGATCATCGAGCCCATCATGGCCAGGAACGCGACCGCCATCAGCAGCAGCGCCTTGGCGTAGGTCGGGGCCAGCAGCACCCGCAGATCCAGCAGCGGAGTTCCCTTGCGCTGCAGCGAGATCTGACGGACCGCGAAGATGGCGATCAGCGCCACGCCACCGGCCACGATCAGCGACGGCGTGACGGCACTGCCCACGCCGAACTTGCTCAGGCCATATACCAGCCCGCCGAAACCGAAGGCCGCGAACACGACGCTGAGCCAGTCGATCGAACCGGTCTGCGGCTCACCGACATTCTCGAGCTTGCGCAGACCCAGCGCGGTCACCGCACCGGCGATCGGCAGCACCAGCACGAACAGCCAACGCCAGGACGCGATCTGCAGCACCAGGCCGGAGATGACCGGACCCATGGCCGGGGCCACCGAGATGGCCAGGGTGACATTGCCCATGACCCGGCCGCGGTCGTTCTCGTGCACGACCGTCATCAGCGTGGTCATCAGCAGCGGCATCATGACCGCGGTGCCGCCCGCCTGGATCACGCGGCCGACCAGCAGGACGCCGAACGAGGGCGCGATGGCGGCCAGCGCGGTGCCGACGAGGAAGGTGCCCATGGCCAGGGCGTAGGCATTGCGGGTGGTGACCCGCTGCAGGAACCAACCGGTGACCGGAATGACCGCGGCCATGGTCAGCATGAACGCCGTGGAGACCCACTGCGCGGAACGCTCGCTCACATGCAGATCGGTCATGAGCCGCGGAATCGCGTTGATCATGATCGTCTCGTTGAGGATCACCGTGAAGGTCGCGAGCACCAGCAACCGGATGACGGTCGGCGTCCGCTGCTTGGTCGAGCTAGCGGATATATCGGGCATCGGAATGACCTCCGGTGTTCGTATTCGAGGGGTTTGCGCGTGGATCCGATTCCGAGTCGGCGACTGTGCTGCACCGGAGCCACACCGGTACAGACGGGGACAAGACGCTCAACTCATCGGTCGCGCTTCAGTATTCCGGCGGGGTCCGACAAATTTCATCCGATTAATCGGCCTACGACGGCCGGTAAGAGAGGCGAAAATAGGCATCTACCAGCACTGATCACCAAATACAAGATCGCCCAGTGAGCCAGGTCACGCGCAGGTTTTCGCCAACCGGCCATGATGGTTGGCGATGGATACGAGAACGACCGTGGCCGACCGGATTCCGCCGCTGCGCGGACGCGAGCGCGAGCAGGAAGCGCTCGACAACCTGATCGAGGGCGCACGCACGGGCCACAGCGCGGCGCTGGTGCTGCGCGGCGAGGCCGGGATCGGCAAGACCGCACTGCTCGACTACGCCGCCGCGCAGGCGAGCGGGCTTCCGCTGCTGCGCGGCACCGGCATCGAGGTCGAGGCCGAATTGCCGTTCGCCGGACTGCAATTGCTGCTGCGCCCCGCTCTCGGCGGACTCGCGGACCTGCCGGAACCGCAGCGCGCGGCACTCTCGGGCGCGCTCGGGCTCGGATCCGGGGGCGGCGAGCCCATGCTGACCGGTCTGGCGGTGTTGTCCCTGCTCACCGATCATGCCGGGGGCAAGGGACTGCTCGTCGTCGTCGACGACGCGCACTGGCTGGACCGCGCCTCCCAGGACGCCTTGCTGTTCGCGGCCCGCCGACTGCACGCCGAGGGCATCGTCATGCTGTTCGGCGTCCGCGAGGGCGAGGGCTCGTTCGAGGCGACCGGCCTGCCCGAACAGCGGCTGACCGGCTTGTCGGCCGAGGCGTCGGCCGCACTGCTCGACGAGCATCCGCTCACCCCGGCCGTGCGCTACCGACTCCTGGCCGAGGCGCGCGGCAATCCCCTGGCCCTGCGCGAACTGCCCCTCGCCATGGCGGCCGAACCCGCCGCCGATCTCGCCGCGGGCGCGCTGCCCCTCACCGACCGCCTGCGCCTGGCCTTCCACGGCCGCATCAGCCGCCTACCCGAGCGCACGAGAGTGGCCCTGACGATCATGGCCATCGACGAAAGCTGTGAGCTGCCGGTCATCCTGCGCGCCGCGGCGGCCCTCGGCACCGGCCTGGACGACCTCGCGCCCGCCGAGGCGGCGGGTCTGGTACAGCGCGTACCGGGAGGCGATACCCGAATCACCTTCCGCCACCCACTGATTCGAGCCGCGGTCTACCAGCGCACCCCGATGGGTCAGCGCTTGGCGGTGCACCGCGCCCTGGCAGACGCCTTGGACGCGCCGGACCAGGCCGATCGTCGGGCCTGGCACCGGGCGGCCGCCACCATCGGACCGGATGCCGAGGTCGCGGAAGCCCTGGAACGCAACGCCGTTCGCGCCCGCGAACGCGGCGGCTACAAGGCCGCGGCCGCCGCCTACGACCGCGCGGCGCGCCTCAGCAACCGCCCGGCCGACCGCACCCGCCGCCAGGCCCTCGCCGCCCAGGCCGCCCTGGAATCGGGCGATGTGGCCAAGGCCGAAGACCTGGCCCGCCGCACGGCCCGCGAGCTCGACCTCGCCGCGCGCGAAGCCGACGGCGCCGCAACGGGCGTAGAGCATCCCGGACACGAAATCCACAGCGCTGGGCGGGACACCGGTGACGCTGAGCGGGAGAGCGGTGCGGCTGGGCGGGAGGGCGGTATCGCTCGGCGGGACGGCGGAGGTGCTCGGCGGGGTATCGAATCGGATCTGCTGCGCGCCAGACTGTCTCAGGTGCAGGCGCTGGCCAGGTTCTGGCAGGGCGAGTTTCCGCGGGCGCACCAAGTGCTGGTCGATGCGGCCATGAGCATTGCCGATGCCGAACCGGAGCAGGCGGCGGCAATGCTGGTGCAGGCCCTGCATACCGGCTGGTATTTGGGGGAGCCGGAGTTGACCGAGGTTCTGAAACATCTTCGCGGGCTGCGGCTATCCGATGATCTGGCCGTCACGCCGGTCGTGCGGTACGTGAGCCGCCTGTTCGATCGGGGTCCGGGAACTCCGCTCGCACTCACCGATGCATTGCGCGAGATCCGTTCTCGTGGTGGAGTTTCCGAGCAGATCGAGTTGATCGTCTGCGGTATCGCGCTGGCGCGCGGCCAGGACGACCAGGCCTTCGACCTGGCCCGCGCCATCGAGACCCGACAGCGTGCCTCGGGCGCGGCCGGGCGATTGCCGACCACCCTGTTCTTCGTGGCCGAGACCGAGATATTCACCGGCCGACTCCGCGACGCGCGGACGACCGTCGTCGAGGCCCGAGATCTGGCGCGCGACACCGGACAACAGCAGTGGGTGCGTCAACTCAGCAGTGCGCTGGCTCATCTCGACGCTCTTCACGGCTCCGAGGACGAGTGTCGAGCACACGCCGACATCGGGCTCGGCGGTGATACTCCCGGCGCGATCGCGCCCGGCGCGCCCTGGGCCCACTGGTCGCTGGGACTGCTCGAACTCGGCGCGGGCCGTGCCGAATCCGCGCTCTCGCGGTTCGAACGCCTGAGCCGACCCCCGATGAACCATCACATCTGCGCGACGCGCGCCATCCCCGACTTGGTGGAGGCCGCGGTGCGCATCGGCGCTCCCGAACGTGCCGCGCGGCCGTTCGCGGACTTCTCGGGCTGGGCCGAATCCATCCGCCAGCCCTGGGCCGACGCCCTCACGCTGCGCTGCCGCGCCCTGCTCGACGACGACAACGCCGAGGACCACTACACGAGCGCCCTCCGAATCCACGACCGCGAGGCCCGCCCCACCGAATTCGCCCGTACCGCCCTGCTCTACGGCGAATGGCTGCGTCGTGCCCGCCGAAAAGCCGAGGCCCGCAGCCATTTACAGGAGGCCCTCGAAATCTTCGAACGCCTCGACCTGCTCCCCTGGGCGCAGCGCGCCCGCCACGAACTCGCCGCCGCCGGAGCCGCCCACACCCCCGAAACCACACCCGAGCGAACCCGAAGCGCGGCCACCGGACTCACTCCGCAGGAGCTGCAGATCGTCCGGCTGGCCGCCCAGGGTCTGTCCAATCGCGATATCGCCGCCCAGCTGTTCCTCAGTCACCGCACCGTCGGCTACCACCTGTACAAGGCCTACCCGAAACTCGGTGTCGGCTCCCGAGGTGAACTGAAAGACCTTGCCGCCCAACTCGGCTGAGCGTCACGCCTTCAGGAACTCCAGCAGATCGGCATTGAGCCGCTCGGCGTGGGTGACGTAGAGGCCGTGACCGGCCGCCGGGTATTCGCGGTAGTCGGCGTAGGGCATCAGTTCGGCGGTGCGCCGACCGGTGATGTCGATCGGAGCCGAGAAGTCCGCGTCGCCGTGCACGATGAGCGCCGGAACGGTGATGCCGCGCAAGGCTTCCCGATTGTCGCAGTGGAACACCGCCTCCTGGATCTTCAGGATGGCCCACGGCGAGGTCGACAGGCACTGCCGATAGGTGAGGTCCGACATCTCCGGCGACACCTCGTTGCCGAACTGCTCGGCGAAGTACAGCTGCGACTGCCGCGACAGCCACTTCGGCCGATCGGCGCGGATCCGCCGCAGCATCTCCTCGAGCATGGCCTCCGGAACCCCTACCGGATTGTCATCGGTCAGCTTCAGGAACGGCAGGATCGCCGCCACGAAAGCCACTCGCGCCACCCGGGATTCGCCGTGCCGGGCCAGATAGCGGGCGATCTCCGCGCCGCCGGTGGAATGCCCGACCAGGGTCACCTCGGTCAGGTCCAGGTGCTCGAGCAGCGCCGCCAGATCATCGGCGGTGGTGTCGATGTCGTAGCCGCCGCGCGGCCGGTCCGAGCGGCCGTGACCGCGCCGGTCCAGGGCGATGCAGCGATAGCCGCGCTCGACGAAGAAGGGAATCTGGTACTCCCACATATCGGTATTGAGCATGGCACCGGCGACGAACACGATGACCGGGCCGTCGCCGTAGTCCTCGTAGGCGAGGGTGGTGCCGTCGGTGGGTGTGGTGAAGAACATTGGAAATCCCTGTGTGCGAGAAGGTTTCAGGGGGAAGGTGTCAGAGTCCGGCGGGGACCTGGTCCAGGAATCCGTAGACGCGCTCGATGCGCCCGTCCGCGCCGACCGCCGCCACGTCGAAGCCGATGACCAGCGGCTCCGCGCCGGGAGCGCCCAGGTGCCAGGTGAAACGCGCGATGTGGTGGTTGCTGTCGACCGGCGCGCCCAGGCTGAATTCCAGGCCCGCGAACTGTCCCTGGACCGCGGCGATGGTGGCGTCGAGTCCGGCGTGCCCGCTGACCGACACCAGCGGGTCGGTGTACTCGGCGTCCTCGGTGAAGAGCTCGGCCACCAGGGCCGCCCGGGCGCTCGCGTCGGTGGTGTTCCAGGCGGTCAGGTAGCGCTCGACCAGCTCGTTCATGTCGCTCATGGTGTTCTCCTCGGTGTTGGGAAGGTGATGAGAAGAACGGTATTGAGATCGCGACGACGCGGAATCTGTCGTACTTAAGTACTGATGACCGGTCCCCGAACCGACCTCACCCAGTCATGGACGGGCATACCATTGGCAAACCATTCGGGGAAGATAGTGAGGAGTTCCCCATGACCAAATTCCTGGTGCTCTACAAGTCCGGGCAGTCCGCCCAAGAGCAAATGGCCCAGTCCACACCCGAACAGCAAGCCGCGGGCATGCAGGCCTGGATGGACTGGGCGGCACGCGTCGGGTCCGCGATCGTCGATCTGGGCTCCCCCTTGGGCCCTGCATCCGCCGACGCCGACGGCGGCATCGGCGGATTCTCGATCCTGCAGGCCGATTCCGCCGAAGCCCTTCGGGACGCCCTGAAGGGCCACCCGCACACGGACTTCGGCGGAACCATCGACATCTACGAATTCCTCGCGATGCCCGGCATGTAGATCGCGGTCAGTGCACGCCCTCCATGTGGCGGCTGATCCACGGGGCGATGGCCCACACGACCGCGCCGACCACCATGGTCACCAGACCGGTGATGCCGAAGTAGGCGAGCTCGTGCGAGGGGTCGTAGAACTTCGACAGCACACCCGACATCGAGGTACCGATACCGACGGAGAAGAAGTACAGCGCCATCATCTGCGAGCGGAAGACCCTGGGGGCCAGCTTCGTCGTGACCGACAGTCCGATCGGCGAGAGCATGAGCTCCGAGACCGCGAACGCGCCCAGGATGAAGAACACGATCACGAACGACACCGACTTGCCGTGGCTGCCCGCGAACAGGGTGAACAGCAGGAACGCCGCACCCATGCCGACCACGCCGAGCGCGAACTTGCGCGGGGTGCTCGGGGCGCGCTTGCCCAGCCGGGTCCACATGATGGCGAACAGCGGCGAGAGCGCGATGATCCACACCGGCTCCATCGAACCGATCCAGTTCGAGGGCGCGGTCCAACCGAAGATGGACCAGTTCATGCGCTCATCGGAGTACACCGCGAGCACGGTGAAGATCTGCTGGAACAGCGACCAGAACACCGCGTTGGCGATGAACAGCGGCATGTACGCGCGCACCCGGGTGCGCTCGATCGGGGTGACCTTCTCGCTGGTCAGCATGATCGCGAAGTAGGCGATGGAGGCCGCCACGATCACCACGGTGGTGGCGTCGGGCAGATTCGACAGGGTCACCAGCTTGGTCGCCCACGCGATGGCGACCACCACGAGAATCGCCGCGAACGCCGCCACGACCTTCGGAATCGCGGTGCGCGGCAACGGGTTCGGGACATCGCGGCCGTGCTGGCCGAGGTTGCGGCGGAAGATGACGTACTGGGTCAGACCGATGGCCATACCGATGGCCGCCGCGCCGAAGCCGTAGTGGAAGCCGACGTGATCCTGCAGCAGACCGGTGATCAGCGGACCGGCGAAGGCGCCCAGGTTGATGCCCAGATAGAACAGCGTGAAGCCGCCGTCCGCGCGCGGATCGTCCTTGTCGTAGAGGGTGCCCAGCAGCGAGGAGGCATTGGCCTTCAACCCGCCCGAACCCAGCGCGACCAGCACCAGACCGACGCCGACACCGGTCAGTCCGGGCAGCACGGCCAGCGCGATGTGACCGGCCATGACCACGACGCCGCCGTAGAAGACGGTGCGCTCCGAACCCAGGATCCGGTCCGCGATCCACGCGCCCAGCACGGTCGAGAGGTAGACCAGACCGCCGTACGCGCCGACGATGCCGGTGGCGGTCGCCTTGGACAGGCCGAGCCCGCCGTCGGCGGCCGTGTAGTACAGGTAGTAGCCGAGAATCGTGAGCATGCCGTAGAACGAGAACCGTTCCCACAACTCGACGCCGAACAGATTCGCGATACCGATGGGGTGGCCGAACAAGGTGCGTTCAGTGGCCGGTTTCGCTTGGTGTGCTACTCCTGACATACCGGAGACCTTCCCATATGGGGCAATCTGACAGCAACCTCAGGAGTTAACCTACGTCACAATTGCTCAGGGAAAGCTCAGGTTGAGCGGGATACGGGACAAATGCCCTCAATCCGCGCGACCAGCGGCCTTGTCAGGCAATGGAGAGCGCGATGCCGTCCAGGATGTCATGTTCGCTGACGATCAGTTCGGTGATCCCGGCCCGGCGGGCCAGCTCATCGGCCAGCACTTCGGCAATCACCGCGCCACCGCCGATCACGTCGACCCGACCCGGGTGCATGGGCCCCAGCGCGGCACGTTCGTCGTGATTCATGCCGATCAGCCGATCGCAGACCGCGCGCAGTTCGTCGAGCGGCAGCCGGGTGAGATGCACCTTCTCCGAATCGTATTCGGGCAGATCCAGCGAGACCGCCGCGATGGTGGTCATGGTTCCGGCCACACCCACCCAGGTGTGTGCCCGCTCCACCGGCACCACGCCGAAGGCCTGCGCCAGCCGCTCCGAGGCGAAGAACCGCGCCGAGGCGACCTCCTCGCGGGTGGGCGGGTTGCCGTGCAGGCAGCGTTCGGTGATGCGCACACAACCGATGTCGGCCGAATAGGCGGACTGCACCCCGGAGGCGTCGCCCAGCACCACCTCAGTGGAACCGCCACCCAGATCGACGACCACGAAAGGCCCTGCGGCACTGGACAGTTCACCGACCGCGCCGGCGAACGACAGCCGCGCCTCCTCGTCACCGGTAATGACCTCGGCCTGCGATCCGGCAACCACGCGACCCAGCTCGACACCGGTCATGGTGAAGAAGTCCTCGCGGTTCGACGCGTCCCGCGTCGCCGAGGTGGCAACCATCCGCACCCGCGAAACCCCGTGCTTCAGCATGAGATCCACGTAATCGTGCAACGCCACCCGGGTGCGTTCGATCGCCTCGGGATTCAGCGCCCCGGTGGCATCCACGCCCTGCCCCAACCGCACGATCCGCATCTCCCGATGCACATCGGTCAGCTTCGGCCGACCCGAATCATCGTGCGCGACATCGGCGATCAGCAGGCGAATCGAGTTCGTCCCGCAGTCGACCGCCGCGATCCGCTGGTGCCCCTCGGCCGGGGCGGTGGCCGCCGAACCCTGCGCGAACTCTGCCTTGCTCATCGCTGACCCCTGAATTCCTTTGCTGCTGAACGTATCGGCCGAACGCTCTTACGAGCTCGATTCGGTGCGGTACTGCGAGGACTTGGGCCAGTCTGCCGGAATGGCCGTGCCGCGCAAGCCGTGATCGGCGGCGAGGGCGACGGCCTCGTCACCGAGGAGGTTGAGGCCCGGGCCCTTGGCGAGGGAATGGGCGATCAGAACGTGCAGGCATTTGACGCGGTCGGGCATGCCGCCGCCCGCGAAATCGGTGCCGAGGTCCTCGATGGCATTGCGCTCGGCCAGGTAGCTCTCGTAGGCCGCGCGGTAGGAGGCGGCCAGTTCCCGGTCCCGCGTGAGGCGTTCGGTCATCTCGCGCATCAGGCCCGTGGTCTCCAGGCGGCTCGCCTCGGCGGTCAGGCGCGGGTCCGTCAGGTAGTACAGGGTCGGGAAGGGGGTGCCGTCGGGCAGTTTGGGTGCGGTCTTCACGACCGCGGGCAGGCCGTCCGGGGTGTGGTAGGCAATGGCCAGCACGCCGCGCGGAGTCCGGCCCAGTTGTTCGGCGACGATCGCGAGATCGCGCTCGCTGGGTTCGTTCTCGGCTGCGGTCACCTCGGTTGTCCTTCCATGGTGGGTAGGGGGAGCGGCGGGGGCGGCGGGGCGGGCGGGCCCGGCTGCGGCGACGAAATGCTGTGCCACACCTGGGTGTACCAGGGGTCGGGGGCCTTGGGCTTGGCGGCCTGGGTGGGGATGGCCGGTTGCTCCATGTCCGGAATCTGCACGATGTAGGGCGTATCGCCCGGCATCACCAGGCGCAGCCGGTCCCGGGCCTCGGCCTTGATGTAGTTCGGATCCTGTTGCTGGGCACGGCGATCGCGCAGGTTCGCGACCTCCTCCTCCAGCTGGCGATGCTGGAGAGCCAGCTCCTGGGCGTCGGAGCGCTGGGTGAAGTAGGTGCGCAGCGGCACCGCCAGCGTGAGCGCCAGGCCGCACAGCACCGCGGCCAGCAGGACCGCGCGGCCGGTGGACAGGCCGAGGATCTTGCGTTCGTGCCGTTCGGATTTCGCGGCGGCCGGGCGACGCTTGGCCGCCCGCTGACCCGATCCCGACGCCGACCGCGCCGACTTGGTGGTCTTCTGCTTCGCGGCGGCGGACGGTTTCCCACCGCTCGCCGCGCTCTTGGAGCGAGACGAGCGCGACGGGCGGCGATCCCCTCGTCCCGCAGGACTGGAACCGCGCGCCCGTCGCTCTGTCATCTCACACCTCGAATTTCGGCCGATTGCCCCAACTCTCGGGACTCAGCCTTCGACTATGTCAGCCTTCGAACGCGAAACGCGGGAACGCCACGTCACCGGCGTAGCGAGCCGAGTCACCCAGGGCGTCCTCGATGCGCAGCAGCTGGTTGTACTTGGCGACGCGCTCCGAACGGGCCGGGGCGCCGGTCTTGATCTGACCGGAGCCGACGGCCACGGCCAGGTCGGCGATGGTGGTGTCCTCGGTCTCGCCGGACCGGTGCGACATCATCGTCTTGTAGCCGTTGCGGTGGGCCAGGTCGACCGCGTCCAGGGTCTCGGTCAGGGTGCCGATCTGGTTGACCTTCACCAGGAGTGCGTTGGCCGCGCCCTTGGCGATGCCCTCCTCCAGGCGCTCCGGGTTGGTGACGAACAGGTCGTCGCCGACCAGCTGCACCTTGTCGCCGATCTGGTCGGTCAGCGCGACCCAGCCGTCCCAGTCGTCCTCGGACAGCGGGTCCTCGATCGAGACGATCGGGTAGGCGGTGAGCAGGCCCGCGTAGAACTCGCTCATCTGGGCCGCGGTCTGCAGCTGGCCCTCGAACTTGTAACCCTCACCGGTGGTGTAGAACTCGGTGGCGGCCACGTCCAGCGCCAGGGCGATCTCGCTGCCCAGCTTGAAACCGGCCTTCTCGATCGCCGAGGCGATCAGGTCCAGCGCGGCACGGGTATTGGCGACCGACGGCGCGAAACCGCCCTCGTCGCCCAGACCGGTGGACAGGCCCTGGGCCTTGAGCACCGACTTCAGCGTGTGGTAGACCTCCGCGCCCCAGCGCAGCGACTCCTTGAAGGTCGGCGCGCCGATGGGGGCGATCATGAACTCCTGGACGTCGACGCCGGAGTCGGCGTGCGCGCCACCGTTGAGGATGTTCATCATCGGGACCGGCAGGACGTGGGCGTTCGGGCCGCCGACGTAGCGGAACAGCTCCAGGCCCGAGGACTCGGCGGCGGCGCGGGCCACGGCCAGCGAGACACCCAGCAGGGCGTTCGCGCCCAGACGCGACTTGTCGGGGGTGCCGTCCAGATCCAGCAGGGTCTGATCGACGGTGCGCTGTTCGACGGCGTCGAGACCGATCACGGCCGGGGCGATCTCGTCGAGGACGCCCTCGACGGCCTTCTGCACGCCCTTGCCCTGGTAGCGATCGCCACCGTCACGCAGCTCGACGGCCTCGTGCTCACCGGTGGACGCGCCGGAGGGCACGGCCGCGCGGGTGAGGGTGCCGTCGTCGAGAGCGATCTCGACCTCGACGGTGGGGTTGCCACGCGAATCCAGGATCTCGCGAGCTCCGACCTGTTCGATGATGGCCACGAAACGACACTCCTTCGGCTGCTGACTCGGCAGGTCGCACGGCGAACCCGTGCGCTGACGAGCCTACTGTGCCGGGATCGCGCGGGCGCAGCCCCCCATCGGCGTGGCCGGAAGATATAAACCTGCCCCCGCGCAGGGACCCGGATCGGACCCGACGGCCGGTACTCAGACGCGGCGGCCGACGCTGTAGGCGGCGGCGCGGTAGCGGACCGTGTTCATATAACTGGTCGATTGGTTGTAGGTGAGCAGCGCCTGCTGCCAGCCGGGGGCGCCGGTGAGGTCGCCGCCCATGGCGCACAGGTAGCGGGCCGCGGTGAGCGCGGCGTCGTCGATGCTGTCGGGATCGATCTTGCCGTCGCCATTGGCGTCCACGCCCCAGCGCTGCCAGGTCTCGGGGATGAACTGGAACGGGCCCATGGCGCGCACGTAGATCGGATTCGCCTCGGTCGAACCGGTATCCAGCATTCGCGCCCGGCCCGGCGAACCATCCAGTGGCAGACCGCGAATCGGCGGGGTGACCGTGCCGTCGTCGTTCAGGTGCGAACCGCCGTGCGAACCATGATGGCTCTCCACGCTGGCGATGCCCGCGAGGGTGGTCCAACCGATGCCGCACTCCGGCTTGGAGCGCGCCATCACCGCGGCGGCGTAGCCGTACGCCTCGAGCGCCACCACCGGGATGCCGGTCGTCGCGTGCTGCTCCTCGGCCCAGGCCTGTAGCTGAATCGCGCTGCGCCCCGGCGCATCCAGATCGATGGCGGGGGTCGGCGCGCCGACCGGCGGCGGCATATCGTCGGGCACGGGCGTGAGATGTTCTGCGCCGCAACCCGTCAGCAGCACCAGGGCAGCCGCCGTGGCCACCAGGCCGGCGCGGGTCAACAGGGCCCGGACATCGGCCATTCGGTTTCGCACCCCTCTCATCATCCAGATGGATCGCGGATACGGCGAACACCGTGAACGTGGTTTGCCCGAGTCGCGTGGGTCGATCCGCTCGAGCTAATCTCGCCGCTACCGCCTGATACCCAATAGCTATCGTCTCAACACACCTTTAGGTAAGCCTTGCCAAAATTACGGGGGCCGAATAGGTTCGTTGCGAAGCAAGATCGCCCCGGTCACCACAGAGCCAGGAAGGCCCCCTCCCTTGGTGAAAAGCGTTCTCTCCGAACGTCAGACGCTTCACCCCTCGGACATCGAACGGCGCGACCTGCCGGAATCCGCCACCCGCGCGATTCGCCACCTCGCGGCTGAGATCGCGGTCACAGTCGGACCGAATCCGGAGACGGCCACCACGCTCGCCCACCCGGTCCTGCTGCGCCACATCGACGCCAAGTACGGGCGGCTGCCCGATGCCGTGCACGAGGCCATGCGCCCGCCCGCCACCGATTCGGGCGTCACGGTCATTCGGCCGCTGTCGATCGGCGACGAGGAACTCGGGCTCACCCCGCACGATTGGCGCCAGGCCGCGGCGCAGGCCGGGGATCGCGGACACCGGTCGGCGTCGTTCGAACTCGATATCGCCATGCTGCTGCTGGCCCGCTGTGCCGGTGAGCCTTTCGGCTGGGAGGGACAGCAGGGCGGGCGGCTGGTGAACAACATCGTGCCGACGCCCGGGCACGAGCACGAGCAGTCCGGGGCCAGCAGCACCACCCTGCTCAGCCCGCACACCGAGGACGCCTTCCACCCCGACCGCGCCAATCTGCTCATGCTGGGCTGCCTGCGCAATCCGGACCGGGTCGGGACCACGGTGGCCTCGGTGCGGCGCACCGAACTGTCTGCGGCACAACGGGAAACGCTCGGTCGCGCGCGGCTGCCGATCCTGCCCGACGTCTCCTACGGCACCGGGTTCGCCGACGGCCACGCACCGGCGGTCGCCACCCTGGGCACCGACGACGGCGGCCTGACCCTGCGCTTCGACCCCGCGTACACCCCGCTCGACACCGCCGATCTCGAATTCCAGTCGGCCTACCGGCATTTGGCGGCGGAGCTCGAAAGGGTCTGCATCACCGCCGCTTTGGCCCCCGGAGAAGTCCTGCTGGTGGACAATGACGTTGTGGTGCACGGGCGGGTGCCGTTCACCCCCCGCTACGACGGCACCGACCGCTGGCTCAAGCGGGTGAACATCCGGCTGCCGCAGCGTCGTCGCGAGATCGCCGGGCGAGGCGACGCGGCCGCGGCGGCCGAGGACGGGTACGGCCAGCGTGTGGTGGCACCGTTCCGCACGAGCCGAGGAAGCAACACGTGAATGCCCGACCTACCCCGCTGCGGGTGCTGTCCCGCAGCGACCTAGCCGACGTCCCGATCTCCCCCGCCGAGGTGGTGCGCGCCGTGGAGGACGCGTATCTCGCGCTGGCGGGCGGGGATTCGGACAATCCCCGCAAGCTCAGCGTCGCCCATCCGGACGGCTGGTCGGTGGCCTACGCCATGCTGGGCCGCGACGGCCGCCGTCGGGTGGTGGCCATGAAGACCAGCTACAAATTCGATCCGCATCACGATCGGTCGAACAAGCGGTACTTCACCACCATCTCGCTCTACGACGACGCCACCGGCTCGCCCATCGCCCTGATGGATTGCGCCCGCGTCGGCGCGCTGCGCACGCCCGCGGTGTCTTCGCTACTGGTCAGAGAATGCGCCCGGCCCGGTGCCCGCAGTGTGCTGCTGATCGGGACCGGGACCCAGGGCCGCAATGCGCTACCGCACCTGCTGGCGGCGAATCCGCACCTGAACCGATTGATGGTCTACGGCACCCACCCCGAGGGCCTGGAAGCGGTGTATCAGCAACTGTCGCACCATTATCCGCAGGCCGAGCTCGAAACCGTCGATGATCCGAACGCGGCGGCGCGCGAGGCGGACGTCATTCTCGCCACCGCCGGACCGGGGACCCGCGTCGCCATCGAGGCCAAGGATCTCGCGCCCGGCGCGACCGTCGTCCTCGTCGGCTACGGGCTGGCACCCTCGACCCTGGTCGAGGCCGATCGCGTGATCGCCACCAGCGCCGAGCAAATGGCCCTGACCGGCACCGATATGGCCGGTCCCGACGGCCGATTACGCCGGGTGGACGCCGAGCTACCCCAGATCCTGGACCACCGCGCCGTCGGTCGACACACCGACGACGAGCGGATCTTCGTCTACAACAGCGGCCTGGTGCTCACCGATATCGCCGTCGCGCACGCGCTCGCCAATCGCGCCATCGCCGAGGGCCGGGGCACGGAGGTATCGCTATGGGACTGAGGCACAGGCAATCCGATGGCGAAGGGAGTCCACGCTGACCGACACAGTGCAGCCACTCACCGTGCCGCCCGGCATCTCCGACTACACGGCCACCCCGATGCCCGCGCACCGCGACGACTGGGAACAGCGCCTGCTCGACGACCCGGATCTGTTGCGCGACATCGCCGCTGAGGTCGACGGACCGTTCCATCTCATGTACCCCGCGCGGGTCGTCCGCAATATCAACGCGTTTCAGCAGGTCTTCGCCCGGGTCGGGATCATGGGCGACATCTACTACGGCAAGAAGGCCAACAAGTCACCGAGCGTGGTGCGCGCCTGCGCGAAAACCGGTGTGGGTATTGATGTTTCCAGCTGCGAGGAGTTTCGCGCGGCGCTGCGGGGCGGTATCGGCGGCGCCCAGCTGATGGTCACCGGCCCCGCCAAATCCGATCGGCTGCTGCGGATGTCGGCCACCTACGGCGCGCTCGTGGCCATCGACGATCTCGAGGAACTCGCCCGCCTGACCGAGCTCGGCATCCCGAGCCGGGTGGTGCTGCGGGTGCTGCCGCCGGGCTCGACGAGCCGCTTCGGCATGACCGATGTCGAACTGGCCCTCGCCCTGACCCTCACCGATCCGACCGCGATTCGCGTGGAGGGCTTCAGTTTTCATCTGCGCGGGTACGAGGTCGCGCCGCGCGCCGAACTGGCCGCGCACCTCATCGGCCTGTGCCAGCGGGCCCGCGCCCTGGGCCACGACCACGCCGCCACCATCTCCATCGGCGGCGGCTTCCGCGTCGACTACGTCCCCGCCGAGTCCTGGCACACCTTCCTCGAGGGCGTGAATCCCCGCTGGTTCCACGGCGACCGCGCCCACCGCCGCGAATCCTTCTACCCCTACCACTGCGCCCTGCCCGGTCCGGCCATGCTCGCCGCGGTGCTGGCCCACGACGACCTGGCCCGCCGCCTGCGCACCGCGAGCATTCGCCTGGCCATCGAGCCCGGCCGCGCCCTGCTCGACCGCGCGGGCTGCACGGTCTTCCGGGTCCAGGGCGTCAAGGTCCGCCACGTCCACGTCCCCGAGTCGGCCGATGTCCCCTACGTCATCCTCACCGTCAACGGCACCAGCCTCAGCCTCTCGGAGCAATGGTTCGACTCCGAATACCTCCCCGACCCCGTCCTCTGGCCCGAATACCCCGGCACCCTGACCCCCACCTGCGTAGGCGGCTCCTCCTGCCTCGAGGAAGACATGCTCAGCTGGCGCCGCATCCCCCTCCCCCGCACCGCCACGACGGACGATTTACTCATCTATCCCAATACCGCCGGTTACCAAATGGACTCCAACGAGTCGGAATTTCACGAATTAGGCATACCGCCCAAGATCCTGTTGCGGAAATCGCCGGACGGACGACAATTCCTGTGGACGCGCGAGCCGCGCGACAGCTGAACACTGTTTCCCCACCCACTCAGCGTTCCATCGACCCTCGAGGAGAAACACTCGTGCCGGTTATTGCCAGGCGTGTGTCGGATCTGATCGGACAGACGCCATTGTTCGAGCTGGCCGTCAGCCGAACGACCGGAGCACGGCTATTCCTGAAGCTGGAGACCATGAATCCCACCGGGGCCGCCAAGATCCGCATGGCGCGCTCCATGGTGCTGGACGCCGAACGGCGCGGACTCCTGCGGCCGGGCGGGCACATTATCGAATCCACCTCCGGGAACACCGGTTTGGGACTGGCGGTGGTGGCGCGCGAGCGGGGATACCGGTTCACCGCCGTGGTGGACCATCACGCGTGCACCGCGAAGTTGAACGCCATGCGGGCCATGGGCGCGCGGCTGGAATTCGTGTCCGAGGAGGGCGATGACGGACTCTCGACCTCGGCGCGCGAGGAACGCGCGGCGCAACTGGCCGAGCAGGAGGGTCCGGACGCGTATTTCCCGGCACAGCACGAGAATCTGGCGAATGGTGTCGGCTATTTCTCGCTGGCCGAGGAACTGTTGACGGATCTGTCGAAGGTGGATGTTTTGGTGGGGGCGGTGGGGACCGGGGGGTCGTTGTTCGGGACGGCGGAGGGATTGCGGAGTCAGGGGTGTCGGCCGCGGTTGGTGGGGGTGGAGCCGGAGGGGTCCATCGCGTTCGGGGGGCCCGCGCATGATTATTGGCAGTCGGGGACGGGTACGCCGGAAGGGGCGGTGCCCGGGGTGCACGTCGATCGGGATTTGGGGCTGATCGACGAGCGGGATCGGATCAAGGTCTCGGATGTGGACGCGTTCGCCACGACCCGGGCGCTGGCGGGACGAATCGGGCTGATGATCGGTGGGTCGTCGGGGAGTTCGGTGCACGCGGCGCTCACGCGGCTCGAGGAGTTTCCGGACCATTCGGTGGTGGTGGTGATCATCAACGACGACGGGGAGAAGTATCTCGACACCGTGTTCGACGACGACTGGATGAGTGATCGCGACCTGCTCGACAAGGAGCGGGAGGAGGCGATCGCGCGACTGTTGGCGCGGCATCGGCCGCCGCATCGGCCCGATCCCGGGGAGATCGAGGTGCTGCGGCATCTGCACTACGCGCTGCCCGACACCTTCGCCATCGAGAACGGGCTCACCGGGGCGACGCTCGAGGATTACGCCGATGATCAAGTGCCACAGGCCAAGCTGATCCATCTGCTGCATCTGGTGGACATGCCGCTGCACGAGATCGGCGAGCTGCTGGCGGGCGGCGAGGATCACGTGTACCTCGCGCTGGAGAAGCACCGGCAGCGCCTCGCCGATCAGGCCACACTGGTCGCGCAGGCGCTCGCGGGCATGCGGGCGCGGGAGCACACGCACGCCATTCTCATGCCGGACCTGGGCCCGGTGGCGCACGACATCGGCGGTGCCACCGCGGAAATGGACGGGGCTGCCGCGAAATGATCGGGGCGCAGCCGCAATCCGGTCAGCGGACTCGCCAATCCGATGGGCGGCAGCTGACTTCGCTCGCGACACCCATCGCCCTGACCCAGCTCGCCCAGGTCGCGGTGTCCACCACCAATATCGCGTTGATGGGGACGCTCGGCGTACGGCAGGTGGCCGCGGGCGGGCTGGTGCTGGTGCTGTTCAACCAGATTCGCACCATGTGCGTGGGCCTGATCACCGGGACCGGCAATCAGGTGGCGACCGTGGTGAGCCGGGCCGAGAAGCGCGGGCGGCGCGCCGACGCCGAGGTGCGGGCGGTGGTGCGGTCCAGCTTCCTGATCGCGACGGTGGCCGGAATCCTCGGTGGCGCACTGCTCATCGGACTGGGTTGGGCGCTGCGCTGGCTCGGGCAGGACGCGGCGGTGCTGTCGCAGGCGCGTCCCATGATGGTGGCGCTCGCGCCCGGGTTGGTGCCGTGCCTGTGGTTCCAGGTGCTGCGGCAGTACACCGTCGGCATGCGCCGCCCGCAGGCGCTGCTGCTGGTGACACTGGGGTCGGTGGCCCTGAATCTCGTGCTGGCGCTGGCCTTCATGCACGGCTGGCTGGGGTTGCCCGAACTCGGCCTGACCGGGATCGGGGTGGCCACGTCGCTGGTCTTCCTGCTCACCTTCGGGATGTTCTGGGCGATGGTCCGCCGCGATCCGAAACTCGGTGCGACACTGCCGCTTCGGATGTGGCCGGTGCACGCGGCCACGGTGCGCGAGGAGCTGCGGCTGGGTACGCCGATCGCGCTCACCTACGGGTCCGAGGCGGGCATGTTCTCGGTGCTGGCGCTGGTGATGGGCGGCATCGGGGCCGCCGCGCTGGCCGCCCACAATGTCGTCTATCAGATCGTCTACATCGTGTTCCAGGTGGCGATCGGGCTCTCGCACGGTGCGTCGATCCTGGTGAGCCGGGCGGTGGCGCGCGACGAGTTCGCGCACGCGCGGTCGGTGGCGTGGCTGGCGCTGCGTTGCGCGGGACTGGTCGCGGGGATCACCGGCATCGCGTATGTGGTCGCGCCGGAGTGGGTGCTGCGGCCGTTCCTGGTCGACACCGACGCCGCGACGGTGTCGCTGGCGCACACGCTGCTGTTGATCGCCATCGTGCTGCAGTTCTGCGATGCCGCCCAGAACATAGCGGTCGGATTGTTGCGCGGGGTCAAGGACACCAAGGCCGGATTCCGGCTCTCGCTGGTCGGCTATTGGTTTGTGGGATTGCCCACGGCATTACTGCTTGCATTTCCGGCGCATTTGGGCGCGGCGGGCGTCTGGTGGGGTCTCACGGCGGGGCTCGCCACCACCGCTGTTCTGATGCTGCGTCGCTTCTTCGCGCTTGTGCGTGTGCGTGAACAGGCAGATCCGAGAGTGCTGGCCGGTAGCCTCGGGCATTAGCCCGACACCCAAAACTCACCTTCCCGCAAGCATGTCGTCATTGACCGCGGGCAACCTGAAAGAAACGGCTTTCGCTATTCTGGCGACGATATCGGCAAGCGCTATCGACAGAACGGCAAGCCAGGGCGCACCAGAACAACGCCGGGGAGGATGTCCGTGTACATCTCGCGAGTCGCCGAGTATCCGAAGCCTGACCATGTGCTCTTCCACTTCAGCGACACCCACCTGATCGCCGCCGACACCGGGCTCTACGGCGCGGTCGACGCCGAGGCGCGGCTGGCCACCCTGCTCGGGCAGGCCGAGGCCAGCGCGATCGCGCCGACCGCCATCGTCTTCACCGGCGACCTCACCGACCGGGGCGAGCCGGACGCGTACCGCAAGCTGCGCGATCTCGTGGAGCCGTGGGCCGAGCGCATCGGCGCGCCCGTGGTGTGGGTGGCGGGCAACCACGACGAGCGCGGCACCCTGCGCGAGCACCTACTCGACGAGAAGCCCTCGGGCGCACCGTTCGACGCCGTGCACATGTTCGACGGCCTACGCATCGTCGCCCTCGACACCACGGTTCCCGGCCACCACTGGGGCGAGATCACCGACGCCCAATTGGATTGGCTCCGCGAGGTTCTCGCCGAACCCGCCCCGTTCGGCACGGTGCTCGCCATGCACCACCCGCCCATCCCCTGCGTGCAGGACCTGGCCGTCCTGGTCGAGCTCCGCGAGCAGCGCCGGCTGGCGAATGTGCTGGACGGTACCGACGTCCGCGCGATTCTCGCGGGCCACCTGCATCTTTCGAGCACCGCCACCTTCGCCGGCATCCCGGTCTCGGTGGCCTCGGCCACCTGCTACAGCCAGGACATGGCCGCCGCCGAGGGCGGTCAGCGCGGCCGCGACGGCGCGCAGGCCTTCAACTACGTGCACATCTACCCCGACACCATCGTGCACTCGGTGGTCCCCATCGGGACCGGGCCCACCGTGGGCAACCCGTCCGACCCCGAGCAGGCCGCGAACAAACTCGCCGACGCCGGCATCGTGATCCCCCCGGCGGGCCGCATCCCACACGTCCTCCGCCGCCGGACCGAAGCCCCCGAATCCGACGGCGAGACAGTCCTCTAGCCACGAGTACTGCACCGGGAGCCGCCCCCGCTTCCGCCGCCTCAGAAATCGATCATGGTTCACCCGCTGACGGACGGCCGATCGCGCCTGTGACGGAGCCGAACATCCAGGGCTCCGTTCCTCGTCATTCTCACCCGCAGGGTCGGTCTTTGGAGAGGAAGCGTTAGGAGCGAGCGCCTCGTTCGTAGGGGTTTTCGAGGACGGCGGGGGTGCTCGCTACCTCCAGCACGTCTGCCGGATAGTTCGGTCCCGCAGTGTAGAAGCGAGCACGGGTTCGACCTACCGATTCGAGCACACCGAGTGAGACCAGATCCCGCAGATCACGCTGCGCCTGCTGCAGACTCAGCCCTTCGGCCTGCTCGTAGCGCATTCGCCGCACGCGCCCGGACATCGCGACATCGTGCAGCGCGCTGACGGCCCTCTCATCCAGATGAATGCCCGCCACGTACTCGTCGAGCATCGCCCAGACCGTGCCGGAACGCGCCCACCGAGCGTGGACTGTCTGGGCTTGCTGGTGATATGCGGTCAAATTGAATCGAATCCATTCGGATACGTCCCGATCCGGTTGATAGGTGCTGCCCTTCCGGTTGAGCACCTGGTAATACTCCCAGGTATTGCCTGGCCTACCGAGCCATGCCTCGATGGACGAAAACTCGGGTGCGAGAACGCCTTCGCGAGCGATCATCAGCGTTTGTAGCGATCGGGACATGCGACCGTTGCCGTCTGCCCAGGGGTGGATGCACACCAGGTGCAGGTGAGCCATCGCCGCGCGTACCAGCGGATGGGCTTCGTCATCGGCGTTGAGCCACTCCACCAGTTCGCTCATAAGGGCTGGCACCAAGTCGGCGTCCGGCGCGGTATATGCGGCGATGCTCGAATCGCGGGCGTCGGTCACATACACCGGTCCGTGTCGCCACTGTCCAGCGGGCCGACGCTGAGTGTGCTTGTGCCCCTGCAACATCCAGTGCAATGCATTGAGAAAGCCCTTGCTGTAGCGGAAATCGCTCACATCGTGCAGCGACTGGATGTACGTCATCATTCGTTCGTAGGCGAGGGTCTCGGCCTTGTTCTCGTCGGAGACTTCGACATCGCGTTCACCCGCCATGAGATCCACGACGTCGATCGTTGAGACCTTGAAGCCTTCGATCGAGTTGGAGGCCGCGACCGCGTCCGCTGTCAGGAACTTCCGTAGGCCGCCTGCCCACTTACCAGGCATCATCTGAATCTCATGCCGCAGTTCGTCGCGCATCCGATCGACGTCGGCTAAGACGCGACGATCGGCAACGGTAAGAGTAGGCGTCGAGAACAGCATAGTCGCGATGATACTTTGACGTAATTATTGCGTCAAAGACGGGTGATCAGCGTGGCTGTTCTTCCGTGAGATAGCGCTCGACTGCTTCTACCTTGGTTTTCATTCCTTCGGTAACGCCGGGGCGGATGTCAGCCTTGAGGACTAGGGAGCAGCGCGGGGAGACGGCGAGGATGGCGTCGGTGGCCTGTTTGACGACGGCCATGACCTCGTCCCATTCGCCCTCGATCGTGGTGAACATGGCGTTGGTCTCATTGGGCAGGCCGCTGGCGCGGACGACGCGGACCGCTTCGGCGACGGCGCGACCCACGTCCGCGCCGACGCCGAGGGGGGAGACCGAGAAGGCGACTATCAAACGTTCACACCGTAATCGCGGGCGATACCGGCCAGGCCGGAGGCGTAGCCCTGGCCGATGGCGCGGAACTTCCATTCCGGACCGTGGCGGTAGAGCTCGCCGAAGACCATGGCGGTTTCGGTGGAGGCGTCCTCGGTGAGGTCGAAGCGGGCCAGCTCCGAACCGGTGACCGCGTCGATCACGCGAATGTAGGCATTGCGGACCTGACCGAAGGACTGGCGGCGAATGTCGGCCTCGTGGATGGAGACCGGGAAGAAGATATTGGTGATGGTCGGCGGCATGGCGGCGAGATCGACATTGATGACCTCGTCGTCGCCGTCGCCCGCGCCGGTCAGATTGTCACCGGTGTGCTCGATGGTGCCCTCGGGCGAGCGCAGGTTGTTGTAGAAGATGAAGTGCGCGTCCGAGAGCACGCGCTGGTTGGATCCGCAGGCCAGGGCACTGGCGTCGAGGTCGTAATCGGCGCCGGTGGTGGTGCGCACATCCCAGCCCAGCGCCACCGCGACCTTGGTGAGGTTCGGGGCCTGTTTGGACAGCGAGACATTTCCGCCCTTGGCCAAGCTGACAGACACGCGATCTCCTTCGATACTCAGTTCCGGTCGGCCGCCATGGCTTTGAGCGTCGCGACCCGTTTCTCCAGATAGCGTAGTTCGGTGTCGTCGAGGACGGTGCGCTGAATTCCGGTGGCCACCGCGAAGGCGGACTGGCGGTGATCGTCGATCACCTCGACGGTCAATTCCACCGCCGCGTAATCGTCCGCGCCCGGCATGGGATCGGCGAGCACGGCCGCTTTTCCGCGGGCGCACAGCGCCACATTGCCGCCGCCCAGAATCAGCAGCGCCACCTCCGGCCGCTCCCGCAACCGCGCCAGCGACCCGCGATCGGACTTGAGGCTGAGCAGGATTCGGCGGTCCCCGGCGCGCACCGGCCACGAGACCGGAATGGCGTGCGGTGCCGGGTCGGTGGTCACCAGGACCGCGATGGTGTCGAGCGGCCAATCGGGCAGGACATCCAATTCGGGGTGATCCTGGTGGTTCCCTGTCGAGGGCTCCTGACGTTCCCGCGCGTCGGCTACCATCCGCGTCCCCTCACCATCGGCTCGCGCACAGCGGGCTGGACTGTGCTGCCGCAAGTGTATGCCGTTGCCGCACTGGCCCGCTGGCACGAGAATGGTGGACCCGAGATGGCCGCCGTGTCCGGTTTGTCGGTTACGAACGTGAAAACATACTCGGACCTGCGGGGAAACAGATTGACGAGAAGCGATAACGGTTGCATCATTCGTTACAGTCCCTCGTCCAACCGAGGTCATGCGAGTAACCGGCCGATGACCGTCCGGTGAAGCTCGTCCGCCCACGCTGCTCCCTTCCGAGCGCGGCGGCGTCGACGAACGCAAAGGTTTTTCAACCGGATTCACGGCAGACGCCGACACGGACGACATCCGGGTCGGCGGCGATGCCGTGGGGCCGCGAGACGAACCGACCCGGGCTGCGAGGCGACCGAGCGTGAGGTGAAGTGCGAACAGAGAGCGGAGACGGTGATGGTGGATGAGCTGGTGGGTCGGGCGACCGTGGCGAATCTCGGGGTATCCCAGGCGGTGATCGAGGATCTGCGCTATCTGCGCGGTGAACTGACCATCGCCGAGGTGCCGTACCTGCTGATCCGCGACGCCGCCCATCGGCTGATATTGGCGGTGGACAGTAACCATCGGGGTGCGTTGAGACGGGTGCTGGGGGCCGCGGTGGTCGCCGGATTCTCCTGCAATGAGAAGCAGCACAATGTGTTCCGGCTCGGCCGGGACCTGGATCCGGCGCATCACGTCGAGGTCGAGCTGTGGGAGTACCACGGCGACACCGTCGAATGCCCGCGTCCGAATGCCTTGACCCGCATGGTCTTCGACGTCGCGGACGTGGAATACACCACGGTGCTGCTCTACGACGCCAGCTGGCCCACCCTGGCGGGCATGTTCACCCCGAACCCGACCGATGTCGGCTTCGACATCGATCTGGTGTTCTCCTGGGTGGACGGCTCCGATCCCGAATTCCGGGCGCGCCGTGCGGGAATGATGGCGCAGGTGGTGGTCGGCGAGGGCGACGAGGCCGACGCCCGCATTCGCCAGATCGACGAGCTGCGCTACGCCCTGCGCTCGGTGCACAAGAACGCGCCGTGGATTCGGCGCATATTCATCTGCACCGATTCCCGGGTGCCGGACTGGCTGGGCGACGATCCGAAGGTCACCATTGTCCGCGCGGTGGACCATTTCTCGGACATCAGCGGGCTGCCGGTGTTCAATTCCCATGCGGTGGAATGCCAATTGCAGCACATCGAGGGATTGTCGGAGCATTTCCTGTACTCCAATGACGACATGTTCTTCGCGCGGCCGGTGCGTCCGTCCATGTTCTTCACGCCCGCGGGGATCAGCCGTTTCATCGAGGCGGGGACACGTATCGGTCCGGGGGCGAACAATGAGCGCCGCAGCGGTTTCGAGAACGCGGCGCGGGTCAATCGCGCGCTGCTGGCGAAGCGGTTCGGGCATGTCATCACCCGGCATCTGGAACACACCCCGGTGCCGTTGCGCCGCAGTGTCCTGCTGGAGATGGAGCAGGTCTTCGCGGAGGATTTCGCCCGCACCCGCGCCAGCCGTTTCCGCTCCGCCACCGATATCTCGGTGACGAATTCGCTCTACCACTACTACGCCCTGCTCACCGGTCGTGCGGTACCGCAGGAAGCGGCGAAGATGCGCTACGTGGACACCACCATGTACACCGGTCTGGCCCTGCTCGACGGTCTGGCCAAGCGCCGCAATGTCGACTTCTTCTGCCTCAACGACGGTAGTTTCCCGGAGGTCCCGGAGGCCGAACGGGTGCGTGCCGTCTCGGAGTTCCTGGAAACCTATTTCCCCGAACCCGCTCCGTGGGAGAAGCCGGACGCCACCGCGGCGACCATGACGGCCTTCGAATCCGGCGCGGCCTGAGGTGGAACAGCGGCGGTGACGAGGACCAATAGTCCGCTGTTGGAATCTGATTGGTGGCCCCGCCGAACCTTGGTGCCATGCAGAAGAAATTCCTCGCCGCCGCCATCCTCGCCGCCGCTTCCACCGTCACCATCCTCGGCTCCGGCTCTGCCTCGGCCGACGAGGTGCACCAGATCTACTTCGCCTACGGCACCGACCACGGGTACGTGAACGGCCACATCCAGGGCTTCGGTCACGACACCTACCAGGTCGACGCCCGCGGTGGCCAGGTCATGATCGTGGAGGCCAGCCCGAACTGGTCCGACGCCGTCGTCACCATCACCGGCCCCACCGGGACCCTGTCCTGGGAGCGCCAGTGGAACCGGGTCGTGCTGCCGGTCAACGGTTCCTATCAGTTGAAGGTGACCTCGCCCAGCCACGCCACCATCGACTACGGCATGAGCGTCCAGATCGACTGATCAACGTCCCCATCGCCCGCACAACCGGTTCAGGCCCAGCCTGAACCGGTTTCGACGTTTTCACAGCATGCGACGCCGACACCGCGGGCCGAGTCGGTCACGAGATGCGTTGGCGGAGCCAGGTGGGGATTTCGTCGCCCGCGCGGGGGTAGGTGGCGAGTTCGCGGCGGCATTCGGCGGGGTCGGGGAGGGGGAGCCAGTCGGGGATCTCCTTGAAGGAGAGGGTGAATTGGGCCTTGGTGGAGGCGGATTGGAGCATGACCTGGCCGGAGAGCCAGGTGCCGGTCATCTGGTCGTAGCAGACCTCTTTGAGGCGGTTGAGGAGCATGAGGATCTCCTCGGAGGGCTGCAGGTCGTCCGGGTCGGAATCGGCGAGGTCGAGCTGAATTCCGGCGTGGCCGTCGTCGCCGACCAGGCAGAACCAGAGCACGGCCAGGTTCCAGTTGTCGGGCAGCGCCTCGGTGAGGGCGCTCACCAGGGCGCTTTCGACCATGTCGCGGTCGGGGGAATGCGAGGCGGCGGGCGGTTCGGACGATTCGTCCTCGCGGGCACGGACCACGAGGTCCGGATGGTGTTCGCGCATGACCTCGACGACGGCGGCGACCGGGACGGGCAGGCGTTCGGGGACGATGAACAGCGGGCGGTCCACGTTCTTGCGGGCGGTGACATCGCCGAGAGCGTGGACGCGGTCACGGAATTCGACCGGATCGCGCAGCACCACCTCGGCGAACCGCTCGGCGCGACCGCCCTTGCGCAGGCGGCCGATGCCCAGACGTAGGCGTTCCACCTCCGCCCATCCCACGTGCGGGTAGCCGCGATAGGTGAAGCCCTGATCGCTGATCACCAGCGTGGGCTGCGGGCGCAGCAGGTCCTCGAGCATGGCGTACACCCCGAAACCGAACAACGCCATGGCCACACCGCCGAGCACCCGCATGAAAACGTGCTCATCACCGTCGAACACCACGAAACCGGGCAGCGCGGTCATCACCAGGAAGAAGACCAGCGCGCCGACCGCACCCGCTTTCGGCGGGTAGTACTCGGTGATCGATTCGCGCCCCGAAGCATGCACCCCTCAGACGCTAGCCGAAACGAGCCGAAGGCAACACCGCCGTTATCGTTCGGCATCGCTTCCGCTATGCCGGTTTCGACCGAAGCGGGGGATTTCGGTCAGGCGGGCGGCCAGAATTCGCGCCAGTCCCCCGCCGTCAGCGCCCGCCGCGCACCGCGCGCGGTTTCGGCGGCGTCCTCGGCGGCGCGGATGCGACCGGCGAAGACGAGAGTGGCCTTGCGCAAGCGTTCTTCGGCGCTGTCCGGGCCACCGAGTTCGACGAATCGCAGCTCGTCCGGAATCAAATCCTCCGGTAAACCGGCCTTGATACCTCGCGAGCGAACCTTCTCCGCGAGGGCCAGCGCGGGCTGGGCCATGGCAATGCCGTCCAGGCAGGAGCGCCGCGCCTTCTCGGCGGATTTCCGCTCCTCCCAAGCCTTTTCCTGCGCCGCGATCTTGTCGGCCACATCGGCGTCGCGATCGATCCCGGCGTCGAGCAGATGCGGGCTGCGGTGCACCAGCTTGGCGACCAGCGCCGCCGCCACCTCCGCGACCGTGAATTCCCCTGCCGCCTCGGCGATCCGGGAGTGGAACAGCACCTGCAGCAGCAGATCCCCCAGCTCTTCCTTGATCGTCTCGGCGTCCTGCTCCTGAATCGCGTCGAGCAGCTCATAGGTCTCCTCGAGCAGGTACGGCCGCAGCGAATCATGCGTCTGGGTGACCTCCCAGCCGCCGAAATTCCACAGCCGATCCATCACATCGACCGCCTCGCCCAGCGCCTGGGTCATCGCGGCGATATCACCGGCCTCGCCACCCGACGTCCACATCTGCTCGCCGGGAGGGCGGGGTGAGTCGGCGGCGTCACGGGGGGAATTGCCCACCGGGCGGTCGGAACTCATCGCGGGGCGAGTACCTCCGGGGCGACCTTCACATCGACTGCGCCGGGGGCCTTTCCATCGAGGGCCAGCAGCAGGTCCGCGACGAATTGGAGGACCTGCACATCGCGGACTCGGGCCGCGCCGACGCTGTCCTCGACGCGCGGGAGCGGGAGTTGCACGATGCCGGTGGCGGCTCGGTAGGTGGCGTTCGGGTAGAGGCGCTTCAGGCGCAGCTGCTTGGAATCGGGCAGTTGCAGGGGCGAGACCTTCAATGTGGTTCCGGTGACGCCGATTTCGGCGATGCCGTACTCGCGGGCGAGCAGGCGCAGCTTGGCCACCGAGACCAGGCGGCCGACCTCGACCGGCAGCGGGCCGTAGCGGTCCACGAGTTCCTCGACCACCGCCGAGAGGGCCGAATCGTCCTGGGCGGCGGCCAGTTTGCGGTAGGCCTCCAGGCGTAGGCGGTCGGAGGCGATGTAGTCGGGCGGGATGTGGGCGTCGACCGGGAGATCGATGCGGACCTCCTTGACCTCCTCGTCCACCGTGATCGGGCGGCCGTCGGCGGCGGCGCGATAGGCCTCCACCGCCTCGCCGACCAGACGCACGTAGAGGTCGAAGCCGACACCCGCGACGTGACCGGACTGCTCGGCGCCGAGCACATTGCCCGCGCCGCGAATCTCGAGGTCCTTCATGGCCACCGCCATACCGGCACCCAGATCCGAGTTCTGGGAAATGGTGGCCAGGCGGTCGTAGGCGGTCTCGGTGAGCGGCTTCTCCGGCGGATACAGGAAGTAGGCGTACCCGCGCTCCCGGGACCGGCCGACGCGGCCGCGCAACTGGTGCAGCTGCGAAAGGCCCAGGGCGTCGGCGCGTTCCACGATCAGGGTATTGGCATTGGAGATGTCCAGGCCGGTCTCGATGATGGTGGTGCACACCAGCACATCGAATTCGCGCTCCCAGAAGCCCTGCACGGTCTTCTCGAGCATGTCCTCGTTCATCTGCCCGTGCGCCACCACCACGCGTGCCTCCGGCACGAGGTCGCGAATCCGCTTGGCCGCCTTGTCGATCGAGGCCACCCGGTTGTGCACGTAGAACACCTGGCCGTCGCGCAGCAGCTCACGCCGCACGGCCGCGGCCACCTGCTTGTCGTTGTACGCGCCCACGTAGGTGAGCACCGGATGCCGTTCCTCGGGCGGGGTGAGGATGGTCGACATCTCGCGAATGCCCGCCAGCGACATCTCCAGGGTGCGCGGAATCGGCGTGGCGGACATGGTCAAGACGTCCACGTGCGTGCGCAGCGCCTTGATGTGCTCCTTGTGCTCGACGCCGAAGCGCTGCTCCTCGTCGATGATGACCAGCCCCAGGTCCTTCCACCGCACGCCGGTCTGCAGCAGGCGGTGGGTGCCGACCACGATGTCGACGTCCTTGGACGCCATGCCCTCGAGGATTTCCCGCGATTCGGCCGGATCGGTGAAGCGCGACAGACCCTTCACCACCACCGGGAATCCGGCCATGCGCTCGGTGAAGGTCTGCAGATGCTGTTGCGCCAGCAGGGTTGTCGGCACCAGCACCGCCACCTGCTTGCCGTCCTGCACGGCCTTGAACGCCGCGCGCACCGCGATCTCGGTCTTGCCGTAGCCGACGTCGCCGCAGATGACGCGGTCCATCGGGACCGCCTTCTCCATATCGGCCTTCACCTCGGCGATGGCCGAGAGCTGGTCGATGGTCTCGGTGAAGGCGAAGGCGTCCTCCATCTCCTGCTGCCACGGGGTGTCCGGGGCGAAGGCGTGGCCGGGGGCGGCCTGCCGGGCGGCGTAGAGCTGCACCAGCTCGGTGGCGATCTCGCGAACCGCCTTGCGCGCCTTGCGTTTCGTATTGGCCCAGTCCGAACCGCCGAGCTTGGACAGCGACGGCATCTCGCCGCCCACGTAGCGCGAGAGCTGATCCAGCGAATCCATGGGCACGAACAGGCGATCTCCCGGCTGGCCGCGCTTGCCGGGCGCGTACTCGATGACCAGGTACTCCCGCCGCGCACCGGCGATGGTCCGCTCGATCATCTCCACGAAGCGACCGATGCCGTGCTGATCGTGCACCACCATGTCGCCCGCGGTGAGCGCCAGCGGATCGACCTGGTTGCGCCGCTTGGCGGGCAGCTTCTTACCCTCGCCGGGCGCGGTGACCCGGTTGCCGGTGAGATCGGATTCCGCGATCACCACCAGCTTGGACTCGTCGAAGACGATGCCGTCGTGCAGCGAACCGCACAGCACGCCGACCAGCCCGCGCACCGGCTCGGCACCGGGCTCCAGGGCGGCCGCGGGCACCTCGGCATCGGCCAGGCGTTCCAGAATGCGTTGCGCCGTACCGTGTCCGGCCACCACGATGACCGCGCGCCCGCCGGTCGACACGTGCGCGCGCAGCGAGGCGAAGATGGTGGCGACCAGTTCCTCGGAGCCGCGCGCGGAGGCGGCGGCGACCACCGGCAGCACGATCTCGTTCGGATCGTCGGCGGCCAGCGGGCTCAGCGTCCACCACGGCAGCCCGCGCCGCTCGGCATCGGCGTGCACGACATCCAGCCCGCGATATCCGGAGGCGGCCAGATCCAGTCCGTGCGCGCCCAGCGGCGCGGCGCCGCCGAAGGAGGCCGCCGTCCACGACGCCTCCAGGAACTCCTGACCGGTGCGCACCAGATCGGCTGCGCGGGTGCGCACCTTCTCCGGATCACACAGCAGCACATGGGTTTCCGCGGGCAGCACATCCACCAGCAGCTGCAGCTCGCCGGGCTGGAGCACCGGCAGCAGCGCCTCCATGCCCTCGACGGGGATGCCCTCGGCGATCTTCTCCAGCATTTCCACCAGCGCGGCGTCGGCCGGATTCTCCGCGGCCACCCGGGCCGCGCGTTCGCGAAGTTCGGTGGTGAGCAACAGTTCTCGGCACGGCGGCGCGACCACCAGCTCGACCGGCACCTCGTGGATGGAGCGCTGATCCTGCACCGAGAAGGCGCGCAGCTCGGAGACCTCGTCACCCCAGAACTCCACGCGCACCGGATGATCCGCCGTCGGCGGGAACACGTCCAGAATGCCGCCGCGCACCGCGAACTCGCCGCGCTTGCCGACCATGTCGACCCGCTCGTAGGCGAATTCCACCAGCCGCGTGAGCAATTCGTCGAAATCGAACTCCGCGCCCTTGTGCAGCACGATGGGCTCGATCTCCCCCAGCCCCGCCGCCATCGGCTGCATGAGCGAGCGCACCGTGGTCACCACCACGCGCAGCGGCCCCGCGAAGCCCGGATCCTCCGGATGCGCCAACCGCCGCAGCACCTGCAACCGGCGACCCACCGTGTCCGCGCCCGGCGAGAGCCGCTCGTGCGGCAGCGTCTCCCAGGACGGGAACACCGCGACGCTGTCCCCCAGCATCTCCGTGAGTTCGACGGTCAGATCATCGGCCTCGCGCCCAGTCGCCGTCACCACCAGCAGCGGCCGCTGCTCGGCAATGGTCGAGGCCACGAACGGCCGCACCGCCGAGGGCGCGATCAGCATGGCCGAGTCCCGCCCGATCAGACTCCTGACCTGCTCCAGAGCCGCGTCGGCACCGGCCACCGCAGCCAGGCCCGCCAAAGGTGGACGTTGGGTGGACATGGGGCAGACTCCTCGGCGCAGATCAGCGTTTCAGACAGGCCAACCGAGTCTAGTCACCCGATCCGACAGGCGGGCGAACCGTCCTACTGCACGTAGCGGCGCAGGCGGCGGGCGGCGAACTCGCGGAAGTAGGCGACCTTCTCGTCCGGCACGATCGAGGGGAGCAGGAAGTACCAGGCGCGTTCCATGCGGGTCGCCATCTGATCGATGGATTCGGTGCTGACCGCGACGATGTGGACGCCGGTGGTCATCTCCTGCAGCAGCAGGCCGATGGTGTCGGGGTCCAGGTCGGGCTTCAAATCGCCCTGGGTGATGGCGCGTTCGGCGAGCAAACGGTGCGTCTCGCCCCACGTCTTGGCGATATTGTCGCCGGTCGCCCCGCGGTAGTCGCCGATCTGATGGGTCAGTTTGAGCATCGCGCCGACCATCGGATCGTTCATCGTCAGATCCGCCACCACGTAGGTGATCCCGATGCACGCCTCCAGCGCGGGCACCCGCGGATCGAAGAATCCCTGGCAGGCGCTGACCAGTCGCTCGTTGCCCTGATCGACGACGGCGCGGGCCAGTTCTTCCTTGGAGCCGAAGTGAAAGTACAAGGCGCCCTTGGTCACATTCGACTGCGCGATGATCTCCGAGAGAGACGCGTTCGCGTAGCCCAGCCGAAGAAAGACATCGGCCGCGCCCGCGAGCACGGAATCGCGAGTGATCTCCGCACGCGCTTGCCTAGCCATCAGATCCGCCTGTCATCAAACCAGCCATCCTGAAGTAGACCGACATCCCGAAGTTGACCGACATCACAGTTCGAACAGCACTCGAAGGATGGGTGAACCGTACCACCCGGCTGCGCGCTGCCAGCCGATTCGAGCATTCGACCCGTCCTCCTTCGCAATTCGCTGGTTAACTGTCCAGTTCTGCCCCATTAGGACAGACATATCAGACCAAAATTCAGACTGCAGGGTTCGATAAGCCTTTGCCGCTCGGCCATTCCGACGCCAGCTTGGGATCCGCCTCCAAATGCGTGAGCCCGTTCCAGCACAGATTCACCAGGTGCGCGGCCACCACTTCCTTGGACGGCTGACGCTCGTCGAGCCACCAGGTCGCCGCCGTCGCAACCATTCCCACCAGTGCCTGCCCGTAGAGCGTCGCCAGATTCGGGTCCAGCCCGCGGCGCTCGAAATCCCCGGCGAGAATGTGCGCCACCTGATTCACGGCCTCGTTGAGCAGAGACGAGTACGTGCCCTCCGCGGCCGACACCGGCTGATCGCGCATGAGGATTCGGAAACCGTCGGTGCGCTCCTCCATATAGGTGAGCAACGCCAGCGCCACCTGCTCGAGCCGCACCCGCGAACGGTTCTGGGTCAGCGAGGCGGTGATCATCTCGAGCAAGGTCGACATCTCGCGATCGACCACGACCGCGTACAACCCCTCCTTGCCGCCGAAGTGCTCGTACACCACCGGTTTCGACACCTGCGCCCGCGCCGCGATCTCCTCTATCGAGGTCGCGTCGTACCCCCGCTCCGCGAACAGCGCCCGCCCGATCTCGATGAGCTGCTGACGGCGCTGGGTCCCGGTCATGCGCGCCCGCGCGGGCCTGCCACCCTCGCCAGCCGTCATCGATCCGCCTCCCTGCCTCGCCGCCACATGCCCTAACAACTGTCCCAGACTTAACGTCGCCGGGCGGCGCGGGGATCAACTCCACCCGATTTTGCCCAACGCGACAACTGATCTAGCACGATCGGGGTAACTCCCGGGGTACCGGCTGAGCCGGCCGTGTCGGGAACCGCCGGTCCGGAGCGTAAGGCGATGTGCGCCTGGCCGGTCGGCAAAAAACGCGGGGAGGCGGGACAGTTCGACGTTCGGGGGTAGTTCATGCGAGGATCAGACCCGCATGACGCTGCAATCCGCCGTGGTGTAATGGCAGCACAACTGATTTTGGTTCAGTTTGTCCAGGTTCGAGTCCTGGCGGCGGAGCTCGCGAGCAGGGTCGATATGGTTGGCCCCGCACAATCGCTGACCACCTGTGGCCCAGCAAGAACTGACTCAGCACACGATGACCGGCAGCCGAGGGAGATCCATGCCACAGCAGACCGCCGTCGTCGTTCTCGCCGCCGGAGCCGGAACCCGAATGCGGTCCAAGACACCCAAGGTGTTGCACCCGCTCGCCGGTCGGAGCATGCTCGCCCACGCGCTGCATGCCGCGCACGAGATCGACCCGACGTCGCTCATCACCGTGATCGGCCACGACCGCGAGCAGGTCGGCGACGCGGTCGGCAAGGTGGGCGCGGAACTGGGACGCCAGATCACCCTGGCGGTGCAGGAGGAACAGCGCGGCACCGGGCACGCGGTGCAGTGCGCGCTGTCGGTGCTGCCCGCGGACTTCACCGGCAATGTGCTGGTCACCTACGCCGATGTGCCGCTGCTGGACGGGCACACGCTCAACGCGCTGCTCGACGAGCACAACAGCTACTCCGACGGATCCGCGGTCACCGTACTGACTTTCGAGCCCGAGGACCCCAACGGCTACGGCCGCATCGTGCGCGATGCCCAGCATCGGGTGATGGAGATCGTCGAGCACGCCGACGCCACCCCCGAGCAGGCGGCCATCACCGAGGTCAACTCCGGCGTCTACGTCTTCGACGCGGCCGTGTTGCGAGTCATGATCTCGCGCATCGATACCGCCAACGCCCGCCACGAGCTGTATCTCACCGATGTGCTCAAGCTGGCCCGCGAGGCCGGGCATCCGGTGCACGGCGCGCGGCTGATCGATTCCGCCAAGGTCACCGGCGTGAACGATCGGGTGCAGCTGGCCGGGGCCGCGCGCACCCTCAACCGCTACATCCTGGAGCGGCACATGCGCGCCGGGGTCACCATCGTCGACCCGGGCTCCACCTGGATCGACGGCAATGTGGTGATCGGCCGCGACGCGATCATCCGCCCGGGCGTACAACTGTTGGGCGACACCGTGATCGGCGAGGACGCCGAGATCGGACCGGACTGCACGCTCACCGACGTCACCGTCGGCGACGGCGCGAAGGTGGTCCGCACGCACGGCGAGAAGGCCAATATCGGTCCGGGCGCGAGCGTGGGGCCCTTCGCCTACCTGCGGCCCGGCACCTCGTTGGGCGAGGCGGGCAAGATCGGCACCTTCGTCGAGACGAAGAACGCGTCCATCGGCTCGCATTCCAAGGTCCCGCATCTGAGCTACGTGGGCGACGCCACCATCGGCGAGTACAGCAATATCGGCGCGGCCAGCGTTTTCGTCAATTACGACGGGGTCAAGAAGCACCACACCACGGTCGGCTCGCACGTACGCACGGGCAGCGACAATATGTTCGTCGCGCCGGTCACCGTGGGTGACGGCGCGTACTCGGGGGCGGGTACTGTACTGCGCAGAAATGTTCCACCGGGAGCGCTCGCGGTCTCGGGTGGTGCACAGCGCAACCTCGAAGGCTGGGTGCAGCGCAATCGCCCCGGCACCGATGCAGCCCGCGCGGCCGAAGCGGCCCTCGCGGCTCTCCCGGATCAGCCGGGAACCACCGAGATATCCACCGAGCAAAAGGATGGCGAACGTCAGTGACCGCGTTCTCTACCGATAACCAGAAGAACCTGATGCTGTTCTCCGGACGCGCTCATCCCGAGCTCGCCGAGGCGGTGGCCAAGGAACTCAATGTCCACGTCACCCCCCAGACCGCGCGCGACTTCGCGAACGGCGAGACCTTCGTCCGGTTCGAGGAATCGGTACGTGGCTCGGACGCCTTCGTGCTGCAGAGCTTCCCGGCCCCGCTCAACCAGTGGGTCATGGAGCACCTGATCATGATCGACGCGCTCAAGCGCGGCTCGGCCAAGCGCATCACCTCGGTGCTGCCGTTCTACCCCTACGCCCGCCAGGACAAGAAGCACCGCGGCCGCGAGCCCATCTCGGCCCGCCTGATCGCCGACCTGCTCAAGACCGCGGGCGCGGACCGGATCATCACCATCGACCTGCACACCGATCAGATCCAGGGCTTCTTCGACGGCCCGGTCGATCACATGCACGCGCAGGTGCAGCTGGCCGAGCACATCCGCGTCAACTACGACCTGTCCAACATCACCGTCGTCTCCCCCGACGCCGGTCGTGTGAAGGTCGCCGAGAAGTGGGCGAACTCGCTGGCCGACGCGCCGATGGCGTTCATCCACAAGACCCGTGACCCGCTGGTGCCCAACCAGACCGTCTCCAACCGCGTGGTCGGTGAGGTCGAGGGCCGCACCTGCATCCTGATCGACGACATGATCGACACCGGCGGCACCATCGCCGGCGCGGTCAAGGTGCTCAAGGAGGCGGGCGCGGGTGACGTGGTCATCGCCGCCACCCACGGCATCCTGTCGGCCCCGGCCGCCGAGCGGCTCGCGAGCTGTGGGGCCAAGGAGGTCGTGGTGACCAACACCCTGCCGATCGACGAGTCGAAGAAGTTCCCCACGCTGACCGTGCTCTCGATCGCCCCGCTGCTGGCGCAGACCATCCGCGAGGTGTTCGAGAACGGCTCCGTCACAGGGCTTTTCAACGGCAACGCGTAACCGCCCGCACGACAGCGCCCCTTCCGAGTGTCGGAGGGGGCGCTGTCGTATGAAATGGGGGTGGCAATGGATGTCCGATTCCTGCCGCACGCGGTAGCGTTGGACGCGGACTCGGTGTTTGCTACTTGTGCGCTGATCGCGCGGAGAGGTGGTGCCGAATGGCCGACCGGCCCGACGAGGACGACGCCCGACTCATGGACGAGGTCTTCGAAACCGATCAGGTCTTCGACAGTGACGTCGACAACCTCGACTACGACCTCGGCGACGACGATCAGGAAGACGACATCCGCGAATACGAGCGGTACATCGCCGATCCGCCCGAGGATCTGGTCATCCGCAATCGCGAGAACGACGACACCGGTCGGCTCGGCATAGGAGCCGAGCTGGACCAGGAGTGGACGCGGCGACGGCAGCGCGAGGAGTACGTGGCCGAGGACGACCGGCCCGCCGAGGTGGCCGCCATGGAAATTGTCGACGAACCAGGCGATTAGGACAGTTGCATAGCGAGTCCGGTAGCGGGAAACCTTAGGAGAGGCGTCACACCACGACCGAGGAGGGCGCGACATGAGCACGCCACCGAACGAACCCGGTACGCCGCACGAATCAGGTACGCCACACGGTAAGGACGACGCGGAGCCGCTCGATCTGTCCAAAAAGGACGACGACGCGACGGCCGCCGACCACCCCGCACCGGCCGACTCCACACCATTTCCCCCGCTCACCCCGCCCGCGTATCCGCCGGGCGGCGGCTACGCGGCCCCACCCGGAGGCGCGCATCAGCCCTACCCGCAGGGCTCCCCGCCGCCGTACCCACAGCAGTTCGGACCCGGCGATCAGCAGTACGGGCAGCCCTACGGTCAGCCGTACCAGCCGTATCCCGGCGGTGCGGAATACGGTGCGCCCCCGCCGCGCAGCGGCTCGCAGGTGTTCTCCATCATCGGCTTCGTCTGCGCGGGCCTGGCGCTGCTGCTGTGCCCGATCCTCGGGATCGTCGGCATCGTGCTGGGCGTGGTCGGCAACAACAAGGGCGAACCGCTGGGCAAGTGGGCGGCCATCGCGGCGGGCGTGTGCATGATCATCGGCATCGGGATAGGGCTGGCGGTCGTCGGTTCCTCGCGATGAATAATGGCTAGCCATGACCGCATTCACCGGGTTCCCGCTCGCCGGACTCGATTTCTACGAGGACCTGGAAGCCGATAACTCCAAGGCCTTCTGGAACGCCCACAAGCAGGTATGGGAAGAGTCCGTGCGGGACCCGATGAAAGCCCTTGTGGCCGAGCTGGAACCGGACTTCGGCGCGGCCAAGATCTTCCGGCCGTACCGGGATGTGCGCTTCGCCAAGGACAAGTCGCCCTACAAGAACCATCAGGGCGCGGTGGTGTACAGCGCGCAGTACTCCGGGTGGTACGTGCAGATCGGCGCGGCCGGGTTGCGGGTGGCGGGCGGCATGTACGCCGCCTCGCCCGCACAGCTGACCGCACTGCGGGCGGCCATCGACGACGAGGTGCGCGGCGCCGAACTCGAAGGGCTGATCGCCCAGCTGGTTTCGGCCGGATACACCATCGGCGGCGACCGACTGACCACCAAGCCCAAGGGCTACGACATCGACCACCCCCGCATTGAGCTGCTTCGCCATAAATCCCTCACCGCTGGAAAGGATTTCGGCGCGCCCAAGTGGCTGACCACGCCCCGCGCCGCCCGGGAGATCCGGGCGGCGTGGGAGCAGATGCGGCCGCTGATCGAGTGGCTGGCCGCGGTCACCGACCAGAAGTAGCGCTACCGGCGCTCGGCCAGGATCAGGGCGAAGCGGTCGTCCGGATCGGTCCAGATGTGCTCGGTGGTGAAACCGGCTGCGTCCAGTTCGGTTTCGAGGGTCTCGCGGCGGAATTTGGCGGAGATCTCGGTGCGTAGCTGCTCGCCCTCGGCGAATTCGACGGTGAGGTCGAGATCCTGGATGCGGACCGTCATGGGTTCGGTGGCCTCCAGGCGCATTTCGATCCACTCGTGCTCGGCGTCCCAGATGGCGACGTGCGCGAACTTCTCCGGCTCGAAGTTCGCGCCCAGCCGGGTGTTGAGCACGTGCAGCACATTGCGATTGAACTCCGCGGTGACACCGGCGGCGTCGTCGTAGGCGGGCACCAGCACCGCCGGGTCGATGACCAGGCCCGCGCCCAGCAGCAGCTGTTCGCCCGGTTCCAGGACATCCCGGATGCCGCCGAGGAATTCGGCGCGCTCGGCCGGGACCAGATTGCCGATGGTGCCGCCCAGGAACGCCACCATGCGCCGCCCGCCGCCGGGCAGATTGTCCAGCGTGCCGGTGAAGTCGCTGACCACACCGTGCACGCCCAGGCCCGGGAACTCCGAGGCCACCTCGTCGGCCGCCATGCGCAGCGCCGACACCGAGACATCCTGCGGCACATAGCTCTTCAACGGTCCCTCGGCCTGCATGGCATTGAGGATCAGCCGTGTCTTGGCTGCCGATCCCGCGCCCAGTTCGACCAGTACCTCGGCCCGCGCGATCCGCGCGATCTCGGCCACCACCCGCTCCAGCAGCGCTCGCTCGGTCCGCGTCGGGTAGTACTCCGGCAGCTCGGTGATCTTCTCGAACAGCTCGCTGCCCCGCGCGTCGTAGAACCACTTGGGCGGCAGCCACTTCGGCTCCGCCGTCAACCCGCGCCGCACATCGTCGCGCAGCGCGGTGGTCAGGTCTTCATCGGTGAGATGAATCTCCACCGTTGCCGTATTCATGAACCAGCCCTTCCGATCTCGATATCCAGTGGCTCCACCGAAACCCGCCCGCCCCGCACGCGCACCAACTGCCGATCGGCAATCGGCCGCCACCGCGGATCCTCATCGAACGGTTCCGAGGCCACCACCACGAACCCGTCGGCCTCCAGGACCGACAAAGAGTGATGCCACGTCGTGGCCCAAACCCCCACCCCATCCCCCAACAACAGGTTCAACCGCGCCTCCGGCGACCGCCGCAACACCGCCGCCATGACCACCCGCAACGCCTCCCCCGCCTCCGTCGCTCCCACCCGACGCGGAGAGGCCGCCGCACCGCCGCCTTCGGTGGTGGAGGACCAACCCCAGGCCCGAACCTCCGGCGGCTCATCGGATCCCGCAGTGACACGGACGGTCGAGCCGAACGCGACCGCCGCGCCGAAACCGTGTGCCTCGGAACGCACCGAATTCGTGTGGATCGAACCGGAACCACCCGCACTGTCGAGCAGACCGCGCAGGATCACCCAGAGGGTGGCCGAGTCGGTGAGGGATTCGGCGTCGAGCAGTGAGGGGGAGCCGAATTCGGCTGCCACCTCGGTCAGGACCCGTCGCCAGTCGGGGATCGCGCCGTTGTGGCTGAAGGCCCAGCGGGCGTGGGTGAAAGGGGCGCAGGCGGCGCGTTCGACCGGCATTCCGACCGTGGCGGAACGGATTGCGGCCAGCACCGCGGTGGAGCGGATCTGGGGCAGCACCTCGTCCACGGCCGGATCCGTCCAGATCGGGGCGGCATTGCGGTAGCGGCTGACGACCAGATCACCTGCGGCGGAATCCGTCTCGTCCGCCTCGGCGGACTCGGCGGAGGCGCGGATGTCCGGGGTTGCGCCGCCGTGCCAGATGACGCCGGGGCCGTGGTCGGGGGACGCGGCGTCGGGGTGGTGCCACCAGGCGACGCCGAAGCCGTCGGCGTTGATCGTTCCGCCGCCGCGCATTTCGCGAGGTGCCCAGGATTGGGTGCGCAGCGAGTGCGGGCCACGGGTCAGGAGGTCGCCTACCGGGACCGGCGGGCCCAGGTAGGCGAGGTGACGGCACATCAGCGCTCGTCCGGGGTCAGGTCTCTGGCCAGGCGGAAGCCGGAGAAGATCTGGCGGCGGATGGGGTGGTCCCAGTTGCGGAAGGTGCCCCGGGAGGCGACCTGGTCGGCACCGAAGGAGCCGCCGCGCAGGACCCGGTAGTCACCGCCGTAGAAGACCTCGGAGTATTCGCGGTAGGGGAAGGCGCGGAAGCCCGGGTAGGGGTCGAAACCCGAAGCGGTCCACTCCCAGACGTCACCGATCAGCTGATGCACGCCCGCCGGGGAGGCACCGGCCGGATACGCGCCGACGTCGGCCGGTTCCAGGTGGTGCTGGCCGAGATTGGCGAGTTGCTCGGTGGGATCGGTGTCGCCCCAAGGGTATCGGCGCGAGCGGCCCGTCTCGGGGTCGAAGCGGGCGGCCTTCTCCCATTCGGCCTCGGTGGGCAGGCGTTTGCCCGCCCAGGTCGCATACGCCTCGGCCTCGAACCAGCACACATGGACCACCGGCTGGTGCGCACGCAGCGGTTGCATGGTGCCGAAAACCCTGCGCCACCAACGGCCTCCGGCATCCTGCTCCCAGAATTGGGGCGCGATCAGCCCGGCCTCGACGCGGTGGGCCCAGCCGCGCTCGGACCAGAGTTCCGGGCGCTCATAGCCGCCGTCGTCGACGAAAGCGAGGTACTGCTCATTGGTGATGGGCGCGGCATCGATCGCGAACCCGTCGACGTGCACCGGATGGGCCGGGCGTTCATTGTCGAGCGCCCACGGGTCACTATCGGTGCCCATGACGAATTCCCCTGCGGGAATGACGACTTCGCCCGTGACCGCCACCCGCGCGGGCGGCGTCGGCGGCGCGGACAGCACGGCCTGCCCGACGCGCAGCTGGTGGGTGGCCAGCATGGTCTCGTCGTGCTGCTGTTCGTGCTGGGCGATCATGCCGAAGGCGAAACCACCCTCGACCAGCCCGTCACCGCGTAATGGGCTGTGCTCGAGCACATCCCACACCTTCTCGCGCACGGTGCCGACGTACTCGCGGGCCTGCCCCGGATTCAGCAGCGGCAGCGCGGGCCGATCCGCGCGGGCGTGTTTGAAGGCGTCGTAGAGGTGATCGATGTCCTGGCGCACGGGTTCCCGCCCGCCGACATCGCGGACCAGCCACAGTTCTTCCTGATTTCCAATGTGCGCGAGGTCCCAGACCAGGGGACTCATGATGCGCGAATGCTGGGCGACCAGCTCGGCCTCGTCGACGCATTCGGTCAATCCGATGGTCCGTCGCCGCGCCCGTTCGAGCGTGTCCGCGATGCGTGCCCGCAGCCGCTCGGTCTCGGCCCGGTCGGTGCCGGGCAGGTGCTGAATTGTCATGACAGAACTCCCGATTCGTGTTCGCCCTGCGCGGGCGGCCGACCGCTGCGACATCGGTCGGCGGCGGCGGCCAATGCCTTGGCGGCCTCCGGTGTGGCGGCGTGTGCGGTGGCCAGCTCGAGCAGCGCGACGGCGGTGGCTCGCAACTGCGGATCGGCCAGCCCGTGGCGGGCGGCCTCGGACCAGGCGGCCGCGGTCGGCGCGGCCAAACCCTGTGCCTCCGCGACAATTCCGGGCCCGGACAGCAGCGCGTCGAAGGCGTGCACCGGCACCGTCCACCCGTCCCCCGGCTGCGCGTCGAGGTAGCGGACCTCGAGGTGCCCGGCCGCGCGGACCGGCGGGAAGACCGTGGTCAGGTGGTAATCCAGATCGTCGCGATCCGGCCGCCGCCCGATCTCCGCGTCCAGCGCCCCGCACAGCCAATCGGCGAAGGTGGCCCCGGGCGGGGCCGTCCAATCGGCGGCGCCCGGATCGCTCGCGGGGATGCGGGGACGCACGCACAGCAGCGGCACGTCCAGCACCCAGCGCGCGTATCCGGCAATGGGATCGGCCCAATCGTGCACTGGCGGACGGGTCCGCAACTGGTCGAGCCGCTGCCAGGCCCGCATGCGCTGCGACGCCCAGTCACCGGGCGGGGCGGAATGCAGGTCGGGCGAGCAGGCGAAGGCGGCCAGCAGGGCCGGGCCCATGGCGTACAGGACATTCCACCGGGCCGCGATCTCGACGGGATCGGCGCCCGCGTCCACGCTGACCTGGGTGGCGGCCGTATTGCACATCATGAGCGCGCCGAATGGCCCGATACCGGCGAAGGATCGCTCCATGGCCCGGTACCGCGGCAGCTGCAGCACACGCAGCGGCCGCCGACCCGCGTCGGCGGCGGCGGAAAAGGTGCGGATACCGCGGGATTCGAGCAGCTCCCGCAGGCGGATCGTGTCTGCCCGCAAGCGCTCACACAGTTCGGCGGCGGTGCCGAACGGGGCACTGGACAGTTCGATCTGACCGCCGGGTTCGAGAGTGACCCGGCTGCCTCCCGGCAACGGAACGGCCGGGGAATCGGGGGAAATAGACCGCGGCGCATGCGGTCCGAGTGCGTCCGCGAGAGCCCGCAGGCTCGGACGCGAGCGTGATGCCGACGGTTCACCCTGCGCGGTGAGCCACTCGAGTTCGGCACCGATGAGTGACGGTGGACCCTGTTTGAAACAGACTTTTCCGACGTAAGCCTCGGCGGCGGCGCGTGAGGAGAAGTCGCCGCCGGGCTCCGATTCGGCCAGGCCACTGTGCAGCACATCGGTCGGTGACGCCGTGACAGCCATTGCCAACCTCCGTCTGATGCGGTCACCGCCAGGGGCTCGACGGCGACCCCAACCAGAGTAGCGAGGGTGTATGACAAGAAATCTGACGAAATGGAGAACACCGCAACCGATATGGTCGATGCCATGCTGGATATCGCGGGGTTACGGGCCGATACACCTGGTTGTGAAAATCAGGTATTTCTCGATAGTGCGGGCTCCTCGCTACCGCCCCGGGTCGTCGTCGACACCACCATCGCCCACCTGCGGCGCGAGGCCGAGATCGGTGGCTATCGCGCGGCCAACGAGCGCATCGACGACCTGCACGGCGTCAAGACGGCGCTGGGCGAGCTGATCAACGCCGACCCGGCCGCCCTGGCGCTCAGCGACAGCGCCAGCCGCTCGTGGAGCGACTTCTTCTACTCGGTCCCGCTGGCCCCGGGCGACCGCATTCTGATCTCGGGCGTGGACTACGGCAGCAATGCCATCGCCGCCCTGCAACGCGCCCGGCAGTCCGGCGCGACGGTGGAGGCGATTCCCAGCGACTCGAGCGGGCAGCTCGATCTGGACGCGCTCGAGGCCATGCTCGACGAGCGCGTGAAACTGGTGTCGCTGGTTCATGTTCCGACCAATGGCGGTCTGGTGAACCCGGTCGCCGAGGCCGCCCGCATCGCGCATCGCGTGGGTGCGCTGGTGCTACTGGATGCCTGCCAATCGGCCGGGCAGCTACCGCTCGACGTCGCCGAACTCGACGTTGACGCCCTCTCGGCGACCGGCCGCAAATGGCTGCGCGGCCCGCGCGGCACCGGCTTCCTCTACGTCCGCCCGGAGCTGGCGCTGAGCCTCGAGCCCACCCGCCTGGACCTGCACGGCGCCGAATGGACCGCCGCCGACGACTACGTCCTGGCCCCCGACGCCAGCCGCTTCGAATTCTGGGAGTGCGGCGTGGCCGCCCGCCTCGGCCTGGGCGCGGCCGCGCGCTATCTGCTCGACCACGGCCCGGCGCAGGTCTACGCGGCCATTGCCGAGCGCGCCGAGTACCTGCGCAAGGCGCTGCAGGAGATTCCGGGGGTGGATGTGCGCGACCGCGGCACCCAGCACGCGGGCATCGTGTCCTTCACCGTCGACGGCCTGGAACCGGTCCAGGTCCGCGACCGCCTGGCCGCCGAGGCCATCACCGTGACGGTCAGCTTCCGCGGGTCGACGCTGCTGGATATGTCCGCGCGCGAACTGAATTCGGTGGTGCGCGCCTCCCCACACTGCTTCGTGAGCTTCGAGGACCTCGACACCTTCGTGCGGGCGGTCGCAGCGCTCACCTAGGGCGGCGACCCCGGCGGAACCGGACGCGAACCGGCGAAAACGGTTAACGGCCTGCACTCGACGCGGGATATTTGTGGTGCTGGTTCTGCGCTCGAGGAGTCATCGTGAGCCGCTTCACCGAGGAAATGTATGCCACCGCCCGCGTCTCCCGGCGGGGGCTGGTGACGGGGGAGCCGGATGCGCCGGTGCGGCAGGGGTGGGGTGAGATTCACGAGATCGCGCGGCGGATGGCGGGTGGTCTGGCCGCGGCCGCAATCGGGCCGGGTGACGCGGTGGGTGTCCTGGCGGGCATGCCGGTCGATATCGCGCCCGCCTGCCAGGCGGTGTGGATGCGCGGGGCCTCGATCACCATGCTGCATCAGCCGACGCCGCGCACCGATCTCGCGGTGTGGACACGCGACACCGAGACGGTGCTGGGCATGATCGAGGCGCGGGCGGTGATCCTGGGCGCGCCGTTCGAGATCGCGGAACCGCTGCTGCGCGAACGCGGGATCGCGGTCATCACCATCGACGCCATGCGGGCGGGCGCGCCCATCGATCCGGTGCCGACCGGCGAGGACGATATCGCCCTGCAGCAGTTGACATCCGGCTCCACCGGCTCACCCAAGGCGGTGCGGATCACGCACGGCAACTTCTACGTCAACGCCTACGCCATGTTCGATCGGGTGAAATTCCAGCTCGACGAGGACGTGATGGTCAGCTGGCTGCCGCTGTTCCACGACATGGGGATGGTCGGATTCCTCAGCGTGCCAATGCAGTTCGGCGCGGAAGTGGTGTGCGTGACGCCAATGGACTTCCTGACCCGACCCATCCTGTGGGCCGAACTCATCTCGAAGTACCGCGGAACGGTCACCGCCGCACCGAATTTCGCCTACTCGCTGCTGGCTCGCCGGCTGCGCAACGCCGCCGACGGCGCGGTGGACCTGAGCAGCGTGCGCTACATGTGGAACGGCGCGGAACCCGTCGATGCCGACACCATGGACGCCCTCGCCGAGGCGGGAAAACGCTTCGGGCTCAACCCCATGTCCCTGACCCCCGTCTACGGCATGGCCGAAACCACGCTCGCCGTGAGCATTCCCGATCCAGGCCTGGGCCAGGTCCTCGACGTCGTCGACGCCGACCTCCTCGAGGCCCTCGGCAAGGCCGTCCCCGTCCGCCATCCCGAACACCACCACGGCAATGTCCGCCGCCTGCCCACCCTCGGCTACCTGGTCGACAATCTCGAGGGCCGGGTGGTCGACGCCGAACGCCAGCCGCTGCCCGTCCGCAGTGTCGGCGTCATCGAATTACGCGGCCCCGCCGTCACTTCCGGCTATGTCACCGTCGACGGCTTCCGCCCCGCCCAGGATCCCGACGGCTGGCTCGACACCGGCGACATCGGCTACTTCACCGAGGACGGTCTGGTCGTGGTGTGCGGCCGCATCAAGGACGTCATCATCATGGGTGGCCGCAATATCTTCCCGACGGATATCGAACGAGCCGCCCTGCGCGTCAAGGGCGTTCGTCCCGGCAACGCGGTAGCGGTCCGCCTCGACGCGGGCCAGAAACGCGAAAGCTTCGCCGTCGTAGTCGAATCCAACGACTTCCAGAACCCCGAGGAAGTCCACCGCATCGAACACGACATCGTCCACGCCGTCTTCTCCGAAGTAGGCGTCCGCCCCCGCACCGTCACCGTCCTCGGCCCCGGCGCCCTCCCCAAGACCTCCTCCGGCAAGCTCCGCCGCTCAGCCACCGCGACGCAGCTCCATTGAACTACCCTGGAACAGAAGATCAGGCTGAACAACGAGGACAGGACGTCGGATGACTGCCACGCTACCCGAGTGGATGTATCCGCCCCGGCCGAGCGGCTGGGAGGCGGACGATCTCGACCGAATTCCGAATTTGCCGCGTCACACCGAGCTGATCGACGGAGCACTGATCTTCATGATGTCCCCGCAACGATCCTGGCATGCTCGCATCATTCTGCGCCTCACCGACGCATTGGCAGCCCAGGCACCGGAGGGATACACCGTCGAACCGCAGATGACGGTCAAATTGAGCAAGCGAAGCCGCCCTGAGCCCGACGTAGTGGTCGCCGCTGTTCCCTACGATGCGAAGCGGACCCAATTTCTGGCAGACGAGGTCTCACTCGCGATCGAGGTGGTTTCCGATGAGTCTCAGGAACGCGATCGAGAGACCAAGCCGTTCAAGTATGCGCGTGCAGGTATCCGCTACTACTGGCGAATTGAAGACGAAGGCGGCGCTCCCGTCGTCCACTCCTACGAACTCGATGAACTCACTCGCTCGTATGTGCCGACCGGGCCCCACCGAGACAGTCTGAGCATGCGAGTCCCGTTCCCGATCGAAATCGACCTCGATAAACTCGCGCGCTGATCCGACCGCGTGTCAGTGCAGCTGGTTCTGCGCGGTTTCAAGGCCGACGCGCAGCAGGAGCTCGACCGCGTCGGCGGCCTGCTCGACGATCACCGGAACCTCTTTGCGCTCCGGCGCGGAGAAGGGCTTCAGGACGAAATCGGCGGGGTCCTGGCGGCCCGGCGGGCGGCCGATGCCGAAGCGGACGCGCAGATAGTCCTTGGTGGTGAGGGCCTGCGAAATCGACCGCAGCCCATTGTGTCCGCCCTCGCCGCCGCCGCGCTTGAGTCGCACGGCACCGAACGGGAGGTCGAGTTCGTCGTGGACGACGATCACCTCGGTGGCGGGGACGGAGAAGAATTTGGCCAGTGCGGCGACGGGCCGCCCGGACAGGTTCATGTAGGTGCGCGGCTTGGCCAGCAGCACCTTGCGCCCATCCAGGCGGGCCTCGAGCAGATCCGCGCCGGACTTCTTGTGCACGGTGAAACGGCCGCCGACGCGCTCCGCGAGCACATCGGCGACCATGAAACCGACATTGTGCCGGGTGCGCTCGTATTCGGATCCGGGATTACCCAGTCCGACCACCAGCGTGGGCCCGGCGTTTGCCTCGGTCATCTAGAACCGTTGCGGGAGTAGGGAATTACTCCGCGGCGGCCTCTTCGGAAGCGGCCTCTTCGCCGGCCTCTTCCTCGGCGGCGGCGGCCGGGGCGGCGATGATGTTGACGATCAGGGTCTCGGCGTCGCCGGCCAGGGTGACACCCTTCGGCAGCGCGATCTGGCCCGCGAGGATCTGGGTGCCGGCCTCGACGCCCTCGATGGAGACCTCGATGGACTCGGGGATGTGCAGGGCCTCGGCCTCGATGGAGAGGGTGGTGGTGTCCTGCTGGACCAGGGTGCCGGCGGCGGCCTCGCCGACCAGGGCGACGTGCACGTCGGCGGTGACCTTCTCGCCACGACGCACGATCAGCAGGTCGGCGTGCTCGATGTAGCGGCGGATCGGGTGGACGACGACCGACTTGGTCAGCGCCAGCTGCTTCTTGCCGTTGATGTCCAGGTTCAGCACGGCGTTGGTGCCGTGCTCACGCAGGATGGCGGCGAAGGCCTGGGCGTTGACGGCCAGGTGCTGCGGCTCCTCGTTGTGGCCGTACAGCACGGCGGGAACATTGCCGTCGCGACGGGTACGGCGGGCAGCGCCCTTGCCGAACTCGGTGCGAACAGTGGCTTCGAGAAGGCTGGCGTCGGACATGTCTGTCTACTCCTACGGCTCGTCCGGGCTGTAATGTCAGCGGGTCGCCAGGCGACGGGGCCGCCCTGGCTGAGGTTGGTCTGCTCGTCGGCGAAGACCAACATGGACGGCCGAATAGGCCGAGCCGCGTCGATCACGGTGGGCAGCTGGGTGCCACACCCTCGCCGAGACAACCTGAAGACTCTAACATGCCGTCCGAAGGCCTCCGCGGCACCCCCCGGTTCGCGTTCCGCGGGCGCGCATTCCCAGAAATTACACAGGAACTATTCGCGGTCTTGTTCGAAAGATACTGACACACTAGCGTTCCGAACGATTCCCGAAACCTGCGGGGAAAGTAAAAAGGAACAGTCTTTATGAACAACATTCGCCGGTTCGGCCTGAGCGCCGCGGGCATTGCCGCCATCTCCGCCACCGTCGCCCTCACCGCCCCGCTCGCCGCCGCGGACACCGCCAGCAATGGCATGACGGTGGTCGGCAGCAACTTCACGACCGGTAACGCGTACACCATCAACATTCTGACCGGTGTCACCGGCGTCACCGCGAATGTGTACGACACCGTCAATGGCAGCAATGCGCTCGTCGGCTCGGCCACCTCCACCGACTCCGCGCAGGCCTCGGTCCAGTGGACCCCGACCACCGCCGGGTCGCACCACCTGTGGGTCGTGCTGACCGGCGGCTCGCAGTCGGTGCCGACCTCCGGCCCGGTCGACATCACCGTCGCCGACGCCTCGACCTCCACCACCGGAACCGGCAGCGCGAGCAGCCTGTTCCCGCTGATCGCCAACCTGCTGGGCAGCCTGGCGGGCGGCAACGGCGCCAGCGTCGGCTGACGGTTCGACCACACGCGGCCGGTTGCCCGGATCCCCCAAGGGGTTCGGCGCAACCGGCCGTTGCCGTTTCCGGGTCGCGAATCGGCCGTTCCCGGGTCTTGAATCCTTCAGTCTGAAGCACTACCGTTTCGCATCATTCCCCGCTCTCGGGGATGCCTTGCACCATAAGGACACTGCTTCATGAAGAGCATTCGCCGACTCGGCCTCAGCGCCGCGGGTATAGCCGCCATCTCCACCGCCGTCACCTTCGCCGCACCGTTCGCCAGCGCGGACGCCGTCGCGGGTGACAGCCTGCAGTTCGTCACCAATGCCAACGACTGCCCGCCGACCCCGACTCCGACGCCGACCCCCACTCCCACCCCGAAGCCCGGGGGCACCGGTAGCTCGACCTCCGGGCTCACCTCCGTCATCGACGGTCTACTGAAGGGCCTCGGCGGCGCGGGTGGCGGCGCCACCTCCAGTGGTACCGCCTCGAACGTCGGCTGAAAACCGACGGCCGGTTATTCGGATTCGCGCGGGATACCGAATAACCGGCCTTTTCGCCTATGCGGCCCGTGCGGTGAAAGTGGCCGCGTAGCAATCGACATAGGGGCGACCCGAGCGGCGCACGATATCGGCCATCAGATCATCGGTGGCGCGACGCACGGCCTGCTGATCGGCGGGCAGGAAATAGCGGGGCTGGCCGAAGGAAATGCGAACCTTGGCCGGACGCAGGAAACGCCGATTGCGCGGATTCACCCGATCGGTGCCGGACAGGACGACCGGAATGACCGGTGCGCCGGTCCGCATGGCCACCCGAATCACGCCGGTGCGTCCGCGATAGATGCGACCGTCGGGTGAGCGCGTGCCCTCGGGGTGGATGCCCCAGACGCCGCCCGACTCCAGAATCCGCACGGCCGCCGCGAGCGAATCCGACCCGGCGGTCCCGCCGCTGCGGTCCACCGGCACCTGTCCGGTCGCGTTCATGACGAAGCGATTGATTCGGCCACGGAAGCCACCCTCGGTGAAGTACTCCTGCTTGGCAATGAAGGTGACCTTGCGGCGCAGCACCAGGCACAGATAGAGCGAATCCACCACGGCCAGATGATTCGCAGCGATGATCACCGGGCCCTCGTCCGGAACATGGTGCAGCCCTTCGACCTTCGGTCGACCCAACAGCCGCAGCATCGGTCCGACCAGCACTCGCTTGAGCAGCCAGTACCACATGACATTCCTCCCGAAGGCCCGCGTAGACACTGTCTACGTGTCTACCGCACCCGCGTAGACACTGTCTACCCCTGTCGGTGAGAATGTGAGGCATGACTTCGGTTGAGCCACTGCGGGAACGGTTGGTGACGGCGGGCGTCGCCATGCTCGAGGACACCGGGGCCTCGCAATTGGGTTTGCGCGCGATCGCACGCGAGGCGGGTGTCTCCCACGGCGCACCACGCCGGTACTTCCCCACCCACACCGCGTTGCTCGCCGCCATCGCCGCCGCCGGATATCACGATCTGCGCGCCGAAATCGAAGCGGTGCAAGCAGATTCACCCCGCCACCGAGTGGATCGTACGGGTCTGGCCTACGTGGAGTTCGCCGTCCGCCGCCCCGAGATGTTCGCCCTCATGTTCCGGCACGACCTGCTCGAGGGTGCGGGTGAGAATCTGCGCGAGACGGTGTCGCTGCCGCTGTTCCGGCATTGGCGCGAGTTGGTCTCGAGCTGTGTTCCCGATCCGACCGGCGAACGCGCCATGTGTCTGTGGACGAATCTGCACGGGCTCGCGGTGCTCGCCGCCAACCGCAGTCTCGAGGCGGTCGCGCCGGAGGCCGACCTGCGCGCACTGGTCCTGGGATCCATCGCCCGGTACCTCGGGACTCCCTCCTGACCTGGACCGGCCGGTCGGGCGACGGGGCCCGTCGCGTACCCTGGTCCGGTTGCCTCGTCTGCACAAAAGGAGTCCCCCGTGAGTTCCCCGACTGCCAGCGCGACCCCTGCTACCTCCGGGCGGCTGGCCGACGAGGCGGCGCGGCGGCGCACCTTCGCGGTGATCTCCCACCCGGACGCCGGTAAGTCGACGCTCACCGAAGCGCTGGCGCTGCACGCGAAGAAGATCTCCGAGGCCGGTGCCATTCACGGCAAGGCCGGACGCAAGTCCACCGTCTCCGACTGGATGGAGATGGAGAAGGCGCGCGGCATCTCGGTCAGCTCCACAGCGCTGCAGTTCGAATACGGCGACTGCGTCATCAATCTGGTGGATACCCCGGGTCACTCCGATTTCTCCGAGGACACCTACCGCGTGCTCACCGCGGTCGACGCCGCGGTCATGCTCATCGATGCCGCCAAGGGTCTGGAACCGCAGACGCTCAAGCTCTTTCAGGTCGCGCGCGATCGCGGCATCCCGGTCATCACCGTCATCAACAAGTGGGACCGGCCGGGTCAGGCACCGCTGGAACTGCTCGACGAGATCGTCGAGCGCATCGGTCTGACCCCGACCCCGCTGTTCCTGCCGGTCGGCATCGCCGGTGACTTCCGCGGCCTGCTGCGCCGCGGCGCGGAGGGCGCGCCCGTCGAGTACATCCACTTCACCCGCACCGCGGGCGGCGCGACCATCGCCCCCGAGGAGCACTACACGCCCGAACAGGCCGCCGAGCGCGAGGGCGAAGCGTGGTCCACCGCCGCCGAGGAGAGCGAACTGCTCTCCGCCGCCGGGCAGGACCACGATCAGGAGATGTTCCTGGCCGGGCAGACCTCGCCGGTCATCTACGCCTCCGCCATGCTGAATTTCGGTGTGCGCCAACTGCTCGACACGCTCGTCGAGCTCGCGCCGCCGCCGCGCGCCCGCAAGGACGTCAAGGGCGAGCCGCGCGAGACCACCGCGCCGTTCAGTGCCGTCATCTTCAAGGTGCAGGCGGGCATGGACACCGCGCACCGCGACCGGCTGGCGTTCATGCGCATCGTCTCCGGCGAGTTCGAGCGCGGCATGGTGGTGACCCACGCCCAGACCGGGCGGCCCTTCGCCACCAAATACGCGCTGACCGTGTTCGGCCGCGAGCGCACCACCGTCGACACCGCTTATCCGGGCGATGTGGTCGGTCTGGTGAACGCCACCGCCCTGGCCCCCGGCCACACCCTGTACGTGGACAAGAAGGTCGAGTTCCCGCCGATCCCGTCCTTCGCGCCCGAGCACTTCGCCACCCTGCGCGCCCAGAGCGCGGGCAAGTACAAGCAGTTCCGCAAGGCCATCGACCAGCTCGACTCCGAGGGCGTGGTGCAGGTGCTGCGCAATGACGCGCGCGGCGACCAGTCGCCGGTGCTGGCCGCGGTCGGCCCCATGCAGTTCGAAGTCGTCACCGCGCGAATGCAATCCGAGTTCAATGTCGAGACCCAGCTGGATCATCTGCCGTACCAGTTGGCCCGCCGCACCGACGCGGAATCGGCCGAGGAGCTCAACCGTCAGCGCGGCGTCGAGGTCTTCACCCGCACCGACGGCGCGATCCTGGCCCTGTTCAGCGACAAGTGGCGGCTGCAGTACATCAGCAAGGAAATGCCGAAGCTCACCCTCGAACTCCTGGTCGCCGGAACGGAATAGGCCTCAGCCCAGCGTGCCCGTGCCGTCCTGGCTGCTGGGTTCGATGCGGGGTGAATCGGCCGGGTCGCGGGCGATGAGGCCCCAGCGGCTCGAGGTCAGGCGCAGGCTGGGTAGGTCCGAGAGGGACAGCACCACTTCGTAGGTGCGTTCGTAGCCGGTGTGGGCGATGCGCCAGCGGCCGTCGTCGCAGAGCACGTAGCGGTCGGAGTAGAAGGCCGCGCCGCGCAGCAGCATGTTGTGGCCCGGGATCAGAACGGTGTCGGCCAGATACCAGGTGCCGGTCGCGGTGTCGCCGTCCACGTCGATTTCCGGGTGGTCGCAACGGTGTTCGGTGATGACGTGCGGACCGAGGGTGTTCCGCATGAAGGCCAGGAACGCGTCGCGCGATTCGAACTGCAGGTACTCGCTGTAGGTGGCGGTGGCCTCGGGAATCATGGTGTCGGCGAACTCGTCCCACGCCTTGGTGTCCAAGGCGCGCAGATAGCGGAACTTGAGCCTGCTGATCGCCGCGACCGCATCGGGATCCATACCGTCCACAATCCCATCAGGTGTAGGAAAGCTTCAGAGATCGGCACAGATCTGTACCGGATCGCTATCAGGCCGGTACAGAGGCATGACGACTCGGGGTTGACACGGTCGGGAGTACCCGAAAGTTCGCGGGTTATCCGTTGATGCTGAAGCAGGTGTTGCAGAAGTCCTCGCCGAATTCGGTCAGCCGCAGGCTCTTTCGAACGATCTTGGGCACCCGGCCCGCCTTCTTGAGCGCCTGCTCGACCACCGGCTGCACCTCGAGCACCATGTAGCGCGAGAGCACCACCGGATCCTCCGAGGTCATGGTCAGGCCCAGCCGGTTGAGGTTGATCAGGTAGTGGCGGGCGCGGTCCGGATAGCGGACGCCGGACTGCTCGGGCACCGAGGTCAGATCGCCCGCGACCAGCTCGGAGCCGATGCCCAGCGGCCGGTTGGTGCGCACGTCGACCGACGGCTGCGGGCCCTGCAGGGCCATGAAGCGCAGGATGCGCGCCTCGTCCGGGGCGAGCTGATCGAGGATGCGGTCGTAGGCCGGGTGCACGTCCTCGGTGAAGTAGACGTCGGCCGAGCGCGCCAGCAGCGCGTCGCCGCGGCGGCGCAGCTCCTCGGTGGTGGCCGAGCGCACGAGCCCGGTGCTGATGGCCTGCTGCGGCGCGCCCATGGGAGTCGGTACGTAGCTGACGATCTCGCGCACCGAGCCCTCGGTGACGCCGAGCGCGCTGCGGGCGATGGACCGCAGCGCCGCCCCCGTGCGCTCCGCGATATCGGCCGAGGATTCGCCGTCGAGTGCGGCCTGGGTCAGCTGTTTGGTGATCTCGAAGCTGGTGCCGACCGCCCACTCGGTCCCCCGCACCGCGGTGCCCGCGGCCAACCCCGCCGCCCGGAAGACCCCGCGGATCAGGCGGGCCTCATTGCTGATCTGCCGCTTCTCCACATCCGAACTGCGTTCCACGGCACGAGGTCCCGGACGGGCCACGTCCTGACCCGGGATCCTGTCTTCCGCCACGTCCATCTCCGAATATCGCCAGGTGAACCCAATCGTCCACAAGATTATTGCCCCCGACGGACCTGTGGGCACGTTGAACCCGCAAGCCAGACGAAGGTTACCCCAGTCACCGCGCGCCCCTGCGACACGCATGACCCCCAACACAACCCGCACACGCGCCGATATGGATGTGGTCCCCGCCATTCTCGTGGTCCCATCAAGGGAGAGGAACACAGGGACCACCCACTGTGACCGAGATCTCCGACTCAGACACTGCGTGGCTGGACTCGATTCCTAAAGAGCCAGTAAGGTCCGAATCGCCGATGGGGTAGTCAACGCCGACGGCGGTGCGTTGCGGGATCGGCAGGAGGGCGTCGTGCTAGAGAGTGTCTTCGGGGTACATCCGACAATCCTCCTGGAATTGATCACCATCCCGTTGTTCACGGGCGTGATCGGTTACATCACCAACTGGACCGGCGTCCTCATGCTGTTCAAACCGATCCGGTTCCACGGTTTTCGGCTGCCGGGGTTGGCCGCGGTGTTTCCCTTGCTGCCCAAGCGGATTCAGGTCCTGCCGCTGCTGCAGTACGACGGGCGCATCGGCTGGCAGGGGATCGTGCCGTCGCGCGCGGACAAGATGGCCAGCATCGCGGTGGACAAGGGGTTGGCGAAACTCGGGAATGTCGCCGACTTCTATCGCGAACTGGAACCCGACAAGCTGGCCGAACATTTCGTCGAAATCGCGGACCTGCAGATTCGCGACATTGTCGAGGACATCCTCAAACGCGAGCATCCGCAGCTCTGGTACAACCTGCCGGGCGGGGTCAAGGAGATGATCCACAGTCGGGTGCGCGAGCAGTTGCCCGACATTCTGCGCGAGCTGACCGATGAACTCGGCAACAACATCGATCAACTGCTCGACGTGAAGTCGATGACGATTCGCTACTTCCAGGCCCGCCCGCAGATGCTCAACTCGGTGTTCCAGGTGCTCGGGGCCAAGGAACTGCGGTTCATGCAGAACTTCGGCTTCTACTTCGGCGCGCCCATGGGTCTGGTGCTGGTCGCCATCCTGCATCTGACCGGATGGTCGTCGCTGGTGGTGCTGCCGGTCGGCGGGGTGATCATCGGCTGGGTGGTCAACTGGATCGGCATCAACCTGATCTTCGAACCGGCGTACCCGAAGTGGTGGTGCCCGTGGCGGCAGGGGCTGCTCATCAAGCGGCAGGACGAGATCACCGAGGGCTACGCGGATCTGGTGGCCAGCGAGATCATGACCGTGGCCAATATCGGTGACGAGTTGCTCAACGGCCCGCGCGCGGACCGGACCATGCAGATGCTGCAGGACACCCTCAAGCCCGCGGCCGATCGGGCGCTCGGGCCCGCCCGCTCGGTGGTCAAGTTCGCCCTCGGCAGTCGCGAATACGACTCGCTGCAGGACTCTTTCACCTCCGAGGCCCTGACCATCGCGCCCATCGCCTTCGCCGACCCGGCCTTCAATGTGCGCCAGGGCAAGCAGGTGCAGGAGTACATCGCCAAACAAATGTCGGCGCTGCCGCCGCCGGAGTTCGTGGACATGCTGCGATCGGCCATCAAACAAGACGAATGGCTTTTGTTCGTGCATGGCGGTGTGCTGGGGCTCATTGCCGGATACGCTCATCTCCTGATCTTCGGAACAGGAGTGGCGAGCGCATGGCTATAACCGAATCCGGCAGCGACGCGGACGATCCCACCGGGGTCGATGGCGAAAACGCTGGTCGGGAAGGCGAAATCGCTCTTCGCGAACCCGCGCCGCTGCCGGTGCCGGTGTCCCACAGCACGAATCGAGGCTCCGCCGGCCCGGTGCGCGCGACCGCCGGTGTGGTGGCGGTGGCCGTCTCCGCGGCGGTGGAGGCCAGTTTCTGGGGTCTGCACACCGCGTTGGGGGTGACCTCGGTGGTGGTGCGCGGCAGCATGGCCGGGCAGCCGCCGCGGGCGATTCTCTCCGAAGCCGGTGCGCAGGTGCGGCATTCGGTGCGGCAGGCGTTGGGGGTCACCGCGCCCGAGGCCCTCGAGGAGTCCGCCGAACCCAGTCCCACCAGCGTCTTACGCGCCCGCGGGGCCGAATTACTCCGCCGCTCGGCCGATTTCCACGCCGACGAGGTCGACCACCACCACACCGCCTACTCGCGCATCCTGGGTGAGATCACCCCGGACGAGGCGCGCATCGTGCGACACCTGTACCTGGACGGGCCGCAGCCCGCGGTGGAGGTCCGCACCGGACGAACCTCCTACCGCGGCACGTTCAATCTGCTGGGCGAGGACGCCGCGCTGCGCTACCCGAACCAGATCGGCGAGTACCTGGCCAATCTCGACCGCGTCGGACTCATCCACATCACCCGCGAGGCCCTCGGCAACCCCAACCGCTACCAGTTGCTCGAGGCCCTGCCCGAGGTGCGCCGCCTGCTCAAGCGCGCCAGCTTCGGCACCAAGGTCCTGCACCGCACCATCGAATTGAGCTCCTTCGGCGCGGGTTTCGTCCGCACCTGCCTGCCGGTGCCGTCCTTGGATCTCGAACAGCACGGCTGACGGGTCAGCTGTCCGCCAGTTCCAACCAGCGCTCTTCGGTGGCTTCCTTCTCGGCTTGCACCTGCTTGAGCTCGGCTCCGAGGGTGACCAGCTTGTCCGGATTGGTGGCGGCCTCGGCGAGGGCGGCGTGCAGCTTGTTCTCGCGGTCGGTGAGTTTTTCCAGGGTGCGTTCCAGCTTGGCCAGTTCCTTGCGGGCGGCGCGGTAGGCGGCCGAATCCGTGGCGGGGGCGGCGGAATTCGAGGCAGCGGGGGTGGCCTTGACCACCGGCGCGGTGAGGGCGGCGCGTTTGCGGAGGTATTCGTCGATGCCGCCGGGGAGGTTGGTGAGTTTGCGGTCGCCGAACAGGGCCCAGGTAGTGTCGCAGATGCGCTCGATCAGGTAGCGGTCGTGGGAGATGACGACCATGGTGCCCGCCCAGCCGTCGAGCATGTCCTCGAGCTGCTGCAGGGTGTCGATGTCGAGGTCGTTGGTGGGCTCGTCGAGCAGCAGGACATTGGGCTCGGCCATGAGGATTCGGGTCAGCTGCAGGCGGCGGCGCTCACCACCGGAGAGGTCGCCGACGGGGGTGCGCTGCTTGGCGGGGCTGAAGCCGAGCCGTTCGGCGAGCTGGCCGGCGGAGATCTCCTTGTCGCCCAGCATCATTCGCTGCGCGACGTCCTGGACCGCCTCCAGCACACGCATGTTCAGCGGCAGGTCGTCGAGTTCCTGGCGCAGCCAGCCGATCTTGACGGTCTGGCCTTGAATCCGCTTGCCGGACTTCAGGTCCGCGTCGCCCGCGAGGGCGCGTAGCAGGGTGGTCTTGCCGGAGCCGTTCACGCCGACCAGACCGACCCGCTCGCCGGGCGCGAGCCGCCAGGTCAGATCGGTCACCAGTTCGCGGCCGTCGGGGGTGGCCAGGGTGGCGTTCTCGAGCTCGATCACCACGCGGCCCAACCGCTTTCGCGCGAAGGAGGCCAGCTCGACGGTGTCGCGCGGCGGCGGCACATTGGCGATCAGCGCCTCGGCGGCCTCGATGCGGTACTTCGGCTTGGAGGTGCGGGCCGGTGCGCCGCGACGCAGCCACGCCAGTTCCTTGCGGGCCAGGTTCTGGCGGCGCGCCTCGCTGGCGTCGGCCTGGCGGGAACGCTCGGCGCGGGCGAAGATCCAGTCGTTGTAGCCGCCCTCGTAGGTCTCGACCTTGCCGCCCTGGACTTCCCAGGTGCGGGTGGCGACGGTGTCGAGGAACCAGCGGTCGTGGGTGACGACCACCAGCGCGCTGCGGCGGTTCAGCAGGTGCTCGGCCAGCCACTGCACGCCCTCGACATCGAGGTGGTTGGTGGGCTCGTCGAGCACCAGCAGATCGAGATCGCGGACCAGGGCGGCGGCCAGCGCGGTGCGGCGGCGCTCACCACCGGAGAGATTGGCGACGGGGGTGTCCATGCCGAGGTCGGCGATGCCGATGCCCTCGACCACGGAGCGAATGCGGGGGTTGGCGGCCCATTCGTGCTCGGCCACACCGTCGGTGCGCTGATCCTCGGCCAAGCCCGCGAGCACGACCTCACCGACGGTCGCGCCCTCGGGGAGCACACCGCGCTGGGTGACCACGGCCATGCGCAGATCACCGCGGCGGCTCACGCGTCCGGAGTCCGGCCCCTCGATGCCTGTAAGCACCTCGAGCAGCGTCGTCTTACCGCCACCGTTCAGACCGACGACACCGATCCGCTCCCCCTCCTGCACCCCGAGGGACACATTGTCGAGCAGCGGCTTGATGCCGAAGCTCTTGGAGACCGCTTCCAGGTTGATCAGGTTGGCCATGAGCAATTCCGCCTCTCCGCGCCTTTAGCCGAACCGTAAGAGCCTACGCACGTCACGTTGCGGACCGGCGGTCGCGTAGCGGGAGACTTAGCCCGTCCCCGATGAGTTACCCCGACCGTTACGAGATCAGCTGTCGCCCGTGATACGCCGCGCGCCCGGCACCGGGCCAAACGCCGTGCGCACGCTGCGGCACACTCCCGCGCCCGCGAGTTCGGCGGCGACGGTGACCGCGGCGTCCTCGTCCTCGCAGAGGAAGGCGCAGGTCGGGCCCGATCCGGAGACGATGCCCGCGAGGGCTCCCGCGGTGACGCCCGCGCGCAGGGTCCGGCGCAGTTCGGGTTTCAGCGAGAGCGCCGCGGCCTGCAGGTCGTTGCCGAGCAGCGGGGCGAGTTGCTTGGCCTCGCCCGAGGCGAGGGCCTGCAACAGCTCCTCGGGGCTGCCGAGCCGGGGCGGCGACCCGAGCTCGCGCAGGCGGTCGAGTTCGCGGAAGACCGCCGGGGTGGACAGTCCGTCCTTGGCCAGTGCCAGGACCCAGTGAAAGGTATTGCGGGACAGCACCGGAAGCAGTTTCTCCCCGCGCCCCCGGCCCAGCGCGGTGCCGCCGTGCAGGGAGAAGGGGACGTCGCTGCCGAGTTCCGCTGCGATTTCGGACAATTCGGTCCGGCCGAGGCCGAGTTCCCACAGGTCGTTGAGCCCGATGAGGGCCGCGGCCGCGTCGGCACTGCCGCCCGCCATGCCGCCCGCCACCGGAATGCCCTTGCTGATGGCGATTTCCACCAGCGGCGCGCACCCACCCAGGTCGGCCAGCTTCACGGCCGCCTGCCAGACCAGGTTGCCGCGGTCGGTGGGCACCTCGTCCGCGCCCTCGCCGGTGACCTTCACGCGCAGGGCCGAGGACGGCGCGAGCTGGACGTCATCGCTGAGCGACAACGCCTGGAACACGGTGGTGAGGTCGTGGTAGCCGTCCTCGCGCAGATCGCCGACCCCGAGGTGCAGGTTCACCTTCGCTGGCGCGCGCACGACGACGGGGCTGGGCACAACTGAGAGCACGGGCACAGCCTAGTCGACAGATTTCCCGTTCGAGTACTTGCGCCAGGTACCCATGGGGGGTATGTTTCTGAATGTCGGGGATACCCCCACACCGTATGGATCAACAGCGTGTTCGAATCACAGACATAAGGAGACCGCCATGGCCACCAGCACCTACACCGTTACCGGCATGACCTGCGGCCACTGCGTCGGTTCGGTGCAGAAGGAGATCGGCAAGATCGACGGCGTCACCTCTGTGGACGTGGATCTCGCCAGCGGCCTGGTCAAGGTCACCTCGGCCGCCCCGCTGGCCGATGCCGATGTGATCGCGGCCGTCGACGAAGCGGGATATGAGGTGGCGGTGTGAACGACCGACTGAGGTTCGCCGCCTTCGGTGGCGGACTGGTCGTCTTGTTCGGAGCCGCGCTCGGTATCGGTGCCCTGGTCGGGGACCGGTCCGGCGCGGCCCCGGCCGCGGCCGACCACAGCGAACACCGCGCCGCCGCCACCGGGCTGCGGGACACCGAATCCGGCTACACCCTCGGCGACATCACCGCCCCCGCGACCCCGAATCAGCAAGGCGCACTGCGATTCCGGATCACCGGGCCGCAGGGCACCGTCACCCGATACAACGACCTGCACGAGCAGGACCTGCACCTGATCGTGGTCCGCACGGACGCGAGCCAGTTCCGGCACGTGCATCCCACCCGGGCCGCGGACGGCACCTGGTCCATCGACTGGACGTGGGCCGAACCCGGCAGCTACCGGGTGTTCGCCGACTTCTCCCCCACCGACGGCCCCGGCGAGCTGGTCCTGAGCCGCACCGTCGCGGTCGCGGGCAATGTATCCGACAAGCCGCTGCCGCCGGTGTCCAAGACCGCCGAGGTCGACGGCTACCGCGTCACCCTCACCGGTGATCTGAACACCGCGGGCAGCGAACTCGCGTTCACCGTCACCCGCGACGGCAAACCCGTGACCGACCTGCAGCCCTACCTCGGCGCGTACGCTCACCTGGTGGCACTGCGGGCAACGGATCTGGCCTACCTGCACGTTCATCCCGAGGGCGAGGTCGGCAAGACCGCACCCGGCCCCGAGGTCGTATTCGCCGCGCAAGCGCCCAGCGGCGGCGACTACCGCCTGTATCTGGACTTCCAGCACGGCGGCGCGGTGCACACCGCGGAGTTCACCGACCGAGCACTCACCGCCGCATCCGATTCGGATGCGCCCGCACACCACGGAGGAGGTCACTCATGAGCGCCCCTGTCAGTTTCGGAGACAATCTGGCACCCGAGCGTTCGATCGAACTCGATATCGGTGGGATGACCTGCGCCTCCTGCGCGTCGCGAATCGAGAAGAAGCTCAATCGGATCGACGGCGTGACCGCGTCGGTCAACTACGCCACCGAGAAGGCGAAGGTCAGTTTCCCGGAGTCGGTGACGCCGGACGAGTTGATCGCCAAGGTGGTCGATACCGGCTACACCGCCGCCGTGCATCACAGCGAGCCGGTGAAAACCGAGGCTGCCGAGGGTGATTCGGGGCCGTCGCCCGCGGATCTGTTGCGGCACAAGCTGTTGGTGACGCTCGCGCTCGCGGTGCCGGTGGTCGCCATGGGCATGTTCCCGGTGTTCCAGTTCACCAACTGGCAGTGGCTCTCGCTGACCCTGACCGCGCCCATCGTGGTGTGGAGCGCCTCGCAGTTCCATCGGGCCGCGTGGGTGAATGCCAAGCACGGCGCGGCGACCATGGACACGTTGATCTCGCTGGGCACGCTGGCCGCGTTCGGCTGGTCGGTGTACGCGCTGTTCTGGGGCAATGCCGGAATGCCGGGCATGAAGCACCTGTTCAGTTTCGCCATCGAGCGCGGTGATTCGTCCTCGGCCCTGTACTTCGAGGTCGCTGCCACCCTGGTGACGGCGATTCTGGCGGGCCGGTACTTCGAGGTCCGCTCCAAGGAGAAGGCCGGATCGGCCCTGCGCGCGCTGCTCGAACTGGGCGCGAAGGAGGTGTCGGTGCTGCGGGGCGGCGTCGAAACCCGCATCCCCACCGCCGATCTGCGGGTCGGTGAGGAGTTCCTGGTTCGTCCGGGCGAGAAGATCGCCACCGACGGCATTGTGGTGAACGGTAATTCGGCGCTGGACATGAGCATGCTGACCGGTGAGTCCGTCCCGGTCGAGGTCGGGGCGGGCGACTCGGTCGTCGGCGCGACCGTGAACGCGGGCGGTCTGCTGACCGTGCGCGCCACCCGGGTCGGCGCGGATACCCAACTGGCGCAGATGGCCGCGCTGGTCGAGGAGGCGCAGAACGGCAAGGCTCCCGTGCAGCGGCTCGCGGATCGGGTTGCGGGCGTGTTCGTTCCGATCGTCATCGCGATAGCCGTCGCGGCGCTGGGCTTCTGGCTCGGCACCGGCGCGGCGGTGGCGACCGCCTTCGGCGCGGCCGTGGCGGTGCTGATCATCGCCTGCCCGTGCGCGCTCGGATTGGCCACGCCCACGGCGCTGCTGGTGGGCACCGGTCGCGGCGCGCAGCTGGGCATTCTGATCAAGGGCCCGCAGGTGCTGGAGTCGACCCGGCGCATCGACACGGTCGTGCTGGACAAGACCGGCACGGTCACCACCGGCAAAATGACGCTGGCCGAGGCGATTCCGGCCGCGGGCGTCGAGGTCGACGAGCTGCTGTCGGTCGCCGCGGCGGTCGAGCACGGGTCCGAGCACCCGGTCGCCAAGGCCGTGGTTCTCGGTGCGGCCGAGCGCGGACTCGACACCGAGCGGGTGGAGCAGTTCGTCAGCCACGGCGGCAAGGGCGTGCAGGGGCTGGTCGGTGAGCGGGCGGTCGTCATCGGACGCACCGAGCTGCTGGCGGATTGGTCGATCCGGCTGCCGGAGTCGTTGGCGGAGGCCAAGACTCGCGCCGAGCAGGCGGGCAAGACCGCCATCGTCGTGGCCTGGGACGGCCGGGCGCGCGGGGTGCTGGTCATCGCGGACGCGGTGAAAACCACCAGCGCCCAGGCGATCTCGGAGATGAAGGCGCTCGGCCTCACCCCCGTCCTACTGACCGGCGACAATGCCGCCACCGCTCGCACCGTCGCGGATCAGGTCGGCATCGCCGAGGTCATCGCCGAGGTGCTGCCCAGCGACAAGCTGGACGTGGTCAAGAAACTGCAGGACGAGGGCAAGGTCGTGGCCATGGTCGGCGACGGTGTCAACGACGCCGCCGCCCTGGCCCAGGCCGATCTGGGTCTGGCCATGGGCACCGGCACCGACGTGGCCATCCAGGCCGCCGACATCACCCTGGTCCGCGACGACCTGCGCGCCGTCCCGACCGCGATCAAACTGTCCCGCGCCACCCTGCGCACCATCGAGGGCAACCTGTTCTGGGCCTTCGGCTACAACGTGGCGGCCATCCCCCTGGCCGCCGCCGGACTCCTGAACCCCATGCTCGCCGGTGCCGCCATGGCATTGTCCAGCGTCTTCGTGGTCAGCAACAGCCTGCGCCTGCGCGGGTTCAACGGATGAGCGAAACCACATCGCGCCGCGGGGCCGTCCGGACCAGCACGACCGGGCGGCCCTTTCGCTCGTCCCGATCGTGTTGAATGTCGGGTGACCACCGCCGCCGCGCTTCGAGGAGCCCCGTTGACCACCATTGCCGAATACCTGGCCAACGCCCAGATCCAGGCCACCCCGGTCGACGCCACCGCCCCCGGCGCCCCGAAGGTCACCGTCGGCATCCCCGAAGGTTGGCAGCAGGTCCCCGCGGGCATGTTCCCCGGCTCCTACGGCGTCTGGACCCAGCCCCCGGTCAACGGCTGGGCCGACAACGCCGTCCTCCTGGTGGCCACCTTCACCCCCAAGGTCGACGCCCGAGACCTCCTCACCCACGCCTTCGCCGACGCCCGCCAACTCCCGAACTGGCAAGACCTCGAAACCGACACCGAGGACTTCGACGGCCACCCCTCCGCCGGCATCACCGGCACCTACACCGTCGACCCCCTCACCCTCTGGGCCTACAACCGCTACATCATCGTCGACTCCCCCAACGGCCAATACCTCGTCCAACTGACGATCACCACCCGCACCGACAGCGACGGCACCGCCCCCACCACCCTCCTCGAGGGCCTCTCCATCTCCGCCTGACAGGCCTCATCCGACAAGCTTGTGCCAGCGGCGATGCCGGTAGCGGAAAATGCCCTGCGCCAGCAGTGCGACCAGTGGGGTGAGACGACCGGCATCGATCACCACCGTGTCCGTGTAGCGGGACCGGTTGGGCGACAAGGCTTCCACGTGCAGCGTGTGGTCCCACACGCTGATCACGCCACCGTGCTCATGGGTCCGGATCGTCATGGTGGACTCGTCGACGTCGACGACCTCGATGGTGTGGCGATAGGCCGGAATGACATGGAAGGCGAACAGCCACGCGGTCCCGCGATCTCCGGCGTGGAACGGTTCGACCCGTCCGCGCAGCGCGGGTATGCCGATCAGTCCACGACAGACGTAGACGAAGGTCGCGGGAGACCGCATCGCCGCCCACACCCGTGGTGCGTCGACGGGCAGATCAGTGTGAATCTCAATGGTGCGCATGCCATCTCCTCATCCTCGAGTAATTAGGGTACCCTAATTTTCTTGAAAGGATGAGCTCGCCGACCGCTCGTATTCCCCTCTGCCGAGCGGTTATCCGACCGACGGCCGAGGCCGCCGCGGGGTTGCGGCGGCCTCGGGTGGGGTGGCGTCAGATGACGAAGAAGCCTACGACGCAACCGATTACGGCGCCGGCCACCATGCCGATGAAGAGGCCGGGGATCGCGCCGATGATGAGGGCGATCAGGCCGATCACGGTGCCGATGGCGCCGAAGAGGGCGACGCCGACCGCGCCACCGGCGATGCAGCCGATGACACCGATGTCCTTGAGGGCCGTCTGGGCGACTTCCTGGACGCCGGTGTTGTAGTCACCGGTCGAGATCGCGGCGTGGTCCTGGGTCGGCCAGGCGGTCATCGTGGTGCCGTCCTCGGCGACCTCGACGCGCAGGCTGACGGGCTGGCCCGCGAGCGTGTACTCGGTCGGGATCTCCTCGACCACGGAACCGTCGGGCGCGGAGACGGTGACCACCGCGCGATCCGGCGAGAAGGCGAACTTGCCCTCGTTCAAGTGCGTGACCACGCCGAGGTGATCGTCGGCCAGCGTGGAGGTGTAGGCCAGACCGTGGTCCTGGCCACCCACCGTCAACGGCTGTTCGGCCTCGCCGTGGGCGGTGGCTGTCGCGACGACGGTGGCGGCGATGGCCAGCATCGCGGTCGCGGCAAATTTCCTGAACTGCATGTGCACGCCTCTCATTCGGTGTGGATGCGCCGGGTCCATTAGGGAAATCGGCGCATCCGTGAATTGGGGACATACATACAGAGCGATTGCAGAGCTATTGCTAACACGAAACCGTCCGGTCGGTCTTTAGCCTCGCCACGAAAACTCGGTCGCAAATTGGGTACACGTAAAACCAGTGCGACACGGAAACAACGACGTGAAATGGGGTGAATCCATGCGAAGCCTGATATTTGACAGCGATGACCTGGGCGTGACCGAGGAGTTCCTCAATCGCGTCTACACGAAGATGTCCATCGGCAACGACAGCGAAAACGGTGTGTCCACCCGCATCCGCCGCAACACGCTCGGCCAGGTGAACATGGACCTGCTGAATCTCGGATTTTCCATGCGTTACGACGCCGACCCGCTGGAAAAAGTGTGCCTGTGCGCGGTGGAAACCGGCGCGATCGAGGAGAACTATCGCGACGCCGGGGTCGATGTATTTCTGCCCGGCGACGTCGGGTTGCTGACACCACCGGATCTGCCCTACAGCGGGATGGTCCGATCCGCGCGGTACCGCGCGGTCCTGTTCGATCCCGAGCTGCTGGAGCGAGTGGGCGGCCCGTCACGCGAGCACACCAAAATCCAGTTCACCGGGCACCGACCCGTGAACGCCGCGGCCGCGAAACGCCTGGCGCGGGCACTGGCGCATCTGGATCAACTCGCCGCCGACCCGGAGGTCACACCCGACAGCCTGGTCGCCACCACCGCCTCCGACTATCTGGCCGCGATCGTCCTCGACACCATGCCGACCACCGCACGGACCGAACCGACCGCCGTCGACCGCTGCGACGCGCACGGCGAAACGGCCCGCCGCGCCATCGCCTATATCGAAACCCATATCCACCAAGACATTTCGATCGCCGATATCGCCGCGGCCTGCTTCGTGACCACCCGCTCGGTGCAGCTGGCGTTCCGACGCCACCTGAACACCACCCCCACGGCCTATATGAAACGGCTGCGCCTGTACGCCGCCCACGAGGAACTGCGCGCGGCGTCCCCGGCGGACGGGCACACCGTCACCTCGATCGCCCAGCGCTGGGGCTTCGCCCACCCCGGCCGCTTCGCCATCGCGTACCGCCGCGCCTACGGTCAAGCGCCCAGCACGACGCTCAATGGGTGAGTATGTCCGTGCATTCGCTTCGGGTACCGAAACCGGAACGTCGGCTTCGCTTTCGGGACTGACACCCCCCGGACCGGCCTGGCACGCTGGACTGGTATCGGTACCCGAGAGCGAACGGGCGGTTCATACCACGAGCATCTGCCCCGTCGAGAGGTACCGCGAGAGGTTCCTCATGAACGACCTCACCACCACCGCACCCGATCCGGAACGCGCGCGCGAGCTCTACGACGCGGTCGACACCGAGCTGAAGGTGCTGGCGGGGCTGAAGGACGGCGACGAACGCGCCCGCCTACGCGCGGACGTGCTGCGTCGCTGTTCGCCGCTGGCCCGGCACATCGCCCGCTGCTACTGCGGGCGCGGCGAGAGCTACGACGACCTGTATCGGGTCGCGTACCTGGGCCTGATCGACGCGGTCGACAGCTTCGAACCCGTCCGCGACGGCACGTTCCTCTGCTTCGCCGTGCCGACCATCATGGCCGAGACCCGCCGCTACCTACGCGGCCGGGACTGGTCGAGACGGGTTCCGCAGCGGCTGGAACGGATCGCGCGACGGCTCGATCCGACCATCGACGCACTGCACCGCCGCCTCTCGCGCATGCCGACCGCCTCGGAGATCGCCGCCGAACTCGATGTCGATGTCGGCGAGGTCACCCAGGCGATGCTCACCATCCGCCCCGGCCACCAGAGTCGCAATGGCACCCAGAGAAAGGACTCGCGATGACCATGACCCGCAATCGATTCCCGCTCTCGCGCATCCGAGTCCGCTGGTCTCAAACCGAAGGCGCCTATCTGGCCTGGCTACCCCAACAACCCGATCTACGCACCCGCGATCCGCATTCCTCACTGGCCGCCCTCGACCGACTGCTGCATCTCATCGAGCAATCCGGTACGGCCGCACCGGGATAGCGGATCAGTCCACGCTCGCCAGGCGAACGAAGGCCGCGGTATCGAGGGTCTCGCCGCGCGCGGTCGGCTCGATTCCGGCTGCGACGAGGCGCTTCTCGGCTTCCGCGGCCGAGCCCGCCCACCCCGCCAATGCCGCGCGCAGTGTCTTGCGGCGCTGCGCGAACGCGGCATCGACCACGTCGTAGACACGGCGGCGGAACGAATCGTCCTGTGGCCAGGGCGCTTCGGTGAAACGGTCGATGCGGACCAGACCCGATTCGACCTGCGGCACCGGCCAGAAGATCTGGCGGCCAACGGTTCCCGCGCGCCGCACGGTGCCGAAGAAGCCCGCCTTCACGCTCGGCACGCCGTAGATGCGGCCGCCGGGCGTCGCCGAGAGCCGGTCCGCCACCTCCAGCTGCACCATGACGAGAGTCGTTCGGATGCTGGGGAATTCGGCCAGCAGGTTGAGCAGCACCGGCACGGCCACGTTGTAGGGCAGGTTGGCCACCAGCGCGGTCGGCGCGGCGGGCAGATCCGCGTGGGTGACCTTCATGGCGTCCATCGGGACGACGGTGAGCCGATCGGCCAGTTCGGGGGCGCGCACGCCGACGGTCTCGGGCAGGTGCTGCGCCAGATTCGGGTCGATCTCCACGGCGATCACGCGATCGACCACATCGAGCAGCGCCAGGGTCAGCGAACCGAGTCCCGGCCCGACCTCGAGCACCGTGTCGTCGCGGCCCACCCCCGCGGTGGCGACAATGCGGCGCATGGTGTTGGCGTCGTGGACGAAATTCTGTCCGAGCTGCTTGGTCGGGCGAATGCCGAAGCGCTCGGCCAGCTCGCGCACTTCGGCGGGGCCCAGCAGGGCGGCTTTACCTCGACCGGCGGATTCGGGTTCGGACATTCTGGAAAACCTATCAACCCGCGTGCTCGGGACACGGTCGGGGTGGCCGCTCAGGATACGGTCGGCACCGCGAGGATGCGATCGGTGAAGGCGTCGATGGCGGCCCACATGGCCGGGTTGAGTTCGGTGTGGTCGCCGGTGCCCAGCACGGTGCTGAAGTCCACGCCGTTGGCGGCGAATTGCGCGGCCAGGGCGGCGTGCAGCGGGGACGGCACGGTGGTGTCGGTCGTATTGAGCAGCAAGAGAATCGGCGCGGTGTACCCGCTGGTCGCCACGGTCATGTAGTCGCGCAGCACCGCCGAGAACGGTCCCTCCGAGAGTGGGCGGGACAGAATCGCGCCCGGGACCACGCCCTTCATCTTGTCGGTGAGCTCGCCGAGGCAGTCGTACCGCACGCTGTCGAGCAGCTGCCGCCCGTAATCGGTGAGATAGCTGTCGACCTGCGCGTCGGGTCGGGCCGCGCGCATGCCGATGAGAATGGAGACGAAGAAGGCGTCGGTGTCCTGTCCCGACGGACCGGGCAGCGCCGGAACCCACGGACCGGCGATCGGCAGCACCTTCTCCACGTCCGAGGCCGGGTCGATGGCGATGGTGCCGCGGAAGTCCAGATCGGGTGCGAGTCGGGCCTGATAGCTGGAGGTGCCCAACGCGGCGTGACCGCCCTGCGAGGGTCCGCTCACCGCCCAGGTGCGCGACAGCTCCGGTCGGGCGCTGCGGACGGCCTTGACCAGATCGATGGTCGCGCCCGCTTCGGTGCGCAACTCGAGGTAGGGGTGCGGTCCGGTGTCGAACTCGCCCAGCCCCACGTAGTCCGGGGCGACCACGGCGAAGCCCTTCGACAGGAACAACCGCATGACCGCGTCCTCCTCGCGGCGGCGATACGGCAGCACCTCGCGCTCCGGATCGGACTGGCAACCACAGCCGGGACCGAGTCCCGTGGTGCCGTGATCCCAGGCCATGATCGGCCAGCCGCCGGCGGGCGGTGGACCGGACGGCAGGAACAGCGCGCCGCTGGCCTGGACCGGCTCCCCATTGGACCGGGTGGTCCAGTAGGTCACCGACGATCCGCCCCACAGGTTGTGCCACCCGTCGGGCTGACCGGTCTCGGTGATCAAGGTCCCCGCGGGCTCGGCGGTTGCCGGGCCCGGAACGCTCAGCAGCACACCGGCCGCCACCGTCGCGACGGTCAGTCCCAACGCTCCTGCGATCCGCATGATTCCTCCAGCGACGGCGGCCTTCGATGGTCGGCAAGTCTATCGACTTGGAATCGCCAGATATTTGCTAGACCCTCATCGGGCGTGGCGGCTCCGCGCGTCGCCGACCAAATCCGCCAGCTCGCACGAATTTTCACGGGCGATGCCGGTAGCGTCGCCCCTCGGGAACCCGGACAGATGAGGAGAGTGCATGGCGGCCCAGCGGATTCGACGGCTCGTCCTGGGAGCGACGCTGCTGACCGCGGCCGCGGTCGCGCTGCCCGCGGGACCCACGAGCGCGGACCCCGCTCCCGGACTGGACCGGTTCTATCACCAGAGCCTGGACTGGAAGCCCTGCGACGACGCCACCCTCGACGCCGCGGGCGCGCAGTGCGCGGGCGTGCTGGTGCCGCTCGACTACGACAATCCGAACGGCCGCACCCTGACCGTGGCCATCTCCCGCATCGCCGCCACCGACCCGAGCCGTCGCCGCGGCATCCTGCTGTCCAATCCGGGCGGCCCGGGCGGGCAGGGCCTGCGCTACACCAATGCCATCGCGCAGATGCTGACACCCGATGTCCGCGCGCAGTACGACCTGATCGGCATGGACCCGCGCGGCATCGGCCGCTCCGATCCGGTCAGCTGCACGATTCCCGTGCCCACCATGCTGTTCTCGGCCGGATTCGACGTGTTCGGCTACGCCCGCGACACCACCGTGGCCGCGGCGCTGGCCACCGCGTGCGTGGGCACCGACCCGGAGAAGGCCCGCCACATCACGACTCGCAATACCGCGCGCGATATGGACGTCATCCGAAGCGCATTCGGCGAGGCGAAGCTCAATTACTATGGCGCGTCCTACGGCACGTACCTGGGCTCGGTCTACACGCAGATGTTCGGCGAGCACGCCGACCGCGTCATCCTGGACAGCCCCATCGATCCGGACCGCTATTACATCGGCCTCTATCAGGACATGGGCCCGATCAACGAGTACGCCCTCGACGACTGGGCGACCTGGGCGGCCCGCCACGACGACGTGTACCACTTCGGGGCGACCCGGGAAGCGGTGCGCGCCTTCATCGAGGACCTGATCCGACGCTCCGCGGGCAAGGAGATCTACGGCAGCTTCTATCTCGTCGACGAGCACACCATTCCCATGATGTTGCTGGCGCTGCTGACGAATCCGCAGATGAACCAGAACCTCGCCGAGGTGGTGCAGATGCTGGATTCCGGTGTGTCGGGCGGGCCCATCGATATGGACGAGATCAAGCGGCGCATTGTCGCGGCGGTGCCGCTGGACGCCGCCGCCATGGCCGCGATCATGTGCGGCGACAAGGCCGCGCCGCGCGATCCCGCCTGGTACTACGCCAATGTCGACGCGGCGCGCAAGACCCAGCCGGTGTTCGGGGCGTTCGCCAACAACATCACCGCGTGCGCGTTCTGGCCCGATCCGGTGGAACCGCCCACCGAAATCCACAACGCCACACCGGTGCTCATGCTGGCGAACGTCCACGACACCCGCACCGCCTACCAGGAAGGGCTGGCGCTGCACCGGGATCTGACCGACTCGCGGCTGGTCACCCTGGCCGACACCAGGGTTCACGGCGCCTTCCGGCCGGGGCTGAGCCCGTGCCTGATCGGCATCGTGAACACCTACCTGGGCACCGGTGCGCGGCCCGCGCAGGACGTCACCTGCGAACCCGACTTCTCCTGGTTCCCACAGTAATTCGGGCTACTTCGCGTCGACCAGAGAACTACTTCGCGGCCGCGAGGACCCGATCGCTGAACGCCCCGATGGCATCCCACATCTGCGGGCTGACCTGGGTGTGGGTGCCGGTGCCGACCACGGTCTGGAAATCCACCCCATTGGCGGCGAACTGCGCGGCCAGCGCGGCGTGCAGCGGGGACGGCACGGTGGTGTCATTGGTGTTGAGCAGCAACAGGATCGGCGCGTCGTAGCCGCTGGTGGGCACCGCCATGTACTCGGTCATGGCCGCCTGGAACACCGGATCGTCGATCGGCCGCGAGAGCATGTCGCCGATGCCCATGCCGTCGACCACCTTCATGATGTCCACGAAGCACAGGCTCTGCGACGCGTCCACGGCCTGCTTGCCGCGCGGGGTCAGGTAGCTGTCCACATCCACCTCCGGGTGGGTGGCGCGCAGCCCGGCCAGCATGCTGACCACGAAGCCGTTCACCGCGGTTCCGGCCTGCCCCGGAATCTCGGGCACCCACGGGCCGACGAACGGCGTGATCTTCTCCAGATCCGATTCCGGATCGACGGCGATGGTCCCGCGGAAGTCGAGATCCGGCGCGGTCGAGGACTGCAGGTGCGCGGTGCCCAGCGCGGCCTGACCGCCCTGCGAGAACCCGGTGACCGCCCAGGTCCGACCCAACTCCGGGTGGGTCGCGCGGGCCGCCTTGACCAGGTCGACCGTCGCGGAGGCCTCGGTGCTGATCTCCAGGTACGGGTGCGGGCCGGTGTCGAAACGCCCCAGCCCCAGGTAGTCCGGGGCGACCACGGCGAAGCCCTTGTTCACGAAGTACTGAATGACCTGGTTCTCGGCGGGCCGGTGCAGCTTGGTGTCGTCGGTCTGCCCGCCGCAGCCGGGCCCCATGCCGGAGGTGCCGTGGTCGTAGGCCATGATCGGCCAGCCGCCCGCGGGGGCCGGACCGGACGGAACGAACAGCGCGCCACTGGCTTTCACCGGTTCGCCATTGGATCGCGTGGTCCAGTAGTCGATGATCGTGCCATTGTTCAGACCGCGGAACCCGTCGGGCAATGCGGTGGTCGCGATCGTGGTGCCCGCCGGATCGGCCTGTGCCGGGGTCCCCGGCAGAACCAGCAACGCACCCGTCGAAGCCACGGCCGCGGTGAAAATCCGCGTCCGCCAACCAACCAGCCGCATGAATCCTCCATCAGGTTCTTCCCGACCCGAAATCCGAGTCGCGCACGGTTTTGAAGCTTATCCATTCTGCCGACGGACAGGTATGAGAACACTCTGGCAATTAGCTGTCGCGAGCGAGGGCAATCGACCCGTTGACGTTCCCTGCAACTTGTTCTAATTTCTCGCCATGTCGAGCAGATTCGAAGGCCGCCGCGTCATTGTCACCGGAGCGGGATCGGGTATCGGGCAGGCGGTAGCCGTGCGCCTGCTGGAAGAGGGAGCGCGGCTGGTCGCCGCGGATGTCAGTGAAGCCGGGCTCGCCGCGACCGTGGACGCGGTGCCCGCCGAGCAGCGGGATCGACTGCGCACGCTGACCGTCGACATCTCCGATCAGGACACGGTGCGCGCGGCCACCGCCGCGGCCCATGAATTCCTCGGCGGCCTGGACGTTCTCGTGAACGCCGCGGGCATTCTGCGCGCCGCGCACACCCACGACATGCCGCTGGCGGACTGGAACCGGGTCATCGCGGTCAATCTGACCGGCACCTTCCTCATGATCCAGGCGAACCTGCCCGCGCTCGTCGAATCGGGTCACGGCGTGATCGTGAACTTCTCCTCCACCGCGGCCTTCGGCTCCAACCCGTACATGGCCGCGTACTCGGCGTCCAAGGCGGGCGTCAACGCGCTCACCCACTCGATCGCCCTCGAGTACGTGAAAAAGGGTCTGCGCGCGGTGAATATCGTGCCCGGCGGCATCAGCACCGGCATCACCTCGGGCCTGGCGCTGCCCGCCGATGCCGACTGGTCGCTCATGGCCCGGCTGCCCGGTTGGATCGAGGGCGGCGCGCTCGGCAAGCCCGAGGACATCGCGGGCGTGGTGGCCATGGTCGCTTCCGACGACGGCCGCTACATGACCGGCACCGAACTGCGCGTCGACGGCGGCGCGCTGATGTAGTTGCGCGACAGTCGGTTCCGCCGCGTCAGCTGATACCCAGGCGCGCGGTGCAGGCGGGCCACGCGCCCCAGCCCTGGCGGGCGCGGGTCACCTCGGCGATGGCGATCTGCTCCTCGCGGGTCGCCAGGTCCGCGCGCGGCGCGTACCGGGTGCCGCCCTGGCGTTCCCAGGTGCCCTGGTCGAATTGGATGCCGCCATAGAAGCCGTTGCCGGTGTTGATGGCCCAGTTGCCGCCGGACTCGCACTTGGCCAACGCATCCCAGGTCGCGCCGTTCTGCACCTCGGGGACCTCGGTGCCCGGCTTCGCGCCCTTGCGAATGGTCTTGGGCTGGGCGGGCACGATGACCGTCGACTTCAGCGGATCCTTGCCCGCCTCTTTGCCGTTCACGATGGAGACCGCGAAAGTCACGTCCTGCGTGCCGGGTACGCCCGGATTCTCGACGATCGTGCGGCTCATATTGAGCGTCTGATCCTCGATGATGTTCTCCGGCGGATCCAACGGCACCCGCTCGGTGCGGTTCTGGACGACCTTGCGGGTGACGGTGATCTTCATGCCGTCGCGCAGCGGGGTGTTCGCCGCCGGTTCCACGAAGTCCTGATTCACCAGCGGGCGTCCCTGCACCTCGAGCAGTTCGCCAATGGTCGGGGCGGCCAGGCGGACCAACGAGGCGGGCGCGCCGTTGTCGGAGAGTTCGACGGTGCGCGGGTTGGTGATCAACAGCTGCGCGCCCTCGAGGGGCAGCGGGGTGGGGCGCGCGGGCGAGGTGAAGACGTCGTTCGGCAGATTCAGCTTGGTGATCGCCTCGGCCACATTGAGCGCGGTGGTCCACGCCTTGGACGGGGTGCCGTCGATGATGAGCGAGACCTCGCGGGCCCGGTTCAGCGTGATGGTGCTGCCGTCGCTGATCTGCGCTCCGGCCGAAGGGGATACGTCGTCGCGACCGGTGATGGCGTAGCCCGCGTCCTTGAGCGCGCCGCGCACATCGCCGCGCATGGTGCTCTCGATGATCTTGCTGCCATCGATGACCAGGGTGACCTGCTTCTTGCTCATGATCGCCACGCCCGCGCCGACGATGAGCGTGACGAGCATCGCCGCGATGGCCCCGTACAGCATCGGGGAACGCGACGAGTTGATCTTCGCCAAAGCGTGCATCGGAAATCCCGGCATGGTCACAGTACGATAACGAGGGGGTCAGGGATTGACAACCACTACCGGCGGAACTGCGGGAACGAGATTACGACCCGATATCGAACCGCTGGTAAATCACGATCGCGCCACATCATAGTGAGCCAGGACACGCGAGGCCAGCCCGGCCGAGCCCACACAATTTTGCGAGAAACGTTCGGGATGCCAGGTTTTGGGGTTTCAGGGCGGAGCCCTGAGAGTCCCCGAGAGTTGGGGATTCTCAGATTCCGTAGACGCGCCTCGCGTTGGCGGTGGTGATCTTGGCCAGCTGCACCGGATCCTGTTCGCGCAGTTCGGCCAGCGCACGGACGGTGAACGGCAGCATGTACGACTCGTTGGGCGCGCCGCGGAACGGATGCGGCGTCAAGAAAGGCGCATCCGTTTCGACCAGAATCAGTTCGTCCGGAACGAGTTTCGCGGCCTCGCGCAATTCATGCGCATTCTTGAAACTGACCGTTCCGGAGAAACTCAGCACATAGCCCTCCTCGACGCAGGCCATCGCCATGTTCGCGTCGGAGGAGAAGCAGTGGAAGATCACGGTTTCCGGCGCGCCCTCGTCGAGCAGCACGGTGAGCAGGTCGTGATCGGCCTCACGATTGTGGATCATGAGCGGCTTGCCCAGGCGCTTGGCCAGATCGATGTGCCAGCGGAAGCCCTCGACCTGATCCTCGATCTCGGCGCAGCCGTCGAGCTTGCCGGGCCAGTAGTAATCCAGACCGGTCTCCCCCACCGCGACCACGCGCGGGTCGGCGGCCAGCTGTTCCAGTTCGGCCTTGGCGGCATCGTCGAGTGCGTTGGCCCGCGTCGGGTGCAGCGCGACGGCCGCGTACACCCGGTCGTCCCAGTTCGCCGCCTTCACCGCGAACCGCGCGGCCTCCAGATCGTCGGCGACGGTCACCAACTCCCGCACGCCCACGGCGCGGGCCCGCTCCACCAGCGCCGCAACCGATTCCGGGTCGGTCGCGCCGCAGGCGTCGATGTGGGTGTGCGCGTCGATGAGCGGCGAGAGCGGCTGCGGCGGCTCGGGCGCAGGTCGACGGCTACTCATGGGCGCTACCCGCCACGGGGATATTCACGCGAGCGACGAAGGACACGCAGATAGAGTAGACACACCATGAGCGCATCCGAACGCCCCGCCTTTTACCTCACCACGGCCATCGCGTACCCGAATGGCGCACCCCACATCGGGCACGCGTACGAGTACATCTCCTCCGATGCCCTGGCCCGCTTCAAACGGCTGGACGGCTTCGACGTGTTCTATATGACGGGCACCGACGAGCACGGTCAGAAGGTGCAGCAGGCCGCCAAGGCCGCCGGTCTGCCGGAGCAGGAGTACGCCTCGCGCAACTCCGATGTCTTCGAGGCCATGGACAAGGCGCTCGACATCTCCTTCGACCGCTTCATACGCACCACCGACGAGGATCATCTGGCCGCGTCGGTCGCCATCTGGAATCGGATGGTCGAGGCGGGCGACATCTACCTCGACACCTACGCGGGTTGGTACTCGGTGCGCGACGAGGCCTTCTACACCGAGGAGGAGACCACCGTCCTCTCCGACGGCACCCGCATCTCCACCGACACCAAGACACCCGTCGAGTGGACCGAGGAGTCGAACTACTTCTTCCGGCTGTCCAAGTACCAGGACAAGCTGCTGGAACTGTATGAAACGCATCCGGAATTCATCGCGCCCGCGACCCGGCGCAACGAGATCGTCTCGTACGTGAAGGCCGGGCTGAAGGATCTGTCCATCTCCCGCACCACCTTCGACTGGGGTGTGCCGGTGCCGGGGCATCCCGAGCACGTCATGTACGTGTGGGTGGACGCGCTCACCAACTACCTCACCGGCGCGGGCTTCCCGAACACGGATTCCGCGGCGTTCCAGAAGTATTGGCCCGCCGATCTGCACATCATCGGCAAAGACATCTCGCGGTTCCACACCGTGTACTGGCCCGCGTTCCTCATGAGCGCCGGAATCGAGCTGCCCAAGCGGGTTTTCGTGCACGGCTTCGTGAACTACAAGGGCGAGAAGATGTCCAAGTCGGTCGGCAATGTGGTCGATCCGATGGACCTCGTCGAGACCTTCGGCCTCGACGCCGTGCGCTTCTTCCTGCTGCGCGAGATCTCCTACGGCCAGGACGGCTCCTACAGCGAAGAGGCCATCATCGGCCGGATCAACTCCGATCTGGCCAACGAGTACGGCAACCTGGCGCAGCGCTGCCTGAAGATGGTCGGCCGCGACTTCGGCGGCGTGGTCCCGACGCCCGGTGAGTTCACCGCGGAGGACACCGCGCTGCTCGAGCGCGCGAACGGTCTGCTGACGGCGGTGCGCGCCGAATTCGACCAGCAGCAAATCCATCTCGGCCTGGAACAGCTCTGGCTCACCCTCGGCGAGACCAACCGCTACTTCTCCGCCCAGGCCCCCTGGACCCTGGCGAAGTCGGGCACCCCGGAGGACACCGCCCGCGAGGGCACCATCCTCTACGTCACCATGGAGGTCCTGCGCATCGTCTCGATCCTGGTCCAGCCGGTCATCCCCGCCTCGGCCGCCAAGATCCTCGACCTGCTCGGCGTCCCCGCCCGCACCTTCGCCGACCTGGCCACCCCCCTCGCCCCGGGCACAGCTCTCCCCGACCCGGAAGTGGTCTTCCCAAAGTACGCAGCCCCGAAAAACTGAACCCCGGTGCCGCCCGCCCCCCTTCGGCGGGCGGCCACCGACACCCCGCCCACCGCGGGTAGAGATTCCCCTCCGAACTCCACCACCGGAACGGGAACACAGCGAACACACAACTGCCCGATCCGCAGACCGGATCGGGCAGCAACTGATCTCGCCGAACCAGCATCCGATCGGGTTGCAACAGCGGTCAACCGGAAGAGGTGGCACGAATTGGGGCACCCGGCCCGACCAGCTGATCCGGTCGCCATTTCCCGAGAAGGGGGCTCAGCCGACCCTTCGACCACCGGTCTCGACCTCGCCGATCGCCACGTTGCAGGTTCTGTCAGCGGATCGCGAAGGGATCGACCGTGGGGGTGCCGGGCGAGCGGGGGGTGAGCATGAAGAGTTGGTAGGAGCAGTTCTCTGGGTGGAAGGCGTTGTAGGAGCGCATGGTGAGGCTCATGATCTCATCGGTTCCCGGGGTGCGGACCTGGACCAGGGAGTCGTTGAAGAGCTTCTCTTCCATGGGGGTGTTCCACATGCGCGCGAATTCGGGGTTGGCGCTGCAGGTTTCGATGATCTGAGCGAGGCGTTCGGGGGCGACGACACCGGGTGAGAGCACGCGCAGGCCGAAGACCAGGCGGTGGACGATGGTGTCCCAGTTGACCAGGAGTTCGCGGGCCTCGGGGATGGTCATGAACTGCTCGATGACATTGACGGGGCGTTCGGCGTCGGGGTCCGAGGGGGCCAGCCATGGGAACGCTCCGGTCGCGGCCGGATTGGCCGCGAGCACTTCGTATTCGGGGAAGCGGTGGAAGTAGGCCGGGTACGGGAGGGCGTTGAGGTGGTCGAGATCCTCCTGCCGCAGTTGGGGCGGCCAAGTGCCGCGGGCGAAGTTGGAGACCCGGGGCATGGCCAGCGAGACCATCTTCTCGAGCATCCACATCGGCGCGTCCATGGCCGCGCACCAATCCTCGATCCGCTCGGGCGCGACCGCGCGCTCGCCGTTCTCCAGCTTGCGGTAGAGCGAGAGGCTGATGAACATCCGCCGGGCGGTTTCCTCCTGCGTGACGCCCAGCATCTCGCGCCGGTAGCGCATGTACATCCCGAGCAGCGGCTGCTCGGGCATGAGATCGAGCGTTTCCGGCACCAATCCACCTACCTCTCCAGCAATCCTCCCGCTATTTCTATCGAAGTGCCGAGTGAGGATCCAATTTTCCAGCGTTGCAAGAGTACGGACAGCGGGAACCCCTGGCGACTCCGGACCCAACTGATGTCACCCGTATGCAATCCCGCCCCACCCGTATCGCGATGAGCCATTGATAATGGCTATCTGAAGTGCCAGCGGTTCAGTGAGAGAGGGAATGGATGCGCGACAAGCAGGTCCGATCGACGGCGTTGCAGCGCACCAATTTCGACGAACGGCACCGGGCGGCACGGGAGGCGGTGCTCACCTCGCAGCGTGGGCGACTGATCGAGGCGATGGTGGAATGCGTGGAGGCCAAGGGGTATCACTCCACGACGCTGACCGACATCGTGGCGCGGGCTCGGGTTTCGCGCAGCACGTTCTATGAGCATTTCAGCAATAAGGAGCACTGCTTCATCGAGGCGGTGCGGACCGGATCCGACATCATCGCGCAGCGCATCGCGGAGGAGCTCGCGCAGCTGCCGCTCGACGCGGGGGCCTTCGAGCGCATCGAGTCCATCGTGGTGACCTTCTGCGAAACCGTCGCCTCCGAACCGGATTTCGCGCGGCTGATGCTCGTCGAGGCGTTCAAGGTGGATCAGGAGTCGGTGGCGCTGCGCGATCTCGCGGTGGACCGGTTCGCGGATCTGTACCGGGCCTTCTACGCCCAGGCCCGCGCGACCGATCCGAGCCTGCCGGTGATCGCCGACGCGCTGTTCGCCCTGATTCCCGACGCCATCGGCGAGCGCACCCGCCGGGTGATCGTGGCCGACGGCGCGCACCGGGTGCCCGAATTGGCCCCGCTGTTCGTGGAATTCGTGGTCGCGGTGCTGGACCTGCCCGAACAGCCCTGCCTGCCCGAACAGCCCTGCCTGCCCGAACGGCCCTGAGCGACAAGCGAAAACACCTGTCGCCCAGACAGTTTGCGCGACGGGCCGATCGGGTGCCGGTACGTTCCAGTACAGGGGTGAAGTCACTCACAGCGAGCACCGCTGTTCGTCACCCCCGAGCCATATCAATGACACATAGCGTCAGATAGCCAGGCGTTGACCACCGCACCCGAGCATCGACGTACCTCCACGTCAGCTCGCCTGTCGGGTGACAGGCTGGGATGGAAATCTGTGCGGCACCCCGCGTAACACGAAGTGTCGCTGGACGATTCGTCTCAGACAGTTACACGGAACGCTCTAGTTCCCCAAGCTAGTTACTCTCGGGTAGCCTCGGTTCATCCGAGCTTGACGATGACGTTCTTCCAATGTTTCGGTTCCCCCTTCAGGAGTCCCCGTGCCGCAATCTCGTTTCGAGTCTATTGGCGCTTACCTACCCGAGAAGCGCGTTACCACAGCTGAATTGCTTTCCCAATTGCGGGAAGTCCCGGAGTTCGATCTCGAGCGGATCACGGGCGTGCGGGAACGCCGTTTCCGCGACACCCGCCCGGAGAGCCGCGAAGACTCCTTCGTGCTGGCCATGAAGGCCGTCGAGGACAGTCTGTCCAGGTCATCCTATGCCGCAGGCGATCTGGACGTCATCATCTCCACCTCCATCACGCGCAGCAAGCACGGCACCCGCATGTACATGGAGCCGTCCTTCGCCGGTGCCATCGGCCGCGCCATCGGGGCGCGCGAGGATGTCATCGCCTTCGATCTGTCGAATGCCTGCGCGGGCATGATGAGTGGCGTCTACATTCTCGACAGAATGATTCGCAGTGGCGCGGTGAAACGCGGAATCGTGGTCAGCGGCGAGGCCATCACGCCCATTGCGGAAACGGCCGTGAATGAGATTTCCAGTAAATACGATTTGCAATTCGCGTCCCTGACAGTCGGCGATTCCGGTGCCGCCGTCGTCCTCGACGAGGCCGTCGACGACGCGGACAAGATCCACTACATCGAGCTGACCACCGCGTCGGAGTTCTCGCACCTGTGCCTGGGCATGCCCAGCGACAAGACCAATGGCGTCGCGCTCTACACCGACAACCGGAAGATGCACAACGAGGCGCGGTTCCTGCTGTGGACCGACACCCAGCGCAACTTCATGGAGGAGCGCGGAATCACCTTCGGTGAGGAGGGTTTCGACTACATCATTCACCACCAGTTCGGCGCGGCGGCGATTCCGTTCATGAACGCCATCGCCGAGCGCGAGTTCGGCCACCCGATGCCGCCGGACCTGAATGTGATCGAGAAGTATGGAAACACCTCCAGCACTTCGCATTTCATCGTGCTGCACGATCAGCTGAGCCAGCAGGCCATTCCCGCCGGGTCCAAGCTGCTGATGATCCCGGCCGCCTCCGGCGTCGTCGGCGGCTTCCTGTCCACCACCATCTCGTCGCTGAAGGTCTGAGGTCTCGAACATGGGCGTGCGCATCAAATCCACCGGAATCAGCCGGGACACCGACACTTTCAGCATCGTCGAGCTCAGCGGCCGGGCCGCGAAGCGGGCCATGGCGAGCGCGGGCATCGAGCCCGGGCAGGTCGGCGTCATGATCAACGCGGGCATCTTCCGCGACAGCAATACCGTCGAGCCCGCCGTCTCGGCGCTCATCCAGAAGGCCGCGGGCATCGGCCTGGACTACGTGAAGGAGGACCCGCGGTCGTTCTCCTTCGATCTGATGAACGCGGGCACGGGCGTGCTCAACGCGGTGCAGGTGGCGCAGGCGGTGCTGACCACCGGGACCGCCGAGCACGTGCTGATCGTGTCGGGTGACACCCACCCGTCGCTGACGCGGTCGGCCGCGGACGACGAATTCCCCTATGCCACAGCGGGTGCCGCGCTGCTGCTGGAGCAGACGGACGAGCCCGACGGGTTCGGCCGGGTGGTCACCAGGGCCGCGGACGGCGCGCCGGGCCTGGAGTCGTACGTGGATATCGAGACCATGGGCAACCGCGGTCGCGGGCTCATGACCGTCGACCGCGACCCGGACTACCTGCAGCGCCTGCTGGCGGTGGCCGTCGACGCGGCACGCACCGCGCTGGCGGGCAGCGATATCGACGAGGCCACCACTGCCCTCATCGCCTCCACCCCCAGCGGCGATTTCCCGGCGCTGCTGGCCGCCGAGCTGGGCCTGGCCCCCGAGGCGGTGTTCACCCCGGACCTGTCCCAGGGCGACCCGCACACCGCCTCCCTGCCGTTGGCGTATCACGCCGCGGCCGAGGCGGATTCGCTCGCGGCCTACCGCGACGTGCTGTTCGTGGCGGCGGGCGCGGGCCCGTCGGCCGCCGCCGTGGTCTACCGGCTCCCGGCCCTCGCGGGAGCCGCGGCGTGACCACCGCGACCTATTGGCAGGCCATCGACCGCTTCCGCGCGGTCGTGGCCGCCGATCCGGACCGTGAGGCGGTGATCTACCCCGCCGGGCAGACCGCCTCCGGCCTGCCGGACTACCGCCAGCTCACCTACCGTGAGCTCGACGAGTGGTCCGACACCATCGGCCTGCACCTGGCCGCCGCCGGCGTGGGCCGCGGCACCCGCACCATCGTGCTGGTGCTGCCCAGCCCGGAGCTGTACGCGATCATGCTGGGGCTGTTGAAGATCGGTGCGATCCCGGTCGTCATCGATCCGGGCATGGGGCTGCGCAAGATGCTCAACTGCCTGCGCGCCGCCAATGCCGAGGCCTTCATCGGCATTCCGCAGGCGCACGCGGCACGGGTGTTGTTCGGCAAGTACTTCCGGGATGTGCGGGTGACTCTCACCGTCGGCCCGCGCTGGTTCTGGGGCGGTCCGAGGCTGCGGGATTGGGGCACGCCGGTGACATCGGGCCGTCTCGGCAACCGGCTCCGAACCGGCCTGGACGCGGCCGGTCCGGTCAGCGCCAAGGTGGCCGCGCGGCTCGACGAGCTGTTGGCGACCCTGGCGGATTCACGAAAGACCGAGCACCGCGCGCCTTTCGACGCGTTCACCCTCAAGGATCGGGTGCCCGCGCCCGCCGACGAGACGCTGCTGATCGCGTACACGACCGGCAGCACCGGGCCCGCCAAGGCCGTGGAGATGACCCACGGGAATCTCAGCGCGATGGTCGAGCAGGTGCACGCCGCACGCGGCCGGGTCGAGCCTGGTACCTCCCTGATCACCCTGCCGCTGGTCGGCATTCTCGACATGCTGCTCGGATCACGTTGCGTGCTACCGCCTTTGGTGCCGAGCAAGGTCGGCTCGACCGAACCGGCGCACGTGGTGGACGCCATCAACCGGTTCGGGGTGAAGACCATGTTCGCCTCCCCCGCCGTCCTGATCCCGCTGCTGCGGCATCTGGAAAAGCATCGGACCCCGATCCCGACCCTGCACAGCATCTACTCCGGCGGCGCGCCCGTCCCGGACTGGTGCATCGCCGGACTGCGGCAGGTGCTGGCCGAGGACGCCGAGGTGTACGCGGGCTACGGCTCCACCGAGGCGCTGCCCATGTCCACCATCGAATCGCGGGAACTGCTCGACGGTTTGGTGGAGCGCGCCCATCTCGGCGACGGCACCTGCGTGGGACGCCCCGCCGAGGGTGTGCGGGCACGGCTGGTCGCCATCACCGACGACCCGATTCCGACCTGGGCGCAGGCGCGGGCACGGGAGGGCGAGCTGGTGGGCACGCGCGGCATCGGTGAGCTCGTGGTGTCGGGGCCGAATGTGAGCACCCGCTACTACTGGCCGGAGTCGGCGAATCTGGCGGGCAAGATCCCCGAGGGCGAGGTCGTCTGGCATCGCACCGGGGATCTGGCCTGGATCGATGACGAGGGCCGAATCTGGTTCTGCGGGCGCAAGAGTCAGCGTGTGCAGACCTCCGACGGGCCCATGTTCTCGGTGCAGGTGGAGCAGGTCTTCAATACCGTGCCCGGCGTGGTGCGGACCGCGCTGGTCGGCGTGGGCACGCGCGGCACGCAGTTGCCGGTGCTGTGCGTGGAGGCCGAGTCCGGGGTCGACACGACCAAACTCGCGACGCAATTGCGGGAGCGTGCGACCGAATTCGAGGTCACCGCACCGGTTTCCACCTTCCTGTTCCATCCGAAGTTCCCGGTCGATATCCGACACAATGCCAAGATCGGCCGCGAACAGCTCGCGGTCTGGGCGGCGGAGCGGCTCGGAAAGGATGATCGACGATGAAGGTGACTGTGCTGCGGGCGATTCCGGTGTTGGGCTGGCTGTATCTGGCCGTGGGTCTGCTGCTGGCGGCCGGTGATCGCGCACCGGCCAATCGGCTGCTGCGCGCGGTGTTCTGGATCGACGCGTTCCTCAGCATCGTGGTGCACGCGGCGCAGATCCCGGCCGCCTTGAAGGCCACCGCGGGCACGGAACATTCGGTCGCGAAGACGGCCGCCATGACCCAGATTTTCGGAATCACCTGGTGGAAGACTCAGGAGGCGGCGTGAAGGCACTGGTCACGGGAGCGTCCGGATTCCTGGGCGGCGCGTTGGTGCGTCGCCTGGTCCGCGACGGCGACTACGAGGTGGCGATTCTGGCCCGCGCCACCAGCAATCTGCGCGATCTCGCCGAGGTGATCGACCAGGTCGAGATCATTACCGGCGATCTCACCGATCAGGTGTCGCTGGAGCGCGCCACCAAGGGCGTGGATGTGGTGTTCCACAGCGCGGCCCGGGTGGACGACCGCGGCACCCGGGCGCAGTTCGTGGCCGAGAACGTCACGGCCACCGAGAATCTGGTGCGCGCGGCCAAGCGCAATGGCACCGGACGTTTCGTGTTCATCTCCAGCCCCAGCGCACTCATGGATCGCGATGGCGGCGATCAGGTGAATGTCGACGAATCGGTGCCGTACCCGACCCGCTACCTGAACCTCTATTCGGAGACGAAGGCGGCGGCCGAACGGTTCGTCTTGTCCTCGAACACAGCGGATTTCAGCGCCTGCGCGCTACGCCCCCGGGCCATCTGGGGCGCGGGCGACCGCTCCGGGCCGATCGTGCGGCTGCTGAGCCGGGCGGCCGCCGGCACGCTGCCGGACCTGTCCTACGGTAAGCAGGTGCGGGCCTCGCTGTGCCATGTCGAGAACATTGTCGAGGCGTGCGTACTCGCCGCGAGGTCCGAGAATGTCGGCGGCAAAGCGTATTTCATCGCCGATGCCGAGCAGACCGACGTGTGGGGCTTCCTCGGCGAGGTCGCCACCGACCTCGGCTACGCGAAGCCCACCCGGCAGCCGAATCCGCGGGTGCTGGCCGCCGCGGTGGCCGCCATCGAAACCGTGTGGCGCATACCGTTCGTGGCCACCCGATGGTCGCCGCCGCTGTCGCGATACGTGGTCGCGCTCATGACCCGCACCGCCACCTACGACACCTCCGCCGCCACCAGGGATTTCGGGTACCGACCGATCGTCACTCGTGACGACGGCCTGACGGACTTCCTGGCCTGGCTCGAAACCCAGGGCGGCGTAGTGACTTTGACCGAAGGGCTGTAACCATGTTCCGCCGTCCCATCTCGCCCACCGAGCTCATCTACTTCCCCATGCGGGATCTGGCTCCGCCGTTCCTCATGCAGTTGGTGGTGGAGGGCACGGGCACCCTCGACGCGGAGGCGCTGCGGCGCGCGGTCAAGACCGCCGCCGAGGCGAATCCGGGTGCGCGGCTGGTCCGCGACGGCAAGGACTGGGTGGACAGCGGTGTCGCGCCGAGCGTGCGGGTGGTCGACCACGCGCTGCAGTACCCGGCATTGGAGGCCGATCCGGTGCTGACCAGCCCGATCGGCCCGACCCCGGACTCCACCGTGGAGGTGCTGCTGTTGACGGCGGCGCCGACCACGCTGGTGTTCCGGGTCTTCCACGGGGTCATGGACGGCATGGGCATGATCATGTGGGCCACCGACGTGCTGCGGGCGCTGCGCGGCGAGGAACCGGTGGGCGCGCCGGATCCGATCGCGGATGCCGAACTGGTGCGCAAGGTCGGCGCGCCCGGGCGGCCGACGCTCATGCTGCCGCGCTTCCGCGCGGCGACGGGGCACGGCCGCCAAATGCCCGGCGAGCATCGACATCTGTTGCGCACCCGCACCATTCACGCGACCGGACCCGGCGCGCTCATGCGGGTGGCGGCACTGTTGGCCGAGGAGGGCGGGCCGGTGTCGCGCATCATGATTCCGGTCGATATCCGGCGGCACGATCCGGAGCTGCGCTCCACCGCCAATCTCGCGCTGCCGCTGTTCCTGGACGTCAAGCCCGGGATGGACTGGCGGCAGCTCAATGAGATCAAGCGCGCGGGCCTGAAGGAGAACCGCGAGCTCAACCAGATGGACAATGGCGGCCTGAAATATCTGCCGCAGGCGGCCGGACGCGGACTGCTGCGCACCCTGAACGTGCTCGGCGCGCGCACCGGCCTGAATCTGGCCTCCGCCACCGTGTCCCACATGGGTCGCTACGACCTGGACGCGCTGGCGGTGCCCGGCTTCACCCCCACCGCGATCAAGGTGATGCCCCAGCACAGCGTCGCCATGCCGCTGCTGCTGGGCTTGACCGAATGCGGCGGCCGCACCGAACTCACCGTCTCCGCCCGCAGCGGACGCGGCATCCCGGAACGCCTGGACGCCCTCCTGTCCCGGATTGTCCGGACGCTGGAAGCCGAACTGACGCCGACGAATTCCGACGCGGCTCGCTGACCATCCACCGCGCAGCGCACACAACGATCGGAGCGCAACCGTGACCATCGTCGAGAATTCCGAAGAGACGACCCCCGCAGTGGAGCCGCGCGGGCCCATCGCGGCATGGGCCGGGATCGTCGTGGCTCGACCCAAGACGGTGCTCGTGGTGGCCGTGCTTTTCGCGCTGGGGTGCGGGCTGTTCGCGGCGGGGCTGCAGCAGCGGGTGAGTTCGGCGGGATTCGTTGTGCCCAAGGGTGAGTCGGCGTCGGTGGATGCCTGGGTCACCGAGCGGCTGGGCCCGCAGAATCCGGATGTGATCGCCATTTACACCGCGCCCGAAGGGCAGTCGCTGGCCGATATCGGGCCGCGGGTGACGGCGGCGATCGGGAAGATCGATTCGGCACTGTTGGATCGGCCGGTCGAAAGCTATTGGAACAGTCCGAGGGCGAACTACCTGCGGTCCTCGGACGGACGGCAGGCCGTGGCCGTCGTCTTCTCGGCGGGCAATGACAATCAGCGGGTCGCGGAGTATCCCAAAATCGCGGCCGCACTGCGTGTTCCGGGCCTGGACACGAAGCTGACCGGCTACAGCGCGCTCGCCGACACGATCAGCGATCAGTCGCGGCACGATCTCGTACTGGCCGAATCCATCTCGATCCCCCTGACCGCCATCGTCCTGGTGCTGGTGTTCGGTGGGGTGGTGGCCGCCTCGCTGCCGGTGCTCATCGGGACGCTGGCGGTGGTCGGCGCGCTCGGCGCGGTGGGGATCATCGCGCGAATCACCGAGGTCAGCGTGTTCGCCATGAACGTGGTGTCGCTGCTGGGGCTCGGATTGGCCATCGACTACGGGCTTTTCATCGTCGGCCGGTTCCGGGAGGAACTCGGGCAGGGCCGATCCGTCGAGGAGGCGGTGTCCCGAACCCTGCGGACCGCCGGGCGCACGGTGATGTTCTCGGCGCTGCTGCTCATGTGCGCGTTCGCGGGGACCTTCGTCTTCCCGCTGTCGGTGCTGCGTTCGCTGGGGTTCGGGGCCATCGCGGCCGTGGGCTTGGCCGCGGCCCTGTCCGTGACCGCGCTCCCGGCGATCCTCGCCCTGCTGGGCCATCGCATCGGCAAGTGGAGCTGGCGAGCGGATGCGTTCGAGCGCTCGGAGCTACGGGCGCAACGGTTCTGGGGCCGGGTGGTCACCGCGGTCATGCGGCGTCCCGGCACGGTCGCCATCGCGGTCGGCGCGATTCTGCTGGTGTTGGCGGCACCGCTGAGCGGCGTCCGGCTCGGGGACATCGATCACACGGCCCTGCCGGCCGGAAACGAAACCCGGGTCGCCGTCGAGGAATTGAGCGCGCACTTCCCCGCCGCGAACAGCGGTGCGACCATTCTCGTCCGCGAAACCGACGGCAGCGCACCGACTCCGGCCGCCATCAGCACCGCGCTGCGGGAAATCAGCGCTCGGCACGGCGTGCGCCAGGCCACCGCCCTGGACACCAGGGACAACACCACCATCGTTCACGCCGCCCTGGCCGCCCCGGATCGCTCGCCACGCGCCCAGGACATCGTGCGTGATCTGCGTGACCTGCGCCTGGACGGACTCGAATTGCGGGTCGGCGGCGAGAGCGCCTCGACCGTCGACAGCATCGCGGCCGTCCTGGACCGGCTCCCGCTCATGATCGCGGTCATGGTGGCGGTGACCCTGCTCATGCTGGCGGCGGCCTTCCGCTCGATCGTGTTGCCGCTCAAGGCCGTTCTCATGGCGTTCCTGAGCCTGGCGGCCACTTTCGGCGTGCTGACCTGGATCTTCGATCAGGGCCACCTGGCGAGCGCGCTGCACATCAGCGTCGGCCCGCTCTCGGCCGGAATGATGGTGCTCATCATCGCCGTCGTCTTCGGGCTCTCCACCGACTACGAGGTGTTCCTGCTCTCCCGCATGGTGGAGGCGCACAATGCCGGTGCCGACACCGAGGAATCCGTCCGCGTCGGCACGGTGCAGACCGCCCGGGTGATCACCGCCGCCGCAACGCTTCTCGTACTCATCACCGGCGCGTTCACCCTGTCCCCGCTGACACCCATGCGGTTCCTCGGCCTGGGCATGGTGATCGCCCTGGTCATCGACGCCACCCTGGTCCGCATGCTGCTGGTTCCGGCCCTGGTCAAGCTGATGGGGCCCGCCAACTGGTGGGCCCCGGGCAATCGGAACAAGAATCAGCCGAAGAACTCGATGAGCGCGGGCGCCAGGACCGGTGCCTTGACCAGGTGAGTCTGGCCGGGCAGGACCCTATGGGTGGCACCCGGAATCGCCTGGGCCAGTGCGGCATTGGCATTGCGCATCCACGCCGGGCTCTTGCTCCCGGCGATGACGGTGACCGGCGCACCGAGGTCGGTCCAGCGATCGGCGGGCAGTTTGCGGCCCCGCTGGAACTGTTCCACGTACTGGAGGTCGTAGACGATGGTCGGCGCGACCGTCTTCAGGTGACTCCAGCCCGGGAAGAGCGGGAAGGCGGCCACCAGCAGCGCGGGCAGCCGCACGCCGTACCGCATGAAGTACTTGACCACCTCGCCGTTCTTCCCCTGTGCCAGCAGGGAATGGATGTGCTCGACGTAGTCGTCCGGGGCCGGTGGCCGGGTGCCGTCGTCGACCACGAACGGCACCTCGTAGAGCGCGACCTTGCGGGCCGTGCGGCCACTGCGCAGGTAGTCCAGGATCAGCGCGCCGCCCGACGAAATGCCGTACAGCATCACGGGTTCACCGGCCAGATCGGCCACCGCGTCGAGATCCTCGAATTCGCGTTCCACGTCGACCGGCAACGTCTCGCCGCTGCCGCCCCGGCCGCGCCGGTCGTAGGTGTACACGGTGTAGCGGCTCGAAAGCGCCTCGGCCAGTGACTTGTTGGGTCCGAAGTCCTGGGCGGCGAGCCCACCGTCGACCAGCACGACCGCCGGGCCCGATCCGTAGCGGGTATAGGCGATGCGAGTGCCGTCCTTGGAGTCCACGAAGCCTTTATCGGGTTCCATCAGTTGTCCTTGGTGTAAGTCAGGGATTGGATGCCGCTACCGAAAGTGGTTGCGGCGGTGAGTCGTAGGGGCAGTCTCGGTCGGCTCGTCGTGATACGGAAAGTGCCAGTTCTCCGGCGCTTCCACCACGCCGTCGAGCGAGAGGTAGACGTTGGCGGTGCTGCGGCGGGTCATGCCTGCGCGGCCTGGCGGGTGTAGGTCAGGACCGCGACCCCGCAGTCGAGGGGGCGGCAGTCGGTGAGGGTGAAGGCGGCGGGCGACTGGTCGGGGGTGTAGAAGCGGGCGCCGGGGCCGCCCAGGATGAGGGGGAACACCAGCAGTTGCAGTTCGTCCAGGAGGTTTTCGGCGATCAGCCAGCGCACCAGGGTGCCGCTGCCGCCGATGCCGATCTGCTGATGACGGTCCTTGAGGGCGCTCATCTCCTTGACCAGGTTGTCGCGCAGCACCGTGGTGTTGGTCCAGTCCGAGGACTCCAGGGTGGTGGAGACGACGTACTTGGGCATGGCGTTGACGGCGTCGAAGTACGGGCCGGACTGGCTGGTGAAGAAGCCCTTCAGGTTCTCGTAGGTGGTGCGGCCCAGGAGCATGGCGTCATTTCCGGCCATGAGCTCGCCGACGGCCTGCTGGACCTGCGCGTCGTTGAAATACGGGGCGGTGATCGGGTCCATCGGCGAGATCGCCGGGCTCAGCCCGGTCCAGCCGCTCTCGGTCACGCCGTCCAATGAAAGGTACTGTCCTGCAATGATTTTTCCCATGTGAATACGGTCGCAGTTGTGGAAAGCCCGGGGAATTGCCGGGTTCGCAAGACAGCGATGCCGCTGCGGAATGAATGGCCGCGGCGCATACTCGGCGCATGGTCGACCCGCTACCTCAGACCCCCGAAGGGGTGGAGCTGCGACATCTGCGCGCCTTCGTCGCGGTCGCCGAGGAATTGAACTTCGGGCGGGCGGCACAGCGGCTGTACGTCACCCAGCCCGCTCTCAGCCGGACCATTCGAGCCTTCGAGAAGCTGGTCGGCTGCGACCTGTTCGAGCGCAATACCCGCAGCGTGAGCCTGACCGCGGCCGGGACAGCACTGCTGGACCGCACCCGCGACGTACTCACCGACCTCGATGCCGCGCTGACCGCGGCCCGGGCGGCGGGCGGGGAGCTCTCCGCGCGCATGGATCGGATCTGGAGTCCGGTCGAGGAGACCTTCAATGGCGAGCTGGCACCGATGCGGTCGGCATTCGAAGCCATGCACGCCCAGTTCCCCACGCCGGAGGGCGTGCTACTGGAGCCGGTCAACGCCGGTGGCGTGCCCGGAATCCAGCTGATCCCGGCCGAAGCGTCGGAGACCGTCGCGATCTACGCGCACGGCGGCGGTTTCATGATGGGTTCCGCCTACGGGTTCCGCGGCATGGCGGGCGCGATGGCCGAGGCCGGACGCAGCCGGGTGCTGGTGCCGGAATTTCGCCTCGCTCCCGAACACCCCTTCCCCGCGGCCCGCGACGACGTGTTCACCGCCTACCGCTGGCTACTGGATTGCGGTCAGCCTCCGGAACAGATTGTGCTGATCGGTGATTCGACCGGGGCCATGCTCATGCTCGCGGTATTGCTGCACGCGCGGGAATGCGGTCTGCCGATGCCGCGCGCGGCGATACTGCTCTGTCCCGCCATCGATTTCTTCGCACCGGCCGAGGCCGCGCCCGCGGAGGTGGAGCTGCATCTGCGCTTCCAATCGGCCTACCTGGGTGAGCGTCCGGCCACCGATCCGGAGGCCAATGCCATGACGGCCGATCTCACCGGCCTGCCGCCCACCCTGGTGCAGTCGGCTGCCTTCGACGGAATGGGCCGGGGCACCGACGATCTGGTGGAACGGCTGAGGTCCGCCGGGGTCGCGGTGCGACACGACAGCTTCGAGGTCGATAGCCACGCCTTCCAGCTGTACTGGTCCTTTCACCCGGAAGCGGCCGATGCGGTGAAGCAGATCGGTGAGTTTCTGCGGGAGCCGAGACCACTCGGGTGAATCAGGGGCGCAGCCGTACCGGTAGCCCGGTCAGGCCGCGCACGATCAGGGACTTGCGCCACGACAATTCGGCCCGCGCGGCCAATTCCAGATCCGGGTAGGTCGCGAGCAGCCGGGCCAGCGCGATGCCGCCCTCCATGCGGGCCAGGGGTGCGCCGACGCAGCGGTGGATGCCGTGGCCGAAGGCCAGATGGTTCTTGTCGGCGCGGTCCAGGTCGACGGTGTGCGGGTCGGGGAAGCGGGCCGGGTCGCGGTCGGCGGCAGCCATCGACACCAGAATGCGTTGCCCGGCCGGGATTTCGACGCCGCCCAGGGTGATCGGGGCGGTGGTGTAGCGGAAGGTGGCCTCGCTGGCGGGGGACTCGTAGCGCAGCACCTCCTCGATGAAATCCGGCACCCGATCCGGATCCGCGGCCAGCTTCTCGCGAACGCCCTTGTCGCTCAGCAGGATCGCGACCGCATTGGAGATGAGGTTGACCGTGGTCTCGAATCCGGCGACCAACAGCAGGAACACCATGCTGATGAGCTCGCGGTGGGAGAGCCGGTCGCCATCCTCGGAGACCGAAATGAGTTCGGACAGCAGGTCTTCCGACGGTGCGTCGGCCTTCGCCCGGATCAGCTGATCGATGTAGCCGACGAATTGCATGACCGCGGCGGATCGGGCCTCGGTGGTCTCGTCATTGGAAACCAGCGTGGTCGACCAGGCGCGGAAGTTGTCGCGCTCGGAGTTGGGGACGCCGAGCAGCTCGCAGATGACCAGCATCGGCAGCGGAAACGCGTAGCGGTCCAACAGGTCCAGCTCGTCGGTCGCGTCCGCGGACAGTTCGGCGAGCAGGGTGTCGGCCAGCTCGGTGATGCGCGGGGCCAGCTCGCGCACCGCGCGGCTGGAGAAGGCGCGATTGACCAGGGTGCGCAGCCGGGTGTGCTCCGGCGGGTCGTAGAAGACCATCATGTCGCCGAACATGGCGCTGGCCACCTGCGCGCCCGCGCCGTCACCCGCCAGCGCGGCCCGCGCGCCCGGCGATTTGAGCGCCTTGCTGATGGTCGGGTCCAGGAACGCGGCCTTGGCGGCCTCGTAATCGGTGATCAGCCAACCGGTTCCGCCGTGCGGGAAACGCACGAAATGCGCCGGGCCACGATCGCGCAGACGGTCATAGGCGGCGTGGGGGTGCTGGTAGAAGTCCTCGGTCAACTCGAACGGCGAGATCGCCGATTCGCTTGCCGTGACGGCGGTCTCAGGAACCATGGTCGGGACTCTAACAGCGCGCGGAGCCCAACGACCATGTGCGAGAACTAATCCCCGTCGCCCGAACGCGCCGCCAACACCGCGTCGTACAGCTCGCGCCGCGAGGCCCCGGTGGCCGCCGATACCTCGGCGCACGCGTCCTTGAGCCGCAGCCCGGAGGAGATCAGTGCCTCCACCTGCCCGACCAGGTCGGCGGGCTCCGCCGAAACCGGCTGCGCGCCTTCGAGAACCACGGTGATCTCCCCGCGCGCCCCCTCGACCGCCCACCCCGCCAACTCGGACAGGGTCCCGCGCACGACCTCCTCGTAGGTCTTGGTGAGCTCCCGGCACACCGCCGCCCGCCGATTCGGCCCCAGCACCTCGACCGCGTCGGCCAGACAGTCCGCCAGCCGATGCGGTGCCTCGAAGAACACCACCGCGCGCGGTTCGGCGGTCAGCGTCCGCAGCCACTCCTTGCGCTGCCCCGACTTCCGCGGCGGAAACCCGTCGAAACAGAACCGCTCCACCGGCAGCCCCGACAGCGCCAGCGCCGTGGTCACCGCGGACGGCCCGGGCAGGCACGTGATCGGCAACCCGGCCTCCACACACGCCGCCACCATCCGATACCCCGGATCACTCACCGACGGCATCCCGGCATCGGTGACCAGCAATACCGTCTTCCCGAGCTGAATCTCCTCGAGCAGCATCGGAATCCGCGCCGTCTCCACATGGTCGTAGAAACTCACGACCCGCCCCGCGATCTCGACATCGAGGGCCTTGGCCAAGGACCGCGTCCGCCGCGTATCCTCCGCGGCCACCACATCCGCCGACGCGAGCGCATCCCGCAACCGCTGCGAGGCGTCCCCGATATCCCCCATCGGCGTCGCCGCCAAGACCAGTCGGCCACCGGTCGGGTCCGCAGTCATTCCGCTCCTCTTCGTCGATGGTCCGCACGCGCGCCTTCGACTCTATCTACGCCCAGCCTGGTCACCGGGGCGGGACTCGGGGGCGGGGAGCGCTTACGATCGGGGGCGTGACCCAGGTGACCGACGTGCGACCGGCGGCGGCGGGGGCGGAGACGGCGGCGCTGTCCAGTCCCGCGCCGCTGTTGCCCTCACCCGATTTCGGGCCCACGGATTGGGCTCGGGGGTGGGTGGTCACGCTGTTCCTCACGGCGATCACCGCGATCACCCGGTTCGTCCTGCTGAACTATCCGACCGATCTGCACACGCCCGTCTTCGACGAGAAGCACTACGCGCCGCAGGGGTGGCAGGTGCTGACCGGCGGCGGGGTGGAGGACAACCCCGGGTACGGGCTGGTGGTGCACCCGCCGGTCGGTAAACAGATGATCGCCATCGGGGAGGCGATCTTCGGATACTCCCCGTGGGGCTGGCGGTTCACCGCGGCGGTCTCGGGAACGCTGCTGGTGCTGTTGGTGATTCGCATCGTGCGGCGCATGACCCGGTCCACGCTCATCGGGGCCTTCGCGGGGATCCTGCTGATCTGCGACGGACTCACCTTCGTGTCCTCGCGAATCGGGATGCTCGACATCTTCCAGGCGCTGTTCGTGACCGCGGCTTTCGGCTGCCTCGTGGTGGATCGCGACGATATCCGCGCGCGCATCGCCCTGGTCGCCGCGGAGGGCCGGATCGACGACACCGAATACGGGCCGCGCTTCGGGGTGCGCTGGTGGCGGTTCGGGGCGGGCGTGCTGCTCGGACTCGCCTGCGGCACCAAATGGTCCGGCGCGTACTGGATCATCGGATTCACGCTGCTGTCCCTGGCCTTCGACCTTTCGGCGCGGCGCGGCTACCGGGTGCGGCGGCCGTGGGCGGGCCTCGCGGTCCGGGACCTCGGTCCGACCGTCTACGCGCTCTGCGTCATTCCGGTCCTGGTGTACCTGGCCTCCTTCTGGGGCTGGTTCGCCAGCGAGACCAGCTACGACCGGTACGCGGTCGGGGTGAAGGTCGGGCGCGGCGGCGACTTCTCCTGGGTGCCGAGCGCGCTGCGCGGGCTCTGGTACTACGGCGGCGAGGTGCTCACCTTCCACAAGGAGCTCACCAATTCCGCGGGCAATCACCATCCGTGGGAATCCAAACCGTGGACCTGGTTCATGGGCTTGCGGCCCATGCTCTACTACTACGCCGACACCAATGTGACCGGCTGCGGCCAGGCCACCTGCGTGAAGGCCGTCATGGCCATCGGCACCCCGGCGCTGTGGTGGCTGTGCTTCCCCATGCTGGCCTGGGCCATCTGGCGCAGCGCGGTGCGCCGCGACTGGCGCTACGCCGCCGTCCTGGTCGGCTACGGCGCGGGCATCCTGCCCTGGTTCCTGGACCTGGACCGGCAGATGTACTTCTTCTACGCCGTCCCGCTCGCGCCGTTCCTGGCCATGGGCATGGCGCTGGTGCTCGGCGACATCCTCGGCCACGCGCCGCCCAGCGGGCGACGGCTGTCCGGGGCCCCGGGCTGGCAATACTTCGCACCGCCCAGCGAACGACAAGGCCTGGGGCTGTTACTGGTCTGCCTCTACCTGGCGCTGGTCATAGCCAATTTCATTTGGCTGTGGCCGATTCTCACCGCCATGCCCATCACCCCGGGCAGCTGGCACGACCACCTGTGGCTGCCCAGCTGGCGTTAGAGGCTGACTTCCCCGAGCGCCGCGTGGAGGTAGCGCACCGCGGCGTCGTCGTCCAGGCCGAGACGGCGGATCACCGCCACGTACTCCGTCGCCGCCCGGCCCGCCAGATCCCGGGTCGGGTCGCCGGAGGAGGCGATGAAAGAGCCGAGGCGACCGCGGGTTTCGAGGACGCCGTCCTGCTCCAGCTCACGGTAGGCGCGCGCCACCGTGTTCGGAGCCAGCTTCAGCGTCGCCGCCAGGGCCCGCACCGTGGGGATCTTGGTTCCCGCGGCGAGTTCGCCCGAGCGGACCCGGGCGATGATGCCCTGGCGCAGCTGCTCGTACGGCGGGACCGTCGAGTGGTGGTCGACCGGGATGTCCAGCATGGCTTCATCACACCTCGTCACGCGACAGCGGGCAGGACAGGCAGCGCGGACCGCCACGGCCGGAACCCAACTCGGAGCCGGGGATGCGCAGCACCTCGATTCCGGCGTCTTCGAGCCGCGCATTGGTGTTCTCATTGCGTTCGTACGCCACCACGACACCGGGCGCCAGGGCGAGGGTGTTGTTGCCGTCGTCCCATTGCTCCCGCTCTGCGGTGACGCCATCCAGACCCGTGTCGACCACGCGCAACTTGCCGATGCCCATGGCCTCCGCGGCCACCCGCAGGAAGGGATCGGGTCCGGAGATGCTCACGCCGCCCTCCTCCTTGCGAATGGTGAAGGCGCACAGCTCATCCTGAATGGCCGGGTACATGACCACCGCGTCGACGTCCACCATGGTGCACACGGTGTCCAGATGCATGGTCGCACGGGTCTGCTCGATCGGCACCACGAGCACGGTGTGAGCGAGATCGTCCTCGAAAAGACTGCGCGCCAAGGCTTCCGCGCCCGCGGCCGTGGTGCGCTCGCCCACCCCGACCGCGACCACACCCGGTGCGAGCAGCAGCACATCGCCGCCCTCGATGGGTGCCTGGTGCGATTCGTAGGCCCGCCGCACGCCCAGGAAGCGGGGGTGGAAGGCGTAAATCAGGTCGGTGAGCGAGGTTTCGCGGGCCCGGGCGGGCAGGGCCAGGGAGGTGATGGCCACGCGCGGGCCGATCCAGAACGAGGAATCGCGGGTGAACAGCAGATTCGGGAGCGGGTCGATGACGAAGTCGTGTCCGTGGTGCATGCGCCGCACCAGCGAGGTGGCGTCCGGATCGAAGGGCAGTTCGTCGAATGTCATGCCGGACATGAGGATCTGCGCCAGCTCCGGTGCGGGCACCCGTCTCAGGTGCGCGGCGAGTTCGTCGGCCAGCACGTGTCCTAGTCGACGCGCGTCCACCGCGCCCGAAATGCCCTGTATCCGTGCCGCCCCGCTGGCCTGGATGGTCTCGGTGAGCACATCGGCCAGCAGCAACACCTCCACCCCCCGACCGCGCAACACCTCGGCGAAGATGTCGTGCTCCTGCTGCGCGCGCTCGACCCAGGGAATGGCGTCGAAGAGCAGCTGGTCGTTGTTGCGCGGGGTGAGTCGGCGCAGCTCGTCACCAGGACGGTGCAACAGCACCGTGCGCAGCGCGCCGACCTCCGAGGTCACGGAAAACGGTCGCGCCGTGGGTGCGGCCTTTGTTCCCATGACACGACGGTAGTTCCCTTCGGCACGGATGGCATGCAATTCGCACCCGCGAAAAACCTGGAGTAATGTTCAGGTATGCAGACCGCGTCGTGGCAGGCGAAGGAGTTGACCCCCGGTCAGCTCGCGCAACGAGCCGGAGTTTCGGTGTCCGCCTTGCATTTCTACGAACGTGAGGGCTTGATCACAGCCCGTCGAACCAGCGGCAATCAACGCCGCTACCCCCGGGAAACCTTGCGACGGGTGGCCTTCATCCGCATCTCACAGCGTGTCGGCATTCCGCTCGCCGAAATCCGCCGCGCCCTCGACAATCTGCCCGACGGCCGCAACCCCACCCGCCGGGACTGGGAAACCCTGTCCACCACCTGGCGCGAGGACCTCGACGACCGCATCGAACAGCTGATCCGGCTGCGCGACAATCTGACCGGCTGCATCGGGTGCGGCTGTCTCTCGCTGGGGGTCTGCAAGATCTTCAATGCCCACGACCACCTGGGCGACGAAGGGCCGGGAGCGCGCGTCCTCGATACCCACGCGGCCGAGAATTGCGCCAAGCCCAATAGCTGTCCCCCCGCTGCCAGCGGTCCCGCCTAGCCCCCGAGTTCAGCCCTCCGGCATTCCGGCCGACCCCACCGTCATTCCGGCGTGCTGTTGGCCGGAATCGCCTTCTCCCTGGGCAGGAACGTGGTGAACAGGTCGTTGGCGCGCCGCATGACGAACTCGTAGGGCCAGGCGAACTTGCGCGCCCACCAGTAGCCGAAGCGAATGTCGAACTGGGTATGGATGAGGTAGGTGCCCTTCTCCACGCCCTTCAGAATGGTCTCGGCCACCTCGTCGGGCGACTTGGCGTGACGGCGGAAACGCTTGATCCAGGCCTGGATTCGCGGATCGTCGCGATCCACGCCGACAATGTCCACGGTCTGCACCAGCGGGGTGTCGACCGCGCCCGGAACCACCAGGTGGACGTCGATGTCGTGGCGCTTCAGATCGAAGCGCAGGACCTCCGAGACGCCCCGCAGGCCGAACTTGCTGGCGCTGTAGGCGGCATGCCACGGGAAGGCGAGCAGACCGGCCGCGGAGGAGACATTGACCAGCGCGCCACCGTTTTTCGCCTCGATCATGGGCGGGATGAAATTCTCGATGACGTGGATCGGGCCCATGAGGTTCACGTCCACCATGCGCTTCCAATGGCGGTGCTCGAGGTTCTCCACCGTGCCCCAGGTGGAGATGCCCGCGATGTTCATGACCACGTCGAGCGGGCCGATCTGGTCGTGCACCTTCTCCGCGAAGGCGGTGACGGCGTCGTAGTCGCTGATGTCGAGGGCCGCGGCCACCTCCACGATGCCGCCGCCGGAGCGAATGGATTCGACGGTGGCGTCCAGGCCGTCGGCGTTCACGTCGGTGAGCACCAGCCGCGCGCCCTTGCGGGCGGCGGCCAGCGCCGTGGCCCGGCCGATGCCGCTCGCCGCGCCGGTTATCAAGGTCTTCTTGCCGCTCAGGCCACGATTACGCACGCCGAACCATCCTCAAATTGACAGCCTTGTCAGACCGCACGCTACTACGCGAACAGTAGTGTTCGCATGTCGGGTGAGTACCCGTTACGCCCCCATTTTCCTGGGCAAGTGGGTCCCGGGCCGGTATTCCACGCCGGGTGCGGGAACGTTAGGGAGTCGTGCCCGGACGGTCGCCGGATCGCGGCTCAATTCGACCCGGGCAGGACCGACCGACTGGTCCCCGGCAGGTCCAGATCCAGCGCGATGCGACCCGCCGCCAGATGTTCCTCGACCTCCTCGGCGGGCATCGGGCGGGCGATCAGGAAGCCCTGCGCGCGATAGCAACCCAGCGCCACCAGCGTGCGCGCGGCCACGGTCGTCTCCACACCCTCGCCGACCACCCCGAGCCCGAACGAACCCGCCAGGCCCACAATGGATTTCACGATCGCCAGATCATCGGCGCTGGCGCCCAGCCGCTGCACGAAACCCCGGTCGATCTTCACCGCGTCCACCGGCAGCGCCTTCAGATGCGACAGCGAGGAGTACCCGGTCCCGAAATCGTCGATGGCGATCTGCACACCCATCCGCTTGAGCCCGCGCAAGGTCACCTGGGTGCGCGCGAGATCCTGCACCACAACGTGTTCGGTGATCTCCAGGCACACCGACGACCCATCGATCCCGTACCGCCGCAGAATCCCCTCCATGGTCTCCACGAAATCGAGACTCACCAACTGCACCGGCGACACATTGATGCGAATAACCACATTCGACGCCAGCCCCCGCCGCCGCCAACTCGCGAACTGCTCGGCCGCCGACCGAATCACCCAGCGCCCCAACTCACCCGCGAGATTCGTCGCCTCCGCCACCCCGACGAACGCCCCCGGCGGTAACAGCCCGCGCGTCGGATGTTGCCACCGCACAAGCGCTTCCAGCGCCACCACCCGCCCGGTCCGCAAATCCACCTCGGGCTGATAATGCAGCAGCAGCGACCCATCCGACACGGCCCCACGCAAATTCAGCTCGACATCATCCTGCAACTCGAACTGCGCCCGCATGGCATCGGTGAAAACCGCAACCCCATTCCCGCCACTACTCTTCGCACTCAACAGCGCATGATCCGCCCGCCGCAGCACATCCGCCACGGTCGTCTCCCCCGGAATCCCCAGCGCCACACCCACACTCGCCCCGCGACTGACCGTCTCCTCCCCCACGGTCACCCGCCGCGCAATGAGCTGCTGAATCCGACTCGCCTCCCGCTCCGCCGCAGCAGCATCCATCGGCTTGGCAGGCACGATCACAAACTCGTCGCCACCGAGACGAGCGATGACATCGGCAGGGTCCAGATTCTCCCGCAACCGCGTAGCGAGCGTACGGATGAAGTTGTCTCCGGCCGTATGCCCCAGGAAATCATTGAGCGCCTTGAGCCGATCGAGATCCAGGAAGAACGTCGCCACCGGTCCCGAACTCCCTGGTGTGAGTCGATCCTCCATATGCTCGAGCAGAGCCCGCCGGTTCGCCAACCCGGTCAGGTCATCGTGCATGGCGATGTACCGCAAACGCTCCTCGGCCTCGACCCGCGCCTGCAATTGCGCGAACAGCGCGGCAATCGCCTTGAGCACATTGAGTTCTCGCGTGCTCCACTCACGGTCGCCGGCCTTGATGAAACCAAGAACGCCGGTGGGCTCGCCCCTCGACACCAGCGGCACCGCAGCCACGGAGACCGATTCGATTCCGGTGGCCTGCTGAATGAGACTCTGATAGCTGGCGAATTCGGGAATTGGCCGGATGATAATCGGTTCGGTGGTGTGCGACAGCTGCGCGAGGGCCGACTCCGGGTCATCGATATGGGCAATGTGCAGCATGTCGTCCGCACCGTCGGCGACCCGCCGCGGCCACTCTGCGACCAGCACCGACACCCGGCGCACGGGATCGGTGAAGCGCAGAAAACTGAAATCGACGTCGAAGTGCTCCACCAGCCACGACAGCACCTGTTCACTGGCCGCCGTCATGGTGGTGGCATCGACCGCCATCAACTCCGAGGCGACCTGGGTCACCAATGAGTCGAGCGTTCGCCGAGGCACCTTGTCTCCGATCTCACTCGCCGCGGGCGTCCACGTCCGGTATGGGAAGCCGTTTACTTCGAACCGGTGGCTCGGCCGCGTACCCGAGACGCAGGATCGATGCCATCGTTTCATGCTCCGGCACTCCCAAGAGGTCCAGGAAGCGGGCGTGAAGTGACGTTAGTGTATCGGCGAACTCTGGGGAAACCGTATGCAGTTCCCCGGGGCGTCGGGCGAACAGGAAGACCGGCGAGACTGGTTGGACGGCAAGTCCGTGGCGTTCGGCCTCGATCCAGACCCGCTGCAGAGTCTCGCCCGCGCGGGCGTAGGCGGCCAGCTCGGACGGGTCGTCCGGCGACGGCATCGGAAGCGTCACCGCAGCGATCGCGGAACTGGATCGGATCTTCGCCTCGGTGCCTTCCACCAGCGCCTTGCCGCCTTTCCATGCGCGCAGCAGGGCCATCACGTCCGCGCGGCGGGCGATTTCGAGCTTGGCCACCTCGTCTGGTGCCAGATCCAGGGTGCGCAGATCCATTCCGGTGCGCAGATCGTCTCCGGGCCAGCGCAGTTCGGACATCATCTCGGTATGCATCGCGGGGGTGAGGTAGCGGGTCAGTTCGGACTCTGCGAGCAAAGCCGCGGCGGCGTCCAGATCCTCGCGTTCGGAGACCCAACGGAGTTCACCCCCCGCAAACCGGGCAATGTCCTCCAGCGCGGTCAGTACCGCTGACGGCACCGGGGCCCCGGTCCCATCACCGCGATTGGTGTGGCGTGTCAGTAGAGCTGGATAGTTCCGGCTCAGTTCAGACTCTGCGCCGGTCCCCAGCTCCAGTTCGGCGGTGAGCAGCCCGGGCCCATCGGCGCGGATGGTACTGACGCCGAGAATGCCCTGAGCAGAGGCGGCGGCGCGCGCGTTGTACAGCGCCGCCCCCACCGCCAATGCACTACCCCGATAGCCGATATCCATCATCGAAGAGCGTTCGGGCGCAAGCGAAATCGTCACGGCGCGGCTGTCCGCGCGCAGGGTCCACGGCTGAGCATTGCCACCCGATGGCGCGCGCTGCGCGCAGGCCAGCACCGCGGCAATTCCCGATTCGGGCAGCGGCCCGTCCGGGACCTCCTCCGACCAGACCAGATCCTCGGTCGGTATGGGTTCGGCGATCTCGTCCATCGACCGCTCGGTATCCACCCGGGTGCGGCCCGAGGGAAGCTTCATCCCCAGACCGATTCGCCGCACCGCGGACGCCACGATCGCACCACCCTGAAGCACCTCGGAACCGAGCTGCGGCCAGCTGTTCAGAGTCTCGCCGACCTCCACCATGCTGGCAGCGAGCTTGTCGGACAGATTGCGACCGTCCAGGATTCGAATGACGTGGGGGGCCTTGTCCCGGGTGGACAGTCCGCGCAGGTCGGCTGCCCGAGTACCGCCCAGCATGCCATGGAAGGGCAGCCGATCCGGGTCCAGGTCGAATCGCTCCACATCGAGCAAACCGCGGTCATTGGACTGCATGATCAGCGGGAGACGGTGCCGACGGGCAGCCTCGCGCACGGACAGCTTGATATCCAACGAGTCGCATTCTTCTACCACTATGGACAAGCCCGAGAGGAAGTCGTCCATATTGTCGTCACCGACACCCGCCTCGAAGACCTCCACGGGCAGGTACGGATCGAGCTCGGCGATCCGGCGGGCGGTGACCACGGCCTTGTTCCGGCCGATGTCGAAGATCGAGCCGGGGACGCGATTGAGGTTGGAGAGCTCGATGGTGTCGAAGTCGGCCAGTCGTAGTCGGCCACAGATGCCCTCGAGCGCCAGGGTATACGCGACGGCGTGGCCCACGCTCTGCCCGACGACCCCGATGCTCAACCGTCCTAATTTGTCCTGTTCGGGGCGGGTGAGGTGATTGCGATTCCGGTCCAAACGCACAGCGCGAAGCAATTGCGGTCCAGGCAGGGCAATGACCGCGCGACGCCATGGATAGTAAATCCAGCGATCAGATTCAGAACCTTCCGACAATTCCGGCCGATCAAGCAAGCCAAAGAATTCGGAACGCAGCAAATCGCGCAAATCCGTAAATTCGATCGTCACATCCGCGCGCAACTCGGAAAGTCGTACTGCGTCGTCGGGGTGGAACTCATCAAGCAGCAGCGGCCGGTATTCACCGCCCGCCGCAGAATCGCTGTTCATGCCTGCGCCAGTCTTTCGCCGCCTGTCCAGCCGACCGGGCCGCTGGCCCGCAACTCGGCCAGTTCGGACTCCACCAGCCGGACTTGCTCGGGCGTGCCGAGCGCCTGGTAGTTCTCCATGTCCCACCACACCGGATGGGTGATGTAACGCTCGTTCGGATACCCCGACGAAGGGATCCACCACACCACGGTCATTCCGGTCGTCCGATAGCGGTCGAGCACGTGCGAGGGTGCGATACCTGTGGAGTACCGGACACCCAGCAGCAGCGCGCTCTGCACGATCGCCCGGGCGACCCAATCCGCCAGCGCATGCCGATGTTCCGCGTCGCGAGCCACCCAGCCGGTCTTCGCTTCAACAACACCGTCTGGAATCTGATCGGCGACCAACCTGCGAAATGCGGCGTCACCGATACGACCTGACCAACTTCGTACTGCGTGCACCTGATCCACATGTCGGTGCGGTCCCTCCGCACGCACGCCGGCAACGACGCGGCCCTCCGAGTTCAAGGCCACACAGAACAGTGACGTGCAGGAACCGTCCAGCCAGGCGTCGTACTCGACGGCCTCCTCGGCGCCGTAGTACCGGTAAACCTCGAGCGCGCCGTCCAAATACTCGCGCCACAGGCGGGGATTCGCGTGCGGCGGACCCATGAGAATCGTGCATCCGGACTGCGCGTCAGTGCATCGGAGCATCCCGCTACCAGGGCTTTCCGTCGAGACAAGCGCGATCGGTTCGACTGCCATATTGTTCCGCTCCACTAATGCACTTACTTCGCGCATCCTCTTGTGTTCCCGCCCGATACGGTCCTGTATCAACCGTGCCCGGCTTGGGCACCTAGGGGAGTATCCGTCAGCCAACTGAAATTGTCCAGGCATCCGGCAAATCCCCCGAAACCCAGTCGCACCTCCAGAAACTCCCCCAGGTCAAACCATTGCTATCAGTCATGAAATTTTGCGACAAGACCAGTCGGTTCCCAGTTAGTTAACTGTCAGCAATCACACCAGGATGGAGATGAAAAGCTCCAGTTCGGCTGGGCCGGACCAGATCTCGATCTCTTCACGGTAGGCGCGGGTGATCTCGGCCGAAGCGGTCGCGTCGTCGACCTGGGCCCAGACGTCCTCGGCCGGATCGTGGTAGTCGCCGTTGGGGCGGAAGCGGGCGTAGACGCCCTTGGGGACGCGGATGAGGACGTCGCCGACGGGGACGTCGTCGGGGCCCGGGTATTCGTAGGAGACCAGGACGTTGTAGTTGCCCGCGGGGTCGGGGACGTAGACCGTGGCCAGCGGGCGTTCGACGCCTTCGCGATCGCGCAGGCGATCGCGCAGGAACTCGATGAGCTCGCTGTTGGAGACCTTGAAGCTGGGGCGCACCCGGGGAACCACGAGGCCGCCGTAGACGCCGCCGGGGCGGACGACGATCGAATAGGTCATGAGGGCTCGACCGCCAGGTAGAGGTCGATCTTGTAGGCGTGCGGGTAGGTCTCGAAGTCGCCGGTGTGGATGCGCCTGATCTGCTTGTGCTCTTCCGCGTACGCGATCTGCGTCCACAAATCGGTCATGACCTGCGGAAAGTTGCCGACCGAGGAGAAGCGGGCGTAGGTGCCGCGCGGGAGGCGGGCCACCACGTGGCCGCGGGTCACCTCGTCGAGTGAGGCGCACTGGTAGCCGACGATCTGGGTGTTGTAGGTGCCGATCTCGGCCGCGTAGTCGGTGTAGGCCGAGGCGAGCGGGCCACCGAGTTCCTGATGCAGGACGGCGGCCCAGGCCACTTCCAGATCGTGATCGCGCAGTTCACCGAGGGCACGTTTCGGGCTGCGTACCGGCAACCCGGCCACCCACGTCTCGTCCCGCTCGACGATCTCGAACTGCATTGGAAGGAACTCTTTCGGAGGTGTGGTTCACAGCCGGTCGGCCAAGCCTTCGCCATGCTATCAATCACCCCGGACCGTGCTCGGCGACACGACAGAGGCTAGCCTCTCCCATCCGCGTGGCCGCGTGGGTTCCGGTCAGCGGGATCGAGGGGCTAGGCGGAAGGGGCGTCGTCGCGGCGGCGGCGATGCGGGCGCGCCATGGGGGCGTGCCAGTGCCGGAACAGGGCTATCAGGCGCAGCGCCACCGCACCGGCACCGGCGAAACCGCCTGTCCAGTAGGTGTATTGGCCGTAGTGCAGCAGGGTCGCGGTGGCCGCCGAACCGAGCAACGCCGGGACGGCGTAGAGCTCGCCGTCGCTGAGGACGCTCGGGGTGACACCGGCCAGCACATCGCGGATGACACCGCCACCCACCGCCGTGACCAGGCCCAATGCCGCCGACGAGGTGGCCGACATGCCGTACTGGAAGGCGGTGACGGTGCCGGTCACACAGAAGACGCCCAGGCCGATGGCGTCGGCGATCATCAGCGGACTGCGGACCACCCGGACCGGGGGATGCCAGAAGAAGATGAGCACCGCCGAGAGCAGGGCGACCCCCGCATAGGAGACGTCGACGAAGGCCGCGGGCGGGGTGCGGCCGATGATCACATCGCGGATCACACCGCCGCCGGTGGCCGTGGCGACGGCCAGCACCGCGATGCCCACCACATCGAAGCGCCGCCGCACCGCGAGCAGTGCGCCCGACACCCCGAATGCGAACACGCCCAGCAGGTTTCCCGCGCTCTGCGCCGCGTCCACCGCGTTGCCGAGCTCGACGAGATCACTCATGCCTGGCCGGTTCCCTTCCTGATCGCTAACTCTCGGCTACCGGCGCTCAGTATGCCCCGCACCCGGTTCGGGTATGTCCGACACATGACACAGCCGCGTCGCCCCACGGATCTTGCCGTGATGCGTTTGAATCTGTCCGTGTGCCGCACAATTGCCCAGCTCGACGCGGAACTTACCGCGTGCCGCGCCTGCCCTCGGCTGGTGGCCTGGCGGGAGCGGGTCGCACACGAGAAACGGGCGGCGTTCAGTGACGAAAATTACTGGGGTAGGCCGGTTCCCAGCCTGGGTCCCGGGGACGCGCGGCTGCTGATCGTGGGCTTGGCCCCGGCGGCGCACGGGGGCAATCGCACCGGACGCATGTTCACCGGCGACCGCAGCGGGGACCTGCTCATCGCCTGCATGTACGCGGCCGGACTCGCCAACCAGCCGACCAGTGTGTCCGCCGACGACGGCCTGCGGCTGCTCGGCGCACGCATGACCGCGCCCGTGCACTGCGCGCCACCGGACAACAAGCCACTCCCCTCCGAGCGCGACAACTGCCGCCACTGGCTGATCACCGAGCTGAACCTGCTCGCCCCGACGGTCCGCTCGATCGTCGTCCTCGGCGGTTGGGGCTGGCAGGCCCTGCTCCCCGCGCTGGCCGAATCCGGCTGGGCGATACCGAAACCCAGGCCCAAGTTCGCGCACGGCGCACACGTCGAAATCTCCCCCGCCCGCCCCGACCGATCACCCCTGCACCTGTTCGGCACCTACCACCCCTCGCAGCAGAACACCTTCACCGGCCGCCTCACCCCCGCCATGCTCGAGCAAGTCCTCACCGCCGCCGCCCACGCCGCCGGACTTCCCCGGCCTCATTGAGGAGAGATATACCGCGACACGAGCGCCGGCCGGTGGTGCGTGGACCGGTTACGATGCGGGCGTGAGCAGGGGTGATGACGAATCCGGGCTATCGGGCGACGGTGCCGAGGTGAACGGCGTCAAGACGCGGCCGCGCCGGGCCGAGACACGGCAGCGGTTGCTCGACGCCGCCTTCGACGCGTTCGCCGAGGAGGGTTTCGGCCGCTGTTCGGTCGAACAGGTCTGTGAGCGAGCCGGATTCACCCGCGGGGCCTTCTACTCGAACTTCACCTCCCTCGAGGAGCTGTTCCTGGCCATGTGGGAACAGCGCTCGGCCGCCATGCTCGCCGATGCCGCCGCCGTCCTCGACACCCCCGACGGCGTCCCGGGCGACCCCCGCCGAGCCGTCGAGCAGGTGCTGGCCGCGGTCCCCATCGACGACAAGTGGTTCCGAATCACCTCCGAATTCACCGCCCACGCCCTGCGCAACCCGGCCCTGCGCCAGGTCATGGTCGCCCGCGAGGAAGCCATAGCCGCCGCCCTCACCCCCGTCGTGCTAACCCTCATGCGCCGCAACGGCCGCCGAGTCCCCAACCCCACCGCCCTGGGCCGAGCCCTCGTCGCCGTCCACGACGGCACCCTCACCCAATGCCTCCTCGAGCCCGACAACCCCTCCCTCCGCGACTACCGAGTAGACCTCTTCCTCCGCGTCCTCGACTCCTACAGCGAGCCCGCCCCCTGACCAAAACCCCTCCCAACCAGCCGATTCGTCCCCTCCCCCTTCCACCTGCTAAAGTTCTCCAGCGCGGGCCGGAAACGACCCCGCGGGGCTATAGCGCAGTTGGTAGCGCGTCTCGTTCGCATCGAGAAGGTCAGGGGTTCGATTCCCCTTAGCTCCACAATCGAGAGAGCCTCGGATCTGATTGATCCGGGGCTCTTTTCGTGTGCCAGGGCGGGGGTGTCAGAGGGTGCCGTTTTCTATGTCGCGTTTGAGGGCGGCTTGGTAGGCGCGGTGGGAGGAGGTGCCGTTGTCGGCGGTGAAGCCGATGAGGGCGGGGTCGGCGGTGAAGGTGATGTGTTCGTTCACCGTGGTGGTGTTGTTGCCGTTGTCGGTGAAGGTGATCTTCTGGTGGGTGATGACGTCGGGCTGGTCGTAGCTGTCGGTGAGGTAGTAGTGGTCGGCCGGGTAGAGGCGTTGCTCGGCTTGGGTTTTCGCGGGGTAGTCGACCGAGCCCATGGGGACGTTCTCCAAGGCGGTGAAGTCGATGGTCTCGACGACGCCGTCGTTGCAGGTGCGGTGGGTGATGATGTCCTGTAGGAACGGATGCCGGCCGATGTCGTTGCGCAGGTTGGAGTAGACCGTCCACACCTTCGCCAAGGGCGCGTTGATGGTGATCGGGAGATCGACCGTGCGCGTCGTGAAGCCGGACTGGCCGGACGACGGACTCTTCATCGCGGCCTGATATTCGGCCCAGCCGACCTGCCAGCCCGGGGTGTAGGAATTCGGGGTGTCGGTACAGGTCGGTGCGGAATCCGCGTGCGCTATCGGCGAACCCGTCGTCGCGAACGACAGGGCCAGTGCGCATCCCACAAGATATTTCACGGGCGGACTGTAACTCGTTCTCGTTTCCTTCGCTCGCCGTTTGCCGAACCGCTAGCCGCCGACTTCGCCGGGTGCGGCGTCGAGCAAGATAGGGGGCGAATAATCCCAGTACAAGGAGAAGCAAGTGCAACGCATCGGCGTGATCGGCGGCGGCACCATGGGTGCCGGTATCGCAGAGGTGGCGGCCCGCGCGGGCGGGTCGGTTCTGGTCCTCGAGCGCGATCAGGAGGCGGCCGACGCGGCCGTGGCGCGGATCGAGAAGTCGCTGGCCCGGGCGGTGAAGTCCGGTCGGCTCGAGCAGGCCGACGCCGACGCGGCCCGCGCCCGGATCACCCTCACCACCGCCATCGACGATTTCGCCGACCGCGAGCTCGTGATCGAGGCGGCCCCGGAGATCGAGGCGCTCAAGACCGAGTTCTTCGCCAAGCTGGACGCCATCGTCTCCCCCGAGACGATCCTGGCCACCAACACCTCCTCGATCCCGGTGATCCGGCTGGCCAACGCCACCGCCAATCCGGGCCGCGTGGTGGGCGTGCACTTCTTCAACCCGGTCCCGGTGCTGCCGCTGGTCGAGATCGTGGTGACGCTCAAGACCGAGCGCGAGGTCGTGGACAAGGTCACCGCCTACGCCCGCGAGGTGCTGGGCAAGCGCACCATCGAATCCAAGGATCAGGCCGGATTCATTGTCAACGCGCTGCTGATCCCGTACCTGTGCAATGCGATTCGCATGTTCGAGACCGGTTTCGCCAGCGCCGAGGACATCGACGAGGGCATGGTCAGCGGTTGCGCCCACCCGATGGGACCGCTGCGCCTGACCGACACCGTCGGCCTCGATGTCACCCTCGCGGTGGCCGAATCGCTGTACGCGGAGTTCGGTGAGCCGCAGTACGCGCCGCCGGTGCTGTTGCGCCGCATGGTCGATGCCGGATATCTGGGCCGCAAGACCGGCCGCGGCTTCTACACCTACTGACGCCAGGCACGAAAAACCGCTGGGCGGTGGACGACCCGATCGTCGTCCACCGCCCAGCGGTGCATTCACTTGTGGGAGTGAAACTTTCGCCTTACCGACTCAGCAGGCGGTGCCGACTCAGTAGTCGATGCGGTCGGCCTTGGCCAGCCACGCCTCGAACGGCTCGGTGCGGTTCGGCAGGTCGAGGTGCTCGATGGTGGTCGGCCAGTTGCCCTCCGGACGCACCTCGAACAGCTCGTAGAAGACGCGGTCGTCGAAGCCGGCGGTGGCGGCGTCGTGGCGGTCCGCTGAGTAGATGATGCGGTCCACGCGCGCCCACAGCGCCGAGGACAGGCACATCGGGCAGGGCTCGCACGAGGTGACGAGCACGCAGCCCTCGAGGGAGAAGACGCCGAGCTCCTTGCAGGCGTTGCGCATGGCGGTCACCTCACCGTGGGCGGTGGGGTCCAGGGTCGAGGTGACCTTGTTGTGGCCGACCGCGACAATGTCGTTGCCCTTGGCGATCAGGGCGCCGAACGGACCGCCGCCGTTCGCCACGCTGGTGGTGGCCAGGCGGATCGCCTCTTCCATCCAGGCGCGCTCCAGCGCCTGGACGTCGATCTCCTGCGTAGAGGTCATGGTCACTCCTTGTTCGACGGTGGGGACATCCCGGCTGCCGGATCTCGTACCGGCGCCGCCGCCCAGCTGGCGGTCGGGAGGACGTCCGCGACACCCAACCCTTGCGTTTGTGCAACTTGTGTGAAGCAGTACACATCCAAATGAGGGGAATCAGCTACGGAAGAAGACATGAACCCGTGTAGGGGGTGGGACCCCCTTTTCGTAGGGACTCACAAAGCGCCCGCAATTCCCGGTTGCTGACCATGGGCTATCAGCGCAGAACGGTCTTTGTACGCATGACGAATTCAGCGATATATCCGTCGTGTGGGAGGCCGGGGGCCATCCACGGCGTCGGATGGTCGCCGACGTAGACATTGGCGATGCTCGGTTCGGCAACCAGCTCGTCGACCAGGGCGGAATCGCTCGTCACGGCCGTGAGGACCAGGCTGTCGCGCAGGGGCGCGATCCCGGCCGAGGGCTCCCACGGGGCGATCCAGGCGCACGGGAAGCCCAATTCCCGGCCGAGCTGGTCGGCGAACGGGCTGTCGAGCTGATGGATTGCCGGGCGCAGGACGGCGCTGCCGTCCCCGAGGTCGTCGACGATGCCGTCACCGCCGAGCCACGCCTTGGTGCCCGCGGCCAGTTTCCGCAGGTGCTCGTCCCAGCGCCGGGCGGGCTCGAGCGGCATGACGGGCAGCACGGCACGCTCGTCGGTCGGGGGCAGGCTGGGCAGTGCGCCCAGGCGTTCGGCCAGCGCCGCCGCGACGGGCGCGGGATCGCCCTCGACCAGAATGCCGGTGGCATTGACACAGCCGACTCCCGCGCCGCCGCCGATCGATTCCACGAGCGTGTCGAGGACCGGTTCCCAGTCGGCGTCCGCGGTGAGCAGGATCTTGGAGCGCCCGGGTCCCTGCGGCAGGATGCGCGGATCGCCCGCGTACTTGCGCACGACATCGGCACCGCCGTAGACCATGCCGAGGTCGGCGTGCCGGAGGATGTCGTCGGCCGCGCGATGATCGGTGGGCAGCAGCATGATTCGATCCGCGCCGAACCCGGCCGCGCGCAGGGCGGTGACCAGGCGATGCGGCGTGAAGGGTTCGCGGCGGGAGGGACGCACCGCGACCCGGTAGCCGAGCGCGAGCGCCTCGAGCCAACCCTGGTGCACCGCGGGATGATTGCCCGCGGCGTGCACGGCGAACACCGCACCGCGCCGGGTCCACACCGCCCGGCCGGAGCGAGTGAGCGGATCGCGCCAGGAGGTGACAGCCCCGGCGGGACGGGCGTTTTCCACGCTGCGCCGAATGTGTTCGGCGGCCCGCGCGATATCGGCGGTGGCCGTGCGCACCAGAGAGATTGGGAGTCCCGTGGTGGTGCTGACGGTGTGCTGATATTCCTCCGGCGTCAGTCCCGCCACCGTCTCGGTCGCGAAGGCGCGACCCGCTTCGGCGAGGGCCTCGATCCGGGGCTCGAAGGGCAGGTCCGCCGCCGCGCGCAGCGCCTTCATCGCACGGGTCACATAGAGCGACGGCGCGAGACTCAGTGTCGCGACCGGATTTCCGGTCACGTCGCGGATGGTCTCCACTCGACGGGACCGATAGGTGCCGCCGGGGCCGAGCGTATCGAGGGCGAGCATCAGTACACGCCCTCGATCACCGTCGCGCCGCTGAAGGATTCGACGGGCGCGATGTCGGCGACGGAATCACCGAGACCGCCCTCGGGCGGCGCGATGCGGGTGGCGTAGTCGCGCTCGATATTGTTGACCAGCAGGGCCGTTCGGCTCAGATGATCGACGACGACTTGGCCGCGCTCACCGTAGGGGACGACCGTGCCGGTCTCGGGGTCGATCACCCGGAAGGTGGTGTACGGCGCGAACGAGTCGAAGACGCACGGCTCGTCGGGACCGAGGCCGGGGCGTTCCACGGAGGTGCCCAGCATCATGGTGCTGCCGTAGCCGCCGACCAGCTTGACGCCCGGGAACACCTCGTCGCGCAATAGATCTCGGGTGTCGGGGTCCAAACTCGTTCCGCCCCAGATGATCGTGCCGATCTTGCGGTTCACCAGCTCGACGAGGTCGTCGCGTTCCGCGAGGCGTTCCAGCATGGGCGGGGTCGCGAAGAGCAGGCCCACGTCCTGAGTGGCCAGGATGAATCCGATCTGCTCGATCAGATGGTCGGTGTACGCGGCGACCATGTCCATTCGCCCCTCGGCGATGAGCTTCTTGACCCAGCGCGGGTCCAGATCGATGGCGTAGTTCAGGCCACCGCGCAGCGCGGCGGTGTCGACCGCCATGGCTCCGACATTGTGCGGCCCGGTGGGAACGGCGCTGAGCCAGTCGATGTTTCGGGGCACGCCGTGCGCGTCCAGCCGTTCGCTGAACCACTCGACACCCCGGCGCTGCCACTCGGCGGTGAACATCACCCGCTTGGGTGCCCCTGTGGTGCCGCCGCTTTCGTAGATGCTGGCGCGGTGCTCGTCGCCGAAGCCGCGCGGAATCAGGTCGCGGACGGCGACATCGCGCAGCTCGTCCACCAGATTCGGGAACCTCGAGAGATCGTCGAAATCCCGGATGTCGGTGAGCGGATCGAAGTCGAATGCCTTGGCTCGCTCCAGCCAGAACGGCGATCCGGTCTCGGGGCCGAAATGCCAGCGCATCATCTCCCGAACGAATTCGCCATTGCTTTGCCGTGTCATGGAAAGTCCCTCCGATGCGCGATTTATCGCGTTGCAGCACAACATCTTTCGCAACGGACATGCGTTCGTATAAGTCTACGAAATCCCGCCTGTGACCCCGCGCACAGTTCGTGGCTTCCTGGCCTGGCCGCCGCGACTCGCCCGCCTGTGTACTTCATTACGAAGTTTGCAATCTTTAGGCAATTACCTTGCCGGACAAGGATTTTTCGTGGCTGTTCAGCGCAAACACACCATGTATCACTCGAGTGTCATCGATGCCGATCCGGCAGCCGTCTGGGCCGTGGTCCGCGACGCCTTGCAGCTGGTGTCGATCGTCTCGGGCCCCGCGGCCAAGGATGTGCACTGGGTGGGAGACGCCGGGCCGGAACGGGTTCCGGCACTCTACAACTTCACGCTGGTGTTCAGCGACGGCCTGGTGCAGCAGGAGATCGCGGGTCGTGACGAGCTGCAGCGCTCGCAGACCTACCGCTCCATCGAGCCGACCATGGGTGTGGAGCGCTATGTCGCCACCATTCGCGTCCGGGAGATCACCAATGATCCCACTCGCTGCTTCTTCGACTGGGAGCGCGAGCTGACGATCGAGCCCGACGCCGATCTCGAGGTCGTCGAAACGATCATCGACATGATGGCCAAGCAGGTCGACGCCGTGCGCGACCACTTCGCCCAGCGCTGACGCCCGCCGACCTCGCATCCAAGGAGAATCACCGTGTCAGAGTCGTTGTCGGGCCGACATATCGAAATCGACTGGCCTGAACTGGGAATCACCGTCACCGCGGAACTCGACGGCCGCAATGCGGAGCTGGCCGACGCGCTCTGGGAGGCGTTGCCCTACCGCAGCCTGCAGGGCCACGCGCTGGTGGCGGGTGAGCATCTGTACCACGTCGCGCCGATCCCCGCGCTGCTGCACACACCCGCCGAGACCAAGATTCCGGACCGGCGCGATGCGCCCGACGGCACCGTATTCCTGTCCGCGCTGCAGCATTTGGGCATCAAGTACGGCACGCTGACCGAGCCCATGCCCGCCGCGCCGGTGGGCCGGATCCGGCCCGAGGATTTGCCCGCGCTGCTGGAAGCCGGTCGGGCGGTGTGGGATTCGGTCTACACGACCAAGCGGCCGATCCTGGTCGAGGTCCGCAAGGCCGGAGCCGAAGGCGGCCACCGTATTCCGCATCTGACGGCCGCCGACGCCGACGCGAACCGGCTGATCCACGATGTGCACGCCGAGACCGAGCGCATCTGGCTCACCGAACCGGTCGAGCTGGCCGAGCTGCACCGGGGCGTGATCACCTCGGGGGCCGGCAGTTTCGACACCGTGCTGCCCACCCTGCTGTTCGTCAATGGCGAGACCCGCCCGCTCGGGTACGCCTCCTACGGCGGCCTGGTGCGCGGCGCGGTGCAGGGCATGCCGATGGAGTCCCTGCGCCACATGACCCGTCTGCTGGTCGGCGTCCCGGCCGAGTTCCTGGGCTACTGCGGTCTGGAGCCGCTGTGGGCGTTCACCCAACGCTTCCTGGCCTGCCTCGACCACCTCGACCGCGACGACTTCCTGGCCGTGGTGAGCCAAATCGCGCTCTACGTCAACACTCTGGGCGCGTGGAACCTACACCTGTACCCGTGGGACACCGGCGATCACCTGCGCCAGCAGCGTCCGGCCGAGGTGGGTCAGGGCTCGTGAGCGAACACACGGACGTCCTCGTCATCGGCGGCGGAGTCATCGGGACGTCTGCCGCGTGCGCGTTGGCCGAGGCCGGTGCGGGGACCATCCTGCTCGACCGCGGGGGCCTGGGCTCCGGATCGTCGGGGACCACCGCGGGCGTGGTGCGCACCTTCTTCCCGGGCAATCCGCTCATCGGCGAGCTCGCCGTGCGCAGTCTGGCGACCTACCGCACCTTCGCCGAGCGAACCGGACACGATCTGGGCCTGCGGCAGGTGGGTTTCCTCGTGCTGTTCACCGAGGCGAGCCAGGTCGCCGAGTTCCAGCGCGAGCTCCCCGACCACCTGGCCGCCGGGGTCGAGGTCGAACTGATCACCGCCGCCGAAGCGGCGCAACGCAATCCGCTGCTCGACCCGAGCACCATCGTGGCGGCGGCCTGGTCGCCCCAGGCCTACGCCTGCGATCCGGCCGCGATCGTGCAGGGCTACGCCGCGGCCGCCCGCCGCGCCGGAGCCGCCCTGCGCACGGACACCCCGGTAACCGGCATCGATCCGGACGGACTCGTTCACACGCCCGCGGGCGATATTCGCGCGGAAACCATTGTGTGCGCGGCGGGTCCGTGGGCTCGACCGGTGGCGGCCATGGCCGGTGTCGACGTCCCGGTCACCACCTACCCGGTCGACATGCTGCTCACCGACGCGCCCGCCCCCGCACCGAGCGCCCTCCCGATGACCCTGCACCCCTCCAGCCTGCGCATTCGCAGCTGGGGCGAGCGCATTCTCATCGGCATGGGCCGCCCCGCCCCGGACGAATCCCGGGACGCCTGGGTGCGGCGGGTGGCGGTCCACCTCGGCACCACCTTCCCGGCGCTGGCCGGGCAGCGCATCGAGCACGGGTGGAGCGGCGACCTCGATGTCAGCCCGGACGGCATGGCCTTCATCGGCCGCGACCCCGCCCGACCCTTCGTCTACGCGGCGGGATTCTCCGGCCAGGGCCTGTGTCAGGCGGCCGCGGCCGGAGAACTCGTCCGCGACCTCGTTCTCGGCACGGAAGGAAACACTCATGATCGTCTTGGCGTGCAACGGATTCAGCCGGGTCTCGGAGTTCTTCGCGGCTAACTTCGGCGCGGTCGGCAAGGACAAGCACTACCTGTTGGGCCACGACGCGGGCGCGGCGCTGCTGATCGACGGCGAGGTGGTCGCCGCCGTCGAGGAGGAGCGGCTCAATCGGGACAAGAAGACCACCGACTTCCCGATCCAGTCGATCCGCTGGTGCCTCGAACAGGCGGCGCTGACCTTCGACGACGTGGATCTGCTTGCCATCCCGTGGAATTGGTCCACCGAGGTGGTCAACGAGGTGATCGCCGACATCGCCGCCGCACCCATGGATCCGGCGGCGCAACGCCAGCTGATGGACGGGATTCGCCGACTGGCCATCGAAATCGTCAGCCCGGAGGCCATTCTGGCCGACTTCGCCACCCGCACCGGATACGCCCCGGATCCGGCGAAGGTGGTGTTCGTGCCGCACCACTACGCGCACGCCATGACCGGCTACTACCTCGCCGGTCTGAAGGACAGCGCCTTCCTCGTCAGTGATGGTCGGGCGGAACGGTTTTCGTCGGTTCTCGGCGAGATTCGCGACGGCCGGATCCGCGTCTTCGACGAGTCGACCATCGGCGCGGAGTTCTCGATCGGCATCCTGTTCAGCGCCATCACCCGCTTCCTGGGCTTCGTGCCCAACAACGACGAGTACAAGGTGATGGGATTGTCGGGCTATGCCGAACCCCCGTCGCCGAATCCCTTCGTGGAGGACCTCCTTCAGCTGCACGAGGACGGGCGATACAGCTTCCGCAGGCCGCTCGAGACCGATAATCCACGCGGCCTCGATCCGCTGTTCGAGCAGTATTTCGGGCCGTTCGAGGACTCCCTCGAATACCAGGCCCGGGTCGCCGCCGCGGCACAGGAGATGCTGGGCGTGGTCACCAATCACCAATTGCGTGCGCTGGAAGCCAAATCGGACCTGAACCACCTGCTGTTCGAGGGCGGTGTGGCACTCAACTGCCTCAACAACACTCCGCTGTTCGAGGGTTCGCGCTTCGCGGACATGGAGGTGAGCTTCGGGGCCAGCGACACCGGCATCGTGATCGGCGCGGCCGCGCACGCCTGGCTCAACCACCCGGACAACGCGGGTAGGCCCAAGCCCACTCCGCACGTAACCCCTTATCTCGGACCGGAATACGACGACACGGCCATCGAACAGGCGCTGCGCGAGTTCGGTGATCGCGTGGGCTGGACCCGGCTCGACGACGACGAGATCGTCGACCAGGTGTCGAAACTGCTGACCGAGAAGGTCGTCATCGGCTGGTTCGAGGGGCGGATCGAGCACGGTCCCCGGGCGCTGGGCCACCGCAGCATCCTGGCCAACCCGAAGTTCCCGGACATCAAGGACGTCATCAACACCCGGGTCAAGCACCGCGAACCGTTCCGGCCGTTCGCACCGCTGGTCCTGGAGGCGGACGCGCCGCAGGTCTTCGAGCTGGGCCGCAAAACCCGTTCGCCGTACATGACTTTCGTGTTCCCGGTGCGGCCGGAGTTCCGGGACGTCATCCCCGGCGCGACCCATGTCGACGGCACCTCGCGGGTGCAGACGATCACCGATCGCGAGAACCCGCGATTGGCCGCGCTGCTGCGCCGCTTCACCGCGCTCACCGACGTGCCCTGCCTGATCAACACCTCGTTCAATGTGGCGGGCGAACCGATCGTGTGCACCCCGGCCGACGCGCTGCGCTGCTTCCTCGGCACCGAGATCGACTACGTGGTGCTCGGCAACTACCTCGTCACGAAAGCCGCGGCGGTGCGATGAGTTTCGCGGCGGGCAAGCCCACGCGGCTGCTGCTGGTGCGCCACGGTGCGACGGCGCTGACGCCGGAGCAGCGATTCTCCGGCAGCGGCGGCGACGATCCGGCCCTGTCCACGGACGGGCGGTGGCAGGCCGCGTCGACCGCCCTTCGGCTCGCCGAACTCGGCCCGGTGCACGCGGTGGTTTCCTCGCCGCTGCGCCGGTGCCGGGAGACCGCCGAGGCCGCGGCCCAGCAGCTGGAATTGCGGGTAAGCCTCGAAGTGGAACTGCGCGAGGCGGATTTCGGCGCGTGGGACGGGCTGACGTTCGCCGAAGTGCGCGAACGGTATCCGGACGAGTTGGCGGCCTGGTTGGCCGCGCCGGCGGCGGTGCCGGGCGGTACGGGCGAGTCCCTGGATGCGGTCACGCGCCGCGTCGAGCAGGCCCGGGACAAGCTGCTGGCCCGGTATCCGGGGCAGACGGTAGCGGTGGTCTCCCATGTCGCGCCGCTGCGGACGCTGGTCCGGCTGGCGCTCGGCGCGCCACCGGAATCGCTGTTCCGCATGGAGATATCGGCCGCCTCGGTCTCGGAGGTGGCGTACTTCGACGATGGGAGCGCGACGGTCCGGCTGCTCAACGACACCTCGCACCTGTTCGAAGACCCCCGCATCTGAGGTAGCAGCCCCCGCACACGAACAAGGCCCCGGTTCTCACCGAGAACCGGGGCCTTGCCGTTGTCGCGCTACGCGCTGGTCGCGATCGAATGCACCGGCGCCACATCGTTCTTGGCGTGCCGCTCGGCCTCGAACGTCTTGATCAGGTCCGCCGCCACGCTCACCGCGATGACGATCGGCTCCTTGCCGGTGATCTCCGGCAACCCGATGGGCGTCTTGATCCGCGCGATGGTGGCCGCGTCGAAACCGCCCTCGGTGGCCAGCTTCTTCTGGAATCGCGCCCACTTGGCGGCCGATCCGATCAGCCCGATCGACCCGAGTTCCGGTGTGCGCAAAGCGGTGTCGCACAGCGCCGCGTCCTCGGCGTGATCGTGGGTCATGATCAGCACGTGGGTGCCCGGCGGCAACTCGGCGATCACTTCCTCCGGCAGCATGAGCGGCCGATGCACGTGCACCTGCGCCACCGCGTCGTCGAGAACGGTGAGCCGTTCCGGCGCGAGCTGCTCCGGGCGGGTATCGATCAGGTGCAGGTCGAGCTCCTGGCGGGCCAGGATGCGGGCCAGCTCGTAGCCCACATGCCCGACCCCGAAGATCGCCACTGCGGGCACCACCGGCAGCGGTTCCAGCAGCACGCTCACCGCACCGCCGCAGCACTGCACGCCGTGGCGGTTGGTGACCTTGTCATTGAGGGCGAAGTCCATGATCTCCGTCTCCGGATCGGGCTGGGCGAGCAGTTCGCGCGCCCGGTCGATGGCGACGGCCTCGATATTGCCGCCGCCGATCGAACCCCAGGACTCCGATTGTCCCACAACCAGTTTCGCGCCCGCCTTGCGAGGCGCGTGGCCGCGCACGGTCGCGACGGTCACCAGCACGCCGGGTTCCCGACGGGCTCGCAACCGCTCGACCGCGGCGATCCAGGTCATGTCAGACTCCGCTCAACGCGGTCGCACCGGTGACGGCGTGACCGTTGCTGCCATTGCTGCCATTGCCGTTGACACCATTGCCGTTGTGGCCGTTGCCGTTCACGGCGTGACCGTTCGCGGCGTGGCCGTTGGTCGCGTACGCGGCCACCGACGGGGCGCCCTGGCGCGCGGCCTGGATCGCCCAGTACACCGACTCCGGCGTGGCGGGCGAGGCCAGATCCACGCTGGTGCCCTCGCCACCGAACGCCGCGGCGGCCTGCCGCAATGCCTCGCGCACCGAGAAGGCCAGCATGAGCGGCGGCTCGCCGACTGCTTTGGAGCCGTAGACCGCGCCCTCCTCGGTGGCGTCCTCGAGTAGCGTCACATTGAACTCCTCGGGCATCTCCGAGAAGGACGGCAGCTTGTAGGTGCTGGCCGCCTGGGTCAGGAACCGACCGCGGTTGGGGCCGTCGCTGGTGTCCCAGCGCAAGTCCTCGAGCGTCAGCCAGCCCGCGCCCTGCACGAAGCCGCCCTCGACCTGACCGATGTCGATCAGCGGCGAAAGGCTGTCGCCAACATCGTGCACGATGTCCACGCGGCGGATCTTGTAGGCGCCGGTGAAGCCGTCCACCTCGACCTCGGTCGCGGCGGCGCCGTAGGCGAAGTACTTGAACGGCGAGCCCTGGAAGATCTTCGCGTCCCAGTGCAGGCCCTCGGTGCGGTAGTAGCCCGACGCCGACAGCTGCACGCGCTGGAAGTACGCGGTGTGCACCAGCGTGTCCCAGTCGAGGGTCTTGTCGCTGCCCAGCAGCGTCGCGACACCGTCGATGATGCGGATATCGGAAGCGTTGCCGCCCAACTGGGTCGCCGCGACCTGGACCAGGCGCGCCCGCAACTGCTCACAGGCGTTCTTGATCGCGCCGCCATTGAGGTCCGCGCCCGAGGAGGCCGCGGTGGCGGAGGTGTTGGGCACCTTGTCGGTTCGCGTCGGAGCCAGCCGCACCTTGTGCAGCGGGATGCCCAGCGTGGTCGCGGCGACCTGCATCATCTTGGTGTGCAGGCCCTGGCCCATCTCGGTGCCGCCGTGGTTGATCAGGACCGAACCGTCCTTGTAGATCAGCACCAGCGAACCGCCCTGGTTGAAGGCGGTCAGGTTGAACGAGATACCGAACTTGATGTTGGTGATCGCCAAGGCGCGCTTGGTGTTCGGGTGCGCGGCATTGAAGGCCGCGATCTCGCGCTGCCGCTGCGCCCAGTCCGCGTTCTCCTGGGTCTGATGCCAGATCTTGCCGATGCGATCGGTCTGCCCGACCGGCTGACCGTACGGGGTGGTCTGGTTGGGCGCGTAGAAGTTGCGCTCGCGCAGCTCCGCCGGATCCAGGCCGAGGAGCGGGGCGCAGCGGCCCATGATGTCCTCGATCACGATCATGCCCTGCGGACCGCCGAAACCGCGGAAGGCGGTGTTGGAGACCGTGTTGGTCTTGGCGATCCGACCCGCGACGTGCGCGTTCGGGATCCAGTAGGTGTTGTCGATGTGGCACAGCGCGCGGGCCAGCACCGGCTCCGAGAGGTCCAGGCTCCAGCCGCCGTCGGCGGTCAGCGTCGCGTCCAGGGCCTGAATGCGGCCCTCGGCGTCGAAGCCGATCTTCCACGAGGCGTGGAAGCCGTGCCGCTTACCGGACATGGTGAGGTCCTGGGTCCGGTTGAGCCGCAGGCGAACCGGGCGACCGGTGAGCTTGGCGCCGAGCGCGGCGATGGCCGCGAACCCGTGCGGCTGCATCTCCTTGCCGCCGAAGCCGCCGCCCATGCGCAGGCACTGCACGGTCACCTCGTGGCTGTGCAGACCGAGCACGTGCGCCACGATTTCCTGGGTCTCGGACGGGTGCTGGGTGCTGGACTGGATGAAAACCTGTCCGGCCTCGTCGATCTGGGCCAGCGCGCAGTGAGTCTCGAGGTAGAAGTGCTCCTGGCCCTTGAACTCGAACTCACCCTCGAACACATGCACCGAGTTGGCGAAACCCTCATCGATATCGCCGCGGATCATGGTCGGGCGCGCGCCGTGGAAGCTCTCGACCTCGATCGCCTCGCGCACGGTGACGAGCGACGGCAGCTCCTCGAGGTCCACCTCGACGGCCGCCGCACCCAGCCGCGCCGCCTCGAGGGTGTCGCCCAGCACCCACGCGACCGCGTGGCCGTTGAACATGACCTCTTCGGGGAACAGCGGCTCGTCGTGCTTCATGCCCGCGTCGTTGACGCCGGGCACGTCGGCGATGGTGAGCACGCGCACCACACCGGGCACCGCGTAGGCGGCCTCGGTGTTCAGCGCGCGAATCCTGCCGTGCGCCTTGAAGACCTGCACCGGGTAGGCGTGCAGGCAGTCCTTGGTGCGGTACACCAGATCGTCGGTGTAGAGCGCGGTGCCGGTGACGTGCAGCGACGCGCTCTCGTGCGGCATCGGTACGCCGACTACCGGCTTCTCGGGACGCTCGGAAAGATGACTCATGACAGCACCGCCTCGGTGGTCTGCGCGTACAGCTTCTTCAGGCTCTGCCCGAGCATCGCGGCGCGGTACTCGGAGCTGGCGCGGTGATCGTTCATCGGCGTGCCCTCGCCCTGCAGGATGGCGGCGGCGGCCTCGACGGTCTCGGTGTTCCAGGGCCGACCGATCAGCGCGGCCTCGGTGTCGCGGGCGCGGATCGGGGTGGCGGCCACACCGCCCAGGCCGATGCGGGCCCGGGTCACGACGCCGTCCTCGATGTCGAGCGCGAAAGCGACGGCGACACTGGAGATGTCGTCGAAGCGCCGCTTGGCGATCTTGTGGAACGCGGTCACCTCGGCCAGCGGCAGCGGGATGCGCACGGCGCGGATGAGCTCGTCGGCGCGACGCACGCTCTGCCGGTAGCCGGTGAAGTAGTCGGCCAGCTCGACCTCGCGCTCACCGTCGGCGGAGGCGAGCACCACCGACGCACCCAGCGCGAGCAGCGCCGGCGGCGAGTCACCGATCGGGGAACCGGTACCCAGGTTGCCGCCGAAGGTGGCGTTGTTGCGAATGAGCCGGGAGGCGAACTGCGGGAACAGCTGCGCCAGCAGCGGCACGCTGCCGTCCAGGCGACGCTCGATCTCGGTGAGCGGCACGGCCGCGCCGATCTCGATGTGATCGGAAGCGATGGTCAGGCCACGCAGTTCGGGCAGGCGATCGATCGCGATGGCGTAGTCCGCACGGCGCGAACGAATGTTGACCTCGACGCCCCAGTCGGTGGAACCGGCGACCAGCACCGCGTCCGGGCGCTCGCGCAGCAACTGCACGGCCTCGGCGAGGGTCTCGGGACGACGGAAGGTGCGGCCGTCCTGGCTGTACTCGGTGGCGACCGGCGCGGGCGCGTCCTGATCGCGGCGCTGCGCGAACGGGTCGTCGGCCTCGGGCGCGCCGAGCGCGAAGGCGGCGTCGCGAATCGGGCGGTAACCGGTGCAGCGGCACAGGTTTCCGCTCAGCGAGTGCAGATCGAAGCCATTGGGGCCGTGCTCGTGATCGCCCTCGTGGGCGTGCTCGGCACCGTTGGTCGCCGCACCGTTGGTCTCAGCGGCGGCGGCACCGCCGCAGCGGCCGGGACGGTAGTACTCCGAGGCCATGCTGCAGATGAATCCCGGTGTGCAGTAACCACACTGGGAACCGCCGCGCACCGCCATCTCCTGCTGCACGGGGTGCAGTTCGGTGGGGGTGCCGGAGCCGTCGAGGGTCGCGAGGCCCTCGGCGGTGACGATCTCCTGACCGTCGAGGGAGGCGACCGGAACCAGGCAGGCGTTGACGGCGACCCAGTCGGTCTTCGCCTCCACACCCGGGCGGGCGACCATGATCGAACAGGCGCCGCATTCGCCCTCGGCACAGCCTTCCTTGCTCCCGGTGAAACCGCGATCACGCAGGAAATCCAGGACGGTCGTGTGCGGGGCCGCCGGGGAAATCGGGGTGACTTTCCCGTTGACCGTGATCCGCGCTTCTACCATGGCACATCCTCATTTCGGTGCGCGGTCGATCTGATAATCCTAGTCGCCATTTCAGGAGCTTTCTATTTCGGTGACGCAGCCCGAGAACCCGGAGCGCGAATCAGCACGCAGGAGACATGCCGCAGGCGGTGACAGAGAGCGATGACGCCGGGGCCGCTAGCGGGCGCGCCGGGAATTGGCTGCTCAGAAGCCGTGCGCTACACGACCCGGGACCCAGGCGGTCCGGTGAGCCAGGTGACGCAGGTCGGGGGTGGCGGCCATGACCGTGATCGACATTCCGACTCGCCTCCTTCCAAGCAGCTCACATGTGTCGGTACGCCCGAAAGTACGTGGCGTGCGGCACATCGGTCAAGCTGATCCGGGGTGCTCCGCAAGAGTTTGCAGGAACCTATGATCGGTGCTTCGGCGACCTTCGAACGAATCGGTTTATCGCACAAATAAACATGCTTTTGTCAGAAGCTACGAAGAATCGATCCGGAAACGCTCGCGCGTTTGTGTGTTCCGCCTACGGATGCGGGTATCCGACCATCATGTTCGCCATCATCGCCGCGATCCTCTTCGCGATCGCGCTCCTGCTCGAGCTCGCCGACCGGACCACCGGTGTGGGAGTGAGTGTTTTCGTCATCGCCGGACTGCTGGGCTTGGCCCTGCACATGGCCGGGTTCAGCGCGCGGGTCTCGACGCCGCGTCAATGGGGCTCACGCAGCCGCTGGGGCCGCCGTCGGGTCTGATTGCCCAGCCGCGGGTTTCGAATACGACGATGCCCTCGACCGCATCCGGTCGAGGGCATCGGGCCGTGCCGCTACCGCTCAGTTGCCCTGGGCGGCAGCGGAAATCGGCTGCCATTTGCGCCAGGTCTCCAGGCGCGACTCGTAGTCGGCGGTGGCGATGGCCAGGGGGGCCTCGCCGAGGAAGATGCGCAGCGGGGGCTCGTCGGCGTCGACGACGGCGAAGATGGCCGGGGCGGTGGCCGTCGGGTCACCGCGCTTGACGCTGTTGCGCTGGGCGGCGCGGGCCGCCCGGGCGGCGTCGTAGGCCGGATTCGGGGTGGCGTGGAAGGCCGAGGGGCCCGCCCAGTCGGTATCGAAGCCGCCGGGCTCGACGAGGGTGACGTGGATGCCGAAGGGGGCGACCTCCTGGGCGAGGGACTGGGAGAAGCCCTCGAGGGCCCACTTCGAGGCGTGGTAGGCGCCGAGGTTCAGGAAGGCGGAGATGCCGCCGATGCTGGAGACCTGGATGATGTGGCCGCTGCCCTGACCGCGCAGGATGGGCAGGGCGGCCTGGGTGACCCACAGCGCGCCGAAGACATTGGTCTCCAACTGGTTTCGGAATTCCTGCTCGGTCAGTTCCTCGATCATGCCGAACTGGCCGTAGCCCGCGTTGTTGACGACGACGTCGAGGCGGCCGAAGTGCTCGGCGGCCTGCGCGACGGCGGCGAAGTCGGCCTCGCGGTCGGTGACGTCGAGGCGGATCGGGAGGAAGGTGTCCGGGTACTTGGCGACGATTTCGTCCAGGGTGCTCAGATCGCGCGCGGTGCCCGCCACGCGGTCGCCGCGCTCGAGTGCGGCGAGCGTCCATTCCCGCCCGAAACCCCGTGAAACGCCGGTAATGAACCACACTTTGCTCATGTTCTCCAACCCTAGCGAGTTGGAGTGCGCTCCAAGCAAGAGCGCGATCCACCCTCATCGGATGGACATTTTCCGCCACGACTGGATATTGCGAGCCAGGTCACACGCGTGACATAGTGTTACAGCAAATATTGAGACTGGTTAGTCTCACAAATTCAGGGCGAGGAAGTAGGTCGATGAGGACCAGGCGCTTGACCGGCCGGATCGTGCGGCTCGGACTCCTATCCATCAGCACCGTGACGATCGCGGCACTCACCGCGAGCCCCGCGCAGGCCGATCCGGCGGATCCGGTGCTGCCGCCGATCCAGCCCGCGCGGATCCTGCCGCTGCCGCCGGAACTCGATCCGGGCTTCTACAACCCGCCCGCGGAAGTGGTGGCGGCCGCCGCGCCCGGCGAGATCATCGCGGCCCGGCAGGTGAATATCGCCAACTTCGGGCTGATTCCGCTGAACGTGGACGCCTGGCAGGTCTCCTACCGCTCGAACAACAGTCGCGACGAGGCGATCGCGGCGGTGGCCACACTGCTCAAACCGCGCGGCGTCGCCCCCACCCCGCGCAAACTGCTGTCGGTGCAGATCGCCGAGGATTCCACCGCGGGTTATTGCAGTCCTTCCTATGCGCTGCAACAGTTCTCGGTCGCGCCGTTCGTCGGCCAGATCGTCGCGCCCGCCGAATTCCTCTTCGCGCAGGCCGCCCTGCAGAAGGGCGACGCGGTGGTGATTCCCGATCACCAGGGCCCGAATTCGGCGTACGCGGCGGGCCCGCTGGCCGGGCGGATCACCCTCGACGGCATTCGCGCCGCCACCTCCTTCGCCCCGCTCGGCGTCGGCGCGGGCGCACCGGTGGCCATGTACGGCTATTCGGGCGGGTCCATGCCCACCATGCATGCCGCCGAATTGCGCAAAACCTATGCGCCGGAACTGAATATCGTGGGCGCGGCCTCCGGCGGCACCGGCGCGGATCTGGGCGCGGCGCTGCTCATGGCCAATAATCAGGCCACCTCCGGGCTGGTGCTCGGCGCGGTGCTCGGCCTCGCGCGCGAGTATCCGGACTTCAACGCGCTGCTGGATCGAAAGCTCGACCCGGTGGGCCAGCTGCTGCGCGCCGTGAAGGCCCCGTTCTGCGTGCAGTACCAGTCGGCGCTGCTGCCGTTCCTCAATATCACCGGCATGATCAATTCCCCTGACCCGCTGCGGGAACCGGCGGTGCAGGCCATGTTGGACGACACTCGCCTCGGCAAGAGCCTGCCGGACATGCCGGTGTTCATGTGGCATTCCAAGTGGGACGAGATCCTGCCGCTCGCTTCCGCCGATCAGCTCGTCGACACCTATTGCCAGGACCCGAAGGCCCAGGTGACCTACACCCGGGACTGGGCCAGCGAGCACATCGTCGCCGAGGTGGTCGGCGGTCCCGCCGCCCTGCTGTGGCTCTTCGACCGCCTCGATGGTGTTCCCGCGCAAGCGGGTTGCTCGACCACCGATTCGCCGTCGATGCTCGGCACCCCGGGCGAACTGCAGACCCTGGGCGACACCCTCGGGGAGACCCTGGCCTCGTTCTTCGGCAAGCCCATCGGGGCTTGACGACCGCGCTCCCGGGTACTCATAGCCATGCCGCGCCGTTGTGACCCAGCCCACTTCGGCGCGGCGCACTCGAGTCATGCTGGGATGACGACTCATTCGCGAAAGTAACGCTCGGATCGCCCGCGACGACGTCTCCGGTGGTAGATGGCCCGACCGTGAAGGGGGCCTGACAATTCACTGTCGGGGTGAAATGGGGATTCGGGCATGGATATTCGCGACTTCATGAAGCGACATCGCATTGCTTCAGCGGTGGCGGCACCCGCGGTGCTGGGTGTGGCCGCGGCGGTGGCGGCGACGTTCGCGCTGACGTCGTCACCGGACTCGAAACAGGCCGATCCGGCCCTGAAGGCGTCGGTCACGGAATGCCATGACATGGTGACCATCTCGGTCGCCGGGCGCAATGACTCGCCGCAGCCGGGCACCACGAAGATGCTGGTCGACGCGAATGGCAACGAGCTGCCCGCCGCGCTGTCGGACGACTACCAGAGCCATTGGGTGGATCCGGTGGTGAACGCGCCCGGCGGTTCGGTCGACTCCAATTCGTACTGGGCCGTGTACGTCTCCTACCCGGCGAACCTGAACAGCTACGAGGACTCGGTCAACCAGGGCGTCGCCAATACCGAGCAGGTCATGCGCGATATCTCCGCGGCCTGCCCGAACACCAAGTTCGCGATTGTCGGCTACAGCGAGGGCTCGGACGTCACGCGCCGGGTCGCCATGGCGATCGGCCATCAGACCGCGGGCGCGGACGGCAAATACGGGATCGTGGATCCGGGCAATGTGGCCGGTGTGGTGATTCTCGCCGACTCGGGCCGCTCGGCCGGGGACGGTCCGTTCATCGGGGCCAAGGATCCCAACCACCCCGACAACTTCGATCAGAGCTACCAGACCGGCAAGGATGTCGCCGGTGGTCAGGGCGCGCTGGTGGATCACCAGGGGGACTTCGGCGCGCTGAACGGCCGGATCGCGTCCTTCTGCTCCGACGGCGATCTCACCTGCGCCGCACCGAAGAACATCTCGCTGCTGCAGCTGGCCATCAATGTCGGCCGTCAGATCAATGTCGACCAGATCCAGAACGACAACACCCTCACCCCGACCACCGGCATCCAGGTGGCCGAGGTGCTGGGCAAGATCGCGGGCGACGCCTTCGCCGATATCGCGCACAACCCGGGCTGGTGGACCAGCAAGGAGACCTTCCTCGACGTGCTGCTCAAGGTCTCGGCGCCGGATTACAAGCCGAATCAGGACAACCCGACCCCGGTCGCGGCGGATTCGATTCAGGCCGAGAACATGTCGCCGCTGGCCTACCTGCCGCAGAAGGTGTTCAACGAGGTCATCGGGCTGATCACCAGCAATCAGAACACGATTCCGGTGCTGCTGAACGACCCGTACAACCTGACCCTCGGACCCAATGGCACCGGCCACCACTTCGACTACTGGCACGACCAGAATCCCGACAATGGCAAGCCGGTGAGCTCCGCCGACTACGCGGCCGCGTGGCTGACCGAACTGGCCAAGGAGGCGCAGGCCGGGAAGCTGGACCCGCACACGCTGACCTCCACGCCCAAGCCGACCACCACCACACCCAACGTGCTGGCCGCCGCGCGGGCGAGCGCATCCGGAACCACCACTCCCCCAACCACTTCCACCACCACGGTGACCGGAACCACGACCACGACCACGACGCCGCCGACCACCACCACGGTGCCGCCGACGACGACCACGGTCACCCCGGATCCGACGACGACCACCGCGCCCGTCACCACCACCACTCCCCCGGTGACCACGACGACGGTGCCGCCCACGACCACCACGCCGCCGACCACCACCACGCCGGTGACCACCACCGCGGGTCACTGACAGCACGAGAAATGCGCTGGCGCGTCACCCTTTTTCAGGGTGCGCGCCAGCGCATTTCTCGTTGGGGGAAGCTCAGCGAATCGTGAACCAGACCAGGCTGCCCAGCCCGGCGACCAGGCAGTAGATGGCGAACGGGGTCAGAGTCTTGGTCTCGAAGTAGGCGGTGAGGAACTTGACCGAGATGTAGGACAGGATGCCCGCCACCACGCTGCCCGCGAAGGCCGGGCCGAGGATGGCGTGATTCTCGTGCTTGAACAGCTCGGGCATCTTGAGCACACCCGCCGCGAGAATGACGGGCGTGGCCAGCAGGAAGGCGAAGCGGGCGGCATCCTCGTGGCGCATGCCCTTGAACAGGCCGGCCACGATGGTGCTGCCCGAACGGCTGATGCCGGGGAAGAGCGCGGCGATCTGGGCCGCGCCGATCAGGGTGGCGTCGCGAATGCTCAGGCGGGACAGGCGCACATCCGAGGCGCGGTCCGGATCGGTCATGGGCAGCACGATGGTGTCCTCCATGGAGAGGTCGCCGGTGCGGCCGGTCGGGCTGGTGAGGCTGTACTCCGGTTCGTGCTCGCGCTTGCGCATGATCTCCGCCGACAGCAGCACGAAACCATTGATGGCCAGGAAGATCGAGGTCGGGACGGGCGTGCCGAGATAGTTGCGGACGGCCTTCTCCAGGAGTAATCCGGCCAGGCCCACCGGGATGGTGGCGATCACCAGCAGCACGCCGAGGCGGGCCTCCGGCGTGCGGATCTGCCTGGTCAGCACGACATCCCACAGACCGCGCAGAATGCGCACCCAATCCCGCCAGAAGAAGATGACCAGGGCCAGCGCCGTGGCGACGTGCATGGCCACCAGCAGCGCCAGGTACGGGGAGTCCTTGGCGGACATGCTCAGATCGTCGGCCCATTTGCCGCCCACCCAGGCGGGCAGCAGGATGCTGTGGCCCAGGCTGGAGACCGGGAAGAGCTCACTCACCCCTTGGAGTGCGCCGACGACGATCGATTCCAGGTAACTGATGGCCATTCGAATTCCTGTCGAGGGGGCGGTGCGGGGGATCCGAACACCCGGCCGGGCCGGGGCTGCTCGCTTCGCGAGGCTACTCGATCGCCCGGGGGTCCGCTCACACCCGGTCGCTCCGGCCGGGCGGCCGGTTGACCAATCCGGTCGGTCGCTATCGCGAAAACTCGACCGTGCGGCGGTGTGGCTTTCAATGCGGCGCACGCATTCGGGCGTCCGGCGAATTCCAGCTGGACGCAATCGATTTGCGCGGTGCGGAGCCGGGCTGCGTGGAATACTTCCGCGTTATGCAGTACAGGGGATTCGACGATCCCGACACCGGCGAGGATCCCGAGTTAGCACAGGCTCGCATCTTCCTGGATGAATTGGAAAGGCATGTAGTCAAACTGACCCGACGATTGCAGACCGCGCCCACCGCGGACGCCCGGCAGAGCATCAATGCCGAACTCTCCACGGTGCGCCGGTATGTGGATCGCATTCACCGCAGATTCCCCGGAATTGCCGTCGCGAATCCATTCCGCGGCGCGCAGCCCGGGGCACCCGCGCTCTAGTTTCCCGCGCGCGAGCGGGTTTTCAGGGGGCGAGCCGGTCGCGCCAGCGCTCGGCGGAGCGCAGCATATCCAGGCCCACTCGCTCGAGATAGTCGCTCATGCCCAGCAGCCGCACCCCGGCGGGCGTGGCCGAACCCAGCGCGTCCGCGCCGTCGCGAGCCATGGCGGCGAGCCGCTCGTTGGCGCGCGCGTTCTCGAGAGTTGCTCTGTACCATGCTGATTCGTCGAGGACATAGCGGTCGCGGCGGGTGCCCGGATCGCGATCCCGGCGGATCAGGGCCCGCTCTTCGAGATGGCCGACCGCCGCCGACACGGTCGCGGGGCTCACCCGCAACCGGGCCACCAATTCCGCGGCCGTCAGGCTGCCCGAATCCGCGGCGTAGAGCCGGGCGAGCACGGCCGCGGCCATTCTGGGCATGCCGGTCAGCGCGAACAATTCCGCGATCCGGGTGCTGAAATCCGACAGCAGTTCCGGGCTGCGACCGTATTCGTCTGCGGCGGAAGGGCTCTCGACCCGTTTGGGCCGTGGCGCGCGCCGCCGCGAGCGCACGGCGGTGGCGGCCTGCGCGACCTCGGCGCGGTAGCGGCCGGGCCCGCCATTGCGGGTCACCTCCCGGCTCACGGTCGAGGTGGGCCGGTTGAGCTGTCGCGCGATATCGGCGTAGCCGAGCCCGTGGGACAGACCCGCGGCAATGAGACGGCGATCCTCCTGGCTGAGTCTTCCTCCGGGCACCTGTGCGGCTCCTTCATCAGAGTGCCGCCGCAGCGGCGAGGCTCCAACCTATTGCAACACACGACCTGCGTGATTGCAGTAGGCTTCGGCCTGGCCGGCTTGCGAATTACCTTGCCCAACAGGCGTTATCCCGTTCCCTACGGCATTCGTTCATTACCCGGCTTGTGAACGCAACGTAGCGTTCGCCCTAGTTCGAATCGAGGGCCGCGGCCACCATCCGCGCAATCGCCGCCGTCGCAGTGGAATTCGGATGGAACGGGGTGGTCGCGGCGGCGGGCACCAGGGGCTCGATCCAGCGCGCGCCCACCGGTTGGCACATGTCGTGCCCGGGCACCCCGAAGACGTCGACGCCGATCGCGCCGACGCGGCGCGCCTCCTCGAGTTGAATGGCCGCCAGGCGGCCGACCGTCGCCCGCAGATACGGCACATCACCGCGCGCGAAAGGCGCTGCGGGATAACAGTTCCCCCATTCCGGGAGCGGGCTGGCGTAGTCGATGACCACGATCCGCGCGTGCGGGGCGCGGTCACGCAGTTCGCGCAGCACCGCCGCGATACGCGGGCGGATCTCGTTCTCCAATCGGTCCGCGAGCCGGTCCACGCCGTCGGCGGTGTAGAAGCGCTGGCAGGGATTGCCGTCCGGATCGGTGACGGCGAGCACGCCGCACGGGCCGAGCGTGGCGGGCAGATTCAGGTCGTTGCCGCCGATGCTGAGGGTGACCAGATCCGTGTCCGGGATCAGGGCGTCGAACTGCGCCGGATTCACCCCGAGACCGACCGCTTGCGGGACGGTCATGTTCGCGGTGGTGGCGTCACCACAGCTCATATCCACGAATTCGGCCGGATGCAGTTCGGCGGCAAGGAAATTCGCCACGTTCTTCCGGGATCGGAAACAGCCGGGCGTGCCGTATTGATCGAGCAGATCACCGACCGCGGCATACGAATCACCCAGCGCCACATACCGCCCCACGGCGGGTGCGGCGTGTGCGTGGCCAGGTAGGGCGGTCATGGCGAGGAGGGCCAGTACGGTCGACAGTTTTCGCATCGCGTCCCCTGAGGAGCCGAGGTTCGGAACCCGACTAGCTAATCATGTCCGCTTAAATATCGAAGCGTGTTCGATTAACCTGCAGGTCGGCAACCGAAAGATCCGCCAGCACGGTGAAATCCATGATGTCCGCACCGGCCAGGAACACCGGCTGGGTGGTGTGCGCCCCGCGCACGCTCACCTCGCCGCGCGGGCCGCCGTAGCTCACCCGCGCCGCACCCCGTTCGATGAGGCGCACGTCCAGGCTGCGGGCCGCCTCGGCCAGGGACGCGAACAACAGCAAACCCTCGTAACAGGATTCGCCGATATTGTTCAGCGCCGGGGCCAACTGGCCGAAGCGGGCGGTGTAGCGACTGCCGAACGCCATGCCCTCGTTCGACACCAGGCTCTCGAAATAGCCGCAGGCCGTGAACAATCCGCGGGCGCTGTCGGGGCCGCCCGCCAAGAGGACATCCTCGCCGATCATCATGCTCAGCCGCAGACGGCCGTCGTCCAGCCCGGCCGCCGCGAACGCCCGATTGAAGGCCGCGCAGTCCGCGCCGACCATGAAGACCAGCACCCCCTGCGCGGGCGAGCGGCGGATCAGATCCAGGGCCGGGCCGAAATCGCGCCCGCCCAGCGGCACGAAGACCTCACCGACCACGTCGATATCCGTCCGTGCCGCGAATTCCGCGGTGGCCCTGGCGGTTTCGCGCGGCCAGACGTAGTCGTTGCCGACCACGCACCAGCGCCGCACACCCAGCTCCGAGCGAAACCAGCGCAGGGCGGGGAACAGCTGCTGATCGGGGGTCTCGCCCACCATGTAGACGCCGTCGGCGTCCTCGCCGCCCTCGTAGAAGGTGGTGTAGATGTAGGGCACCCGCCCGGCGGTGTGCGGGGTGATCACCTTGCGGGCGTTGGACAGATGCCAGCCCACCACCCCGTCGATCATGCCGAGGCTGATCATGCGGTCGATCTGCGCGGACAGCACCGGCAGCGGGGCCCCGGCGTCCACGGTGTGCAGCCGGACCGGGCGGCCGAGAATGCCGCCCATGGCATTGATGTCCTCGACGGCCAGCGTCGCGCACGCCTCACACGACGGACCGAAGATGCCCGCGGGTCCGCTCGACGGCACCACCAGGGCCAAGTCCACCGTGGACCGGCGGGACCGGAAGGGTCGTGGCGTCACCATCATCACCACCGTCGGTTCCGGCCGCGCCCACCGGTACAGCGCGGTACATGTGAAGGGGCAGGATAGTACCGTTCCGAGGCGAATTCGACCCGGCCCTATAGTGACCACGGTGAACAGTCCTGACGCGCGCGAGCTGATTCTGCTCGCCGGTGAGCGCACCATCGCCGAACGCGGGCCGGATGTGGCCCTGCGCGATATCGCGGTGGCGGCGGGACAGCGCAACAACTCCGCGGTGCACTACCACTTCGGCTCCCGCGACGGTCTCATCACCGCGATCCTGGAACGGCATCAGCCCGCCCTGGAGAATCGGCGCACCGAACTGCTGGCCGACCACGAGGCCTCGGGCGCGCCCGACAGCGTGGCCGCGCTGGTGACGATTCTGGTGCGGCCCATGTTCGACGTGCCCTATGCCGAGGGGTCCACCCACTACGCCCGATTCCTGGAGCAGGCGCGCTCGCATCCGGCGGTGAGCGGGCCCGATCTGCACGAGAAGCGCTGGCACGCAACGCGAGTCATCGTGGCGCGGCTGTACCGGGCGATGCCCGAGCTCACCCCGGCGCTGCGCCGGTATCGGCTGCTGGCCATGAGCACCGTCATGTTCGCCCTGCTCGCCGACTACGAGCGACAGGAGCTGAGCACCGCCGCGGAGCGAAACGACGTGCAGGACAACATTATCGCCATGATCGTGGGCCTGCTGACCGAGCCGGTCGCGCGTCAGGGCGCGGCGGTGCGGGCATTGGGGTCGAAGCCACCCGGGATCTCGTAGACCACACCGGTGAAGGTGATGCCGAACAGCCGGCCGGCCGAGAAGCCTTGGCCGCCACGGCCGTACTGCACCTCACTGGTCAGCTGCGGCCCGAAGCCCAGCACGCAGTACTGCCCCGGGGCGTCGATGCGCACCACCTGGCCGGACGGGTTGAACGGAACCACCGGGCGCTCCACCGAATCCAGGGTCAGGCCGTCGGGTGCGGAGAAGAACTCACCGCCGGACAGATCCAGCAGCGACTGCGGGGCCCAGGGGGCATTGGTGGGAATCCGGCTCACGCCCGGATTCACGAAGGTGCGCGAGACGTACAGGAACGAGTCGTCCTGGTTCAGCACCGCGCCATTGGCGCTGGGAAAGTTCGCCCAGTCCGGCTGGACCACGCCGTTCGGGTAGACCCGGCCCACCAGGGAGCCGAAATCGTTGGTGGCGTAGACGGTTCCGTCGTGGGCCACGTCCATGCCGTCGGCCGCGGAGAGCCCGGCCGCGAAGGGCGCGACCGCGCCGGTGTCCGGATCGACGGTCACGATCCCGGCCGAGCGAATGGAGTCGCCGACCAGGGCCCGCGCGTCCGCGCCGTAGCCGACCAGCAGGCGGCCGTCCGGCAGCCAGGCCAGTGCGCCCGCGCCACCGCTGGGTACGCGCGCGATGGGGATCGCGGGCGCGCCGGGTGCGTCGATGCGGAAGACCTGACCGCTCACCAGATCCGTGACGAAGGCCCGTCCGGCGGGGTCCACGGTCAGGCCCTCGAGGGCCGCGCCCGGGACCGAGGCGACCACGACGGTCGGCTGGCCCGCGCCGGGACAGACCGGTGCGGCCGAGGCGGGGGTGGCGGTGAATATCGAGAGCGCGGCGAAGGTCAGCGTCGCGAACGCGACCGCCGCCGATTTCCTGGTCCCCGCCGATTTCCTGGTCCCCATGGCGCACCTCGCGATTTCGGCTCGATGATTCTGGCTATCGTATGACGTTTTCGGGGCTTGACGGGTTCAATGGTGGCCGTGCCCGGATATTCACGCCGTTTCGGTCGGCATTTCCGTCGGGTGGCGGCCTGCCTCACCCTTACCGCCAGTTGGGCAGTTGTCCACATTTCGCTAGCGTACGCCGATCCTGTTGTGGCACAACAACTTCCGGTGACAGTACCGAGCATTCAACGCTGGACACCCGATACCGGGACGAGCGGATTCGCCCTCGGCACGGAATCCCGCATTGTCGCCGACGGCGATTCGAGTGAGGCCGCGCAACTGTTGGCCGCGGATCTGACGCGCGCCGGAAAACCCATTTCCACGGCCGACACCGGTGATCGCCCCGGCGATATCGTGCTGCGCCGGGGTGAAACCGCGACACCGGTCGCGGAGTCCTATCACATCGCGATCACCGATCGGCTCACGATCACCGCCGACAGCCCGGCGGGTCTGGTGCACGGCACCCAGACCGCGCTGCAGTGGTTGCGCCAGAGTGCCGCCCTACCCGGCGGCACCGTCGAGGACTGGCCCGACTACGCCGAACGCGGACTCATGCTCGACACCGGTCGCGAGTTCTTTCCGGTCGACTGGGTGAAGGCGCGCATCCGCGATGCCGCCTACCTGCGCATGAACATGCTGCAGCTGCACCTGTCGGATACCCAGGGCTTCCGGCTGGCGAGCACCACCCACCCCGAGATCACCTCACCCGAGCACTACAGCGCCGCGGACCTGCGCGAGATCCTCGACTACGCCCGGTCCTACGGCATCGAGATCGTGCCCGAGATCGATATGCCCAGCCATATGAACGCGATCCTGGCCGGGCATCCGGAACTGGTGTTGCGCCCGGCGCGCACCACCGCGCAGGACGCGGCGAGCGACAATACGATCGCCGGTGGCGTCGGCGGCAAGATCGATCTCACCAATCCCGCTGCCTACCAACTGATCGGCGACATCCTGCGCGAGTTCGTGCCCCTGTTCCCGGGCCGCTACTGGCATCAGGGCTGCGACGAGTACGTCTCCGACTACACCCGGTATCCGCAGTTGAGCGACTACGCCACGCGGACCTTCGGCCCCGGGGCGACACCGGGCGACGTCCTCGTCGGGTTCGCCAACTGGGCCGCCGATATCGTCGAATCCTTCGGCAAGACCCCGCGCGCCTGGAACGACGGCTTCGACCACGCGGGCACGCTGTCACCGAAACCCGAACTGGTGGTGCAATATTGGTCCTCCAGCGCCGGTGGACTGCCGTGGTTTCCCGGTGGTCGCACCCCGGACGAGTACACCCGGGCCGGACATCCCATTCTCAATGCCGCCTTCACGCCCACGTATTTCGCGACCGGCGGTGCGGCGGCGGCCCTGAACGCACCGCCCGAACTGCTGTGGGTCTGGGACCCCAGGGTCTTCGTCAACGGGCAGCGGCTGCCCGAATCCGATCGCTCCCTGCTGCGCGGCTCCATGGTGTTCGTCTGGTGCGATGACCCGACGGCCCTGTCGCCCGAGCAGATCGTCACGCCGTTGCGGGCCCGCTTGCCGATCATGGCCCAGCATTTGTGGACCGGCACCGGTGGCGTCTCGTACGCGGAATTCGTCGCTCGCCTGGCCCAGGCCTCCTGGCCCTGACGGGTTTCCGATCAGAAGCGCCGGGCTCCGGTCACCGGCATATTGTTCAGCGGCGAGATCGTCACGCCCGAGCCGTAGTCGCTGGCGTGAATGATCTTCCCGTCGCCGAGGTACATGGCCGAATGGCCGCCGCCGTAGTACGAGACCAGATCGCCCGGCTGCAGATCGTCCAGGGGCACCGGGGTTCCGGCGGCCAGTTGCGAATAGCTGGTGCGCGGCAACTCGACTCCGGCCTCGCGATAGGACCACTGCACGAAGCCCGAGCAGTCGAACGAGTCCGGTCCATTGCCGCCCGCGCGGTAGTACGCGCCGAGCTTGCTGCGGGCCGCGTCGAGCGCGCGCTGTCCGGTCGTCCGCTTGGGCATGGCCGCGGGCATCGGCGCGGGCACGGCCGACGCGTCGGTCACGCCCGGAATGCCGACCAGCGGGGGCAGCGCCGCCGGGACCGAGAAGCTGCCGAGCCCGGCGATCACCACCGAGCGGGCCTCCGGCGCGGGGGCCGGGGTCGCGGGACGCAGGGGCTCCGGCGAAAGGGATTGCACCGGAATCGAATCCTGAGTCGAGTCGGCCGGGGCGATGGCGACCCGTTCCGGGATCGCGACCATGCGCGAGGCGTCCGCCTCACCCACACCCGGAATCCGGTCATCCGCCTCGGGATTCGTCACGGGACGGAAATCCCCGGCTTCCCCAGCCGTGGATTCCTGTGCCGGAACCGGAATTCCGAGTTGGGTGGCGATCTCGTTCGGGATCTGGATCTCACCGATCCCGGGGACCGTCACCGGCGCCGCATGCGCCTCGCCCGCCGTGAACAGCAGGGCGGCTCCGATGGCCGCCGCGCCGAGGACTCCTGTCACCAGGGCCCGCAGGCTCAGCCGCGGTAGAACACGAACCTTCTGTCTATCACCGATCGATTCCATGAGCGGTCGTCCTCCGATCAAGCCGTGAAAGCTATTCGGTTTCCGTCCATCACACGCGAAGTTCGGTACTGCCAGCAGATCCGAAATTGCATATTTCGCCCGAAGTGCATGGTGTGCAACGAATGACATGCGTGTTATTCATTACGAAACGGTAACCATTGACGGCTGTGTCCAATTGGACACAGCCGATTTCGCTCGAATTCCACGACTTTCGCGCGAGCCCTCACGGGCGCGGACGCCCGCGCGTGTGAGACTGATTCACGGAAAAACCTGCCCTCCCCATCATCAGGAGGATGATCGATGACCGAATCCGGTGTGCTACCGAATCTTCCCGAACCGCTCGTGGTGACGCTGGGGAATCTCAAAGGCGGCGTGGGAAAAACGACCTCCGCCTTCTTCCTGGCCTCGTATTTCACCACCGTGCACAACCTTCGAGTACTCGTGATCGATGCCGACCCGCTCAGCCAGACCGGGTACTCCTGGTATCGACGCCTGCAGAAGGCCGAGGTCGAGATTCCCTTCGAACTGCTCGCCTTCCCGTCCCGGCACGTGAACGACTGCATCACCGACAATTCCGGGAATTACGACGTGATCATCGTCGACGCGGGCGGTGAATCCGCCGATATCTTCAAGGCCGCGGTCCCGGTGAGCGACGAACTCATTCTCGTCACCAGCGTGAGCCCGTCGGAAGTCAAGCGCGTGCCGAGTACCTATCGGGCCGCGGAAGAGGCGGCCGCGGAAAAGGATCGCGCCATTCGCGTGCGGGTGTTGATGACGAAGGTTCCGGTCACCATGAAGAACGGCGTCAATGTCTCCACCGAATACCGCACCCAGCGCGGCAATCTGGAGGACGCCGGATACGACGTGTTCGACGCCTATGTGAGCGCGTGGAAGTGGTACCGCGAGGCCGCGGACGGCGAGGTCGGCGACGGGGCCGAGAATCCCATCGAGGATCTCGGCGAATATCACGCGGTCGGCGAGGAATTGATCCGCCCCTATATCGAAGCCGCCGAGCTGGCCCGTATTCCGGCGGAGGTGTCCGCCTGATGCCACCGCAGCGCCGCAAGAGTTCCATCGGTGGCGGCGGCCTGGGCCGCAACCCGCTCTCCGACGAGGCCGAGCACACTCCCCCGGTGTCACCGCTGCGCGACGCCAAATGGCCGCGCACGCCGCAACTCTCGAAGGCCGCGACCGCGGTCCTCATGTCGCCGAAACCGGTGGCGGTCGCGGAGCCGCCGGAGCAGGACGAGGCACCGGCGCGGCCGCGGGTGAAAGCCGTTCCGGTCGAGCCGGTTCCGGTGCCGCCCGAACCCGCCGCACCCGAACCGGTCACCTCGGTGCTCGATCTGCCGCTGCCCACCACCGGTGGCGAGGGGCCGCTGAGCCGCTCGGAGGCCGATCAGCTCGAGGTCTGCGAATCCTCCATCGATGCCCTGCGGATCGCCTTCTGGACCGCCGGGCGGGCATTGCAGATCGTGCGCGACGGACGGCTCTACCGCGCCGACCACGCCACCTTCGACGAGTACGTGGAGAAGCGGTGGGACATGCAGCGGTCCTACGCGCACAAGCTGATTCGGGCCTGGCCGCTGGCGGCGCGACTGCATCCGGTCGCGCCCGCCATCAACGAGGGACAGATCCGGGAGCTGCTGCCGGTGGCCGCGGCCCACGGCGAGGAGGCGGCGGTCACCGTGTACACCACGCTGGCCGCCGATGTGAAGGTCACCGCGGGCAAGCTGCGCGAGGCCGTCGCGGTGCTGCCCGCGGACTACGACGAGCGCGAGGTCGTGCAGCGCCTGCAGGCGTGGCTGCGCGGCGATCTGGTCGAGGAGCAGTCGCACACCCCGGATGTGTTCAGCTCGGTCGAGACGCGGCTGGCCGCACTCACCCAGAAGGTGGTGAAGGGCTCCACCGATCATCCGGTCGCGGCCCGTGAATTCGCCGCCAAGCTCCGCACTCTCGCCGAACTCATCGAACGGCAGCTTCCCGGCTGAGTCGGAGCGGCTCGACAGCGGAAAAGGAGAGGGGCCCCGATTCGCATCGGGGCCCCTCTCCTTTCGTGTCTCCTACTCGCCGACCGCCCGGCGTTCGCGAGCGCCGGTGGCACGCTGGCGGGTCGCGCGGGCCTCGGCCGCGTCGAACAGTTCCAGATGCTCGAAGAGCGGATCCTCGTCGTCGGGCTCCACCAGCACCGCGCGGCGCAACTGGGTGCGGGTCTGTTCGCGGTCCGGGCGCTGGCGTTCGCGAGCGGGAGCCGCCGCCTCGGCCTCGTCGGTACGCCTCCGTACCGTCCGGGCGGCCCGGCGGCGGCGAATATCCGCCTCGATCCGCACCTGCCTGCGTAGGTAGGCCAGATAGGCGACCAGAGCCGTGCCGGACACCGCGCACAGCCACCACAGCGCCGGGGAGATGGCGAAACCGGCGGCGGCCAGGATCAGGGTGGCCAGCACCAGACCCAGGCTCGCGCGCTGACGGAAGGTGTAGCGGGCCGCGCGGGCGGCGGCGTCGGCCTCCGGGTCGAAACCGCCGCGGCCGCGGCGGGACGGCACGAAATCCTCGTCCTCGGAATCGGTTTCGGGCTCCGGTTCGGGGTCGGGTGCGCGCAGGGCGGGGAGGCTGGCGCGCCGGGGAGCCTCGGTCTTCGGCGCGGCTGGTTCGGTCTTCGCGGCGATCGGCTCGTCTTCGGCCGCGATCGGCTCGGGCTCCTCCTCGATCTCCTCGGGCTCGGATTCGTGCTCGGCGGTGACGGTTTCGGATTCCGACTCGGATTCCACTGTCTCGGAATCGGATTCGGTGCTGTCCGGCGTCTCGCCGGCCCCCTCTGCCGAATCCCCCTCGGACTCGTGCGCTTCGGCGCTTACCTGGGCTTCGTCACTGAACCCCTCGGTCTCGACGTCCTTCTCGTCCGATGCGGCGGGGCTATCGTCCGATCTGGTCATCCGATCCTCCGGATCCTCGCTCGGGTGCTGAAGCTTCCTACGAACCGGCACGTAGTCCGGGTCGGTCTCGTGTCCGGTCGCCGGACCTTTCCTGGTGCGTCGCTTGGCGCCACCACGATGCAACACCCGCGTGGACAGGGCGGCGTCCGTGTGCTGGCGGATTCGGGGATGACGGTTGGCGAGCATCGGGAACAGGACGAACACCCACAGCACCACCAAACCGATCCACAAGATCGAATTCGGCATTGCCGTCACACCTCCGTCCAGCCCAGATCGTTGTCCTTTCGACGTGCCCCGCAGCACCTACCCGTTGGTAGGCGGACGCACCACCGACGTCCGTAGGTTAAGTCCACCGCAGGGATATTCCCCCAAGGCGCGCCGACCACACCCGCAACACTAGTCACACGATTTCGGACAGGAAACCGCGCTTGTACAGTGCACAGCGAGTTATCAGGCTTTCGCGGCGCGTCCCGCGCGAATCAGCCTGTCCACCACGGTTCCCGAGACCTCTTCGACGGTCATCCCCACCAGCAGATGGTCCCGCCAGGCCCCGTCCACATCCAGGTAACGCTGCAGCAAACCTTCCTCCCGGAAGCCGACATTGCGCAGAACCGCCTGGCTGGCAAGGTTTTCCGGGCGCACGGTGGCCTCCACGCGATGCAGGCCCACCTCCCCGAAGCAGTGATCCAGTCCCAGCGCCAGCGCCGCGGTCGCCACGCCCTGCCCGCTCAGCTCGCTCGACACCCAGTAGCCGATCCACGCCGAACGCAGTGCCCCACGCACGATATTGCCCACCGTGAGCTGACCGCTGAACGCGCCGTCCACCTCGATGACGAACGGAATCATGGCCCCGCGCCGCGCCTCGGCCTTGAGCGAGGACCACAGCGCGGGCCAGTTGCTGGAGTGATTGCGGGCCTCCCACGGGCCGCGCCCGGTCGGCTCCCACTTCTCCAGATAGTCCTTGTCGCGAATGCGAATCCGGCTCCACGCCGACGCGTCGCGCAGCCGGATCGGCCGCAGGGTCACGGTGCCCGCCGCCACCCGCACCGGACCCAGATGCGCCGGCCACCCCGGGTGCTGCGCACTCCGGAAGACGTTCATGTCCACGCCTACCCTCGCTGGGCCAGAAAGGCGACCCGCACCTCGTCGCCGGTGCGCACCTCGGTGACGTCGGGATCGATCACGATCAGGCTGTTGGCCTCGGCCATGGTGGCCAGCAGATGCGAGGACGCCCCGTTCGGGCCGCCCAGCGGCTGCACCAGATAGTCGCCGGTCTGCTCGTCGCGCATGAGCTGGGCGCGCAGATAGCCGCGGCGGCCCGGAATGGAGGCGATGGGCAGGATGGTGCGCGCCCGCACCACCCGGCGCATGGGGTGGCGGCGGCCCAGCGCGATGCGGATCAGCGGCCGCACCATGACCTCGAAAACCACCAGCGCGCCAACCGGATTCGAGGGCAGCAGGAAGGTCGGCACCTCGTCGCGGCCCAGCAGGCCGAAGCCCTGCACCGACCCGGGGTGCATGGCCACCCGGGTGATTTCCAGGTCGCCCAGGCCCTCGAGGGCCTCGCGCACCTGCTCGGAGGCCCAGCCGCCGACCGCGCCCGCGATCACGACCACCTCCGAGCGCACCAGCTGGCCCTCCACCACATCGCGCAGCCGCTTCGGGTCGGAGCTGACGATGCCGACCCGGTTCACGTCCGCGCCCGCGTCGCGCGCGGCGGCGGCCAGCGAATAGGAGTTCACGTCGTAGACCTGGCCCGGTCCGGGGGTGCGGTCGATATCGACCAGCTCGCCGCCCACCGACAGCACCGACAGCCGGGGGCGCGGATGCACGAGCACCTTGTCCTTGCCGACCGCGGCCAGCAGGCCCACCTGGGCCGGGCCGATGATGGTGCCCGCGCGCACGGCCAGATCGCCGGGCTGTACGTCGTCGCCGATGCGGCGCACGTAATCGCCCGAACGCACCGCCTCGTAGACCTTCACCCGGGCCCGGCCGCCGTCGGTGTTCTCCAGCGGCAGCACGGCATCGGCGAGGGTGGGCAGCGGCGCGCCGGTGTCCACCCGCACGGTCTGGCGGGGCTGCAGGCGAATGGGCTGGCGCGAACCGGCGGCCACCTCGCCCACCACGGGCAGGCTCAGGTCCACCGAATTGCCATCCTCGTCGCGGATGTTCGCGCCCGCGCCCGCCACATCCACACTGCGGACGGCGTATCCGTCGATGGCGGCCTGATCGAAGCCCGGCAGCGGTCGTTCGGTCACCACGTCTTCGGCGCACAGCAGTCCCTGGGCCTCGCTGATCGCGACCCGCACCGGCCGCGGCGCGACAGCCGCGGCGGTCACCTTGATCTGCTGATCCTCAACCGAGCGCATGCCGCCCTTCCGTATGTCTCGCCCACCGATGTCTATCCGTACGAGGTCTATTCGTACGAGGTCAGCTGTGGGTTCCAGCCCGGCCCGAGCCGCTGCTCGAGCCACTCGCGCAGGGCGGGGCCGTATTCCTCGCGTTCCAAAGCGAAATCGACCGCAGCACGAAGATAACCGCCCGGGTTGCCCAGATCGTGGCGCGACCCACGATGCACCACCACGTGCACCGGATGGCCCTCCGCGATGAGCAGCGCGATGGCGTCGGTCAGCTGCAGTTCGCCGCCCGCGCCCGGCGTGATGCGGCGCAGCGCGTCGAAGATGGCGCGGTCCAACAGGTATCGGCCCGCGGCGGTGAAGGTGGACGGCGCCTCCTCGACGGCGGGCTTCTCGACCATGCCGTTGACCTTGAGCACGTCCTTGGGTCCGTCGGGCAGCTCCTCGACGTCGAACACGCCGTAGGCGCTGACCTGGTCCTTGGGCACGTCGATGGCGCACAGCACCGAACCGCCGTGGGTGGAGCGCACCTTGGCCATCAGCTCCAGCACGCCCGAGGGCAGCACCAGATCGTCGGGCAGCAGCACCGCGATGGCGGTCTCGTCGTCGTCGAGCGCCGATTCCGCCTGTGCCACCGCATGACCCAGGCCCAGCGGCTCCTCCTGCACCACCGAGGTGACGTCCAGCAGCGCCGGGGCCTTGCGCACCTTCTCCAGCAGATGGAACTTGCCGCGCTCGGCGAGGGTGCTCTCCAACACCAGATCCTCGACGAAATGCGCGACCACACCGTCTTTTCCGGGGGAGGTCACGATCACCAGCCGATTGGCGCCGGACTCCGCGGCCTCGGCGGCGACCAATTCGATGCCCGGGGTGTCGACCACCGGTAGCAGCTCCTTGGGCACCGTCTTGGTCGCGGGCAGGAACCTCGTGCCGAGCCCCGCCGCGGGAACCACCGCGGTGCGGAAGCAAGCCTCGGTTCCGCCGCCATTAGCTGTCATGGAATTCACCCTATCCATCCGTCATCTGCCCCCGAGGTGGCTCGGAGGCCGCCCTCGATATCCCCGAGAGCCTAAGGGTCCGGAGCCGCGAGGGCGCACCGAACGCCGGACCGAGGGCCAACTGGGAGACCGACCTGTTCATTTCATTTCGTGTTCGCCGCGCCGTGACCTCCGTCGTACCCAGCGCTAGTTAGCTGACACCCATGACCGACCGTGAGGATCCCCACAGCCCCGAATCCAGCGCGGATTCCGCCACGCCCGCCCCCAACTCGCCCGACCCGGCGGCGGTGAGCTCCCCGGACCCGGCACGCGGGCTCAGCCGCCGCCGGTTGTTCGGTGCGTCGGCGATGGCCGGACTGGCCGGGCTCGCGGTGGGCGCGGGCGGTGCGGTGGCGCTGCGCGGCAATGGCTCCTCGGGTGCGGCCTGGCCGCGCTCGGCCGAATTGGTGACCAGTCCGGATCGCGCTGCCGCGCCGCGGGTTTCGGGCCTGCACCTGCAGTTCGGGGCCGACGCCGGGCGCGAGGTCGTGGTCAGCTGGCACACCACCGGCTCGGTGACCAAGCCCACCGTGCGCTACGGCACCGCCGATTCCGGCTTCGGCAAGAGCGTCCAGGCCGAGACCCGCACCTACCGGGATGCCAAGTCCGGCATCGAGATTCAGGCCCACCACGCCCGCATCACCGGCCTGTCCCCCGACACCGACTACGTCTACGCCGCAGGACACGACGGCGCGCCGCCCGAACTCGGCACCATTCGCACCGCACCGGTCGGCCGCGCCAAGTTCCGGTTCACCAGCTTCGGCGACCAGGGCACCCCGACCGTGGGCAAGATCGTCGACGGCAAGGCCCTCAACGACAATCTGGGCTCCCAGTACGCGGGCGACGTCACCTCCGCGGTGGAATCGCTGGCCCCGCTGTTCAATCTGGTCAACGGCGATCTCTGCTACGCCAATATCGCCACCGACCGCATTCGCACCTGGAACGACTGGTGGGCCAACAACTCCCGCTCGGCCCGCTACCGGCCGTGGATGCCCGCGCCCGGCAATCACGAGAACGAGGCGGGCAACGGGCCCATCGGATACCAGGCGTTCCAGACCTACTTCACGGTGCCCGACGCCGGGGCCGAGGACCACGCCAAGGGGCTGTGGTACTCGTTCACCGTCGGCGGGGTGCGGGTGATCGCGGTCGCCAATGACGACATCTGCCTGCAGGACGGCGGCAACACCTACGTCAAGGGGTACTCCGGCGGGGCCCAGAAGCGCTGGCTGGAAGGCGAACTGGCCAAGGCGCGGGCGGACCGGGGCATCGACTGGGTGGTGGTGTTCATGCACCAGGTCGCCATCTCCTCGGCCGACAAGTTCAATGGCGCGGACCTCGGCATCCGCCAGGACTGGCTGCCGCTGTTCGACAAGTACCAGGTCGATCTGGTGCTCTGCGGGCACGAACACCATTACGAGCGTTCGCATCCCGTGCGCGGGGTGACCGGATCGGAGACCCTCACCCCCAAGCCCGTCGACACCCGCAAGGACGTCGTGGACACCTCCAAGGGCACCGTGCACCTGGTGATCGGCGGCGGCGGGACCTCCGCGCCGTCGAATCAGCTCTTCTTCCCGGGCGACAAGTGCCGGGTCATCACCGCCGTCGGCGAGCTGGACCCGGCGACCGGCAAGAAGGCCCCGGTGTACGTCCTCGAGGACGCGCCCTGGTCGGCGTTCAAGGACGCCGAACACCCTTACGGCTTCTGCTCTTTCGACGTGGATCCCGGCCAGCCGGGCGGCAACACCACCATCACCGGCACCTATTACGCGCTCACCGGACCGACCAGCGAGCTGAAGGCCGTCGACACCTTCACCCTCACCCGCCCGCGTTCGGACCGCTGACACCGCTCCCTATCGTGGGAGCGTGACGGTCGGCGAGCGAGACAAACAGAGCTGGCGGGCGGAGATCCTCGCGGCGCGCAAGGCGCTGACGGCGGAGGTCCGGGAGCGGGAGGCGGCGGCGCTGGCCGCGGGCGTCGCCGCGCTCGGGGTGGACGGCTGGGTCTGCGCCTACGTGCCGGTGGGTGGCGAGCCGGGCTCGCTCGCCATGCTGGACGCGCTGCGCGCGGCGGGTGCGCGCGTGCTGCTGCCGCTCACCGGCGAGCCGGGTCCCCTGGCGTGGGCCGAGTACACCGGACCGGAGGGTTTGCGACGCGGCCGCTTCGGGCTGCGGGAACCCGAGGGCCCGCCGGTCGCGAATGGGATCGCAATGGCCGCCACCATTCTCGTTCCGGCATTGGCGGTCGATGAGCGGGGAGTCCGATTGGGCCGCGGCGCGGGTTATTACGATCGCAGTTTGAGTGCGTGCCGCGCCGATGCGCGATTGGTCGCGGTGGTGCGCGACGATGAACTCGTGGCGCGTTTGCCGGAGGAGCCCCACGACCATCGAATGGGATGGGTACTGACCCCGTTCGGCGGGCTGCGACGGCTGGAAGATCACATCGGGAATTGACACCCGATTGGCAGCGTTGGCACTGCCAGCTGTAGAGTGCTAATTCGACGAAGAGCGTGGAGGTTTCCCGATGCCTACTTACTCGTATGCATGCACCGAGTGCGACAACAAGTTCGACATCGTGCAGTCCTTCTCCGATGACGCACTGACCGTCTGCGATCAGTGCAACGGCAAGCTGCGCAAGCTGTTCAACTCGGTCGGCATCGTCTTCAAGGGCAGCGGGTTCTACCGCACCGACTCCCGCAACGGCTCCACCTCCTCCGAGCCCGCCAAGCCCGCGTCCACCGGCTCGGACAACGGCTCGTCGAGCTCATCGAGCGCTGCCACCTCGACCGCGTCGAGCACTCCCAGCACCACCTCGGCGGCCTGACACCCGCCCGCCGACGAGGCGAAATTCCACACCCTCTCAGTTATCCACAGCCCGGGCTCCCGCCCGGGCGTGTTGCTTTCCGGGCGGCCGTACGCTGCCCGCATGACGCGACCGTTCCGAGCAGCCCTGCAGGAGTTCCGTAGCCGCCTCGCGTGGGCGGACACGGTGCTATTGCGGCGGGCCGGGGCGGTCGCGCTGCTCGTGCTGGCGCTGTTGCTGGCCGTCCGCGCCGATCCGAGCGCCGGGCACACCGAGGTGCTGGTGGCCGCGCACGATCTCGCCCCCGGCCAGGTGCTGGGCGATGGCGATCTGCGGCCCGCCGCGCGCGAGACCGCCACCCTGCCCGCCGGCACGGTCCGGGACGCCACGAAGCTGCGCGGGGCCACGCTGGCGGGCGCGCTGGCGGCCGGGGAGATCCTCACCGACCTGCGGGTGCTGGGTCCGCGGCTGGCGGCCGTGGCGGCGCACGCAACCGATGCGCGCATCGTCCCGATTCGGTTGGCGGACAATGCCGTTGCCGAGATTCTGCGGGCCGGGGACCGGGTCGACGTGGTGGCGGGCGAGGATTCGGGCGGAAACGGCCGTCCGGCCCGGCTGTTGGCCGCCGACGCGGCCGTGGTGCTGGTCTCGGGTGCAGAGAACGCGCGCGGGCGCACCGACCGCGTGGTGCTGGTGGCGCTGGATTCCCGGCGCGCCACCGCGGTGGCCGCCGCCTCGCTACGCAGCGCGCTGACGGTCGTCTTCCACTGACCCGGCACCGCGTTGCGCGGAACCTGCTGCGCTGCGTTGCACGGAACCGACGGCACCGCGTTGCACGGAACTGACGGGTCGGTGAACTAGCATCGCCGTATTCCCCACCAACTCTGCGTTCGATCCCTCAGGTAGAGGAGTTTCGGCAATGCTCAAGGGTTTCAAGGATTTTCTGCTCCGCGGCAATGTCGTGGACCTGGCCGTGGCCGTGGTCATGGGCACCGCGTTCGTCGCCATTGTCACCGCCTTCAGCGACGGCATCATCACCCCGCTGCTGGCGGTGTTCGGCAAGCACGACGCGCACGGCCTGGGCTTCCAATTGGTGGCCGACAAGCCCGCCACCTTCGTGGCCGTCGGGCCGATCATCACCGCGGCGCTGAATTTCGTGATCATCGCGGCGCTGCTGTACTTCCTCATCGTGATCCCGGCCAACAAGGCCAAGGCGCGGTTCACCAATCCGGAGGACGCGGCCCTGTCGGACAATGAACTGCTGCACCAGATTCGGGACCTGCTGGCCGAACGCAGCGCGGGCGGCAAGCACGAGATCTGAAGGGCCGGAACGCAAACGGGCCCGGTGCGAAAAGCACCGGGCCCGTTGGACTCAACCGCGAATCAGATCAGCCGAGGCTGAAGGGCTGGCCCCACAGGGTGACCCAGCTGATCACGTTGTCGGTCTCGACCTCGACGCTCACGAAGGAGCGCGCCTGCGCGTAGCCCGCGCAGCCGTTCAGGCCGATGGTCTCGTCGGACCAGGTGACCGAGCCGCTGTTGCCGGTGAACTTGTTGCGGGTCTTGTGGACTTCCTTGCCGAAGTCGTCGGCCATTTCCTCGTCGAGGACGTAGAAGGACTTGGCCTGACCCGGGCCCAGCGTCAGGTTGGCGCCGGTGCCGCCGCTGGCGGACGGGGTGGCGTTACCCGAGTTGTCCCAGCTGACACCGCCACTGGCATTGCCGGAGACGTTGCCGCCGTCGATGGTGACCTGGCAGCCGACCACGTAGCCCGGGAAGATCTTGCCGCCGGTGGCGGAGGTGTCACCGGAGATCGAGACCTGCGCCGAACCCGAGACCCAGGCGTTGCGGTGCACGGGGGTGGCACCCATCGACGGGCTGATGTTGGCGGACTCTCCGACCAGCTTCACCGTGACAACGGTTCCGTCGGAAAGGGTTTGGGTGATTTCGCCGCCCGGCAGCGGCACGAAGGTGTCGGCATTGGCCGCACCGGTGGAGAACAGGCCAAGAGCGGCGGTTGCGACGGCACCGACACCGGCTGCCCGCGCCACGGTCTTACGGATGTTCATTTCTGATTGTCCCTCAGGGTTTGATTTCGCTTACGCGAGAAAGGATTTGGCGGGCGGAGACCACTCAGCCGATGCTGAACGGCTGACCGTAGAGCGTGGTCTTGGAGTAGTCGTTGCCGATGATCTCGACAACCGTGTACGCACGCGCCTGGGCATAGCCCGCGCAACCCTGGATCTGGATCTCGGCGTCCCGGTACTCGACCGAGTAGGTGCCCGCCTTCGGGACATCCTTCGAGTCGATCTGGACGAACGCGACCTGGCCGGGGCCGAGGTTGACGCCGATGGAGCCACCGACGCCCGCGCTGTTCAGGCTGACGCTGCCGGAGATACCGGCCGAGATCGCGTCCTCGCCGATGGAGATCTGGCAGCCGACGATGTAGCCGGTGTTGATCTGCGAAATCCCGTGCGTGGACGAGTTGTTCGTGCCGGCGCCACCGGCGGGGCCGTTGTTCGGGCCCGCGGTGCCTTCGGGCGTATCGGTGATCACCGCGGAGGCGGAGCCGCTCACCCACACCACACGGCCGGCACCGTTGGCAGCGAGCGACGGCGACACGATGGCGTGTTCGCCCGTACGGGTGATCGTGACGGTACCCGCCGGGTTCACCTTCTGGCCGTCCGGCAACGGCACGAAGGTGTCGGCATTAGCGGCACCAGTGGACATAAGGCCGATGGCCACGGCCGCGGCCGCGCCGATGCCCGCAAAACGGGCCGCGGTGCGCAGACCGTGGGTGCGGTTCTCGCTCATACTTCCCCTCATCAGGTTCTTGCGGTCAACCTCGACCACCGAGGTTGAAATGGGACCCTTGCGGAATCCCCAGTGGAGTTTGCCGCCACATTGTTGCCACCGTGTTACTGCTTTCAAAGTGCATTTGTGTAGCGACGCAGGGCACTTTACATCACCGCTGTGAGCTTTGAGACGTGAGCGAACGAGATCGCCTACCACTCCGCACAAACCCGCAGGTATGTCGAGAATGCTATGAATAGCAAAAGGGGCCCGGTGCGAATCGCACCGGGCCCCTTCGATATCCGCTGAGCGGAAACTGGATCAGCCGAGACTGAAGGGCTGACCCCACAGCGTGTAGGAGGAGATGACGTTGTCGGTCTCGACCTGGACCGCCACGAACGAGCGGGCCTGGGCGTAGCCGGCGCAGCCGTTCAGGTTGATGGTCTCGTCCGACCAGGTCACCGAACCCGAGTCACCCTTGAACTTGTTGCGCACGTAGTGCGCCTCGCTGCCGTAGTCGTCCGCCGCTTCCTGATCGAGCAGGTAGAAGGCCTTGGACTGGCCCGGGCCCAGGGTCAGGTTGCCGCCGACATTGGCCGCGGCACTCGGGCTCGAGCCGTCGTAGTTGGCGCCCACGCTCGGGCCGCCGTTGGCGCCGCCACCGGCGATGTTGACCTGGCAGCCCACCACGTAACCGGGCACGATCTTGCCGCCGACGCCGCCGGACACGTGCACCTGCGCGGAGCCGGAGACCCAGGCGTTGCGGTGCAGCGGGGTGGCGCCCATGGACGGGTTGATGTTGGCCGACTCGCCGGTCATGGTGATGGTCACGACGGTGCCGTCGTCCATGGTCTCGGTGATGGAACCGCCGGGCAGCGGCACGAAGGTGTCGGCGTTGGCCGCGCCGGTCGAGAACAGGCCCAGGGCGGCGGTGGCGACAGCGCCGATCCCGGCGGCCCGCGCCATGGTCTTGCGAACGTTCATGATTTTCCCTCTAGGGTCGAATTCGCTTACGCGAGAGATGAATCGAGTGGTGACCACACGTCAGCCGAGGCTGAACGGCTGCCCGTAGAGGGTGGTCTTCGAGTAGTTGTCGCCGATGATCTCGACCACGGTGTAGGCGCGCGCCTGGGCGTAGCCCGCGCAGCCCTGCACGTCGACCGGCACATCCCGGTAATCGATGGAGTAGGTGCCGGACTTCGGAATGTCCTTGGAGTTGACCTGGACGAAGGTCACCTGGCCGGGGCCGAGGTTCAGACCGATGGAGCCACCGGCATTGGCGCCGGTCAGGCTCACGCCGCCGGAGACGCCCGCGGAAACGGCGGAATCGGAGATGTTGACCTGGCAGCCGATGATGTAACCGGTGTTGATCTGCGAGGTGCCGTGGGTCGAGGAGTTGTTCGAACCGGGGCCGTTCTTCGGGCCGTTGTTCGGGCCGACGGTGCCGTCCGGGGTGTCCACGGTGGCGACGACCTTGCCCGAGAGCCAGGCGGTGCGGCCCGCGCCGTTCGCCGACAGCGACGGCGAGATGACGGCGTGCTCGCCGAGACGGTCGATGGTGACGCCCGGTCCGGCCTTGTGGCCGTCCGGCAGCGGCACGAAGGTGTCGGCGTTGGCCGCGCCGGTGGACATCAGGCCCAAGGCCACGGAAGCCGCCGCGCCCACACCCGCAATACGGGCGGCGCGACGCAAACCGGCAGTCCGGTTCTCGCTCATGTTTCCCTCATCAGTTTTTCTGCGGACAACCCCGACCACCGGGGCTGAAGCGGTCACTACGGCACGGCAGTTCCACCCTCGAGCAACGTTCAAGCACGCTTCTCAAACTTGGTGGAGCCGTAGTTTTGTTGACCCGATGGAGACCTTAACCACAGCAGCTACTCAATGGCAACAAATTCGTAAACATGGCGTCGCGAACCACAAGCGTGTAAGTAGCAATTCTCTAGCGAATACCAATGTCAGTGCGCGAATAGGCATGCGGCAGCGCCGACATATAGTCGGTGAGGAATGTGTCGAGAAGGCCTCAGCCGTGGTGCGGCGGGACCTGGGAGCGCAGCCAATCATCGGAGGATCGGCCGGATTCGGGTTCGGGAGTGCGCTCGTCCTTGGTCGTGGACGGCAGCTCGTCACCGAAGACGCGGGCGAGGCGGGCTCGCTCGGCGGGGGTCAAACGACGAGACCCCGCCCGGCGCTGCGCCGGACGGGGTTTCTCCGCGGAACCTGTCGGTTCGGCGGGATCAGAACTTTCGGCGTCGGTCATTCCGACAGACCGGACAACTCATCGATCACTCGGCTGGCCAGCGGGCCCAGGGTGGCCATGCCGTCGCGGATCGCGGCGCGCGAACCCGGCAGGTTCACCACCAGCGTGCTGCCCGAGACCCCGGCCAGACCGCGCGAGAGGCCCGCGTCCAGCGAACCCGAGGCCAGACCGGAGGAACGCAGCGCCTCGGAAATGCCGGGCAGCACCCGGTCCAGCACCTCCTCGGTGGCCTCCGGGGTCACATCGCGCGGCGACATTCCGGTGCCGCCGACCGAGATGACCAGGTCGACGCCGCCGATCACGGCGGTATTGAGCGCATTACGGATCTCCACCTCGTCGGCGGCCACCGACACCGAGGCGTCCACCAGGAATCCGGCCTCGGTGAGTAGTTCGGTGACCAGCGGACCCAGCGAGTCCACCCCGCCGTGGGCGGTTCGGTCGTCGACGACCACGACAAGAGCACGGCCCGCCACTGCGGAATCGATTTCCATGGTGCTCACCGTAGCGTCCTTGTCCGACAACAGCTCCCATCCCCCGTCCGCTGTGACACGGATCGTCGGTACCGCTTCGCGGTCGGTACGCGAGTGTGTACTGCCGTGAATCATCATCGGCCGCCCTCCGAGGTCGCCTCGCCGAGGGTCACCTCGACGGTCTTGGGGTTCTTGCCCTGGTCGTCGGTGTAGGTCACCTTGACCTTGTCGCCGGGACGGTGCGAGCGCACCGCGGCGATCAGCGAATTGCCCGAATCCACGATCTGGTCATCGAGTTTGGTGATGATCGCGCCCTTCGGGATGCCCGCCTTCGCGGCCGGGCCGTCGGGCGACACGTCCAGCACGCGCGCGCCGTTCGCGTCGTCCTGGCCCTTCACGGTGATGCCGATCTGGGCGTAGGTCGCCTTGCCGTTCTTGATCAGCTCGTCGGCCACCCGGCGCGCGGTGTCCACCGGAATGGCGAAGCCCAGGCCGATGGAACCGCTCTGCGCGCCCGCCGATTCGGCGGTGCCCATGGTGGCGATGGCGGTATTGATGCCGATCAGCTTGCCGTCCATATCGACCAGCGCGCCGCCGGAGTTGCCCGGGTTGATGGCCGCGTCGGTCTGGATGGCGTCGATGACGGTGCCCACCGAACCCGCCTCGCCGCTGGTCGAGACCGGCCGGTTCAGCGAGGACACGATGCCGCTGGTGACCGTGCCCGCCAGGCCGAGCGGCGAACCGACGGCCACCACGCCCTGGCCCACCGCCAGATTGGCGGACGAGCCCAGCTCGATCGGCTTGAGATCGGTCTTGCCGCTGACCCGGATGACCGCGATGTCGGAGATCGGATCCGCGCCCACCACGGTCGCCGGGGAGGTCGAGCCGTCATTGAAGGCCACGGTCAGTTTCGCGCCCTGACCCGCGCCGCTGACCACGTGATTGTTGGTGAGAATGAGGCCGTCCGTGGACAGGATCACGCCGGAGCCCTCGCCCTCGGCGCGCGTGCCCTGCACCTGGATCATGACCACGCTCGGCAGCACCTTCTGCGCCACGGCCTGCACCGAGCCCGCGGGCGCGGGTTCGGCCTTGCCCTTGCCGACCGGCTGATCGAGCGCATTGGTCGCCACGGGGGTGTTGTTGTTGTGGTCGACCAGCGCGACCACGCCGCCGCCGATGCCGCCGCTGAGCAGCGCCAGCACGATCGCGCCCGCGACGAGGCCGGTCCTGCCCGACCGCTTGGGCGCGGGCTGGGCACCGTAGGGTTGACCCGGTTGACCCGGCTGGCCCGGAATCACCTGTGTCGGATGCTGTCCCGTCGCGTACCCGGCCCCCGACGCCGCGTACGCCTGACCGTAGGCACCGGTGGGGAACTGCTGGGTGCCGACCGGGATCTCCTCGGTCGGCTGGCGGCCCGCGCCGTACTGCTCCGAATAGGGCTGTGCGCCACCGAAAGCCGCGCCGTAGGGGCCCGGGGCACCGCTCTGCGGGCCATAGGGACCGCCCTGCGCGCCGTAGGCCGCGCCGGGCAGGATCTGGGTGGCCGGATCGGGCGAGCCCGAACCCGGTTGTCCCACAACGCCGTAACCCGGCGCACCCGGGCCGCCGTAGGCCGGAGTCGAACCCGCGGGCGGCTGGGGAGCACCGGCCGGAGGCTGGGGCGCACCCGGCGCGTTCCCGGCGGCCTGTGGCGCACCGCTCGCCTCGGGCTCACCCTGCGCCTGCGCGGCACCGGCGGAAAAGTCCTGTGCCGCACCGAATCCCGGTGCGGCCTGAGATCCGGGCTGAGATCCGGCCGCGGCGGCCTTGGCCGGATCGGAGAAGCCGTCGAAGGGCTGGGCGGGCTGGGACCCGGTCTCGGACGCGGGAGCCCCGGCGGGGTCACGCTGGGGCAGGCCCGACGCGGTGGCTCGAGGCGAATCGTCGGCAGGCGCGTCGGGCGCGACGAAGGGCTGGTCGCCTCCGGTCGCGGGCGGGTTCGGCTGGGCGGACTGGCCCTCGGGCTGGGTGCCCCGCTGGTTCGAATCCTCGGTCATTTCTCGTTTTCTCCTCGAGTCTCGTCGCCAAGCCTGGCGGGAACGACTGAGAGTGGACTGAGACCGTGCTTGCTTTTCGCCGAGCTTTCAGTTGTCCGCCACCACGGATCGCGGCGGTGCGCCTTCTCCAGGCAGCACGATACGGATCAAAGCGCCGCCGCGGTCGGAAGTATCGATGTTGATGGTGCCGCCGTGTTTGGTCACCACCTGCTTCACGATGGCCAGGCCCAGCCCGGAACCGGGCATGGAGCGCGAGGCGGTGGTGCGGTAGAAGCGCTCGAACACCAATTCGCGTTCGGCGGGCGGAATGCCCGGTCCGGCGTCGTCCACCACGAACTCCAGCAGCCCGCGCCCGTTCTCGCGCATGGTGACGAAGACCTTCGCGCCCTCCGGACTCCATTTGGCCGCGTTGTCGAGCACATTGAGCAGCGCGCGCTCGAGGCCGGGCTCGTCGCCGTAGACGAACCAGGGCCGCAGGGTGGCCTCGAATTCGATTCCGGTGCGCCGCCGCCGGACCCGTTCCAGCGCGCGTTCGGCCACGTCGCCGAGATCGATCTGCTCGTAGACGGTTTCGGGCGCGTCCTCGCGGGCCAGGTCGACCAGATCGCCCACCAGCGTGGACAATTCCTCGATCTGAGCCATCACGTCGGAACGCAATTCGGCCATGTCCTCGTCGGGAATGCGGGGCGCGCCCGGCCGCGAGGAGGCGATGAGCAATTCCATATTGGTGCGCAAAGAGGTCAGTGGCGTCTTGAGCTCATGGCCGGCGTCGGCCACCAGTCGCCGCTGGCGTTCCCGGGATTCGCCCAGGGCCCGCAGCATGGTGTTGAAACTCTCGGTGAGCCGGGCGAGTTCGTCGTCACCGGTGACCGGGATGGGGGTCAGGTCGTCGGTGCGGGCGATGCGCTCGGTGGCGGCGGTGAGCCGGGCGATGGGCCGCAAACCGGTGCGGCCCACGGTGGTTCCGGCCGCGGCCGCCACGATGACCCCGCAGCCACCGACCACGAACAGCAGCCAGGCCAGCCGGTCGAGCACCTCCTTGGTGGGTTGCAGCCGCTGCGAGACCACCAGGGTGGACCCGGAGTGGGTGCGCCGCGCCAACACTCGCTGATCGTCGACGGTGCGCAGCGAGAAGCCGATCTCGCCGCGGGCCACCGCGCGCTCCTGATTGCCGATGGGCGGAATCGTGGTCTGCGGCGGCACGTATTGCGACTGGTCCGGGAAGACCAGTGCCACACCGACATCGCTGGAGTACAGCCCGGCGAACACCAGCGACTGGAAGCCCAGGCTGTCGAGATTGTTGTCGATCATCACCGAGGCCCGCGCCCGCAGTTGCGAATCCACGTCCGCGTACAGCGAGCGCGCCACCATGGCGTAGGCGGCGATCGAGGTGAAGGCGACGGCCACGGCCACCACCGAGGCGGCCAGCAGCGTGACCCGCCAGCGCAGTGAGACCGACCGGGTCAACGGCATCGGCGGTCGCAGTTCGACGGCCTCCGTCCGCGCGGACCCGAGTCCGGCCACCACCGGGCGCCGGGGAACGGTTCTACCCACGAGCACGGCTCCTACGGCGGGGTTTCGCGCAGCACATAGCCGACGCCGCGCACGGTGTGGATGAGCCGCGGTTCACCGTCGGCCTCGGTCTTGCGGCGCAGGTAGCCGATGTACACCTCGAGCGCGTTGCCGGAGGTGGGGAAGTCGTAGCCCCACACCTCCTCGAGAATGCGGCTGCGGGTGAGCACGCGGCGCGGATTGGCCATGAGCATTTCCAGCAGCGAGAACTCGGTGCGGGTGAGGCTGATCTGGCGGTCCCCGCGGGTGACCTCGCGGGTGACCGGATCCAGCGAGAGGTCGGCGAAGGTCATGGCCTCCGAGCCGAGGTCGGCGGCGTCGCCGGAGGCGGTGCGGCGCAGCAGCGCGCGCAGCCGGGCCAGCAGCTCCTCGAGCGCGAAGGGCTTGGGTAGGTAGTCGTCGGCGCCCGCGTCGAGCCCGGCCACGCGTTCGGAGACCGAATCCCGTGCGGTGAGTACCAGAATCGGCAGATCGTCGCCGGTGCTGCGCAGGCGGCGGCAGACCTCGAGGCCGTCCAGGCGCGGCATCATCACGTCGAGCACCAGGGCGTCGGGTCGCTGACTGGCGGTCTTCTCCAAGGCGTCCAGACCGTCGACGGCGAGGTCGACGGTGTACCCGTTGAAGGTCAGCGAGCGACGGAGCGATTCACGGACCGCCCGGTCGTCGTCGACTACCAGAATGCGCATGGCAACCAGTCTGCCCACACCGACTGAGAGGTCACTGAGAAGGGCGAGAACGACACGCCGGGCGGGTCGGGCAGGTGACCTGCGACTTTCGCGAGGTTCGACCCCGCAGTGGTTGCGATGTCACCCAAATTCTCACGAAATGCGTTGCGGCAACGCCGCATTCGAAATCTAAACCATCAAGTCGCCCGAATTGCCGTTACTCAGCTCACGCGGTATGTTGCAGGCCGTAAAAGAAGACCTCTAGTTGGTTCCGCGCGGGTTCGACCCCAAAGCCGTACAACCGCATACGTACCCGGGGGTCAATCGTGAAAGCGGAGGCGACGGAAGCGGGATGGAAGCAGCACCCCGGTCCTGGCAATTCAGCCTGTCCAACTGGCCCGTTACCCGCAAGGTCGGGATCGTGCTGGTGCTCCCGGTGCTCCTCGCCGCGACGTTCGCGGTACTGCGCATCAACAGCGAATTGCAGACCATTTCGAAACTGAGCGCGGCGACGGACCAGATGGACGTCCTGCACTCCACCGTCCAATTCATCACCTCCACCAATGATCTCGCGGTCGCCGCGATCACCGGCGGCAATCAGGATGTCGACCCCGCGCTCGACGCCGCCACCGCCAAGTTCGATCAGGTCACGGCGGCGCTGGAGACCACCATCAAGACCTCCAACGCCGACCCCGCCGTCGTCAAGGAACTGGGCACCTCCATGGCGGTGGCCAAAACGATGCGCAACAGCCTGCGCACCAGCTCGCCCCAGACCATCGGCGATCAGGCGGACGAGGTGCAGACCCGGATCCAGACCGCGCTGTCCAACTCCATCACCGTCGGTGACCTCCGGGTGCAGCAGTCCTTCCTACAGTTCGGCGCCGCGCTCACCGCGTCGCGGCTGCTCACCCAGGAGCGCGTCATGCTCGCGGTGCCGGGCGCGGGCAGCAATCCGGCCCTGCGCACCAAGCTGCTCACCGCCATCGGCGCCGAGATCACCATGATCGAGGTGTACCGCGGCCTGGTGCCCGACGCGGCGCAGAACGCCAACGTGCTCAAGGACAATGCCGGTGCGCGCGTCGGCATCCTCATGCAGAACGTGCCCGACCCGGGCAGCCTGCCCGCCATGCAGGATTCGCTGCGCACCAGCGCCGACGCCTACGCCAAGGAAGTCTCCACCGTCGCGGACTCCATGGACGGCAAGCTGTCCCAGCTCACCACCGAGGCCCGCAACAACGTCCTGCGCGACACCTCCATCGTGATCGGCATGCTGCTGGCCGGTCTGGCGCTGGCGCTGGTGGTGGCCCGCTCGCTGGTCGTCCCGGTCCGCCGCCTGCGGCGAGATGCCTTGCAGGTGGCCCACATCGACCTGCCGCAGGAGCTCGAGGTGGTGCGCGCCGGCGGCGCGACCCCGGAGATCACCCCGGTCGACGTGCACACCACCGAGGAGATCGGGCAGCTGGCCCGCGCCGTCGACGACATCCACTCCCAGGCGCTGCACCTGGCCGCCGAGCAGGCGCGACTGCGCCTGCAGATCGGCAACATGTTCGAGACCCTTTCCCGCCGTAGCCAATCCCTCGTGGAGCAGCAGCTGGGCCTGATCGAGGAGCTCGAGCGCGACGAGGACGACTCCGAACGCCTGCAGTCGCTGTTCCGCCTCGACCACCTCGCCACCCGCATGCGCCGCAATGGCGACAACCTGCTGGTGCTGGCCGGAACCGCGCTGCGCCGCGGCCATCTCGCGCCGGTGCCGCTGTCGGACATGCTGTGGTCCTCGGTCTCCCAGGTGGAGGACTACCAGCGCGTCGAGATCGGCACCGTTCCCGACGGCATCGTCGCCGGTGAACCGGCCGTCGACATCGAGCATCTGCTGGCCGAGCTGATCGACAACGCGCTGCGCTACTCCCCGCCCACCACCCCGGTGGCGGTGTCGGTGGCGCGCGCGGTGGACGGCGGCTATCTGATCGAGATCACCGACCGCGGCCTGGGCATGAACGCCGAGGATCTGCAGGGCATCAACGACCGCCTGGCCTCCGGTGGCGAGGTCAATGTCGAGACCGCCCGCCGCATGGGCCTTTTCGTGGTCGGCCGCCTGGCCAAGCGGCACAACATCACCGTGAGCCTGCGCCGCACCTCGGCCATGGTGCAGCAGCCGGGCATCACCGCCAGCGTGCATCTGCCGGGCAGCCTGGTCTCGCCCGCGCCGGAGCGCGGCGGGGATCCGACCGGGCAGTATCCGGTCGGGACGGCGCTGCCGGTGCCGCCCGCCACGCTGGCCTCGGGCCCGATTCCCATGCCCACGGGCGCGAATTCGCTGGCCACCGGCCCGAATCCGTTGGCAACCGGGCCGGTTGGGCTGCCGTCCGGCCCGGCCTCGGCCCCGCAGCCGGTGATCACTCCCCCGCGGCTGACGCCGGTGCCGAACCTGCCCGAGCCCGCCGCGGCCACCACCACCGGGCGCTTCACCACCAGTTCCGGCCTGCCGCAGCGCAAGCCGGGTCTGGACTCCGGTGAGCAGCCCGCGGTGCCGGTCGCCTTCCGCGGGGAGACGCAGCCGCTGCCGGATCGCTTCTCGGACGGCTTCACCGACGCGTTCGCCGAACCCGACGATGCCCGCGCCTACGGCGTGACCGCGCTGCGCCCGGAACCCGAGGCGACCGAACGTCCCGAACCGCAGCCCGCCCCGGCCCAGATGGACTTCTGGGGCGAGGCCCGCACGCCGGAGGGCGAGACCGAGGTACCCGAGCCGGTCACCCCGATCACGGGGAACGGCAATGGTTCCGGATACGTCTACAGCGCCGAGGCGGAGAGCGCCGGAACCTCGTTCGGCAATGGCTACAGCGCCTTCGGCACCGGTGAGCATCCGGTCGCCCGACCCACCGAGAACGGTTATGTGGTCGGCAACCAAGGCAACCCGGGCAACCAGGGCAGTCGAGACGTTCGCGGCAACGAGGCCGCACCCGCCGCGCCGCGGCCGAGCGCCCCGCAGCCCGGACTGCGTCCGGTGGGCGGGGCCCCGACCCCGATCTACCAGCGCATGGTCTCCGAGTGGCTGGTGGAACCGGCCGCCGGGGAACAGGACGGCGCGGCATGGTCGTCGAATTCGGACGCCGGCTGGGCCGCGGCCGAGGAGGCGGCCAACCCGATCACCAGTAGCCGCACCCAGGGCGGACTGCCGATCCGGCAGCCCGGAGCCCAGCTGGTGCCCGGCGCCGTCGCCCAGGAGGACGACGGCGAAGGCCGCAATCCGGAAGAGATCCGCAACAGCCTCTCCAGGCATCTCAGCGGTGTCCGCTCCGGGCGGGCCGACTCCCAGTACAACGACGGAGGGCATGCATGACCGACACCCAGCGCACCACCACCGATGAGAATCTGAACTGGTTGGTCACCCGCTTCACCCGGGAGGTTCCGGGCGTCTCGCACGCCGTACTGGTCTCCGCCGACGGTCTGCTGCAGGCCACCAGCCCGCACCTGCCGCCCGATCGCGGTGAGCAGCTGGCCGCGGTGACGGCGGGTCTGGCCAGCCTGTCCGCCGGTGCCGCACAGCTTTTCGAGGGCGGCAAGGTGATGCAGTCCATCGTCGAGATGCAGCGTGGCTACCTGCTGGTCATGAGCGTGGGCAATGGCTCGCACCTGGCGGTGCTGGCCAACAAGCAGCACGACATCGGCCGCATCGGCTACGAGATGGCCCTACTGGTCGACCGGGTCGGGTCCGTGGTCTCGGCCACCGCCCGCACTGCCTAGATGAGCCGCCCATGACCAATCCCCTTGGCGGTGGCGGTAACCGGCCACCGACCACACGAGTTCGTCCCTACGCGTTGACCTCGGGCCGCACCGAGCCCGCGGTCGACCTGCCGCTCGAGGCGGTCGTCGAAACGCTGTCCTATACCGCCCATTTCGATTGGCCGGCCGGTGACGTGCGCACCGAGATCCTGCGCCTGGGCACCGCGCGGCTCTCGGTCGCCGAGATCGCCGCGCACCTGGGTCGGCCGCTGGGCATGATCCGGGTCGTCATCGGCGATCTGGTGGTGGCCGGAACCCTGCGCGTGCATTCGACCTTGAGCGATCAGGCGACCTTCGACGAGCGGCGCTCCCTGATGGAGAGGACCCTGCATGGGCTCCGGGCCCTTTGACGGCGGCGGGTACCCGGGCGGTGCGCAGGGCACCCCGGCGTACTCGACCGGTCAGGTCCCCGCGTACACCACCGGGCAGTTCGCCAACCCGACCCTGCCCTTCCCGCCGCGGCCGGGCGAGGAGGCCCGCACCGCCTCGACCAAGATCGTCGTGGCGGGTGGCTTCGGCGCGGGCAAGACCACCTTCGTGGGCGCGGTCTCGGAGATCGTGCCGCTGCGCACCGAGGCCATGGTGACCGGCTACTCGGACGGGGTCGACGACCTCGCCGCCACGCCGGGCAAGGAAACCACCACGGTGGCCATGGATTTCGGGCGCATCATCCTGCCCGGCAACCTGGTGCTGTACCTGTTCGGCACGCCCGGACAGCGGCGGTTCTGGTTCATGTGGGACGACCTCATCAAGGGCGCCATCGGCGCGGTGGTGCTGGTCGACACCCGCCGCATCGAGGACAGCTTCGCGGCCGTCGACTTCTTCGAGGCCAAGTCGCTGCCGTTCCTGATCGCGGTCAACCGCTTCCCGGACGCGCCCCGCTTCCCGGTCGCCGAACTGCGCGAGGCGCTCAGCGTCCGCGAGGGCGTGCCGATCGTGGACATCGACGCGCGCGACCCGGCCGAGGTGCGCCGCTCGCTGGCCGCCGTCACCGAGTACGCGATCGAAAGGCTGATGGCGGCGCAACGCGAAAACGCCGGGCGCTAGGGAGAACCGAGATGATCTATTTCTCGATGGGCTACTGGGTCATCGCGCTGGCTCTGATCGTGTCCTTCGCGGGGGCGGCGTGCGGGCTGGCCTGCATCCGGCAGTCCACCAAGTCGGTGACCCAGCGCTTCCGGCTGGTGTGGCTGTTCGTGGCGGCCGTGTCCATCGGCGGGGTCGGCGTGGCCATGCCGATCTTCGTGTCGATGCTGGGCTTCGACGTGAAGGGCACCCCGCTGCGCTACGAGACCACCTCCATCACGCTGTTCTCGGTGTTGGCCGCGGCGACCGTGCTGGTGGCCCTGCTCATCAACGGCAAGCGCCTGGTCTGGTGGCGGCTGCTGGTCGCCGCGGGCGTCATGGCCTTCGGATTCGGTGACGTACACCAGTTGCTGCTCAGCGCGATTCGCATCCAGGGCAGCGTGGACCGCAGCCTGGTGTCCTCGGTCGCGGTGTACGTCATCGCGTTCGTGCTCTCGGCGCTGACCCTGTGGTTCAGCCTCTGGGTGGGGTCGGTGCCGATGGTGCTGGCCGGTGCGCTGGTGTACGCGATCCTGGTGACCGGCATGCACTACGCCGGACTGACCGGGCTGCAGGTGCACGTGGATCCGTCCGAGCCGGTGCCGCACGGGAATGTGCTGTTCACCTTCTTCGTGCCGTTCTTCATCATCGGCACGCTGTCGCTGGCGGTACCGATCACGGCGATTCTGGTCGCGCCGGATCGCCGGGAGGCGCGGCGGCCGGAGTCGGATCGAGCAGACCGAACAGTTCACCCTGTGGGGCGGCCATGATGGCCATGCGGCCGAACGGTCCGTCGGTGGCCGACATGAGCACCGTCGCACCCAATTCCACCGCCCGGGCGATGCCGGCGTCGATGTCCTCGAACTGGAACCAGGTCAGCCAGTAGGGCACCTCGGCCGCCACGCCGTTGACGCTGTCGTCATTGATGCCGCCCACCGAATCGGTCCCGCCCGGCGCGGTGAAGGTGGCGTAGCGCATGGCCTCGTCGTCGAATTCGGTGAAGGTGAAGCCGAAGACGTCGCCGTAAAAGCGCTTGGCGGCCTCGAAATCGCCGGTGTGCAAGTCGTTCCAGACGTACGCGCCGTGCTCGTTGAACACCGCCGCGCCGTCGTGGGCCCGCGCCTCCCAGACCGCGAAGGGCGCGCCGGAGGCGTCGGCGGCCACGAACATGCGGCCGAATTCCATGACGTCGAAGGCGGGTACGAGCAGGCGGCCCCCGGCGGCGCTCACCTGCTCGGCGGCCTTGTTCGCGTCGGCCACCGCGAAATACGTGGTCCACACCGAGGGCACCCCGGCCTCCGGTTTGGGCCCGATGCCCGCGACGGCCTGCCCGTCGCGCAGCGCCATGAGATAGCCGGCGTCGTCTCCGCTGCCCTGGACATCCCAGTCGAACAGCGCGGCGTAGAACTCACCGGCCTTGGCCGGATCGTCGACCTGACAGTCGACCCAGCACGGTGTGCCCGGGGGCCAAGCCTCCTTGCGTACAGGCATCGGTCATCTCTCCATTTCTGAAATATCAGTGACGCAGCTCACAAATTGCCCTCCAGTCAACCACTCTCGATCACTCACCGCGATGGTTCTGCGCGCGGCGCGAGCGCGGGACGGCGGAGCGCACCTTCGCGCGGGCAAATCGGGCAGAGCCCCACCCCGGGCGCGGGTGGCGAATTACAGTGGGAGTCATGCGATTCGGGCTGGACTACGCCGCGGGTCGGCCCGCCCCGAGTGCCATCACCACGGCGGGCTACGACTTCGTGGTGCGCTATCTGTCCGAGGGCGGCCCCACACTTCCGGGCAAACTGCTCACTCCCGCCGAAGCGGACGACCTGCGCGCACACGGCATTTCGATCGTTTCCAACTGGGAGACCACCGCCACCCGCATGCTCGACGGCTACGGCGCGGGCGTCACCGACGCGCGGGCGGCGTTGGCGCAGGTGCTGCGCTGCGGCGGGCGGCCGGATCGACCGGTCTACTTCTCCGCCGATTTCGACGCCACGCCGCAGCAGCAGGTGCCCATCGACGCCTATCTCGACGGCGCGGCCAGCGTCCTCGGGCGCGCGAATGTCGGTATCTACGGCGGGTATTGGCCGGTGAGCCGGGCGTTGGACAGCGGGACCGCCACCTGGGCGTGGCAGACGGTGGCCTGGTCCGGCGGGAATGTGGATCCCCGCATCGCGATCTTCCAGACGGGCGAACAGGTGACGGTCGACGGGGTGCAGTGCGATGTGAACCGAACCGACCGAGCCGATTTCGGCCAATGGGATGTGGAAACGGAGGAACCGGACTTGACACCCGAGCAGGACCAAATTTTGCGCGACATCCAGACCCAGTTACGCGGCCCCGGCCTCAGCGGCTGGCCCCAGCTGGGCACCGATGCCCAGGGCCACGACCGGACGGTCGTCGACGGGCTGGCCGCGGCACTCACCAAGATCGACGAGCTGCGCACCGAGATCAGCGATCTGGAGGCCACGACCGCCGAACTCGAGCACGAGGTGGCCCGGCTGTCCGGGCAGCATCGCTGGCCGTTCCCCTTCTCGCTGGTGGAGGGTCCGGCCACGGTGGTCGCCGATCAGCTGGCAAAGCTCGAGCAGTTGCTGCCCGGGGTGCCGCTGCCCGGCTGGGGCGTCGGCCCGAACGGCGATTCGGCCAAATCGGCCGAGAGTGGACATGCTCCGGCGGCGAGTGCGTCTAATCCGGTATCCGACAGCTGAATTGGGTGATTTGTCGGATTTTCTCCGGCGTCCGCGCATCGCCCGAGCACCGGTCGAAAACCGGGAAAACAGTCGCTGAACTGGGCGCGAACGGCCCTGGAAGCTGCCCTGAAGTGGCGATGAGCGGGTTCTTCTGTGATCAGAAGAACCCGCCCTCAAGGCACGAGAATACCGTCGCCAGGCTACGAGTTCACAACTTTGGGAAGACTTTTTCGCACGCCCGGAACTCGCGACCGCCCGGTTCACACATCGGCAACACTCGAGCAGATCTCTGGCGGGACAGCAACTTCGGGGTTATTGTCGGCCTCGTCCGATCTATTGCTCCGGTTCCAAACGAAGGAGGCCCTCGTGGCCGTCAACGTGGTACTCGACAAAGCTCTCGACAAGGCCTACGAATCGAAGTCTCTCGACGATCTGCTGGCCGCGCCGCCCTCGGCGCTCGCCGGTCTCACCGAGAAGCACGACGCCCAGCTGCTCGAGGCGCTCGGCGTGAAAACCATTGCCGATCTGGGTAAGAACAAGTATTTCCGACTCGCCGCCACGCTGGTGGATCTGGCCGCCAAGGAAGGCTGAGACAACCGAGTGCGGGCGGACGCGGCCTGATCGGTCAGAGCTTGCCCGGGTCGATCAGCCCGCGTTCCACCGCCCGCGCCAACCTGCGCGGTATCCGGTACTCGACTCCCCCGACTTTCACCGGAATCAGATCCGGCGGGGTCGCCTTCCACTGCGAACGTCGGCTGTGGGTATTGGCCCGCGACATTCTGCGCTTCGGAACGGCCATTGTCAGTTCTCCTTCTCGGTAGCCGAATCACGCGTGCCGCGAACGCGTTTGCCATAGCGGCGCTCGAACTTCTCCACCCGGCCCGCGGTATCGAGCACGCGCTGATTGCCGGTCCAGAACGGATGCGAATCCGAGGTGACGTCGACCACCAGCAGCGGATAGGTATTGCCGTCCTCCCATTCGATGGTGCGGTTGGACACCGCGGTGGAACGGGTCAGGAAGCATTTGCCGGTGCTCACATCCTGGAAGACCACCGGATGGTAATCGGGATGGATTCCCTGTTTCATCACTTCACCTTTCGTTGTTGCGATTGCCGCCATCTCCGACGGCGGGCGTGGACCTGGTTGTGTCGCAGGGCTCTTCGTGCTGATCGCCGAACGGATCGGTCCACAGCGCGACGCGTTCGGGCGCGAAACGCACCTGCCGCAGTTCGTCCTCGTCCACCAGGGCCCAGTGCAGCGCGTGGCGGATCTCGTCGGCGTCCGCGTCGGCGACCAGGATCACCAGCGAGGTGTGCCGGTCCCCGAACTCCTCGTGCCAGCGCAGCGACGCCAGCGTGTGCCGCTCCGGATCGACCTCGTCGAGTTCCCGGGATGTCATGGCGGCCAGCCACTTTCCCGCGCCGCCGACCCGCAGTCCGCCACCGGCCGACTCCAGCCACACCACCTCGTCGGGCTGGGTCGCCAGCCACACCCGCCCCTTGGCGCTCACCACGCCGTCCAGCAGCACGTCGATGGCCGAGTGCAGTCGATCGGGGTGAAAGGGGCGGTCGGTGGCGAATTCCACCAGTGCCACACCGCAATCCGGCTCCAGCGGCGGTTGTCCGGCCAGCAGCGGCGCGTGCGGATCGAACGGCGCGCCGCGGCGTGCGTCGGCCGGCACTCGGCGATGCAGCCAGGCCAGGTCGTCCACGCCCAGGGCGGCGGGTTCGGCCACCCAGGCGACGGGGGCGCGCGGAGCCAGCCGGGCCAGCACCGCGGCGGTGCGCTCACGGTCGAGCAGATCGGCCCCGCCGTCGAAAGCCACCAGGGCATCGGCGAATTCGACCTGGCCGACGGCCAGCTGCGCGATGGTTCGATCGTCCTCGGCGGTGGCGTGGCCACCGTGGCCGAGCCGCGAATGGAAACAGTCGGCCAGGGTCTCGTCGCCGGTGGCGTCGGCCAGCCAGTCCCGCGCGTCGACACAGGTGACGACGCCGTCGATCCGTACGCTGCGCCCGGCGGGTCCGTCGACCCGGCCCACCACGCCGGTGACCGGCACGTCATTGATGGCCTGGCACACCGCTTCCGCCTCGAAGGCCGGGTCCAGCGCGAGCACGATGCGCCGCACCGAATCCCGCTCGGCCAGCAGGCACAGATACGGCAGCAGGTCGGCGCGCAGCGTGCACGAGACGCAGCCGTGCGCGAGTTCCAGCACGGTGACGCTCTCGCGTCCGTCGATCCGGACGATGCGCCGCACCACGCCCTGGCGCAACTCGCTCAGGTCGTGGCGAACCACGACCGTTCCGGGCTTGCCGCCCAGCAGGAGGGCGGCCCGTTCGACGCCCTCGGCGGCGCGGCCGGGGAGTCCCGCGAGGACGAGCACTGGCTTGGGTTGGGACGGCACCGATCCCCCTTTCGACAATGATTTTCAATTACCGGGGACTCAATGTACCTTGGAATAACTTCGTTGTCGAAAACGATTGTCATCAACGTCTACCACCGGAAGGGAGTGCCCATGTCGGCCATCTGCCAGGTCACCGGCCGCAAGCCGGGCTTCGGCAAGTCCGTATCGCACTCGCACAAGCGGACCAACCGGCGCTGGGACCCCAATATCCAGCGCAAGACCTACTACCTGCCCAGCGAGGGGCGGCGCATCACGCTGACCGTCTCCGCCAAGGGCATCAAGGTCATCGACCGCGACGGCATCGAAGCGGTCGTCGCTCGCCTGCGCTCTGCTGGCCAAAAGATCTGAGCCGGCGAAAAGATCTGAAAGGACAACCATGGCATCGAAATCGACCGACATCCGGCCCGTCATCAAGCTGAAGTCCACGGCCGGGACCGGCTACACCTACGTCACGCGCAAGAATCGGCGCAACGACCCCGACCGCATGGTGCTCGAGAAGTACGACCCGGTCGTGCGCAAGCACGTCGACTTCCGTGAGGACCGCTGACGTGGCGAAGAAGTCGAAGATCGCGAAAAACGAAGAGCGCAAACTGATCGTGGCCCGCTATGCCGAGCGGCGTGCGGAACTCAAGGAGATCATCCGCAAGCCGAGCAGCAGCGACGAGGAACGGGCGGCCGCCCAGTCCGCCTTGCAGAAACTGCCCCGGGATGCCAGTCCGGTACGATTGCGCAATCGGGACGCCGCGGACGGACGCCCGCGTGGTCATCTCCGAAAGTTCGGTCTCTCGCGTGTGCGGGTTCGCGCGATGGCCCATCGGGGAGAATTGCCCGGTGTGCACAAATCGAGCTGGTAAGCATCCACGATCCGTGAGTGAGGAACCGCTGACATGGCAGTGAAGCGAGCACCGTCGAAGAAGGTCCGCGCCGAACAGGCCCGCCGCCCCAAGAAGAATCCCCTGATCGCCGCCGGTATCGAGACCGTCGACTACAAGGACGTGAACCTGCTTCGCACGTTCATCTCCGACCGCGGCAAGATCCGCAGCCGCCGGGTGACGGGACTGACCCCGCAGCAGCAGCGCCAGGTGGCGGTCGCCGTCAAGAACGCGCGCGAGATGGCGCTCCTGCCGTTCACGAGCCGCTAGCGGTTCGACGGTAGCGACGAAAACAGAAGAGGCTCCGATGCTTTCGCATCGGAGCCTCTTTCTTTCATCCCAAAATCTTTGGCGCGGTGCCGATTACGGGATGGTCAGGACCTGGCCGGGCTGGATGTTGTCCGGGTTGTCGATACCGGAGGCGTTGGCGATTTCCTGGTAGCGGTTGCCGTCGCCGTAGAAGCGCTCGGCGATGGCCCACAGGGTGTCGCCCGGCTCGACCGTGTAGGTCTGGGCGGCGGGCGGCGGCGGGGGGACATCCTCGACCGCGGCGGCCTGGGTCTGGGCCGGTTCCGGCGCGGGGAGCGGGTTGTCGGTGTTGGTGCCCGAGCTCCACAGGGCGGAACCGTCGGTGCCGTACAGCACGACATTGCGGTCGGCCTGAACCACCAGGCGGTCCGCGCTCTTGCCATTGGTCTCGGTGGACCAGGCGGCGCCGTCTTCCTTGTAGAGCACGAAGTTGCCGTCGTCTTGCAGGGTGGCCCGGACGACGCCCTGGCCATTGGTGCCGGAAGCCCACTCGACCTTGCCGCTCGGGTCGGACAGCACCAGGTTGCCATCATCTTGCAGAGTCAGGGTGTAGGCACCGCCTTGCAGCGCCTCTCCACGACCGAGTTCTTCGCCGACCTTCAACGAGTCGCCCACGGTGCGTCCTTTCGGGAGGGGGTGATCATGAGATAAGCCGATGGCGCGGAACTGCATTCGCACATCTAGGACAACAGTAGCCATCCCGCACCGGTCACCGCACTGTTACGCGCCGGTTCTGCGAAGATTTCGGCGTGTCTTCGCCGGAAATTCGCCAGCGGGTCGAATCGGGCCTTCGTAACCGGCCGTACGGTCCTGGGACACTAGGGTGTCAGCCATGTACGGGACCAGGGGACGCCGCCTGATCGCTGCCGGCGCGGCCGCGCTGATCGGGCTCACCATCACCGCGTGCGGCAGCGGCGGAAACGGTGGCGACCAAGCGAAGACCACGACGGCCACCACCACCAATACGCCCACCGAGGCGCCTAACGGACAAATAGGACGCTCCTTCATCGCCAACCCGAATATCGTCGGCCCGCACAGCATCTCCTTCGACAGCTGGACCCGGCTCGCACCCGACAAGATCGCGGTGAACTTCCAGACCGGCTCCCCCGAGTGCTACGGCGTCGACGCGGCCGTCACCGAGACCTCGTCCAGCGTCACCGTCGACCTGAAGTCCGGCACCCTGCCCGAGGCGGTCGGCAAGATGTGCACCATGATCGCCGTCTTCGGCACCCTGGAGATCCAGCTGAAGGCTCCACTGGGTGATCGAAAAGTATTGAGCGCCAAATAGATCACGGGAACAAAGAAGGGTGCGGATCGCTCTCGCGACCCGCACCCTTCATCGATTCCCTTGTGCTGCTCGGCTATTCGCTCAGTGCGCGAAGTGACGCGAACCCGTCAGGTACAGCGTGACCCCCGCCTCGCGGCAGAGCTCGATGGTGTCCTTGTCGCGGATCGAGCCGCCCGGGTGCACGATGGCGCGCACGCCCGCGGCCACCAGGATCTGCGGGCCGTCGGAGAACGGGAAGAAGGCGTCCGACGCGGCCACCGCGCCCTTGGCCCGATCCCCGGCGCGCTCCACGGCCAGCTTGCAGGAGTCGACCCGGTTGACCTGCCCCATGCCGACGCCCACGGCCGCGCCGTCGGCGGCCAGCAGGATGGCATTGGACTTCACGGCCCGGCAAGCGCGCCAGGCGAATTCAAGGTCGCGCAGGGTGGCCGCGTCGGCGGCCTCACCCGCGGCGAGGGTCCAGTTGGCGGCGCTGTCGCCCTCGGCGTCGAGGATGTCGCGCTCCTGCAGCAGCACGCCGCCGCTGACCGGACGCAGCTCCGCGCCCTTGCGCTGGGCCGGATCGGCGATGAGCACGCGCACGTTCTTCTTGCGCGCCAAGACCTCCACCGCGCCATTGGCGTAGGACGGGGCCACGATGACCTCGGTGAAGATGTCGGCGACCTGCTCGGCCATCTCCACGGAGACCTCGCGATTGGCCGCGATCACGCCGCCGTACGCGGAGACCGGGTCGGTGGCGTGCGCCTTGCGGTGCGCCTCGGCGATATCCGCGCCGACCGCGATGCCGCACGGGTTGGCGTGCTTGATGACCGCGACCGCGGGCTCGTCGAAGTCGTAGGCGGCGCGCCAGGCGGCATCGGCGTCGGTGTAGTTGTTGTACGACATCTCCTTGCCGTGCAACTGCTTCGCCTGCGCCAGCCCGGTCGGACCGCCCTGGTTGGTGTACAGCGCGGCGGCCTGATGCGGGTTCTCGCCGTAGCGCAGCACGTCGGCGCGCGCCCAGGTGCCGCCGATCCACTCCGGGAACTGCTGCGCCGCTTCGCCTTCCGGCGCGACGGCCGGAACCGCGACGCTGGTCATCCAGCTGGCGACGGCCACATCGTAGGTGGCGGTGTGCTGGAAGGCCTTGGCCGCCAACGCGGTCCGCTCGGCCAGGGTGAAACCGCCCTGCTGCACGGCCGCGATCACGGCGTCGTAGTCACCGGTGTTCACGACCACGGCGACCGACGGATGGTTCTTGGCCGCGGCACGCACCATGGACGGCCCGCCGATGTCGATCTGCTCGACGCACTCGTCGATGCTCGCGCCCGAGGCCACGGTCTGGGTGAACGGGTACAGGTTCACCACGACGAGCTGGAACGCCTCGACCCCGAGCTCGACGAGCTGGTCGACGTGCTCCTCCTTGCGGGTGTCGGCCAGGATCCCGGCGTGCACGCGCGGGTGCAGGGTCTTGACGCGGCCGTCGAGGGTCTCCGGAAAACCGGTCAGGTCCTCGACTTTGGTGACCGGGATACCGGCGTCGGCGATCTTGTTGGCGGTGGAGCCGGTCGAGACCAGCTCCACGCCGGCCCGATGCAGACCGGTCGCCAGTTCGATCAGACCGGTCTTGTCGTAGACGCTTACGAGGGCCCGCTTGATCGGCTTGCGTTCACTCACCGGAGAACTCGCTCATCTGGGATAACTGCCTTTCGTCCATCGGAGACAATGCCTCGGGTAGCGACGGCGGCGACGACCTCCGCCAGCAACCGCCGCTCCACGACCTTGATGCGCTCGTGCAGGGTGTCCTCGTCGTCGTCGGGCAGCACGGTGACCGCCTCCTGCGCGAGAATCGGCCCGGTGTCCACCCCCGAATCGACCAGGTGCACGGTCGAACCGGTGACCCGGACGCCATAGGCGAGCGCGTCCCGCACCCCGTGCGCGCCCGGGAACGCGGGCAGCAGCGCGGGATGGGTATTGATGATGCGACCGCCGAAACGGTCCATGAACGTGGGCCCGAGAATCTTCATGAAGCCCGCGGAGACCACCAGATCGGGCTGGAACACCGCGACCATCTCGGTCAGCGCGACATCCCATTCGGCGCGGTTCGCGAAATCACCCAGCGCGACCTTGAACGAGGAGACGTCGAACGCCTCGGCGTGGTCGGTGGCGGCGCAATCGCGGTCGACTCCGACGGCGACGACCTGGGCCGGATAGCCCGGCTCCCGGGTCGCCTCGAGCAGCGAGCGCAGCAGGGATCCGGTGCCGGAGGCCAGCACGACAATGGTCGCGGGCGCGGTCGGCGGCAGCAGCTGGGCGGGCGTGGACGTCAGCGCACTACTCCCTGGGTATCGGAGCGGGAAGGGACAGCGGGGTCGAATCCGCCGCCTAAAGAGTAACTATCGCCCGATTGCTACTTGTCCGGCAGGTCTCCCTCTACCACTTCCGCGTCCACGATGTCGGGGTTCTCGGCCGATTTCACAGCGGCGGCGGGCTCGTCGTGGTCGTCGACCAGTTCGGCCTCGAGCGCGCCGTCGAGGTCCTCGTCGTCGTACCAGCCGCCGTCGGCGTCGGGGTCGGCGGATGCGGGCGCGTCGGGGTCCGCGTCCTCGAATTCCTCGTCGTAGTCGTCGTATTCGTCCTCGTCGTACTCGTCGTCGTACTCGCCGTCGGCGTAGTAGTACTCGTCGTCCGCGTAGTCCTCGTCGTAGTAGTCGTCCTCGTACTCGTCATGGACGACCGCCGGTCCGCCGAACCACCGCGCGCCCAGCATGCCGACGTAACCCGGGACCGCGAGCCACACGAAGACCAGGGCCGCGACCACCAGATCCGGTGCGATCCGGCCGAAGGTGCCGAGCTCGCCCCCGGCCACTGCGCCCAGCAGCGCCACCACCACGGCCGCGACGCCCGCGGCGGTCAGCGTCGCCCAGGGCGCTGCCGCCCGATCCCGCGAGGTGCGACCGCAATCCAGTCCGGACAGCACGCCGATGGCCGCGGGCACGACGAGCAGCGCCAGCCACCACACCGACACCGGCACCGCGGGCACCGCCGCCGACACCGGCACCGCGGGCACCGGCGCGCCCTCGATTCGGAACAGGCTCAACGATCCCGGGCCGATGTGGACCTGACCGCCGACCAGCACACTCACCGCGTCGACCGCCACGTTCGGCAGGTAGGCCAACGACAGCACGGTCAAACCCAGTGCGCCGACCGGATTTCCGGCCGCGCGGTAGGTCTCGCCCAGCCGGGACCAGTGCACGAACAGCGACACCACGGTCACCACGGTCGCCGCCAGCAGCAATCGTCCCACCGCCAGCATGCCCGCCCGCAGGCCCGGAATCACCCAGTCCGGCAAGGGAATCGGCAATAGGTCGGTGAAGTCGCGCCAGCGCACCGCACCGATGCCGACGGCGGCGGCCAGCAGGTTCAGCCCGAGCACCCAGGCGAAGGCCGCCAGGGTGTGCGGCGGTTGCAGCGGCACCAGGGCCGAGGCGTCGTCGGCGACGGCCAGGCACACCGCGGTGATCAGCAGCGGACCGCCCACGGCCGCACCGACCACCCAGCCCAGTTCGTTGGTCTCGCAGTCGGAATCCGCGGCCACCGCGCTCTCGCGGGCCACCAGCCACAGCATGAGCGCGGTCGGCAGCAGCGGCCACAGCCCGATCCCGGTCTTGCCGATCACCAGCGGAACCTGGTGCACCGCAAGCCAACTCGCGGCTATGGCTCCGGAGGTCCCGCTCATCGGACTGCCCGCCGCCAACAGCGTGCCGTACACCAGGATGAAGATCACCAGCATGGTGATGGCCGACGGCCGCGCGGCCACCAGCATCAGCACCCGGGCGCGTTCGGGGGTCAGCGACCCGAAACCGCCGCCCCGCCGCGGGACCGGCGGTCGCGGCGACTCCTCCCGGAGCTCGGGGTCGCCCAGGCGAGCCAGGGCAGTTCTCGGGGCACTCATGGACAACCAGCGTGGCAGCATCTCGGAAACCGGGGGGTCAGGCGCGCCGGGCGGGCACGCGCGTAGTTGAGTGGGGCACAGGGTCGAATGTGGCACAGGCAAAGAGAACGGCCCCCGGTCACAGACCGGAGGCCGTTCCCACGAACCGAATTACTTGTCGTCCTGGCCGGGACGGAACGCACGGGTGGCGTCGGCCGCCGGATCCGCCGACTGCTCGCCGCCGAAGGGCTGCGCCGGACGCTGCTGCGCCTGGCCACCGAAATGCTGGGTCGCGTCCGAGCTGCCCGCGGGCTGCTGCGGCTGCTGACCGTACGGCGACTGCTGGCCGTACCCGGACGGCTGGCCCGGCTGCTGACCGTACGACGGCTGCGGCTGCTGCTGACCGTAGGTCGGCTGCGAGCCGGTGCCGTACCCGGCGGGCTGCTGACCGTACCCGCCCTGCTGACCGTAGGCGGGCTGCTGCCCGTACGACGGCGTCGCGCCCTGCTGCCCGAACCCGGGCTGCTGCGGCTGCTGGCCGAAGCCGCCCTGCTGACCGAACGACGGCTGCTGGTACTGCGGCCCGGTGGTGCTGAACGGCTGCGGCGGCTGACCGTAACCACCCTGCGCCGCCGCCGGTTTCGGCTCCGGAGCCTTCACGATGCCCAGCTCGAACAGCAGGGCCGCCGCGGCCACCGCGGCCTGCACCAACGACAGGATGATCAGCACCCAGCCGCCCCACTTCAGCGACACACCGTCACCGAGGTCGAAGGCGTTGAACAGGATGCCCAGGAACGCGGCGAGCGACGCGGCCGCGACGACACCGGTGTAGGCGGTCGCCTTCGGCAGCAGCGACAGACCCGCCAGCAGGCCCGCGAGCAGCAGCAGGCTCACCAGGGTGGCGGCGCCGGTGTTCTCGAACAGGCTGAAATTGGCGTCGCTGCTGCGGAGTCCGCCGCCGAGCTCGACGCCGGCGTAGGGCGCGAAGCCCAGCAGGAAGTTGATGACACCGAGGGCGGCCACGCCCACGGTGAGGAAGAACGGCAGGCCCTTGGCCGAACCGGCAGCGGGAGCGCCTGCGGGCTGCGAGCCGTATCCGGGTGCGGAGGAGGGCGTCGGCTGGGGCGCGTTGTATCCCGAGCCCCCGGTCGGGTATGACATGTCGTCGTCTCCTATCGAGTCGTGAGTCGTTCACGAACCTCCACCGACGCTACTGCACTTGACGATCGGCGGCACCACCTACCATCGGCCGTAGCCTTTCCGCAATACCCCATATAACGATCGAAGGCCGCCTGTCGAATTCGACAGGCGGCCTTCGATATCAGCCGTTCGAGCGGGCCGAACCCACCCAATCCTCGGCCTGTGCCCCGCTGTCGTCAGACAGCGGGGCACGAGAACCTCAAGCGCTGATGGAAGCCTTTTCCAGGATCTCGCGCGCCAGGGCGGCGGTCTCGGACGGGGTCTTGCCGACCTTCACGCCCGCGGCCTCCAGGGCGTCCTTCTTGGCCTGGGCGGTACCGGCCGAGCCGGACACGATCGCGCCCGCGTGGCCCATGGTCTTGCCCTCCGGCGCGGTGAAGCCCGCGACGTAGCCGACGACCGGCTTGGTGACATTGGCCTGGATGTAGGCCGCGGCCCGCTCCTCGGCGTCGCCGCCGATCTCGCCGATCATGACGATGAGCTTGGTCTCCGGGTCCTTCTCGAACGCCTCGATGGCGTCGATGTGGGTGGTGCCGATGACCGGGTCGCCGCCGATGCCGATGGCGGTGGAGAAACCGAAGTCCCGCAGCTCGTACATCATCTGGTAGGTCAGGGTGCCCGACTTGGAGACCAGGCCGATCGGGCCCTTGCCCGCGATATTGGCCGGGGTGATGCCGACCAGCGACTCACCCGGGGTGATGATGCCGGGGCAGTTCGGGCCGATGATGCGGGTCTTGCTGCCCTTGTCCACGTTGTAGGCCCACGCGTAGGCGGTGTCCTGCACCGGGATGCCCTCGGTGATGACCACGAGCAGCGGGATCTCCGCGTCGATGGCCTCGATGATGGCGTCCTTCGAGAAGGCCGGGGGCACAAAGGCGATGGAGGTGTCGGCGCCGGTCTTCTCCATGGCCTCGGCCACGGACGCGAACACGGGCAGCTCGACCTCGTTGCCGTCCTTGTCGACGTGCTTGACGGTGGTGCCGGCCTTGCGCGCGTTGACGCCGCCGACCACGTTGGTGCCGGCCTTCAGCATCAGGGCGGTGTGCTTGGTGCCCTCACCACCGGTGATGCCCTGGACGATGACCTTGTTGTCCTTGTTCAGGAAAATAGACATGTTGGTTCGTGTCCTTTACTTGGCCGCGGCCAGTTCGGCGGCCTTGTCGGCGCCTTCGTCCATGGTCTGGGCGAGAGTCACCAGCGGGTGGTTGAAGTCGGCGAGGATCTTGCGACCCTCCTCGACCTTGTTGCCGTCGAGGCGGACGACCAGCGGCTTGGAGGCCGCGTCGCCGAGAGTCTGCAGGGCGCCGACAATGCCGTTCGCGACCGCGTCACAGGCGGTGATGCCGCCGAAGACGTTCACGAACACGGACTTGACCTGGGCGTCACCGAGAATGACGTCCAGACCGGCGGCCATGACGGCGGCCGAGGCGCCACCGCCGATGTCGAGGAAGTTGGCGGGCTTGACGCCGTCGTGGTTCTCACCGGCGTAGGCGACGACGTCCAGGGTCGACATGACCAGACCCGCGCCGTTGCCGATGATGCCGACCTCGCCGTCGAGCTTGACGTAGTTGAGGTCGTTCTCCTTGGCCTTGAGCTCGAGCGGATCGGTGGCGTCGATGTCCGCGAAGGCCAGGTGATCGGGGTGGCGGAACTCGGCGTTCTCGTCCAGGGTGACCTTGCCGTCGAGGGCCAGGATCTCGTTGTCGGGGGTGCGCACCAGCGGGTTCACCTCGACCAGGGTGGCGTCCTCGGAGATGAACACCTCCCAGAGCTTCTGGATGGTCACCGCGGCGGCGTCGAGGATGTCGGCGGGCAGGTGGCCCTGCTCGGCGATGGAACGGGCGAAGGCCAGGTCCACGCCCTTGACGGCGTCGACCGGCACCTTGGCCAGGCGGTCGGGCTTGGTGGCCGCGACCTCTTCGATCTCCATGCCGCCCTCGACCGAGCACATGGCCAGGTAGGTGCGGTTGGAGCGGTCCAGCAGGAAGGAGATGTAGTACTCCGAGGCGATGTCCTTGGCCTCGGCAACCAGGATCTTCTTGGTGATGTGGCCCTTGATGTCCAGGCCCAGGATGTTGTTCGCGTGGGTGAACGCGTCGTCCGGGGTGGCGGCGTACTTCACACCACCGGCCTTGCCGCGGCCACCGACTTTGACCTGCGACTTGATCATTACCGGCTTGCCGATTTCTTCGGCAATCGCACGCGCGTCCTCAGCCGTATCAGTGACGCGGCCCTCGGACGAAGGCACTCCGTGCTTCACGAAGAGTTCCTTCGCCTGATATTCGAAGAGATCCATGTACTCACCGTCTCGTCTGCGTTGTTGTGACAACGTCTTGGTTGGCGGCCCGTCGTCGGAGGCGGGTCGGCTCGGACTCTAATCAGTCACATGGAGCGGAAATCAGCCGCATACAGCCTAAGTGGCGCAGGTCACGGTACTGTCTCCGCGGTCCCAAAAGCCCTTGTCAATGCTACTCATCGGTAGCTTGTTGACCCCGTGCCAGGTGGAGCACACGAACGCCGGAGAGTGACGGTGACTACTACGCGGCGTCGTCGAAAAACCTCTCTTGGTTACCCCGAGCACAGTGAGCGCATTCCGTCACAGGAAGTGATGAATGTCACACACATGTGTCGAACCATGTCCATCGCTTGCTGAGCCGCAATCGTTTCGTTACCGTCGTTGCGGTCGATGTCACAACCCGGTCACGGACAGGAGGACGGCAGGCTTGACGCAGCACAGCGCTCCCAGAGGTATGAGCCGCTCCGCAGGCGACTTGTCGGCCCCGCGATACTCCTCGGACCGGCGCAGATGAGCGACGGCCCCTTCCCCTCGCAGCACCGCCCCCGACGTGGGCACCGCTACCGCGAGGAAGCAGAGAATTACGGCGGCGCAACCACTTTCGACGCGCCCTACTCCGCAGCGACCGCGGTCGCCCACGGCGAATGGGGCGCTACGCAGTCATGGAATTCCGAGCAGGCGTGGAATTCCGACGCGGATTGGAACGGCGGCCAGCAGTGGGGTGAGCCCCAGCAGCAGTGGGACGAATCCGCCTGGCAGTCCGAGCAGAGCTGGAACGACCCGCAGCAGAGCTGGGCCGATTCGCAGCAGAGCTGGGACGACCCGAACGCCCAGACCACCGCGAACGGCTGGGCCGCACCGAATCCCAGCGATTGGGCCGCGCAGTCGCGGACCAACTGGGATCCGACCGCGGACCCGACCCCGTCCGACGAGTATCGGCCGGTTTACACGTTCAAGACCGCCTCCGGCGAGAAGCTCCAGTTCTCCGGTGACGGCGCGCGCGTGAATCGCGCCGCGCGGGAAGCCGATTCCGCCGACGAGGAGCGTCCGACCCGTTCCGGCGGCAAGCGGCGCGCGGGCGGCACTCACCGTCTGCCCGCCCCGCCGACCGCGCTCAAGGGCCGGGCCGCGGTGGTCGCGGTGGCGGCCGGTGCCGTGGTGGCCGCGGGCCAGGCGACCATCGAGGCCAGCGCCCACGACACCAGCAATGTCGATTACCAGGCCGCCAATCAGGTCAAGGAGGTCGCCGCGACCTCGGTGGTCGGCGGCGACGGCTCGACCGGTTCACCGCAGGTGGTGAGCCCGACCGCGCCCGCCAGCCTGGACCAGTTCAACGACATCCTGGAGAAGGGCAAGCAGTTCGCGGCCGATATGGCCAACCAGGAGGCGTCGAAGTACCGCCCGCTGTGGACCAAGTTCGCCAACGGCACCTTCACCTCCGGCTTCGGCATCCGCTGGGGCGTCGCCCACCAGGGCGTGGACATCGCCGCGCCGATCGGCACCCCGATCTACGCGGTGGCCGACGGCACCGTTCTCGAGGCCGGTCCCGCTTCGGGTTTCGGCATGTGGGTGCGCCTGCTGCACGACGACGGCACGGTCACCATCTACGGCCACATCGACACCGCCACGGTCTCCCAGGGCCAGCGCGTCCTCGCGGGCGACCAGATCGCCACCGTCGGCAACCGCGGCTTCTCCACCGGCCCGCACTGCCACTTCGAGGTCTGGCTCAATGGCGTCGACAAGATCGACCCCCTCCCCTGGCTCGCCTCCCGCGGCATCTCCCTCGGCCCCGAACGGGACTGAGCGGCAAGCAGAACGACGAAAGGCGCACCCCGAACCGGGTGCGCCTTTCGTCGTTTCGGTGCTCAGTGGTGTTTCGGAGTTCAGCGACGGTGGGTGCGGTACCAGCGAATCAGGGAGTCGGTGGAGGAATCCGCTTGGGGTTCGGGCTCTTCCGCGGCGGTGAGGAGGGGCTCGAGGGCGAGCGCCTGCGCCTTGCCGAGTTCCACGCCCCACTGGTCGAAGCTGTCGATGCCCCAGATCGCGCCTTCGGTGAAGACGATGTGCTCGTACAGGGCGATGAGCTGTCCGAGGACGGAGGGGGTCAGCTGGGGGGCAAGAATGGCCGTCGTAGGGCGATTGCCGGGCATCACCTTGTGCGGCACGATCTTCGGGTCGGTGCCCTCGGCGGCGATCTCCTCGGCGGTCTTGCCGAAGGCCAGCACCTTGGTCTGGGCGAAGAGATTCGACATGAGGATGTCGTGCATGCTGCCGGTGCCGTCGAGGGTGGGCAGATCGTCGGTGGGCTGGGCGAATCCGATGAAGTCGGCGGGCACCAGCACGGTGCCCTGGTGCAGCAGCTGGTAGAAGGCGTGCTGGCCATTGGTGCCGGGCTCGCCCCAGAAGATCTCGCCGGTGCTGGTCGAGACCGGGGTGCCGTCGGCCCGAACGGATTTCCCGTTCGACTCCATGGTCAGCTGCTGCAGGTAGGCCGGAAAGCGGGCCAGGTCATTGGAATACGGCAGCACCGCACGCGACTGCGCGCCGAAGAAGTTCGAGTACCAGACGCCGAGCAGGCCCAGCAGCACCGGACCGTTCTCGGATAGGGGCGCGGACTTGAAATGCTCGTCCACCCGGTGCATTCCGTCGAGGAACTCGGCGAAGCGCTCCTTGCCGATGACCGCCATGACCGAGAGCCCGATGGCCGCGTCCACCGAGTACCGCCCGCCGACCCAGTCCCAGAAGCCGAACATATTGGCGGTGTCGATGCCGAAGTCCGCCACCCGCTGCGCGTGCGTGGACACCGCCACGAAGTGCTTGGCCACCGCCTCCTCGCCGAGCGCGGCCACCAGCCAGCGGCGGGCCGCGGTGGCATTGGTGAGCGTCTCGAGCGTGGAGAAGGTCTTGGAGGCGACGATGAACAGCGTGGTGGCCGGGTTCAGGCCGTGCAGCTTCGAAACCAGGTCCGCCGGATCGACATTGGAGACGAAGCGCGCCGAGATGCCCGCGTCCGCGTAGTGCCGCAGTGCCAGGGTCACCATGGCCGGGCCCAGATCCGAGCCGCCGATGCCGATGTTCACGACCGTGGTGATGCGCTCCCCCGTCGCGCCCCGCCACGCCCCGGAGCGCACCTGATCGGTGAATTCGCCCATGCGCCGGAGCACTTCGTGGACGTCGGTCTCGACATCCTGGCCGTCGACGGTCAGCGGCTGCCCGCCCGGCCGCCGCAGCCAGACGTGCCCGACCGCGCGGTCCTCGGAGGTATTGATGTGGGAACCGGCGAACATGGCGTCGCGTCGCCGCTCGACCTCGGCGGTGCGCGCCAATTCGACCAGCAGATCGAGGGTCTCGCGCGTCACCCGGTGCTTGGAGTAGTCGATGTGCAGGTCCGCCACCTGGACGGTCAGCTCGCCGCCGCGCGCGGGATCCTCCGCGAAGAACTCCCGCAGGTGTCGACCGCCGATGGACGCATGATGGTCGTGCAGTTTCCCCCAGACCGCCGACGCGGTGATGTCGCTGCTCACCCCGGCGAGGTTACAACGTCCCGGATCTGACGCGCAGGTAACAAGACGCGATTGGCGAGCCTAGGCTGGCCCCATGGTGACCGAAAGCGCCCTACTCTCGTCCATTCCCACGCAACTCTGGATCGGCGGACCGGTGGACGCCACGGGGGGTGCGACCTTCCCGGTACACAATCCCGCCACCGGCGAAGTCCTCGCCCGCGTCGCCGACGCCACCCCCGACGACGCGGTCCGCGCGCTCGACGCCGCGGTGGCCGTGCAGGCCGAGTGGGCCGCGACCCCGGCCCGCCAGCGCGGGGAGATCCTGCGCTCGGTGTTCGAGGCGATCACGGCCCGGGCCGAGGAGTTCGCCCTGCTCATGACTCTCGAAATGGGCAAGGCCCTGCCGGAGAGCCGCAATGAGGTCCGCTACGGCGCGGAGTTCTTCCGCTGGTTCAGCGAGGAGGCGGTCCGTATTCACGGCCGCTATCAGGCCGCTCCCGCCGGGACCGGACGCATTCTCGTGCACAAGCAGCCGGTGGGTCCGTGTCTGGCCATCACGCCGTGGAACTTCCCGCTGGCCATGGGAACTCGCAAGATCGGCCCCGCCCTCGCGGCCGGGTGCACCATGATCGTGAAGCCCGCGGGCGAGACCCCGTTGACCATGCTGCTGCTCGCGCAGCTGTGCAGCGAGGCGGGGCTGCCCGACGGAGTCCTGTCGGTGATCACCACCTCGCACTCGAGTGCGGTGACCGCGCCGCTGCTGAGCGACCCGCGCCTGCGCAAGCTGACCTTCACCGGTTCCACCCCGGTCGGCAAGAAGCTGGTCGAGCAGTCCGCGCACGGGCTGCTGCGCACCTCCATGGAGCTGGGCGGCAATGCCCCGTTCGTGGTCTTCGACGACGCGGACATCGATGCGGCCGTGCAGGGCGCGGTGCTGGCCAAGCTGCGCAATGGCGGTGAGGCGTGCACGGCCGCGAACCGTTTCCACGTGCAGAATTCGGTTCGCCAGGAATTCACCGACAAGCTGGCGGCGGCCATGGCCGAGTACAAACTCGGCAATGGCGTGGACCCGGACACCACCCTGGGCCCACTCGTCAACGAGAACCAGCTCGACACCGTGAGCGAGCTCGTCGACGACGCGGTGGCCGCGGGTGCGCAGGTCAAGCTGGGCGGCAAGGCCCCCGGCGGCCCGGGCTGGTTCTATCCGGCGACGGTCCTCACCGATATCCCGCCCGCCGCGCGCATTCTGCGCGAGGAGGTGTTCGGCCCGGTCGCGCCGATCGTCGGTTTCGAGACCGAGGAGGAGGGTCTGGCGGCCGCCAACAACACCGAATTCGGCCTGGTCGCATACGTTTACACGCGCAGCCTGGATCGCGCGCTGCGGGTGGCCGAGGGGCTGGAGACCGGCATGGTCGGCGTGAATCGCGGCGTCATCTCCGATCCGGCCGCCCCCTTCGGCGGCGTGAAGGAGTCCGGATTCGGTCGCGAGGGCGGCTTCGAGGGCATCGAGGAGTACCTCGACACGAAGTACATCGCCCTGCCCTGACCCAGCCCCCAGAGATGAAAAGAACCGCCCCGGGGTCGAGACACCCGGGGCGGCCTGGGGAAGCTGCATCGTGGAAAGCATGCAGCGTGGCTTGGTCGGGCCGCGCACGACGGCACCGCTCGATGTATCGCATCGAGCGGTGCTGTTCGTTAACGAGAGATAGAGATCAGTGCCCGAGGCGGCCGCGGCCGAGGCGGAGCAACAGCATCGCCAGGGTGTGGCCCTCCTGGCCCAGTTCGCTGAATCGCTCGAGCACCTTCATCTCGCGGGAATGCACGAGCTTGGGCCCGCCGTTCGCCATGCGCGTCCGTCCGATGATGCGCGAGACCTCGGTGCGGCGCTTGATGGCGGCGAGGATTTCGGCGTCCAGCTTGTCGATTTCCAAGCGCAGCTTTTCGATCTCAGCCTCGGAGGGCAGGGCGGAGTCCGACCCGGTGGCGGACTCGGAATGTCCCGTCGTCGAGATGCTCATTCTTTCAACTCCTCGTGGTCCAGAACGTCGATCGGCGGGTGGACCCATCCTGTTACCGATCGGTTCTTCACCAAGAATCAGACCTGTTGGCCATACATTGTCCCCCCGGGGTCGGGCTCAGGTGCAATGCGTCGCCATCGAGCCGGTCATGGGACGAGTGTGCCACGCAGAGTGACCCAAGCAAAACAGCTACGTTTGTGAATCTTCTGAGTTTCGGGAGCCGGTTCGATTCACGGGAAGTTCGCCAGACCGGCACTTATCGGACACCTGTGCGATCCGGCCCGTCGCCTGTCGGTGCGCGCCGGTAGCGTGGATGGGCGATGAACACGACGGTGGCTATGGACGGGCAGAAGACGACCGAGCGGTTGCTCGAGGGGTTGAATCCACAACAGCGCGCCGCGGTGATGCATACCGGCACCCCGCTGCTGATCGTGGCCGGGGCCGGGTCGGGTAAGACCGCGGTCCTCACCCGTCGCATCGCCTATCTGCTCGATGCCCGCGGGGTGCGGCCGGGCGAGATCCTCGCCATCACCTTCACCAACAAGGCCGCCGCCGAAATGCGCGAGCGCGTCACCGGACTGGTCGGTCCGCGCGCGGCGGGAATGTGGGTGTCCACCTTCCACTCCAGCTGCGTGCGCATCCTGCGCACCCAGGCCTCGCTGCTGGGCGGGCTCAACTCCAACTTCTCCATCTACGACGCCGACGACTCGCGCCGCCTGCTGGGCATGATCATTCGCGATTTCGACATCGACGCGAAGAAGTACTCGCCGCGCCTGCTGGCCACCGCCATCTCCAATCTCAAGAACGAGCTCATCGATCCCGAGCAGGCCGCGTCCGACGCCGACACCGAGGACGGCGAGCTGCCGCGCCTGGTGGCCAAGGTCTACGCCGAGTACCAGCGGCGGCTGCGCGCGGCCAACGCCATGGACTTCGACGATCTGATCGGCGAGACGGTGTCGCTGCTGCAGCGGCATCCGCAGGTGGCCGAGTACTACCGGCGGCGCTTCCGGCACGTGCTGGTCGACGAGTACCAGGACACCAACCACGCGCAGTACGTGCTGGTGCGCGAGCTGGTCGGGCATCACCGGGGCGGGCTGTGGGGCGACGATCCGGACGAGGGCCCCGCGGACCGGGTGCCGCCCTCGGAGCTGTGCGTGGTCGGTGACGCCGACCAGTCCATCTACGCCTTCCGCGGCGCGACCATTCGCAATATCGAGGAGTTCGAGCGCGACTTCCCGGACGCGGAAACCATTCTGCTGGAACAGAACTACCGCTCCACCCAGCACATCCTGTCCGCCGCCAACGCGGTCATCGCCCGCAACGAGGGGCGTCGGGACAAGAAGCTGTGGACCGATCACGGCGACGGCGAGCTGATCGTCGGGTACGTGGCCGACAACGAGCACGACGAGGCCTCGTTCGTGGCCCGCGAGATCGACCGGCTGGTCGATCAGGGTGAGGCCAACTACGCGGATGTGGCGGTCTTCTACCGGACCAACAACAACTCCCGGGCGCTGGAAGAGATCTTCATCCGAATGGGGTTGCCGTACAAGGTCGTCGGCGGTGTGCGCTTCTACGAGCGCAAGGAAGTCCGCGACATCGTGGCGTATCTGCGGGTGCTGGAGAATCCGGACGACGCGGTGAGCCTGCGACGGGTGTTGAACACCCCGCGCCGGGGCATCGGCGATCGCGCGGAGGCGTGCGTGGCGGTGCACGCCGAACAGCGGAACATCGGCTTCGCACAGGCGCTTCGGGATGCCGCCGAGGGCAAGGTGGCGCTGCTCAATACCCGCTCGCAGCGGGCCATCGCCGGATTCCTGGAGCTGCTGGAGGAGATCCGCGCGGCCGGTGCCCAGGCGGACATGGACTTCCCGGACGTGGGTTCGGTCGTCGAGGCGGTGCTGGACCGCACCGGCTACCGCGCCGAACTGGAGGCCTCCGACGATCCGCAGGACGGCGCGCGGCTGGACAACCTCAATGAATTGGTCAGCGTCGCACGGGAGTTCAGCTCCGAGGCGCGCAACAACGTGGAAGCCGCACGGGCCGAGGGCATTCTGCCCGAGCAGGCCGAGGGCGAGCCCGAGCCGGGCTCGCTGGCCGCGTTCCTGGAGCGGGTCTCGCTGGTGGCCGACGCCGACCAGATTCCCGAAGAGGGTTCCGGCGTGGTCACTTTGATGACCCTGCACACCGCCAAGGGCCTGGAGTTCCCGGTGGTCTTCGTGACCGGCTGGGAGGACGGCCAGTTCCCGCACATGCGCGCGCTGGGCGATCCGACCGAGTTGCAGGAGGAGCGCCGCCTGGCCTACGTCGGCATCACCCGGGCCCGCAAGCGCCTGTATCTGACGCGCGCGGTGGTGCGCTCGGGCTGGGGACAGCCGGTGTCGAACCCGGAATCCCGTTTCCTCCAGGAGATTCCGGGCCACCTGATCGATTGGCGTCGCCTCGAGCCCACCCCCTCGCAGGCCTCGCGCGGCTTCCGCCGCCGCGGTGACGACGATGGCCTGGAACGCGATTGGACCCGCGGCGACGGCTGGTCCGACCAGCGCCCCGGTCTGCGCGACCGCGGCGAGCGCCGCCCCGCCCCCGCCGCGGCCAAACGCAACAACACCAATCTGGTGCTGGCCGTGGGTGATCGGGTCAATGACGACAAGTACGGCCTGGGCCGGGTCATCGCCGCCGAGGGCTTCGGCGATCTGGCCACGGTCACCATCGACTTCGGCACCGCGGGCAAGATCCGCCTGATCCCGAAGTTCAGCCGCACCCTGACCAAGCTCTAACCGGTCGGCGCGGGCTCCGGCCGTGGGCGCGGCATCGCCCATGTGCCGGTGACCAGGGCGGCCACGGCCACCAGTGCGGCCGCGCACAGGCTGCCGAATCCGGGGCCGAGCCAGATCTCGACGACGGGCAGACGGGATTGGTAGAGATACCAGTTCAGTTCCGACAGCGTGATCAGGAGATCGGGACCGAGTGCGACGGCGGCCACGAGTAGAGCGCCGATGCGCAGCGCGGGCCGCGCGGTGGGGAGCCGCAGTTGCAGCAGCACCGCGAGGACCACGGCCATCAGCACCATGACCACCAGCCAGGGCAGGACGAGCGGGACGAGGATGCGGGGTTCCAACGCGGACATCCCGTACACGACGGTGCCGCCGCCCGTTCGGCCGTACGAATCGCGCAGGGGTAGGCGCTCGTAGAGGTTGATCAGGCAGTTGCCCACGAGGGCGGCGACCGCCGCCCCGGCGGCCAGCGGTCCGAGGAGCCGATCGGCCCGCGATATCGGCGTCCGCGCCGCGGGCGTGCGCGGGACGACCGCGAGGATCCCGATCCCGCTCGCGGCGAACGCGCACGCGATGACCAGCAGGGCCACGACCAGCCGGGCGACATAGACGGCGTCGATGTACTCGCCCTCGGTCTCGTACGCCAGACTCGCCAGCTGCACCGCACCGCGATACGCGATGCCGAGCAGCAGCCCGGCACCCACCACTCCCACCGCTCGGGCGCAGGTGGCCCGGGATCGGTTGCCCGAGAACAGGAGCCGCAGGGCGATCGCGATGGCGAGGATGCCGGCCGCGACCGGAACCCGGACCACGACGGCGACCCACACGGGAAACTCGCCCCACTGCTGGCTTGCCCACTGTGCGATCACGGTCTCCAGCAGCGCCAGGGCGGCGACGAAGATGAGCAGCACCGCGAAGGCCCGATCCAGGCCGCTCACGGAATCCGGTGCGGAATCGGTGTTTTCGACAGTATCGGCCATGTGCTCTCCCCGCGCCGCTGATCGCTTCCTTCTGTCTACCCCGGTTGCCCCACCATCGCAGCGAAACGATCAGCTGGTGTGGCGGCTGAGGACGTCGTAGGCCCGCACGGCGTCCTCGGGAAAGACGAGGATTTGGAAGCGGTCCTTGAGGTTTCGCCACCGGTGGATGCGGGTGCGGCCCATGGTGGCGCGGACGCCGTTGTCGCGCAGGAGTTGGCGGACGGTGCGGGCGGAGGCCATGTCGTAGACGGTGGCGGCGGGCACCAGCAGCCCGAATTCGGTGTCGGCGGTGCGTGTCCGGAGTTTCATCCTCGGCTCCCGGTGTCCTGCTCGGCCTTCAGCATGGCCAGCTGCGCTCGTTCCTCCTCATGATGCTGGGCGGCGAGGAGTTCGCGCTCCTCGGGTGGGTCGGCGGTGAGGAAGCCGCCGAGTCCGGGTTTGCCCGCGGAACCCAGCTTGCTCATCTTCTTCGGGACGGCAGCGCCCTGGTAGGCCAAGGGAATTGGATGCCCGTGCGCGTCCACCGGTCCGAGCGACTGGTGCACCTCGATGTACTCGCCGTGCGGCAGCCGCTTGATGATGCCGGTCTCGATGCCGTGCTCGAGCACCGCCCGGTCGCTGCGCTGCAGGCCGATGCAGAAACGGTAGGCCACGGTGTAGGCCAGCGGCGGCGCGATGAGTAGGGCGATGCGGAAGAACCAGGTGGTGGCATTGAGCGACACGTCGAATTTCAGCGCGATGATGTCGTTCACGCAGGCGAAGGTGAGCACCAGGTAGAAGGCAATGGCCATGGCCCCGATTCCGGTGCGCACCGGCACATCTCGCGGCCGCTGCAGCAGATTGTGATGCGCGGTGTCCTTGGTGAGCCGTTTCTCGATCCACGGGTAGATGGGGATGACGACGAGCACGAGACCCATCACCACCGCGACCCAGAACGGCGCGGGAATGGTGTAGCCGCCCAGATAGATCTCCCACGGCGGCATGAGCCGGGCCAGACCGTCGGTCCACATCATGTAGAAGTCGGGCTGGGATCCGGCCGACACCTGCGCCGGGTTGTAGGGGCCCAGGTTCCAGATCGGGTTGATCTCGAAGAGTCCGCCCATGAGCGCGACGGTGGCCAGGGTGAAGGCGAAGAACGCGCCCTGATCCAGCGAGAACACCGGAATGATGCGCGCGCCCACCACATTTCGCTCGGTGCGGGCGGGGCCGGGGAACTGGGTGTGTTTCTGGTACCAGACCAGCGCGATGTGCGCGCCGATGAGCGCGAGCATGATGCCGGGGAACAGCAGCACGTGGGTGATGTAGAGCCGCGGGATCAGCACGGTGCCCGGGAATTCCCCGCCGAAGAGGAAGAAGTGGGTCCAGGTGCCGATGATCGGGACGCTCATGGTGATGCCGCCCAGCGGCGAGCGCAGGCCGGTGCCGGAGAGCAGGTCGTCGGGCAGCGAATACCCGAAGTAGCCCTCGAACATGGACAGGATCAACAGGATCGCGCCGACCACCCAGGTGGCCTCGCGCGGTTTGCGGAATGCGCCGGTGAAGAACACCCGCAGCATGTGAATGATCATGGAGGCCAGGAACAGCAGTGCGGCCCAGTGGTGGACCTGGCGCACGAACAGTCCGCCGCGGACGTCGAAGGAGATGTCCAGGACGCTGCGGTAGGCGGCCGACATTCGCACCCCACGCAGCGGCTGGTAGCTGCCGTCGTAGGTCACCTCGGTCATGGAGGGTTCGAAGTACAGCGTCAGGTAGATCCCGGACAGCAGCAGGATGATGAAGCTGTAGAGGGCGATCTCCCCGAGCAGGAACGACCAGTGCGTCGGAAAGACCTTGTTGATGGAACGTTTCAGCCCCGCGGCCAAGTGATACCGCTGGTCGGCGGCATCGGCGCGGTTCGCGGTGGTACTCATGAACACCAGACGTCCCCGGGCCCCGAAACGTGACAGCCGAATACGACAACTTGTCGTAGATCACATCATCGATCAACGGGGCTTCTCGATCCCGCCCAATTCCCGTCTTGATGAACCGCACCCGCGGCCCGAAGGTGGGGGAGGATTATCTCGCGCCGCGTCGGCGCATTTTTCAGAACAGAGGCGAGTGATGAGCGACAAGATTCGCGTCGAAGGCACCATTACGGTGCACAAATACGAGCCGGTCCCCTACGACGAGCCCGAGCAGGGGCCGGTGCTCACCCGAATTCATGTGGAGGAGAGCTTCTCCGGCGGCATCGAGGGCGCGGGCGTGGTGGAGTTCCTGCAGTCCTCCAGCCCCGACGGCACCGCCAGTTTCGTTGGCATCGAACGCATTACGGGTTCGGTGGACGGCAAGTCCGGCACCTTCCTGCTGCAGGACGCGGGCACGGTCGCGGACAATATCGTCAGCGGCGACTGGTTCGTGGTCCCGGGCTCGGGCACCGGCGATCTGACCGGACTCCGCGGTGAGGGCGGCTTCAAGGCCAATCTCGGCGAGGGCGCGCAGGTCTGGCTGGACTACTGGTACGAGTGATGCCGGAGTCGGCCAAGAAGTCGGCCCTGATCACCGGGGCCGCAACGGGTATCGGCCGCTCGATAGCGGAAACCCTGGCCGCACAGGGTGTTCGGGTGGCCATCAACCATCCCCACACGCCCGACCTGGCCGACGAAGTGGTCGCCAAGATCGAGGCGGACGGCAGCGAGGCGCTGGCTGTGGCCGCCGATGTGCGCGACGGCGCAGAATATTCGCGTCAACGGCGGCACGGCCTAGCCGGATCCGCCGAGACACACGGAAGTCCCGGCCGCGCAGTCGGTTCCAACCCGAGCGGCCGCGCGGCCGGGACCTCCTCCGGTATCGCTAGACCCAGACCTCACCGATGGGTGTGAGTTCCGTCGGCGCCGGGGCGGGCGTCGGCGGTGGGGTGCGCGAGAACCGGGGCGCGGGGGCGGGCTGCAGCATGCCGTCCACCTCGATGAGAGAGCCTCGGGCGCGCAGGTGTTCGTCCCGCGCGGCCTCGCTCCAGGAGCGGATGGGCGTGACGCAGGCGTCCACGCCGTCGAAGAGTTCGGCCCATTCGGCCTGGGTCTTGGTCGCGAACTTCTCGGTGAAGGTCTTGCGCAGCACGTCCTGTCCGGCCGGATCCATTTGGTGCGGTAGCGAACTCGGGTCGAGTTCGAGCACGCGCAGCAGTTCGGCGTAGAACTGCGGCTCGAACGCGCCGACCGCCAGATGCTTGCCGTCGGCGGTGGCATACGTGTCGTACCAGGCCATTCCGGTGTCGAGCAGGTTGGTGCCGCGCTCGTCGGACCAGATGCCGCCCTGATGCAGGGTCCAGATGGAATGCGCCAGCGTCAGCACACCATCCACCATGGCCGCGTCCACGACCTGGCCCTGTCCCGAGCGTTCGCGCTCGTACAGCGCGGTAATGATGCCGAGCACCAGGAAGACCGAACCGCCGCCGTAGTCGCCGAGCAGGTTGATGGGCGGCAGCGGCCGTTCACCCTTGCGCCCAATGCCGTTCAGCGCGCCGGTGAGACCGATGTAGTTGATGTCGTGCCCGGCCCGGTCGGCGCGCGGGCCGTCCTGACCCCATCCGGTCATGCGGCCGTAGATCAGTCGCGGATTCCGCGCGAGCATCTCGTCGGGCCCGAGCCCGAGCCGCTCCACCACACCGGGCCGAAACCCCTCGATGACCACGTCGGCCTTGTCGATCAGCCCCTTGACCGCCGCGATCTGCGCCGCGTCCTTGAAATTCGCCTGCACGACCGTCCGCCCGCGCAACTGCGCCCGCATGGGCCCGGCCGCCGACCCGTCCCCGGGCCGCTGCACCCGCACCACATCCGCACCCAGATCGGCCAGCATCATGCCCGCGTGCGGTCCGGGCCCGATGCTCGCCAGCTCGACAATCCGCACACCGGCCAAAGGCCCCTTGGTTCCGCTCACCCGCAACCCCCTGAGAGTCCTGCCAATACGCAGCAGAGTAGAACACGTTCTACACGGCCGCGCCACCTCCCCTCCGATGAGCGGCATCGATCTAGGCTCGAGCCATGAGTGATCGGATCTGGCCGCGCGGCGTCTCCGCCCCGGCGGCCCGCGCCCTCGCCGCCGCCGGATATCAGAGTCTGGACCAGCTGGCCGGAGTCGACGAGAACGAACTCCTCGCCCTGCACGGCTTCGGTCCCAAGGCCATTCGCGTCCTGCGCGAAGCGCTCCGGGCCGAGGGGCTCGACTTCGCCTGAACCGCGCTCAGTCGAGGTAGGCGCGCTGGATGATCGTCTCGGTGTCCACGCCGGTGGGCAGGGTGCCGAAGGCGATGCCCCAGTCGCCGCCGAAGCGGGTGGCGCAGAAGGCGTCCGCGACGGACCGGTGGCCGTGGCGGACCAGCTGCGCGCCCTGCAGGACCAGTGCCATGAGTTCGACGACGCGGCGGGCGCGGTATTCGATATCGGCGAAGTCGGTGAGTTCCTTGCCGATTCGGTCGATGGCCGCGTCCAGGTGGCGGTTCGCGCCGCGGGCCAGGTTCACCTCGGCGAAGAACGCCTCGACCGTTTCGGGCTGACGGCCCATGGCGCGCAGGGCATCCAGTGCGGCCACATTGCCCGAGCCCTCCCAGATGGACATGAGCGGGGCCTCGCGGTACAGCCGCGGCATGCCGGACTCCTCGGCATAACCGTTGCCGCCGAAGCATTCCAGCGCCTCGGCCGCGTGGGCGGGGGCACGCTTGCACACCCAGTACTTGGTGACCGCCAGCGCGATGCGGCGCAGGGCCGCTTCGGCCGGATCCGACTCGGCGCGGTCGGTAGCCCCGGCCAGCCGCATCATGATCGTGGTCGCGGCCTCGGCCTCGATCACCAGGTCTGCCAGCACATTTCGCATGGCGGGCTGATCGACGAGGTACTTGCCGAACGCCTTGCGGTGGCGGGCGTGGTGGGTGGCGAAGACCGCGCCGGTGCGCATGCCGGTGGCCGAGCCGATCACGCAGTCCAGGCGGGTCATATTGACCATTTCGATAATGGTCTTCACGCCCGCGCCCTCCTGGCCCACCAGCCAGCCGACGGCGTTCTCGTACTCCAGCTCGGAGGAGGCGTTGGACTTGTTGCCCAGCTTGTCCTTCAGTCGCTGGATGCGCAGCGCGTTGCGGGTGCCGTCGGGCAGCACCCGGGGCAGCAGGAAGCAGGACAGGCCGCCCGGGGCCTGCGCCAGGGTCAGGAACAGGTCGCCCATGGGGTGCGAGGTGAACCACTTGTGGCCGACGATGCGGTACGAGCCGTCGGATTGCGGTGTGGCCGTGGTGGTATTGGCGCGGACGTCGGAGCCGCCCTGCTTCTCGGTCATGGACATGCCCGCGATGAGACCGGCCTTGGTGGCGGGCTCGCGCAGGCCGAAATCGTAGGTGCGGGAGGCCAACAGCGGCTCGTAGCGGGCCGACAGCTCCGGATTGTGGCGCAGCGCGGGCACCACGGCGTAGGTCATGGAGATCGGGCACATGTGCCCGGCGTCGGCGATGCCCCAGGTGTAGAACTTGGCGGCGCGGGCGACATGCGCGCCGGGCCGGTCGTCCTGCCACGGCGTGCCGTGCAGGCCATGGGCGACAGCGACTTCCATGAGGTTGTGCCAGTACGGGTGGAACTCCACCTCGTCGATGCGATTGCCGTAGCGGTCGTGGGTGTGCAGGACCGGCGGGTACTCGTTGGCCAGCCGCCCCCACTCCTGCGCCTGCACACTGCCCGCGAGCACGCCCAGCTCCCGCACCTCGGCCTCGGCCCAGCCCGCGCCCTCGCGGTGCAGGCCCTCGAGCAGCGCCGGATTGCGCGAATTGTCGAAGGGGGCGATGGGCGGCACCTGGTTGAAGACGTCATGGGTGTGCATGGCGGGGTGACTCCTGTTCCTGGGGGACGCCGAGCGCGCGCAGCGCGAAGGCGACGAGTTCCGGCAGCACCGATTCGCTCTCCAGCTGTTCGGACAGCGGCCCGACCAGCACCTCGCCGATGGCCCCGACCAGGGCGGTGGCCGAGGTGCGCGGATCCTGCGGCGGCAGTTGACCATTCGCGACCCCGTCGGCGATGGCGCTGACATAGGTCTGCGCGAAGGCCCGGCGGAAGCGCAGACGCTCGGCGTCAACGGCGGTATCCACGGGCTCGGCCAGCAGCACGTAGGCGAGTTTGGGGTTCTTGAGGGCTCGGCTGGCGAAGGTTTCGACGGCGGCGGTGACGCGGTCGCGGGCGGTGCGCCCCTCCCCCGCCGCCCCGGCCGCGGCGACGGCGTCGACCTCGCGGGTGACGACCTCGCGGAAGACGGCGGTCACCAATTCGGCCTTGCCGCTGAAGTTCTTGTAGACGGTGCCGGTGGCGACCCCGGCCTCGGCGGCGACCGCGGCCATGGACAGTCCGGCGAAACCGTCGCGGGAGAGGACGGTCATGGCGGCGCGCACGATCGAGCCCGCCTGCGCGTCCAGGCGCGCCTGGACAGCGGGGGTTCTGCGGTAGGCCATGCAAGAAGTGAACCACCGATTCATTTCTTGACGCAACCCCCGTTTTACGGCGTACCGTCGGGGCGGTGACAGTACGAGTGGAGCGCAATGGCCCCGTCTACACCGTGATCCTGCATCGCCCCGAAGCCCGCAACGCGGTGGACGGTCCCACCGCCAAGGCCCTCGCCGACGCCTTCCGGGACTTCGACTCCGATCCCACCGCCGCGGTCGCCGTGCTGTGGGGCGAGGGCGGCACCTTCTGCGCCGGGGCCGACCTGAAATCCCTTGGCACCGAACGCTCCAACGCCGTCACCGAGGACGGCGACGGGCCGATGGGCCCCACCCGCATGAAACTGTCCAAGCCCGTGATCGCCGCCGTCTCCGGCTACGCGGTGGCGGGCGGCATCGAACTGGCGCTGTGGTGCGATCTGCGAGTCGCGGAGCAGGACAGCACCTTCGGCGTGTTCTGCCGCCGCTGGGGCGTGCCGCTCATCGACGGCGGCACCGTGCGGCTGCCGCGCATCATCGGCGAGGGCCGGGCCATGGATCTGATCCTCACCGGTCGCGCGGTCGGCGCGACCGAGGCACTGCAGATCGGCCTGGTCAATCGGGTGGTGCCGACCGGCGAATCTCGCCGTGCCGCCGAGGAACTCGCCCTCGAACTGGCCGCGCTGCCCCAGACCTGTCTGCGCTCGGACCGCATGTCGGTGCTGGAGCAGAACGGGCTCGAGGAGTCCGAGGCCATTGCCAACGAGCTGCGGCACGGGATGAAGGCGCTCATGGACGGCGCCCTGGACGGCGCGCAGCGCTTCGCCTCCGGCGCGGGCCGCCACGGTCGCCCGGCGTCGTGAGGGCGCACGCGCGTCGAGCCTCGTGAGAGCGGTCGACCAGCCCCGAATACGTCCGGCAGCGCCACATGCAACCGATCGGTACGCTAGCCGTTCGATGGATCGGCTGAGCGTATTGGATGAGATCTTCCTGCGGTCGCATCGGGGCATGGGCACCCCGATCGTCCTGCAGGGACTCTGGCGTACCGCCGAACCCGTGCATCCCGCCCTGCTCTGGCGGGTGCACCGCGATCTGCGCACCGGACCGCTCGGCCGGCGCGTGGCGCGATCCCGGGTGCCGGGGGCGCGACCGCGCTGGCAACCCAATGAGTCGGCGTATCCGTTCACCATGACGCAGGAGCCGATTCCGGTTGCCGCGATCCTGGATTGGGCCGACCGGCAGGGCGACGACCTGAACCCGGAGACCGGCCCGGGGTGGCGGCTGTCCGCCGCGCGCCTGGATGACGGCGGCTGCGTGGTGGCGCTGACCTGTTCGCACGCCCTGGCCGACGGCCGGGCGCTGGTGCTGGCCATCGACAACGCCCTCGCCGGAATCCCGCTCGCGGCACCGGTCGCGGGCCATTCGGATTGGGCCGACGCCCGGCGCATGTGGGCCACCGTCCTGGGCGGGACCGCGCGGGCCCTGCGCCACGGCATCCCGGACCGACCGACCTCCCCGCCGCCCCGAAAGGCGCTGTCCGGCAGCCGGACCGGCCTCGCCACCCGCAGCACGGTGCTCGAGATCCCGGCCCGCGAGTGGAATCGGGTGGCGGTCGCCCATGGCGGCACCGCCAACAGCCTGTTCGTCCACCTGATCGCGAACATGCTGTGGGCCAGTGGTTTTCCCAGTGGCACCATCGCCGCCAGCCTCCCGGTCGACACCCGCGACGAGCCGCGGGTGGACAACGACATGTCCATGACCGAGGTCGCCATCACCCGCGCGGACACCCCGGCGAGCCTGCGCGCCAAGGCCCGCGCGGCCTACGAGCATCGCATGACCAGTCCGGGCGGGATTCCGGAGGAGATCCTGCAGGTCGTCCCCGATCGTTGGGCCTACCGGCTGGCCAAGGGCGCGGGCGAACGAGACATCCTGTGCTCCAATATCGGAAACCTGCCGGAGTCCCTGCTCTCGCTGGGCCCGCACGCGTGCACCGGGGTGGCGGCGCGCGCCATTCATCCGGGACTGCGCCGCGACGCGCTCCCTCGCACGCGGCTCTCCGGGTATCTCAGCCGCATCGCCGACACCTACACGCTGTCGCTGGTCGGCCTCGACCCCGACGCCATCGAATCCGCCGCCGCGTTGACCAAGCTGGCCGAGGCCACGCTGGGCGAACTCGGCCTGCGTGCCACGCCGTGGTGACCGCGCACCACTAGGTGGTGATCGTTACGTGAGGGCCGGGATGCGAACTCCTTGCCAGGCCAGGCGTTTGTCGCGTTCCGGATCGATTTCCACCCGGGAGGGTGAATCGATGATCAGGGTGGCGCGTCGCTCCTCGGTGTAGGCGGGCCAGTTGGCGAGCGGGGTGCCGCTGCGGGCGAAGGACAGCCAATTGTCCTGGAACTGGCGGGAAACCGCCCGGAAGGCACGGTGACCGCCCGCCGAGGTCAGGGCCCGGCCGAAGACCGAGTCGACCGCACCGAAGACCGGGATCAGGTCCAGGGCGTGGGTCGCGCCGAAGCCCGCCAATTGGATTGCGCGGGGCGCGAAGTCGTACCGGTAGGCGTAGGTGGGCGCGAATCGGCTGTGCGCCTCCATGACTCGCACCGACGGACGCCAGAAGGTGAAGTCCCCGCCCATGCGGACGGCGGCCCGCTTGCCCGGGAAGCCGGGATAGGCGGCGGCGACCCGGGATTCGACGGCCGCGCCGAAGTCGGCGAGGGCCTCGTGCATGCGCTCGGGCGAGGTCGGCATGGTCTGGCCGAGCTTGGTGAAGATGGGCGCCTCGCCGCCGCCCTCGCTCAGGGCCTGATCGACGTGGCGCAGCACCCAGCGCATGCGGTCCGGGGTGGTGGGGAGGGTGTCGTCGAAGCGGACGAACAGGGTGGCCTCGTCGCGATTGGTGCCGATGATGAGCGGCACCCGGTGCGCGGTGCCATTGGCGAAGGCGGTGATGAGCGAGGTCGGCAGATAGTCGCCGTCCACCACCGGCGCGACCGGGAAGAGACCGGGCTGATCGTGCATCACCTTCGAGACCGTGCGGTCGACCGCGCGGCGAATCTCGTTGGCCGGGAGCTCCCGCAACGCCTTGGCCGCGTCCTGCGGGGCCACGCCCAGATCGTCGAGGCAGCGGCGGGCGAAGAGTCGGGCCTCGGCCTGGGTCGGGGCCCAGTCCGCGGGTGCGCTCTGCGCGATGCCGCGGTGGAACAGGCCCGCGGCGGCCGGGGTGCACATGAGCGCCAGTACCGCGTGCGCACCGGCCGATTCCCCGAAAATGGTGACATTGTTCGGATCGCCGCCGAACGCGCCGATATTGCGGCGCACCCATTCCAGGGCCGCGACCTGATCGCGCAGCCCCATATTGGAGTCGAATTGGGCGGTGGGCGTGGAGTATTCGCCGAAGTCGAGGTAGCCGAACGCGCCGAGCCGGTAGTTGATCGACACCACGATCACATCGCCGCGCAGGGCCAGCCGCGCACCGGAATACAGCCGCAGCGCGGAGGTTCCGATCATGTAGCCGCCGCCGTGAATGAAGACCATGACCGGACGCGGGGTGGCGGCGGGCTCGTTCGGGACGGTGACATTGAGCGTCAGGCAGTCCTCGCCGGTCGGCTGGGCCTGCCGGGGACCGATCCGCGCGCCGTCGCGGTGTTGCATTGCGGCATAACCGAAGTCGGTGGCGTCGCGCACCCCGCTCCACGGCTGTACCGGCTGCGGCGCGCGAAAACGGAGGTCACCCACCGCGGGAGCCGCGAAAGGAATGGACCGCCAGCGTGAAACGCGGCGGCCCCGGATTCCGCGAACCACTCCGTCCGCGGTCGTGATGTCTGTCGTTGCCACCATCTGAAAAGCGTAAGCCGAAGCCCGGGCCGCTCCCAGGGGCTTGTGCCCCGGACTCGGGAATTCGCTCCCACGACCCGAAAATTCTCGCGGCTTCGACGAATTCCCGGAAAATCGTTCGTTCCGGGGCCGCCGCAGTAGGGCGACCCCGGACTGTCGAGCCCGCCGCTACTGCAGGTAGCCCTCGACCTGTCGGGCGGAGTTGACCTCGGCCTCGTCGGGGTTGCGGCCCTGGTCGAGGCGGGCGCGGCGCTGACGCAGCAGGTCCCAGCACTGATCGAGCTGGACCTCGATCTCGGCCAGCTGGCGGCGCTCGTCCTCGGGGTCGATCTGGCCGCCGGTGGTCTTGGCGCGCAGCTCGTGCTCACGATCCACGAGTTCCTTGATGCGTGCGTGGATGTCCTTTTCGGTCATGCGCTCCACTGTACGACCCGGGCCAGCGCATCCCCGGCCAACCGGACGGCCTTCGGCAGGTCCGCCAGCGGGAGCGCGGCATAGCCGAGGGCGAGGCCGAAGGTGTGGCGGGGACCGACGTGATAGCGGGCGAGCGCGTCGAGGTAGACGCCGAGTTCGCGGGCGGTGGCCACCGCGCGGTCCTCGTGCTCGGCCGAGTCGAGGGGCACGAAGACGTGTGATCCGGCGTCGTCGCCGCGAATCTCGAGACCGCGGCCGCGCAGCGCGGCCGTCACGAGCGCCCGACGCCGCGGCATTTCGCGACGTAGTCGGCGCAGGTGGCGCGCCAGATCGCCGTGTCGGGCCAGTTCGACCACGACCTGCTGCCCGGCCGGGGCGGGGCTGGTGCCGGTGAGTTCGCGGTGGGCCAGCACCGCCTCGGCGACGGCCGGGTCGGCCACCAGCCAGCCCACGCCGAGGGTCGGGGTGAGGATCTTGCTGGTGGTGCCCAGATGCACGACCGTGTCGGGCGCCAGGGTGGCCAGCAGCGGCAAAGGGGCGGTGTCGTAGCGCAATTCGCCGTCGTAGTCGTCCTCGATCACGAGAGCGCCGGTGCGGCGGGCGAATTCGATGAGGGCCACCCGGCGAGCGGCGGGCATCCGCGCCCCGAGCGGAAACTGGTGTGCCGGAGTGCAATACACCATGCGCGCGTTCTCGGGAATGAGATCTACCCGCAGCCCCTCGGCATCGACCGGTACCGGGACCAGCGTCGCCCCGGCCGCGCGAAAGGCTCCCCCGGCCCGCTGATAGCCGGGATCCTCGATGGCCACCACCTCACCGGGACGCAACAGCGCCGCGGCGAGTTCCCCTGCGGCCGCACTGGTTCCGGCGGTGGCCAGCACCGTGGTCCCACTGCCCGCACCCAGCCCGCGATGCCGCAACAGGTGTTCGACGACGGCCTCGCGGAACTCGGCCTCACCGCGACGATCCTTGCGAATCAACGGCATTCGATCCGAGGCCACCCGCCAGGCCCGTCGCCAGGCGGCCGGATCGATGGCCTCGATGGCGGGCGCGCCCGCCCCCAGATCCAACAGCCCCGACAGCGGATCGACCCGCTCCGGTCCGTCGGCATGCGCGGTGACCGGCGCGGGCGCGGCCGTCAGGTAGGTCCCCGACCCGTGCCGCCCGTCCAGCCAGCCCTCGGCATGCAACTGGTCGTACGCGGCGGTCACCACGGTCCGGCTCACCCCGAGCCGCTGGGCCAACTCCCGCGACGACGGCAGTCGATCCCCACCGCGCAATGTGCCCGCGGTGGCGGCCCGCCGCAGACCGTCCGCCACCTGTACGGCCAACGGCATGCCGCTGTCACGGTCGATCGCGAACGGCAGATCGTCGTCAACCAGGCGATTTCCCCGCAAGTGGCCTCCTGCTCACTGGTCGATCGGTCGATGCCAGCATGCCACTCCCGGAATCAGTCGCCCGAAGTGGTCCGTGAATCTTGCGGAGAATTGGCTATTCAGTAATGCCATTTGCCTCGCGAAACTGGTCCCATGAGTGAGACAGCTTCGACTCGGACCCCATTGTCACCGACCCCGCGCAGCAGCCTCACCCGATCCAAGGAGCGTGGTCGCACCGACCGCGCCGAACTGGACGCGGTGCTGGACGCCGGGCTGATCTGCCACCTGGGTGTGGTCCTGAACGGCACCCCCGTGGTCGTTCCCACCATCTACGGCCGCGACGGCGACACCCTCTACCTGCACGGCTCCACCGGCTCGGGCAACCTGCGCGCCGCCATGACCGGTGATGTCTCCGTCTCGGTGACCCACGTCGACGGCATCGTCTACGCCCGCGCGGCCATGCACTTCTCCATGAACTACCGCTCCGCCGTAATCCACGCCCGCCCAACCGAACTCACCGACCCCGCCGAGCGCATGCACGCGCTTCGCGTCATCACCGAGCACGCCGCCCCCGGCGCGTGGGACGCGGTGCGCGCACCGAACAAGAAGGAACTGGCCGCCACCGTCGTCCTCGCCCTCGACCTCACCGAAGCCTCGGTCAAGGTCCGCACCGGCGGCCCCCGAGACGAAGCCGACGACATCGCCACGGGCGGCGTCTGGGCCGGAGTCCTGCCCATGCGCCAGGTCTTCGACGCCCCGATCTCCGCGGACGATCTGGACCCGGGCATCGAGATCCCACGGCACGTCCTGGAAAGGTGCAGCGACACCGTCGCCGCGGGGTGACCGTCCGCTATTTGAGGAGGCGGGACATGCGGCGGTCGGCGAGGATCTTGCCGGCGGTCTGGCAGGTGGGGCAGTACTGGAACGACTTGTCGGCGTAGGAGACTTCGCGGACGGTGTCGCCGCAGACGGGGCAGGGGAGGCCGGTGCGGGCGTGGACCTGGAAGCCGGAGCGTTTTTCGCCCTTGAGGCGGGCGGCGTCCTGGCCCACCGAGCGTTGGATGGCGTCGGAGAGGGTGGCGCGCATGGCGGAGTAGAGGCGGGCCAGCTGTTCGGCGTCCAGGGTGCCGGAGTTCGCGAAGGGGGAAAGCTTTGCCGAGTGCAGGATCTCATCGGAGTAGGCATTGCCGATGCCCGCGATGAGGGTCTGGTCGGTGAGGGCGTTCTTCACCCGCGCGGAGGTGCCGTGCAGGAGCTCGGCGAATTCGGGTTCGCTCACCGCGAGGGCGTCGGGGCCGAGGCGGGCAATGCCGGGAATCGAGAGCGGGTCCTCGGTCACCCACACGGCCAGCCGCTTCTTGGTGCCCGCCTCGGTGAGATCGAATGCGGGCGTGGCCCCTTCGGGGGTGAAGAAGTGCACCCGCAGGGCCAGCGGACCCTTCCCGGGTTTGGGCGGACCGGCTCCCGGCTCGTCGATCCAGCGCAGCCACCCGCCCCGCGACAGGTGCGTGATCAACCACAGCCCGCCGCAATCCATCCCGAGATGCTTGCCCCAATGCCCCACCCCGGTGACATCGCGGCCCTGCAGCGCGGTCACCGGCGGATCGAAGGTCTTCAGCACACTCAGCGCCGCCACATCGACCCGCCCCACGACCGCACCCACCGCATGCTCGGCCAGAAACTGCTCGAGCGCCACGATCTCCGGTAGCTCAGGCACAACCCGCAGCCTACCGACCAGGACCGACTCTGTCCTTCCACGATCGGTGGCGTGCCGCTAACCGACCCGGGGCTTGGGGTAGGTGTCACGGAAGACGGTGTGGGCGAGCGGTCGGCGGCCGGGGTGCCGTCGGGTTTCGGCGGGGTGGCCGACCGACATGAGCAGGGCGATGGCCAGATCGTCGCGGTCCTCGATGCCGATCACCTTCTTGACCTTGGCCTCGTCCCACCCGTTCATCGGGGAGGTGGCCAGGCCGAGTTCGGTGGCGGCGAGCATGACGTAGGCGGCGGCGATCATGGCGTCCTTGACCGCGTATTCGCGCAGCAGGTCGCGTTCGGCCAGGGACCGCTGGAATTCGGTGGAGGCGGCGGCGAATCCGGCGATGAACTCGTCGTTCCAGGCGTGATTGCGGCGGGCCAGGTCGAAGATGTCGGTGCGGTCGGCGCGCCAGGCGTGGGGTTCGGCGACGAAGACGAGCATGACCGGGGCCTCCTGCGGCTGTGGCTGCCCATCGGTCGCCCAGGTCAGGCCCTCGCGGCCAACCGGATCGGTGACCACGACCAGCGATCGGTCCTGGAGATTCCAGCTGGACGGGGCTTCCATCGCCAGTTCGAGGAGTGTTTCGAGGGCCTCGGGTGCGATGGGATCGGGGCGGTAATGGCGGACGGTGCGGCGGGTGCGGATCGCGTCGGCGACGCTCAGCTGTGTCATGCCACTAACTATTGGAGAGTGACACTCTTTCGGGAAGACGGCACTAAATAGTGCGTTACTCTCGTTGGGGTGACGACGGTCGAATCCTCCGGTCTCCCCGCCGATGTCTACTCGGCCAAATGCCCCACTCGGCAGGTCCTCGACCACATCGCGGGGAAATGGACCGTCCTGGTGATCGATTCACTCATGCAGCAGGGCACGCTGCGCTACACCGACCTGGCCCGGCGCATCGGCGGCGTCTCCCAGAAGATGCTCACCCAGACCCTGCGCAGCCTGGAGGCCGACGGATTCCTCACCCGCACGGTGCATCCCACGATTCCCCCGCGCGTGGAGTACGAACTGACCCCGCTGGGCCGCAGCCTCGCCGAACCCATTGCCGCCCTGCGACAGTGGACCGAGGAGCACATCAACGAGATCGAGCGCGCCAGGGCCGCCGCCCGCGCGTGAGCGACGATCGCGGATGCGAATCCGTCAGTCGCGGAACCGCTCTCGCAGCAGGAACCGCTGCACCTTGCCGCTGGGCGTCTTGGGCAGTTCGGGGACGAAGTGGACGCGCCGCGGATAGACGTGCGCGGCCAGCTTCTGTTTGACGAGCTGCTGGAGCTCGGCGACCAACGCGTCATCGGGTTCGACGCCCGGCGTGGGCACCGCGATCGCGATCAGCACCTCCCCGCGCAGCTCGTCGGGCACGCCGATGACGGCCGCCTCCGCGATCGAATCATGTCCGGTGAGAACGCTTTCCACCTCGAACGGCCCGATCCGATAGCCCGCCATCAGAATCACGTCGTCGTCGCGGGAGGCGAAGGTGAAGTAGCCGTCCTCGTCCCGGGAGGCCACATCGCCGGTCAAGTACCACTGCCCATCCGCGGTGAACCGCTTGGCGCTGGCCTCGGGTGCGTTGCGGTAGCCGCGGAAGGTGAGCAGCGGGCTCGAGGTCGCGATGGCCACCCGTCCGGCCGCACCCGGCGCGGCGGGAACCTCGGAGTCCAAGTCGAGGATCTCGACGGTGTACCCGGGCATCGGATGCCCCATGGACCCGATCTTGATGTCCGCCAACAGATCCGGATGCCAGGCGTTGACCACGGTCATACCGGTCTCGGTCTGCCCGTAATGATCGCGAATCGCCACGCCGAGCGTCCGCTCCGACCAGGTGATGACATCCGGGGTGAGCGGCTCCCCCGCCGACGACAACCGCCGCAGCGAAACCCCCTCGGGGACGGGAGCATTGCGCAGCGCGCGGTAAACCGTCGGCGCGGCAGCGAAATTGGTGACACCGAAGTGCGCCAACACCCGCCAGGTCAGGACCGGATCGAAAGCAGCGCAGACCAGCAGACTCCGCCGCCCCTTGGCCATGGGCGCGAGAATGGCGATGTAGAGCCCGTAGGCCCACCCGGGATCGGCGATATTCCAGAACACGTCGTCGTCGGCGTAGTCGATGCCGTATTCGAGATACATGACCACGCCCGCCATGCCGCCCAACCGCATGGGCACGGCCTTGGGCGTCCCGGTGGTGCCGGAGGTGAACAGCTCGACCAGCACGCCGTCACCGCCAATGGTCACGGATTTCGGCGCGGGGCCGGCGTTTTCGAGCAGCTCCCCGAACGCCACATCATCACCCTCGGGCACGCCGGTGGTGATGACCCGCCACTCGCGCTCGGCCGGAAGATCCTCCCCCGGTGCGAGTTTGGCCCGCTGCGCCCCATCGGTGATGACGAATTTGGTGTCATTGCCCGTGACCCGCATGGCGATCGCACCGGGCGCGAACGCGGTGAACAGCGGCACATGCACCGCCCCGAGCCGCCAAATGGCCAACAGCGCGATGACCAACTCCTGCGACTTCCCCATCAGCGTGGCGACCCGATCCCCTTCCACCACACCGAGTTCCGCGAGCCCGGCGGCCACCCGCTCGGACTTCTCCCGCAACTCCCCGAAGGTCACATCGACACTGCTCAAATCCGGCTGCACAAAGGTGAAGGCAACCGCGTCGGCAGGATGCCGATCGCACAGCAACTCTGCCGCATTGGCATCGGCCGCACCGTACTCGTCGCGAAGTTGCTCGGCCCGTTGAATCGGGGATGTCATGCAGCGACTATTGACGCCTCGCCAGTAAGAGTCAATAGCTGACGCTGAGACGGCATCGCGGGACGGGTCAGAGCCCGCGGCGCAACAGGTAAATGTCCATGATCCAGCCCTTGGATTCGCGCAATTCGGTGCGGCGGCTGGCGATGCGGTCCTCGACCTCGCGGAGGGGGCCTTCGATGATGAGTTCGTCGGGCATGCCGAGGTAGGCGCCCCACCAGATGTGGATGTCGTGGCCGGGGAGTTGGGTGAAGGAGCAGTCGGCGTCGAGCATGACCAGGGTGGATTGGCCGGGGGCGAGGCCGTCGTCGCGGAGTTTGCGGCCGGTGGTGATGTGGAGGGGTTCGCCGATCTCGTGCAGGACCATGCGGTGGGCGGCGGCCAGGGCCTGGACGCTGGTGATGCCGGGGATCACCTCGTAGTCGAAGTGGATGCGCTCGCGCTGCAGCACCCGCTCGACGATGCGCAGGGTGCTGTCGTACAGCGACGGGTCGCCCCACACGAGAATGCCGCCCACGCCGTCGGTTTCGGCGAAGGCCCGTTCCAGGAGTTCGGCGCGCGCCTCGTGCCAGTCGGCGACCGCGCCCTGGTAGGCGGCGTCCGCACCGCTGCCCGGGACGCTGCGGTCGCGCGGCGGGTCGGTGATCTCCACGACCTTGTGCGGCTGTGTCGCGTGTTCGGCCAGGATGGTGGCGCGCACGTCCACCAGTTCCTGTTTCTCGGCGCCCTTGCCGATGACAAAGAACACGTTTACCTGGCGCATCGCCTTGATGGCCTGCACCGTCACCTGGTCCGGGTCACCCGCCCCGATTCCGATCACGAACAACTTCCGCACGGGCATAACTTAGCCATGCCGGGAAGTGCGTAAGCTTGCCAGGCGTGGAGAGCGCCCGAGATACCCAGTACGAGGACCTGCTCCGGCTGGTCCTGGAGTCCGGCACCCCCAAGGCGGATCGCACGGGTACCGGCACCCGCAGCATCTTCGGCCATCAGCTGCGCTACGACCTGTCACAGGGCTTTCCGCTGATCACCACCAAGAAGGTGCATCTGAAGTCGATCGTCTACGAGTTGCTGTGGTTCCTGCGCGGCGATTCGAATGTGAAGTGGCTGCAGGAGCACGGCGTCACCATCTGGGACGAATGGGCCGACCGCAATGGCGAATTGGGCCCGGTCTACGGCGTGCAGTGGCGGTCCTGGCCGACGCCGGACGGCACCCACATCGATCAGATCTCACAGGTGCTGCAGACCCTGCGCACCGACCCGGATTCGCGCCGCATGATCGTCTCGGCGTGGAACGTCTCGGAGCTGGACAAGATGGCCCTGGCTCCCTGCCACGCCTTCTTCCAGTTCTATGTGGCCGACGGCAAGCTCTCGTGCCAGCTGTATCAGCGCAGCGCCGACCTGTTCCTGGGCGTGCCGTTCAATATCGCCAGCTACGCCCTGCTGACCCACATGGTGGCGCAGCAGACCGAGCTGCTGCCCGGCGAGTTCATCTGGACCGGCGGCGATGTGCACATCTACGACAATCACGTGGAGCAGGTGCGCGAGCAGCTGACCCGCGAGCCCTACCCGTTCCCCAAGCTGCACCTGCGGCCCACCACCTCGCTGTTCGACTACGAGTACGAGGACGTGGAAGTCCAGGATTACCAGCATCATCCGGCCATCAAGGCCCCCGTCGCCGTATGAGCCGCACGATCGGGCTGATCTGGGCGCAGACGCCGAAGGGAATCATCGGGCGGGACAATGCGATTCCGTGGCGGGTGCCCGAGGACATGGCGCATTTCAAGGACGTCACCTGGGGGCATCCGGTGGTGATGGGTCGCCGAACCTGGGATTCGCTGCCCGCGCGTTTCCGCCCCCTGGAGGGTCGCCGCAATATCGTCGTGACCCGGCAACCCGACTGGTCGGCCGAGGGCGCGGAGCGGGCGGGCTCCCTCGCCGAGGCGCTCGAGCTGGCCGGTGACGGGCCGGTCTGGGTCGCGGGTGGCGGCGAAATCTACCGTGCCGCAATGCCTCTCGCGACCGAGCTGCTGGTCACCGAGGTGGACGCCGATATCGACGGCGACACCCTCGCCCCGATCATCGCGCCGGAATGGCGGGCCGATGACGCGGAATGGCAGGAGTCCGCGAAGGGTCTGCGCTATCGGTTCCGTCGTTATACACGGTAAGTCCGATAACGCGAATATCCCACCTACGGCAATTCCCGCACACACGCCTCGAAACAGCCGATCGGCCCGGTCGCGTCCGGCATACTCAGCGATACTCCGGCGAAAGGCAGTCCATGGACAAGAAATCGCTGACCGCGGTCGCTCGCCAGCAGCTCAAGCTGGCGGCCACGGCCTCGAGCGGACGCAGTTCGATGACCATCTGCGGGGGTCACACCCACAGCCTGCGTCAAACGGTGATCGCGATGACGGCCGGACAGACCCTGGCCGAACACGAGAATCCCGGCGAGGCGACGCTCATCGTCCTGTCCGGAGTGCTGACCTTGATCAGCGGCACCAATGAGTGGAAGGGTTCGGCCGGGGACCTGATTGTGATCCCCAACGCCCGCCACAGCGTGAAGGCCATCGATGACGTGGCGTTTCTCCTGACCGTGGCCAAGTAGCCCGGCCGACACCGACCCACCGCGCGCGTCGGCCGTCGGGGTCGGGGCCTAGGCTGATGATCATGGGTGAGCCACAGCCGATCTTCGATCCGCTCACACCGGCCGCGATCTTCCTCGTCGCCACGATCGACGAGGGTGGCGAGGCGGTGGTGCGGGATGTGCTCGCGGACCTGCCCGGATTGCGCCGCTCCGTCGGCTTCCGGGTGCCCGGTTCGGGTCTCGCGTGCATCACCAGCATCGGCTCGCAGGCGTGGGACCGGCTCTTCAGCGGGCCGAAACCCGCCCGGCTGCACGAGTTTCCGGGATTCCTCGGTGCGAAGCACCAGGCCCCGGCCACGCCCGGCGATCTGCTGTTCCACCTCAAGGCCGAAACCCAGGACGCCTGTTTCGAATTGGCGATGAAGATCGCCGAGCGGCTCGCGGGCGCGGCCACCATCGTGGATCAGACGGTGGGCTTCCGCTACTTCGAGCAGCGCGATCTGCTCGGGTTCGTGGACGGCACCGAGAATCCGGAGGGTCAGCTCGCCGCCACCGCCGCGCTGGTGGGTGACGAGGATCCCGAATTCGCGGGCGGCAGTTACGTCACCGTGCAGAAGTACCTGCACGATCTGGATTCGTGGAAGGCGCTGTCGGTCACCGAGCAGGAAAAGGTCATCGGGCGAACCAAACTCGACGACTTCGAACTGTCCGACGACGAGAAGCCCGCGAATTCCCATGTGGCCGTGAACGACCAGGACACAAACGGCAATATCATCCGCGCGAACATGCCGTTCGGGTCGGTCAAGGACGGCGAATTCGGCACGTACTTCATCGCTTACGCGGATGATCCGGCGGTCACCGAGACCATGCTGACCCGCATGTTCCTGGGCAGCCCGGACGCCGCCTACGACCGCATCCTGGATTTCTCCACCGCCGTCACCGGCACCTCGTTCTTCGCCCCGCCCGCGGGGTTCTTCGACGCGCTGCCGGACGCTCCCGCCCCGGCGGCGGCAGTACTCCGGGAATCTCCGGCAACCAATGGCGTTGTGTCGGGGGACGGATCCCTCGGTATCGGGACGCTGAGAAGGAGTTGAGCATGAACAATCTGCACCGCGAACTCGCGCCCATTACCTCGGAGGCTTGGTCGGCCATCGAGGAGGAGGCGACGCGAACCTTCAAGCGGCACATCGCCGGTCGCCGGGTGGTGGATCTGTCCGGCCCGCACGGCACCGATTTCTCCGCGGTCGGCGTGGGCCGCACCACCGTCATCGGCTCCCCCGGTGACGGCGTGCAGGCCCGCCAGCGCGTGGTGGTGCCGGTGGTGGAGTTGCGGGTGCCGTTCACGCTCTCGCGCGAGCAGCTCGACAATGTCGAGCGTGGCGCGCGCGACACCGATCTGGACGCGGTGAAGGACGCCGCCAAGAAGATCGCGTTCGCCGAGGACCGGGCCATTTTCGAGGGCTATCCGGCGGCGGGCATCACCGGCATTCGGGCCACCACCTCGTGCGAGCCGGTGAAGCTGCCCGGCGACCCGCGGCTGGCCCCCGAGGCCGTGGCGCAGGCGCTGAGCAAGCTGCGGCTGGCGGGTGTGGACGGTCCGTATTCGGTGCTGTTGTCCGCGGATCTGTACACCGCGGTGAGCGAGACCTCCGACCACGGCCACCCGATTCGCACCCATATCGAGCGGCTCATCGACGGCGAGATCATCTGGGCCCCGGCCATCGACGGCGCGTTCGTCTTGTCCACGCGCGGTGGGGATTTCGATCTGCAGCTGGGCCAGGATCTGTCGATCGGCTATCTGTCGCACGATGCGGAGTCGGTACAGCTGTACTTCCAGGAGAGTCTGACGTTCCTGGTGTACACCGCCGAGGCGGCGGTCGCGCTGGAGGCCTGACCTCGATCGCGTGCTCAGTTGATCCGGAAGCGGTTTCGATACTCCGTCGGCGTGGTGTCCAGGACGCGCCGGAAGGCCCGGGTGAGGGTGTCGGTGGTATTGAAACCACACAGGGTCGCGACCCGTTCGAGGGTGTTGTCGGTCGTTTCGAGCTGATGGCGCGCGAATTCGACTCGCGCGGACTCGATATAGGCCGCCGGGGTGGTGCCGAGGTCGGTCTTGAAGATGCGCGTCAGCTGTCGCTCGCTGACGTGCGCCCGGGCCGCGAGATCGGCGACCGTGAGCTGCCCGGCGATATTGCGTGTGATGTAGTGCCGCAGATCGTCGATGCGCCGCGTCGTCGAGATCGGTTCCAGCGTCGCGCTGAATTGGCTCTGTCCGCCGGGCCTTTTCAGGAACATGACGAGCTGGCGGGCCACGCGCAGCGCGAGCGCGTCACCGAAATCGTCGGCGACCAGGGCGAGCGCCAGATCCAGGCAGGCGGTGAGTCCCGCACCGGTCCAGACGTTCTGGTCGCGAATGAAGATCGGGTCGGCGTCGACCTCGACGGCCGGATGCTCGGCCGCCAACTGTCCCGCCGTGGACCAGTGCGTGGTGGCGCGCTTGCCGTCGAGCAGCCCGGCATCGGCGAGGATGTGCGCGCCCACGCACACCGAGGCGATGCGGCGCGTGTGCGCGGCGAGGGTTCGCACCCATTCGACCACCCCGGGATCGCTGAGCGCGCGCACCCGCCCGTCACCGTCGACCTCGACCGAACCCGGCACCACGAGGGTGTCGATGGCGCGCTCGGCGATCTGCGCGAAGGTGACGTCCGGCAGCACGCGCACGTCCGCGGAGGTCGTCACCGGATCCAGCGTCTCGGCGGCGAGAACCACCTGATACCCGGTCTCCCCCCGCATCTCTCGCTGTAGGAGCGCGAACACCTCCGGCGGCCCGGTGACGTCCAGCAGATCGACGCGATCGAACAGCACGATCACGACGAATCGTTCGATGACGCCCACGGTCCTCCGTCCGCCGGATTCGGCAATGTCCGGATCTGCAGGTTACATGACATTTCCGACACGGCCGCCGGGTCATAGCGTGGAAAACGTCCGCCGCACACGGCGGTTCGGACCTGTAACCAGGAGGAATATCCATGTCCGCGCAGACCCTGCGTGACCTCGGCGGCCTCGATCAGACCCCGGCCACCCTGGCCGACTCCACCCTGATCCTGGTCGACTACCAGAACACCTACACCCGCGGCGTCATGGAACTGACCGGTTGGCAGCCCGCCCTGGACGCGGCCGCCGCGCTGCTCACCCGGGCCCGCGCGGCCGGTGCGAAGGTCATCCACATCGTGAACGACGGTGGCGTGGGCACCCCCTACGACATCACCGCCGAGATCGGGCGAATCCATCCCGCCGTGGCCCCGATCGAGGGCGAACCCGTTGTGGTCAAGGCGGTTCCGAACGCGTTCGTCGGCACCGATCTGGCCGAGCGAGTGGATGCCGCGGGCAATGCCGATGTCATCATCGCCGGTTTCATGACCCACATGTGCGTCACCTTCACCGCCGAGGGCGCGTTCCTGCGCGGCAACCGTCCGACGGTTGTCGCCGACGCCTCGGCGACGCGCCCGCTGAAGTCGGCGGCGGGCGAGGTCACCGCCGAACAGCTGCACGACAGCGCGCTGGCCACCATCGCCGACCTCTACGGCGTCGTCGTCGCCTCGGGCTCGGACCTGAACTGACCCGCTCGGGCCGAAATGCTCACCGCCGCAGCGGAATCCGCTCCTCGGATCAGGGTTGGCGGGGCATGGCCCGGCTGGTGTGGAGGTAGCGGGCGGCGTGGCCGTCGCCGTTCGTCACCGCGTCGCCGGGGTTGCGGCCATCGCCCGTGATCAGGGCGTAGACGGGGTGGCGACCCCGGACGGGGTGGGCGGCGATGAGGGCGTCGGGGCGCAGGCGCAGCAGTTCCATGCGGTCGGGGGTCGGGCCGAGGGCGGCCTCGGGGGTGAGCGGTGTGGTCGACAGCCAGGCCCGGCCGTCGGGGTCGACATCGATGACGTGCTCGAACATGACCGAGCGGTAGCGCCCGGCGACCAGTGCGGCATTCACCGGTTCGGGGCGGGCGGGCGGCACGGCGCGGGCGGGCAGCCGGACGCCCGCGTGCACCCAGAGCAGGTCCCCGACCAGATCCTGGTAGAGCGCGTACGCGTCACCCCCGTTGGCCAGCACCGCGATTGCCACGCCCGCACCGGGGGCGACGCGCAGGAAGGCGGTCTGGCCGAGGGTGCTGCCGTCGTGGCCGAACAGTCCGGTGCCGTCCGGGTCGAACAGCTGCCAGCCCAAGCCCCAGTGCGTGCCGTAGCCGATGGCGGGGACCTCGACCTGGGGGCTCGTCATCGCCTGAACCGCGGATTCGGACAGCAGCCGGACCCCCTCGGCGGTGCGCCCGCCCGACAGGTGCAGCCGCGCGAAGTCCAGCAGCTCACGCGCGGGCATGGCCAGGCGCGCGCCCGCCGGGGCGTTCGAGGCCGGAAGCGCCCACACCGGTACGGGTTCCGCGCCGGGACCCGGCGCGGATTCGATGTGCCCGACCGCGGCACGGAACAGGATCGCCTCGTCCGCGTCGGCGGCGACCCGGCGCAGCCCGAGCGGGGCCGCCAGCCGCTCGCGCAGCACGGCGTCGAAAGGCTTGCCGCGCAAGACTTCCAGCACGCGGCCGAGCAGCACGTACCCGCTGTTGCAATAGGAGAACATCGCGCCGGGCCGGTGGACCTGCCCGGCGTCGGCGATGGCGGGCACGAATTTGGCCACCGCGTCCGCGCCGCGCCCGGTGTCGAGGAACAGGTCACCGTCGATGCCCGAGGTGTGGCACAGCAGCTGTCGGATGGTGATGGCGGCCGCGGCCGTCTCATCACGCAGCCGGAACTCGGGCAGGTAGCGGCGCAGCGGCGCGTCCAGCTCGAGCAGCCCCTCGTCGGCGAGCTCCATGATCAGCGTCGCCGTCCACGCCTTGGTGATCGACCCGATCTGGAATACCGAATCCGTCGTCGCCGCAACCCCGGTCGCGATATTGAGCATCCCGGCCGCCGCATCCGCGATCTCGCCGTCGGCCAGCACCGCCACCTGCGCGCCCGGCACCCCGTGCGCGTCGATGAGCTCGGCCAGTCGGCTCTCGAGTTCGGCCGCCTGCGGCATGTCCGGCTCCTTCCCGTGATCGGAACCGCGCCGCGTGATCCGCTAGGCCAGGGCTTCGTTCCAAGGTTTGATACGCCAGGAGCTGACCACGCCGTTCACTACGAACGGGTCACTTTCGGCGAATTGCCGCGCGGATTCCTCCGTCGTGAAAACCGCCATCGAACCATCGGTCTGCGGATCGGCGAAGGTTCCGATCATGAGCAGCTCGCCGCGATCGGCGAACTCCCGCCACCGCGCACAGTGCTCCGCGAAGTAGGCGGGAGCCCGATCGGCCACATCGGGGGCCGAGTCGTAGAACAGGACGTACTTCATGCCTGCACTCTAGGTGCCTGCGGGTACGGTGACCGGCAGTCGGTTTCGGGAGGCGGTGGCGGATGGTGCGGGCAGGCGTGGTGCCGGGGCGGCGCGTGGCCGGGTACGCGATCGCGGGGGTGATCGTGGTGGGGGTCGTCTGCGCGGGGACCGTCGGGGCGTTCGGGGTGAATCGGATATTCACCGGGCTGTTCTTCGGGGCGGCCGTGGCCGTTGCCGCGCTGATCGTGCTGTTCGGGCGGGACGGGGTGGAGTTGACCGAGGAGACGATCGTGCGGCGGACGCCGTGGGGTGCGTCGGCCGTCGAGTGGGAGCGGGTGGTGGCGGGGCGGTTCACGCTCGGTGAGAAGGGGCGGTGGACGCTGGCGCTGGATCTCAACGGCGGGGAGGAACCGCACGGGGAGTTGGTCCTGCTGTCGATTCCGCCTGTGGTGCGGCCGATTTCGAACGCCTATGACATGCGCAAACGCGAACAGGTGAATGAGATTCGAACCATTCTGCGGCACAAGCGGATTCCGGTGACCATTCTCCCGGAGATCGCCGAAGCCCTGCGGTACCACTGGAAGATCGCGCCGCCCACCCGTTGAACCCGGACCGCGCGCCTAGGGGAAATCCCTGAGGCATCGACGACCGCAGGAGGATGCCCGCCCCGCGCGGCGCCGCCAAAATCCTTGGGGTGGCCGGTGATCGCAGCGTTCTCTACAGAACCTCACAGCCACGGCAGATGGGATGCACAGCGGCAGGTGTGAGGGTGTTGATCGTGGCGTTGAGTGTTGTGGCGGAGGATTTCCGCCGGTACGGATGGACGGTCGAGACGGCGGACGAGGGCGTCGAGCTGATCACCGACGAGCGGATCGCCGCCATCGAACTGACCGGTTCCGTCGCCGCCGGGGTGCGCCGATACCTGCGCGCCAACAATCTGTCCGGGCCGGTGCTCGAGGTCATGGGACCGCAGCGGCGGGAGATCCACCTGGTCGTCGGCGTGGCGAAGGCCGCGCGGGCCATCGAGAGTCTGCGGGCCGCCGGGGCGATCGTCCACACCGACGGCGCGCGGGTGCCGCTGCCCGGTCCGGGCCGCGCGCTCGCCTGGAGTGTCATGCCCCACGAGGCGCGCTGGGTCCCACCGGTGGTGGCGCTCGCGGCCGCGGTGCGGGCCGTCGGCGGGTTCGAACGCGGGCTCGGCCGGGTGGCCTGCTAACCCCGCGCTATCGCGGCTGGCTAGGGTGAAACGGTGATTCGCACCGCGGCGCTGGCTCATATCCGGGATCGGCGAATGCTGCAGACCCGGTCCACCGGCAAGACCGTCTTCTATATGGCGGGCGGCAAGATCGACCCGGGCGAAACACCGGAAATGGCGCTGCACAGGGAGATTCGCGAGGAACTCGGCGTGGGCGCCACCGCCGTCAGCGAATTGGGGGTGTTCGAGGCCGAGGCGTACGGCCACGCACCCGGCACCCGCCTGCACATGACCTGCTTCCTGGGCGAACTCACCGCCGCACCCGAGCCGTCGGGCGAGATCGCCGAGCTGCGCTGGTTCACCCTCGACGAATACGCCGCCATGGACGAGGTCGCCCCCGGATCGCTCCTGGTCTTCCGCCGCCTCCACACCCTGGGCCTGATCGACTGACCACCAGCCTGATCGGCTGAGCGTCGAATGGGTCGCGAGGGCAAGGCCCTCGCACTCCCAATTCCCTGCCGAAGGCAGGGGTGCTGTAACCACCCCCCGTATTCCTGAATGGCAGCTACGCCAACCGGATCCGCGTGGGGCGCGGTGGTCCGGGTTCCGGATCGCACCGAATCAAGGGTGATTGCAGTGATCAAACCGCTTACTATGCTCGCCGCGGCCGTGCTGGCCACGGGTGGCCTCGGCGTCGGGACGGTCGCCGACAGCCGTCTGCCGGTGGCCGAAACCCGGGCGGACAGCGCCTGTCTGTGGGCGGGCGGCGCGCACCCGCAGGGCTCGGAGGTCGTCGCGGGCGGGTTCACCTACACCTGCGGCGGCGATGCCGCCGGACCGCACTGGTTCCGAGGCGGTCCGGGCGGCGCGAGCACGGTGCCCAATCCGGGCGCGGATTCGAATCCGGCGGGCCGTTTCAGCGCGGGCGCGCGCCAGCCCGGCACCGATTACGACGACTACTGCGTGGGCGACGAGCTCATCGCCGGTGTCGAGGATCAATTCGAGGCCGTGCCGACCAGCGGCGGCCTGCTGTGGAAGTCCGCGGGCCCGGTGTCGGGCTGGACCTTCGATCCCGGTGTGGTGCAACCGAAGTCGTCGACCCGTTCCTCCGGCCTGTGCCGGGACGGTCAGCTGCTCTGAGCCGCGTCGGCGGGTTCCCCGGTGTAGGGCCGATTCGGAATGAGCGTCGCGGAGGCCAGCCCGAGCAGCAGGAACAGCGCCGCGGCCAGCAGGGTGGTGCGGGTGGAGTCGGTGAACGCCCGGGTGAGCGCGTCCAGAATGGCCGCGGCGCCGTGGTGTTCGCGCACCCCGGCGATCGCGCCGCCCGCCGACTCCCGGGTCGCGATGGCGAGGGTGTCGGCGGATTGCTTGGGCAGGTCCGGCACCTTCGACAGTCGCTTGGGCAGATCGTGGGCCAGCGCCGCCGACAGCAGCGCACCGATGAGCGCGGTACCGAAGGCCGACCCGACCTGCCGCACCGTGGACTGGGTGGCCGAGCCCTGCCCCGAATTGTCCGGCGGCACATCGGCGAGCACGGTCCCGGTGAGTTGCGCCGAGGCCATGCCGAGGCCGATGCCGTACCCGATCAACAGCACGGCCAGCCACCAGCCGGAGAGGTGCGGGGTGACGAACAGCGCGGTCAGGGCCACCGCCACGGCCTCGAAGGCGAGGCCGAGCTGCACCACCCGCACCGGCCCGAACTTTCGCACCAGCCCCTCGGCGATGCCCGCGGCGAGAAACGCGCCGACCGCCATGGCCGCCAACACATAGCCCGCGCCGAGCGTGGACAGCCCGAGCACGTTCACCATGAACAGCGGCAGCACGAACAGCAGCCCGAACTCGCCCAGCGCCACCATGAACGCGGTGATATTGCCCCACCGGAAGCTCGGAATCCGGAACAGCGCCGGATCCAGCAGCGCCGACCGCCCGATCAGCACCCGGTGCTGCTCCCAGCGCAGGAACAGCAGCAGCGCGAGCACCCCGAGCGCGAGCAGGATCGGAATCGGCGAAATCGGCGCGGTGGTCGGCCAATTCCATCCGGCGAGCGGGAATTCCCGCAGCGGCTGCCACCACCCGTAGGTCTGCCCCTCGATGAGCGCGAACACCAGCAGCGCGAAACCCGCTGCGCTGAGCAGGAATCCGTCCACGTCGAGTCCGGGCGCGGCCTTGCCCATGCGGGTCTCCGGCACGAACAGCACCAGCCCGATGAGCACCAGCGCGCCCAGCGGCAGGTTCACCAGGAAGATCCACGGCCAGGTGAAGTAAGTGGTGAGCCAGCCGCCGAGCAGCGGCCCGACGGCGGCGACACCGGAGATGACCGACCCCCACACCGCGAAGGCGATGACCCGGTCGCGCCCGCGGAAGATGGCGTTCACGGTGGCCAGCGTCCCGGGCATGACCCCGGCCGCGCCGATGCCCTGCACGATGCGGCCCAGAATCAGCGGCCAGGCCCCGTGCGCCCGCGCCGCCAGCACGCTGCCGAGCAGGAAGACGACCACACCCAGCGCGAACATGGTCCGCCGCCCCAGTCGGTCGCCCAGGCGTCCGCTGGTGATCAGCAGCGCGGCCAGCACGACCGCGTAGATGCTGTTGATCCATTGCGCCTGAGTGAAATTCAGCTGCAGCTCAGCGATGATGACGGGCAGCGAGACCGCGACAATGGTGCCGTCGAGCACCACCATGGACAGTCCCAGCGCGAGCACGCCGAGGGTGATCCATTTCTTGCGACCCAGGTCTAGCTGCGTTTCCGTCATCCATCGCTCCTGAACAGCCGTCCGAAGAACCCGATGTGCGCAAATGGCCACCAATGTGCCGCATGACCGTTTGACAGTCTAGGTGCAGGTGTCTGGTCAGCTGAACATTTGCAGACCGCTCGCCACGGAACGTGGCCTGGGCGGATCGGATACGTTGGATCATGTGTCGATGTTGAAGGGTTCCAACGTTCCGGTGGCGGTCTCCGAGGTTCGGATCGAGCTGGGATGGCAGACGGGACCCGGGGTTCCCGACGCCGATGCCTCCGCGCTGTTGCTCTCCGGCGGGCGGGTCCGCTCCGACGCCGATTTCGTCTTCTACAACCAGCCGTCGCACGCCTCGGGCGCGGTCCGCCACCACGGCAAGCGGCTGGGCCCGCAGGTGGTGGACGTGCTGTCGGTGGATCTGGCCCGCGTGGAGCCGCAGATCGACACGATTGTGGTGGCGGCCTCGGCCGACGGCGGCACCTTCGCCCAATTGCGGGGCCTGCACGTGCGTTTGGTGGATCCGCGCGGTGCGGAGCTGGCCCGGTTCGACAGCACCGACGCCGCCTCGGAGACGGCCTTCGTGCTCGGCGAGCTGTATCGCCGCGACGGCGGCTGGAAATTCCGCGCCGTCGGTCAGGGCTACGACTCCGGACTCGCCGGACTGGCAACCGATTTCGGCATCTCGGTCGACGAACCGGCCGTGCCCCAACCGATTACGCCGCAGATGCCGCGGGTGCCGCAGCGGCCACCGGTGCCGCCGATGCCACCGCCCATCGCGCCCCAGCGGCCGCCGATTCCCCCGCAGCCGATCGCGCCCCCTCCGCCCCCGATGCCGCCGCAGCCCATCGCCCCGCCCGTCCCGGAGCGCCGGGTCGAGCTGGGCAAGATCTCCCTGACCAAGGAGGCCCCGGCGGTCTCGCTGACCAAGCAGGGTGCGACCGGCGGCATCATGCGGGTCAATTTGAACTGGTCGGTTCCGAGTTCGGGCGGGTTGTTCGGTCGCAAGCGCGGCGGCAATGGCGGCCTGGATCTGGATCTGTGCGCCTTCTGGGAGCTGGCCGACGGGTCCAAGGGGTGTGTGAGCGCGCTCGACACCTTCGGCAACCTGCACAAGCCGCCGTTCATCGCCCTGGACCAGGACGATCGGACCGGCGGCAGCGCGGCGGGTGAGAACCTGTCGATCAATCTCGATCACACCGCCGACTTCCGCCGCATCCTGGTGTTCGCCTCGCTCTACGAGGGCGCGCAGGACTTCCGCGGTGTGCACGCGACCGCGACCCTGTACCCCCGCAATTCGCCGCCGATCGAGATGGAAGTGACCGGCTGCCACGATGATTCGCGGGAGATGGTGCTGGCGCTCATCGAGAACCACGGCGGCGAGCTGGTGGTGCGCCGCGAGGGCCGGTTCGTGCGGCCGCCGGAGGGTCGGCGCTTCTGGGGCAAGCTGGCGGTGGATCAGGCCTACGGGTGGGGGCTCAAATGGGGCACCTCGAAGGGCAAATCCTGACGGTCCGGTCGGATCAGTCCCGGTCGGGCGGGAACTGAGCGGCCAATTCCAATCCGGCGGTGCGGACTTCGGCCAGCGATCCGGGCCAGCACAGCAGCCGCAGAATCGCGTCGGGGATGAGCTGTTCGGCGTACTCCGGTGCCGCGCCCTCGTCGGAGCGCATATTGATGACCGATTCGACCAGCCGGAACGGCAGCAGTTCGGCCCCGGCCACGGCATCCGTCCCGGCCTCGGCGATGACGGTCGCGGACAGGGTTTCGTAGTGCCCGCGCAGTTCGTCGCGGCGCTCCCGGAATCGGGTGAAGCGCTCGCTGCGCAGCTCGGGTAGGAGATACAGCGCGCCAAGATTCCAGCGGCTGGCGCGCAGCTGGCTGACGTCGAACCAGGCCAGCGCGTACAGCTTGACCGCCGCGGGCTCGGTCCGGTCGACCAGCTTGCCCGCGAGTTCCAGTGGCGTGGTGACGGTTTCGCCGAGCAGCGCGTCGAGGATGTCGTCCTTGGCGGCGAAGTGGTGATACAGCGAGGCCTGCCGGATGCCGACCGCGTCGGCGACCGCGCGGGTGGAGGTATTGCCGTAGCCATGGGTGGTGAACAACTCGGCGGCGGCGTCGAGGATTTCGGCGCGTGGGGTCTGGCCTGCGCGGCGGCGGGGTTCGAGTCGAGGACGGCCGGGTCCGAGTTGGGTCACGTATGCCATTCTGTCCTACTCGCCGGGCCGACCTGCGAGGTGAGTTTTCTGTCATTTGACAGAAATACCGGCAATGCAGAAGTTACGCCCGGCCATCTGACCGATACAACGGCGTCACCGGGCGAGCGATCGCGGACGGAAAACTTTCAATCGATAGATATTCCCCTCGTGAAAGACCCGCCGCCATGGTTGCCTCCGCCGATGCCATCGCCCCCGACCACCCGCCGAGCCTTCCCGACACCACCTCGAACTCCGACAGCGCCGACCTCGCGCGCTTCGGCTACCAGCCCATTCTGCATCGCAAGCTGGGCCGCTACGCCTCCTTCGCCGCCGGATTCTCCTTCGTCTCCATCCTGACCACGATCTTCCAGTTCTTCGGCTTCGGCTACTCCTTCGGGGGCGCGGCCTTCTTCTGGACCTGGCCGATCGTGTTCGCGGGCCAGTTCCTGGTGGCGCTGAACTTCGCGGAACTGGCGGCGCGCTACCCGATCTCGGGCTGTATCTACCAGTGGTCGCGGCGACTGGCCGGGGAGGTGGTGGGCTGGTTCGCGGGCTGGATGATGATCATCGCGCAGATCGTCACCGCCGCGGCGGCCGCCATCGCGCTGCAGGTGGTGCTGCCGAGCATCTGGTCCGGATTCCAGCTGATCGGCACCGACAGCGATCTCACCTCGCGCGACGGTGCCTCGAACGCGGTGCTGCTGGGCAGTGTGCTGCTGGTGGTCACCACGGTCATCAATGTGGTGGGCATCGACTGGATGGCACGCATCAATTCCCTCGGCGTGACCATCGAGATCGTCGGCGTGTGCGCGGTGATCGCGGTCTTCTTCACCCACACCGATCGCGGGCCGGGCGTGGTCACCCACACCGATCAGGCCGCGAGCGGGCCGTACTGGGCCGCGTTCCTGGCGTCGGGGCTGATGGCCGCCTATGTGATGGTCGGATTCGATTCCGCCGGTGAGCTTTCCGAGGAGACCAAGAATCCGCGCCACGTCGCGCCGCGCACCATTCTCTCGGCGCTGGCGGTCTCGGCGCTGGGCGGCGGGCTGATCCTGTTGGGCGCCCTCATGGCCGCGCCGAGCCTGAGCGACGGGTCGCTGGCCAGCGGCGGTCTGGCGTACGTGATCGAGGCCAAGCTGACCACGGTGCCCGGCAAGATCGTGCTGGCCTGTGTGGCGTGCGCGATCACGGTGTGCACCTTGGCGATTCAGACGGCGGGCTCGCGCCTGCTGTTCTCCATGGCCCGCGACGGTCGGCTGCCGTTCGCCAAGCCGCTGTCGACGGTGCATCCGCGCTTCGGCACCCCGGTGTGGCCCGCCGTCGTGATCGGCGTGCTCGGCATCGGACTGCTGGCGCTCAACCTGGGCAACGCCGCCATGTTCGCGACCCTGGCCAGTGTCTGCATCGTCATGCTGTACCTGGCGTATCTGCTGGTCACGGTCCCGCTGCTGGTGCGGCGCGTCAAGGGCTGGCCCGCCGATGTCGCCGGTGACGCCGCGGGCACGAAGCTGTTCGCGTTGGGCCGCTTCGGCATTCCGATCAATGCCCTGGCCGTGGTGTGGGGCATCGCCATGGCGGTGAACCTGGCCTGGCCGCGCAGCGCGGTCTACACCCCGACCGGTGGCGGCTGGTGGATGCTCTGGGCCGCACCGCTGTTCGTGCTGATCACGGTGGCGGTGGGCGCGGTGGTGCACCGCATCGTGACGCCCGCGCGCGGACTGGTCGAGGCCGTGCCCGCCACCCAGATCGCCTGAACCCCGGGGAGATTGGCGATGATCGCGCCCCAACCCGACCCCCGCCTGCACGGTCGCCCCGAGCTGGCCATGCTGCTCGACGACCTGCTGCGCCGCGCCTGGCGGCGGTGGCGCGATCACCGGACGGGTGCCCCGCCCGCACATCGGGCGACCGAAGACATTCGAGGAACGGAGGAGTAATGACCACAGCCGATACCACCGGTGCGCGCGAGCACGCCCGCGCCCAGGCGGCCGCCGCGAGCCGGATCGGGCCCGAGCTGCCCGCCGGGGTCGAAGCCGCGAGAATCACGTTCGCCCAGCGTATTCCGGCGAATGGTTACGCGAATGTGGTGCTGGCACGCGGTACCCGGGTGCGACTGTCGGATCCGTTCGGCGCGGCGTGCGCGCACCTGTTGCTGCTGCGTGCCGAATCTCCCTGGGAGCGGCTGAATGTCGCCGACACGGTGAAGGTGCCGTGGCAGGCGTACCTGGGTGTCGGGCATCCGCTGCTGTCGGATCAGGGGCGGGTGCTGGCCACGGTGGTGGCGGATTCGTCGGGCCGCCACGACACGCTGTGCGGGCCTTCGCCCACCGCGCGGGAGCGGCTGCGGCTGGCGGGGGTCAAGCAGGGGCTCGAGCCACGGGACATCGGGCCGACGGTGTCGTTCTTCCGAGGCGTGCGGGTGGAATCCGATGGGGCGCTGACGATGTCCGGCGGTTCCGGTGCCGGTGCGGCGGTCGACCTGCTCGTGCACCTGCCGGTGACGGTGCTGGTGGCCAATGCCGAGCATCCCCTGGACCCCACTCCCCCGACCGATCTCGACCTGGTGGCCTGGTCCGCGCCCGAAGAGCTCTCGGCCGCCCACAACACCGACCCGGAATACCTGCGCGCGGTGGAGAACACCGAACGGGATTGGCACGCACGCACTCTGGAGGCCCTCGCATGATCACCGCCGCTCGCACCGTCGTCCTGGACGAGACCGTCCCCGCCCGCGCGCCCTGGTCGGCCGTGGTGCGCGCCGGGGACCAGCTCGAGATCATCGACCTGCACGGCAATCAGGCCGTGGACTGCCTGCTCTACAGCGCCGCCGATCACACCGACCGCTACAGCGCGCAGGCCACCATCACCGCGCAGCGCAATATCTTTCTCGGCACCGGCAGCGTGCTGCTGACCGAGACCGGCACGCCGCTCATGACGGTGGTCGCCGACGAGGTCGGCAATCACGACACGGTGGCGGGCGCGTGCTCGCAGGAGTCCAATACGCTGCGCTACGGCCATCACACCCGGCATCAGCACGCCTGCGTGGAGAACTTCCTCGACGAGGGGCTGAAGTGGGGGCTGGGCAAGCGCGATCTGGTCTCGAATATCAACTGGTTCATGAATGTTCCGGTCGAGGCCGACGGCACGCTGGGCATTGTGGACGGGCTGTCCGCGCCGGGGAAGAAGATCACCTTGCGCGCGGAGATCGACACGCTGGTGCTGGTCTCGAACTGCCCGCAGATCAACAACCCCTGCAATGGCTTCGATCCGACCCCGGTGCGGATGGTGGTGACCCGATGACGGCCGTCCTGCCGGAGCTAGCGGCTATTGAAACCGCGTGCGCCACAGCCACTTTCCGGGTGCTGCGGCCCGGAATGCAGACCACCGTGCAGGATTGGCCGGGTCGCGTCGGCTACTGGCATGTGGGTGTGCCACCGTCCGGTCCGATGGATGACCTCTCCTTCCGTCTGGGCAATCGCGCGCTCGGAAATCCGGAGGGCGCCGCGGGTTTGGAGTGCACGCTGGGCGGACCCGCCCTGCGCTTCGACACCGCCACCTGGGTGTGCGTCACGGGTGCGCCGGTGCCGGTCGCGGTCAATGGCCGGGCCGTGCGGCAGTGGCGCAGTGTGCTGGTGCCCGCGGGGGGCATTCTGGATGTCGGAATGGTCCGCGGGCCGGGCATGCGGTGCTACATCCTGGTCGCGGGTGGCCTCGAAGTTCCCGAATACCTGGGCAGCCGTTCGACTTTCACGCTGGGGAAGTTCGGCGGCGGTACCGGTCGGGCGCTGGCGGTCGACGATGAGTTCACCCTCGGCACCCCCGGACACGTCACCGCCGGGGTTACCGGTGAGGATCAGCCGGTCCTGACCCGGCGGTGGGAGCTGGCCGTCACCGAGGGACCGCACGGCGCGCCGGAGTTCTTCACCCGCGCCGACTTCGAGACCATTGTCGGCACCGACTACGAGGTGCACTTCAACTCCGATCGGACCGGCGTGCGGCTCATCGGGCCGAAACCGCAGTGGGCGCGGCTCGACGGCGGCGAGGCGGGACTGCATCCGTCCAATATTCACGACACCGCGTATTCCATTGGGGCACTGGACTTCACCGGCGATACCCCGATCCTGCTCGGTCCGGACGGGCCCAGCCTCGGTGGCTTCGTCTGCCCGGTGACGGTGGTGGCGGCCGATCGCTGGAAGCTGGGCCAGCTCACGCCCGGCGACAGTGTGCGTTTCGTGCCGGTGCGCGCCGATCGCGCGGCCTCGCTGCGGGAGTTGGGGGCCGAGCGGCGGGCGGCGTGGCCGGTGGTGTTGTCCACCGGCGGCGATGGGGACGACGGGGTGCTGGCCCGCCGCGACGGCGCGGACAGCGCGGTCACCTATCGGCGGGCGGGCAATGACGGTCTGCTTGTCGAATACGGTGATATGACATTGGATCTGGAGCTGCGGGCCCGGGTTCACGCCCTGCATCAGGCCCTGTTGGAGCGTCGCGAGCCGGGCATTACCGAGTTGACCCCGGGCGTGCGGTCGCTGCAGGTCCGCAATGATCCGGATCGGCTGCCCACCCGCAAGCTACTGGACCTGCTCGCCGAGGTGGAGGCCGAGCTGCCCTCGGCCGACGACCTGGTGGTGCCCAGCCGCACCGTGCGGCTGCCGCTGTCCTGGGACGACCCGTCCACCCGCGAGGCCATCACCCGCTACATGCACGGCGTCCGCGCCGACGCCCCGTGGTGCCCGTGGAACATCGAGTTCATTCGGCGGATGAACGGATTGTCGTCGGTGGACGAGGTTTTCGACACCGTCTTCGCCGCCGAATACCTGGTGCTCGGCCTGGGCGACGTCTACCTCGGCGCACCCGTCGCCACCCCCACCGACCCGCGCCACCGCCTGGTGACCACCAAGTACAACCCCGCCCGCACCTGGACACCGGAGAACGCCGTCGGCATCGGCGGCGCGTACCTGTGCATCTACGGCATGGAGGGCCCCGGCGGCTACCAGTTCGTCGGCCGCACCACCCAGGTCTGGAACCACCGCTCCACCGGCATCGACGAAGACCCCTGGCTGCTGCGCTATTTCGACCGCATCAGCTGGTACCCGGTGACCGCCGAGGAACTCCTGGACCTCCGCGCCGACACCGCCGCGGGCCGCGGCCGCCTGCACGCCGAGGACGGCGAATTCCGCCTGGTCGACTACCGGAAATTCCTGGCCGACAACGCCACCTCCATCGCCGACTTCCGCACCCGCCAGTCGCAAGCCTTCACCGCCGAACGCAATTCCTGGCGCGAGGCGGGCGAACTCACCGAGAAGCCGTGAGCCCACGGCCGCCCCACCCGCATCACCGAGCCCAATCGAGGAGTCGTCACATGACCGTGTGGATCCACCGCCGACCCGCGCCCGAGGTGGAGGCGGAATCCGCCACCGCCGCTGGCACTTTGGCCGGGCTGCGGTTGGCCGTCAAGGACAATGTCGATGTCGCCGGGCTGCCGACCACCGCCGCCTGCCCGGACTTCGCCTACACGCCCGAGCGCGACGCGCCCGCGGTGGCGGCGCTGCGGGCGGCCGGGGCGGTTGTGGTGGGCAAGACGAATTTGGATCAGTTCGCCACCGGGCTGGTCGGTACACGCTCGCCGTACGGGGTCGTCGAGAATGCCTTGCGGCCCGGATATGTCTCGGGCGGTTCGAGTTCCGGGTCCGCGGTGGCGGTGGCCACCGGTGAGGCAGATATCGCCATCGGCACCGATACCGCCGGGTCCGGGCGGGTTCCGGCGGCATTGCACGGGCTGGTCGGGATCAAGCCGACCGTCGGCGTGATCTCCACCGAGGGTGTCGTTCCCGCTTGCCGGTCCTACGACTGTGTGACCATCTTCGCCGCCGACCTGCGGACGGCCGATCGGGCCATGGGTGCGATGGCGGCGGGCACGGCCGGACGCGCCTGGCCCGCGGACACCCGTCTGGCCGCACCGCCGCGGCCGGTGGTGGCGGTCTTCTCCGAGCTGCCCGACCTGGATCCGCTGTGGCACAAGGTCTTCGAGGAGACGGTCGCCGCACTGCGCGATCGCGGCGCGACCATTGTCGAAGTGGATCCGACTCCGTTCCTGGCCGCCGCGAAACTCCTCTATGAGGGCGCTTTGGTCGCCGAGCGGTACGCGGCCGTCGGCGCGTTCGTCGACGCACACCCCGAATCCGTCGATCCCACAGTCGGTTCCATCATTCGCGGTGCTCGCGACCTGCCCGCCCATCGGCTCGTCTCCGATCTCGCGGAGCTGGAACGCCTGCGCTCCGTGGCCATGTCGAGCCTCGCGGGCGCGGATGCCCTGCTGACCCCGACCGTTCCGGTCCACCCCACCATCGCCGAGGTCGCGGCCGATCCGATCGCGGTCAATTCCCGGCTCGGCACCTACACGAACTTCTGCAACCTCTTCGACCTGTGTGCGGTCGCCGTGCCGACGCCGGAGCCGTTCTTCGGAGTGACGGTGCTGGCGCGAGCCTTCGAAGACGCTGTCGCACTGGACATTGCGGCGCTGGTCACCGGAACCGAGCTCGAGGTCCCCTCTTGGCCGACGGCCGTCGCACCCGTGCGGGACCTCGTCGTCTTCGGCGCGCACCTGCGTGGCCAACCGCTCGAATTCCAGCTGACCGAGCTCGGCGCACGCTGGGCCGGTCCGGTCGAGACCGCGCCGAACTATCGATTGGCGGCCCTGGACACCGTGCCCCCGAAACCCGCGGTGACCCGGGTCCCCGATACCGAATCCGGCGTCCGCGTGGCCGGGGAACGCTGGCTGCTCTCCCCCGCCGCCCTCGGCGGTTTCCTCGCGAATCTGCCCGCCCCGATGCAGCTCGGTGCCGTCGAACTCGCCGACGGCACCTGGCACACCGGGTTCGGCTGCGCCGGTGCCGCCGCCGAATCCGCCAAGGACATCAGCGAATACGGCGGCTGGCGCGCGGCCCTGGCGGCCGGGGCGATCGGCTGAGCCGATTCACTCCTGCCTGAACCGCTTCACGCCTGCCGGTGCCGATTCACTCCTGCCAGAGCCGCGCGATCCTGGCCGCATCCGACTTGGCCTGGGCGCGACCGGCTTCCAGCGCCGGAACGCGGGTGGCGGTGTCGAGCGGATTGGCCCCGAACGCGGTGATGGACGCCTCGTCCGGAACGATCACCTCGACCCGCGCCCCGCCCGCGACCAGCCCCGCCACCTGGGTCTCCAGATCCTCGTCCGGCATGGGCGCGATCACCAGCACCCGGGCGTACCCAGCCGCCAGATCGGCATTGGTCGAAGTCCGCACGCCGCCATCGGTATAGCGCGCGTCGTCGAGCGTCACGCACGGCCACACCATGGGCACCGCGGAACTCGCCGCGACCGCGTCGACCAGCCCGATGCCGGAGTTCCGGTCCAACACCCGCGCCACACCCGTCTCGGCATTGACCGTCGTGATCCGCAGATCCCGCTCGGGCCATTCGTGCACCGGCAACCGCGATTCGATCACGGCCCGCCGCTCCGGCTCACTCACGGTCTCCGCGGTCAACGCCAGCGCCCCAATGCGCCGCTGCCGCGCCTCCGGATCCCCTTGCGTCTCCTCGAGAATCGCCGCATACGTCTCCCACAGCGCGGCGACCTTGTCCAGCGACGGCACGATCTCCCGACTCTGCACCGCCGGATCCACCTGCCGCCGAACCAATTCCGCCACCGGCACCCCACTCCCCACCTGCGCCGCCACATTCGACCCCGCCGAGGTCCCCAACAACAGATCCGCCCCCGTCACATCCACCCCCGAATCCGCCAACCCCGCCACAATCCCCGTGGCCCAGGCAATCCCCGCCACCCCACCCCCACCGAGCACCAACGCACGTTCGATCGCCATACCATTCCCACTTTCTCACCGCCGCAAAGGCACCCTGCGCTGTGAAAACTACCGGCTGGACGGCGAATAGGACGGCCATGGCCGCGATCTCACAGCAGCGGTCATTCCGACATCTGGGTGGCGTCGGGGTTGGTGGCGTCGCGGATGATGCGCAGGCTGGCGGTCAGGTCGTCGAGTTGTTGGGGGGTAAGGAGGCTGGTGAACCAGCGGTCTACGCCCTCGAGGTAGGCGGGGAGGACGCGGGCGACCCGGGTTGCGCCGGCGGCGGTGAGGACGGCGTAGGAGCTGCGGCGGTCGGCGGGGTCGGCCTCGCGGCGGACGAAACCGTTGCGCTCCAGGCGATCCACGAGGCGGGTCACGCCGCTGGTGGACAGGCTGGTTTGGGTGGCCAGGTCCGTCATGCGCAGCTTGCGGCCGGGGGAACGGCTCAGGCGCATGAGGGCATTCAGGTCGAGGCCGGAGAGTCCGTTTTTCTTCCAGGTCTCCTCCAACCGGGCGATGAGCCCGTCGTGCGCCTCGTACAGCAGCCCGACGGCGGTCAGGCGAGGGTCGTCGAAGAGATGCTTGGGATCCACGGTGAGCAGCGTAAACCAAACGTTTTCGATGGGGATAGTTGACACGCGGAACATCTGGGATATCTTTGTTGTCGACGCAATATTCCGCAGTGCAACTAAGTGGAGGTTTCGATGACGACGCAGTACTGGGTGGCGGGTTACCGTGCGCCGCTGGTGAATCCGGCCGAGGAGATCAAGCTGGCCGAGCCGCGCGCCTTCGCGGGCGAGACGGTCCGGCAGGTCGTGCGGGTCGCCGGGGGCGGGTCGGCGCTGCGGGTGCGGCTGACCAACCGGTACGGCGCGGAGGAGCTGGTGATCGGCGCGGCCCGGATCGCGGTCCGCAAGGCGGGTGGCGAGATCGTGGCCGAGACACAGCGGCAGGTGCGGTTCGAGGGGGCCGCGTCCGTTCGGATTCCGGCCGGGGCCGATATCGTCAGCGATCCGGTCGCGTTCCCCGTCGAGGCGGGAACCGAACTGTCGCTCAGCGTGTATCTGCCGGAGTCCGCGCTGCCCGCGTTCGCGCAGTTCCCGGTCGAGAGCGCCTGGATCAGCACCGGCGATCGGACGGGCGACGCTGCACCGTCCGATGCCGAGGAGACCGCGGCGCGGTTCCTCCTCACCGGGATCGACGTCGCTGTCGATTCCGAAGCTCCGGTGCTGGTGGCCTTCGGCGACTCGTGGTTCGAGGGCGTGGGCTCCACCCACGGTGCGAACCGGCGTTCGGTGGATGTGCTGAACGAGCGGCTGGGCCGGGGCTGGGCGGTCAATCAGGGCATCAGCGGAAACCGTCTGCTGACCGACGAGGTCGGCGAGCACGGCCTGGCGCGGTTCGAGCGGGACGTGCTGTCGGTGCCGGGCGCGGTGGCCGTGTGGGCCAACTTCGGCATCAATGACCTGATCCTCGCCGGTACCGCGACCGCCGAACAGCTGATCGCCGGTTTCACCGAGCTGGCCCGGCGGGCACACGAGGCGGGACTTCCCATCTACGCCAACACCATTGGACCCTTCGGCGGGGCGATCTACCCGGGTCTGTCGGTGACCGAGGGCATTCCGGTGCGCCGCGCGGTCAACGAGTGGCTGCGCACCACCGACGTGTTCGACGCCGTCTTCGATGTGGCGGCGGCGGTGGAGAATCCGGAGGACCGGGACTTCATCCGCCCCGACCTGGACAGCGGCGACGGCATGCACCTCAATGACGCCGGAGCCCGGTTGCTGGCGGAGACGGTGGATCTCACCGTGCTGCCCGCGGTGTTCCGCTGAACGCCAACCGGTTACGGCGGGGTCAGGGCAGGCGCGGTCCGGCCGCCTGATCCTGCCGTAATCCACTGGCCCACAGGTCATCCGCGATATCGCGGCCCAGCCGGACGCCGCCGACATTCTGCGACAGGTCCATGTGCCCGGCGAGATCGGTGGCGAAGGCATCGAAAGGCCAGTTCACGCCGAGGAATACGCGACTGAGCGCGTTCTCCTCCATCATCTGCCACAGGCCGCCCGGGAAGCGGCGGACGTGGCGGGGCCGGACCACACCGCGATTGTCGGTGGTCACCCCATTGAGTTCCTCGGAGACGAAACCCAGTCCGTCGGTGAGGATGTCGGGTCCGTCGGCGGAGATATCGTAGTAGCGGCGAATGGATTGGAAGGCCGCGCCGCCGAAGGTGGCGTGCGCGGAGGGGTAGGACGGGGAGGGCGGGGTGAGATTCGCCGCGATCTCATTGCTGCGGGGTGCGCCGTGCGGCAGCCAGCCCGGATCGCAGTCGCCGTCGAGGCCGTTGCCCGGCATGGCCTCCGGTCCGAGGGTCGGGTCGAACTCGCGAATGCCGAGGATCGGACGCCACAGGTTGTGCCGGTACTTGTCGTCCCAGCACAGAATTCCGGCATCGGCCAGCGCGGTGTTGACCAGGGCGAACAGCCGGGCGTTCTGTTCGATGTCATTGCCGCGGGCGATGGCGATCTCCCGGGTGACGAGGTTGTAGAAGCGCGGCGGTGTGCCGAGCTGTTTCGCGCTGTCGTAGGCCCAGAACAGGGCGCGCAGCGTTTCGTCGGGCGTGCGCCCGGTGATCGCCTCGGCGGCACCGCCTTTGGTCCGCACCTCACGCAGCACCGCCAGGTAGCGGGGATCGTTGTTCTTGGGCGGCGGATCGAGGGTGTAGCGGCTGGTGACCGCGAAGCAGCGGGAGCGAGCCCCGTAATGCGGTGCGTAGTAGCCCTGTTTCGGATTGGCCGGATCGGGACGGTGGTTGGGTGGAGCCGTATCCGGGTGATAGTCGGTATCGCTCAGGTTCGGATCACCCGCACGGGCCTTGAGCACCGCGCGGCCGACCGCTTGCCCGTGGGTACTGCCGCGCCCGGTCCCCGGCCCACGCAAGCCCGCCTCGCGCAGGGCCTTGTCCAGGCGCGCAGTCTGCGCCGGATACAGCGCGGACAGGGTGGTGTGGGCGGCCACGGCGATGGCGGCGTCGGGTGCCGCGCCATTGGCCGCCACCGGGGGCGCGGTCAGCCAGGTGCCGTGCGGTGCACCGAAAATGCTGAAGATGGCATCGTGCATGGCCAGGTGCACAATGGCCAGGGCACGGGAACTGCCGACCGGACCGCGGGACCCGCGTTCCACGGGTTTGATCTCGGTGTGCGCCATGCGATCCGACTCGAGCGCCACCGCGTTCCAATACAGGACTTGATCCACTTTCGCTGTCTCCCAGATCATTCGAGCTCTCGGCGAGCGAGATCCAGAATGAGGGGCGCGGCGGGAGAACTCCGCAGTAGTGCGCTACCCGAATTCGGGCGCTTGATCGTTCCATGTGCAAGTAGCGGCGCTCAGCGCGGTTTCACTTCGGCCAGCAATTCGGGGCCGCGGGTCTCCAATCGGGTGGTCGCGGTTCGGATTCCGAGGACCGCGGCGAACGCGCCGAGAACAAGACCGACCGGTAGTGCCGCCCATTGGAGTAGTGGAATGTGCAGGCCCGCACCGAGTCCCAAGATCGCCAGCACCGGGGCGGTGGCCAACAACTGCGCCAGGCCGACCGAGAGCTGAAACAGCAGCTTGGTGCAGCCCGGATTCCCGGAGCTGGCGAATGGATTGCCGCCCTGGGGCGGCAGGGCGAAGGCGGCGTGCGTGGACAGGAACACCACGCTGCCCGCGCCGACGCCGAGCAGCACCGGAAGTGTCGCCAGCGCCCACGGATACAGGTACGCCTTGCCGAGCGCGCCGGGCAGGACGATCGTGGCGAGCACCGCCACGGGCGCGACCAGAATGAACCAGGCGTAGGCGCGGCCCCGGACATCCGCGCGTTCCGCGCCCGGGGTCACCAGCGTTTGCCAGACGGCCGTGCCGTCGAATCCGTACAGGTTGGTGCTGGACATGGTGGCCAGCCACACCACGAAAGCGCCCGAGAACGGGATGGTTCCGCTACCGCCCGAGCGCACCGACAGGAAGATCGGCAGGACGAAGCCGATGAGCAGCAGCGGCAGCAGGGCCGCGCGGCGACGGCCGTCGCGCCACCAGGTGCGCAGTTCCTTGGTGACCATCGCGCCGACCGGTGTCGGCGGGATGAAGCGGTCCAGCAGACCGCCGCCGGTGTCGACGATTTGTCCGGCCGGGGCGGCGGGGGTGGTCAGACGCCGTTCCAGCAGTACCGCCCAGGCCTGCCAGAGCGCCAGCGCGAGCAGTGCCAGTCCGAGCAGCGGCAGCAGCGCGAGCAGGTAGTCGCCGCGCGCCGCGGCCTCCACCGCATACGGGGCCCAGCCGGACGGCAGCGCGCGCAGGGTCACCGACAGGCCGCCATTGTCGCCGTCCAGTTTCGGTCCGACCGCCGAGATCAGCAGGTTCAGTGGGTAATACGACAAGCCGATGAGGGCCGCGAACAGCACGCCCAGATCCCTGCCGCGCCGCGAGCGCATGGCCGCGCCCAACCAGGCCACCACGACCCGCGACAGCAGCACCACGAACACGAGTTGCAGCAGCACACCGAGAATCGCGATGCCCGTGGCACCCAAGCCGATCGGCGCGGCAAGCAGTACCAATCCGCCGAAGGCGATCAGATTGACAATGGGCGCGGGACCGACGAAGGCCGCGGCCGCCAGGCCATACGCCAGTTGCCGAGCCGTCAACGGCAGCAATCGGAATTGCTCGGGTTGCAGTGTCTCGTCACTGCTGCCGGTGATGACCGGACCGCAGATCCAGCCGAGGGTCCAGGCCGCGAACAGCGCGGCCGCGATGGTCACTCCGCCGTGCAGACTGTTGTGCGCCGTCGCGATGAGCAGCGCGGTGACCGCCGCCGCGATCAGTCCGATGACGCTGCCCAGCCAGAAGTTCAGTGCCGCACGGCCTTCCCGCATGTGCCGCCGGGTGATGGTGAGCCGCATGCGGATCAGGACGCCAACCACGACAGCCCCTCCTCGCCGCCCACGTGACCGCCGACGAAACGCACGAACGCCTCCTCGAGGGTCCCCTCGCCGCGCACCTCGGCGAGGGTGCCCGCGGCCACCACCTTGCCGCGGTGAATGACGGCGACGCGGTCGCACATGCTCTCGACCAGGGCCATGACGTGGCTGGACAGCACGACCGAGCCCCCGGACGCCACGAAGCGCTGGAGAATCGTGCGAATGGTGCTCGCCGACACCGGGTCCACCGCCTCGAACGGCTCGTCCAGCACCAGCAGTTTCGGCGCGTGCAGCAGCGCGGTGGCGAGGCCGATCTTCTTGCGCATACCGGCCGAATAGTCCACGACCACGGTGTTTTCCGCGTCATTGAGTTCGAGGACGGTGAGCAGTTCGTCCGCGCGGCCCACCACGGTCGCCTTGTCCATGCCGCGCAGCAGACCCGTGTAGTTGAGCAGTTCGCGGCCGGTCAGGCGTTCGGGCAGCGCCAGCCCGTCCGGCAGCACGCCCACCACGGTCTTGGCTCGGACCGGGTCTTCCCACACATTGGTTCCGAAGATCCGCGCGGTCCCCTGATCCGGTCGCAACAGTCCGACGGCCATCGACAGCGTGGTCGTCTTACCCGCCCCGTTCGGTCCCACCAGACCGAAGAACGACCCCGGCGGCACCCGCAAGCTCACCCCGTCGACCACCCACGGCCCCCCGAACCGCTTGTACAGCCCGTCCAACTCGAGTGCCATCTGCCCATTGGTCGTCATCGCCCCTCCTTGGAGCATCCCGGTGGCCCGAAGGTCAACGATACGTCCGAAGTCGCTGTTCACAGACTTATCGCCACGCACCCCGCCACCGCAACGAGCGCACGTTTCAGCCAGTGGAACCGGGGCTGTCACCGGGGCGCTTCCCACCGGTTAGCTTCACCCCGGAGGTATGCGATGGACCCGATAACCGAATACGACGACTACCGCACCCTGACCGTTCAGGTGGCCGACCGAATAGCCACGATCACCCTGAACCGCCCCGACCGCCGCAATGCCTTCACCCGCGAAATGGGGACCGAACTCTCCCACGCCTACCGGGTCTGCGACGCCGACGACAACGTCCGCGTCATCGTCCTCACCGGCACCCCACCCGCCTTCTGCGGGGGCGCGGACCTCTCACCCGGCGACACCACCTTCACCGCCCCCGCCGCCGACTTCTCCGCCGCCGGTGTGAACCCACCCGCCTGGCGGCTGCGCAAACCGGTCATCGCCGCGGTCAACGGCCACGCCATCGGAATCGGCCTCACCCTGGCCCTCCAGTGCGACCTCCGCATCATGGCCGAAGACGCCAAATACGCCATCCCCCAGGTTCGCCGAGGCATCCTCCCCGACGCCTACTCCCACTGGACCCTCCCCCGCCTCATCGGCATCTCCCGAGCCGCCCAATTACTCCTCGCCGGAACAACTTTCGACGGCCGCCAAGCCGCCGCCTGGGGCTTGTCCACCCAATCGGTACCCGCGAACCAAGTGCTCGACTCGGCCTACGCCCTAGCCCGCGATCTCGCCGTCAACACCGCCCCGCTCTCGGTAGCAGCCGCCAAACGCCTCCTCTGGTCCACCTTCGAACACGACGCCGCCCACATAGGCGAATCGGAAACCGCCCTCCACCGAACCCTCATGTCCCAGGACGACGCCAAGGAAGGCGTCCGCGCCTACCTTGACCGCCGAAACCCCCACTGGACCGGCAACCTGTCCGACTTCTCCTCACCAACGGAAATCGACAACCAAGTTTGAGCCAATCACCCTCGACGGCAAAGACATTCCCTATTGACCGTCGCGCAGTGCAAGCAGATACAGCCGCAACTCGCAGCCGGCGGCTCGGCAGGCGTCATTATCGTGAGCCTCCAGAAGGGAATCGATGTCTCGGCGCGAAAAGACGGCATGCAGGGCTGGTTTCGCATGCCAAGCGGGATGCTTGCGGATCGAATCCGCAGGGTCATGTTTCGGATACTCGTGTGGGGCCACATAAGGATTGGTCATGATCAACTCCTGGCTTGCGCGGGACCTACGGCAAGGGATGCGCATTGAATTCACGGAGATCAAGCAGTTGAGTAAGAGCACTGCAGTCGTCGCTCGTGTGGCCATGGCCCGCATTGCAGGTCGCGTGCCGCGCCAGCATTAGTCGCAGTTCCAGCCCTGTCAGCGGTCTGGTCATCGCGATTCTGTAGTGCGAAACAGCGGAATACATGTCATCACCTGATGCGGTGTCGGGGGTGGCCTCAGCTATAAACTCCCTGTACAGGGACTTCTTGACCGCCAACCGGCCGCGATCAGTTGATCGCCACTTCGTCGGCCATTGCCGCGTGCTGAGCACCAAACCGGTCCGAGCGAGACGACTCAGCGCGTGCCTGATCGATCTCTCGCCGAGCCCGGTACGCAGCCGAATCTGCCGGACTGTGAGCGCATCCACCGGCTCCGAAGCACACAGGGCGCCAAGCGTTTTCGCTTCCACTTCGGTCAACGCCATCGTCACACCTTGCCGACGTCATGGTCTTAGGAACTCGATCGGCGACAGGGTCACGAGGCGGGTCGCCGATCCAAGTGGTCTATGCCACTTTAGACCATAGTGGCATAGACCACTTGCAGAAGATGGGAACCTTCGTGAAGCGATCGCGCGGCGTTAGACGTGTACGGGGTACTCCTGCTTGAACGCCCACCGCCCGGGCGGGTAGACGGCCTCGTCAAACTGGATCGCGACGTCAGCTCCGTCGTAGGCGACCAGCCAATACACCAGAACCGGTGAGGGATCCGACAGGCCGAGCGCAGCCCGTTCTCCCTCGGAGGCAAACCGGGAGCATCCACGATCACGTGCCGAGATCGCGCGAATGCCAGCTGCTTTCGCAATGTAACCCAAGGTGCCGCCACCAACACGTTCAGTCATCAGCAGCCTTGGTGCGGCGTCAGCGAGAGCCGCTGAGAACCATGACGTCGACAGCTCGACGAGGCCGCTGGTCTGGCTGGTGATGATGCGCTGACGCTGAATCACCTGGCTGCCGAGCGGGAGGCCGAGGGCATCGGTCACATAATCCGGGCCATCAACTATGCCGACGAACGGGAACTCCACGCTTTCGGAGTCGGAGTACGCAGTGCCCAGCGCGGCGGCCCATTCGAGGCGCTCACGTGCCCGCGGAGCGGCATGTGGCTCGCGCACGAATGTGCCTGAGCCCTGCCGGGATTCGACAAGTCCGTCCTGACGCAACGCCTGCAATGCCTTCGCCGCTGTCGGACGGGCGACGTTCCAGGCGGCAGCCAACTCGCGTTCGGAGGGAACTTCCGCGCCGGGAAGCAGATCGCCTCGAATGATCTGGTCTTTCAGATAGCCGAAGATCTGCTTGTACTTCGGCACGACCTCTTGGATCTCAGGCAACCCTGCCACCTCCGTCAACTACCATATGCCACTAGCCACTATACGGAGGGCGGACACGGGCGAGGGAGCCGAGCCATGCGTACTGCGATAGCGATAGCCGCTGGAGGCGGCGGTGACGCGATCACCGCCGCCATGCTTGCCTCTGCAATGCCCGAGCTGGGAATCGTGGCGATCATGAGCTATTCCTGGGATCGGTTCATGATCGACCCAACTCCGGGGCCCAGGGTCCGCGCGGATTTCGTTGGCCTGGTTGATCGTGGCGGTGCGTCGGAAGTGGTGGAGACCTCCGCGCTGCACAAGGGCACATCTACATTGCCTCAACTGGCGAGTTGCGTCTCTCAACCCCTTCTCTTGCTCGAGGCGGCAGGCGGTGCGGTCGGGATGGCCGAGCTGATTCGCCGGGCTGCAAAGGTATTCGACGCCGATGAGTTGGCCGTGGTGGACGTTGGCGGCGATGTCATCGCCGAAGGGCACGAGGCAAGTCTGCACAGCCCATTGGCCGACTCACTCGCCCTTGCCGCCGCGGTGCAATCGGGGATCGCAACCCGCGTCCTGATCGCCGGACCCGGCCTCGACGGCGAACTCTCCCCGACACAAGTGCGGACGCGGATCGATGCGCTCGGGGGCCACCCGGTCACGAACCTAACCCCGGGTGATGCCGAGCCATTCCACGACATCTGGTCCTGGCATCCATCCGAGGCAACGGCACTTCTCGCAACTGCAGCGACCGGCTGGCGGGGCACGATCGAGACCCAACGAGGGGCGATCGTCAGCCTCACCGACGACGCGACACGGGTATACGAGGTCGACGCGCACTCGTTGGCGGATTCCTCACTGGCCGCACCACTTTCATCAACGACTAGCCTGGAGCGAGCCGAACAGATCCTGCGGGAGTATCGCGGCGGTCGCAGCGAACTGGATATCGAACGCCGCAGAGCCACGGGTGAACGCGCCGAGGTCCGAATGCCCACATCAGAATCGCTGAACATCATCGACAGATATGCAGAGCGCTGCCGAGATCGCGGTATTGAGGCCCTCACCGTGCGACGCGTCGCCGAAATGGTCCAGGCGATCGACCCACCCGCAACATCCGCGTTGCGGTCCCTGCTCGCGGACCAACGCCCCAACAACTTCCGCCCGCCGCTGTACCGAGTGACCATGTGAAGTCAATGGGCGCCACCGAGGTTAGCCGCTTCGCCTATGTGTCGGTGGTATCACCGATGAGGAAATCGCCTGAACCGACCTCGATTTCGTCAAACTCGGGCACGATCAGTCCCATCGTGACCGGTCGGCCCGGCCGCCAGCTCACCTTGTCGACGTACTCCACTGCTTTGCAGGTTCCCGAAGATCCTGACTCACCACCGGTCCGCAACAGTTGGAGTCGATCGCCGATCGAAACGCGCCCCTGCTCGATGTAGCCAACGATCACCCTTACGCCACGACCGGTCAGCGTGAAGACACTCTCGACTCGAAACCGAAACTGCTCGTCCTCCGACGGCTCACTTGCCATCCGCTGATCATGCGTCCTACCGAGCCGGTCGCCCCGATGACGCTCCGCGGCCGGAGAAGACAGCGCAGGAAGCGGCAGTTCAGTGCGTTTCTGAACAGGCCGAGGCGACACCAGAGGCCAGGGCTGCGCTTCTTCAGTCCTTGGCTAATGTCATTCATGCATGATTGGTCAATGACCGACTGGCCTGGCACGATGCGCGAGCTCTACCAGAAACAACAGCGTCTTACCGATTACCCAGCCCCAAAGCGCCCGGGACCGCTGCGCCCGACAGTTCGATCACCGCAGCCGAGCAACGTCTTGGTGTGGTGTTCGACGACAGCTACCTGCGGGTGATTCGTGCTGTCAATGGATGGGCTTCACTGGCGGTGACGTTGAATTTCTTTGCCGTCGAGGACCTCGGTACAGAGGACAGTTCGTGGTCGGCGAACAACGTTGGTGCCAACGCCTATTTCGACAGTGAAGAAGATGAGGTCGTAGAGGTTCCACCCGGTCATGCCCGCGTGATGCTGGCGGCGGACCATGAGACCGCGCGCTATCTAGTGGCCATGATTGCCACGGATGGCCGCGAATCACAGAGCGTTTGCTATGACTGCCAAAGTGGCTATGACCTGGAGTACCCAAGCTTCGAAGCCTGGCTCGCTGCCACCATCGCCAACGCCCATGAGTTCATCGCTGACGAACTCAAGGCGTAGCAGGCTCGCTCATCGGCAGAAGAGGACGTTCTGCTGGAATCCGGACCCAGCGGGTGGAATCGAGCCGATTGTCTTACGGCAACAACGTCACAGGATCGAAGGTGACATCGAAGGGGATGTGCAGGACAGTTTCCTTGCCCGCTGGACAACGGTGAGTCAGTTCGTATTCGCCATCCACACCGAGGGCGTACACAAACAGCACCGGCAGGTCTTCGCCTGGCAACTGTCCAGTGAAGCGGTTCCTTTCGAGGCGCCAGTAGTTCGGGATCCCGGCGTGGGCGTAGATCTCCGGCTTGATCTTGCGGTCCATGGCGGCAGTCGCGAGGGAGACAACCTCCACCACCAGGTTGACCTGGTCGGCGGGTATCCCTCGATCCTCCCAGCTGATGACACTTCCGCACACGATCAGGTCCGGAATGGGCTCATCGTCGCCGACGAGTACTCCGACGCCGGGAAGCACGATGAAATCATCGGGAAGAGCCTGGCCGAGAAGGCTTCCCAATGCAAAGACCATCGATTGGTGGATCGGCGTGGGCACTGCGTGCACGATGAGCTGACCGTTTTAGGACCTCGTACCTGAGACCGTTTTCGGGCAGGTGGTCGAGATCGGGTGCAGTCCATCGACCGGAAGCGGGCATACGCACAAATGAATTGTTCAGCTCGGGCATCGACATCGTTCAGAAAACACATCCACTAGGTCCTGTTGGGCCCAGTACCAGTCGTCGAGTGGCACGTCTTGGCGGGGAATTCGGGCATATCACCTCCAGGATGTGTCACTCGGTGGTCGGAAGCGTCCGGTTTGGTGGATACGATCGCGCGCATGGGAGCGTCCGATGGGAGTGGCGGGGTGCGAGCGGTTATCGATGGGCCGACGACTGGGTATAGCGGGCAGGTGGTGACGCTTGATGGGAGGCGGTCGCGGGGTGGGGACGGGTTGGTTCGGTACCGGTGGACGGTTGATGCGGCGTTCATGGTGAGCAATCCGGACTTTGAGCGGCAGGCTCAGGACGCTTCGGTGACCCTCGTGCTTCCCGACGTACCCTTGCGAACCGTTCGGAGGGTGGGACTTACTGTCTTCGGGGCAGATAACGAGACATCACCCCAGACTCTGCACAGCATCGCCATCAAACCGACCCCAGCCTGATCGCCCAGCGCCCAGCGCCCACGAGCATGCAATTGAGCAGGGGGCTTCTCGGTGTTTGGCTGTCAGGATGCATGCTCGTGGTGTGAATGGGTTGCTGGTTTTGGTGAATGGGCTTCCGGGGGCGGGGAAGAGCACGCTTGGGGTGGGGCTTTCGCGGGCGTTGGGGGCGGCGTTCCTGTCCAAGGATGCGGTCAAGGAGGCGTTGGCGGGGTGTCTCGAAAATGCTTCCGAGGTACCGGAATTGGGTGGGGTTGCTATGGAGGCGGTGTGGGGGATCGCGGGGCGGTTGGGGGGCGATGTCGTTGTCGACTCGTGGTGGTTCAAGCCGCGGGATTTGGGGTTTGTGCGGGCGGGGATTGAGAAAGCGGGTGCCGGCAGGGTTGTTGAGGTGTGGTGTGAGATTCCCGCGGGCGTGGCCAGGGCCAGGTATGTCGCGCGGCGGCGGCCGCTGATCTATCGGGATGATCAGCGGCTGGCGGAGGACTGGGATGACTGGGCCGCGCGGGCGGAGCCGCTCGGGGTGGGGGTGGTGTTGTCGGTTGATACCACTCGGGAGGTCGATCATGTGGCGCTGGCGGCGCGGGTGCGGGCGGTGGCTATGGGGTCGTGAGTGGGGTGGTGCAGCTGGCGGGTGGGTCGATCAGGTCGCAGGCGGCGGGTGGGTGGGAGGGGAGGTAGGTCGGGGGGACGCCGTTGTTTGTGATGATGGCGCGGTAGGTGGTTACGGCGTCGGTGGGGGTGCGGGTGAGGGTGGGGTCCGACAGGGTGTTCACCGTGTAGAGGCCGAATCTTGGGGTGTAGGAGGACCATTCGTAGTTGTCGGTGAGGCTCCAGTAGTTGTAGCCGATTACGTTCATGCCATGGGACTTTGCGCGTTGGAGCCAGTAGATGGTGTCTTCGAGGTGTTGGGAGCGGGTGTAGCCGTCGGGGCGGGGGTTGCCGTTTTGGGTGGGGATGCCGTTTTCGACTATCCAGAGGGGCTTGCCGGGGAAGCGTTGTGAATAGTGTTGTAGGGCGAAGTAGATGCCTTCGGGGTGGACGGGGAGGTCCCACATGCCCGTGGGGGCGGGAGAGGTGGCGGCCAGGTTGGGGGGCTCGTAGCCGAAGTAGTAGTCGATGCCGATGAAATCGAGCTTTTGGCCGATCAGGTCCATGAGGGGACCGTTGACTTGGGACTCCGCGCCCGCGACGTAGCCGACGTTGCTGGTTACCAAGGCATTTGGTTGGACCTGGTGGATGTAGTCGTAGATGGTGTTGTGCGCCTGGGCTACTCGGTGGAGCATCTGGTCGGCGTCCGTGCCGCTCAGGGTGACCTCGTGCACGATGTAGGCGACCGGCTCGTTGATGGTGACCCAGATCGGGTCGCGAGTCGCGAAGTGGTCGACGACCCTGCGCATATTGGTAAGCCAATCCCCCACCATGTCGGGATTGCTCCAGCCGCCCCGGTCGGCTTCCCAACCCGGGTACACCCAGTGGTCCAGGGTCAGCATGGGCCGCATACCGGCCGCCACAATGGCGTCGACCACCTGGTCGTAATAGTCGAAGGCGGCCCGATCCCATACTCCCGGTTGGGGTTCCAGGCGCGCCCATTCCACGCCGATGCGGAAAACCTTCACACCGAGACCCTTGGCCAGTGCGATATCGCTTCGAAACCGGTCGCGGAAATCGACGGAATCGCCGAGCCGATCCCAGCCGGGATTGGCCTCGATGTAGCGGGTCCAATTGCTGTCGGGTGACTGGCCTTCGGATTGAAATCCAGAAGCCGCCACACCCCAGAGAAAGTCATCCCCGAGCACACTCGTCGGTCTTTCCGGTGCGGTGCGGGCGGCACCGGGCACCAGCAGCAGGGTGGCGGCCGCGACGAGCCCGGCCGCGGCGAGACAGCGAAATCGAGTGCGCATCAGCACTTCCCCAGGACCAGTACTCGAAATGAGTGAATGCGGTAACTAATTCCTGGATAGCTGAGCTTTATTGCGGGAATGTGCCGGGTCGATCGTGGTTCGACACGAAACACCTACAAATAGAACTCGCCGGCAACGAACGGAGTGTTCGTCACCGGCGAGTCGGCCAGCGGTACGGGCTAGCTGGAGATGATGCGGATTTCCTCGCCCGCTGCGTCGGTCGGTTCACCGTCGACGGTGAACCAGTGGGTCACCTCGCCGTCTTCCAGATCCGACGGAATATCGCCGGTCGGAAGCACCGACAAGGCACCCGCGGTGGACGAGGCCAGGAATTCGTCGATCGCGGCGGTCCCGGTGGATGCCGTTGTGTACGTGGTCGATTCGTAGTCGACCTCGTTGTCCGCACGCAGGGCGGCGGCACGGTCCAGGGCCTCGGATTGGGTGCGGGTCACCCAGGTTTCACCCTCGCGGTAGACGAAGGCCGGATCGGTCTCGGACAGCGGGCGCACCCGGTCGGTGTAGGAGACCGGGTGGGCCGGACGGGCCGCCAGGTCCGCCTTCACCTTCGGATCGGACGGCACCAGCCAGCGCACCGAGCTGGCGGCGGGCTCCTGCGCGATGCCGAAACCCGCTCCGGCGGCGAGGATGTCGCCGAAGGACAACCCGTCGGCGAACAGCACCGCGGCACCGGCCTTGTGGATGGCCCACACCGCCACGACCGCGTCGACGGTGTGCGGAAGCGCCACGGCGACAATGTCACCCGGGCCCGCACCCCGGTCGATGAGCAGTCGCGCCAGCTGCGAGCTGCGACGGTCCAGCACGTGGTAGGCGATCTCCTCGCCCTCCGACAGCAGCGCCGGAGCCTGCGGATCCTCCTCGACCACCTCGGCCAAGACGTTGGCCACCGTGGCCGTACCCACTCGCGCCGCGTCCACCGCCGAATCGGCCGGGGTGACGGCGCTTTCGGCGAGGATGCGGGCGCGCTCGGAGGCATCGAGGATGTCGATGTCGCCCACCAGCCCGTCCGGATCGCCCAGCAGGGCGTCCAGAATGCGGGTGAAGCGCGCGGCCAGGGTCGCCACTTCCTCGGCGGTGAAGCGGCTGCCGAGGTAGCGCATCGAGATATCGATGGTCTCGCCCGCCATGATCACCAGCGACATCGGGTAGTGCGTGTTGTCGTTGATGCCGACACCGCTCACCGACATGCCGTCGATGGAGCTGGCCGCGGCGATCGCGTCCTTGTCGACCGGATAGGACTCGAACGCCATGATGGTGTCGAATTCCGCTCCGGCACCGGCCAATTGCTGGATCTCGGTGAGCCCGATGTGGTGGTGCTCGAGCAGATCGGCCTGATCGTGCTGGACGCGCTGCAGCAGCCCGCCGATGGTCAGGCGGTCATCGACGCGAATGCGCACGGGCACCGTGTTGATGAACAGACCCACCATCGACTCGACACCCGGCAGATCGCCGGGGCGACCGGACACGGTCGCGCCGAACACCACATCGCTGCGGCCGGTGAGCCGCCCGATGAGCACCGCCCACGAGGTCTGGATCAGCGTGTTCAGCGTGACATTGAGCTCCCCGGCGCGCTTGGTCAGCGCACGGGTGTGCTCGGCGTCGATTTCCAGGCTGTGGCGGCCGATCTCGTAGGTCTCGTCCCGGGTCGCGGCGGGCGCGAGCTGGGTCGGCTCGGTGACGCCGGACAGGGCGCGCTTCCACGCCTCGATGGACTCGTCCCGGTTCCGCCCGGCCAGCCAGGCCAGGTAGTTGCGGAACGACGCCACCCGCGGCAGCGCGGACAGGTCGCCGCGCACCGCGTACAGCACCAGCAGATCACGCATGAGCAGCGGCATGGACCAGCCGTCCACCAGGATGTGGTGGGTGGTGATGACCAGGTGCACCAGCTCGTCACTGATCCGGAACACGTTGAACCGCATGAGCGGCGGCCTCGACAGATCGAAGTGATCGGCGCGATCGGCCTCGATCATCTCCCGCATGCGCGGATTGCGCTGCGCCTCGGGCAGATCCGTCAGATCGATGACGGTGAACGGAGCCTCCACGCGGTCGAGCACCACCTGGTGGGCCTGACCGTCGGCATCGGTGACGAACGCGGTCCGCAGGCTCGGGTACCGGTCCAGGATGGCCTGCGCGGCCACCCGCAGCCGGTCGATGTCCACCACACCGCTCAGGTCGAGCACGGTCTGAATCGTGTAGACGTCCACCGTGTTCTGGGTGAGCAGCGCGTGGAACAGCAGACCCGACTGCAGCGGCGAGAGCGGCCACACATCCGACAGCGCCGGATACGTCTGCTCCCACACCTCGATATCGGTCTGCTCGACCCGCACCAGCGGCAGATCGGACGGCGTGAAGCCGCCCGCCTCCGGCCGCCCGGCGTGCTCGGCCAGCGCGGTCAGCGCCGCCACGAACAGATCCGCGAACTCCTGCACGCGCTCCCGCTCGAGCAGCCCGCTCGGGTAGGAGAACGCCGCGCCCAGCTGCGGCCCGTCCTCGCCGTCGGTGACGATGGCATTGATGTCGAGCGTCGCGTTGGCGGGCATGTCGGCGTCCATGTCGCCGTCGAGGCGACCCAGATCATCGACGGGCACCCAACCCAGCTCGGCCATGCCCTCGGGCACCTCGCCCGCGGACATGCGGCCCAGGTAGTTGAAGCTGATCTGCCCGACATCCCGCAGCTGCGAGGAGGTTTCGGGGTTCAGGTGCCGCAGCAGACCCCAGCCCAGACCCTTGTCGGGCAGGGCCAGCAGCTGCTCCTTGACCGTCTTGACGATGTCGCCCAGGGCCTTTCCGCCCGCGAACGCCTCGTCCAGATCCGCGCCGTGCAGGTCCAGTCGGACCGGGAAGGCGGCGGTGAACCAGCCGACCGTGCGCGAAAGATCCGCGCCCGCAACGATTTCCTCCTCGCGGCCGTGACCCTCCAGCTTGATCAGCGCCGAGCTGCCCGCGGTCTCACCGCGCCAGCGCGCGACCGCCATGGCCAGCGCCGAGAGCAGACCGTCGTTCACACCGCCGCGGTACAGGCCCGGCACGGAGGTGAGCACGGCCTCGGTGACCGACGCCGGAACGCTGACCTCGATGCGCTCGACCGTCGCGAAGGTGTCGACCGCCGGATCGAAGGCCCGCGAACCCAGCAGCGGGTCCGGGGTCTCGGTGACCCGCTGCCAGAACGGCAGTTCCGCGACCCGAGCCTCCGAGCGCGACTCCTCGACCAGGGCGTGCGCCCAGCGCCGCATGGAGGTGCCGGTCTCGGGCAGCTTGATCGGCTGCTCGAACGCCACCTGCGACCAGGCCAGACCCAGGTCCGGAATCAGGATGCGCCAGGACACGCCGTCCACGACCATGTGGTGCGCGACGATGAGCAGCACATCGCGGCGCACGCGCGCCTCGTCGGACCCCTCGGGCGCGAAGGCGAACCAGACGAACTGCACCATGGCGGCATTCGCCGGATCCAGACGGCCCAGCGCGGCATCGAATTCGATGCTGCCGACCCGGGTCAGCTCCTCGTCGGTGATGTCCGCGGCCAGCTCGACCCGATGCACCAGCGCGTCGACATCGACGGCACCCTTCGGCAGCGCCTCGAATTCGAAGCCCTCCGAAGCGTTCCCGCGCAGACGCGACCGCAGCACATCGTGGTGGTCGAACAGCGCCGAGATGGCACCCACGAGCACCGGCCGGGTGATCCCGTCGGGCAGTCGCAGCGGCATGGTCTGCGAGAACCGTTCGTAGGACGGGCTGTTCGACAGGATCGCGTGCATGATCGGCGTCAGCGGAATGTCGCCGACCCCGCCGCCCGGCAGTTCCGCCAGCTTCTGCTGCGTGGTGTCCCCGCCCAGCTTGGCGACCTCGGCCAGCCCGGCGACGGTCCGCTGTTCGAACACGTCGCGCGGGGAGAACACGATGCCGCGCGCCTTGGCCCGCGAGACCAGCTGAATCGACAGGATCGAGTCACCGCCGAGCGCGAAGAACGAGTCGTCCGCGCCGACCTGCTCGACCCCGAGGACATCGGCGAACACCTCGGCGATGCTGGCCTCGATCTCGGTGACCGGCGCGCGGAAGTCGCGCGCGGTGAACACCGGCTCGGGCAGCGCCCGGCGATCCAGCTTGCCGACCGGGGTCAGCGGGATCGCGTCGAGGACCGTAATCGCCGTCGGCACCATGTATTCCGGCAGTCGACCCGCGACATGCTCGGTCAGGGCCGCGATGTCGATGGACCGTCCCGCCACCGGCAGCACGTAGGCCGCCAGGATGGTGGCCCCGGCCTCGGTCTTGTGGCCCACGGTGACCGCGAAGTCCACGGTCTCGTGCGAGGCCAGCGCCGCGTCGATCTCACCCAGCTCGATGCGGAAACCGCGCACCTTCACCTGGAAGTCGTTGCGGCCCACGTATTCCACCTCACCGGTGGGGGTCCAGCGGACCACGTCACCGGAGCGGTACATGCGCTCCCCCGCCACGAACGGATTCGCGACGAACCGTTCGGCGGTCAGACCCGGACGGTCGTGGTAGCCGCGCGAGAGCTGGATACCCGACAGGTACAGCTCACCCGCGACACCGACCGGCACCGGCCGCAGCCGCGCATCGAGAATCAGCGCCTGCATGCCCCGGATCGGTCCACCGATGGTGACCAGGTCACCGGGCACCAGCGCATCGCTGATATTGGTCATGATCGTGGTCTCGGTCGGGCCGTAACCATTGTGGAACGCACGAATCGTGCGGTTCTCCAACGGAATCGCCCACTTCTCGACCAGATCGGCCGGAACGGCCTCACCACCGGCGACCAGCACCCGCAGCGAATCCAGACCCTTGGGATCCAGCGTCGCCAGCGCGGCCGGGGTGATGAACGCGTGCGTGGCCCGCTCGCGCTTGATCACCTCGGCGAGCTCCTCGCCGCCGTACACGCCCGGCGGCACCACCACGAGCGTGCCGCCCGCGCCGATGGCCAGCAGGTACTCCAGTACCGACGCGTCGAACGACGGCGACGCGAAATGCAGTGCGCGCGAGCCGGAGTCGAGGTGGTAGCGCACGATCTGCTCGGTGGCGAAGTTGGCCAGACCGGCGTGCGTCACCACGACGCCCTTGGGCATGCCCGTGGTACCGGAGGTGTAGATCACGTAGGCCACGTGCTCGGGCCGGATGGCGCCCCAGCGTTCGGCGTCGGTGACGGGTTCGGCCGAGTGCGAGGCGATTTCGGCCTGCACCATCTGGTCGTCGAGCGAGATCCAGCCCGCCAGGCTCTTGACCGGCGGCAGCCCCTCGACCTCGGCGTCGACCGTGAGGCCGAGCACCGCGCCGGAGTCGTTGACCATGTGCGCGATGCGGTCGGCCGGGTAGGACGGATCCACCGGCACGAACGCCGCGCCCGACTTGGCCACGGCCCAGATGGCCAGCACCGATTCGAACGAGCGGCGAATGGCCACGGCGACACGGGTTTCCGGTCCGGCACCGCGTTCGATGAGCACCCGCGCCAGACGCGAGGAGGCCGCGTCGAGCTCGGCGTAGCCCAGGGCCTGGCCGTCGAAGGCGACGGCCTCGCCGACCGGGTTGTTGGCCACGGCCTCGGCCAGCAGCTCGGGCAGGGTGCGCGGCGCGATGGCCGGACCGCCCGTGCGGGAGACCAGATCGGCGCGCTCGTCGGCGGCCAGGATCTCCAGATCGCCCACGGCCTTGCGCGGCGCGGCGATGATCTCGCCGAGCAGACGCAGGAACCGATCCGCGAAGCCCTCGACCGTCGATTGGTCGAACAGGTCACGCGCGTAACCGAATTCGGCGTACATGCCCGCGTCCGCGTCGGCCGGGGCCTCGGTGAGGGTGAGCATGAGGTCGAACTTGGCGATCTCGTTCTCGAACTCGACCGCCGAGGCCCGCAGCCCGGGCAGCTCGAAGGAGCTGTCGGGCAGGTTCTCGAACGACAGCGCCACCTGGAACAGCGGGTGCCGCGCCGTGGACCGTTCCGGGTTGAGCAGCTCGACGAGCCGCTCGAACGGAATGTCCGCGTGCGCGAACGCGGCCAGGTCGCTGTCCTTGGCCTTGGCCAGCAGCTCGGTGAAGCCGTCCTGTCCGGTGACCTCGGTGCGCAGCACCAGGGTGTTGACGAACATGCCGATCAGGTTGTCCAGCTCGGCCTCGCCGCGGCCCGCGATGGGCGCGCCGATGGCGATGTCGGAGGTGCCGGACAGCCGCGCCAGGAACACCGCGAGCGCGGTGTGCACGACCATGAACATGGTCGCGTTGTTGGTGCGCGCGATCTGCTGCAGACCCCGGTGCAGTTCGTTGCTGATCGGGAACAGCACCCGGCCGCCGCGGAAGGACTGCGCGGTGGGGCGCGGGCGATCCGAGGGCAGGTTCAGCTCGTCGGGCAGGTCCGCCAGTGCGGTGCGCCAGAATTCGGCCTGCTGGGCGATGAGGCTGTGCTCGTCGTCCTCGGAGCCGAGGACCTCGCGCTGCCACAGCGAGAAGTCCGCGTACTGCACGGGCAGCGGGGCCCAGGCGGGCGCGATACCCGCGGCGCGGGAGGCGTAGGCCACCATGACGTCACGGGTCAGCGGGCCCATGGACCAGCCGTCCGCGGCGATGTGGTGGGTGACGAAGACGAGCACGTGCTCGACGACGGCGGTGCCGTCATTGGACTCTGCCTCGGCTCCCTCCACCTGGAACAACGCGGCGTGCACCGGCACCTCGGTGGTCACGTCGAAGCCGGTGGTGATCAGGGCGGCGATCCGCTCGGTCACCGACTCGGCGGACACGACCACCGGGGTCAGATCCGGAAGTGCCTGCGCCACCGGCACGATCACCTGGACCGCGGCCCCGTCGACCTGCGGGTAGATGGTCCGCAGCGTCTCGTGACGTCCGATCACATCGGCCACGGCCTGCCGCAGCGCCTCGACATCCAGCGCACCGGTCAGCCGCACCGCCACGGGCACGTTGTACGCGGCCGACGCGGTGTCGAACTGGTTGAGGAACCACATGCGCTGCTGTGCCAGCGACAGCGGCACGTTTTCGGGCCGCTCGACGGCGGTGAGCGCCTTGCGATCTCCCGCACCGGCGTGCTGTTCGACCTTGGCGGCCAGACCGGCGACGGTCGACGCCTCGAACACCGAGCGCACCGGCACCCGCGCGTCCAGGGCCGCGCCGATGCGCGCGGCGACCTGGGTGGCGAGCAGCGAATTGCCGCCGAGGGCGAAGAAGTCGTCGTCCGCGCCCACGCGCTCGACACCCAGGACCTCCGCGATGACGCCCGCCACGATCTCCTCGATCGGGGTGGACGGCGCGCGGAAGGCCGTGGTCTCGAACTCGGGCTCCGGCAGCGCCTTGCGGTCCAGCTTGCCGTTCACATTGAGCGGCAGGGCATCCAGGACCACGAACGCCGACGGCACCATGTAGGACGGCAGCGCTGCGCTCAGCGCCGACTTCACCAGCGACACATCCACACCCGAGCCCGACGGCACCAGGTAGGCGACCAGGCGATCACCGGTGCGCTCGTCGGACTTGGCCAGCACCGCGGTCTGCGCGATCTCCGGCAGCGCCAACAGCGCGGCCTCGATCTCACCGAGCTCGATGCGGAAGCCGCGGATCTTCACCTGGAAGTCGGTGCGGCCCCGGTATTCCAGCTCGCCGTCGGCCGACCAGGCCACCAGGTCACCGGTGCGGTACATGCGCTCGCCGACCGCGAACGGGTTGGCCACGAAGCGATCCGCGGTCAGATCCGGTCGTGCGAAGTAGCCGCGCGCCAGCTGCGCACCGGCGAGGTAGAGCTCACCGGAGACGCCGTCGGGTACCGGCCGCAGGCGCGCGTCGAGGACGTAGACCCGCGAATTCCATTCCGGCGCACCGATGGACACCGAACCGGAGTCGGCGTCGGTGACCAGGTGCGTGGTGATGGACACCGCGGCCTCGGTCGGGCCGTACAGGTTGAACAGCGACGCCCGCGGATTGCCCGCGCGGAAGCGCTGCGCCACCGAGGCGGGCAGCGCCTCACCGATGGCCAGCACCCGGCGCAGCGAATCGTTCAGCGTGCCTTCGGATTCGGCGAGCAGCGCATCCAGCATGGACGGCACCACGTGCAGCGTGGTGACCCGCTCGCGAGCCATGAGCTCGTTGAGGTACGCCGGGTCGCGGTGCCCGTCGGCGCTGGCGATCACCAGTCGCCCACCGGACACGGCGGCCGACCAGAACTCCCACACCGACAGGTCGAAGGTGGCGGCGGTCTTGAGCAGCACCGCGTCATCCGCGCCGAGCCCGAATTCGGCCGTCTTCCACTGCAACTGGTTGGCGATGGCCGCGTGCGGCAGCGCCACACCCTTGGGTCGACCGGTCGAACCCGAAGTGAAGATGACGTACGCGGTATTCGCGGCCGTCAGCTCCCGCACCCGCTCGTCCGCGCGGACCTGCGCGGTCGAATGACCGGACAGCTCCAGCTCATCGATGCGCAGCACCTCGCCCCCGGCGAACTCGAAGGCGTCGCGAGAGGTGGTGAGCACGCAGGCGGGTGCGGCCGTCTCCAGGATGTAGCCCACGCGTTCGGCGGGCTGATCCGGATCGACCGGCACGTAGGCCGCACCGGCCACCGAGACCGCGTACATGGCGACCACGAGATCCACCGAGCGGCGAATGGCCAGGGCCACACGGTCTTCGGTGCCGATGCCGCGCGCGATGAGCTCACGCGCCAGCTGATTGACCCGCGCGCCGAGTTCGGCGTAGGTGACGGTTTCCCCGTCGGGCCCGATGAGTGCGATGGCGGTCGGCTTGGCCGCCACGGTCGCATCCAGCATGGACACCAGCGTCGCGGCCGTGTCCACCTGGTGCGCGGTGTTGTTGCGGGCGTCGAGGATCTCGGTCCGCTCGGCCGCCTCCAACAGTTCGATCTCGCCGACCGCGGTGCGCGGGGCGGCCACGATCTCGCGCAGCAGGTGCACGAACCGCTCCGCGAAGCCGTCGACGGTTTCGCGGTCGAAGATGTCGGTGGCGTAGGTCAGGATGCCGGTAATGCCCTCGGCCGCACCGTTGTCGGAGTAGATGTCCGACACGATCAGGTGCAGGTCGAACTGCGACAGCTCGGTGTCGACATCAAGCCCGGACACGGTCAGCCCCGGCAGTTCCAGGGTGGAGCGGGTCAGGTTCTGGAAGGACAGACCCACCTGGAACAGCGGGTGCCGCGCGGTGGAACGCGCCGGGTTGAGCACCTCGACCAGACGCTCGAACGGCACGTCGGCGTTCGCGTAGGCCTGAATGTCGGTCTCACGCTGACGCGCCAGCAGCTCGTTGAACGGCTGCCCGCCCTCGACCTGCGTGCGGAACACCAGGGTGTTGACGAACATGCCGATCAGGTCGTCCAGCACCGCCTCGCCACGACCGGCCATCGGGGTGCCGATGGCGATGTCGTCGGAGCCCGACAGCCGCGCCAGCAGCACCGCGAGCGCGGTGTGCACGACCATGAACAGCGTCGCGCCCTCGGCGCGCGCCAATTCCACCAGCCCGGCGTGCAATTCGGCGTCGATGCGGACGTCGATCTTGCCGCCGTGGAAGGACTGCACCGCCGGACGCGGCCGATCGGCCGGCAGGTCCAGCTGATCGGGCAGACCCGCGAGGGCCTGCTTCCAGTAGGCGACCTGCTTGGCGGCCAGCGAGTCCGGATCGTTCTCGTCGCCGAGCAGTTCGCGCTGCCAGATGGAGTAGTCGGCGTACTGGACCGCCAGCGGCGTCCAGCCCGGCTTCTGCTTGATGGAGCGCGCCGCGTAGGCGGTCATCAGGTCGCGGGTCAGCGGGGCCACCGAGGAGCCGTCACCGGAGATGTGGTGAATCACCAGGGCGAGCACGTATTCCGCGCTCGCCGGGGCATTCGGGTCCACGGCCGGGTACTGGCCGGTGGGCGCGATGTCGGCGAAATCGAAGGTGTACGCGGCGGCGTGCGCCTCGGCCTCCGACGGCGCGGCGGCCGGAACGGTCTCGCTGCCCTCGATCTTGAACAGCGCCACCTTGATCGGCACCTCGACGGTGACGTCGAAGGCGGTGGAGGTCAGCTCGACCACCGCGCCCACGACCTCGTCGGCGCGCACGGTCCGCACCGCCAGCTCCGGCACGGCCTGCGCGGGCGGCAGGATGACCTGCACCGGCCCGTCCTCGGTCTGCGGGTAGATGGTCCGCAGAATCTCGTGGCGGGCAACGACATCCGCGATGGCCGCCCGCAGCGCGCCCTCGTCCAGCGCGCCCGACAGCCGCACCGCGACCGGCACGTTGTAGGCCGCGGACTGGGTGTCGAAGCGGTTGAGGAACCACATGCGCTGCTGCGCCAGCGACAGCGGAATGTTCTCCGGCCGCGCCACCGCGGTCAGCGCCTTGCGGCCCGCCCCGGCATCGCGTTCCACCCGCGCGGCCAGCGCGGCCACGGTGGACGCCTCGAACAGCAGTCGCACCGGCACCCGGGCATTGAGCGCCTCGCCGAGGCGCGCGGCGACCTGGGTGGCCAGCAGCGAGTTGCCGCCCCACTGGAAGAAGTCGTCGTCGAGGCCGATGCGCCCGGATTCGACGCGCAGCACCTCGGCGAACACGCCCGCCACGATCTGCTCGATCGGGCTGACGGGTGCGCGGAAGACCGCCTTCTCGAAGGTGGGCTCGGGCAGCGCCTTGCGGTCGAGCTTGCCATTGGCGTTGAGCGGCAACGCGGTCAGCGGCATGAACACCGACGGGATCATGTAGGACGGCAGTTCCGCGGCCAGCGCGGACTGCAGTTCCTTCTTGTCGGGCTCGCCGTCGACACCCACCACGTAGGCCACCAGGCGGTCGCCCAGCACCGGATCGGTGTGCGCGACCACGGCGGCCGACGCGACGGAATCCACGCGCAGCAGCGCCGATTCGATATCGCCGAGCTCGATGCGGAAGCCGCGGATCTTCACCTGGAAGTCGGTGCGACCCCGGTACTCCAGCTCGCCGTTGGCCTGCCACGCCACCAGGTCACCGGTGCGGTACATGCGGGAACCGTTGCCGCCGAACGGGTTCGCCACGAACCGGTCGGCGGTGAGGTCGGGTCGGCCGAAGTAGCCGCGCGCCAGCTGCGCACCGGCCAGGTACAGCTCACCGGACACGCCCACCGGCACCGGCCGCAGACGCGCGTCGAGCACGTACACCTGCGAGTTCCATTCGGGCGCACCGATGGACACCGACACCTCGTCACGCTCGGTGACGCGGTGGTTGGTGATGGACACCGCGGCCTCGGTCGGGCCGTAGAGGTTGAACAGCTCGGTGCGCGGGTGCTCGCGCAGCACACGCTGCGCCAGCGGGCCGGGCAGCGCCTCACCGATGGCGAGGATGCGCCACAGCGAATCCGGCAGGCCGTTGGTGAGCAGTGCGTCGAGCATGGACGGCACCACGTGCAGCGTGGTCACCCACTCACGAGCCATGAGCTCGTTGAGGTAGGCCGGATCCTTGTGCCCGTCGGGCGCGGCGATGACCAGGCGGCCACCGCAGGCCACGCCGGACCAGAACTCCCACACCGACAGGTCGAAGGTGGCGGCGGTCTTGAGCAGCACCGCGTCGGCCGGATCGAGGCCGAATTCGGTGACCTTCCACAGCAACTGGTTCACGACCGCGCCGTGCGGCAGCGCCACACCCTTGGGTCGACCGGTCGAACCGGAGGTGAAGATGACGTACGCGGTATTCGCGGCGGTCAGCGCCCGCACCCGCTCGGCATCGGTGACCGGCTTGGCCGAGTGGCCCGACAGGTCGATCTCGTCGATGCGCAGCACCTCGGCCAGGTCGGTGTCGAAACCGACTGCCGCCGTGGTGAGTACGGCCTTGGGAGCCGAGGTCTCCAGGATGTAGCCGACGCGCTCGGCGGGCTGATCGGGATCGATCGGCACGTAGGCGGCACCGGACTTGGCGACCGCGTACATCGCCACCACCAGGTCGGTGGAGCGGCGAATGGCCAGCGCCACACGGTCTTCCGCACCGATGCCGCGCGCGATGAGCTCGCGGGCGAGCCGGTTCACGCGGGCGTCGAGTTCGGCGTAGGTCAGCGACTCGACACCGTCGGCGGTGTCGGACACCAGGGCCACGGCCTTGGGGTCATCGGCCACGGACTTGTCGAGCAGCGAGACCAGGGTGGCCTGCGACGCGCCGTCGAACACCGAGTCCACATCCTGCGCGGTGTTGTTCCACCGCTGCAGGATTCGCGTGTTCTCTTCCGCGTCGAGCAGGTCGATGTCCCCGACGGCGACGGTGGTGTCGGTCAGGATGGCGTCGAGCACCCGCACGAACCGGTCGGCGAAGGACCGCACGGTCGATTCGTCGAACAGGTCGGTGGCGTAACCGAATTCGGTGAGGATCTCGGCCGGGGTGCCGTCCTCGGTGTAGCGGTCGTAGAGCGTGACGTGCAGATCGGTCTTGGCCAGCTGCGAGTCGAACTCGACGGCGGCCACGTGCAGGCCGGGCAGCTGGAAGGCGGTCTCGGCCAGGTTCTGGAACGACAGGCCCACCTGGAACAGCGGGTTGCGCGCGGTGGAGCGGACCGGGTTGAGCACCTCGACCAGTCGCTCGAACGGCACGTCGGCATTGGCGAAGGCCTCGAGGTCGCGTTCGCGGACCTCGGAGAGCAGATCGGCGAAGGTCGCGTTCGCGTCCACCTGGGTGCGGAACACCAGGGTGTTGACGAACATGCCGATCAGATCGTCGAGTTCGCGTTCACCGCGGCCCGCGATCGGGGTGCCGACCGCGATGTCGTCGGTCCCGGACAGTCGGGCCAGCAGCACCGCGAGGGCGGCGTGCACGACCATGAACAGCGAGGCGTTGTTGGCCCGCGCCAGCTCGTGCAGCTTGGCGTGGCGCTCGGCGTCGATATCGAAGCGCAGCGCCTTGCCGTGGAACGACTGCGCCGGGGGACGCGGCCGGTCGGTGGGCAGCTCCAGCTGGTCCGGCAGCCCGGACAGGGCCCGGGTCCAGTACGAGACCTGCTTGGCGGCAAGGGATTCCGGGTCGTCCTCGGAGCCCAGCACGGCGCGCTGCCACAGCGCGTAGTCGGCGTACTGCACCGGCAGCGGAGCCCACTGCGGCACATCGCCGTTCTCGCGCGCCACGTAGGCGGCCATGATGTCGCGCGCCATCGGGCCCATGGAGGAGCCGTCGGCGGAGACGTGGTGGACGGTGAAGGCCAGCACGTGCTGGGTGGTCTCACTGTCGGTGATGTGGAACAGCTTGACCGCCAACGGCACCTCGACGGTGACGTCGAAGGTGGTCATGGCGAATTCGATGATCTTGCCGAGCAGTTCGGCCTCGGTCACCGGTTCGGGCACCAGCGACAGGTCGGTCTGCGAGGCGGGCAGGATCACCTGGTGCGGGCCCTCGGCCGAGCGCGGGTAGACCGTGCGCAGCACCTCGTGGCGGGCGATCACATCGCCGATGGCCTGCTTCATGGCGAACAGGTCGAGCGCGCCGGTGAAGCGGACCGCGAGCGGGATGTTGTCGACCGCGGAAGTGCTGGTGTCGAACTGGTTGAGGAACCAGTAGCGACGCTGGGCCGGGGACAGCGGCAGCAGTTCCGGCCGCTCCCCCGCCACCAGGCGCGGACGCGCGCCCGACCCGGCATTGCGTTCCACCCGCGCGGCCAGCGCCGCGACGGTGGAGGCCTCGAACAGATCACGCACCGCCAGCTGGGTGTCCAGGGCCGCGCCGAGGCGGGCGGTCACCTGGGTGGCGATGAGCGAGTTGCCGCCGAGCTCGAAGAAGTCGTCGTCCAGGCCGACCCGTCCGACGCCGAGGACGTCGGAGAAGGTGCCCGCCACGATCTCCTCGATCGGGGTGGACGGCGCGCGGAAGACCTTGGCCTCGAACACCGGCGCGGGCAGCTGCTTGCGATCCAGCTTGCCGGAGGCATTGAGCGGGAAGGCGTCGAGCACCACGAAGGCGGACGGGACCATGTAGCCGGGCAGGGCGTCGGTGAGCTCGGCGCGCACGGCGTCGAGGTCGACGGTGTGCCCGGTGGTCGGGATGACGTAGCCGACCAGCTGTTCGCCGAGCCGCTCGTCGCTGCGGACCACGACCACCGACTGGGCGATGGAATCGATTGCGGTCAGCGCGGATTCGATCTCGCCGAGCTCGATGCGCAGACCGCGCAGCTTGACCTGGAAGTCGGTGCGACCCAGGTACTCGATCTCGCCGCGACCGGTCCACTTCACGAGGTCGCCGGTGCGGTACATGCGCTCGCCGTCGTGGAACGGATCCGCGACGAAGCGGTCGGCGGTCAGATCCGGGCGGGCGACATAGCCGCGCGCCAGCTGGACGCCGGACAGGTACAGCTCACCCGCGACACCCGGCGCGACCGGGTGCAGACGCGAATCCAGCACGTAGACGCGGGTATTGAAGACCGGCGCACCGATCGGCACCGACAGCGTGTCGGTGTCCTCCACCTCGTGATAGGTGACGTCGACGGCCGCTTCGGTCGGGCCGTACAGGTTGTGCAGGCGGGCACCGGTGAGCTCGCGCAGCTTCTGCGCGGTCGGCGCGGGCAGCGCCTCACCGGAGGCGAAGACCTGATGCAGCGAGGTGCATGCGGCGGCCTTGTCCGGATCGGCCTCCAGACCGGCCACGAACACCGACATCATCGAGGGCACGAAGTGCGCGGTGGTGACACCGGTCTCGATGATCAGATCCGCCAGGTAGGCCGGATCGCGGTGGCCGTCCGGCTTGGCGATGACCAGCCTCGCGCCGATCTGCAAGGGCCAGAAGAACTCCCACACCGACACGTCGAAGGTGGCCGGGGTCTTCTGCAGCACCACATCGTCGTCGAACAGGCCGTATTCGGTCTGCATCCACACCAGGCGGTTGACGATGGCGCTGTGGCTGACCGCCACACCCTTCGGGCGACCGGTCGAACCGGAGGTGAAGATCACGTACGCGGTGTTGTCGCCGCGCAGCGGGGTGATCCGGTCCGCGTCGGTGATCGGGGCCGCGGAGTACGCCGACAGGTCCAGCTCGTCGATCAGCAGTGCGCGCGTGGTGGTTTCGAAACCGTCGCGGGCGGTGCTGAGCACGCACACCGGCTTCGCGGTGTCGAGCACGTACTGGTTGCGCTCGGCCGGGTGATCCGGGTCCAGCGGCACGTACGCGCCACCGGCGAGCGTGACGGCGTACATGCCGACCAGCAGGTCGAAGGAGCGGCGCATGCCCAGGGCCACATAGGAATCCGGTCCGACGCCCTCGGCGATGAGGTGACGGGCCAGCTGGTTCGCCCGGGCGGCGAACTCACCGTAGGACAGACTCGTCCCCTCGAACACCAGCGCGGTGAGGTCGGGGGTCCGCGCGGACTGCTGGGCGAACATCGACGCCAGTGTCACCTCGGCGTCGACCTTCTTGCCGCCCAACGCGACCCGCTGCACGTCGTACTCGGTGGCGTTCCAGGTCCGCAGCACCTGGCGACGCTCGGCGGCATCGAGCAGTTCGATGTCGCCGACCACCGCGGTCGGCTCGGCGACCACGGCCGACAGCGTGCGCACCAGGCGCGCACCGAAGGCGGCGATGGTGCCCGCGTCGAACATGTCGGTGGCGTAGGCGAATTCGGCGGTCATGCCGTCGCCATCGGCGCGCTCGGTGAGGTTGAGGTGCAGGTCGAACTTGGCGGTGACCACGTCCAGGGGCACGCCCGCCACTTCCAGGCCGGGCAGTGCGAAGGTGGTCGCGCCGGTGTTCTGGAACGAGAGCATGACCTGGAACAGCGGGTGCCGCGCCTGCGAGCGGGCCGGGTTGAGGATCTCCACCAGGCGCTCGAAGGGCAGGTCGGCGTGGCCGAAGGCGGCCAGGTCGGTGTCCTTGGTGCGGGCCAGCAGCTCGGTGAACGTCTCCCCCGAGTCGACGGCCGTGCGCAGCACCAGGGTGTTGACGAACATGCCGATGGCGTCGTCCAACTCCTGCTCACCACGACCGGCGACCGCGGTGCCGATGGCGATGTCGTCGCTGTTGGACAGGCGGGCCAGCAGCGCCGCGAAGGCCGCGTGCACGACCATGAACAGCGACGCGCCGTGCGCACGGGCCAGCGCCTCGAGCCCGGCCAGCAGGCCGGCGTCGATCGAGAACTCGTGCACGCCACCGGCATTGGAGGCCACGGCCGGGCGCGGGCGATCCGACGGGAGGTCGATCTGGTCGGGCAGGCCCGCCAGCTCATTGCTCCAGTAGGACACCTGCTGGGCGATCAGCGAGTCGGCGTCGTCCTCGTCACCGAGGGTCTCGCGCTGCCACAGCGCGAAGTCGGCGTACTGCACCGGCAGCGGGGCCCACTGCGGCGCTTGGCCATTGGCGCGCGCGGCGTAGGCGAGCATGACGTCGCGGGCCAGCGGGCGCACCGACCAGCCGTCGCCGGAGATGTGGTGAACCACGAAAACCAGGACGTGCGTGGCTTGCTCGGCGTCGCTGACGCGGAAGAGTCCGGCGCGCACCGGGGCGGCGGCGGTCACGTCGAAGCCGGTGAGCACCAGTTCGGCGATGCGCTCGCGCAGGTCGGCCTCGGCCACCGCGATCGGGGCCAGGCCGGTGCCGCCGCCGTGGATTCCGGCATTGGCGGCCGAGTCCAGGCGGACCTGGTCGGCGGGCAGGATGACCTGCACGCCACGGCCTTCCGCGTTCTCCGGGTAGACGGTGCGCAGCACCTCGTGCCGCTCGAGCACGTCGCCGACGGCGGCCAGCAGGGCATCCACGTCGAGGTCGCCGGTGAGCCGGACGGCCAAGGGGATGTTGTTGACGGCCGAGGCGGTGTCGAAGCGGTTGAGGAACCACATACGCTGCTGAGCCAGCGACAGCGGGATCTCATCGGGCCGTTCCCGGGCCACCAGTTCGGCGCGGCCGCCGGTGCCCGCCTGCGCGTCCACGCGGGCGGCGAGGGCGGCCACGGTCGGGGCGTCGAACAGGGTGCGGACCGAAATCCGGGCGTCGAGGGCCGCGCCCAGTCGGGCCACGACCTGGGTGGCGATGAGCGAGTTGCCGCCGAGTTCGAAGAAGTCGTCGTCCGCGCCCACGGGCCGCTCGAGTCCGAGCACCTCGGCGAACACGCCGGCCACGATTTCCTCGGCCCGCGTTGCGGCGGCCCGGAATTCGCGGGCGGCGAATTCGGGTTCGGGCAGCGCGCGGCGGTCGAGCTTGCCATTGGCGGACAGCGGGAACGCGCCCAGGGCCACGAACGCGGCCGGGACCATGTAGGACGGCAGCTGCGCGGCCAGGTGGGCGCGCAGGGCCTCGACGTCGATGGCGTCGGCATCGAGGGCCACCGGCTCGGTCGAGGTCGACGCGGCCGGAACGACGTAGGCGACCAGCGCGTCGCCGGTGCGGGCGTCCGAGCGCAGCACCACGACGGCCTGGGCGACCGACTCGTGAGCGGTCAGCGCGGCCTCGATCTCGCCGAGCTCGATGCGCAGACCGCGCAGCTTGACCTGGAAGTCGGTGCGGCCGATGTACTCCAGCTCGCCGTCGGCGGTCCAGGTGACGAGGTCACCGGTGCGGTACATGCGCCTACCCGGAATGAACGGGTTGGCCACGAAGCGGTCCGCGGACAGGTCCGGTCGCGCCACATAGCCGCGCGCCAGCTGCGCGCCCGCCAGGTAGAGCTCGCCCGCCATGCCCGGGGCGACCGGGTGCAGGCGCGAATCCAGCACGTACACCTGGGTGTTGAACACCGGGCGGCCGATCGGCACGGAGTCGATGTCGGCGTCGACGACCGCGTGGTAGGTGACGTCGACGGCGGCTTCGGTCGGGCCGTAGAGGTTGTGCAGGGCGGCACCGGTGACCCGGCGCAGCTCCTGGGCGGTGGTGCCGGGCAGCGCCTCACCGGAGGCGAAGACCAGGCGCAGGCTGTCACCTGCACTCGCGGCCGCCTCGGCGACGAAGACCGCCAGCATCGACGGCACGAAGTGCGCGGTCGTAATGCCTTCGCGGGCAATGGTTTCGGCCAGGTACACCGGATCACGGTGCCCGTCCGGCTTGGCCACGACCAGCTTCGCGCCGATCTGCAAGGGCCAGAAGAACTCCCAGACCGACACGTCGAAGGTGGCCGGGGTCTTCTGCAGGACGACATCGTCGGCGGTGAGGCCGTACTCGTCCTGCATCCACACCAGGCGGTTGACGATGGCCGAGTGCGGCACCGCCACACCCTTCGGGCGGCCGGTCGAACCCGACGTGAAGATCACGTAGGCGGTGTTCGAACCACGCAGCGGCGCACGACGATCCGCATCCGTCAGCGGCGCGTCGGAGTAGCCCGACAGTTCCGCGGTGTCCACGGCGATGGTCGGCACGCTGGCGTGGGTGAACCCGTCGCGCTCGGTGGTCAGCACGCACACCGGCCGAGCCGTCTCGAGCACGTAGTCGATGCGGTCGGCGGGCTGGTCGAGATCCAGCGGCACGTACGCGCCACCGGCCTCGACGATCGCGTACATGGCGATCACGAGATCCAGGGAGCGGCGAATGCCCAAGCCCACCAGGCTCTCCGGGCCGACACCGGCCTCGACGAGCTTGCGGGCCAGCCGGTGCACGCGACCGGAGAACTCGGCGTAGGACAGACCTGTAGCCGGTTGGGAGGTATAGGCGTGCTCGAACGCGACGGCGGTCGCGTCGGGGGTCCGGGCGGCCTGCGCCTCGAACAGTGCGACCAGCGTCGCGCCTTCGTCGCCGGTGGCCGTGCGCACGATCTCACCGGTGTGGGTCTCGGCCGACAGCGTGCCCGAGGTCAGTTCCGCCAGCACCGAATCCACGTCGGCGGTGGTGCGGTTCCAGTCGCGCAGCACGCGGGTGCGCTCGCCGCCGACCAGCAGGTCGATATCGCCCACGGCCCGATCCGGCTGCGTCGCAATGGCCTTCAGCAGCAGGTCGAAGCGGTCGGCGAAGCGCGCCATGGTGGACGCGTCGAACAGGTCGGTGGCGTAGATGAGTTCGGCGCTCATGCCCGCCGGGGTGGAGCCGTGGCCATTGCCGATGACGTCGTTCGCGCCGAACTGCTCGGTGAGCACCAGTTGCAGGTCGAACTTGGCGGTGTCGATGGGCAGTTCGACCGCGCTCACGGTCAGGCCCGGCAGCTCCAGTTCGGTGATGCCGGTGTTCTGGAACGACAGCATGACCTGGAACAGCGGGTGCCGTGCCTGCGAGCGGGCCGGGTTGAGGATCTCCACCAGGCGCTCGAAGGGCAGGTCGGCGTGGCCGAAGGCCTGAATGTCGGTGCCGCGCACCGTGTCCAGGAGTTCGGTGAAGCCCTGTCCGCCGTCCACCTGGGTGCGCAGCACCAGGGTGTTGACGAACATGCCGATAAGGTCGTCCAGCGCCCGCTCGCCACGTCCGGCGACCGGGGTGCCGATGGCGATGTCCTGCTCACCCGACAGGCGCGAGAGCAGCACGGCCAGCGCCGAGTGCATGACCATGAACAGCGTGGTGCCGCGGGTGCGGGCGAGTTCGGCCAGCTTGGCGTGGGTTTCGGCGTCCACCTCGAACACGTGGGTGGCGCCGCGGCCGGAGGCGACCGCGGGGCGCGGGCGATCCGACGGCAGGTCCAGCTGGTCGGGCAGGCCGCGCAGGGTGTCGCGCCAGTACGAGATCTGCTGGGAGATCACCGATTCGGCGTCGTGCTCGTCGCCGAGCACCGCGCGCTGCCACAGCGCGTAGTCGGCGTACTGCACGTCCAGGGCCTGCCAGCCCGGTTCGCCGCCCTCGACGCGCGCGCCGTAGGCGGTCATGACATCGCGGGTGAGCGGGCCCATGGAGAAGCCGTCGGCCGAGATGTGGTGCACCACCAGCGCGAGCACATGCTCGGTGGGGCTGACCTCGAACAGCCGCGCCCGGAACGGGACGTCGACGGTGACGTCGAAGCCGGTCAGCACCAGCTCCGAAAGCGCCTGCGGCAGACCCGTTTCGGAGACCTCGACCGGCGTCAGGTCCGGAATGACCTGGCCGGTGGGCACGATCTCCTGGTACGGCTGCCCGTCGATCTCCGGGTAGCGGGTGCGCAGCGACTCGTGGCGCGCCAGCACGTCGGCGACGGCGATCTGCAGGGCCTGGCGGTCCACCAGACCCGACAGGCGCACGGCCGCCGGAATATTGTTCACCGCCGACTCGGGATCGAACCGGTTGAGGAACCACATGCGCTGCTGAGCCAGCGACAGCGGCAGCCGCTCCGGCCGCTCCTGCGCGACCAGCGCCTGGCGAGTGCCGGTGCCGGAATGGGTTTCGGCCTTGGCCGCCAGCGCGGCGACGGTGGACGACTCGAAGATCTCGCGCACGCCCAGGTGGGTGTCGAGCGCGGCCGACAGCCGCGCCGCCACCTGGGTGGCGATGAGCGAGTTGCCGCCGAGGGCGAAGAAGTCGTCGTCGAGGCCGACCCGCTCCAGGCCGAGGATCTCGGCGAATACACCGGCCACGATCTGCTCGACCGGGGTCACGGGCGCGCGGAACACCGCGGCCTCGAACACCGGCGCGGGCAACGCCTTGCGGTCCAGCTTGCCGGAGGCATTGAGCGGGAACTCGTCGAGCACCATCAGGATCGACGGCACCATGTACGAGGCCAGGGACTCGCCGATCTCGGCGCGCACCGCATCGACTTCGACCGTGCGACCCGGTGCGGCAATGACATAGCCGACCAGCTGGTCGCCGGCATGCGGATCGTGGCGGACCACGACCACCGACTGCGCGATGGAATCAAGTGCGGTGAGCGCGGATTCGATCTCACCGAGCTCGATGCGCAGACCGCGCAGCTTGACCTGGAAGTCGGTGCGGCCGATGTACTCCAGCTCACCGTCGGCGGTCCAGGTGACCAGGTCACCGGTGCGGTACATGCGCTCGCCGGTGGCGAACGGGTTGGCCACGAAGCGATCCGAGGTCAGATCGGGGCGCGCCACATAGCCGGTGGCCAGCTGGTCACCCGCGAGGTAGAGCTCACCCGCGACGCCCACCGGCACCGGCCGCAGGCGCGAATCCAGCACGTAGACCTCGGTATTGAACACCGGGCGGCCGATCGGCACGGAATCGATGTCGGCGTCGACCACCTGGTGGTAGGTGACGTCGACGGCGGCCTCGGTCGGGCCGTACAGGTTGTGCAGCTCGGCACCGGTCAGCTCGCGCAGCTTGTGCGCGGGCTTGGGCGCGAGCGCCTCACCGGAGGCGAAGACCATGCGCAGGCTGGTGCAGCGGGCGGCGGCTTCCTCGGCGACGAACACCGCGAGCATGGACGGCACGAAGTGGGTGACCGTGACGCCTTCGCTGGCAATGAGTTCGGCCAGGTAGGCCGGGTCGCGGTGGCCTTCCGGCTTGGCCACGACCAGCTTCGCGCCGATCTGCAAGGGCCAGAAGAACTCCCACACCGACACGTCGAAGGTGGCCGGGGTCTTCTGCAACACGACGTCGTCGGCGGTCAGACCGTAGGCGGCCTGCATCCAGACCAGGCGGTTGACGATGGCCGAGTGCGGCACCGCCACACCCTTGGGTCGACCGGTCGAACCCGAGGTGAAGATGACGTAGGCGTTGTTCGATTCCCGCAGCGGCGCACGGCGTTCCGCGTCGGTGAGCGGGCGGGCCGAGTAGCTGGCGAGATCGAGCAGGTCGATGCGCACCTGCGCGGTCTCGATCGGGAGGTCCTCGCCCGAGGTCAGCACGGTGACCGGGTCGGCGGTCGCCAGGATGTACTCGATGCGCTCGGCCGGGTGGTCCGGGTCCAGCGGCACGTAGGCGGCACCGGCCACGGTGACGGCGTACATGCCGACCACCAGGTCGATGGAGCGGCGCATGCCCAGCGCCACAAACGATTCCGCGCCGACGCCACGCTCGATGAGCCAGCGCGACAACCGGTGCACGCGCTCGGCGAACTCGGCGTAGGACAGAGCCGTCCCCTCGAACGCGACGGCGATCGCGTCGGGAGTGCGCTCGACCTGCGCCTCGAACATGGCGACCAGGGTCGCGGCCTCGGCCTTGCTCTCGGTGAGCACGGCCGCGACGTCGAAGGCGGTGTCGTTCCAACCGGTGACGACCTGTGCCCGCTCGGCGGCCTCGAGGAGTTCGATATCACCCACGGCCGCTGCCGGTTCGGTGGTGATCGCGGTGAGCACGCGCACCAGGCGATCGGCGATGCGGCGGACGGTGTCCTCGTCGAACAGGTCGCGCAGGTAGCCCGCACGAATGCGCAGGCGGGTGTCGAGTTGGGCGATGAGGGTGAGCGGGTAGTGGGTGGCGTCGGCGGCGTCCAGGCCGGTGACGGCCATGCCGTCGATATCGGCGGCCTGCGACCGAATGCCCTCGGCGTCAACGGGATACGACTCGAACACCACCAGGGTGTCGAAGAGTCCGCCGATGCCCGCGGCCGACTGGATGTCGGCCAGGCCCACGTAGTGGTGGTCGAGCAGGTCGGCCTGCTCGCCCTGGGTGCGGGTGAGCAGCGTGCGCGCCGACTCGGCCGGGTCGAAGGCGACCCGCACCGGGACGGTGTTGATGAACAGGCCCACCATGGATTCCACGCCGGACAGCTGCGCCGGGCGACCCGAGACCGTGGTGCCGAACAGGACGTCCTCGCGGCCGGTGAGGCGGCCGAGCAGGATGCCCCACGCCACCTGGAGCACGGTGTTCGGGGTGACGCCGATCTCGGCGGCGAGCGCGGTCAGGCGCGCGGTGGCGGCCTCGTCCAGGTCGAAGAAGTACTCGCCGGACAGGGCGGTGATCTCGTGGCTCGGATCCGGGCGGGTCAACAGGGTCGGCTCGGAGACACCGAGCAGCGACTTCTGCCACGCCGCGATCGAGGCCGAACGATCCTGCGCCGCAACCCATTCCAGGAAGTAGCGGTAGGACCGCACCGGCGGCAGCAGCGAGACGTCGGAGTGCGTGGCGTAGAGCACCAGCAGGTCCTGCATGAGCAGCGGCATGGACCAGCCGTCGAGCAGGATGTGGTGGTTGGCCACCGCGAGGCGGTAGCTCTCGGCCCCGGTGCGCACCAGCGTGTAGCGGATGAGCGGCGGCTCGGTGAGGTCGAAACGCTGCACGCGATCGGCGGCGATGATCTCGGCCGCACGCGCGGCGCGCGCGGTCTCGTCGGCGATATCGGTGAGGTCGTGGTTGGTCCACGCCACCTTCACCCCGTCGATGACGATCTGCACCGGCACGCCGGACGCGTCGTTCACGTAGGCGGTGCGCAGGATTTCGTGGCGGTCCATGAGCGCCTGCGCGGCCGCCCGCAGGCGGTCGGCGTCCACCCGGCCCTCGAGGGTGAGCACCGCCTGCGCGGTGTACACGTCCACGGAGGTGGCGGCCAGCTGGGCGTGGAAGAGCAGACCGGCCTGCAGTGCCGACAGCGGCCACACCTGGTCGAGCTCGCCGTACTGCTTTTCCCAGCCGTCGATATCGCGCTGGGTGACGCGCACGAGCCCGAAGTCGGACGGGGTGTGCCCGCCCGCCCGCGCGGAATCCGCGTGCTTGGCAACGGCTTCCAGCGCCGCGGTCCACAGGCCCGCGAACTCGGCGATCTCCTCGGCGTCGAGCAGCGTGCTCGGGTAGCCGATGTTCGCGGTCAGCTTGTCGCCGACCACGATGGCGTTGATGTCGATCGGGGCCATGGCGGGCATGTCCGCGTCGTACTCGCCCGCCAGGTTCGCCAGCTCGGGGGCCGGGATCCAGCCGAAGCCGCGCAGCGCCTCGGGCACATCGGCGTCGTTGACACGGCCCAGGTAGTTGAAGCTGACCTGGCCCGGCAGCTGCTTGGGCAGCTGGGTGGCGGTCTCGGAGTTCATGTACCGCAGCAGGCCGTAGCCGATGCCCTTGTCGGGCACGGCCAGCAGCTGCTCCTTGATCGCCTTGATGGCCCGGCCCATGGCGGGTCCGCCGGTGAGGGCGGCGTCCACGTCGATGCCGGACAGGTCGAAACGCACCGGGAAGATGGCGGTGAACCAGCCGACCGTGCGGGACAGGTCGGCACCGGGCACGACCTCTTCCTCGCGGCCGTGGCCCTCGAGGCGGACGAGGGCAGACTTCTCCCCCAGGCCCTTTCCGGCGCGGAACTTGGCCACCGCCAACGCGAGTGCGGTCAGCAGACCGTCGTTCACACCGCCGTGGAACAGCGCGGGCACGGTGGTCAGCAGGGTCTTGGTGGCCTCGGCCGACAGCTCGACCTTGTGCTTGACGACGGTGGCGGTGACGTCGATCGCCGGATCCATGGCACGCTCGGTGAGCAGCGGATCCGGTCCTTCGACGACGCCGCGCCAGAAGTCGAGCTCGGCCATCCGCTCCTCGGTGGCGGCCTCCCGCTCGAGGGCGTGCGCCCAGGTGCGCATGGAGGTGGCGGGCGCGACCAGTTCGGGGGTCTGTCCGGCGGACAGCTGGCCCCACGCGGTCACGAAGTCCGGCACCAGGATTCGCCAGGTGACACCGTCGACCACGAGGTGGTGGGCGGCGACCACGAGACGTCCGGCACGCGAGTTGTCCGAGGGCTCGAGCCACACGAACCGAATGACCTGCCCCGTGGCCGGATCCAGCTTGTCGAGGGTGGCATCCAGTGCGGCCGTGGCGATCTCGAAGAGCTGTCCGTCGGTGGCGGCGGCATCGAATTCGGTGCGGTCGATGAGCGCATCCGCGTCGATGGTTCCGACCGCGCCGGTTTCGACGATCCAGTCCGCGTCCGGCACCCGGCGCAGGCGCGCGCGCAGCATGTCGTGGCGGTCGATGACCGCGCCGACGGTGGCGGCGATGCCCGCGCGGTCGATGCCGATCGGGAGTTCCAGGGCCATGGTCTGGTTGAAGCGGCCGAACTCGCCGGGCCGTCCCGCCATGAACCGCACCACCGGGGTCAGCGGCATGACACCCACGCCGCCGCCGGGCAGCTCGGTCAGCTGCGGGGCCGAATCGCCCTGGCCGTCAACCGATACCGTCGCGATGGCGGCCAGGCCGGAGACGGTGCGCTGCTCGAACACGTCACGCGGGGAGAACACCACGCCGCGCGCCTTGGCCCGCGACACCAGCTGGATGGAGACGATGGAGTCACCGCCCAGGGCGAAGAACGAGTCGTCGATGCCGACCCGCTCCAGACCCAGCACCTCGGCGAACACCTCGGCAATGGTCTGCTCGAGGGCATTGCGCGCGGCACGGAAGACGACCTCGGTGGCGAAGACCGGTTCGGGCAGCGCCCGGCGGTCCAGCTTGCCGACCGGGGTCAGCGGGACCCGGTCGATGACCATGATCGAGGACGGCACCATGTAGGCGGGCAGGCGGCCCTCCACGTGGGCGGTCAGGGCCGCCACGTCGATCGAATGGCCCGGCGTGGCAACGACATACGACACCAGCGCGGTCGCGCCCGCGGCGTTCTTGTGGCCGACGGTGACCGCGAAGTCGACGGTCTCGTGCGAGGCCAGCGCCGCGTCGATCTCGCCGAGCTCGATGCGGAAGCCGCGCACCTTGACCTGGAAGTCGGAGCGGCCGACGTATTCGACCAGTCCGTCCGGGGTCCAGCGCACCACGTCACCGGTGCGGTACATGCGCTCACCCGGCACGGACGGGTTGGCCACGAACCGTTCGGCGGTCAGGCCAGCCCGCGCGTGGTAGCCGCGCGCCAGCTGAATGCCCGACAGATACAGCTCACCCGCGACACCCACCGGAACCGGCCGCAGACGGTTGTCCAGGATCAGCGACTGCATGCCCCGGATCGGGCCGCCGATGGTGACCAGATCGCCCGGCACCAGCGCATCGCTGATGTTCGTCATGATGGTGGTCTCGGTCGGACCGTAACCATTGTGGAAGGCGCGAATCGTGCCGTCCGCCAACGGAACCGCCCACTTCTCGACCAGATCGGCGGGTACCGCCTCACCACCGGCGACCAGCACGCGCAGCGAGTCCAGGCCCGCCGGTCCGAAGGTGGACAGCGCGGCCGGGGTGATGAACGCGTGCGTCGCGCCCTCGCGGCGGATCAGCTCGGAGAGCTCGTCGCCGCCGTAGGTGCCCGGCGGGACGACCACCAGGGTGCCGCCCTTGCCGATGGCGAGCAGGAATTCCAGCATGGACGCGTCGAACGACGGCGACGCGAAATGCAGTGCGCGCGAGGACGAGTCGAGTGCGTAGCGCTCGGCCTGCTCGACGGTGAAGTTGGCCAGACCGGCGTGGGTGACCACGACGCCCTTGGGGACGCCGGTGGAGCCGGAGGTGTAGATGACATACGCCGGGTGCTCCGGCCGCAGCGGGCGCACCCGCTCGTCGTCGGCGATCGCGGTGTCCGCGAACGCATTCAGGTCCAGCTCGTCGAGAACGAGCCATTCGACCGAGTCCGGCATGTCGGCGCGCACCGAGGCCACGGTGAGGCCGACCGGCGAGCCGGAGTCGGTGACCATGTGGGCGATGCGGTCGGCCGGGTAGTTCGGGTCCACCGGCACGAAGGCCGCACCGGTCTTGGACACCGCCCATTCGGCGAAGTAGGAGTCGTCCGAGCGCGGGACCGCGACGGCGACCAGATCCTCGGTGCCGATGCCGCGCTCGATGAGCAAGCGCGCCAGGCGGTTCGAACGGGCATCCAGTTCGCCGTAGGACAGACTGCGCCCCTCGAACACGACCGCGGGCGCGGCCGGGTCGATGGCGACGGCGTCGGCGATGAGCTCCGGCAGGGTGCGCGCCGGGACGGCGGGCAGGCCGAAACGTGCGGTCAGATCGGCGCGCTCGCCGGAATCCAGGATGTCGATCGCGCCGACACCGATCTCGGGGTTCGCCGCGACGGCCTCGAGCACGCGCACCCAGCGCTGCGCGAATCCGGCCGCGGTGGCCTCGTCGAACAGGTCGGTGGCGTAGGTCAGCGCCAGCGTCATGCCGGTGCCCGATTCCGCGCCCGCGCGGGTGCCCTGTTCCGAGAGGGTGAACTGGAGATCGAAGCGAGAGATGTTCTCGTCGAGATCCAGCGTCCCGACCGTCAGGCCGGGCAGTTCGATGCTGGTGCGGTCCAGGTTCTGGAAGGCCAGCATGACCTGGAACAGCGGGTTGCGGGCCTGCGAGCGCTCGGGCGCGAGCAGTTCCACCAGCCGCTCGAACGGCACGTCGGCATTGCCGAAGGCGTCGAGGTCGGTGTGGCGCACACGGTCGAGCAGATCGGTGAACGACTCCGCGGGGTCGATGCCGGTGCGCAGCACCAGCGTGTTGACGAACATGCCGACCAGGTCGTCGAGCGCGGCCTCACCGCGACCGGCGACCGGGGTGCCGACCGCGATGTCGTCGCCGCCGGACAGGCGCGACAGCAGCACCGCCAGGGCGCTGTGCATGACCATGAACAGCGACGAACCCCGCTGGCGGGCAACGTCTTCCAGCTTGCCGACGAGCTCGGACGACAGCGTCCGCTGCAGGGTCGCACCGCGATGGGAGGCGATGGCCGGGCGCGGGCGGTCGGTCGGCAGCGCCAGCTCGTCGGGCACGCCGCCGAGCACGCGCTGCCAGTAGGCGACCTGGCGGGCCATGATCGAGGACGAATCCTCTTCCGAGCCCAACACTTCGCGCTGCCACACGGCGAAATCGGCGTACTGCACGGACAGCGGGGCCCAGCCGGGCACCGCGCCCTGGGTGCGCGCGGTGTAGGCGACCATCACATCGCGGGCCAGCGGCGACATGGAGAAGCCGTCACCGGCGATGTGGTGGACCACCACGACCAGGACGTGTTCCGTTGCGACGGCGGTGCCGTCAGTGGACTGAGCTTCGCCTCCCACGCGGAACAGGCGGGCGCGCAGCGGAACCTGTTCGGCCACATTGAAGCCCAGCGTGGCGAACGCGGTGACGGTGGCGGTCAGCTCCTCGGCGGCGACGGTGACCGGGCGCAGGTCGAGGGCGATCTCCTCGGCCGGGACGACCACCTGCATCGGGGTGCCACCGTGCTCCGGATAGCGGGTGCGCAGCGACTCGTGGCGGCGGACCACGTCCGCGACCGCGAGTTCCAGTGCGGCCGTGTCGAGTTCGCCGGTGAGGCGGATGGCCAGCGGCAGATTGTAGGCCGCCGACGAGGTGTCGTACTGGTTGAGGAACCACATGCGCTGCTGCGCGAACGACAGCGGCACGAGTTCGCCCGGGGTGCGGGTGCGCGCCACCAGCTTGGCGCGGGACGCGCCGTCGGCGTGCGATTCGATACGCGCGGCGAGGGATTCGACGGTGGTGGCCTCGAACAGGGTGCGCACCGCGACCGTGGTGTCCAGGGCCGCGCCGATGCGCGAGACCACCCGGGTGGCGATGAGCGAGTTGCCGCCCAGGTCGAAGAAGTCGTCGTCCAGGCCGACCCGGTCCAGGCCGAGCACCTCGGCGAAGACGGCGGCGACCGTCTCCTGGATCGGGGTCTCCGGCGCGCGGAACGCCCGCGCCTGCACGGCCGGGGCCGGCAGGGCGCGGCGGTCCAGTTTGCCGTTGACGGTCAACGGGATTCGGTCCAGCACCACGATGGCGGAGGGGACCATGTAGGACGGCAGCAGCTCGGCCGCGCCGTCGCGGACGGCGTCCACCGCGGGCGCGATGCCGTCGGTCGGCACCATGTAGGCGACGATGCGCTGATCGCCCGGCTGGTCCTCGCGCACGATGACCGCGGCCTGGGCGACGCCCGCCTGCGCCAGCACGGCGGATTCGATCTCGCCGAGCTCGATGCGGAAGCCGCGCACCTTGACCTGATCGTCGGCGCGGCCCAGGTATTCGAGCTCGCCGAAGCGGTTCCAGCGGGCCACGTCACCCGAGCGGTACAGGCGCTCGCCCGGGTCACCGAACGGGCTGGCCACGAAGCGAGCCGCCGACAGGTCGGGGCGGCCCAGGTAGCCGCGCGCCAATTGCGGTCCGGCCACGTACATTTCGCCCGCGACGCCCACCGGCACCGGGTGCAGGCGGTCGTCGAGGACGTACACGCGCAGACCCGCGATGGCCCGGCCGACCACCGAACCGGTCGCCGCGGCGATGGTGTCGGCGTCGAGCACACGCACGGACACGTGCACGGTGGTCTCGGTGATGCCGTACATGTTCACCAGGTACGGGGTGGAATCACCGTGGCGGGCAATCCAATCCGAGAGGCGACGCAGCTCGAGCGCCTCACCGCCGAACACCACGTAGCGCAGCGCGAGCGCCTGCTGATCCCCGGTAGAGGCGGCAATGCGGTCGGCCTCGGCGAGCTGGTAGAACGCCGAGGGGGTCTGGTTGAGCACCGTGACCTGTTCGCGGCGCAGCAATTCCAGGAACTGCTCGGGCGACCGGGATACGTAGTAGTCGACCACCACGAGCTTGCCGCCGTAGAGCAGCGGGCCCCACAGCTCCCACACCGAGAAGTCGAAGGCGTAGGAGTGGAACAGCGTCCACACATCCTCGGGACCGAAACCGAACTCGCGATCGGTGTTCGCCATCAGCCGCACCACATTCCGGTGCGCCACGGCCACACCCTTGGGGCGGCCGGTGGAGCCGGAGGTGTAGATGACGTAGGCGACGTGATCCGGACGCAGCGGGCTGCGACGGTCGGCATCGGTGACGGGCGCGTCGGCCGCGTCCTCGATATCACCGGCCTCCAGCGAGAAGCCGTCCAGCAGAATCTTGTTCAGCTCGCCCGGCAGTTCGACCTGCACGGTCGAGTCGGTGATGACGCTGGTGGGCTTCGCGTCCGACAGCACATAGGCGATGCGGTCGGCCGGGTAGCTCGGGTCCAGCGGCACGTAGCCCGCACCGGTCTTGATGACCGCCAGCAGCGCCACGACCAGATCGGCCGAGCGCGGCAGCAGCACCGCCACCAACTGCTCGGGTCCCGCGCCCTCGCTGATCAGCCTGCGCGCCAGCACATTCGCGCGCCGGTCCAGCTCGGAGTAGGTGAGTTCCTCGTCGCCGAAGCGGACGGCGATCCGTTCCGGGTGCCCGGCCACGGCCAGGTCGAACAGGCTCGACAGGGTGGCGTCGGCGTCGGTGAACGGACTGGCCAGCGCCGCGAGCGGGTTGGCGAGTCGCTCGGCGGCCCCGCCCAGCGCGGCCAGGGCGGCGGCCTCGGGCGCGATGCCCGAAACACCCTCGGCCACGGCCAGTTCGGCCTGCAGCGCCGCGTCGTTCGCGATGCGCGCCAGCTCGACGATGTCGTCGCCCGCGGAGACCCAGTGCTCGGCCACATTGTGGCGCTCGCCCTCGCCCAGCAGGTCGATATCGCCGATGAGCGCGGCCGGGTCCTCGGCGACCGCGCGCAGGATGCGCACCAGCCGTTCGGCGAAGGAGATGACGGTCTCGGGGTCGAACAGGTCGCTGGCGTAGTTCCAGGACAGTCCCAGCGAGCCGTCGGCGCGCTCGCTCACGGTGAGCTGCACGTCGAACTTGGCGGTGCCCGGATCGAATTCGAGGACCTCGAGTGCCAGGTCGGGCAGTTCGACGGTCTGCGTGTCCTTGGCCCCGGCGGCCTCGAAGGTCAGCGCCACCTGGAACAGCGGGTGGTGCGCCTGCGAGCGGACCGGGCTCAGCACATCCACGAGCCGCTCGAACGGCACGTCGGCATGGGCGAAGGCGGCCAGGTCGGTGCGGCGCACCTGGGCCAGCAGGTCGCGGAAGGCCGCGTCCGGCTTGACCTCGCTGCGCAGGACGAGGGTGTTGACGAACATGCCGACCAGGTCGTCCAGCGCGCGTTCGCCGCGGCCCGCGATGGGGGTGCCGATGGCGATATCGGTGGCGCGGGACAGGCGCGCGGCCCAGGTGGCCAGGGCGGCGTGCACCAGCATGAACAGGGTGACGTCGTGCTCGCGGGCCACGCCGGTGAGGGCGCGGTGCAGCTCGGCGTCGATCGAGAAGTCGTAGGTGCCACCGGCATTGGTCGCGATCTCGGGACGCGGCCGGTCGGCGGGCAGCTCGATCTGCTCGGGCAGGTCGGCCAGCTGGGCGGTCCAGTAGGCGATCTGCTGAGCGGCCAGGGACTCGGAATCGGTTTCCGCGCCGAGGATCTCGCGCTGCCACAGCGTGTAATCGGCGTACTGCACCGGCAGCGGCGACCACTGCGGAGCCGCGCCGGTCGCGCGGGACAGGTAGGCGGCCACCACATCCCGCAGCAGCGGACGCAGCGACGCACCGTCGGCGCTGATGTGGTGCAGCACCAGCACGACCACGTGCTCGGTCTCGCTGAGGCTGAGAACCGTGGCGCGGAAGGGCAGTTCGCGGGTGACGTCGAAGTGGACGCTCGCCAGCTGGACCACGCGCGCGGTCAGGTCGGCGGTGGTGACGGACTCGGCCCGCACCTCGTATTCGACCTCGGACAGCGGCAGGACGCGCTGGTAGCCGTCGCCCTCGATCTCGGGGTAGACGGTGCGCAGCGACTCGTGGCGGGCCACCACATCGCCGATGGCGGCGGTGAAGGCGTCCAGATCCACTGCGCCGGTGAGCTTCAGCGCCACCGGGATGTTGTTGACCGCGGTGCGGTTGTCGAAGCGGTTGAGGAACCACATGCGCTGCTGCGCGAGCGAGAGCGGCACGAGGTCCGGACGCTCCTGTGCCACCAGCGCGGCCCGCGCGCCGGTGCCCACGCGCGACTCCAACTGCGCGGCAAGGGAGGCCACGGTGGTGGCCTCGAACAGGGTGCGCAGCGGGATGTCGGCGTCCAGCGCGGCGGACAGGCGCGCGATCACCTGGGTGGCGACCAGCGAGTTGCCGCCGAGCTCGAAGAAGTCGTCGTCCAGGCCGACCCGGTCCAGGCCGAGCACGTCGGCGATGGTGCCCGCGACGGTCTGCTGCACCGGCGTGGCCGGGGCGCGGAACGCCTTGGCGGCGAAGGTCGGGGCGGGCAGCTGCTTGCGGTCCAGCTTGCCGGAGGCATTGAGCGGGAAGGCATCCAGCACCATGAAGGCGGCCGGGACCATGTAGGCCGGAAGCTGTTCGGTCAGCGCGTCCTTCACGGCGTCGACGTCGAGGTGCTCGTCGGCGGCGATGAGGTAGGCGACCAGCTGATCCCCGGTGCGCTCGTCGTGGCGGACCACCACCACGGACTGCGCGACGGACGGCTGCGCGATCAGCGCCGACTCGATCTCGCCCAGCTCGATGCGCAGACCGCGCAGCTTGACCTGGAAGTCGGTGCGGCCCAGGTACTCCAGTTCGCCACCGGCGGTCCAGACGACGAGGTCGCCGGTGCGGTACATGCGCACGCCGTCGCCGAACGGGTTGGCCACGAAGCGATCCGCGGTCAGGTCCGGGCGTGCCACGTACCCGGTGGCGAGCTGATCGCCCGCCAGGTACAGCTCACCCGCGACACCCACCGGCACCGGCTTCAGGCGCGAATCCAGCACGTAGACCTGGGTATTGAAGACCGGGGCACCGATCGGCACCGAGGCGAGGTCGGCATCGGTGACCTCGTGGTAGGTCACGTCGACCGCGGCTTCGGTGGGACCGTACAGGTTGTGCAGTCGCGCACCGGTCAGCTCGCGCAGCTTCTGCGCGGTCGGCGCGGGCAGGCCCTCACCGGAGGCGAAGACATTGGTGAGGCTGACGCATTCGGCCGCGGCCGGTTCGGCCACGAAGACCGCCAGCATGGACGGCACGAAGTGGGTGACGGTCACGCCCTCGCGGACGATGATCTCGGCCAGGTAGGCCGGATCGCGGTGGCCGTCCGGCTTGGCGACCACCAGGCGCGCGCCGACCTGCAAGGGCCAGAAGAACTCCCACACCGACACGTCGAAGGTGGCGGGGGTCTTCTGCAGCACCACGTCGTAGGCGGCCAGCCCGTACTGGGCGTGCATCCAGACGAGACGGTTCACGATGGCGGCGTGCGAGACGGCCACACCCTTGGGGCGACCGGTCGAGCCGGAGGTGAAGATGACGTAGGCGGTGTTCTCCGGGCGCAGCGGGGCGCGGCGCTCGGCATCGGTGACCGGGGTGTCGGCGAAGCCGGACAGGTCCAGCTCGTCGATGCGAACCTGGCGCGCCGCAATGCCTTCCACGGCGTCGCCGGAAGTGAGCACGCAGACCGGCCGGGCGGTTTCGAGGATGTACTGGGTGCGCTCGGCCGGGTGATCCGGGTCCAGCGGCACGTACGCGCCACCGGCGACGGTGACCGCGTACATGCCCGCGACCAGGTCGATGGAGCGGCGCATGCCCAGCGCCACAAACGATTCCGGCCCCACGCCCTCGGCGATGAGCCAGCGCGCGAGCCTGCGGACGCGGGCCGCGAACTCGGCGTAGGACAGACTCGTCCCCTCGAAGGTGACCGCGGTCGCCTCGGGGGTCAGGGCGACCTGGGCTTCGAACAGCGAAACCAGGGTGGCCGCAGCGCCTTCGGTGACTTCGGGCAGCGCGGTGTCGAGTTCGAAGGCGGTGTCGTTCCAGCCGAGCAGGATCTTGCGGCGCTCGCAGTCGCTGAGCAGCTCGACCTCGCCGACCAGCTGGGTCGGGTCGGCGGCCACGGCGGTGAGCATGGCGACGAATCGCTGCGCGAAGACGTCGGCGTACTGGGAATCGAAAAGGTCTGTGGCGTAGACCAGTTCGGCGTCCATCGCGGAGTCGCCGTCGATGACCTCGCTCAAGGTCAGCTGCAGGTCGAACTTGGCCGACTGCTGGTCGATGGCCAGCTCGGACACGCTCAGGCCCGGCAGCTCGAGGGAGGTGCGGCCCAGGTTCTGGAACGAGAGCATGACCTGGAACAGCGGGTGCCGTGCCTGCGAGCGGGCCGGGTTGAGCACCTCGACGAGGCGTTCGAACGGCACGTCCGCGTGGGCGAAGGCGGCCAGATCGCGCTCGCGCACGGTCTTCAGCAGGTCGGTGAAGCTCGCGCCGGTGTCGACCGGCGCGCGCAGCACCAGGGTGTTGACGAACATGCCGACGAGATCGTCGAGCGCCTGCTCGCCACGGCCCGCCACCGGAATGCCGACGGCGATGTCATCGGTGCCGCTCAGTCGTGCCAGCAGCGCGGCGAAGGCGCTGTGCACCACCATGAACAGGGTGGTGCCATTGGTCTGCGCCACCCGGTTCAGCCCGGCGATGAGCTCGCCCGGCACCCGGAAGCGATGGGTGCCCGCGTCGTAGGAGGCGACGGCCGGGCGCGGTTTGGTGGACAGGCGCAGCTCGTCCGGCAGCCCGGACAGGGTCTCGCGCCAGTAGTCCAGCTGCTCGGTGATGAGCGAGCGCGGATCCTCTTCTGAACCCAAGGTGTCGCGCTGCCACAGCGCGTAATCCGCGTACTGCACCGGCAGTTCGGCCCAGCCCGGGGTCTCGCCCTGGCTGCGCGCGACATAGGCGGTCATGAGATCGCGCACCAGCGGGTTCATGGAGAAGCCGTCGGCGGCGATGTGGTGGGCCACCAGCACCAGCACATGGTCGTCGGCCGCGAGGCGGTAGGCGCGCAGGCGGACGGCGGTCTCGGTGGTGACGTCGAAACCCTGTGCGGCGAAGGCGTAGACCGCGGCGAACAGCTCGCCCTCGGTCACGTCCATGACCTCGAGCTCCGGCACGGCGCGGCCGGTCGGCAGCACCTTCTGGTAGGCGACGCCCTCGTGCGAGGGGTAGATGGTGCGCAGCGATTCGTGGCGGGCGATCACATCGGCGATCGCGCCGCGCATGGCGTCGAGATCCAGTGCGCCGGTGAGCCTTACGGCTGCCGGGATGTTGTTGGCGGCCGATTCCGGGTCGAAGCGGTTGAGGAACCACATGCGCTGCTGCGCGAGCGACAGCGGCGGATACTCGGGCCGGGTCGCGGCGGTGAGCGCCTGGCGCACACCGGTTCCCGCGTGCGACTCCACGCGCGCGGCCAGCGCGGCCACGGTCGGGGCCTCGAACAGCACGCGCACGCCGATCTCGGCGTTCAGCGCCGCCGACAGGCGGGCCACGACCTGGGTGGCGACCAGCGAGTTGCCGCCCAGCTCGAAGAAGTCGTCGTCCACGCCCACGCGCTCGGGGCCGTGCTCCGCGCCGGAGATGCCGAGCAGGTCGGCGAAGATCTGCGCGATGATCTCCTCGATCGGGGTCGAGGGCGCGCGGAAACGCTTGGCCTCGAACACCGGTGCGGGCAGGGCCTTGCGGTCCAGCTTGCCGGAGGCGTTCACCGGGAAGGCGTCCAGCACCACGATGGCGGCCGGAACCATATAGGCCGGAAGCGAACTCGACAGCGCCGCCTTGACGGCGTCGATGTCGACGACGGCCTCGGGCTCGCGGACCACATAGCCGACCAGCTGATCGCCGGCGTGGGCGTCGGTGCGCACGACCACCACCGACTGGGCGACGCTCGGCTGCGCCAGCAGCGCGGCCTCGATCTCGCCCAGTTCGATGCGCAAACCGCGCAGCTTGACCTGGAAGTCGGTGCGGCCCAGGTAGTTCAGCTCACCGTCGGCGGTCCAGGTGACCAGGTCACCGGTGCGGTACATGCGGTCGCCGGAGACGAACGGGTTGGCCACGAAGCGATCCGCGGACAGGTCCGGGCGGCCCAGGTAGCCGCGGGCCAGCTGATCGCCCGCGAGGTAGAGCTCACCCGCGACACCCGGTGCGACCGGGTGCAGGCGGGCGTCGAGGACATAGGTCTCGGTGTTCCAGACCGGACGGCCGATCGGCACGAAGACGGTGTCGGCGTCGGTGACCTCGTGATAGGTCACGTCGACGGCGGCCTCGGTGGGGCCGTACAGGTTGTGCAGGCGGGCACCGGTGAGCTCGCGCAGCTTCTGCGCGGTCGGGGCGGGCAGCGCCTCACCGGACGCGAAGACCTGACGCAAACGCGGTGCGGCGACGGCGGATTCACCATTGTCGTTGCCGAGGGTGGCGACGAAGACCGAGAGCATCGAGGGCACGAAGTGCGCGGTGGTGATGCCGGCCTCGGCGATGATCTGGGCCAGGTACACCGGGTCGCGGTGGCCGTCCGGCTTGGCGACCACCAGACGGGCACCGGTCTGCAAGGGCCAGAAGAACTCCCACACCGACACGTCGAAGGTCGCCGGGGTCTTCTGCAGCACAGCGTCATCGGCGTCGATCGGGTACTCGTGCTGCATCCACAGCAGACGGTTCACGATCGCGCCGTGCTCGACGGCCACACCCTTGGGGCGGCCGGTCGAACCGGAGGTGAAGATGACGTAGGCGGTGTGCTCGGGCCGGATCGCCGCTCCCCGTTCGGCATCCGTGATCGGCGCGTCGGAGTAGGCATCCAGGTTGAGGGTGTCGACGTCGAGCACCGGCACATTGCGGCCGGTGACGAACTCGTCGCGGCTGGTGGTCAGGATGGCGACCGGGCGCGCGATATCGAGCACGTAGTCGATGCGCTCGTCGGGCTGATCGGGATCCAGCGGCACGTACGCGCCACCGGCCTCGAGCACCGCGTACATGGCGACGACCAGATCCAGCGAGCGCCGAATGGCCAGGGCCACATGCGATTCCGCGCCCACGCCCTGAGCGATGAGCTTGCGGGCCAGCTTGTGCACGCGCGCGGAGAACTCGGCATAGGACAGACCTGTCCCCTCGAATTCCACGGCGGGCGCGTTCGGGCTGGTCAGAGCCTGTGCCTCGAACAGCGAAACCAGTGTCGCCGCTTCGCCTTCCGGCAGTGCGGGCAGCACCGAGTCGAGGTTGAACGCGGTGTCGTTCCACTCGTCCAGGACCAGCTCGCGCTCGTCGGCGACCAGCAGGTCGATATCGCCGAGCGGCATATCCGGGTTGGCGACCACGGCGGCCAGGACCAGGTCCAGGCGGCGCGCGAAGGCCTCGATGGTGGGCTCGTCGAAAAGGTCCAGCGCGTAGGAGATCTCGGCCGACATGCCGGCGTTCTCGCCGTGATCGTCCTGGGCCTCCTGCAGGGTCAGCTGCAGATCGAACTTGGCCAGGCGGGCGTCGTAGTCGATGCCGTTGACCGACAGGCCGGGCAGTTCCAGGCTGGCCTGTCGCGTGTTCTGGAAGGTCAGCATGACCTGGAACAGCGGGTGCCGGGACTGCGAACGCGCCGGGTTGATGACCTCCACCAGGCGCTCGAACGGCACGTCCGCGTGCGCGAAGGCGTGCAGGTCGGTGTCGCGGGAGCGGGCCAGCAGATCGGCGAAGGTCTCGGCACCGTCCACCTCGGTGCGCAGCACCAGGGTGTTGACGAACATGCCGATCAGGTCGTCGAGCGCGGCCTCACCGCGACCGTGCACCGGGGTGCCGATGGCGATGTCGGAGGTGCCCGACAGGCGGGCCAGCAGGACCGCCAGCGCGCTGTGCATGACCATGAACAGCGAGGCATTGTGGCGGCGGCCCAGATCGACCAGCGCCTGCTGGGTCTGCGCCGAAATCGCGAACGGGTAGGTGCCACCCTGGTAGCTGGCCACCGCCGGACGCGGCCGATCCGAGGGCAGCACCAGTTCGTCGGGCAGATCGGCCAGCGCCTCGGTCCAGTACCGAATCTGCTTGGCGATCAGCGAATCCGGGTCCTCCTCGGAGCCGAGGACCTCGCGCTGCCACAGCGCGTAGTCGGCGTACTGCACCGGCAGTTCCGCCCAGGCCGGGGCCTCCCACGAGGTGCGGGCCGCGTAGGCGACCATGACGTCGCGGGCCAGCGGGCCCATGGACCAACCGTCGGCGCTGATGTGGTGGACCACCATGCCGAGGATGTACTCGGTCTCGCTGATCTCGAAAAGCGCCGCGTGCAACGGCACTTCGTCGGTCACATCGAAGGCCATGGTGGCCAGCTCGACCAGGTGGTCGATCAGGTTGGACTCGGTGACCGGCACCGGCGTCAGGTCGGGCACGATCTGCGCGGCATCGAGGACCCGCTGCACCGGGCCGTGCGCGGTCTCGGGGAAGACGGTACGCAGCGACTCGTGACGGTCGATGACGTCGATGACCGCGACCTGCAGGGCCGCGATGTCGAGCTCACCGGAGAGCCGGATGGCCACCGGGATGTTGTTGACGGCCGAGGCGGTGTCGAAGCGGTTGAGGAACCACATGCGCTGCTGCGCAAGGGAAAGCGGGACCTCACTGGGCCGCTCGCGGGCGACCAGGGCCTTGCGGCCGCCGTCGCCGACATGCGATTCCACCCGCGCCGCGAGGGCTTCCACGGTGGCGGCCTCGAACAGCATGCGCACCGGGACGCGGGTGTCCAGGGCGGTGCCGAGGCGGGTGGCGACCTGGGTCGCGATCAGCGAGTTGCCGCCCAGCTCGAAGAAGTCGTCGTCCACGCCGACGCGCGCGATGCCCAGCACCTCGCCGAAGATCTGGGCGACGATCTCCTCGATCGGCGTTGTGGGAGCGCGGAATTCGCGCACCTCGAAGCGCGGCGCGGGCAGCGCCTTGCGGTCCAGCTTGCCGGAGGCGTTCACCGGGAACGCGTCGAGCACCATGATCGAGCCCGGCACCATGTACGCGGGCAGGGTGCGCTGCAGCGAGGTCTTGACCCCGTCGAGGTCCACCGGGCCGCGGGTCACGATGTAGGCGACCAGCTGATCGCCCGCCACCGTGTCGATGACCAGCACCACGGCCTGCTGCACCTTGGGGTGGTCCAGCAGCGCGGTCTCGATCTCGCCGAGCTCGATGCGCTGGCCGCGGAACTTCACCTGGAAGTCGGTGCGGCCGATGTAATCGATGACGCCCGAGTCGTTGTGGTTCCAGCGCACCAGGTCACCGGTGCGGTACAGGCGCGAGCCCGGTTCGCCGTAGGGGTTGGCGACGAAGCGTTCGGCGCTCAGGTCCGGGCGGCCGAAGTAGCCGCGCGCCACCTGCGCGCCACCCAGGTACAGCTCACCCGGGACGCCCGCCGGAACCGGGCGCAGGCCCTCGTCCAGCACATAGGTCTGCGCGTTCCACACCGGGCGGCCGATCGGCACCGAGGTGACCACGGGCGCGTCGATGGGCGCGGCGGTGGCGTGCACGGTGAACTCGGTCGGGCCGTACAGGTTGTGCACGGCCGCGGTGGAGAAGCGCCGGAAGGCGGTCACGGTGGCGGGCGGCAGCGCCTCACCGGCCACCAGCACCGCACGCAGGGACAGGCATTCGGCGGCCGAGGCGCTGGAGGCGAACACGCTCAGCATGGACGGCACGAACGAGGTCATGGTGACCCGGTGGCGGCCGATGACCTCCGAGAGGTACATGGGGTCGCGGTGGCCGTCCGGCGCGGCGATGACCTGCTGCGCGCCCACGGCCAGCGAACCGAAGAGCTCCCACACCGAGACGTCGAAGGTGACCGGCGTCTTCTGCAGGATCACATCAGTGTCGTCGATGCCGTATTCGCCGGTGATCCAGGCGATCTGGTTGACCACCGCCGAATGCGGCACGGCCACGCCCTTGGGGCGGCCGGTCGAGCCGGAGGTGAACAGCACGTAGGCGGCATTGCTCGCGCGCAACGGCGCACGGCGGTCCGCGTCGGTGACCGGGGCGTCGCTGTACTCGCTCAGATCCAGCGAATCCAGGTGCAGCGCCGGGCAATCCGAGGATTCCACGGCGTCGTCGACGGTGGTGAGCAACACGACCGGCTCGGCGGTGCGCAGCACGTAGTCGGTGCGCTCGGCCGGGTGGTCCGGATCGATCGGCACGTAGCCGCCGCCCGCGGTGAGGGTGGCGTAGATGGCGACCAGCATGTCCACCGAGCGGCGAATGCCCACCGCCACCAGCGACTCCGGGCCCACGCCCTCGGCGATGAGCTTGCGGGCCAGGCGATTCACGCGGCCGGAGAACTCGGCGTAGGACAGTTCCCGAGCCGGGCCGAACATGCTGCCGCTGCGCTCGCCCGGATCGAAGATCAGGGCGGTGGCGTGCGGACGCAGGGCGACCTGGCGCTCGAAAAGGTCCAGCACCGTCGTGGCGGCCGGTAGCTCGTGCTCGGTGTGGTTCCAGGCGTGCAGCACCGTCTCGCGCTCACCGGCGTCGAGGACGTCGATATCGCGCACCACGGTTTCCGGTGCGGCGACGGCGGTTTCGAGGACGCGCAGGTAACGGCGGCCGAACTCGGTGACGGTGGCGGCGTCGAACAGATCGGTGGCATACGAGAGCACCACCGACAGCCCGGCGGGCTCACCGGCCAGGCCGCGCTGCTCGGTCAGCGTCCACTGCAGGTCGAACTTGGCGATATCGACCTCGAGCTCGTCCGCGGAGACGGTGAGGCCGGGCAGCTCCATGGAGCCGTGCGACATCTCCTGGAACGACAGCATGACCTGGAACAGCGGATGCCGGGCCTGCGACCGGGTCGGGTTGATGACCTCGACCAGCCGCTCGAACGGGACATCGGTGTTGGCGAAGGCCGCCAGGTCGGTGTCGCGGGTGCGCGCGAGGAAATCGGTGAAGCGCTGTGCCCCATCGACTTCCGAGCGCAGCACCAGGGTGTTGACGAACATGCCGATCAGGTCGTCGAGCGCCTGCTCGCCACGCCCGGCGACCGGGGTGCCGATGGAGATGTCGGTGGTGCCCGACAGCCGGGCCAGCAGCACCGCGAGCGCGGAGTGCATCACCATGAACAGCGAAACACCCTGGGCGCGAGCCAGACCCACGAGCTGGGTGTGCAGTTCGGCCGGGATGTCGAAGGTGACCCGGGAGCCATGGAAGCTCTGCACCGGCGGGCGCGGGCGATCGGCCGGGAGGTCCAGCTGATCCGGCAGACCCGCCAAAGCCGCACGCCAGTAGGCGATCTGGCGCGCGGCCATGGACTCGGGATCGGATTCGGAGCCCAGCAGTTCGCGCTGCCAGATGCTGAAGTCCTGGTACTGCACCGGCAGCGGGGCCCACGCGGGCTCCTGCCCGGCCACCCGCGCCAGGTAGGCGGCGGTCATATCGCGCGAGAGCGGGCCGAACGAGAAACCGTCCGCCGCGATGTGGTGCACGACGAACGCGACGGCCAGATCGACCTCGTCGGCGTTCGGGGCGGCATGGCGGCCGGGCTCGGCGAGGGTCTCGGCGTGGTCGGACACGCGGAACACGCGGACCCGAATCGGCAGCTCGGTGGAGACGTCGAAGCCGGTGGAGGCGAATTCGGCCAGCGCGGACGGCAATTCGGCCTCGGCGAGGTCGATCACCTCGATGCCCAGGTCCACCTCGTCGACGGGCAGCACGCGCTGGAAGCCGCCATCGCCGGACTCGGGGAAGATGGTGCGCAGCGACTCCTGGCGCGCGACCACGTCGGTCAGCGCCAGCTGCAGGGCCTCGATCTCGACCTGTCCGCGCAACCGCACCACGAACGGCAGGTTGTAGGTCGGGACGGTCGGGTCGAACTGGTTGAGGAACCACATGCGCTGCTGCGCGAGCGAGAGCGGAACGCGCTCGGGGCGTTCCTGCGCGACTAGCGGCGGACGCGAGACATCCGACGGCCCGGCGGCTTCCACGCGCGCGGCCAGCCCGGCCACGGTCGGGGTCTCGAACAGCGCGCGCACACCCACGCGGGTGCTGAACGCGGCCGAGATGCGGGCCACCACCTGGGTGGCGACCAGCGAGTTGCCGCCCAGATCGAAGAAGTTGTCGTCCACGCCGACCCGCTCGTGGCCGAGCACATCGGCGAACACGCCCGCCACGATCTCCTCGGCGGCGGTGCGCGGGGCGCGGTATCCGGCGGCGTCCGCGCTGAACACCGGCTCGGGCAGGGCCTTGCGGTCCAGCTTGCCGGAGGTGTTGAGCGGGAAGGCATCCAGCACCATGATGGCGGCCGGGACCATGTAGGTCGGCAGCTTCTCGGCGACGAAGCGGGTCAGCTCGGCCGGGTCCACGGTCTGGCCGGGCATGGGGACCACGTAGGCGACCAGCTGCTGGCCGGTCGCGGTGTCCATGACCAGCACGGCGGCCTGACTGACGGCCGGGTGCGCGAGCAGGTCGGTCTCGATCTCGCCGAGCTCGATGCGCTGGCCGCGGAACTTGACCTGGAAGTCGGTGCGGCCGATGTACTCCAGCGCACCCGACTCGTTCCAGCGCACCAGGTCACCGGTGCGGTACATGCGCTCGGAGGTCCCGAACGGGTTGGCCACGAAGCGATCCGAGGTCAGATCGGGACGGCCCTTGTACCCGCGCGCCAGCTGGCGGCCCGCCAGATACAGCTCACCCGCGGCACCGATGGCGGCGGACCGCAGGCGCGAATCCAGAACGTAGACTTCGACATTCCACTCGGGCAGACCGATCGGCACCGTCACGGTGTCGGCGGCGGTGTTCTCCCAGTAGGTGACCGAGACCGCGGCCTCGGTGGGGCCGTACAGGTTGTGCAGACCCGCGTCGGTGATCTCGCGGAAGCCCGCGCCGGTCTCCGGCGGCAGCGCCTCACCGATCACGAAAACGTATTTCAGCGAGGCGCATTGGGCCCGCGTGGCGTGCGAGACGAAGACCGTCAGCATGGACGGCACGAAGTCGGTGACCGTGACGCCGTGGCGCTCGATCATGTCGGCCACGTACAGCGGATCGCGGTGGCCGTCCGGGGTGGCCACGATCAGCTTCGCGCCCACCAGCAGCGGCATGAAGTAGCCCCACAGCGACACGTCGAAGGTGGTGGCGGTCTTCTGCAGGTACACATCGTCGGCGGTCATCGGATACTCGTCGAGCATCCAGAGTTCCTGATTGACGATGGCGTGGTGGGTGACCGCGACACCCTTGGGGCGGCCGGTGGAACCCGAGGTGTAGATGACGTAGGCGGTGTTGTCCGGGCGCAGCGGGGCCAGGCGATCCGCGTCGGTCACCGGGTCGGCGGAGTAGCCGGAGACGTCGAGGGTGTCGATCTCCAAGCGCCGCACCGACTCCGGGAGTTCCAGCTCGTCGCGCGCGGTGGTCAGGACACAGACCGGTCCCGCGGATTCGAGGATGTAGGCGGTGCGATCGGCCGGGTGATCCGGGTCGATCGGCACGTACGCGCCACCGGCGCGCAGCACCGCGTGCATGCCCACGACCAGGTCCAGCGAGCGGCGCATGCCCAGGGCCACAAGCGATTCCGGGCCGACGCCGTCCTCGATCAGGAAGCGCGCCAGGCGGTTGACGCGCTCGCCGAACTCGGCGTAGGTCAGCTGCTCGCCCTCGAACTCGACGGCGACATTGTCCGGGGTGAGCGGAATCTGCTTGTCGAGCAACGCCGGAAGCGTCGTGACCGGGACGTCGTGGCCGGAGTCGTTCCAGTCCAGCAGGGTCCGGGTGCGCTCGGCCGCGGTGGTGATGGGCAGGCCCCACACCGGCTGGTTCTCCCCCGCCGCCAGGAAGCGGTCGAAGAACTCCAGGAACCGCGCGTGGTGGCTCTGCGTCTCGTCCTCGGAGTACAGGTTGGGGTTGGTCTCGAAGTCGATGTGGTTCCGGGTGCCCTTCACCGACTGGTAGAAGTTGACGCCCAGATCCTCGATGGAACCGGTGGACAGCACGCTGTACTCGCCGGTGATGTCGCCGAGCACGACCTCGTTGTGGAACAACATGATGTTGACCCACGGGCCGAAGAACTGCGAGCCCACCTCACCGGTGAACTCCCCGGCGGAGTCGCGGCGAATGTCCTCGGCGCGGTAGCGCTGGTGGCGCAGCGCGCCCGAGACCTCGACCGTCACCTGCTTGAGCAGTTCGGTCACGGTGGTGCCGTGGCCCACCCGCAGGCGCAGCGGCACGATGTTCGAGGCCGCGCCGCCCGAGCGACGCATGATGGCGGTGGTGCGCGCGGTCACCGGGAGGCTGAGGATGACGTCCTCGCTGCCGGTCCACTGCGCGAGGTAGGCGGCGAAACCGGCGATGAGCAGACCCGCGGGCGAGGACTCGTGGCGGGCCACGGCCTCTTCCAGCAGCGTGGTCTGCTCGGTGGTGAGCGCGCCCGAGGCGACGCGATTGAGCGCGGCCGGGGGCGCGGAGCGACCGACCAGGCTGGTGCCGTCCTCGAGTCCGGCGACCCGCTCGGCCCAGTACTCCTTGTCGGCCTTGAACCGACTGGTCTCGCGGTAGGCGAATTCCTGCTCGACCAGGGTCTTCAGATCGGTGAGCTTGTGCGGCGCGGGCTCGACGCCCTTGACGTAGGCGGTGTACAGCTCGGCGACGCGGGTCAGGTAGGTGACCGCGCCGAAGCCGTCCAGCACGATGTGGTGAATGCGGGCGTACCAGTAGTAATGGCCCTCGGCCAGTTTCACCATGGCCGTCTTGATCAGACGGTCCCTGGTGAGCTCGAGGGGCGCGCTGTAGTCGGCGCGCATCCACTCCTGGGCGGCCGCGGCCGGATCGGGCTCGCCGCTCAGATCGACGTGGTAGATGGTGCGGTCCAGCGAGTGGTCCACCATCTGCATGGGCTCGCCGTCACGCTCGACAATGCGCAGGAAGCCGGAGCCGAACTCCTCCGAGCCGCGCACCATGGCGCGCTCGAGCAACTCGATGTCGAGTTCGCCGCGCAGCTCCACGTACTGGGCGATATTGATCGGTACCTGCGGGTCCAGGTGCTGGGCGTACCAGATACCGAGCTGCGCGGGCGACAGCGGGAAAAGATCGCCCGACCCCGGTGCGATTTCGCTGCCAGCTTCGCCGTTGCCGCCGAAATCCAGCCGGTTCAACCCAAACCTCGCTTCCGGAACACCACGCTGGGCAGCGCTCCCCGCCATAAACCCGAACAGGACGCCGACCGCTTCAGCGTGGCGTCCAGTGTTCGGGGCTCACTTCACCGTAAATTGAGACTCCCTGGGGTATCCCCCCAGCTGGCCGATCTTGTTACATGGGCGCGACCACACCCACCGGCCATTGCCGGGCCACAGTCGCAATCTTGGTGACGGACACTCGGTCCAATCTACCGTCAGCGCGCAAGCCGCAACCATAAAGGGCCATAGCCCTTCGCTATCATCGCATTTCGGCCATTCAGCCAGTGATGTGCGACCTATCGCGAGCAGGATCGTACAGGTGCGACTGCGCGCAGTTGATGGATTCCGCCAAGGCCGTGCCCACCATGATCACCGCCGCCTGCCGCAGGTCAGCGGCCGCTACCCGGTCCGCGATGTCGGCGAGAGTGCCGCGCAGGACCTGCTGTTCGGGCTGTGTCGCGCGATACACGACAGCAACCGGGCAGTCCGCGCCGTAGTCGGGCGTCAACTCCTCTGCCAGAGTTCGGATTCGAGTGATAGCCAGATGCAATATCAGGGTCGCGCGGGTGCGGGCGAAGTTCGCCAGGGACTCCGATTCCGGCATCGCGGTCGATCGGGCGTGTGTCCTAGTCAACACCACCGACTGCACTTGCTCGGGCACGGTCAGCTCCGCGCCCAGCACGGCCGCGGCCGCGGCGTAGGCCGGAACGCCCGGCGTCACGTCCCAGGGGATGCCGAGGGCGTCCAGCCTGCGCTTCTGCTCGGTGAGCGCGGAATATATGGACGGATCGCCGGAGCACAGCCGGGCGACGTCCTTGCCTTCGGCGTGCGCCCGCGCGCAGTGGGCGGTGATCTCGTCCAGGTCCAGTTTCTGGGTGTCGATGAGCTCGACATCGGGGGCGCAGTGGGCCAGGACCTCGGGGTCCAGGTAGGTGCCCGGGTACAGGCACACGGGCGACGCGCGCAGCAACTCGACCGCTCGCACGGTGAGCAGATCGGCCGCGCCCGGCCCGGCCCCGATGAAGTGCACTGTCACCGGCCGAGTCTCGCACAGGTGAACTCGGCCCAGCCGGTGACCTCGAGCTCAGCCGCTGACCTCGAAGTCGGCCAGGACCTTGGTCGGGCGCAGGCGGACGACCAGCTCACCGGGCACGGCATTGCGCTTGCCGAACTCCTCGGCGCGGTCCGCGCCCATATAACGGGCGCCGATCTCGGTGGCCGTGCGCAACAGCTCGGCCGGATCCTCGGAGACTTCGGCCACACCCTGGACCTGAACGAAGGCGTACGGCGGTTCGGCCACATCCACGCACAGGCTCAGGCGGCCGTCGCGCAGGATCGAGCGGCCCTTGGCGGTGTTCTTGCCGGTATTGAAGACGATCTCGTCGCCCTCGAGCACGAACCAGATCGGCGCGATCAGCGGGCGGCCGTCGGCGGCCACGAAGGCCAGCTTGCCGGTCCGGGTACCCGCGCTCAGAAACTCGCGCACTGCCTGATCAGACATCGATGCCATGGACGACACGCTACGACCTCAGATGGCCCCGCGCTCGCGAGCCCTGGCCACGGCGGAGGTTCGCGATTTCACGCCCAGCTTCGAATAGATGTGGACGAGGTGGGATTTCACCGTCGTCTCGCTGAGGAACAGGCGCTTGCCGATCTCGCGGTTGGAGTGGCCGTCGGCGACCAGGCGCAGCACCTCGATTTCCCTTGGGCTCAAGGTGGTGTCGGGTTTGCGGACCCGGGTCATGAGGCGGGAGGCCACCGACGGGGACAGCACGCTCTCGCCCTCGGCGGCCGAGCGGACGGCGGCGAGGAGTTCGGCGGGCGGGGTGTCCTTGAGGATGTAGCCGACCGCGCCCGCCTCGATCGCGCCGAGGATGTCGGCGTCGGTGTCGTAGTTGGTGACCACCAGGACATTCGGCGGGTTGGGGAGGTCGCGCAGCGCGGCGGTGGCGTCCGCCCCCGACTTGCCCGGGCCGAAGCGCAGATCCATGAGGACCAGGTCGACCGGGGTGGTGGAGCAGAAGGCCACGGACTCTTCGGCGGTCGCCACCTCGCCCACGACTTCGATATCGGCGGAATCGGTTTCGGCGACGCTGGAGTCGAGCAGGGCGCGCAGGCCCGCGCGGACGATGGCGTGATCGTCGGCCAGGAGGATGCGGATCATTCGTCCTCCAAGGGGAACGAGACGGTGACGGCGGTGTGGCCGGGCTCGGATTCGACGTTCATGGTGCCGCCCTGCTGTTCGACACGGCTGCGCATGGCGGTGAGACCGAAACTGCCGGAAGGGGATTCGGCCAGCACCGCCGGGGCGATGCCGACACCGTCGTCGACCACGTCCAGGTGCACCGCGTCGTCGGCGTAGGTGAGGGTGACGCGCATGCGCCGAGCGTGGGCGTGGCGCACCACATTCGAGACCGCGCCCTGGGTGATGCGCACCAGGGCGGCCTCGATGGGCATGGGCAGGCGCTGCGGGTCGCCCTCGACGAGGACCTGCGCGTCGAGGCCGGGGGCGGCGGCGCGCTCGGTGATGCGGTTGAGCGCACCGGCGAGGGACTGGCCCTCCAGGGCGGCGGGCGTGAGTTCGGCTATCAGATGGCGGGTTTCGACCAGGCTGTCGGCGGCGGTCTCGCGGGCCAGCCGGATCTTCTCCAGCGCGGGGTGATCCGGGGCGGCGCGTTCGACGGCGTGCAGCAGGAGCTGAATGCTGCTGAGCCCCTGGGCGACCGTGTCGTGGATCTCCTGGGCGAGACGCTCCCGTTCGGCCATCTTGCCCGCGGTGCGTTCCTGTTCGGCGAGAGTGTTTCTGGTGGCCAGCAATTCGTCGATGAGGCGCTGGCGTTCGGCGGCCTCGCGGAACAGCGCGCCGTATCCGAGGCCGATGGCGACCGCGACGAGCGCGCCGAGCAGCGGGCCGATCACCCCGGCGAGCGTCCAGCCGCGGTGCGCGGCGAACCCGACCACCGAGACGATGGTCGCGGCGGTCACCGCGACCAGGCCCCAATAGCGCGGCAGCAGATGCAGATACAGGAAGAACAGGCCGAAGACCAGGTAGACGGCCAGGGGCGCGAAGGTCACCAGACCCAGCCAGATAACGGTCAACACCGCCAGCCAGATGCGCGCGCCCACCAGATTGCGGCGCAGCCTGCCCCCGGCGAAATAGACGCCCAGGAAGACCCCGGCCAGCACGATGACGACGGTCGGATGCGATCCGGCGACCACCTCCTGCACCGCCACCACCACGGTCAATGCCACCACCAACGCGTGCAGCCCGAGCTGCAGGGCGGAGAAGACCGGGGTCAGGGGCGAGCGATGCACCCGACCAGCTTATGCCCGGCTATTGCCCCGGCATCCATCGAAAGTAGGAAACGCGGCCGTGCCGTTGGCGGAGCGGGATTCGATCGCGGGCGCGATGGCCGCGCGGCGTTTCGCCGACAGGCTGTAAGTATGTTCGTCGCACTCCGGGATCTGCGGGCCGCCCGCGGCCGCTTCCTCCTCATTTCCCTGGTGGTCACGCTGGTCGCGCTGCTGGTGAGCTTTCTCAGCGGCCTGACGGCCGGTTTGGCGCATCAGAATATTTCCGCCATCCAGGCGCTGAACACCGACACGGTGGTCTTCTCCGACACCGGCTCCGCCGCGTCCTTCGACGCCTCGACGCTGAGCGAGGAGCAGGTGCGGACCTGGCAGCAGGCGGGCGGCACCGTCGACCCGATCGGCATCAGCCGCACCCGCGCCACCTTCGATGGCGCGTCGCCCACCCAGGTGGCATTGTTCGGCGTCCAGGGCACCCCATTCGGCAATCGGGTAGCAACCGATTCCGGCTCGGTCATTCTGTCCAAGGCGGCGGCCAAGGACCTGAACGCCAAGGCCGGTGACACCGTCGAACTCGGTTCGGCGAGCTACACCGTGCAGGGGGTCACCGAGGACGACTGGTACGCGCACACGCCGGTGGTGTGGATGAGCCTGTCGGACTGGCAAACCCTCAATCCGCACGCGGGCGCGGCCACCATCCTGGCGGTGTCGGGCGTGAGTGATCAGTCGGCGGTGAATGCGGCCGCGCACACCGTGACCACGAGTTCCAAGGATTCGCTGTCGGCGATGGCTTCCTACAAGGCCGAGAACGGCTCGCTGACGCTCATGACGGTCATGCTGTTCGCCATCTCGGCGCTGGTGATCGGTGCGTTCTTCACGGTGTGGACCGTGCAGCGGCAGCCCGACATCGCGACGTTGAAGGCCCTGGGCGCGACCACCGGTTCCCTGATCCGAGATGCGTTGAGCCAAGCCCTGATCGTGCTGCTGCTCGGGGTCGGCGTGGGTGTCGGCATCACCGCCATCGCGGGCGTATTCATGGGCGGCGCGGTGCCTTTCGTCCTGAGCGCGAGCACCACCCTGTTCCCCGCCGCCGCCCTGATCGCCCTCGGCCTGCTCGGCGCGGCGTTCGCCCTGCGCTTCCTCGTCACCACCGACCCCCTGACCGCCCTCAACCAGGCCCGCTGATGACCGCGGTCCCCTTGTCCTCCAGGAGCATTGCGATGACCAACGCGCTCACCGTCTCGGATCTGACCCTCACGTTCCCCGACGGCGCGGACCGCATCACCGCACTCGACCACGTGAACCTGCGCGTGGCGGGCGGCGAGATCGCGGCCATCACCGGGCCCTCGGGTTCGGGCAAGTCGACCCTGCTGGCCACCGTCTCGACGCTGCTGCGGCCGGACTCAGGTCGGGTGGAGCTCGAAACCGCCACGGGCACCGAGACTCTCACCGACCTCAGCCGCCGAGATGCGGCGACCCTGCGCCGTTCGGCCATCGGCATCGTGTTCCAGCAGTCGAACCTGATTCCCGCGCTGACCGCCGTGGAGCAGCTCGAGGCGATGGTGCACCTGGGCCAGACCTGGTTCGTCTCGCCCGCCAAGCGGCGCGAAGCCCGTTCGCGCGCACGGGATCTGCTGGCGGCGGTGGGACTTTCGGGTCACGAGAACAAGCGGCCCGCGCAGCTGTCGGGCGGTCAGCGGCAGCGGGTGAATATCGCGCGGGCGCTGATGAACGACCCGTCACTGCTGGTGATCGACGAGCCGACCAGTGCATTGGATCAGGAGCGCGGCGCGGCGATCATCGATCTGATCGTCGGCATTGTGCGTGCGCACGGGGCCGCGACGCTGCTGGTGACGCACGACCTGTCGCATCTGGATCAGATGGATTCGGTGTATCGGATGGTCGACGGCGTGCTGACGCAGCAGAAGGCGGCGCTGGCGGCCTGATTCTTTTACGTGAGTGTCACGATTGGCACTGCGCGCTCGGCCGGAATGGGTGACGCTGGGTTATCGGCCAGCGAAGGGAGCAGCTGTGGGATTCCACGTGCCAGTCATCGACATCACGGCCTATGTGCGCGGCGGGAGTGCCGAGGAGCGCGCGGAGGTCGCGCGGCGGATAGATGACGCCGCGCGGACCGTCGGGTTCATGCAGATCGTCGGGCATGCCATTCCTGGGGCGGTGATCGAGGAGTTCACGGCGGCGATGGATACGTTCTTCGCGCTGCCGTTGGCGGCCAAGACGGGGTACCGCACTCCCCCGGAGATCAACCGCGGGTACTCGCCGCCGAAGAGCGAAAGCCTCAGCCTGAGTTTGGGAGTCGAGTCGGCGACGCGGATGAACGACTTCTTCGAGGCCTTCAATGTCGGAGTGTCGGGTGCCGACTATCCCGGCCTGGAGTTGCCCGCCGAGGACTACGCCGAAAACCTCTGGCCCACAGAACTTCCCCAGTTCTCCACAGCCATCCAGAACTACTTCTCCCAAGCCGCCCGGGTAGCCCGCACCCTCACCACGATCTTCGCCGACGCCCTCGAACTACCAGCCGGATTCTTCGAGGCGTTCACCGACCACTCCCTGGATGTGCTGCGCATGAACAACTACGCACTGCCGCCGGGAACCGTGAACCTGGACGGCGATCTCACCGGCATGGGCGAGCACACCGACTACGGCATCGTGACGGTGCTCTGGGCCGACCAAGCTCCCGGGCTGCAGGTACTCGGCGCGGAAGGCGTGTGGCACGACGTCCAGCCCGCCGGCGGTGCGCTGTTGGTGAATCTCGGTGACCTGATGGCCCGTTGGACCAATGAGCAATGGCTTTCGACGCTGCACCGCGTGAAACCCCCGATCATCGACGGCACGATTCAGCGGCGACGGAGCGCGGCTTATTTCCATGACGGCAATATCGACGCGGTGATCGAGACCTTGCCGTCCTGCATTGGAGATGGCAGCAAGTACGAACCCGTTACTGTCGCTGAGCATATTCGCGCGAAGCTCGCTGGGTCCCGGGGGCTGCAATCGAATACGAATGCGGAACGGGAGGCTGCACGAGTATTGGCAGCGACCAATCGGTATTAGTGAAAATGCTTATATCACAACGGAATTCGGCTTCTAATATGATCAATTCAGCGGTAGAATTGAAGCATGAATTCGAAGGGGGAAACACTCGACAGCACCGGCATCGGCGCGCTGATGACCGCGATCACCAACGTCGCCGATACCGTCCTGCACGGCAAGCTCAAGGCTCGGACCGATGTCGATGCTGTGGAATTCATGCGCGATCTGGAGATCTGCAAGCGTCAACTGGCCGCCTTGGATTCGGCTCTGGTCATCGAGATCGCGGAGCGGGACCTGCCGCGCAAGGCCGGGGTGAAGGATGTGGTGCCGTTTCTGCGTCAAACCCTGGGCCTGTCGCGGTATGACGCGGCGATGCGCGTGAAGATCGCCGCAGCGTGCGGGGAGTTCCTCGGAGCCGACGGCACGCCGCGCCCGATCACCCTGGCCGCGACCGCGAACGCCTTTGAAGCGGGCGCGATTTCGCGTGATCATGTGCGCGGGATCGTGGACATCATGACGCATCTGCCCGCCGACGTTCCCGCTCCGGCGCGGGTCGAGACCGAGGCACTGTTGGTCGAGCACTGCGTCACCGGGCACCCCGATGACCTCCCGAAAATCGGGCGCGAGATCCTCGCGCGTTTGGATCCGGAAGGCACGGTGATCTCTGATGCCGATCGTCGTCGCCGTCGCGGGATCACGATCAGCCGTCCCGGTGTGGATGGGATGTCGAAGATCGAAGGCTGGCTCACCCCCGAACTGCGGGCGTTGTTGGATGCGATCTTCGCCAAGCTCGCCCGCCCGGGCATGTGCAACCTCGACGATGCCGACACCGAAATCCTCACCGCCACAGCGCACGTCGATTCGAAGGTGTTGGAAGCGGCCGCGCGCCGCGATCGCCGCGACGCCGGGCAGCGCACCCACGATGCGTTGTTCGCGCTCGTGAGCGCGTTGCAGCCGGTCACCGACACCACCGCTGGTATCGATGCCGCTGGCGCTGCGGGCGCTGGTGCTGCTGCGGGCACCATCGCTGGTGTTGGTGTCTTCGCTGCTGCCGGTGCCGCTGCGACCAAGGCCGGTAAGCCAGTGAAGCTGGGCATGCACCGTGGCCTGCCCGTCGAGGTCGTCGTCACCATGAGCCTGGCCGACCTCGAAAAGGGCGCGGGCGTGGCCACCACCGCCTCCGGTGGACACCTGTCGATCAACGAAGCACTCAAGCTGGCCAAGAACTCTCGCCCAGTACTGGCGGTGCTCGACAAGGACGAGATCCCGCTCTACCTCGCCCACGGCGAACGCCTCGCCACCTCGGGTCAACGCCTGGCGTTGATCGCCCGCGACCGCGGCTGCACCCACCCCGGCTGCGACGTACCCGCCTCGATGTGCGCAGCCCATCACGTGATCGACTGGGCCAAGGGCGGACCCACCGACCTCAACAACCTCGCCCTCGTCTGCGACCACCACCACGCCCTCGTCAACGACAGCGAACACGGGTGGCAGACAGTGATGCTGGGCAAGGACACCGCCCACCCGGGCCGGGTGGGGTGGATTGCCCCGGCGGCGCTGGACCCCTCCCACACCCCGCACGTCAACGACAAACACCACGTTGGGGAGCAGGTCGCCACGGCAGTCGATTCCAGTTGCCGGAAGTGGGGTTCACGGGCAGCGTGAAACCCGGGCTGCTCGTGCCCCGCTGGCGTACGCAAAACAACGGGAAGTGTGGTCGCCTCGCCTGCCCTACCGCACTTGGGCTGACGCCGGGCTAGGAGCCGCCACCTCACCTCCCAGCCCACGGACTGCACGCATCACCTACTCGAGACAACCCAAGAAACACAGACCCGAACCGTTCGACAGCTCCACGGCTTTCAAGCTCTTTGACAATTCCACAGAGACGAAGAACGGCCGCACGGTGAGCGGGCTGGAACGTAAGTGAGGTTCGGTAGGCGAGGCGGCTGGTAGGTGCGGTTTTTGCGGAAGTGGGCTGGTAGGTGAGGGGGCCTCGCAAGCTCGGCCACCCTCTCTCCCTCCTCCTGGCGTCTTTATCTTTTCTTCTTTTGTCTTTTCTCTCTTTGGCTTTTCCTTCTTTTAGGTCTTGGTTTTTCGGGCGTGGGTTGCTCGGCGGGCGCGGTCGGCGATTCGCTGGAGCTCGTCGGATAGTTCTTGTGGGGCATGGACTTCGAAATCGCAGCCCAGTTCTAGAAGGCGGTGGGCTACCCACTCGGGGAGGTCGTCTCGGTGCATTTCGAGGGCGCAGGTGGTGTCGGTTCGGGGGACTATGTCGCCTGGGGCTTCGCCTAGCTTGCCGGTTACCTGGTTGGCGGGGGCTTGGATTTCTACGTGGTAGCGCAATGTGCTTGTGGGCCAGTCGGTTCGGGCTCCTATTACGTAGGCGGCGGGGTCTGGGGCGGGGAGGGGGCGGGGGGTGAAGCGGGCGCCGGTGGGGTGGGGGCGGGTGATTCGGTCGGCTCGGAAGACTCGCCAGTCGGAGCGGTCTAGGTCGAAGGCGACGAGATACCAGCGGTGTTTGTGGGGGACGAGGCCTACTGGTTCGGTGTTGCGGCGGGATTCGGTGCCGGTGGCGGATTCGTAGGCGAAGCGGACTCGTTCGCGGTTGGTTATCGCGGCGGCCAGGGTGGTGAGGAGTTCGGGGTCGATGGGGGTGGCGGCGGGGCCGGGGGTGATGGTGGCGGTGCCCAGGACGCGGACGCGGCGGCGGAGTTTCGCGGGGAGGACTTGTTCGAGTTTGGTGAGTGCGCGGACGGAGGCTTCCTCGATGCCCGCGATGGCGGATCCGGCGGCGGCACGCAGGCCTACGGCGATGGCGATGGCTTCCTCGTCGTCGACCAGCAGGGGCGGCATCGCGGCGCCGGCAACGAGGCGGTAGCCGCCGGTGGCGCCCATGGTGGCCTCGACGGGGTAGCCGAGTTCGCGAAGCCGATCGATATCGCGGCGAACGGTCCGATCGGTGACCCCGAGGCGTTCGGCCAGTTCACTTCCCGGCCATTCCCGCGGCGTTTGCAGAAGGGACAGCAGCCGAAGCAGCCGTGCGGGCGTATCACTCATGCCTCCACCTTCCGCCACAAATAGGACATGAATAGTCCTAGATGATTCCTACCGTAATTCCCATGACCGACACCCCGCTCCGCCCCTTCCGCATCGAGATCCCCCAGTCCGACCTCGACGACCTCCACGACCGCCTGGCCCGCACCCGCTGGTCGGCGCAACTGCCCGGCGAGAACTGGGACCGCGGCGTACCGGTGTCCTACCTTCGCGACCTGGCCGACTACTGGCGCACCGAATTCGACTGGCGCGCACAAGAAGCCGCCCTCAACGCCCACCCCCAGTTCCTGACCGAAATCGACGGCCTCGACGTCCACTTCCTACACATCCGCTCGGCCGACCCGAACGCCCTCCCCCTCATCCTGACCCACGGCTGGCCCAACACCTTCGTCGAATTCACCAAAACCATTCCGCTGCTGACGAAGACCTTCCACCTGGTGATCCCGTCGGTCCCGGGTTTCGGATTCTCCGAAGCACCACACGAACTCGGCATGAAGCCGCGCCGCGTGGCCCGCATGTGGGTCGAGCTCATGGCCCGGCTCGGCTACGACCGCTATGGCGTACAGGGCGGCGACCTCGGCGCATATGTCGTGCAGGAGATGGCGATCGCCGACCCGGACCATATCGTCGGCGTCCACATCGACGGCGGCATCGGCCTCCCCACCGAATCCGATGTCCCCACCATGACCGCCGAGGAGCTCACCGAATGGGAGCTCATGCGGAAATGGCAGTCCGGCGTGAACCACCACGTCCTGCTCGACAAGGCCCCGCAGACCTTCGCCCACGCCTGGACCGATTCCCCCGTCGGCCTACTGGCCTGGCTGGTCCACAAGTTCAACGAATTCTCGCCCCTCGCAGACCATCTCGAAGACGCCGTGGATCGCGATCACCTGTTGACCAATATCAGCATCTACTGGTTCACCAATACCGCCGCCACGTCATCGTGGCCCATGTACAACGGCCTCGGCGAGAACGGTTTCACCTGGCCCGCGGGTCAGAAGTTGGTCCCGGTGGGCGTCTACGCGGGCGGCTCCCCGCTCATGCGCCGCCTGGCCGACCGCGACAACATCATCGTCCACTGGCCCGAGGGCAATACCGGCAACCACTTCCTGGCCATGGACGTCCCCGAGGCCCACGCCGCCGACATCGCGACCTTCTTTCTTGACCGATCGGTCTAGATAGCCGTAGAGTGCTCGCCATGGCAAGGACCAAGGAGTTCGATCCCGACACCGTCCTGCGCCGCGCACTCGAATTGTTCTGGGAGCGCGGCTACGAGGCGACGTCCATGTCGGATCTGGTTGAGCATCTTGGGATTGCCAAGGCGAGCATCTACGGCACTTTCGGAGGGAAGCGGGAGCTGTATCTCAAGGCTCTGCAGCGCTACCTCGAGACCACCGATCCGGTGATCATGACGGAGCTGTCACAACCCGGACCGGTCCTACCCGCGGTCCGCGACCTGGTGACCCGCTTCATCACCGAAGCCTCCAGTCCTGACTCGTATTTGGGCTGTATGGTCGTGAACAGCGCCGTCGAAATGGCCCGCCGCGACGAGGCCGTCGCGCGCCTGGTGGAGTCGAGTTGGGCACACCTCGAAACCACCCTCACCTCGGCCCTGTTACGCGCCCGCGCACAGGGTGAATTGTCCGCCGATTCCGATCCGCGAGCTATCGCCCGTTTCCTGCTCGTGTTCTTCCAGGGAGTCCGCGTACTCGAGCGAACGCCGGGTTCGGCTGCGCGCCTGGAGGATGCGGCCCGAGTCGCCGTATCCCTGCTCGCCTGAATGGATTTCCGATCCATCCACAGCCTTCACGGCCCGTCAGATTCAAGAATGATCGTTCCACAAAGGGAGTTGCAGTCGCTCATGAGCGCACGTTTCGATGAAAAAGTCGTCCTCATCACCGGCGGTGCGGGCGCTATCGCCGGTGCGACCGCGCAGGCCTTCGCCGACCGCGGCGCCACGGTCGTCCTCGCGGGCCGAAACGCGGAGCAGCTCGAGCAGGCCGCCGCGGCCATTCGCACCGACGGCGGCAAGGCCGACTGGGTGACCGCCGACGTCACCGACAGCTTCCAGGTCGCCGCCATGGTGGAGGAAGTGGTGCGCCGCCACGGCGGCCTGCACGTGGCCTTCAACAATGCCGGAATTCTGGGCACCCCCGCCCCGGTCGGCGACCTGGACGACAATGACTGGCATCGCGTGCTCGACGTCAACCTGACCGGTGTCTTCCTGTCCATGAAGCACGAAATCGCCCACATGCGCGGCAATGGCGGCGGTGCGATTGTGAATATGGCGTCGAATATCGGTGCGCACGGCCGCCGCCCCGGACTGGCCGCCTATGCCGCGTCCAAGGCCGCCGTGAGCGCCTTGACCCAGACCGCCGCCCGCGACCATATCGGCGAAGGCATTCGCATCAATGCCGTGAGCCCGGGCGCGACCGATACCCGAATGTCGTTCCGCCCCGGTGAAACTCGCGCCGACCGCGATGCGCGTGTGGCGACCGCGATTCCGCTCGGTCGAGTCGGCGATCCGGCCGAGATCGCGGCGGCCGTGGTGTGGCTGGCCTCCCCCGAATCCAGTTTCGTCATCGGACACGATCTCGTCATCGACGGCGGCGCGACCGCCTGACCTCACCGATTGCTCCACCGCGACCGCGAACTTTCAATAGCAAACTCGAAGTGGGCTGTTGAACCGGCAGTCATCCGCGTGTCATCTGCGCTGACTAATGTGCTCAGAATTCGCAGGTCGCGGTATTAGGAGCAGTTCGATGAGGGACACTCTGCCTTCCAAGAACCAAGTCCTTCAGGCTTGTCGCGGGTCCGATGAGCCCCGGCATCCACTACTACGCGCCGCGCACGACCTGACCGCGCTCCACGAGCGCCTGCTCTGCGCGGAATCGGACGAAATGGTCGAACTCGACACGCTCCGAGCCGATTTGGTGCATCAGATCGACCGGTGGGTGACCGCGCAATTGCCCCCGTCCCACGGTGCCGCCCGCGTGCACACCGAAACGTTGGGTGCGGTCATCGACCGTTTGGCCCGCCTCACCGCCGCCGCCTATGCCGCGCTGGCCCGCCAATCCGGTCAGGAGCTCACCGTCGCGTGGGAGCATCTGGCCGAATTGGCGGTCGGCTATGAGGATTTGGCGTCGGAAGTGTGCACGGGTCGGCGTCGGCTACCGGGGACTCATTGAGGCTTTCGCGCCGCGTACCAGTCGAGTAGTTCCGGGGCGTCGACCGCGGTCGCGGCGACTACGGTCGATACCTCGGCCCCTTGGAAGAGCTTCTTGATCGGCACTTCCAGCTTCTTCCCGGTGCGCGTGTGCGGAATGCCCGGTGCCGCAATGATTTCGTCCGGCACATGCCGCGGCGAAACCTCGGCGCGAATGGTCGCATTGATGCGCGATCGCAACTCGTCGTTCAATTCCGCGCCGGGGGCCAACACCACGAACAGCGGCATCCAATACCCGCCGTCGGGTTGTTCGGCCCCGATCACCAGCGCCTCGGCGATTTCCGGAATGCGTTCCACGGCTTGATAGATGTCGGCGCTGCCCATTCGGATGCCCTGCCGGTTGAGCGTGGAATCCGAGCGGCCGTGCACGATGACGCTGCCATGCTCGGTAATCGTGATCCAGTCGCCGTGTCGCCAGACGCCGGGGAACATCTCGAAGTAGGCCTCCCGATAGCGGGAGCCGTCCGGGTCGTTCCAGAACGACACCGGCATGGACGGCATCGGCTTGGTGATGACCAGTTCGCCGACCTCGTCCCGCACCGGATTGCCCTGCTCGTCCCAAGAGTCCAGCGCCACACCGAGATACGGTGCGGACAGCTCGCCGGGCCACACCGGCACGGTGCGCACGCCGCCGATGAAGGCCGACACCACATCGGTGCCGCCGCTGATGGACGCGACCGGCACCTGCTCACCGACATTGTCCCGCAGCCACAGCGAGGACGACGGCGGCAGCGCGGACCCGGTGATGCCGACCAGCCGCAGCGCCGACAGATCGTGATCCGCGCGCGGCACCGATCCGGCCTTGGCGCACGCCAGCACGTAGCCGGGGCTGGTGCCGAGCACCGTCGCACCGGTCCGAGCGGCCAACTGCCACAGCGCATCCGGAGTCGGCGCGGCCGGGCTGCCGTCGTAACAGACGATGGTCGCGCCCACCAGCAGTCCGGCGATCTGGAAGTTCCACATCATCCAGCTCGGGCTGGTGTACCAGAAGAACGTGTCGTCCGGCGCGATATCCGACAGCACGGCAACGGCTTTCAAATGTTCGAGCAGTACCCCACCGTGCCCGTGCACAATGCCCTTGGGCTTGCCGGTGGTCCCGGAGGAGTACAGCACCCACAGCGGATGCGCGAAATCGACCTGCTCGGTGGCGATGTCGACGTCACCGTCGCCGGGCTCGACGTGTCGCCAGGTGAGCACATCCGGCAGCGTCGCGCCGATGCGCGGCACCAGCACGGTCGCCGCCAGCGACGGCAGTCCGGCCCGCAGCGCCTCGATATCGGCGGTCTTGTCGTGCACCTTGCCACCGAACCGATACCCGTCGGCGGTGACCAGTACCTTCGGCTCGAGCTGCCCGAGCCGATCCAGGGCGGCTTGCGCGGAATAGTCCTGGCCGCAGGCACTCCAGATGGCACCGAGGCTCGCGGTGCCGAGGAAGGCGATGACGGCCTCGGGGATGTTCGGCAGGTAGCCGACGACCCGGTCACCCGGCCCGACGCCCAGCCCGCGAAGGGTGTCGGCGAAGGCCGACGCGGTGGCGATCAGTGCGGCCCAGGAGGTTTCGGTGATCTCCCCCGTCTCGTCCACTGACACAATCGCGGGCCGGTCGTCGCGAACCTGCCGCACCACCTGATCGACATAGTTGAGCCGGGTCCCCGGGAACCACTGCGCACCAGGCATTTCCATGGACTCGAGCACCATCTCGGGCCGCTCGCCCAGATCGAAGTAGTCCCAGAGCGCACCCCAGAATCCCGCCGGATCGTCCACCGACCACTGCCACAGCGTCCGATAGTCCGGTACCGACACCCCGGTCCGCTTCGCCACGAACAGCGCGAAGCTGGTCACCTGCGCCTCGGCGATATCCGCCTCGCTCGGCACCCACTGTGGTTCCACCGCAATACCTCCTACGACGCGAATCCCGCGCTGCCGGCCGTGGCCGCGCGCTGCACGATTCGCTCCGCATGCCGAATGACCGGCATGTCCACCATCCGCCCTTCGAAGGTGAAGACCCCTCGATGGTTCGGCGCTTCCGCCAATACTCGGCGCGCCCAGCGCACTTCGTCGACCCCGGGTGCGTACGCGGTGCGGATCACCGACACCTGGCTGGGGTGAATGGCCACCTTGGCATCGAATCCGATGGCCACCGCGTCCGCCGACTCGACCGCCAGCCCGTCGAGATCGGGAATGTCCAGGTACACCGAGTCGAGCGCGAACTTGCCGTACGCCTTGGCCGCCAGCAGGGATTGCGAGCGCACGTGCCGCGCCACATCCCGATAGCCGCCGTCGGCATGCCGCGAGGAGTTCCCGCCGAGCGCGGCGACCAGATCCTCCGCGCCCCACATGACGCCGATGGCATTGCGCACCATGACCGCCCGCCCGACCGCCAGCGCGCCCAGCGGAGACTCGATGAGCGCGATCACCTCGTAGTCGGTCAGCCGCGTGATCTGCTCGGCCGATTCGCATTTCGGCAGCATGATGCGCCGGTACTCGGTGCGGACGAGAGCGTCGAGATCGAGCATGTGCTCGAGGGTGCCCGCGGCGTTCACGCGCACGACGGTGCGTTCCGGGTCGAGCGGATGGGCGATCAGCGCCTCGCGGGCCGCCGCCTTGTCCGCCTCGGCCACCCCGTCCTCCAGGTCGATGATGACCACGTCGGCCGCGGCGAGCGCCTTGCCGTAGCGCTCCGGCCGGTCGGCGGGGCAGAAAAGCCAAGCCGGACCGGGCATTTCCCAACTCACGATGGTTTCTTCCTCACGAGAGTTTTGCGGACGGCGGTGGCCACGACATCACCGTGCTGATTGCGTCCGGTGTGCGCGAAGGTCACGATGCCCTCGCCCGGACGGCTCTTGGATTCCCGCAGTTCGGTGACCTCGGTCTCCGCGTACAGGGTGTCGCCGTGGAAAAGCGGTTTGGGGAAGGCTATTTCGGAGAAGCCCAGATTCGCGACAATGGTGCCCTGGGTCAGCTGCGCCACCGACAGACCCACCAGCGTGGACAGCGTGAACATCGAATTCACCAGCCGCTGATGGAAAGGCGGCAGCGCGTCGGAGAACGCCGCGTCCAAGTGCAGGGCCTGCGTGTTCATGGTCAGCGTCGTGAACAGCACATTGTCGGCCTCGGTGATGGTGCGGCCGGGCCGGTGCTCGTACACCACACCGGTCTCGAATTCGTCGAACCACAAGCCGCGCTGGACGACCCGCTTCGCGGAGCTCACAGGCCGAGCTCCCGCCCGATCAGCATCAACTGCACCTCCGTGGTGCCCTCACCGATTTCCAGGATCTTGCTGTCGCGATAGTGCCGGGCCACAGCATATTCGTTCATGAACCCGTAGCCGCCGAAGATCTGCGTGGCGTCGCGGGCATTGTCCATGGCGGCCTCGCTGGCGACCAGCTTGGCGATGGCGGCCTGCTTCTTGAAGGGCTTGCCGGACAGCATCAATGCGGCCGCGTCGTAGTAGGCGGTGCGGGCCATGTGGGCGCGCGCCTCCATGCGGGCGATCTTGAAGGCAATGGCCTGGTTGGTGCCGATGGGGCGGCCGAAGGCCTCGCGTTCCTTGGCGTAGCGGACCGATTCGTCCACGCAGCCCTGGGCCGCGCCGACCGACAGCGCCGCGATGGCGATGCGGCCCTCGTCGAGGATGCGCAGGAAGTTGGCGTAGCCGCGACCGCGTTCGCCGAGCAAGTTCTCCGCGGGCACCCGGACGTCGTCGAAGGACAGCGGGTGGGTGTCGGAGGCGTTCCAGCCGACCTTGTTGTAGGCGGGTTCGGCGGTGAAGCCGGGGGTGTCGGCGGGCACGATGATGGTGGAGATCTCTTTTTTGCCCTCCGTGCTGCCGGTGACCGCGGTGACCGTGACCAGGCGGGTGATGTCGGTGCCCGAGTTGGTGATGAACTGCTTGGAGCCGTTGATGATCCAGCTGTCGCCGTCCAGGACCGCGGTGGTGCGGGTGCCGCCCGCGTCGCTGCCCGCGCCCGGTTCGGTGAGTCCGAACGCGCCCAGCGCGCGACCGCTGGCCAGCAGCGGCAGCCACTCCGCCTTCTGCTTGTCGTTGCCGAACCGGTAGATCGGCATGGCGCCGAGTGAGACACCCGCCTCGAGGGTGATGGCGACGCTCTGGTCTACCTTGCCCAGTTCCTCGAGCGCCAGGCACAGCGCGAAGTAGTCGCCGCCCATGCCGCCGAACTCCTCCGGGAACGGCAGGCCGAACAGGCCCATATCGGCCATGCCCGCGACGACCTCGTAGGGGAAGCTGTGCTCGGCGTCGTGCTTGGCGGCGACCGGGGCCACCACCTGATTGGCGAAATCGCGGACGGTGAGCGCGAGTTGGCGGTACTCGTCCGGCAGGGTTCCGGTGGACAGGAAGTCGGTCATGACGGGGTGTTCTCCTCGGCGGGGGTGTCCAGGGCGACGATGCGGGCCAGCGGCTGTTCGAGTCGCACCTGCGCGCCCGGCTCGACCAGCAGTTCCACGCGCCCGGCAATGGGGGCGGTGAGGGTGTGTTCCATCTTCATGGCCTCCACGACCACGATGGGCGCGCCCGCGGCGACCAGCTCGCCCTCGGCGGCGGGGGTGGCGATGACCGAACCCGGCATGGGGCTTTGGATTTCGGCATCGCCGACGTGGGCGTCACCGGCGCGGATATCGGCCTCGGCGACCTCGCGGAGCAGGGCGGTGCCGGTGCGGTCGGCGACCCAGATCTGACCGGGGGCGGTGGCGACACGGAAGTCGCCGCGCAGGCCGTCGAGGGTGACGGTGAGTGTGTCGCCCTCGGAATCGACGGTCAGCGTGCGCTTTTCGCCGCCTTCGACCCAGACGGTCGCGTGCTGCGGGGTCCCGGAGAGGTACACGTGCGCGGTGCGGTCGCCACCGGTCAGGCGAATGCCCACGGGCGCGTGCTCGCCCACCCGCCAGCCGGTGGGTCGCTGCCACGGGTCCGCCGGTCCGCTCGGCCAGCGCCGCAGCCACAGTTCGGCGGCCGCGGCGATGAACTGCTCGTCGGTGACCGGCGCGGGCGTGAACTCCACCGCACGTCGATCCAGCAGTCCCGTATCGAGGTGTCCGGCAAGGACATCCGGGTCGGCGAGCAGGAAACGAGCGAAGTCGGTGTTGGTCCGCACGCCCAGGATCTGGGTATCGCGCAGGGCCGCATCCAGTTTGGCGATGGCTCCGGCACGGTCGGGGGCGTAGGCGATGACCTTGGACAGCATCGGGTCGTAGTCGGTGCCGACCACGGTCCCGGCGCGCAGCCCCGAATCCACCCGCACGCCGGGGCCTTCCGGCTCCGACAGCGCCAGCACCGTGCCACCGGTGGGCAGGAAGTCGCGGCCCGGATCCTCGGCGTAGACGCGGGCCTCGATGGCGTGCCCGGTGAGCCGGATGTCCTCCTGCGCGGCGGCCAGCTTCTGCCCGGCGGCAATGCGCACCTGGCATTCCACCAGGTCGACGCCGGTGACCAGTTCGGTGACCGGATGCTCCACCTGCAGCCGGGTGTTCATCTCCATGAAGAAGAACTCGTCGGGCTTGTCGGCGGAGACGATGAATTCGACCGTGCCCGCGCCCACGTAGTCGACGCTGCGCGCGGTATTGCAGGCGGCCGCGCCGATGCGGGCCCGGGTCCGCGCGTCCAGCAGCGGCGACGGGGCTTCCTCGATCACCTTCTGATGGCGGCGCTGCAGGCTGCATTCGCGTTCGCCGAGGTGCAGGACGTGGCCGAACTGGTCGGCCAGGATCTGGACCTCGATGTGGCGGGGCCGGGTGACGAAGCGCTCCAGGAACAGGGTGTCGTCGCCGAAGGCCGCACCGGCCTCGCGTCGGGCGCTGACCAGGGCGGCGGGCAGCTCGGTCGGATCGTCGACCCGGCGCATGCCCTTGCCGCCGCCGCCCGCGGACGGCTTCACCAGCACCGGATAGCCGACTTCGGCCGCGGCGTCGATCAATTCGGCGTCGGTGAGGCCGGGCTTGGCGATGCCGGGCACCACCGGGACGCCGTATTCGGCGACCGCGTTCTTGGCGGTGATCTTGTCGCCCATGATCTCGATGGCCCGGGCGGACGGGCCGAGGAAGGCGATGCCCGCCTCCTCGAGCGCGGCCGCGAAGGCCGAGTTCTCCGACAGGAAACCGTATCCCGGGTGCACGGCCTGCGCGCCCGAGCGCACGGCGGCCGCGACGACCTTCTCGATGCTCAGGTAGGACTCGCGGGCGGGCGCGGGGCCGAGGCGGACCGCGGTGTCGGCCTCCCTCACGTGACGGGCGTCGACGTCGGCGTCGCTGTAGACGGCGACGGAGCGAATTCCCATGGCGCGCAAGGTGCGAATCACCCGCACCGCGATCTCGCCGCGGTTGGCGACCAACACGGTGTCGAAGGCGACGGGAGCTTTGTTCATCAAGGTCATCACATCCGGAAGACGCCGTAGGAGACGGGCTCGAGCGGGGCCTGCGCGCAGACCGAAAGGGCCAGGCCGACAACCGTTCTGGTATCGGCCGGGTCGATCACGCCATCGTCCCAGAGTCGCGCGGTCGAGTAGTAGGGATTGCCCTGCGCCTCGTACTGCTCGCGAATCGGGGCCTTGAACGCCTCCAGGTCCGCCTCGCTCTGGTCGCCGCGCACCGTGGCCAGCACCGAGGCCGCCTGCTCACCGCCCATGACCGAGATGCGCGCATTCGGCCACATCCACAGGAAGCGCGGCGAATACGCGCGCCCGCACATGGAGTAGTTGCCCGCGCCGTAGGAGCCGCCGATCACCACGGTCAGCTTGGGCACCCGGGCGCAGGCCACCGCGGTCACCATTTTCGCACCGTGCTTGGCGATGCCGCCCGCCTCGTAGTCGCGGCCGACCATGAAGCCGGTGATGTTCTGCAGGAACAGCAGCGGGATTCGGCGCTTGTCGCACAGTTCGATGAAATGCGCGCCCTTCATGGCGGATTCGCTGAACAGCACGCCATTGTTGGCGATGATGCCGACCGGGTGGCCGTGGATGCGGGCGAACGCGGTGACCAGGGTCTTGCCGTATTCGGCCTTGAATTCCTGGTATTCGCCGCCGTCGACGATGCGGGAGATGACCTCGCGGACGTCGTAGGGGGTGCGCAGGTCCACCGGGACCACGTCGTAGAGCTCGTCCTGCGGCGCGATGGGGTCCACGGTCGGGGCGACATCCCACGGCGTCGGGGTCTTGGGGCCCAGTGTCGCAACGATATTGCGCACGATGCGCAGGGCGTCCTGATCGCTCTCGGCCAGGTGGTCGGTGACACCCGAAGTGCGCGAATGCAAGTCGCCGCCGCCCAGTTCCTCGGCGGTGACGACCTCGCCGGTGGCGGCCTTCACCAGCGGCGGGCCGCCCAGGAAGATGGTGCCCTGATTGCGGACGATGACGGTCTCGTCGCTCATGGCGGGGACATATGCGCCGCCCGCGGTGCAGGAGCCGAGGACCGCGGAGATCTGGGCGATGCCTTTGGCGGACAGGTTCGCCTGGTTGTAGAAGATGCGGCCGAAGTGCTCGCGGTCGGGGAAGACCTCGTCCTGGCGCGGCAGGTACGCGCCGCCGGAGTCGACCAGGTAGATGCACGGCAGGTTGTTCTGCAGCGCGACTTCCTGGGCGCGCAGGTGCTTCTTGACCGTCATCGGGTAGTAGGTGCCGCCCTTGACCGTCGCGTCATTGGCGATGATCACGCACTCGCGACCCGACACCCGGCCGATGCCGCCGATGACGCCCGCGCCCGGGCACTCGTCGTCGTACATGCCATTGGCCGCCAGCGGCGACAGCTCCAGGAACGGGCTGCCGGTGTCCAGCAGCTGATCCACCCGCTGCCGCGGCAAGAGCTTGCCGCGTGCCAGGTGCCGTTCCCGGCTCTTCTCCGGCCCACCCAGGGCGCTGACGGCGAGCCGCTGTCGCAGCTCGTCGACCAATGCCAGGTGCGCGGCCCGGTTCCCGGTCCGGGTCTGCTCGGTCAGCGTCATTCGCTCCGCCTCCCCGTGCGGGCGAACCCGCTCGGTTAGTCACCAATAACTGGAAAATAAGATAATCTCGACTAACTGAGTTGTCCAGTATCGACGGGAGGAACCACGGTGAACAGCACGGAAACCGTTACCCTCACCCGTCGTGAGCAGCTCAAGGCGCAGCGTCGAGAGCAGCTGCTGGACGCGGGGGCGCGGCTCATCGCGGATCGCGGGTTCCTCGGGATGCGGCTCGACGATCTGGGCGCGGCGGTCGGCATCAGCGGGCCCGCGGTGTATCGGCACTTCCCGAACAAGGAAGCGCTGCTGGTCGAGCTGCTGGTGGGAATCAGTCAGCGACTGTTGGAGGGCGGGCGGGCCGTGGTCGACAAGGCGGCCTCGCCCGAGGAGGCCCTCGACGGCCTGGTCGATTTCCATCTCGACTTCGCCCTGGGCGAACCGGAACTCATTCGCATCCAGGACCGGGACCTGGAGAATCTGCCGGAATCGGCACGGCGGCAGGTGCGCCGCACCCAGCGGCAATACGTGGAGGTCTGGGTCGCGGTGCTGCGCGAACTCCACCCCGACCTACCGGAACAGGCCGCCCGCGTGCAGGCGCACGCCACCTTCGGCCTGATCAACTCGACCCCGCACAGCGCCCCGGCGACCCTGGCCAGCCGGGCCCGACCGGTCCTGCGAAAGATGGCTCTCGCCGCACTGAGCTGATCTCCCGTCCTTCCGAGAGCGGGACGGGAGTCGATGTGTGTCGAGTTGCTTTATCGCACTAGGACTTTGGCGCGCCGTGGATGCTGGCCTGCATCGCCGCGAGGCGGGCGGCGAATTCCGGGGATTCCAAGGATGCCAGTTGCGGCACCACCTCGGTGCTGACGGCCTCGGCGTGGGCGGCCAGGGCGCGGGTGGCGCGCATGGTGCGCTTGGTGGTGATGAGCAGGTCTCGGGGGACATCGGCGGTGGCGCTGGCGAATTCGACCGCGGCGTCGATCAGGGCGTCGTGGTCGCCGTCGACGACTCGGTGGACGAGTCCGGCCTTTTCGGCGGCCGTGGCGTTCAGGACCTCGCCGAACAGGGTCATGGCGGCGGCCTGCTGTGGGCCGATCGCGCGTTGCAGCATCCAGGTCATGCCGCCGCCGGGGTGAATGCCCAGCTTGAGGAAGCGAGCGTCGAAGCGGGCCTTGGGGTTTGCGAAGCGGATGTCGGCGGCGAGGGCGAGATTCAGGCCCGCGCCGACGGCCTGGCCGCCGACGGCCGCCACGGTCGGCAGCTTGCAGCGCGCCACCGCGAGGAAGCCCTCGTAGATGGCGCGCAGGCCCTCCTCCTTCGCCTCGCCCAGCGCGGTCAGGTTCGCGCCCGCGCAGAAGGCCGGGGGCGTTCCGGTGACCACCAGGGCGTGCACCGATTCATCGGCCTCGGCCTCGGCCACCGCGTCCGCCAGATCGGCGGATAGATCCAGCGTCAACGCATTTCGCTTGTCCGGGTCGTGCACCGTGACGAGCGCCACCGCGTTCCGGCGCTCCACCTTGATCTCCGCCATGGACCCAGATGGTAACCGGCGTCACCCGCCGCGCAGTTCGCGCTCGGCGGTTCGCAACACCATGACGAATCCGCCGCGCACCACCGGCAGGAACAGGCGGGTCCACAGCGGGGCGAACAGCGGCGCGGCGATCTCGAAGGTCGAGGACCAGCGCACCCGGGTGCCCGCCTTGCAGGGCTCGCAGACGATCGAGCCCTCCTGATGTCGTAGGGGCGGAACGGAATTCAGGAGTCGGTAGCGCATCAGGCGGGGCGGATCGTATTCGACGATCTCCTCGGTGAGACGCAGGAGCGGGGTCACCACCAGGCGAACCGCGCCTTCGCCATTGCCATTGGTGTGGCCGGGCCGCACCAGGGTGACGCGGCGAACCAGCGGCACCCGTTGGTAATTGGTGACATCGGTGAGCCAATCGAAGACATCGGGCTGCGGTGCCGCGAGAGTGCGCTCAACATCGACCGTGCGCATGCGGGCAGCCTACGCCCGGTGATCACGCCCGGCATGAGATCGGCGGCGCGGCGTCCAGGATTTTCCCTGGTGACTACCATTGCCCTATGACCGTCGAGGAGCAGCCGCAGCGCGTGATCCGCCGCCGCCCGAAGAACCGGCGCGCCCAGATCGCCGCCACCTCGGCCGCCGCCTTCGGCTCGCTCGGCTATCACGGCGTGAGCATGGAGGACATCGCGACCCGGCTCGGAATCTCCTCGGCCGCACTGTATCGGCACTATCCGAGCAAATACGCGCTGTTCCGCGAGGAGTTGTTGCGTCTGGCGCGGCTGACCGCGGATGCGGCCACCCCGCCCGACGCCGCCGAGGGGCTGGCGCCGCGCGAGCGCCTGGACCGGGTGCTGGATCGGATGATCGCCGAGACCATCGCCAATCGCGCCACCGTCACCCTGGTGCGCTGGGAGCGGCGCTACCTCGACGACGCCGACCGCGAGACCCTGGAGGCGGATTTCACCGCCGCGCTCACCGTGCTGCGCACGCTCATCGGCGCCGTGCGCCCCGAACTCGACGGCCACGATCGCGCGGTGCGGGCGGTGTCGCTGCTGAGCGTGATCTCGAGCATCGGCGACCACCACGCCACGCTGCCCGCGAAATCGCTGACCGCCCTGCTGCATTCGGCCTGCGACGCCATTGTCGACACGGATCTGCCGCCGGAGGGCGATGCCTCGATCACGCCGCGGGCGGTGGAGATCCCGCAGTCGTTCAAGCACGAGCTCTTACTCCGGAAGGCCGTGGAGCTGTTCCATGCGCACGGCTATCCCAATGTGAGCGTGGAGGACATCGCGGCGGCGGCGGAATTGTCGGCGGCCTCGGCGGTGTACCGGTACTACCGCAGCAAGGGTGATCTGCTGGCCGCGGCCTTCCGCCGGGCGGCGGATCGGGTGTCGGGCGCGATCGGCCCGGCGGTGGCGTCCTCGTCGAGTCCGGCCGAGGCGCTGAGCAAGCTGGTCGATCTGTATGTGGCCGGGTCGTTCGCCGAACGCGAGCTGACCTTCGTCTATTACGCCGAGTTCGGCCATGTCTCGGCCGAGGAACGCACCATGCTGCGCAATGTGCAGCGGCTCATCGTGGCCGAATGGGTGCGGCTGCTGGTGTCGGTGCGCCCGGAGCTGTCCGAGGGCGAGGCGCGCATCCTCGTGCAGGCCGCGTTCGGCCTGGTGGTGGACCTGGGCCGGGAGTTCGGCGCGCATCCGTCGATCTGCCCGCAGCCCAGGGTGATCCGCCTCATGGAGGTCACCCTCTTCGGCGCCGGAACCCCGGAGTCCTGACTCCTAACCGGTCATCGAGGTCATGGGCGTGAACGGCGCGTAATCACGCACATGCCCGTTCTCCCACTCCCACAGCGAGATCGGATCGACGGCCACCCCACTCTGCAGAATAAGCCGCCACCCCCCATCCTCCCGCTGCCAGATATCCCCGTCGCGATCCCAGTACAGACCGACGACCGCTGGTTCGGTAGTCCCACTACGGCTCATGATCTTCCTCTCATAGCTATCCGTCAGCGATTGCATGAGTGGTGATTTGCGCTGTTGTTCCGAATGAATATATTTGCCAAACATTCACCCATGGAGGAACCTCCCCCAGCGAGTCGAATTCCTTTCGATGGGGGCCGTATCGAATTCACCGGTAAGCGAGGACCACTCCGACCTACCGCCACATCAATCAGAATGATCAACAACTTAAAGCCAACCAGTGCTGGCAAACTGCCCATTTGATAGAAGAAGAGTCATTAACATAGCTGCCAGTTGCGGACTCGATGGGCGGAGGCTCGGATGCGCTGGACACGACGGCAGTTCATTCAGACGGGAGGGGTGGCGGCGGCGGTGACGCTCGCGCCCACCGGGGGGCGGGCGCGGGCGGAGTCCGGGCGGAGGGTGGCGGTGTTCGGGGCGGGGCCGGCCGGGCTCACGGTGGCGCATGAGTTGGCCGAGAGGGGGTTCGGGGTTACGGTTTTCGAGAGGCTTGGGGACTTCGGGGGGAAGACGCGGAGCATTTATACGGCTGGCGGGCTGCCGGGGGAGCATGGGTTTCGGAGTTTTTTCGGCTTCTATCACAATCTGCCGGATACGCTGCGGCGCATACCGTTTCCCGGCAATGCGCACGGGGTGTGGGACAATCTGACGCGGTTGAACGCCGCCATGATCGCGGGGATGGGGCGGCACAATCTCACGATTCCGCTGCCGTTTCCCGTGCCGTTCAGCCAGTTCCCGGAGACGCCGAAGCAGTTCGTGGATTCGATTGTGGCGGTGTTCGAGACGCTGTTTCGGCTGCCGCCGCAGGAGGCGGTGTTCGCGGCCGAGCGGCTGGCGGTGTACGTGTCCAGCTGTGACGAGCGCAAGCTCGGGCAGTGGGAGAAGATGACGTGGACCGACTTCGCGCGGCTGGACAACTCCTCGCCGGAGTACAACCGGTTCCTCGGGGACGGGTTCATTCGGGAGCTGGTGGCCACGAAATCCCGGAATTGCAGCGCGCATTCGATCGGACTGGTCGGCGAGGAGTACGTGTGGTCGCTGATCGATCTGAACAATGACGGCGACGGCAAGGGCAATGACCGGGTGCTGAACGGGCCCACCAGCGAGACGTGGATCAATCCGTGGATCGACTACCTGCGGTCGATCGGCGTCACCTTCAACCAGGGCTACACGTTGACCGGATTGGCCACCGACGGCGCGCACATCACGGGGGCCACCGTCACCGACGCGAGCGGTGCCCGCCACGGTGTGGACGCCGACTATTACGTCGCCGCAATCCCTTTGGACAAGATTCCGGCCGTCCTCACCGACGAGCTGACCGCCGCCGATCCGAACCTGGATCGCATACGCAACCTGCAGGCCGCCTGGATGGTCGGCATCCAGTTCTTCCTCACCCGCCCGGCCCCGCTGGCCAATGGCCACGTCGGATACAACGACGCCCCGTGGGGTTTGACCTCGATCAGCGAGGCGCAATTCTGGCGACGCCCACTCACCGCGTACGGCGACGGCAGCGTCCGGGAGGTGCTGTCGGCCATCATCTCCGAATGGGACGAACCCGGCACCTTCAATGGAAAACCCGCGCGGGAATGCACCCCCGAGGAATTGGCGCGCGAGACCTGGTCCCAGATCAAGGCCCACGTGGACCACGACGGCGACAATCCCCTCACCGACGACATGCTGCACTCCTGGCAGATCGATCCCGCCCTCACCAATGCCGGAACCCCCGACATCGATTACGACGACGCGATTTTCATCCAGAACCCCGGCTCCTGGGACGACCGCCCGAACGCCTGGACCGAAATCGACAATCTCTTCTTGGCGGGCGACTGGATCAAGACCCAGATGAACGTCGCCTGCATGGAGGGCGCGAACGAGGGCGGACGGCTCGCGGCCAATGCCGTCCTGCACGCCTCGGGATCCGCCGCGCCGCAAGCGCAGATCACCCCGCGCTACCGCATGCCCCTGTGGGAGCCACTCAAGGCGGTCGACCTCCAGCTCTACCGCGCGGGCCAGCCCAACGCCTTCGACGTGATCGACCGCCGCTATCCCATGGTCAGATAGCCCCACCTCGGCCGAACGCGGACGGGGCCGCCAGGGCCGAGAAGCCCTGGCGGCCTTTATATCCGCGCCGGGTTATGCCGTTGGCGGGAAGGTGTAGGAGGAGCCGGTGCCCAGCGCCTTGGCCATCCATTCGAACAGGTTGTTCACCGCGCTGCCGCTGAACATGGGGGCCTCCTACGCGGTCGGGGTGGTTGTGCCACCGCCGGGCTGCGTGATCGAGGTCGACGAGCCCGAGGTGATCAGGTGGGCAAAGGCCAACAGCAGATCGGTGAAGCCGCTACCGGAGTAAACGGGCATGGGAATTCCTTTCGTACAAAACCGCGCGAAACTACTTCGCGTTATCGCTCTTGAGCTTGGGGCCCTTGGGGTTGTAGCTCGTCGTGGAACCACTGCCGAGGAACTTCAGCACCTGGGAGATGATGGCGCCGATGTCGACGGTGGTGCCGCCCCCGGTCGGTGGAGGAGTGGTGGTCATGGTGTTTCCCTTTCTTTCACGACGCGGACAGACCCCCTCGATTTCTGGGTGATTCTCGGGACCGCCGCACGGGGCCTGGATGACCCCGGGTCTTCTATTCGGGTTCGACCGCCATGGCCTGGACCAGGGATGCGGGACGCATATCGGTCCAGTGCGCTTCGACGTAGTCCAGGCAGCTCTGCCGGCGGGCCGGGCCGTGCGCGACGGACCAGCCCCCGGGTATGGCGGCGAACACCGGCCACAGCGAATGCTGGGCCTCCTCGTTGACGAGCACGTAGAACTGGGCGTCTTCGTCATCGAAGGGATTACTCATGGGCATGCCTTTCTAAGTCCGCGGGGTGAGGGCGTTGAGGACGCGGCCGATGTTCGCGAGCGCGTCGGGCGAAGTCAGCTGCCAGTGGGTGGCGGGCACGGCGTGGTTGTCGAGTTCGCCGTCGATGGCGTCGGTCCAGGCGGAGACGCCGCGGGTGCCGCTCGGATCGTCCAGTGCGGCATGGAAATACAGCAGATCGCCCTTGTATCGGCGTGGCCGGTAGGCGCCGATGAGCGGGAACGAGGCGCGGGCGCCGTCGATGATGCGGGCGATCCGTTCGGCCCCCGCCTCGGATTCGAGGTCGACCAGCCCGGCCGCCGCGCCCATGAGCTCGGCCACCGGGACCGCGGTCTCGAGATCGACCTCGCTCTCCAGCGAGCTGTCCAGCATGGCCAACAGGGCGACCTCCTGCCCCTCGTCCTGCAGTTGCACGGCCATGGCGTGCGCGAGCACACCGCCGAGCGACCAGCCGAGCAGGTGGTAGGGGCCCTCCGGCTGGACCGCGCGGATCTCGCGCACGTAGCGCGCCGCCCACTCCTCGATCGAATCCGGCAGCGGCACATCGGCGGACAGGGTCGGCGACTGCAGACCGTAGATCGGCCGGTCCTCGTCCAGGTGGGCGGCCAGGCCCGCGAAGGACCAGGACAGACCGCCGACCGGGTGGACGCAGAACAGCGGCGCGCCGGTCCCCGCGGGCCGCAACGGCAGCAGGACGGCGAACGCGGCGTCGGCGTCGATGCCGCCCGAAGCGCCCAGCGGCTCCGCCATTTCGGCCGGGCTCGGGGCCGCGAAGACCAGGACGACGGGAATCTTGCGGCCGAGCGTCTCCCCCAGCCGGGTGGCCAGGCGGACCGCGAGCAGCGAATTGCCGCCCAGCTCGAAGAAGTTGTCGTCCAGGCCGACCCGCTCGACACCCAGCACCTCGGCGAAGACCGCACACAGCGCGATCTCGACTTCGGTTGCGGGAGCCCGGTATTCGCGAGTGGCGAAGACCGGCGCGGGCAGTGCGGCGCGATCGACCTTGCCATTGGCATTGCGCGGCACCGCGTCCAGGGCCATCAGGGCCTCGGGCACCATGTAGCTGGGCAGCAGTCCGGCCAGCCGGGAGCGGATCTGCGCCGCGTCGATCGCGTCGGCGGCGTCGAAATAGCCGACCAGCCGCGCGGAATCGCCCGTGCCGTCCACCACCACGACCGCGTCGGCGACACCGGGATGCGAGCGCAGGGCGTGCTCGATCTCGGCCAGCTCGATGCGATAGCCCCGCACCTTGACCTGGAAGTCGCGGCGCTCCACGAATTCCAGGACACCGGAACCGGTTTCGTCGACCGGCCGGGTCCAGCGCACCAGATCGCCGGTGCGGTAGAGCCGAGAACCGGCCGGGCCGAACGGATCCGGGACGAAACGCTCGGCCGTCAGCTCCGGGCGAGCGTGGTAGCCGCGGGCCAGCTGCGCGCCGCCCAGGTACAGCTCGCCGGTGACACCGACCGGCACCGGCCGCAGCCGGTCGTCGAGGACGTACACCCGGGTGCCCGCCTCCGGGGTGCCGATGGGCACCACGGCCTGACGGATCGGCGCGTCGGTGCGGAATCGGGTGACCGACACCGCCGCCTCGGTCGGTCCGTACAGGTTGTCGATGCGCGCGGCGGTGACCCGGCGGGCGCGGCGCACGGTCTCGGTGGGCAGCGCCTCACCGATGACCAGCAGGCGGCGCAGGGATTCCGGCAGCCCGCCGTCGGCGACATCGACCAGCATCGCCAGCAGCGACGGCACCAGGGTCAGCGTGGTGACCGACTCCCGGCGCACCAGATCGAGCAGGCCCTCCGGATCGTGTTGCGCGCCTTCGGCGGCCAGCACCACCCGGGCCCCGGTGCGCAGCGCCCACCACAGTTCCCAGATCGAGAGGTCGAAGGCGGCGGAGGTCATCCACAGCACCGAATCGTCCTCGGACAGCCCGTATTCCGACTGCATCCAGTCCAGCTGGTGCGCGACGGCCGCGTGCGGGACGGCCACGCCCTTGGGCTTGCCGGTCGAGCCCGACGTGAAGATCACGTAGGCGGGATCGGCGGGCCGGGACGGGGCGTGGCGCTCGCTCTCGCGAATCGGGTCGCCGGGCAGGGATCGATCCTCGGCCAACGCCACATCGAGCACGGTCGTCGCCTCGGGCAGTCCGGCCGGAAGCGTCATGGGGCGGGCCGCGCTGGTCAGAATCACCGGTGGCGCGGCGGTTTCGAGGACCATGGCGGTGCGCTCGAGCGGGTGCGCGGGATCCAGCGGCACATACGCACCGCCCGCCCGCACCACGGCGTACATGGCGGTGAGCAGTTCGATACTGCGCGGAAGCGCCAGTGCCACCAGGGTTTCCGGTCCGACGCCCGCGCCGATGAGGACCCGGGCCAGCCGGTCGACGCGTTCGGCGAAGTCGCGGTAGCTCAGCGCCCGACCCTGTTCGACCACCGCGATGGCGAAGGGCGTGCGCCGCACCTGGGCGTCGAAGGCGTCCAGTAGTCCGGCCGCCGGGAATCCCGAGTCCGCGCCGTTCCAATCCCGCAGCAGCCGTGCGGATTCCGCCGTGCCGAGAATGTCCACATCCCCGATCGGGGCGTGCGGATCGGCGATGACCCCGGCCAGCAGCCGCGTGAAGCGCTCGGCGAACCCGGCCACCGTGGCCTCGTCGAACAGCGCGGTCGCGTAGGTCATGGTCGCGGTCAGGCCCGCCGGTGCGCCGTCGGCGTCGTAGCGGTCCATGACCACCAGGTGCAGATCGAATTGCGAGACGTCGGTGTCGAATTCGATGGCGCTGACCGCGAGCCCGTCCAGATCGAAGGCGGCCTGCTCCTGGTTGTGGAAGGAGAAGCCGACCTGCACCAGCGGATGCCGCGCGGTGGAGCGTTCCGGGTTGAGCACCTCGACCAGACGCTCGAAGGGCACGTCCACGTGGTCGAACGCCGCGACGTCCCCGGCCCGGACCCGCCGCAGCAGGTCGGTGAAGCCCTCGGCCGCGCCCACCTCGGTGCGCAGCACCAGGGTGTTGACGAACATGCCGACCAGGTCGTCGAGCGCGGCGTCACCGCGTCCGGCGACCGGGGTGCCGACCGCGATATCGGTCGAACCGGTCAACCGCGACAGCAGGGCCGCGAAGGCGGCGTGCACCGTCATGAACAGGGTGGCACCGCCGGTCCGGCCCAATTCGACCAGGGCCGAGTGGGTTTCGGCGTCGATGGTGAAGTCGACGCGGCGGCCGGTGGTGTCCAGCACGACCGGGCGGGGCCGGTCGGCGGGAACGGTGAGCAGCGGCGGCAGTCCGGCCAGGGTCTCGGTCCAGAAGCGCAGTTGCCGCGAAACCACCGACGCGGGATCGTCCTCGGAGCCCAGCAGCGCCCGCTGCCACACGGCGTAGTCGGCGTACTGCACGGGCAGCGGCGACCAGGCCGGGGCGACACCGGATTTGCGGGCCGCGTAGGCGGTCATGACGTCGCGGGCCAACGGGGCCAGCGAGGTGCCGTCACCCGCGATGTGGTGCATGACGACGACGAAGACGTGATCCTCGGGAGCCAGTTCGAACAGCGCCGCGCGCAGCGGCACGGTCGCGGTGACGTCGAAGCCGCGGCCGATCACCTCGAGCACGGCCGCCATGACCGTCTCCTCGGTCACCGGAATGGGTTCCAGCGCGGGCAGTTCCGTGGCCGCCGCGGCGGGCAGGATCACCTGCACCGGCCCCGACTCGGTCTCGGGGTAGACCGTCCGCAGCACCTCGTGCCGGACCACCACGTCGGCGATGGCGGCGGTCAGTGCCGCCACGTCCAGCGGGCCGGTCAGGCGGATGGGCAGCGGAATGTTGTAGGCGGTGGAGTCCGGATCCAGGCGGTTGAGGAACCACATGCGCTGCTGTGCAAGCGATACCGGCACCGGACCGTCGCCGGTGCGGGCCACCAGCGGCGGCCGCTCCCCGGTCTCGGGCTCGGCCGCGAGCGCGGCCAAGGCCAGCGCCTCGACGGTCGAATGCTCGAAGACCGTGCGCACCGGGATGCGTGCGCCGAAGGCGGCGCTCAAGCGCGCGGCCACCTGCGTGGCGGTGAGCGAATTGCCGCCCAGGCCGAAGAAGTCGTCGGCGATGCCGATCCGTTCGGTGTCCACGCCGCCCAAGACGGCGGCGAGCACCTCGACGACCGTGCGTTCGGCGTCGGTACGCGGCGCCACGAACTCGGCGGTGCGGAAGACGGGTTCCGGCAGCGCCTTTCGGTCCAACTTGCCGACCGGGGTGAGCGGAATCGAGTCGAGCACCATGATGGCGGCGGGGACCATGTAGGCGGTCAGCGATCGACGGGCGTGGGTCGCCAGTTCGTCGACGTCGATGGTGTGGCCGGGCGCGGCCACCACGTACGACACCAGCGACACCGCACCGGACTCGCCGGTGTGCCCGAGGGTGACCGCGAATTCGACGGACTCGTGGGCGGTCAGCGCCGCGTCGATCTCCCCGAGCTCGATGCGCAGGCCGCGCACCTTGACCTGGTGGTCGGCGCGGCCGACGTATTCGAGCACGCGGCGGCCGTCCGGGCGGCTCGCCCACCGCACCAGGTCGCCGGTCCGGTAGAGCCGCTCCCCCGGCGCGCCGTAGGGGTCGGCGACGAAGCGTTCGGCCGAAAGTCCGGGCCGCGCATGGTATCCGCGCGCCACGCCGGGACCGTTCAGGTACAGCTCACCGGTCACGCCCACCGGCACCGGCCGCAGCCGGGCGTCGAGCACGACCGCGGTCATGCCCGCCGTCGTCGCGCCGAGTTCGACCGGTTCGCCCGGCAGCAGCGGGGCGCTGATATTGGAGGTGATGGTGGTCTCGGTCGGGCCGTAGCCGTTGTGCACGGCGCGGCGGCCGGTGGTCCAGTGGGCCACCGTCTCCGGGCCGAACGCCTCACCGCCGATGGACAGTTCGCGGAACTCCGGCAGCCGCGCCGGGTCCAGGGTCTGCAGGACCGACGGCGTGATGAAGGCGTGGGTCACCCCTTCGGCGGCCATGAGGTCGGTGAGCTCCGCACCGCCGAACACGTCGGCCGGTGCGATCACCAGGCGCGCGCCGACCGCGGTGGCCATGAGGAATTCCAGTGGGTAGGCGTCGAAGCTGGGCGAGGACACCTGCAGCACACGGGCATCCGCGCCGACGCGGTAGCGCTGACGCTGGCTGAGCGCGACGCCCGCCACGCCGCCGTGCGAGACGACGACGCCCTTGGGCAGGCCGGTGGACCCGGAGGTGTAGATCATCCAGGCCGGATTGGCGACTCGGACGGGACGGCGCAGTTCGCCGGCCGCGATCGGCGACGAGTCGAGTTCTGCTGCAGCCGTTTGGAATTCAGGTGCGTCGAGTACCAGCCACTCGGCTGCGCCTGGCAGTCGGTCGCGACTCGCGGTGACGGTGAGTCCGAAGGTCGCGCCCGAGTCGGACAGCATGTGCTCGATGCGGTCGGCCGGGTAGTTGGGGTCCACCGGGACGAACGCCGCACCCGACTTGGCGATGGCCCACACGGCCAGCAAGGTCAGGTCGGAGCGTGGAATTGCCAGCGCGACATAGTCTTCCGCGCCGACGCCGCGATCGATGAGCACCCGGGCCAGCCGCGAGGACTCGGCGTCGAGTTCCCGATAGGTGAGCTCGCGACCCCGGTAGAGCAGCGCGATCGCATCCGGATGCCGCGCGGCGGCCTCGGCGAAGACCTCGCCGAGGGTGCGCGGAATAACCCGTTCGGTCGCGGTGCGGTCCAGCAGCACCGCCCGCTCCGACGGGGCCAGCAGCTCGATCTCGCCGATACGCACGGTGGCATCGGCGGCGACCGCGCCCAGCACCCGGCCCAGGCGGCGCAGCAGCCCGGCCGCGGTGGCCGCGTCGAAAAGGTCGGTGGCGTAGTTCAATTCGACCGCGAGGTGCCCGTCCACATCGGGCTCGTCGGAGACGGTGAACTGCAGGTCGAAGCGGGCCACCCGATGCTCGAAGTCCACCGGCTCGAGCACCAGTCCGGGCACCGCGTAGGTCTGCGAGACCAGGTTCATGTAGCTCAGGGCCACCGTGAACAGCGGATTGCGGGCCTGCGTGCGGACCACGCCGAGGGCCTCCACCACCTGGTCGAACGGGACGCTCGCGTGATCGAAGGCGGCCAGGTCGACGTCGCGGACCTGGGCCAGCAGTTCGTCGAATCGCAGATCCGCCGTGGGCCGGGTGCGCAGGGCCAGGGTGTTGACGAACATGCCGACCAGGTCGTCGAGGGCGGCGTCGCCGCGCCCGTCGAGCGGGGTGCCGATGGTGATGTCGTCGGTGCCAGACAGCCGGGCCAGCAGCACCGACAGCGCGGCGTGCCACACCATGAACGGAGTCGCGTTGTGTGCCTCCGCGATTCGCTTGACCGCCGCGGCGAGGCCGCCGTCCAGTCGCGCCTGCACCCGCTCGCCCCGGAAGGAGGCGACGGCCGGGCGCGGGCGGTCGGTGGGCAGCGGCAGCTCCTCGGGCAGGTCCGCGAGGTTCGCGGTCCAGTACGCGAGCTCGCGCTCGGCGGTCTGTTCGAGAACGGCCCGGTGCCACAGCGTGTAGTCGGCGTACTGCACCGACAGCTCCGGCCACGCCGGGGCGCTGCCCGCGGCGCGGGCCAGGTAGGCGGTGATGGTGTCACGCAGCAGCGGATCGGTCGACTGGCCGTCACCGGCGATATGGTGCAGCACCACCGCCAGCACGTGGCTGTGCGCGGATTCGCGAATCAGGGCCGCGCGCACCGGAACCGTGGTGGTGACGTCGAAGCCGCGCGAGATGAACTCCTCGAGCCAGGACAGGTCCGCCGCGTCGGCGTCGGTCCGCAGTTCGAGGTCCAGCGGGACGGTGTCGGCGGGCAGGACCAGCTGGTAGCCGACCCCGTCCGCGTCGGCCGGGTAGATGGTGCGCAGCACCTCGTGGCGGGCCACGATATCGGCGAAGGCCGCGCGCAGCACGGTGGTGTCGATCTCGCCGGTGACGCGGATGGCCGAGGGCACGTTGTAGGCTGCCGAGTCCGGGTCCAGGCGATTGAGCAGCCACATGCGAGTCTGGGCCGGGGACAGCGGGATTCGCTCCGGGCGCGGCAGGGGCCGCAGCGGCAGCCCGGGTCCGCCGCCGCCGATGCGGGTCGCCAGTTCGGCCACGGTCGGGGCCTCGAAGAGCTGACGCACGGTCAGGTCCGCCCCGAGCGCGGCATTGGCCCGCGCCACCAGGCGCATGGCCAGCAGCGAATTGCCGCCGCGCGCGAAGAAGTCGTCGTCCGCACCGACGGTGACCCCGCCGAGCAGGTCGCCGACGAGCCCGGCCAGGACGGTCTCGGTGCCGGGGCGGGGCGCGCGGTAGGCGACGGTGGCGGCGGTGAATTCGGCCGGGGGCAGGGCGTTTCGGTCGAGCTTGCCGACGCTGGTGAGCGGCATCTCGTCCAACACCACCAGGTGCGCGGGCAGCATGTACGAGGGCAGCTGGGTGCGGGCGTGCTCGAGCACGGTGTCGGCGTCGAGGCCCGCGCCGGAGACGTAGCCGACCAGGCAATCGGTTCCGACGGTGTCGCGGGCGAGCACGACCACGGCATTGGCCACCCCGGGTGCGGCCAGCAGGGCGGCCTCGATCTCCCCCAGTTCGATGCGCTGGCCGCGCAGCTTCACCTGGAAGTCGTTGCGGCCCATGTAGACCAGGTCACCGGCGCGGTTCCAGCGCACCAGGTCGCCGGTGCGATACATGCGCGCGCCCGGAATGCCGAAGGGGTCGGCCACGAACCGGTCGGCGGTGAGCCCGCCCCGGCCCTGGTAGCCGCGGGCCAGCTGCGCACCCGCCAGGTACAGCTCGCCGATGACACCCGCGGGCACCGGGCGCAGACGGGCGTCGAGCACATAGGCGCGGGTGTTCCAGTTGGGCCGGCCGATGGCGACCTCGAAATCCGGGTCGGCGTCGGAGAATTCGTGGTAGATGGTCGAGATCGCGGCCTCGGTCGGGCCGTAGGCATTGTGCACGGCACCGCCCACGAACTCCCGCAGGCGGCCGAGCAGCTCGACCGGCAGCGCCTCGCCGCCGGTGTGCAGGTGGCGGAACGAGCGCAGGGCGTCGCCGTGACCCTCGGCGATGAGGGCCGCCAGCACCGACGGCACGTGTTCGGCGATGGTGACGCCGAATTCGCGCATGAGCCCGGCCAGGTAGTCCAGGTCTTGATGGCCGCCGGGGCGCGGAATCACCAGGGGCGCACCGACCAGCGCCGGGAGGAAGCACTCCCATACCGAGACGTCGAAGGCCAGCGGGGCGCGCTGCATGATGCGGTCGGCGCGGGTGACGCCATAGCGGTGTTCGAGCCAGCGCAGCTGGTTCATGATGGCGCGGTGGCTGGTCGCCACGCCCTTGGGCAGGCCGGTGGAGCCGGAGGTGTACAGGACGTAGGCGAGATTGTCCGGGCGCAGGACCCCGCGCCGGTCGGCGTCGGTGACCGGGCCGGTCGAGAGAGCCTCCAACGCACCGGATTCCGTGAGCTCGGTGACGTCGATGACGCGCGCGCCGTCGAGTGCGGGCAGCTCCGCCCCGCCGACGGACAACACCAGCGACACCTCGGAGGTGGCGAGGATGTGCGCGATGCGGTCGGCCGGGTGGGACGGATCGACCGGCACATAGGCCGCACCGGCGGCCACCACGGCGTACAGCGCGATCACCATGTCGAACGAGCGCTGGGAGGTGACGCCGACGATGATGTCCGGGCCGACGCCCTCGGAGATCAGCAGCCGGGCAAGGCGATTCACACGCTCGGCCATGGCCGCGTAGCCGAGCCGCTGGCCCTCGAAAACCATGGCGTCCGCGTCGGGATCCTGGGCGGCCCGGGCGTCCAGCAGGTCGGCGAGCGTCTCGGCGGGTAGCGCGCGGGCGGTGGCATTGCGATCGCACAGCAGCTCACCGCGTTCGGCGCGGGACATGAGTTCCACATCCCCGGCGGCGGTGCGCGGATCGGCCAGCAAGGCGCGCAGCACGCGCTCGAAGCCGGCCTGGAAGCCGCCGACGGTGTCGGCGTCGAAAAGGTCGGTGGCATAGGTGATGTAGACGTCGATGCCCGCGGGCGCGCCCGTGGCGTCGGTGGTCTCGGCCAGGGTCCAGTCCAGATCGAACTGGGTGGCGGTGGCGTCGACCGGCAGCGCCTCGATGGCCAGGCGGTTCAGCCGGATGTTCGGCCGGGTGTGGTTCTGCAGGGTCAGCGTGACCTGGCACAGCGGTGAATGCGACTGGGAGCGCACCGGATTCACGGCCTCGACCAGCATTTCGAAGGGCACCACGGCGTGGTCGAAGGCGGTCAGATCGGTGTCGCGGACCTGCGCGAGCAGATCGTCCAGCGAGGCGTCCGGTCGCACCTCGGTGCGCAGCACCAGGGTGTTGACGAACATGCCGACCAGATCGTCGAGGGCCTCGTCACCGCGCCCGGCCACCGGCGCGCCGATGACGATGTCACCGGTGCCCGACAGCCGCGCCAGCGTGACCGCGAGCGCAGTGTGCAGCACCATGAACGGCGTCACCCGGCGCGCGGCCGCGAATTCCAGGATGGCCGCGTGCAATTCGGCGTCGAAACGAGCGCCGAGGCCCGCGCCGCGACCGCTGGCCACGGCCGGGCGGGGCCGGTCCGACGGCAGCGCCAGCACGTCCGGCACCCCGTGCAGGCGACGGGTCCAATGCGTGAGCTGGCGGGCCAGCACGGAGTCGGCGTCGGCGGCGCTGCCCAGTGCCGCGCGCTGCCAGAGTGCGAAATCGGCGTACTGCAGCCGCAGCGGCGGGAGTTTGGGGGTCTCCCCCGCGCAGCGGGCCACGTAGGCGGTGGCGATATCGCGGGTGAGCGGGCCGAAGGACCAACCGTCCGCGGCGATGTGGTGCACCACCATGACCAGCAGGTAGGTGTTCGGTTCCTCGGCCAGCTCGAGCAACCGCACCCGGAACGGCACCTCCGCGGTGACGTCGAAGGCGGTGCGCGCCACCGCTTCCACCAGGCCGGGCAGTGCGGCGGCGGAGACGCGCTCGGGCACCAGGTCGATCAGGCGGGTGCCCGCGGGCAGGATGAGCTGGCTCGCCTCACCGTCGTGCTCGGGGTAGAGGGTGCGCAGGGTCTCGTGCCGGTCCACCACATCGGCGACGGCGGCCTGCAGGGCCTCGAGATTCAGCGCACCGGTCAGCCGCAGCGCGAACGGGATGGTGTAGCCGTCGCGAATGTCGAAGCGGTTGAGGAACCACATGCGCTGCTGTGCGATGGACAGCGGAATACGGTCGCCGCGCTCCTGCACCGAGATCGGCGGCAGCTCGACCACGGATTCGGCGTCGGCCGCGAAGATGCGGGCCGCCAGGCCCGCCACGGTGGCGTCGTCGAACACCGCGCGCAGCGGCAGCCGCACGCCCGCGACCTGGCCCAGGCGCGCCACCAGTTGGGTGGCGATGAGCGAATTGCCGCCGAGGGCGAAGAAGTCGTCGTCGGCCCCGACCCGTTCGACGCCGAGCAGGGACGCGAAGACGTCCGCGACGATCCGCTCCTCGGGTCCGGTGGGCGCGCGCAGGGCGGTGGCGGCGGAGGGCGCGGGCAGCGCGGCACGGTCGAGCTTGCCGGAGGCATTGAGCGGCAGCGCATCCAGCCACACGTAGACCGCGGGCACCATGTAGGCCGGAATGCGCTGGGCCAGGGCGGTTTTCACGGCGCTGACCGACGGCTCCGCACCGAGGGCGGGAACCAGGTAGGCGACCAGCTGCGGATTGGCGCCGCGCACCAGGACGGCTGCCGCGGCGATGGAATCCAGTGCCGTGAGCGCGGATTCGATCTCGCCGAGTTCGATGCGCAGGCCGCGCAGCTTCACCTGGAAGTCGGTGCGGCCCAGGTATTCCAGTTCGCCGTCCCGGTTCCACTTGACGAGGTCGCCGGTGCGGTACATGCGCTCGGAAGTCCCGAAGGGATTGGCCACGAAGCGGTCCGCCGTGAGGTCCGGGCGGGCCACGTACCCGGTGGCGAGCTGGTCGCCCGCCAGATACAGCTCGCCCGCGACACCGGCCGGGACCGGACGCAGCTGCGAATCCAGCACGTACAGCCGGGTATTGAAGACCGGGCGGCCGATCGGCACCGTGTCGACATCGGCATCGGTGACCTCGTGATAGGTCACGTCCACGGCGGCCTCGGTGGGGCCGTACAGGTTGTGCAGCTCGGCGCCGGTCAGCTCGCGCAGGCGGTGCGCGTGGCGCGGCGACAGCGCCTCACCGGACGCGAAGACCTTGCGCAGGCCGGTGCAGCGCGCGGCGGCCGCTCCACCGGATTCCTGGCCATCCAGGGTGGCGACGAACACCGCGAGCATGGATGGCACGAAGTGGGTGACCGTAACGCCTTCGCGAACGATGAGTTCCGCGAGCGTCGCCGGATCGCGGTGGGCGTCCGGGCGGGCCACGACCAGGCGCGCGCCGATCAGCAACGGCCAGAAGAACTCCCACACCGACACGTCGAAGGTGGCCGGGGTCTTCTGCAGCACGCGGTCGTCGGCGGCCAGCCGGTATTCGGACTGCATCCAGACGAGGCGGTTGACGATGGCCGAGTGCGGCACCGCCACGCCCTTGGGTCGACCGGTGGAGCCCGAGGTGAAGATCACGTACGCGTAGTTCGATTCGCGCAGCGGCGCCAGACGATCCGCGTCGGTCAGCACGTCGTCGGAGTAGGCCGACAGGTCCAGCAGATCGATCCGCACCTGGGCGGTGTCGACGAGCAGGTCCTCACCGGAGGTCAGCACGGTCACCGGATCGGCCGTCGCCAGAATGTATTCGGTGCGCTCGGCCGGATGGTCCGGATCGAGCGGAACGTAGGCGGCACCGACGGTGAGCACCGCGTACATGCCGACGACCAGGTCGAGCGAGCGTCGCATGCCCAGGGCCACCAGGTCGCCCGGTCCGACGCCCTCGGCGATCAGCCAGCGCGCGAGTCGCCGGACCCGACCGGCGAATTCGGCGTAGTACAGGCTCGAGCCCTCGTAGGTGATCGCGGTCGCGCCGGGGGTGCGCTCGGCCTGTGCCTCGAACAGCGACACCAGGGTCGAGCCGCTGTTCAGCTCGACACCGGTCTCGTTCCACTCGTGCAGGATTCGGGCGCGCTCGTCGGCGTCGAGCAGGTCCAGATCGCCGACCCTGGTGGTCGGGTCGGCGGCCATGGCGGCCAGCACCCGGCCCAGGCGGTCGCCGAGCGCGGCGGCGGTGGCGGCGTCGAACAGGTCGGTCGCGTAGCGCAGGGCGCCGGTGAGTCCGGCGTCCGCGCCCTGGTCGCCGACGACCAGGTGCAGATCGAATTTCACGGTGGGGTCGTCGATCTCGACCGGGCGCACCGTCAGACCGGGCAGCGCGAAGGAGTCGGCGTCGCCCATGCGGACGGCGTCGGTGAAGGTGAGCATGACCTGGGCGAGCGGGGCCGCGCCGGTGGTGCGATCCACGGCCAGCGCGTCGACGACGCGCTCGAACGGCAGCTCGGCGTGGGCGAAGGCCGCCAGGTCGGCGGCGCGGACCCGGGCCAGCAGATCGGCGAAGGACAGTTCGCAGTCCACGTGGGTGCGCAGCACCAGGGTATTGACGAACATGCCGATCAGGGCGTCGAGTTCGCGTTCGCCGCGCCCGCCGATCGGGGAGGCGACCGCGATATCGGCCGTGCCGCTGCTGCGTGCCAGCAGCGCTGCGAAGGCCGCGTGCACGACCATGAACATGGTGACGCCGTGGGCGCGGGCCAGTTCCCGGAGCCCGGTGGCGACCGCCGGATCCACCGAGAAGGGCACGGACGCACCGGCATTGGTAGGCAGCGCGGGGCGGGAACGGTCGGTGGGCAGGGACAACTGCGGCGGCAGGCCCGCCAGCGTTTCGCGCCAGAACCGGAGCTGCTCGTGCGCCAGGCTGCCCGGCTCGCGGTCGTCGCCGAGCAGTTCGTGCTGCCAGAGGCTGTAGTCGGCGTACTGGACGGGGAGCGGTTCCCAGTCGGGTTCGACGCCCGCGATGCGGGCGGTGTAGGCCCGCATCAGGTCGGCGATCAGCGGCGGCAGGGACAGGGCGTCGGCGGCGATGTGGTGCACGACCACGGCCAGCACATATTCGGTGGCGTCGGTGCGCTCGTCGTCGATGACGAAAAGGCCGATGCGGGAGGGCAGTTCGCGGCTCACGTCGAACCCCGCAGCGGCGAAAGCGGCGATCGTGCCCATGATGTCGGACGGCGCGACCGGGACCGGGCCGAGGCTCAGACCGATGTCGGCGACATCCAGAATGTCCTGGTAGGGGCCGGATTCGGAATCCGGGTAGGTGGTGCGCAGGGATTCGTGGCGGGCCAGTACGTCCAGGGCCGCCTGCTCGAGCGCGGCGATGTCCGGGGAGCCGGTGAGCCGCAGGATGATCGGCAGGTTGTAGACGCTGCGCTCCCCCTCCTCGACCTCCATGCGGTTGAGGAACCACAGGCGCTGCTGGGCGGGTGAGAGCGGAATGCGTTGCGGGCGCGGTCGCGCGACCAGGGCGGGTCGGGCCGCGTCGGGATTGGTGGCGACCAGGACGGCGGCCAGGCCCTCGACGGTGGAGGCCTCGAAGAGCACGCGGACCGGGACTCGCGTACCGAGTTCCGCGCCCAGGCGCGCGGTGACCCCGGCGGCGTCGAGCGAGCTGCCGCCGAGGGCGAAGAAGTCGTCGTCCAGGCCGACCCGCTCGACCTTCAGCACCTCGGCGAACACCGCCGCGACCAGGCGCTGGGCGGCATCTACGGGGGCACGGAAAGCCTTGGCGCGCAATTCCGGAACGGGCAGCGCCTTGCGGTCGAGCTTGCCGCTGGAGTTGAGCGGCAGCTCGGGCAGGACCACGATGGCGGTCGGCACCATGTACGACGGCAGCACCCGGGTCAGGCTCTCGCGCAGGGTGTCGATGTCGACCTCGGCGCCGGGGGCCGCGACGACATAGCCCGCCAGGTAGTCACCGGTGTCGGCGGTGATGAGCCGCACCGCCGCCTGCGCGACCTCGGGGGCCAGCAGCAGCGCGCTCTCGATCTCGGCCAGTTCGATGCGCTGGCCGCGGAATTTGATCTGGAAGTCGAGGCGCTCGAGGTAGACCAGCTCGCCGTCCTCGGTCCACTTGACCAGGTCGCCGGTGCGGTACATGCGTTCGCCGGGCCGCCCGAAGGGGTTGGCCACGAAGCGATCCGAGGTGAGATCGACGCGGCCGTGATAGCCGCGCGCCAACTGGACACCGGCCAGATACAGTTCGCCGGGCACCCCGATGGCCACCGGGTGCAGGCGCGAATCCAGCACGAACACCTGGGAATTCCACTCCGGCTCACCGATCGGGACGGTGAGGGCATCGGAGCGGTGCGCCTCGCGGAAGGTGATGGACACCGCGGCCTCGGTGGGACCGTACAGATTGTGCACACCCGCGTCGCTGACCGTCCAGAAGGCGGCGACCGTCTCCGGCGGCAGCGCCTCGCCGATGACGAAAACATCACGCAGCGAATCGAGTTCGCCCGCCCGGGCGTGGGCGGCGAAGACCGCGAGCATGGACGGCACGAAGTCGGTGAGCGTGACACCGTGCGCGGCAATGGTTTCGGCGAGGTAGCGGGGATCGCGGTGGCCGTCGGGGGTGGCGACCACCAGGGTCGCGCCCGCGCGCAGCGGCAGGAAGTAGCCCCACAGCGAGACGTCGAAGGTGGTGGCGGTCTTCTGCAGGTACACATCCCGGCCCTGCACGCCGTATTCGGCCTGCATCCAGGCCAATTGGTTGGCGATGGCGCGATGGGTGACCGCCACGCCCTTCGGCTGGCCGGTGGAGCCCGAGGTGAACAGGACGTAGGCCGGGTGGTCCGGGTGCAGGATCGCGCGCCGCTCGCGATCGCCGATCTTGCCCGCCGCATGGTCGGCGAGATCCAGCTCGTCGAGGTGATGCACCGGCACATCGACGGATTCGGGGAGGACGAAGCCGTCGCGGCGGGTGGTGAGCACGGCGTGCGGGTTGGCCGTCGCGAGAATGTGGCCGACCCGTTCGATCGGGTGCGCCGGATCCACCGGCACGTACGCGCCGCCCGCGCGCAGCACCGCGTACATGGCGACCACCAGCTCCACCGAGCGGGCCATGGCCAACACCACCAGCGATTCCGGGCCCACCCCGCCGGCGATGAGGTGCCGGGCCAGCCGGTTGGCCCGCTCGGAGAGCTCGGCGTAGGTGAGTTCGGTGTCGCCGAAGACCAGGGCGCGGGCCGTGGGGGTGCGCGCGACCTGGGCGTCGAAGCCCTGGTGCAGGAACAGGTCCGGGACGCGGGCCCCGGTGGCGTTCCAGCTCGAGGTCACATAGTCGTGCTCCCCGGCGTCGAGGAGTTCGATATCGCCGACGGCCACCGTGGCGTCGGCGGTGGCGGCGGTGAGCACGCGGGTGAACTTGGCGGCGAACTCGCGCACCGTGTGCTCGTCGAAAAGGTCGGTGGCGTAGGTGTATTCGACGCGGTAGCGGTCCTCGTCGCCGACCACGGTCAGCTGCAGGTCGAATTTGGCGATGCCGGGATCGAAGTCGAGCTGCTCGGCGCTCAGGCCCGGCAGCGCGGCGGAGAGCTCGCCCAGATTCTGCATGAACAGCGCCACCTGGAACAGCGGGTGCCGGTTGCGGGCGCGCGGCGGATTGAGGACCTCGACGAGTCGCTCGAAGGGCACGTCGCGGTGGGCGAAGGCGCGCAGATCGCGGTCTCGCACATGGGAGATCAGCCGGGCGAAGGAGTCCGCGCCCTTGACCTCGGCGCGCAGCACCAGCGTGTTGACGAACATGCCGACCAGGTCGTCCAGGGCCTGGTCACCGCGTCCGGCCGCGGGGGTGCCGATGGCGATGTCGCCGGTGCCCGACAGTCGGGCCAGCACGGTGGCCAGCGCGGCGTGCAGCACCATGAACGGGGTGGCGCGGTGCTCGGCCGCGACCCGGTCCACGGCGGCCCGCAGCTGCGCGTCCAGCACGGTCTCGAAGGTCGCGCCCCGGAAGGTGGAGGCCGCGGGGCGCGGGCGGTCGGCGGGCAGGTCCAGCTGCGCCGGAAGATCGGCGAGTTCGTCCGCCCAGAAGGCGATCTGGCGGGCGGACACCGATTCCGGATCGGATTCGTCGCCCATCCAGGCGCGCTGCCACAGCGTGTAGTCGGCGTACTGCACGGCCAGCGGCTCGTACTGCGGGCGCTGCCCCGACTGCCGCGCCAGGTACGCCATGACCAGGTCGCGCACCAGCGGCGCGACGGACGCGCCGTCGGCGGCGATGTGGTGGGCCACCACCACCAGGGTGTGGTCGTCGGGGCCCGACCGCAGCAGCCGGGCGCGCAGCGGCACCTCGGCGGTCACGTCGAATCCCTGTGCGGCCAGGGCGAGTACGGTCGCGCGCAGCTGCTCCTCGGGCACCTCGCGCGGGGACAGGTCCACCGCGGCGGCGGGCAGCACCACCTGGGCGGGGCCCGCCTCGGTGGCCGGGTAGTAGGTGCGCAGCGATTCGTGGCGTTCGATCACGTCGGCGAAGGCGGCGCCCAGTGCGTCGGTGTCCAGCTCGCCGCGCAGACGCAGCGCGAAGGGCATGTTGTCCACGGCCGACGGATCGAATTCGTCGGCGGCCGGGTCGTATTCGCTGCGCGCGTAGTGGTTGAGGAACCACATGCGCTGCTGGGCGGGCGAGAGCGGAATGTGGTCCGGGCGCGGTCCCGCGGTCAGCGGCGGTCGAACGGCCGGGCCACCGGCGTCACCGAGCGCCGCCAGCGCGGACACGGTCGGGCGTTCGAAGAAGTCGCGCACGTCCACGCTCACCCCGAGGGTCTCCCGAATGCGGGCGATGGCGCGGGTGGCGATGAGCGAATTGCCCCCGAGACCGAAGAAGTCGTCGTCCGCGCCGACCACGGTCAGGTCGAGCAGATCGGCGAAGATGGCCGCCACCGCCTCCTCGGCGGGGGTGGCGGGCGCCCGGTAGGCGGCGGTGGTGTCGGCGAACACCGGTTCGGGCAATGCCTGCCGGTCCACCTTGCCGTTCACGTTGAGCGGCAGTTCGGCCATGGGCACCAGCAGCGACGGCACCATGTACTCGGGCACGTGCGAGCGGACTGTGGAAAGCACGGCGGCACTGTCGATCTCGTAACCGTCGGCGGGCACCACGTAGCCGACCAGCGCCTGCTCGCCGTTCGGGCGGGTGTGCATGAGCACCACGGCCTGCGCGACCGCGCTCTCGCGGCGCAGCGCCGACTCCACCTCGCCGAGTTCGATGCGCAGGCCGCGCATCTTGACCTGGAAGTCGCTGCGGCCCACGTACTCCAGTTCGTCCGGCCCGCCGTCGATCGACACCCAGCGCACCAGATCGCCGGTGCGGTACATGCGATCGCCGGACGGGCCCTCCGGATTGGCCACGAAGCGTTCGGCGGTGAGCGCCGCGCGGCCCAGGTAGCCGCGGGCCAATTGCGGTCCGGCCACGTACAGTTCGCCGACCACGCCGACCGGGACCGGACGCAGATCCTCGTCGAGCACCAGCAGGTCGACGTCGTCGCCCGGGCTGCCGATCGGAATGGAGTCGATATCGGCGGCGGTCACCTCGTGGGCGGTGGCCAGCACGGTGGACTCGGTGGGGCCGTACACGTCGAACAGGGTGGCGCCGCTGACGCTGCGGAAGTCAGCGGCGATGCTCACGGGCACGGTCTCGCCGCCGGTCAGCAGATAGCGCAGTGAGTCGGGCATGTCCTCCCCGCTGCGCATCACCTCCGCCAAGAGCGCCGACAACATCTGGGTGACGAAAAACGTGGTGGTGACCTGCGATTCGCGAATCAGACGGAGCAGGTACGCGGGATCGAGGTGGCCCTGCGGGGTGGCGAGCACCACGCGCGCGCCATTCTGCAACGGCCAGAAGATCTCCCACACCGAGGCGTCGAAGGTGGTGCTGGTCTTGAACAGGGTGGCGTCCTGCTCGGTGAGCCGGAATTGCCGCTGCTGCCAGCGCAGGAAGGTGATGACCGCGCGGTGCGGGATGGCCACGCCCTTGGGGCGGCCGGTGGAGCCGGAGGTGAAGATGACGTAGGCGAGATTGTCCGGACCCGGCTGCGGCAGTTCCGGATCGTCGGCCGGGGACAGCACCCGTTCGCCGGAGATGCCGAGTTCCTTTGCCGTGGCCTCGAATTCGTCGATGCGCAGCACCGGGCACGCGGCCTCGAACCCCGGCTGGTCGGCCGTGGTGGTGAGCACCACCGCGGGCTGGGCCACCTCGAGCACATAGGAGATGCGCTCGGCGGGGTGATCGGGGTCGATGGGGACGTACGCGCCGCCCGCCTCGAGGATGGCGTACATGCCGACCAGCAGTTCGAAGGAGCGTCGCACCGCCAGACCCACCAGTACATCCGGGCCGACGCCCAGGCCGCGCAGGTGGCGTGCGAGAACCGTGACACGCGTGGCGAATTCGGCGTAGGTGAGGGTTTCGCCCTCGTACTCGAGGGCCGTCGCGTCGGGGGTACGCTGCACCTGCTCGCGGAACAGGGTGCTCAGGGTCTCGACCGGGGCCAGCTTCGGGTCGAGCACATCCGAGGCGGCCAGGACGGCGTCGTCGACCAGCGCCTCCAGGGTGGCGGTCAGCCCGCCCTCCTCGTTGAGGAGTCCGGGCAGCTGACCCGACACCACCACCTGCATGAGCGCCTCGGGCTCGAGCGCGCCGCCCATGGCCTCGCCCAGCATGGCGATCTCGGTGGCGAGGGCGCCGTAGGCGACGGTGTCCCCGCCGTAGCGTAGGGCGGTGCGATCGGGTTCCAGGTCGGCGACCACGGCGATCAGGCAGGGTAGGTCGCCCACGCCGTAGGCGCGGCGCAGGGCCGTGACCCGGCCGGTTCGGCTGGTGGTGATGGACTCTGCGTAGTGCATCAGAGGCTTCCTTCCGACGTGCTTTCCGAGCGGAGGACCAGCGCCTGCGCGGCCGCGGTGAGCGTGCTCAGGGTTTGGTGGAGTCCGGCCGCGCCGAGGGCGGCCAGAATGCCGGGCACCAGTCCGGCGAGTGCCACGTTCACCAGCGCCTCCGGCTTCGCGGCGGCGCCCAGGGCGCGGGCGGTGGCGGCGATCTTCTCGGCGAGATCCCCGAACGTCACGGTGTGGTCGCCGTGGACGAGCGCGACCGACGCGGGGTCGGCCGCCGCCGCGGCGGCGATGAGCGCGGGCAGGTCGGCCGCGGGCGCGGCCTGCCGCGGCGCAGCGGATTCCGTCTTGGCCGCACCGGTGCCGGGGCGGCGGGTGCGCTCGGCCTCGGTGCGAATGTCGATGGCGCGCACCGGGGCCTGCGGATCGGCGACCACGGCGCGCAGGACCAGCAGCAGCCGCTGGGCCAGCAGGCGCACCGACTCGGCGCCGAAAATGTCGGTGGCGTAATCGAATCGCATGGCCAGACCGGTCAGGAGGCCGGTCGCGTCACGCTGTTCGATGGCGGTGAGCTGCAGGTCGAATTTGGCCTCGACCAGTCCGGGCTCGACGGCCTCGACCGTCAGGCCGGGCAGTTCGACCGCGCCCGCCGCCATGTTCTGGAAGGCGAAGGCCACCTGGAACAGCGGGTTGATCGCCGCCGAGCGGGACCGGCCGGTGGCGGCCAGCACCGCCTCGGCCACCCGCTCGAACGGCACGTCGCCATGGTCGAAGGCGGCCAGATCCCGGTCGCGCACCTGCCGCAGCAGGTCGGTGAAGGCCAGCTTGCCGTCCACCTCGGTACGCAGCACGACGGTATTGACGAACATGCCGATGAGCTCGTCCAGCGCGCGCTCGCCGCGACCGGCGACGGGGACGCCGATCGAGATGTCGCGCTGGCCCGACAGTTTCGATAACAGCACCGCGAAGGCGGCGTGCACGACGGCGAACAGGGTGGCACCCCGCGCAGTGGCCAGGGCCGAAAGGGCCTCGATCAGTTCCGTGTCGACGGCGAATTCGACGGTGTCGCCCAGCATTTCGCGTCGAGCGGGCCGGGGTCGGTCGGTGGGCAGCGCCAATTGCTCCGGCGCGGAGGACAGTTCGTCCACCCAGAAGGCCAGCTGCCGCGACAGCAGGCTCTCCGGGTCGGCGTCCGAGCCGAGGACACTGCGCTGCCAGGCGGCGTAGTCGCCGTACTGGATCTCGAGCGGAGCCCAGGCGGGCGCGGCACCGGCCAGCCGGGAGGTGTAGGCCAGCATGAGATCCCGGGTCATGGGCAGCGCCGAGTAGCCGTCGGTGCTGATGTGGTGCAGCACCACGAGCAGCACATGCTCGGACGGCGACAGCGCGAACAGGTGCGCGCGAACAGGTGGCGCGGCGGTGACGTCGAAGCCGACGGTGGCGGCCGCGAGCAGGCGTGCCCCGAGTTCGCTCTCGGACACCGGGATCGGGGTGAGCTCGCCGTCGAGGTCGCCGAGTTCCAGCACCACCTGCACGGGCTCGCCGTCCACCTCGGGGTAGCGGGTGCGCAGAATCTCGTGGCGCTCCAGCAGATCTCGCAGGGCGGCGGTGAGCGCGGTCCGGTCCAGCTCGCCGGTGAGCCGGACGGCGGCGGGCACGTTGTAGGCCCCCGACTCCGGGTGCAGGCGGTTGAGCACCCACATGCGCTGCTGGGCCAGCGAGAGCGGGGCCGGGCCCGACTCGGTGCGGCGGGTCAGGGCGGGGCGGGCGCCGGCCGGCTCGGCGGCGGCGATCCATTCCGCCAGCCCGCCCACGGTCGGGGCCTCGAACAGGGCCGAAACCGGCACGCGCACACCGAGGTCCGCGCCGAGCCGGGCGGCCAGGCGGGTCGCCATGAGCGAATTGCCGCCCAGGGCGAAGAAGTCGGCGTCCAGGCCGACGGTCGCCGGGTCCGCGCCCACGATCTCGGCGAAGACGGCCGCCACGGCCCGCTCCAGCGGGGCCACCGGCTCGCGGTAGGCCGCCACGGTGAAGACCGGTTCGGGCAGCCGGGCCCGATCGACCTTGCCATTGGCATTGAGCGGCAGGGCCTCCAGCACCACGAGCGCGGCCGGGACCATGTACTTCGGCAGCTCGGCGGCCAGTGCGGCGCGCAGCGCGGCCGACACCTCCGCGCGGCGCTCCTCGGCGGTACCGGGGACCGCGGCGTAGGCGACCAGCCGGTCCCCCGCGCCCTCGGTGGCCCGGGCCACGGCGACCGCCGCGCTCACGCCGGGCTGCCGGCGCAGGGCCGCCTCCACCTCGCCGAGCTCGATGCGGAAGCCGCCGATCTTGACCTGGAAGTCGGCGCGTTCCACGTATTCGAGCGCGCCGTCGGCCCGCCACCGGACGATATCGCCGGTGCGGTACATGCGGCCGCCCGCAATGGGATCGGCCACGAACCGGTCGGCGGTCAGGGCCGGACGGCCGTGGTAGCCGCGCGCCAGCTGCGCACCGGACAGGTACAGCTCGCCGGGCACGCCGATCGGAACCGGCTGCAGGCGGGCGTCGAGCACGTAGACGCGGCTGTTCCAGGCGGGCGAGCCGATCGGCACCGCGTGGCGATGGCGTTCGCGCACCTCGTACGCGGTGATCGACACCGCGGCCTCGGTCGGGCCGTAGAGGTTGAAAAGCCGTGCGGCCGATCCCTTCTCGGCGTGCCGGTCGAGGAACTCGGTGGCGGTGGCGGCGGGCAGCGCCTCGCCGATGGCCAGCACGGTGCGCACCGTCGCGGGCAGCGGACCGCCCGCCAGCAGCATGCCCAGCAGCGACGGCACCGGGTGCAGGACCGTGACCCCGTGGGTCTCGATCAGAGCGCGCAGGCGGTCCGGATCGCGTTCGTCGCCCGGGGCCGACACCAGCAGGCTGCCGCCGGTGGTGAGGGCCGACCAGAATTCCCACACCGACAGGTCGAAGGTGGCGGGGGTCTTGAGCAGCGCGCGGTCGGTCGCACCCAGGTCGAAGGTGGCCTGCAGCCAGTACAACTGGTTGACGATGGCCGCGTGCGGCACCGCCACGCCCTTGGGCAGGCCGGTCGAGCCGGAGGTGAAGATGACGTAGGCCGGGTGCTGCTCGCGCAGCGGGCGCACCCGCTCGCGGTCGGTGATCGGGCCCGAGGGCAGGCCGCCGAGGTCGAGTCGGTCCACCTCGAGCACCGGCACCTGCGCGGTGAACGGCACACCGTCGGCGGCGGTGGTGAGAATCACTGCCGGAGCGGCGGTTTCGACAATGTAGGCGATGCGTTCGGCCGGATGGTCCGGGTCGATGGGCACGTACGCGCCGCCCGCCTTGACCACCGCGTACATGGCCACCACCAGGTCGATGCCGCGGCGCATGGCCAGCACCACACCGGTCTCGGGTCCGACCCCGTACCCGATGAGCGCGCGGGCCAGGCGATTGACCCGGGCGTCGAATTCGGCGTAGCCGAGCGTGGTCTCGCCGTCGAGCACCGCGACGGCGTTCGGCGCGAGCGCCACCTGGGTGTCGACCAGATCGGCCAGGGTGGCCGGGGCGAGCTGGCGGGCCGTGGCGTTCCAGTCGTGCAGCACCCGCTGCCGCAGGCCCGCGCCCAGCAGATCGATATCGCCGATGGCCAGGTGCGGCTGCGCGGCGACGATTTCCAGCACCCGGGCCAGTGCGGCCAGGACCCGCTGCGCGGTGGCGTCGGTGAACAGGTCGGTGGCGTAGCCCAGGGTGAGGTCCACCCCGGCGGGCGCGCCGGACCCGGCGTAGTGGTCGACCGCGAACAGGTGCAGGTCGAATTGCGCCACGTGGGTGTCGAATTCGATCTCGGCCACGGTCAGACCGGGCAGGGCCAGCTCGGCGCGCTCCACGTTCTGGAAGGACAGCCCCACCTGCATGAGCGGGTGGCGGGCGGTCGAGCGCACCGGGTTCAGGACCTCCACCAGCCGCTCGAACGGCACGTCGGCGTTCGAGAAGGCCGCGATGTCACCGGACCGCACCCGTCCCAACAGAGCCGAGAAGGATTCCGCGGCATCGGTTCTGGTGCGCAACACCAGGGTGTTGACGAACATGCCGATCACATCGTCGAGGGCGCGGTCGCCGCGGCCCGCGATCGGGGTGCCGACGGCGATGTCGTCGGTGCCCGACAGCCGCGCCAGCAGGGCGGTGAAGGCGGCGTGCACGACCATGAACAGGGTCGCGCCGTGCGCGCGGCCCAACTCGGTGAGGCGGGCGTGGAGTTCGGCGTCGAGCGGGAGCCGAATGTAGTTGCCGTGCAGGCTCTGTCGGGCCGGGCGCGGATGGTCGGTGGGCAGGTCCAGCTGGTCGGGCAGTCCGGCCAGGGTGGTGCGCCAGTAGTCGAGCTGGGTGGCGGCCACCGAGTCGGCGTCGTCCTCCGAGCCGAGCAGCGCGTGCTGCCACAGCGCGTAGTCGGCGTACTGCACGCTCAGCGGCTGCCACGCGGGCGCGGCGCCCGCCAGCCGCGCGTGGTAGGCCAGCATGAGATCGCGGACCAGCGGGACCACCGAGGAGCCGTCGGCCGAAATATGGTGCAGCACACCGGCGAGCACGTGATCACCGGTGGGGACGCCGTCGGCGTCGACCACGCGCAGCAGCTCCACCCGCAGCGGCACCTCGGCGGTGACGTCGAAGGTGGTGGTGAGGATCTCGCGCACCCGGTCCAGCACCTCGACCTCGGTGACCGAGGTGATGGTCAGACCCGAGAAGGCCTGGGCCGCGGGCAGGATCACCTGCGACGCGCCCTCCGGGGTCTCCGGGTAGACGGTGCGCAGGGTCTCGTGTCGGGTCACCACGTCGGCGAAGGCGGCCGACAGGGCCTGGGCGTCCAGGTCGCCCGAGAGCCGCAGCGCGATCGGCACGTTGTAGGCGGTGGAGGTGCGGTCGAAGCGGTTGATGAACCACATGCGCTGCTGGGCCGGGGACAGCGGCAGCCGGTCCGGGCGCTCGCCCGCGACCAGCGCGGGCCGCCGCGCCTCCCCGGTGCCCGCCGCGATCAGCGCCGCGAGTGCGGCGACGGTCGGGACCTCGAACAGCGCGCGCACGCCGACCGTCGTCCCGAAGACCTCGCCGAGGCGGGCCGCGGCCTTGGCCGCGACCAGCGAGCTGCCGCCCAGGGCGAAGAAGTCGTCGTCCGCGCCGACCCGCTCGCGGCCGAGCAGTTCGGCGTAGACGTTGGCGACGAGTTCCTCGGCCACCGTGGCGGGCTGCCGGTACTCGGTGCCCGCGAAGGTCGGCGCGGGCAGGGCCGCGCGGTCGAGCTTGCCGTTGACGGTCAACGGGATTCGGTCGATCACGACCAGTGCGGCCGGGACCATGTGCTCGGGCAGCTGCCGGGCCGCCGCCGCGCGCAGGTCGGTGACCGAGAGCGCCGCGTCGGCCCGCGGGACCACATAGCCGATGATCCGGGCCTCGTCCACGGCGTCGTCGTGGCGCACGACGACCGCCGCCTCGCGCACGTCCGGATCGCGCAGCAGCACGGCCTCGATCTCGCCGAGTTCGACGCGGAAGCCGCGCAGGTTCACCTGCTGGTCGATGCGGCCCAGGTATTCCAGGTCGCCGTCGGCGGTCCAGCGCGCCAGATCGCCGGTGCGGTAGGCGGATTCGCCGGGTGCGCCGTACGGGTCGGCCACGAAGCGGCCGGCGGTGAGCGCCGCGCGATCGAGGTAGCCGCGGGCCAACTGTCCACCGGAGACATAGATTTCGCCGGGCACGCCCACCGGCACGGGGAGCAGTCGCGAATCCAGCACGCGCACGGTCAGTCCCGGCAGCGCGCCGCCGATCACGCTGGCGGCACCGGTGCCCGGGGTGATGGGCCGGTAGGAGACGTGCACCGTGGTCTCGGTGATGCCGTACATATTGATCAGGGCCGGGGCCTGCGGGTGGCGTTCGAACCAGCCCGAGAGCCGTTGCGGCTCCAGGGCTTCGCCGCCGAAGATCACGTAGCGCAGCGCCAGGTCGGTGTCGGCCTCGGCGTCGGCGGTGACGAGCTGATAGAACGCGGACGGCGTCTGGTTCAGCACGGTCACGCCCGCGCTGGCCAGCAGTTCGCGGAACTGTTGTGGCGAGCGCGAGGTGAAGTAGTCGACCACCACCACGGTGCCGCCGTACAGCAGCGCGCCCCACAGCTCCCACACCGAGAAGTCGAAGGCGTAGGAGTGGAACAGGGTCCACACGTCGTCGGGTCCGAAACCGAAGTGCCCCTGGGCATTGTCGAACAGGCGGATCACATTGCGGTGCGGGATCACCACGCCCTTGGGGCGACCGGTGGAACCCGAGGTGTAGATGACGTAGGCGGTGTCGGCCGGGCGCAGCGGCGCGCGGCGGTCACGATCGGTGACCGGGGTGGCGTCGTAGCCGTCCAGGCCGATGGTGTCGAGGTCGATGACCGGCCCACCGAACCAGCCGTGCGCCAGGCCCGCCGCACCGCTGGTGATCGCGCACACCGGGCGGGCGTCGTCGACGGTGTATTCGATGCGGTCGGCCGGGTAGTTGGGGTCGATGGGCAGATAGCCGCCGCCCGCCTTCACCACGGCCAGCAGGGCCACGGCCAGGTCCTCGGTGCGCGGAAGAGCCACGGCCACCAGGGATTCCGGTCCGACACCGGCCGCGATGAGGCAGCGCGCGAGTCGGTTGGAGCGGGTGTCGAGCTCGGCGTAGCTGAGCGTGACGGCACCGGCCCGGACGGCGGGTGCGGCCGGATCCAGCGCCGCGGCGGCCGCGAATCGGTCGGCGAGCGTGGTGAACTCTGCGATATCGGGACCGGTTCCGGACCACTCGTGCAGGACCCGGGCGCGTTCCTCGGTGCTGAGCAGCGCGATATCGCCGACCACCACGGTCGCGTCGGCGGCGACCGCCGAGAGCACCCGGTCGAAGCGATCCGCCAGGGCGGCGACCGTCTCGGCGTCGAAAAGGTCGACGGCGTAGGTGATCTCGATGTCCAGGCCGCCCGCGTGGCCGTCGGCGGCCCGGTTCTCGAGCACGGTGAACTGGAGATCGAACTTGGCCACCCCGGCGTCGAGGGGCTCCGGACGCACCGCCAACTCCGGCAGCTCCACCGTGGGCAGCTCGTAGTTGTGGAAGGTCAGGGCCACCTGGAACAGCGGGTGCCGGGCCTGCGAGCGGGCCGGGGACAGCACCTCGACGAGGCGCTCGAAGGGCACGTCCGCGTGCGAGAGCGCGGCGATATCGTCGGCGCGCACGGTGCGCAGCACGGTGTCGAAACCGGCGCGCGGATCGATCTCGCTGCGCAGCACCAGCGTATTGACGAACATGCCGACCAGGCCGTCGAGCGCCTGCTCGCCCCGGCCCGCGACCGGCGTGCCGATGGCGATATCGGTGCCGCCCGACACCCGGGCCAGCAGCACCGCCAGCGCCGCGTGCACGGTGGTGAACAGGGTGGTGTCGTGCTTGCGCGCCAATTCGCCCAGCTGGCTGTGCAGGTCGGCGTCGACGCTCATGCGGTGCACGCCGCCGCGCAGCGAGGCGACCGCCGGGCGGGGCCGGTCCGCGGGCAGGTCGTGCTGTTCGGGCAGCCCGGCCAGGCGCTGTCGCCAGAACTCCAACTGCCGGTAACCGAGGGTGGTCGGATCGGTGTCGTCACCGCGCCGCCGCGCCTCCCACAGGGTGTAGTCGGCGTACTGCACGGGCAGCGGCGTCCACGCGGGCGCGGTGCCCGCGCGTCGGGCCTGGTAGGCGAGCATGAGGTCGGTGGCCAGCGGGCCCAGCGAGAAGCCGTCCGCGCTGATGTGGTGCACCACCAGTACCAGCACGTGCTCGGTGTCGGAGGCGCTGAAAAGCGCAGCGCGCAACGGCGTTTCGCTGGTCAGATCGAAGCCGTAGGCGATCAGCTCGGCCACCCGGGCGGGGATCTCGTCCGCCGCGAGCCGTTCGGTGAGCAGCGTGGTCTCGACGGTCGGCAGCACCCGCTGCTCGGGTCCCTCGGGACCGTCGGGGTAGACGGTGCGCAGGGTTTCGTGCCGCCACACCACATCCCGCAGCGCGGCGTTCAGCACGGACTCGTCCAGCACGCCCGTGACGCGCAGGACCAGGGGGATATTGTCCGCCGCGCGGCCGGGGCCGTCGGCGTGGAAGCGGTTGAGGAACCAGATGCGCTGCTGTGCCGCCGACAGGGGCACCCGCTCCGGACGCGGGCGAGCGGTCAGAGGCAGGTGAGCGGCGCTGCCCGAGCGGGCCTGGGCCAGCGCGGCCAGCTCGGCAACCGTTGGGGCGTCGAACAATTCGCGCACCGACAGCTCGGCGTCCAACGCGCCGCCGATGCGGGCCACCGCCCGCGCGGCCAGCAGCGAGCTGCCGCCGAGGGAGAAGAAGTCGTCGTTCGCGCCGACCCGGTCGATGCCGAGCAGATCGGCGAAGACACCCGCCACGACCTCCTCGGCCATGGTCTCGGGAGCGCGGTAGACGGCGGTCTCGAACACCGGGGTCGGCAGCGCGGCCCGGTCGAGCTTGCCGGAGGCGGTGACCGGGAAGGCGTCGAGCACCACGAAGGCCGCCGGAATCATGTACCCCGGCAGCGCGCCAGCCAGCGCGAACTTGATCGCGTCCAGGTCGATCCCGGCATCGGGATCGCGCAGCAGGTAGGCCGCCAGCTGATCGCCCGCGTGCGGATCCGAACGGACCAGCACCACGGCCTGATTGACGCCCGGCTGCGCCAGCAGCGCCGCCTCGATCTCACCGAGCTCGATGCGCTGACCGCGCAGCTTGACCTGGAAGTCGGTGCGCCCCAGGTAGTTCAGCTCGCCGTCGGCACCCCAGGTGACCAGGTCGCCGGTGCGGTACATGCGCTCGGAGGTCCCGAACGGGTTGGCCACGAAGCGATCCGCCGACAGGTCGGGACGGCCCAGGTAGCAGCGGGCCAGCTGATCGCCCGCCAGGTACAGCTCGCCCGCGACACCCGGCGCGACCGGGTTCAGGCGCACATCCAGCACGTAGGCCCGGGTGTTCCACACCGGACGACCCATGGGCACGAACGCGGTGTCGGTGTCGACGACCTCGTGGTGGGTGACCTCCACGGCGGCCTCGGTGGGGCCGTACAGATTGTGCAGGCGCGCCCCGGTCAGCTCGCGCAGCCGGGTGGCCGCGCCGATCGGCAGCGCCTCGCCGGAGCAGAACACCTGCCGCAGGCCGGTGCACCGCGCCGCGGCGGGTTCGGTCACGAAGATCGCCAGCATGGACGGCACGAAGTGGGCGTGCGTGACCCCGGCCGCGCTGATCAGCTCGGCCAGGTACCTGGGGTCGCGATGCCCGTCCGGCGCGGCGATCACCAGGCGCGCGCCGATCTGCAAGGGCCAGAACAACTCCCACACCGACACGTCGAAGGTGACCGGGGTCTTCTGCAACACCGCGTCGGCGGCGGTCAGGCCGAATTGGGCCTGACCCCACACCAGGCGGTTCACCACCGCGGCGTGCGAGAGCGCCACGCCCTTGGGGCGGCCGGTCGAACCGGAGGTGAAGATGACGTAGCAGGTGTTCGAGTCCCGCAGCGGCGCACGGCGATCCGCGTCGGTGAGCGCGGTGGCGGCATAGCCGCCCAGGTCGAGTGCGTCGATCGCCAGCACCGGAATGTCGCGGGCGGTGGTGAATCCGTCGCGTTCGGTGGTGAGGACGAGCACCGGCTCGGCCGCGTCGAGCACGTGATCGGTGCGCAGCTCCGGCTGATCCGGATCCACCGGCACGTACGCGCCACCGGCGGCCAGGATCGCGTACATGCCCACCAGCAGCTCGGCGGACCGGCGAATGGCCAGCGCCACCCGGGATTCCGGGCCGACACCGGATTCGACCAGCTTGCGAGCCAGGCGGTGCACCCGGTCGGCGAACTCGCCGTAGGACAGCGTGGTCGCCTCGAACTCGAGGGCGGGCGCGCCCGGGCAGGTCAGGGCGCGGGCCTCGAACAGGGCGACCAGCGTCTTGGCGGGCACGTCCAGATCGACCGCGGTCGCGTTCCAGGTGCGCAACACGCGCTCGCGCTCATCGGCGGTGAGCAGGTCGATATCGCCGACCGGGCGCTCCGGGTCGGCGGCGACGGCCTCGAGCACCCGGTCCAGGCGACGCGCGAAGGTCGCGATGGTGGATTCGTCGAAAAGGTCGGTGGCGTAGGTGAATATGGCGTCCAGACCGCCCGCGTTCTCGGTCAGCGACAGCTGCAGGTCGAACTTGGCGATGCCGGGATCCAGATCGATGCGCGACGCGGTCAGCCCGTCCAGTTGCAGGCCGGTGTGCGCGGTGTTCTGGAGGTCCAGGGCCACCTGGAACAGCGGGTGCCGCGCCTGCGAGCGCATCGGGCTGAGCACCTCGACCAGACGCTCGAACGGCACGTCGGAGTGCGCGAAGGCCCGCAGGTCCGTCTCGCGCACCTGCGCCAGCAGCTCCCGGAAGGACCGGTGCGGCGCCACCTCGGTGCGCAGCACCAGGGTGTTGACGAACATGCCGACCAGCTCGTCGAGGGCCTGCTCACCGCGGCCCGCGACCACCGAGCCGATCGAAATGTCCGCGGTACCGGACAGTTTCGCGAGCAAGGTGGCGAAGGCCGCGTGCAGCGCCATGAAGACGGTGGCGTGATCGCGCTCGGCGAGTTCACGCAGCCGCGCGTACCGCGAGGCGGAGACCCCGAACCGGTACTGCGCGCCCCGACGGGTCGCCACGGCGGGACGCGGGCGATCGCCCGGCAGCTCCAAAGTCTCCGGCTGCCCGGACAATTCGGTGCGCCAGAAGCGAATCTGCGCCGCCAGCACCGATTCCGGATCGTCCTCCGAGCCGAGCAGCTCGCGCTGCCACAGCGTGTAGTCGGCGTACTGCACCGGCAGCGGCGTCCACGCGGGAGCCACGCCGCCGCGTCGAGAGGCGTAGGCCAGCATGAGATCCCGGGTCAGCGGCGCGATGGACCAGCCGTCGGCGGCGATGTGATGCACCGCCAGCACCAGCACGTGGGTCTCGGGCGCGATCATGAGCAGGGTCAGCCGTGCGGGCACGTGCTCGTCCACCGCGAACGGCAGCACCGCCAACTCGAAGATCCGCGCCCGCAGCCGCTCGGCCTCGATCGGCTCGGAAACCAGTGCGACACCGGACTTCTCGACCGGCAGCACCACCTGCCGGCCCACGCCGTCCACGGCCGGGTACACGGTGCGCAGCGTCTCGTGCCGCGCCACCACATCGGTGACCGCCGCCGCCAGCGCGTCCACGTCCAGCGGGCCGTCCAATCGCAGGGCGGCGACCAGATTGTCGGCGATGGAGCTGTTGTCGAAGCGGTTGAGGAACCACATGCGCTGCTGGGCGTAGGACAGCGGCACCATCTCGGGCCGCTCCCCCGCCACCAGCGGAGCGCGGCGGCCCGATCCGGCCAAGGCACCCAGCCGGGCCGCCAATTCGGCGACGCTGGACGCCTCGAACAGCAGGCGCACCGGCACCTGGGTGTCCAGGGCCGCGCCCAGGCGGGCCACCACCTGGGTGGCGATGAGCGAATTGCCGCCCAGTTCGAAGAAGTCGTCGTCCGCGCCGACACCCGCCGCGGCGGGCAGGTCGCGTCCGGCGGCACCGGCGGGCACCACCTCGGCGGCCGGGGCCAGACCCAGCACCTCGGCGAAGACCTCGGCCACCAGCACCTCGACCGGTGTTGCGGGAGCGCGGAATTCGCGGGCCGCGAAGACCGGCGCGGGCAGGGCGCGGTAGTCGAGCTTGCCGTTCACGGTCATCGGCAGGGCGTCGAGCACCGTGAAGGCCGCCGGAATCATGTACGCCGCCAGCCGTCCCGACAGCGCCGAGCGCACCTGCGCCACATCGATGTCGCCGGTGCTCGGTACCAGGTAGGCCACCAACTGGTCGCCGCGCGCGGCGTCGCGGTGCAGGGTCACCACGGCGGTGCGCACCTGCGGCAGGGCCGCCAGGGCCGCCTCGATCTCGCCGAGCTCGATGCGGAAACCGCGCAGCTTGACCTGGGTGTCATTGCGGCCCAGGTATTCCACGTCGCCGTCGGCGGTCCAGCGCACCAGATCGCCGGTGCGGTACATGCGTTCACCCGGCGACCACGGGCAGGCCACGAACCGGGCCGCGGTCAGGGCCGGGCGGTCCCGATAGCCGCGGGTGACCGGATTGCCCGCCACGTACAGTTCGCCGATCGCCCCGACCGGCACCGGCCGCAGGCGGCGATCGAGTACCCACTCCCGCGCCCCCGGCACCAGACGGCCGATGGTGACCGGCCGATCCGGGGACATGGGACCGGTGATGTTCACGACCACGGTGGCCTCGGTGGGTCCGTAGGCATTGATGAACTCGCGCCCCGCTTCGGTCCAGCGCCGCACCATCTCGGTGGCGAACGCCTCGCCGCCCACCGCGACGTGCGCCAGGGTCGGCACCTGCGCCGGATCGATGGTGCTCGCGCCGGACGGCGTCATGAAGACGTGGGTAACCCGCTGCGTGCGAATCACTTCGGCCAGTTCCGCGCCGATGTGCGCGCCGGTGGGCGCGACCACCAGGGTGGCGGCCGAGCGCAGGGCCAGCAGCAGCTCGCCGATCGAGACGTCGAACGAGGAGCTGGTGACATGCAGGACGCGCGCGTCGGCGGAGCCGGAGAAACGCTCGTACTGCGCCTCGGACAGACCGGCCAGTCCCGAATGGGTGACCACCACGCCCTTGGGCAGACCGGTCGAACCGGAGGTGTAGATGGAGTAGACGACATTCTGTGGGCGCAGCGGGCGCACCCGGTCCGCGTCGGTGATCGGGTCGCCCGCGAAAGCGGTGTACCGCTCGGTGAATCCGGCATCGTCGACGAGCAGCCAGGGCAGCGTGTCCGGCAGCGACTCCCGCACCGCGCCCAGGGACAGGCCGAGCACCGCGCCCGCGTCCCGCACGATGTAGGCGATGCGGTCGGCCGGGAAGGCCGGATCGACCGGCACCCAGGCCGCGCCGGTCTTGGCAATGGCCCACACCGCCACCAGGTACTCGATGGACCGCGGCAGGCTCACCGCCACCATGTCCTCGGGTCCGAGGCCGCGCGCGATGAGCATGCGCGCCAGGCGATTCGACGTGGCGTCCAGTTCGTTGTAGGTGAGCGCGATATCGCCCTCGACCAGGGCCGGATGGTCCGGCGCGGTGGCCACGGCGCTCGCCATGATCTCCGGCAGCAGACGGATGGACTCCACCGCTCCGCCGGAACGGGTTGTCAGATCGGCATATTCGTCCTCGGACAGCAGCGGCAGCGCGTCCACGGGGACGGAGGTATCGACGGTGACGGCCTCGAGCAGGCGCGTGAAACGGCGCGCGAGCACCTCGACGGTGACGGAATCGAAGAGATCCACCGCGAATTCGAACTCCGCGTGGATCCCCGCCGGTGCCGGACCTTCCCCGGGACCGGCACCGGCGAAGCTTTCGGTGACCGCGACCGAGAGGTCGAATTTGGTCACTCCGGTATCCAGCGTACCTGTCGTGGCAAGCAATCCGGGCAGTTCGAGGCTGATGTCTCCGGTGGCCGTAAACGACAATGCCACTTGGAACAGCGGGTGCCGCGCTTGCGAGCGGGGCGGATTCAGGACCTCCACGAGCTGCTCGAACGGAACATCGGCGTGCGCGAAGGCGGCCAGATCGGTGTCGCGGACCCGGCGAGCGAACTCGGCGAAGCTCGCGGCCGGATCGATCTCGGTGCGCAGCGGCAGCGTATTGACGAACATGCCGATCAGGTCGTCGAGTTCGCGCGCGCCGCGGCCGCCGACCGGCGTGCCGATGACAATGTCGGACACACCGGACAGACGCGACAGCAACACCGCCAGGGCGGCGTGCAACAGCATGAAGGTCGTAACACCCTCGGCCCGAGCGGTTTCCACGAGTCGGGTGTGCAGGTCGGCGGGCAGCTCGACGGCCACCTTCGCGCCGCGGCCGGTCGCGATGGCCGGACGCGGGCGGTCGGTCGGGAGTTCCAGCAGGTCGGGCGCGCCCGCCAGGGTCTCGCGCCAGAAGTCCAGCTGACGGGACAGCAGCGAGTCCGCGTCCTCGGCCACGCCGAGGCGATCACGCTGCCACAGCGTGTAATCCGCGTACTGGACCGCCAGCGGCTGCCAGCCCGGGGCCCGGCCCTCGGCGCGCGCGAGGTAGGCGGTGATCAGGTCGCGGGCCAGGATCGGCAGCGAGAGACCGTCGGCGGCAATGTGGTGCAGCACGATGGCGATGGCGTATTCGGGGACGTCCAGATCGGCCGCGTCCACCGAAACAGGACCGCCCAGTCCGCAATCCGAGGCGACGGCACCGGTCACGGTGAACAGTCGTGCACGGAACGGGATCTCGTGCTCGAGGTCGAAACCGCGGGCCGCGAAGGCGCGCAGTCGCTCGTCCAGATCGTCGGCGTCGATCGTCTCCCGTTCCACGGGGTCGATCGCCTCCACCACGGGCAGCACCCGCTGATACGCGAAACCGGTTGTAGTCGAGGGGAATACGGTGCGCAGCACCTCGTGCCGGTCCAGCACGTCGGCCAGCGCCGACCGCATGGCCGACTCGTCGGCCGCACCGCGCAGCCGCACCACGAACGGCATGTTGTAGCTCGCGCTGGCGGTGTCGAAACGGTTCAGGAACCAGATGCGCTGCTGCGCCGGGGACAGCGGCAGCGGCTCGGGGCGCTCGCGCCGCACCAGGGCGACCGCGCTGCCCGCGGCCGCGTCGGCATCGCGGAACTGGGCGTCGATCACGGTGGCCAGCTCGGACACGCTGGTGGCGCTGAACATTTCGCGCACCGACAGGTGGGAGCCGAGCTCGGCGTTCAGGCGCGCGGCCACCTGGGTGGCGATCAGGCTGTTGCCGCCGAGCGCGAAGAAGTCGTCGGTGCGGCCCACCTCGGGCGCGCCCAGCACCTCGGCGAACACCCGGGCCACGGCGCGTTCGGTCACGGTGGCCGGAGCCTCGTAGCGCGCCGCCACCCGCACCAGCTCGGGCAGGGCGGCCCGATCCAATTTGCCGGAGGCATTGACCGGCAGGGCCTCGAGCACCATGTACGCGCTCGGCACCATATAGCCCGGCAGGGCCCGCGCCGCCGCGGCCTTCAGCCTGGTCGTATCGAATTCCGCGGGCGCGACCACGTAGGCCACCAGCTGCTCGTCGCGCACGATCACCACCGCGCGGGACACGCCGTCCACGCCCGCCAGCACCGTCTCGATCTCGCCGAGTTCGATGCGCAGGCCGCGGACCTTCACCTGGAAATCGGTGCGGCCCAGGTACTCCAGCTCGCCATTGTCGGTCCAGCTGACCAGGTCGCCAGTGCGGTACATGGCCGCACCGGGCGCGCCGAACGGGTTGGCCACGAAACGCTCGGCCGTCAGACCGGGACGCCCCACGTAGCCCCGGGCGAGCTGTACCCCCGACAGATACAGCTCACCCGGGGTGCCCACGGGAACCGGCCGCAGGCGTGCGTCGAGCACGTACAGCCGGGTATTGAACACCGGTGCTCCGATGGGCACGGCAACGGTGTCCGCGGCGGTCACCTCGTGGAAGGTGACATCGACCGCAGCTTCGGTGGGGCCGTAGAGATTGTGCAGCGACGCGCCGGTCAGCGCGCGCAGCCGCTGCGCGGTCGGACCGGGCAGCGCCTCACCGGAGGCGAAGACGTGACGCAGCGAATCGAGTTCGGCCCCGGTGGCTTCCAGCTCGGCCACGAAGGCGTCCAGCATGGAGGGCACGAAATGCGCCGTGGTGACGCCGTATTTGGCGATGGCGGCGCGCAGGTAGGCGGGATCGCGGTGGCCGTCGGGCTGGGCCAGCACCAGCGTCGCGCCGATCTGCAACGGCCAGAAGAACTCCCACACCGACACGTCGAAGGTGGCGGGCGTCTTCTGCAACACCACATCGGTATCGGCGAGCCGGTAGGTGCGCTGCATCCACACCAGGCGGTTCACGATCGCGGCATGGGTCACCGCCACGCCCTTGGGGCGGCCGGTCGAGCCCGAGGTGAAGATGACGTAGGCCGTGTTCGAGGGGCGCAGCGGAGCCACTCGCTCGGCATCGGTCACCGGGGTGGCCGCGTATCCGGCCAGCGCGTCACCGGCCAGCTCGTCCAGATCCAGTGTGGTGACCGAGGTTTCGGGGCTGTCGGCTGCGGTGGTCAACAGCAGCGCGGGCGAGGCCGTCTTGAGAATGTGGGCGATGCGCTCGGCCGGATGATCCGGATCCAGCGGCACGTAGGCCGCGCCCGCGGCCTGCACGGCGTACATCGCGACCACCAGCTCCGGCGACCGGCGCAGATGCAGCGCGACCAGCGACTCGGGGCCGACTCCCAGCGAGATCAGATGGCGGGCAAGCCGATTCACCCGCTCGGCGAACGCGCCATAGGTGAGATCGCGTTCGGGTTCACCGGCGAAGCGCACGGCCGGGGCCGACGGGGTGCGGGCGGCCCGCGCGTCGAACATCGACACCAGCGTCGCCGCCTCGTCCACCGGATGCGCGGTGTCGTTCCACAGGCGCAGCACCACATCGCGTTCCAGCACGGTGCAGACGTCCACGCCGGCGACCGGCGCGGCCGCGTCCAGGTCGACCAGCCGCTCCAGGAAATTCACGAAACGCCGGTGATGCCGGATGGTCTCGGCGCTGGAGTAGAGGTTCGGATTGACCTCGAGGTCCAGATGGATGCGGTCGTTCTCGCCGTAGATGAGATTGAGGCTCATGTCCTCGACCGGGCTCGAGGACAGCAGGTGCAGGCGCGCCTTGATATCCCCGAACTCCAGCTGCGGGTGGAACAGCATGATGTTGACCATCGGGCCGAACAGGCCGCGCGCGGCCGGGCTGCCCTGCTGTTCGGCGTCGCGGTGAATGTCCTCGTGCCGGTAGCGCTGATGCCGCAGCGCGCCCGAGATCTCCACCCGCGCCGACTTCAGCAGTTCGCCCCAGGTGGTGTCCGCGCCGACGGCGATGCGCAGCGGGACGATATTCGACAGCATGCCCGTCGAGCGCCGCATGACGGCGGTGGTGCGCGCCGTGACCGGCAGGCTCAGCACCGCCTCGTCCTTGCCGGTGAGCCGGGCCAGGTACGCCGCGAAGGCCGCGACGACAACTCCGGCCAGTCCCGAATCGTGCTGCGCGCCAACCTCTTCGATCCGCCGCTGCAGCTGCTCGGGCAGGGCCGCGTCGTAGTGCATATTGCCCGCGCGCGGCGGGGCGGTGCGTCCCTTGAGGGTGGTGGGCCCGTCCAGCCCGGCGGTGCGCTCGGCCCAGTGCGCGCGGTCGGTCTGGAATCGGCTGCTCTCGCGATAGGCCAGCTCGGAGTCGACCAGCTCCCGCAGCGTGCCGACCTTGACCGTCTCGGGTTCCAGGCCGCGCCGCAGCGCGGTGTAGCGCCGCGCCGACCACTGCATGGTGTTCATGGCGGCATAGCCGTCGCCCACGATGTGATGGCCGACCACGAACCAGAACCAGCGCCGGTCGGCGACGCGAATGAGGGTGGGCGCGAAGAGCATGTCGACGTCGGTGAGCACGTCCACCGGCCGCACGATCTGCGTGCGCATCCATTCGTGCGCGGCGGCAACGGGATCGGCTTCCGAGCGCAGATCCATCAGCGTGGTGTTGTGGCCCGCGGTCGGGTCGATGTACTGGAAGGGCTGGCCGTCGATCTCGACGAAGCGCAGCTGGGAGGTGCGCCAGAGCGGCACGCCGTCGTCGGAGACCCGCAGCAGCAGCTCGACATCGAAATCGCCTTCGATATCGACGTATTGGGCCATGGTCAGGGGGACATCCGGGTTCAGCAGCTGCGCGTACCAGACGCCGAGCTGTGCGGGTCCGAGGGGAAACGGCGCTGTGATCTCGGGAGACGACGCTGAGATCTCCGACGGCGGAACGTCCTTCGGTCGCAGACCACTCGAGTCCGTACCCTGCACCAGAGCCTCCCTTGTCATGGCGAATTGCTATGTCGACCAACTGTTTCGGGCATCGCGAAATAGACCTGGAATCCGCTCGCTGAACGAGGGCGCACCAGGCCGCGAAAGATCGCACCGCCCTGGGTGATTCGACGAATGCGCGGGAAACCGCGCGTGATTCAACTAGTGCTCGAAGCGGCCGGGCCTACTGGCTCGTCGGCCGGGATGCGAGTGCCTCCGGGTCATCGCATCCACTGGTGTCCTGCTGCCGATCTCCTCCAACTGTCACCTGCATCACAGGGATGCCGTTCATGCATGTGGACACTAGGCGTTTACACAATAAAAAGGAACTTTTTCCTAAAAAAAAGTTGGACGAGCGTCTAGTTGGGCGACGAGCCGACGCGAAGATCGCGATGAATGTGGGTGCGACCACATGGCGAGGCGGCGGTGTGACCGACCGCACTTTCGGATGTGGAGACTATGAGTCGAAACGTTGCAACTGCGTTGCATCGGCGCCCATGCGCCGATCGAGCACGCGGATCTTGGCCTCGATCTGCGCGTACAGCGGAGACTCGCGATCAACGGTGGCGCGGTAGGCCGCCCACGCGGCCGCATCGTCGCGCCCCTCGGCACCGGCCGTCCACCGACTCAGGACCGAGGCGTCGCCCGAGCGTAAGACGGCGGTGCGCAGGCGAACTCGCAATTCATCGCGAATGTCTATAACTCCCGGCGCGGTCGAGCGCGGCAGCACCGGGCCCGCGTACAAACGCACGGCGGTATCGACGTCGCCGGAATCCAGTGCGGCGCGCAGCGCTTCCACATCCGTGGCGATCGGAACGCGCAAACGGTAGGGGCGCGAACCGAATACATTCGATCCGACCACCGACCGCAGCCGCGACATGGCCGCGCGAATGGTGGCATTGTCCAGATCGGCGTCGTCGAGCAGCAGTGCCAGGTGATCGGCCGACAGGCCCTCGGTGTGCTCGGCCAGCAGCAGCAGGATCTCGGCGTGCCGCTGCGACAGCGGAACCCGCTCCCCCGCCACGGTCAACTGCGGCTGCCCGAGCCCGAGCACCTCGAGGCCCAACCGTTCCGGGGCGGGCGCGTCGGTCTGCGCGCGCCGGTCCTGACCCGAACGCACCGCGGCCAGCAGCAGATCCATCTCCGCGGCCGTGGCGGCGGCCTTCACCAGCGCCAGGATCTCCGGGCGCGCCACCCGCACCCCACCGGCGATCATGAGCACGCCCACCAGGCGGCCGTCCGGATCGTGCACCGGCGCAGCGGCTCCCGTGATCTGGTGCATGCGGTGCAGGAAATGCTCGGGTCCGTGAATCCAGGCCGCGCGGCCGGTGCGCACCACCAGGCCGACGGCATTGGTGCCGACCCGGCGCTCGCTGAGATCATTGCCCTCGCGCAGGCCCGCCTCCGCGGCGGCCTGCACGCGATCGGCATTGCCGTGCACCGAGAGCACCCGGCCGAACTGGTCGGCCACCACCACGATCAGCCCGGTACTGGTCGCATCGCGCAGTAATAGCTTGTCCACCAACGGCATGACCGCGGCAATGGCGTGCGCGTCGCGATAGCGCTCCAGATCCGCGCCGCGCAGTCCCCGACCGTCACCGTCGTCCATGGGATCCACGCCGCCGCGCACACTGCGCAGCCAGGATTCGAGCACCATCGGCCGCAGCAAACCCGGCAACTGCCCCAGCTGATCGCCGCCCACACTGAGGTATCCGTGCGCCTGGGCGGCATATGTTTCGAGCGCCCCGAGTTGACTGCCCGGTTCGACGCCGTGGTGAGGCTGCCCTCCACCTGCGAGATTGCTGACCATTTGCCTTTCTTTCCGCCCCAAAGAGTACCGGCGCGCCTGAGACCTGAAGGCAGAAGTCGGACGTTTGTCCGGCAGGTCACATGCCAACAGTCACACCGCGAAATGTGAGCTGCGTAGCATTTTGTTAAACATATACAGTTCAGTCGCGCCGCGGTGTCCGGGCGCGGATGCCGAATCCCTTGCGGTGACCAGGATTTCGCTTACACAGTTCACCAAATCCACCGCCGCGGCACCCTCCACTGTGCCAGGGTGGGTCCGTGGAGGACATCGATCTGACCGACCTCGACCGCTTCGCGCACGGCTTCCCGCACGCGGTCTTCGATGAGCTCCGCGCGCACGAACCGGTGTTCTGGCACCCGCCCACCGCGCACACCCCGGACGGGGAGGGCTTCTGGGTGATCAGCCGCTACGCGGACATCATTGCCGTGGCCGGGGATTCGGCGACCTACTCCTCCGAACGCGGCGGGCCGCGCCCGGGCGGCGGGACCCTCATCGAGGATCTGCCCGTGGACTGGGCGGTCGGGGTGCTGCTCAATATGATGGACGACCCCCGCCACGCCGAGGTGCGCCGACTGCTCATGCCCAGCCTCGCGCCCCGCACCCTGCGACTCATCGAGGATGATCTGCGCCAACGCGCCGCGCGGATCGTCGACGAGGCACTGGCCAAGGGGGACTGCGACTTTCTGCTCGACCTCGCCGCGGAACTGCCGCTGCAGGCGGTCGCGCACCTGCTCGGCGTGCCGCAGGAGGATCGGCATCGACTCTTCGGCTGGGCGAATGTGGCGCTGGATTACGACGATCGGGACCTCGGCGAGGCCACCGCGCGCACCCAGCGGGCCGTCGCCGAGACCCGGGCCTACGGCGCGCGGCTGTTCGAGGCCAAGACCGCCGGCCCCGCCGAGGATCTGATGTCGCTCGCGGCGCACGCCACCATCGACGGGCAACCGCTGTCGGCCATGGAGAAGGCCATGCTGTTCAGCCTGCTCATCGCCGCGGGCAGTGAGACCACGCGCAATTCCATCGCGGTCGGCATGCTGGCGCTCATCGAACGACCCGAGATCTGGCGCACGCTGCGGCGGGACCGGTCGCACCTGGACGGGGCCGTCGAGGAAATGCTGCGCTGGGCCTCCTCCACCTCCTACAACCGCCGCACCGCCACCCGCGACACCGTGCTGCGCGATCGGCGAATTCGGGCCGGGGACAAGGTGACCCTGTGGTGGACCTCCGCCAATCGCGACGCGAGCGTCTTCACCGACCCGTTCGAGTTCGACATCACCCGCCGTCCCAATCCGCATCTCGCCTTCGGGCGCGGCGGGCACTTCTGCCTCGGCTCCAATCTGGCGCGCATGGAGATGCGGGTCATCTTCGACACCCTGCTCGACCGCGTCGACACCGTCGAACTCACCGGACCGGTCGAGTACACCCGCAGCAACAAGCACACCGGCGTCCGACACATGCCGGTCCGGCTGACAGCTCGCTGACCGAGCCCTCGCGATCAGGGCATCAGCTCGGCGGCAGAGTCGGTTTCAGTGCCGACGCGCTCCGTTCACGCGCCGCGCCCCACCAGAGGCCGGCACCGTAGGCCACGTCATCGAGCCTGCGGCAGGCCACGTATCGGAGCGGATCCAGACTGCCGGGCTCCCGGTGGGTGAACCAGTCGGCCAGGCCCTCGGCCATGGCCAGGGTGATGGCGATATGGCGGACCCGCCGCGAGCACAGCATGCCCAACAACGTGACCGGCCAATAGTGTCGGCACATCGCCGAGGCGAGTCGCCAGACGCCGCCGGTGAAACCGCGCGTCATATAGATGGCGGCCACCCGCGTCGGATTGTCGAGCCCGGCGAAGACCCGGCGTAATCGAATCAGCGTGGCGGCCATGGTCAGTACCCCGCCGAACACACCCCAGCGCGACAGCGTGCCCAGCAGCAGCGCCGACACCGCGGTCCAGATCGGCAGCGACAGCGGGGCGGCCAGTCCGGGATGCCGCTGGGCCAGCGGGGCCACCCCGGTCCCGTGGGTGACCTTGTGAACGAACCACTTTCGCAGCGACACCGGATTGCTGTGCGCCACCCGCGCGGCCGGTTCGTAGCGCAGCCGCCAGCCCGCCCGATCCAGTCGCCAGCACAAATCCACATCGCCGCCCGCGGCCATGGACTCGTCGAAACCGCCCTCGGCCAGCAGCGCCAGGCGACGCACCAGCACCGCCGAACTCGGCACGTACGGCACCGGGCCGTGCGCGTGCACCGCCGACTCGCGGCGGCCCCGGTGCACCGAGCCGCGGGTGTGCTCGTAGCGGGCCAGCACGGTGGAATCGGGATCCATGGCCAGGATGCGCGGGGCCACCAGCGCCACCTTCGGATCGCTGAAATGGCCCAGCATGACCTCCAGCCAGCCGGTGCGCGGCACCACGTCCGGGTCCAGGAAGGCCACGAATTCGGTTGCCGCCGCCCGCAATCCGAAATTCCGCGCCGCGGCCACGCCCTGCGGGGTATCCCGGCGCAGCACCGTCACCCGGCAGCGGTTGGTGCGATCCGGCGGAATCCGCACCGGCCGGTCCGAGCCGTCGTCCACCACGATCACCGTGTGCCCGCGCAGCGCCGACAGCAGCCGCGAGAGTTCGGGCGCGTTGTTGTGCACCGGCACGATCACGGTGACGTCCTCCAGCGACGGCAGCAGCCGCGGCCGCGGATTCGCGACTCCGGAATCCAGAAGACGTCTGGCAACCCGAGCCGACGCGGGGTCGGTCACCTCGAGGTAGCCGTCACCGATCAAGGCCGCAGCTTCCGGCGCGAGCCGCAGCAACCTCGTCGGCGTGCCGCCGACCAGGAGCCGTCCACCGGAATAAGTGCGCACCTTGGGATCGATTCGCACCCCGAAACCATCGGGAAGGCGATCATGGCGCATTCCCGAATGCTAAGTCAGCACACCGTTAGCAATGATGATTGGCGCGCTGGCGGTGCGTAATTTGCCCACCGTTTCCCGGTGAGCGGGTTCGTGTAACGCCGTAGCTCGACCACCTTGTCGGCTCGCCCTCTACACTGCGGGAGGAAAATTGGCGGGTGAACAGGTCGGGGACGGTATTGCGTCCCCATAGTGGTCGAGGCGGTATGGGAGTCGGGCGCATGCAGACAAGCGGGGGCGGCAACACCCTCTCGGAATCCGAGATCGTCGAAGCCGCCCTGCGGGTGGTTCGGCAGGACGGCGTGGAGAAGCTGTCCATGCGACGACTCTCCCGCGAACTCGGAGTTTCACCGATGGCCCCCTATTACTACGTCGCCGACAAGCGCGAGCTACTCGATCTGGTCGCCACCGCCGCGCTCACCGGAGTGCGCAAGCCGCCACCCGAATTCGGTACGTGGCAAATGCGGTTGCGCGATCTGATCGACCAGATCGACGAAAAATTGCGCAAACACCCGGGTCTCGGCGATGTGCTCATCGAGCAGATGCTCGGCAAACAGCTCGACCTCATCGCCGCCGTCATGGAAATCCTCTTCGACGCCGGATTCGACGAGCGCAATGTGCTCTCCGCCTACGCCACCATCCACACCTATCTGTTCGGTCGCTCCAAGGTGAACCCGCGCGACCGCAACGCCCTCGTGGATCGGGTGCTGCCCGAGGCGGTGGAACGCGCCACCAAACACCTGGCCGATCTGCGCGGTAGGTACTCCTACGACTTCTCGATGGACGTCCTCGTCGCGGGCCTCGAGGCTCAGCTTGTCCGGCAGCGAGACAGCCACGTATAGTGAAACTAGAACACGTTCTAGTTTCGGTAGACTGCACCGGCTGACCATCACCGCCGGGTTCGAGAGGACACTATGACCACCGTCGACGTACCGCACAGCTCGCGATCGGCCGTGCTGCGGGTCTCCGCGGTCATCAACGAGACGGCCGACTCCTGCTCGCTGGTATTCGACGTGCCCGAGGACCTGCGCGAGCGCTTCGCCTACGCGCCGGGCCAGTTCCTGACCCTGCGCATCCCCAGCGACCTCACCGGGTCCGTGGCCCGCTGCTACTCGCTGGCCAGCTCACCCCACACCGACGACAAGCCGAAGGTGACCGTCAAGCGCACCGTCGACGGCTACGCCTCGAACTGGGTGTGCGACAACGTGAAAGCGGGCGACACCCTCGAGGTGCTGCCGCCCTCGGGCGTCTTCACGCCCAAGAACCTGGACGAGGATCTGCTGCTGTTCGCGGCGGGCAGCGGCATCACCCCGGTGATGTCCATCCTCAAGTCGGCGCTCTCGCGCGGCAACGGGCGCATCGTGGTGGTGTACGCCAACCGCGACCACGACTCGGTCATCTTCGCCCGCGAACTGCGCGAACTCGCCGACAAGCACCCGCAGCGACTGGTCGTCGTGCACTGGCTCGAGCACCTGCAGGGCCTGCCCACCACCGACGCGCTGGCCACCCTGGTCGCGCCGTACACCTCCTACGAGGCCTTCATGTGCGGCCCCAAGCCGTTCATGGACCGCGTGCACGACGCCCTCGGCCAGCTCGGCGTGCCGCGCAACCGGACCCACGCCGAGGTCTTCAACTCGCTCTCCGGCGACCCCTTCGCCGCGGTCGCCCCGACCGAGATCACCGCGGAGGAGGCCGCCGACGCCGCCAGCGTCGAGGTCGAATTGGACGGCGAGACCCACGAATTGACCTGGCCGCGCAGCCAGACGCTGGTCGACATCATGCTGTCCAAGGGCATCGACGTGCCCTACTCCTGCCTCGAGGGCGAATGCGGATCCTGCGCCTGCACCGTGCTCGAGGGCGCGGTGGAAATGGAGAACGCGGAAATCCTCGATCCCGAGGACATCGCCAATGGGTACATCCTGGGCTGCCAGGCCCGACCGGTGACCGATCACCTGAAGATCCAGTTCTGACGGTTCCCCGAAAACGAAATACCCCCGTCATTCCGGCGCGCTTTTGGCCGGAATCCACGGTGCCAGTGTGGATCCCGGCCAAAAACATGCCGGGATGACGGGGGTACTCGAATCGACTAATAGGCCCCGAAGACGTTGTCGATCGAGCCGTAGCGGTGGGCCGCGTAGTTGCAGGCCGCCGCGATATTCGCGACCGGATCGTAGATATCCCAGGACGTTCCGTCGACGTGGTAGGCCTGGAAGGTCGGGTCGATCACCTGCAGCAGACCCTTGGACGGGATACCGGCCGCGGCATTCGAATCGTAGAGATTGATGGCCTGCGGATTGCCGCCCGACTCCCGCTGAATATTGCGGAAGATGCCGTCGTAGCTACCCGGAATGCCGTGCTGGTTCATGACATACAGAGCGTTGCGGATCCAGCCGTCGAGGTCATTGCTGAAGACCGGGGGCAGCAGCTGGTTGAAGGGCGCGGGCAGACCCTGCACGAACTGGCGGACCTGGTCCTGCTGCGGGGCGGGCAGACCATTGTCGATCTGCACGGCCTGCTGCTGAACCTGCTGGGCGGTGCCCTGGAATTCCGGCGGGACGCCATTGATGACATCGGCGGACGCGGCGCCGGAGGCGGCGACCACGGCGGTGACGGCGAGGGCGACGGCCGCGGCGGCCTTGGTGGAACGGGAGATCTGGGCGGGCTGGGCGATCAGTTTTCTCAAAGGCATGGCGATACGGGGGCAGCGCTGACCACGACGGGCAGCCCGAAGGAAACCCGCCGACGCACTCCATGGATAGTGATGTGCATGTGGGAGAACGGGACTCGGGAATCTCCCAGCTATCACCGTTCGTTTCGTGCTCTCGCCAAGGACGGCGGTCTCCGCACGAGGGGTGCCAACTCATTTCGAGCTGGTATCGGCCGTCGCCGACTGATCACAGAATGATTGCGCTAGGTTAACGTAAACTGAACACAGGGTGAACAGTCAGCGTTGTTGATCAGAGCCGTGCGTCACAGCAATTGGGCAGCGTCGATCTCATCGCTGAGCGCGGTAATGAATCCGCTGCTCAGGCGTCAGATGTTCGGTCGCGTAACTCAGCGCGGTCCGGCCCATGGCGGCCGCGTGCGCGTCCAGAAATCCGGTGAGAATCGCCGGATCGACGCGTTTTCCGATCTCCCGCAGCATCCAGCCGACCGCCTTCTGAATCAGATCGCGGCGATCGACGAGCAGTTGTTCGCACAACTCGAGGGTGGTCGAGGCATCGCCCTGCTTGATGAAGGCGAAAGTGGTGAGCAGGGCCACCCGCCGCTCCCACAGCGAATCCGAGGCCGCGAATTCGTGGAGCAGATCCCGCGGCCGCTCGAACAGCCACGGGCCGAGCACGAACTCCGCCGAGGCATCGACCAGATCCCAGTTGTTCACCCGCCCCCGCCGCACCGCGGCCAGATACAGATCGACGATTTCCCGCTGCCGCGCCGCGTCTCCCCCGCGTTTGCGCGACGCCCTCGCCATCTCCCCATTCAGCATCACCAACCCGGCCAGCCGGTGCTCGTGCACCGGGCTGTCGAGCAAAACATCGATCTCCGAAAGGGGCATCCCGACAAACGCTTTCACGGCCTTCCGGGTCTGCGGCACCCGGACGCCGATGAAAACATCACCCTCCCCATACTCCCCCGGCCCGGTCTTGAAAAACCGCTGCAGATGCACGGCATCGGCCGGATCCGCGAGCGCCGCCAATTCCGCCTGCACCGCGGCCGCCGTAAGCGCCTCGGCATCGACGCCGGTTCCGCTCATCGCGCCTCCTGCGTGGGTGGGCCGGAGAAGTCCTTTCTCGATCGAATCCTAGATCTCTCTCAAGCGGTTTCAGCCGCGGCCTGTAACAGCACTTCACCGAATTTGCGCATGTGGTCCGCGCCGCCGTACCACGCGGCGACCAATTCGACGGCGGCCGCGCGGGTGCGCTGGGCGACCTTCGCCAAATCCGCGACCGAGATCTCTCCGGCTTCGGCGGCCTTGGCGGCCTCGTCGAGATCGTGGCTGGCGGTCAGCAGGCGCATGATGTGGTGCAGGTCGATGGTGGCGTCGCTGGTCCGGAACTCGGCGGCGGCCTTGGTCTCGGGTTTGGCCGAAACCGGCGGCTCCACAACGGGTTCCGGTGCGGCGCGACGGCGGGACGGCGCCTTCGCCGGGGGCGTGGATGCGCGCGGCGACTCCTCGGCGGTTTCCCGCAGCGAGGCGGCGACGGCCTCCAGGCTCTCCAGGCGGGCCGGGGCCTCGAACCGGGCGGGCGGCTCGGGGTCCGGCGCGTAGCGACGCGCCACGGGAGTCTCGATCTCGACGGCCGGGCTCGCGCCGAACACCTCCGAACGCGCGTCCGAGCGGTCGGCGAACGGCGAACCATTGGTCGCCGGACGGGCATCCAGACCCTCGATCTCCGCGGCCGGGGAGGCGGCGAAGGGTGAACCGTTGGCGGCGGGGCGCACGCCCAGCCCCTCGGTGCCCATCGCCAGCCCCTCGACGCCCACCGCCGGGGCGGCGGTGAACGATTCACCGTTCGGCTCGGGGCGGGTCAATGATCCGGTGTCGTAACTGGTTCGGTTGTACAGCGAGCCGTTGGTGGTCGCACGCGCCGCGAAGGCGTCCGCGCCGAGCGGCTCACCCTCGGCCGCCAGCCGGGCGGCCACCGCCTCGGGCTCGGCGGTGCGCTGCGGCAGGTCCGGGGCCAGCCGCCGCGGCAGGCCGTCCGAATCCGGTGCGCCGCGCAGGGTTACGGGCGCACTGGACCACTGCACGGCCTGCGCGTCCTGACCATTGCGGCCCAGGCCACCGTGGCCGCCGGTATCGATGCCGGTGAGCACCGGGTTCGGCGAGGTGCCCGGCGACGCGGTGTCCGGGTGGGTGAGGCGATAACCCGGCGCACGCGCGGGGCGCGAATCTCCCGGACCGGCAGTGAAATCGGCATCCATGGCCGACATTCTTACCGGCCCACCCGAGCGGGTGCGACTCGGGCCGTAGCGAAGGTGTGTGAGTACCCGTCCCGAAACCGGCTCACGACCAAGGGTATTGGGGGATTGACGACGCCGGGCGATCGCCCGGCGCTGCGGCTCAACCCATATGGCTCATGCCCGCCGCGACCACCTGGGCCACATTCATGATCTCGTCACCCGTCGGCAACGGCACCCCGTCCAGGGCGTGCAGGCGATCGGTGCTCGCGATGGCCAGCATGGCCGACACCCACGCCGCCGCGCACGCCCGCAGGGTACCGGGCTGGACCGGCGTCGGCGTGCTCGCGGCCAGCACCCGGGCGGTGGCCTCCAGCAACTGATCACGCATGCGGCGCAATTGTTTCCGCACATCCGGATGGGTGTCGGCCTCGCGCCACATGATCACCCGCAGCACCGAGGAATTGTTCTCGCGCAGATTCAGCGCGGCATCCATATTGACCAGACTCTTGGCCGGATCGCCGGGGACGACGACCGATTCGATGTCGTCGAGCGGCTGCGACGGGACGCGCTCGGCCATCAGGGCCGACAGAATCGCGCCCTTGGTGGGGAAGTAATAGAAGACCAGGCCCTTGGGCACACCCGCCGCCTCCGCGATGGACGCGGTGGCGGTCGCATCGAATCCGTGGGCCGCGAAAAGGCTTTCGGCGGCATCCAGGATGAGCTGGCGAGCATCCCCGTCGACCTTCTTGCTCCGGCGACGCCGTGATGTGGGCACTGCTCGACTTCCTCCTCACGCCGTACCAGCGGAGGCTTCCGCGACCGGTCGGGCGGACGTAGACGACAAGCATAACGCGCGGACACGCCGACCTCAGGCGGCTCTCCCGCAATCACGGGGGCCCGAGACCGGCGTGCCCGGTAGCGGTCAGTGCGCCGCCGCGCCGAAGCGGCCCGAAACCTCGGGCATCTCGGCCAGTGCGACCACCACCGTCAACGCACCCACGATCCACGCAACCCAGGAGGCGTTGCTGTAGGAGTGGAAGTTCATCACCCACGGGGAGATGAACATCAGGACGCCCAGCACGCCGAGCGCGCGGCCGGTCCAGCCGCTGGCCCGATCGGCAAGCTGGGACAGGCCCGCGAGTGCGATCAGCACGCCGAGCACCACGAGGGCCCACAGAGCGCGGCTGCTGTGCGCCACCCAGATCGGGGACAGCGCGGCGACTGCGCCGAGGACGACCGTTACGGCCTGCTCAGCGCGACTCACGGTGAACATGGAATGCCTCCTTCTAAAGGCGAGAAATATGTTCTGATCCCGTTGTATTCCTGATTGACCGGGCGATCAATCAATGCTCGGATACGCTTCGGCCGCAGTTCGGGTGTGACGGGCGACACATCCGCGCACGACCCCGTGAACCGATATGGTTGGCCCATGTCGGACTCGGTAGAACACGTTCTAATTGTTGGCGCGGGGCTCGCGGGACTGCGCACCGCCGAGGAACTGCGACGCGGGGGATACACCGGCGAGATCACGCTGCTGGGCGAGGAGAACCGCGCGCCCTACGACCGGCCGCCGCTGTCCAAGCAGTACGTGCGCGGGGAGACCGACGACACCGCGCTGCGGCCTGCGGAATTCTTTGCCGAACAAGACATTCGGCTGCGGCTGGGGGTGGCCGCCACGGGCGTCGACACCGTCGCGCGGCGGGTGCGACTGGCCGACGGCAGCGAAATCGAATACGACGCGCTGGTGATCGCCACCGGGCTGCGGCCGCGGCGCATTCCGAATCTGCCCGCGGTCGACGGGGTGCACGTGCTGCGCTCGCACGCGGACGCCGCCGGGTTGCGCGAGCACCTCGGCAGCGCGCGCAAGGCGGTCATTGTCGGCGCTGGTTTCATCGGCTGCGAACTCGCGGCAAGCTTCCGCTCTCGCGACCTCGACGTGACCATCGTGGAACCCCAGCCCACTCCCCTCTACGCCGCGTTGGGCGCGGAGGTCGGCGCACTGGTGACCCGGCTACACGAGGCCGAGGGCGTCACCGTTCGGTGTGGGGTGGGCGTGGAATCGCTTGTCGCCGAGGGCGACTCGGTCAAGGGCGTGCGTTTGGCCGACGGCGACGCGCTCGATGCCGACCTGGTGGTCATCGGCATCGGGTCGGTGCCGGTCACCGAATGGCTGGAGGGTTCGGGCATACCGCTGGCCAACCCCGCCGACGGCGGCGGCGTCCTCACCGACGAGCACGGCCGCACCGCCGTGCCCGGCGTCTGGGCGGTCGGCGATGTGGCCGCCTGGCCGCACGCCGTCGGCCGCAACAAGCGCGTCGAACACTGGACCAATGCCGGGGAGCAGGCCCAGACGCTGGCCGCCGCGCTGCTCGGCACCGAACCGACCGCCGAGGTCCAGGTGCCGTATGTCTGGAGCGACCAGTACGACATGAAGATTCAGGTCCTCGGCATCCCGGCCCTCGCCGATGAGATCCGGATCGTCGAGGACAAGGGTCGCAAGTTCCTGGCCCACTATCTGCGCGCGGGCGAACTGGTGGCGGTGGTCGGCGCGAGCATGGTCGGCAAGGTCATGAAGGCCCGCGCCGAACTCGCCGCGAACCTGCGACCCCAAACCCCTGTCGGTTAGGCGGCGCTCTCGGCGCGGAGCTTGGCGGCCCGCTCGCGCGGGTCGTAGTCGGGGCCGACACCCTCGATCAGCAGCAGGTCGCCGTCGACGTGGTCGGCCCGCAGCCGCAGGATCGCCTGATACTCCGGCGAGCGGTACCAGGCGCGGGCCCGGTCCATATCGGGAAACTCGATGAGCACCATGGTGCCCGGCCACTCCCCTTCGACCACCTCGACGGGCGGGCCGTGAATGACGAAGCGGCCCGCGAACGGATCCAGGGTGGCCTGGATGCGCTCGAGATACTCCAGGATCTCCGGATGCGGGCGGCGGGCGCGAAGATGGGCGAAACCGTAAGCGGACATGGTTCGAAACGCTAGGTGGCGCGACCGCCCGGGCCAATTACCTCCGAGGTAATCCCGACGGTCGGCGCGGGTAATCCCGGCCGACACCGGACTTTTCGACCCGCGTTCGCGATCGGTCGGGGGGTTTCACTACCGTGCAAGGTGTGATCGTCGCGCTCATCGACTCCGGACTGGGGCTGCTGCCCACGGCCGCCTGGTTGCGGAAGCTGCGGCCCGATCTCGATCTGCTGCTGCTCAACGATCCCGACGGCGCGCCGTGGGGACCCAAACCGGAGCAGTGGGTCGTCGATCGGGTACTGGACACCGCCCGCCTCGCCCTCGGCGAAGGCGCGGAAGTCATTGTGCTGCCCTGCAATACGGCCAGCGTGACCGCCCTCGAACAGGTCCGCGCCATGGTCGGCGACGGCGTGCCGGTGATCGGCACCGTGCCCGCCATCAAGCCCGCCGCCGCCGCTTGCTCCAAGGTTGCGGTGTGGGCCACCGCGGCCACCACCGCCAGCGCCTACCAGGCCGACCTCATCGCCCGCTTCGGCGGCGACGCGGACATCACCGGCGTCGCCTGCCACGGGCTGGCCGATGCCATCGACCGCGGCGATCTGCCCGTTATCGCCGAGGCCATCGCCGACGCCGCGGCCCGCACCCCCGCCGACACCGAGGGCATCGTGCTGGGCTGCACCCACTATCCCCTCGTCCTCGACGACATCCTCGCCGCCCTCCCCGCCGGGGTCCGCGTCTTCGACAGCGCCGAGGCCGTCGCGGGCCAGACCCTGCGCCGCCTGGACGCCCTGGGCCGCCCCACCGCGGGCAGCGGCACCGTCCGCGTCATCGCCTCCGGCCGCCCGGCCCAACTCCCCAGCGCCGCAGCCGCTTTCGACTCCGGCCGCCTGCTCGGCGCGCTCCCCGCGACCGGCCCGGTCGCCACCGCACCGCAGCGCTGACGTTTGCCCGGGCCCAGCCCGGGCACGTCTGCGTCATGAGCACGGAAGAAGAACGGACACACCGGGAATCGGCGCGGCAGGACGAACGACACGTCACCCCGGAGCCGGAGGTCACCGACGAGCATCGCGAAAAGGCGCATCGGATGGCCGAGAGCTACCGCGACGATCGTCCGCCCACGGTGCTGCCCGGCACCGACGGCATGGTCACCGGCACCGCGGTCACCGACTGGGTGAACGACGCGGAAAAGCGAAAAGGCCGCTCCCCCGAAGGGGAACGGCCCTCTCAGTAATTCAGGGAATTACTTGACGATCTTGGTGACACGACCGGCACCGACGGTGCGGCCACCCTCACGGATCGCGAAACGCAGGCCCTCGTCCATGGCGACCGGCTGGATGAGCTTGACGCTCATCTCGGTGTTGTCGCCCGGCATGACCATCTCGGTGCCCTCGGGGAGGGTCACGACGCCGGTCACGTCGGTGGTACGGAAGTAGAACTGCGGGCGGTAGTTGTTGAAGAACGGGGTGTGGCGGCCGCCCTCGTCCTTCGACAGGATGTACGCCTGGCCCTCGAACTCGGTGTGCGGGGTGGTGGTGCCCGGCTTGATGACGACCTGGCCGCGCTCCACGTCCTCGCGCTTGATGCCACGGACCAGCAGACCGACGTTGTCGCCCGCCTGACCGAAGTCGAGCAGCTTGCGGAACATCTCGATGCCGGTGATGGTGGTCTTGGTGGTCTTCTCGCGGATGCCGACGATCTCGACTTCCTCGTTCACGTTGATCTGACCACGCTCGATACGACCGGTGACGACGGTGCCACGACCGGTGATCGTGAAGACGTCCTCGATCGGCATCAGGAACGGCTTGTCGGTCTCACGGACCGGGTCCGGGATCGACTCGTCGACGGCGTTCATCAGCTCGAGAACCGACTCGGTCCACTTCGGGTCGCCCTCGAGGGCCTTCAGGCCGGAGACGCGGACAACCGGGGCGTCCTCGTCGAACTCCTGCGAAGCCAGCAGCTCGCGGACCTCCATCTCGACGAGCTCGAGGATTTCCTCGTCGTCGACCATGTCGGACTTGTTCAGCGCGACAAGGATGTAAGGAACGCCGACCTGGCGGGCGAGCAGCACGTGCTCACGGGTCTGCGGCATCGGGCCGTCGGTGGCGGCCACGACCAGGATCGCGCCGTCCATCTGGGCGGCACCGGTGATCATGTTCTTGATGTAGTCCGCGTGACCCGGGGCGTCGACGTGCGCGTAGTGGCGCTTCTCGGTCTGGTACTCGACGTGGGAGATGTTGATCGTGATACCACGAGCCTTCTCCTCCGGCGCCTTGTCGATCTGGTCGAACGCGAAGGCCGCGTTCAGGTCCGGGTACTTGTCAGCCAGCACCTTGGTGATCGCCGCGGTCAGCGTGGTCTTGCCGTGGTCGACGTGACCAATGGTGCCGATGTTGACGTGGGGCTTCGTCCGCTCGAACTTCGCCTTCGCCACTGTTGTCCTCCTGGACTAGTTAGTGCGTGCTTTTTGCAGCAGTGCGGTTTGTATTACTTGGGGTCGATCGACGACCATTCGGGGCGAATTCTCGCAAATTCGCCCCGACAGCGAATTACTCGCCGGTCGCCTTGGCGATGATCTCCTTCGACACGTTGGCCGGAACCTCCGCGTACGAATTGAACACCATGGAGAAGTTCGCCCGGCCCTGGGTCTTCGACCGCAGGTCACCGATGTAGCCGAACATCTCCGAGAGCGGAACCAGCGCCTTGACGACACGGGCACCACTGCGTTCCTCCATGGCCTGGATCTGGCCACGGCGGGAGTTCAGGTCGCCGATCACTTCGCCCATGTAGTCCTCGGGCGTGATGACCTCGACCGCCATGAGCGGCTCGAGGATCACCGGACCGGCCTTGCGAGCCGCTTCCTTGAGGGCCATCGCACCCGCGATCTTGAACGCCATTTCCGAGGAGTCGACCTCGTGGTAGGCGCCGTCGAGCAGCGAAGCCTTCACGTTCACCAGCGGGAAGCCAGCGAGCACGCCGTACTGCATGGCGTCCTGGATACCGGCGTCGACCGACGGGATGTACTCGCGCGGAACGCGGCCACCGGTGACCTTGTTCTCGAACTCGTACGTCGCGCCGTCCTCGGCGTCCACCAGCGGAGCGAGACCGATGATGACGCGGGCGAACTGGCCCGAACCACCGGTCTGCTTCTTGTGGGTGTACTCGTACTTGTCGACCGGCTTGGTGATGGTCTCACGGTAGGCCACCTGCGGCTTACCGATATTGGCCTCGACCTTGAACTCGCGCTTCATGCGGTCGACGTAGATGTCGAGCTGGAGCTCGCCCATGCCGCCGATGACGGTCTGGCCGGTCTCCTGATCCAGCTTCACGTTGAAGGTGGGGTCCTCCTCCGCGAACTTCTGGATGGCGGTGCCCAGCTTCTCCTGGTCGGCCTTGGTCTTCGGCTCGATGGCCACCTCGATGACCGGATCCGGGAAGGTCATGGACTCCAGCACGATCTGGTTCTGCGGATCGCACAGGGTGTCACCGGTGGTGGTGTCCTTCAGACCGATGACCGCGTAGATGTGGCCGGCCTGGGCCTCGGTGACCGGGTTCTCCTTGTTGGAGTGCATCTGGAACAGCTTGCCCAGACGCTCCTTCTTGCCCTTGGTCGAGTTGATGACCTGGGCGCCGGAGTCGACCTTGCCCGAGTACACGCGGACGTAGGTCAGCTTGCCGAAGAACGGGTGGGTCGCGACCTTGAACGCGAGCGCGGAGAACGGCTCGGAGACGGACGCATCGCGGTGGATGATCTCGTCTTCCTTGTTCGGCACGTGGCCGTCGGTGCCGCCGTCGTCCAGCGGGGTCGGCAGGTAGTCGATGACCGCGTCGAGCATGGGCTGCACGCCCTTGTTCTTGAACGCGGAGCCACACAGCACCGGGTACAGCTCGGAGTTGACGGTCATCTTGCGAATCGCGCCCTTGATCTCCTCGACCGTGAGCTCCTCGCCGCCGAAGAACTTCTCCAGCAGGGCCTCATCGGACTCGGCGACCGTCTCCAGCAGCTGCTGGCGGTACTCCTCGGCGCGCTCCTTGAGGTCGGCCGGGATCTCGGTGACCTCGTACTGCTCGCCGAGCTTGGTCTCGCCCTTCCAGACCTTGGCGTTCATCTCGACCAGGTCGACGATGCCCTCGAACTGGTCCTCGGCGCCGATCGGCAGCTGGATGACCAGCGGCTTCGCGCCCAGGCGGTCGATGATGGTCTGGACGGTGAAGTAGAAGTCGGCGCCCAGCTTGTCCATCTTGTTGACGAAGCAGATGCGCGGCACGTCGTACTTGTCCGCCTGACGCCACACCTGCTCGGACTGCGGCTCGACGCCCTCCTTGCCGTCGAAGACGGCGACGGCGCCATCGAGCACGCGCAGCGACCGCTCCACCTCGACGGTGAAGTCGACGTGGCCGGGGGTGTCGATGATGTTGATCTGGTTGTCTTTCCAGAAACAGGTCGTCGCGGCCGACGTGATGGTGATGCCGCGTTCCTGCTCCTGCGCCATCCAGTCCATGGTGGCGGCGCCGTCGTGCACCTCACCGATCTTGTACGTGATACCGGTGTAGAAGAGGATGCGTTCGGTAGTCGTCGTCTTACCGGCATCGATGTGGGCCATGATGCCGATGTTGCGGACCTTGTTCAGGTCGGTGAGCACGTCCTGTGCCACGGAAATCTTCCCCGCTCGTAGCTAGTTGGGATTCAACGGGATAGGCCTCGGGTTTGTGAGGCCCTCGGTGTCAACGTCGGGCGCGACGCGGAAGTGCCTCGCTTGCGACAGCTCGGCTGTCGCGCCCGACATGTGACTCGTCTCCCGGCTACTCCGAACGGAGGGCCGGGCCACAGGTCACCAGCGGTAGTGCGCGAAGGCCCGGTTCGACTCGGCCATCTTGTGGGTGTCCTCACGACGCTTCACCGAAGCGCCCAGGCCGTTGCTGGCGTCCAGCAGCTCGTTGGCCAGACGCTCGATCATGGTCTTCTCACGACGAGCGCGGGAGTAGTTGACCAGCCAGCGCAGCGCCAGGGTGTTGGCGCGACCGGGGCGAACCTCGACCGGCACCTGGTAGGTGGCGCCACCGACGCGGCGGGGCTTGACCTCGAGGGCGGGCTTGACGTTGTCCAGCGCGCGCTTGAGGGTGACGACCGGATCGGTGCCGGTCTTCTCACGAGCCTGCTCGAGGGCGCCGTAGACGATGCGCTCGGCGGTGGACTTCTTGCCGTCCAGCAGGATCTTGTTGACCAGCTGGGTCACCAGCGGGGAGCCGTAGACCGGGTCGTTGATCAGGGGACGCTTGGGAGCGGGGCCCTTACGCGGCATTAGCTCTTCTCCTTCTTGGCGCCGTAGCGGCTGCGGGCCTGCTTGCGGTTCTTGACACCCTGGGTGTCGAGCGAACCGCGGATGATCTTGTAGCGCACACCCGGGAGGTCCTTCACACGACCGCCGCGGACGAGCACCATCGAGTGCTCCTGCAGGTTGTGGCCCTCACCGGGGATGTAAGCCGTGACCTCGACCGCGCTGGTCAGGCGAACACGCGCGACCTTACGCAGCGCGGAGTTCGGCTTCTTCGGGGTCGTGGTGTACACGCGGGTGCACACGCCACGACGCTGCGGGCTCCCCTTCAGGGCCGCAGTCTTGGTCTTGGCGACCTTGTCGCGGCGACCCTTGCGGACCAGCTGGTTGATGGTTGGCATAGACCGGCTTTCCTTTTAGTAACCAGGTGTCTGGAACTTCATGTCTTTGTCATTCGAGCTTTCCGCCCTGTTCCCGCGGCATTTCGTCGCCACGGGGTCGGGCGTGTCGTACGCAGCTCAGAGCCTTTTTCAAGGCACGCTGAAACGGTCAGCCGCTCTCGCTGGCCTACGTACTGCGCATCAACTTGCCCGAATGCTTCCGGGCACAGCGGTCCACGATACCCGCAGGCTTTGACGGGGGCAAAAAGGGGTCCCTCGAGCGGGGCTGGTAGAGGGCTTATCGAGCAAGGTTCAACGTCAACTCCACCAGCTTGCGCGCCGCATCGCAGGGGTCGGGGTGGGTGGACCCGCTGCGGTAGTTGACCCACCAGCCCACCACGCCGGTGTCGGCCGCGGGCGCGCTCACCCCGCACGAGTCCGGATCGTTGGGACGCCGGGTTTCCAGCGAGCGGCGGCCCTGCACGTTTATGTCGTTGCTCACATATTTGAGTCGGTCGTTGTTCTGCTTCTCGTTGTTGAGCGAGCCGAGTTCGTACCAGTTCAGGGTGACCATGCCGCTGCCCGCGCTGCCGCCGGTCAGATTCCACATGCAGACCGCGCCATTGAAGGACGGCTCGACATACATGTTGTCGCCCACGGATTTGCCGATGTCGTCCTGGGCAACCACCGTGCATTCGCGCAGCAACTTGTCGAAATTGGTATTGATGCGCGAGGTGCCGCCGCCGGTGCCGGTGGTGCCGCCCGCGGGCAGCGCGGTGCCGGGCACGGTCTTGCCGCAGCCCGCGAGGGTCGCAGTCAGGGCCAGCGTCGCGAGGACGATCGCGGCGCGGGAGCGGCGGGCCATCGCTTTCCCCTTCATCCGAGCCGCTGCACGGTCAGTTCGGCCATCTTGCGGGTGCGGTCGCAGGGGTTGCCGAGATTGCCGCCGCCGAAGACGCCGTAGGAGATGGACCATTCGAAGAAGTCGTCGTCGAGTTGCACCGCGAGGTCGCAGACGGCGTTGCTGGGGTCCAGGGCCTGGAAGCCCTTCTTGCCGCCGACCTCGATGGTGTCGGGGGTGCGCCCGACGCTGGCCACCCACGCCTTCTCGCGGTCGATGGGGCTGCCGCGGTAGGAGGCGAAGGTGACGCTGGAGGAGCTGATCCCGCCCGCCTGCCAGTTGCAGCCGGTCGAGTTCTTGAAGACGGTGGTGAGGGTGCCGAGCCCACCCAGATCGCGCACCTCGTCGTCGGTGAGGTGGCCGCATTCGCCGACGAACGGGCCGAGGGTCGCCACCTTCTGCGGTGGCCGGAACCCCGGCTCGTCGCTCGAATCCCGCTTCCCCCCACAGGCCGACAGCAGCAGCGCGAGGCTCAACCCCGTGACGATCGCCGACGCCATTCGCATGGCCTGAACTCTACTGGTTTTGCCGAATCCGGCTCGGCGTCAGGGTTTGCGGCCGTGTTGCCTTGGCTTTCAGAGGCTTTCCGTGTTCAGAGGTTTCCGCGGGCTTCCTGTTCGCGTTCGATGGCCTGGAACAGCGCCTTGAAGTTGCCCTTGCCGAAGCCGAGGGAGCCGTGGCGTTCGATGAGTTCGAAGAAGACGGTGGGTCGGTCGGTGATGGGTTTGCAGAAGATCTGCAGGAGGTAGCCGTCCTCGTCGCGGTCGACCAGGATGCCGCGGCGCTGCAACTCGGTGACCGGAACGCGGACGTGGCCGATGCGGGCGCGCAGTTCGGGGTCTTCGTAATAGCTGTCGGGGGTGTCGAGGAATTCGATGCCCTCGCGGCGCAGGACGTCGACGGCGGTGAGGATGTCGCCGGTGGCCAGCGCGATGTGCTGGACGCCCGGGCCCTGATAGAACTCGAGGTACTCGTCGATCTGGGAGCGCTTGCGGCTGGGCGCGGGTTCGTTGAGCGGGAACTTCACGCGGTGGTTGCCATTGGCGACCACCTTGCTCATCAGCGCCGAGTATTCGGTGGCGATATCGTCGCCGACGAATTCGGCCATGTTCTGGAATCCCATGACGCGGCGGTAGAACTCGACCCATTCGTCCATCCGCCCGAGTTCCACATTGCCGACCACGTGATCGATGGCCTGGAAGATGCGCTTGGGTTGCCCGGCGCGCGGGGCGTAGTCGGAGTGGCGCGGAATGTAGCCGGGGAGATAGGGCCCGTAGTAGCGGGAGCGGTCGACCAGGGTGTGGCGGGTCTCGCCGTAGGTGGCGATGGCGGCGGTGCGGACGGTGCCGTATTCGTCGCTCTCGTCATGGGGTTCGACGAGCACGGTCGCGCCCTCGGCGCGGGCGCGGCGGATGCAGCGGTCCACGTCGGGGACCTCGAGCGCGATGTCCACCACCCCGTCCCCGTGCCGATCGTGGTGCGCCACAATCGGACTGGCCGGATCCACCGCACCCTTGACGACGAATCGGGCGCCACCGCTGCGCAGGACGAACGCCTTGTGGTCGCGATTGCCGGTCTCGGGGCCCGAGTAGGCCTCCAACCGCATGCCGAAGGCGGACTGCAGGAAATGCGCTGTCTGGGTGGCATTGCCGACCGCCCATACCACCGCGTCCCAGCCCAGCACGGGGAACGGGTCGGCGGCGGCATCGTGGTCCACCAGGCCGACGAGGCGGCGTAATTCGTCGTCGCCGGGCAGGTCGCCGGGTCGGGCGGGGGCGTGTCCGGTGTGGGTGCGGGCACGGCCGTCGATTCCATGGTGTCCTGCGTCGATGCTCATGTGCCCAGGAAAACCCGGGGGTTCGGACTAGGCAATATCGCCGAATTCCACTGAACACTCTGGTGAATTGCACCACCATCTGCCCGCCGGTGCTGGACAATTTGAATAGCAGCGCACGCCCGAGCGGAGTCCCGCTCGCCACACCGCGGAGGTTCCGCCATGTCCCGCACACCCGCCCGGCTGGACGAGCTGGATCTGGCCATTCTCACCGCCATGCACGAGTACCAGAAGGCGGGCATTCTCGAGCTCTCCCGCCGCACCCGGGTCGCCCGCGCCACCGTGCAGTCGCGCATCGCGCGCATGGAGGAGGCGGGGGTGATCTCCTCCTACGATCCGCAGATCGATGTCACCGCAGCGGGTTTCGATGTGCAGGCGTTCGTGACGCTGGAGATCGCGCAGGGCGCGTTGGAGGCGGTGAGCGCCGAACTCGACGGGATTCCGGGGGTTTTGGAGGCGTATGCCACCACGGGTTCGGGCGATGTGCTGTGCCGCATCGGCGCGGACTCGCACGCCGGGCTGCAGGCGGTGCTGCTGAGCATCGACAAGACCACCTCGGTGGTCCGATCCCACAGCGTGGTGGTGCTTTCCACGGTGGTCGCGCATCGCACGCTGCCGCTGCTGCGCACCCTCACCCCCGCCGGCTCCAGCAAGGCCCCGGCGTATCGGGCCGCGCATCCCTGATCAGCGGCGGTCCAGGCGGGTGAGGAGCCCGCAGACATGGGCTTCGGCGGCGGCGCGGGCGTCGCCGGGATGCCCGGATTCCAGGGCCTCGAGGATGCGGCGATGCTCGCGCAGGGCGGTACTGCGGTTGCGCGGATGCCGCCACAGGTCACCCCGGTAGAGATGGGCCTGGGCCTCGAGGCGGGCGAGTTCGCCTGCCAGGGTGGCGTTTCCGGCGCGGTCGCGGATGAAGGTGTGGAACTCGAGGTCGAGTTCGGTGTCGCGGGCCGGGTCGGCGTTGTCGCGCAGATTCTCTTCCTGGACGGCCAGCAGGGCGGTGAGTTTGCCGAGATCGGATTCGGTGAGGCGGGTGGCGGCCTCGGCGGCGGCCAGGCCGTCGAGGACCGCGCGCACGGCGAGGACCTCGCGGATGCGGTCGTCGTCGACGACGGCCACCCGCGCGCCCGCGTGCGCGACGGTGACGGCCAGGCCCTCGTAGATGAGCTGTTGCACGGCCTCGCGAACGGGGCTGCGGCTCACGCCCAGTCGCGCGGACAGGGCCAGGACGCTCAGTGGCGCACCGGGTTCGAGGTCGCCGGACAGGACGAGTTGCCGCAGCTGCCGGTGCACGCTCGGGCCGAGCAGCTCATCCGGTTCGGTCATGGGTGTCCTTTCCTGTCGCAGTGCAACTTACCCGCGCGGCCGGTAGTTGGCCTGGACGCGCTGGGTGAGGAAGTCGGCGGCGGTGACCGGCGGATAGACCCCGCGCGGGCCCGCGATGACGGCGTCGCGGTCGGCCTGGGCGAAGTAGGCGATGCTGTAGCGGTCGCCCTGGTACTCCTCGGCTCCGGGACTGCGGACGCGATGGAAGTTGGAGGGCAGCAGGTCATCGCTCCACCGGGTGAGCATGTCACCGATATTGCAGGTGATGAGGTCCGAGGAGGGGTTGATGGGGGTCCAGCGCTGGTCTTCCATCTCCTTGCCGGGGCAGACCTGCAGTCCGCCTTGGCCGTCGCGCTGGAAGAGCAGGGTGAGGCAGTCGAAGTCGGTGTGCGCGCCGGCGCGCCAGCGGCCGGGGACGTCGCGCAGCTCCTCGGGGACGGCGAAGTAGTGGAGCAGCCGCAGGGTGCTCTGATACTCGGACGAGGACGGGTCGTGGGCGGCGGTGAAGTGGTCGCGGGGGAAGCCGAGCCGGTCGGCGAAACACGACAGCACACGCATGGCGACGGTCCAGCATCGGTGTTCGAAATCGAGGATGGCCGAGGCGAATCCGGGCAGTTCGGTGTCGCTGGGCCACAGGCCGGTCATGTGCGGCCGGGTGATCTGGTACGACTCCTTCTGATCCGGTACGCCGATGGACGGGCGCACCTGACTCAGGCTCTCCCAGCCCGCGTTGTTCGCCTTGACCAGCGGATACCGCGCCTTCACCGATTCGGGGAGCGCGAAAAACGCCGCGGTGCGGGCGAATACATCGTCGATGAGCGGCTGCGGGATGCCGTGGCCGGACAGCTGGAAGAAGCCGATCTCGGTGGCGGCGGTCCAGAGCTGGTCGGTGATCTCGGCCCGCCGGTTCTCGAAGTCGGTGAGGTCGATGACGCGGATCTCGCGGGCGTCGGTCTCGGAACCGAGGCCGCCCATGCGCTGTTCGCGGGCGACTTCGGACAGGTCGTAGTCGGTGGTCATTGGATTTCCTTGTCGATGAATTCGGTGGTGACCAGGTCCTTGGCGGTGAGCCCGGCCGGGACGTCCGCGCCGCCGCGGCGCAGGATCGGGGTGAAGGCGTCGATGACGCGTTGCACGCGCGCGGTGTCGAAACTGCCGATGACACCGTCGCTTTCGGGTCCGACGAGGCCGTTGTCGATGAGCACCCGGGAGCCGAAGGCGGCCAGCTCGGCGCTGTAGGGCGCGAACTTGGGGCTCTTGGCGACGACGTCCACGACGACGTCGTCGACGTGCTTCGGGTCGGCCCGGAATTGGGCGGTGGCCCTTTGGATCATCGGCACCAGCCGTTGCAGGCAGGGCCGCAGTTCGTTCAGTTTGTCGGCGCGCACGGTGACCGTGCGGGCGTAGCCCTCGTAGCCGACATCGCGCAGCAGCTGATAGGCGACCGGCTTGTTCCAGGCTTTCACCTCGTGCTCGTAGACGTAGGGCTCGGAGTTGGCGAAGCCCTGCTGCGCGAAGGCGGGGTCGGCGACGAAGCGGGACGGCGAGTTGTCGTAGGACGCGTCGATCTGCTTGGCGTGCAACAGCCCACGGTCCACCAGCCAGTCCGGATACAGCTGGCCCTTCGAGACCACGACGGGCGCACCGGATTTCCCGATGTCGGCGATGCCGTGCCAGTCCGGGTGGGTCTTGGGATCCCACATGAGCATCTGCGGGCTGTAGCGCAGCAGCGTGGTGACCGCGATCACCGGCTGTGTGCCCGCGGCGGCGATGGCCTGCTCGGAATGCGTGAGCCCCAGCGTGATCGAGGGATCGACGTACATCTGCGAGGGCACGGTCTGGAAGCCGATGGCGGGGCCGCCCGCGCGGATCTCCAGCTTCACGCCGGTGTCCTTGCCGTCCACCACGAGCGGGCCGGTGACCTTGCTGTTGTCGGCGTCGACGCGGTAGCCGGGGCCGAGCAGGCCGAAGATCGGGCCGGAATCTGTCTCGGGTTCCCATTGCAGCTGCACCGCGACGGTGGCGGGACAGACCCCTGCGAGCTGTTGGGCGGGCGGGGCGGCGGGCAGGGCCACGGCCGGGGTGTCGGACGGGTCGTCGGAACAGGACGCCGCCGCGGTGACGGTCAGCGCGGCGAGGGCCGCGGCGCCGAGCCGCCGGATGGTTTTGGGCATGACTTCTCCACGAATAGTGCTGGGGGCGAGGGGTTTTCAGCGGCCGGAGGCGTGCCAGCGGCCGACGGTGAGCCGCTGTGCCGCGGTGAACAGCGCGAAGACGGTGACGCCGAAGAGGGCGGCGAGCACCAGCGCGGCGAGCAGATCCTCCGATTGCAGCCGGGCGCGATAGGTGTCGAGCAGGGTGCCGATGCCGGGCTTGCCCTTGGCGAAGAACATGTCGCCGATGACCGCGCCGGTCACCGCGAGTCCGGCGGCCGTGCGCAGGCTGGCCATGATCGACGGCAGCGCGGCGGGCAGTTCCAGGGAGACCAAGCGGCGCAGGCGACTCGCGCGACCGAGCGCGAACACCTCCCGCAGATTGGCGTCCACCGACTGGATCCCGAACAACGTCATGGCGATAATCGGGTGCACCGCGATGAGCACGCACACGATGGTCCGCGCGGTGGCTCCATATCCGAACCACAGCCCGATCAGCGGTACCACGGCCAGCACCGGGATGGCTTGCAGTACAACGGCGTAGGGGTAGACCACCCGCTCGACCACCTTGGCCTGGCTCATGATCACCCCGACCGCGACGCCGATCACCGCGGCCAGCGCCAGCCCGGTGACGGCGATCCGCGCGGTGACGGCCAGCGCCCGCAGCATCGTCTCCAATTTCACCGGATTGGAAAGGGATTCGGTGAACACCCGATGCGGCGGCGGCAGCAGGAACCGCCGCTCCGGCGAGAGCAGCACCAGCGACACCAGATACCAGGCGCTGATGGCCAATCCCGCCGACACCGCGGGCACCAACAGCCGCCGCAGCAGCCGGGGTATGAACGAAGGCCGGGTCGAGGCGACGCCCGAGGCCGAGTCGTCGGATGCGACGAGAAACGTTGGGGCAGGCGCTGTCACGGCCATCAGGAGGCTTCTTTCAGAGAGGCGGACACGCGGGCCGCGAGGGCGGTGAAGGCCGGGTCGTAGCGCAGGTCGCGGGTGCGCGGGTACGGGAGGTCGATGTCGATGACCTCGTGGATGCGGCCGGGGCGGGCGGCCATGACCACCACGCGGGAGGCGAGGAAGACGGCCTCGGACACCGAATGCGTGATGAACAAGGCCGTGAATGCGTTGTCGCTGTACAGGCGGAGCAATTCCTCCTGCATGCCCAGCCGGGTGATCTCGTCGAGTGCGCCGAAGGGTTCATCCAGCAGCATGAGTTCGGGTTCCAGGGCCAGCGCGCGGGCCAGGGAGACCCGCATCCGCATGCCGCCGGAGAGCTGGCCGGGCAGTTTGCCCGCGAAATCGGCCAGCCCGACCGCGTCGAGGGCACGGGTGGCCCGGGCACGACGGGTGGCGCGGTCGACGCCACGCAGCTCTGCGCTGAGCTCCACATTGCGCGATACCTTGCGCCAGGGCAACAGGGTGGCGTCCTGGAAGATGACGCCGACCGAATCGGTGTGCACCGCAACGGTTCCCGAGGTGGCCGACTCCAGTCCGGCGGCCAGCCGCAGCAGCGTGGACTTGCCGCAGCCGGAAGGTCCAACGACCGCGACGAATTCGCCGCGCCGGATGTCGAGGTCGATACCGGTGAGGGCGACCACCTCACCGGAACCGTTGCCGCCGTAGCGCTTTCCGGCTCCGGTGCAGCGGATCTCCGCGGTCATGATTTCCGGGCTCATGACGTCCGAGGTCACGGTCACCATGCTCACCAACTTTCCTTACTGCGTGCAACGTGTTGATGCATTCAGTATTGGCGAGTTGGATTACATGCAATCAAGCCTCTGTTTCCGGTTGATTAACACTCATCGCATGCCATTCAGTTGCTCGATCAGGTCCCGCTCCGCGATCCGGGTGCTGTGGCCGTCGCGGATGACGGCCTCGCCGTCGACCCATACGGTGTCCACCACCCGCGGGGAGCCGGTGGTCAGCAGGGTCGCGCCCGGGTCGCGGACGGGCAGGCAGGCGAAGTCGCGGTCGAAGCGGAGCAGGGTGAGATCCGCGCGGTCCCCGACGGCCAGGCCGGTGGGGCCGTCCAGGAGGCCGAGGGCGGGGGCCGCGCCACGGGTGGCCAGGTGGAGCATCTCGTCGCAGGGCAGCAGGTCGGCGCGCTCGTGGTGCGCACGCTGCAGGTACGCGCCCATGCGCAGCGCCAGCAGCATGTCCTGGGTGTCGTTGCTGGCCGCGCCGTCGACGCCGAGACCCACCCGCACGCCGGCGGCGAGCATGGCGGGTACCGGGGCCACGCCGCTGCCGAGACGCATATTGCTCAGCGGGTTGTAGGACACGGAAACCCCACGCGCGGCGAGGGTTTCGCGGCCGCGGGCGTCGAGTTTGCAGCAGTGCACGGCCAGGGTCCGCGGGCCGAGGAGTCCGCCGTCGTCCAGGTAGTCGACGGCCGAGCGGGCCGCATGCAATCGGCACATGTCCTCGTCGGTGATGGTCTCCAGCAGGTGGATGGAGACGGTCTTTCCTTGCCGCGCCGCGTATTCGGCGACGGCCGCCATGCCGTCCGGGGTGAGGCAGCGCGGATTCGGCACGGCCAGCGCCGTGGTGATGCGGGAATCCACCAGGCGCGCATCGAGATCCGCGATATGCGCGAAGACCTCCGGAAGCGATTGCACCAGGCGGGGATCCATGCCCCACTTGCGGGTGGGGTCGGCACGGTCGGCGAGGCCGCGCCCGAACACGACCCGGATCCCCAACTCCCCCAAAGCCCGCAGCGCCGCGTCGTGCACGGCCGCCGACGGATTCGGCCACATGTGTTCGACGACGGTGGTGACACCGCTGCGCAGCAGTTCGAGACCGCCCGCCAGCGCGGCGAGGTAGGTCTGCTCGGGGGTGGCGGCGACGGTGAATTCGCCGACGCAGTGCAGCCATTCGAGCAGCGGCAGCCCCTCCCCCGCGCCGCGCAGGACGGATTGTTGCAGGTGGGTGTGGGTGTTGACGAAGCCCGGAATCAGATGGCCGCCCGCACCGTCGGTGTAGGGCAGATCGGGTCGGACCTCGGAACCGATACCGGTGATCACGCCCTGGGTGACCACCACGTTCTGCCCGGGCAGCCACCGCGGCCCCGCGGGGGTGGCGGCGTAGACGGTGACCCCACCGATGACGACGGAACAGGGCTGAGTGCGCACCATGCGGCATTCCTCTCGGAAACGCGGCTGGTTCGCCCGCCCGGTTCAGGCCGGTGCCCGCACGCCCGTTGCAGCCATGAGCGCCGTGCCGGGCAGCCTACCGCTACGGCCGCAGATCCGCTCCCGGTGCGAGCAGCTCGACGACGGGTGTGCGGTCCGGTTCCAGGAAGCTCAGCAGGGCGTGTGCCTCCGCGACTACGGCGTCGCGCTCGGCCGGGGTCCAGGCGGTCTGTGGAATGACGCGCAGGAATGCCTTGTCGCCCTTGGGGAAAACCTTGTAGATCCCGCAGAGGTAGCCGTCGACCAGGATCGGGGAGACCTGGTTGGCGAAGGCGCGCAGCGGTGGCGCGTTGCCGTCGGGGACGATCCGGCTCCGATCCTGATGGGACAGAATCGCATTGTCGTACCAGCCGAGGAGCCGGACGGGCGCGGGGAGATCCGGGTCGGCGAGGGTCGCGTCGGCGGCGTCGTAGAGGGTGCGGCCACGCTCGTCGGTGTAGGTGCGGACGCGGTCGCCGAGTTGCTCCACGGCCTTCTTCATGCCGGTGAGCTTGGACCAGGTCTGCATGTCCATGGTGGTCGCCGGGCCGAAGGCGCGCAGGTAGCGGAGCAGCAGTTCCGCGAGCGGGTAGTCCGGGTCGAGGGGTGCACCGAGCCAGGGCTGCACGCGCGACCAGATCGGGCGGCTGCTGTCACCCCAGCGCCCGCGGGGCGGGGTTTGCAGGACGGGAAGCTGATAGAGCCACGCCTGCACGATCGCCCCCGGATCGCGATCCGGGTAGAGCGCGGCGGCGTGCTCGCGCAGTCGGGCGGCGGGCATGGGTTCGTCGCCCAGCACCGATTCCCCGTGCGCGCGAACAGCTTCCGGGTCCAGGCCGACCAGCGCCCCGTAGTTGAACCCCTTGCGGAAGGGGATCTTCTCGAGCTCCGGCTGGATGTGCGGTGCGATGCGCAGCGCGTCGGGCGGGGTGACCAGGTGAATGGTGCCGCGCATCAAGGTGATTCGCACCAGCGACCGGTCATCGAGCGCCTTCGACACCGCCGCCGGATCGAAACCGATTGCGCGGCTCCACAATGCGACGAACGGCGGCAGCATGTCCTGCGCCTGCAGCCCGACCAGATGCTCACACAGCTCGTGCGCGCCGAGATCGGTCCGCTCCAGCAGGTGCTGGCGCGCGAGCAAGGTCCGGTTCAGCACCCGGTTGGACAGCTTCACGATTCAGCACCGTAACCGGTCTCAGCGGATGGTGACGACCACTTTGCCGGTGGCGGTGCGCTTGTCGAGGGCGGAGACGGCCTCGGCGGTGTGGTCGAGGGTGTAGAGCACCGGCTCGGGCGGGGCGATCTTGCCGTTGGCGAGCAGCGGTTCCACCTCGGCCCACTGCTCCTTCAGGTAGCCCGGGTGGGACATGGCCCATTCGCCCCAGGCCGCGCCGACCACCTCGACGTTCTTGAGCAGCAGGCGATTCACCTTGACGGTGGGGATCTCGCCCGCGGTGAAGCCGACCACCAGCAGCCGTCCGGCCGAGGCCAGCGACCGGATGCTGTCGGTGAAGCGGTCGCCGCCGACCGGGTCGAGCACGATGTCCACGCCACGCCCATTGGTGAGGGCCTTGACCGCGTCCAGCCAGCCGTCGGTGAGCACCACGTCGGTGGCCCCGTTGGCCCGGGCGACCTCGGCCTTCTCCTCGGTCGAGACCACGGCGATCACCCGGCCCGCGCCCAGCGCCTGCGCCATGCGCAGGGTCGAGGTGCCGATGCCGCCGGCCGCGCCGTGCACCAGCACGGTCTCACCCTCGGCCAGGCGACCGCGATTGCGCAGGCAGAAGTGCACGGTCAGGTCGTTGAACAGCACGCCGGCCCCGGCCTCGAGGGAGACATTGTCGGGCAGCTTGAACACCATGTCGGCCGGTGCCACGGCCACTTCCGCGGCGGCATTGCCGAGCAGGGTCAGCGCCACGACCCGGTCCCCGGGACGCACGTCCGCGTCCTCGGGGGCCTCGCGCACGATGCCCGCGACCTCGCAGCCGACGATGTAGGGCAGCGCGGGCTTCATCTGGTAGAGCCCCCGGGTCATGAGCACGTCCGGGAAGGCGATCCCCGCCGCGTGCACATCGATGACGACGCCACCGGGGTACGCGACCGGCTCCGGCATATCGAGCACCTCGATGCTCTCGGGGCCCTCCAGCTTGCTCACGACGGCTGCGCGCATTCCCGATCAACTCCGATCAATCCCAGCTCCCCCGCCTCCCCGCGCCTTCAGCGGGCGGCTAAGAGCCGTCAACAGTCTCGCATCCGTGCCTGCGTCAGGTGCCGACACGATCTTGGATGTACCCGGCAAGTTACCCCAAACGTACATAAATCAGTTGTCACGTTGGGAGTCGAAGACTCAGCGATGCGCGTATTCGATCATGGATTCGTTGGCGGCGACCTGGCCGCTGACCGTGATGACCAGGCTGTAGGCGGTGATGCGGTACTGGGTGCCGTCGGTGGGGTTGGTGACGGTGAAGCCGCCGGTGCCGTCGGGGACCGGGTCGTCGAGTTGGATGCCCGCGTTGTCGCTGATGCGCAGGCCCTTGTAGTAGAAGCGGCCGGTGGCGGTGCGGCATACGACCAGGCGGGATTTGTCGGTGCGGCCGATGGCCATGGCCGGGTCGTCGGCATTGCAGCGGGGGCTCTGCGCGGTGAATCCCTGTCCGTCCGTGCCGTTCACGCTGCCCGAGAGGGGTACGAGGGTCGTGGTCGGGGCGGTCGTTCCGGAGGTGCGGTAGACCGGGGTGGTGGTCGGCCCGGGGCCGCCCGTGACGGTCTGCGCGTTGTTGTTGCCGTTGTTGCCGTTGTCTCCGGAGCTGCCGAATCCGCCCGACAGCAGCACCCATCCGAGCACCCCGCCCAGCACCAGCAGCACCCCGACGAGCGCACCGATCAACAGCGGCAGCGAACGCCGCCGCTCGGGCGGCAAGGGCAATGGGGCCGAAGGATGTTCGCGGGGTGCGGTCGGATCCGGGTGGCCGGGCGCGTATCCGGGCTGGCCGTATCCCGTCTGCCGGGTGGGCTGCGTCCGGCGCACCACCGTCGGATCGTAATTGCCCGGTCCGGAGTGGGCGGCCGGGCCGACCACCCGCTCGCCGCTCGAGTGCTCCACCGGTCCGGAAATCCATTGCGGCCCCGACGGGTTCGTGCCCCGGGGCGGCATCGGGCCCCCGTACGGCTGCGCGGGCCCCGAGGGGTGTTCGAGATACCGCGGCCCCGAATGGCTCGGCGGCACGGCCGGATTGCCGATGGTCGGCGGTGCGGGCGGCACCGTCGTGCGGGTCGGCTCGGCCTGTCCGCCGCGCTCGAGGGCGGCGCGGGCGGCCCGGGCCAGCTGCCCGGCGGTGGCGTAGCGCCGGGACGCGTCCTTGGCCATGCCGATGGCCACCACCTGGTCGAAGCCGACCGGGACGCCCGCGCGGACGCTGGGCCGCGGCGGCGGGGTCAGCATGTGGGCGCGAATGGTGGCCAGATTGCCCTCGACCCGGAACGGCGGTCCGCCGGTGAGGGATTCGTAGAGCACGCAGGCCAGCGCGTAGATGTCGGCGGCGGGCGAGACGGTGGCGCTGTGCTCGAAGCGTTCGGGTGCCATGTAGGCGAAGGAGCCGATGGCATTGCCGGTCTGGGTGAGCTGGGCGTCGGATTCGGTGTGCGCGATGCCGAAATCCACCAGGTAGGCGAACATGTCGCCGGTGAGCAGGATATTGGCGGGCTTGACGTCGCGGTGTACGAGTCCGCTCTCGTGGGCGGCGTCGAGCGCGGCGGCGATCTGCTCGATCACGGTGACGGCGGCCGCGGGCGCCAGCGGGCCCTCCTCGTGCAGGTAGGCCTTGAGGTCGCGGCCCTTGACCAGGCGCATGTCGATGAACAGCACCCCGTCCACCTCACCCCAGTCGTGCACCGGAATGACGTGCGGCTCCTGCAGTTTGGCGGCGGTGCGGGATTCGCGGCGGAACCGTTCCACATAGCTGGGCTGGCGGGCCAGTTCGACGTCCAGCAGCTTCACCGCGACCACGCGATCGCGCACGGTGTCGTAGGCCTCGTAGACCTCGCCCATGCCGCCCACCCCGAGCAGCCGCCGCAACTCGTACTGCCCGAACCGCGTTCCGGCCCTCGCCCCTGCGGCCACCCGCGTCGTCCTCCCTGCTGCTGGATGTACAACACGAAAGGCTACGGCCCGTGGGCCGCACTGTCATTCCCCCTAGGGCTGGACCGATCTTCACCCTCGGAGAGAAACACTGTCGTTCCCAGAGGAGAAGTACAGGTGACTCGACGCGAGCGTGTCCCGCGCGCCCCGTAGAGTCATGTCACGGACTTCGGTCAAAGCACCGCACCCCGGTGCTATGGAAAGACATGCGGCACGCTGGAACCAAAGCCGGACCCAGTGTGCGGCGCGAGGAGCACCAGTGTCACTCGATGAGCCACTCGCCCCGCTTCCCCAGGAGGGCATGGGCTTCGCCTCCGCATGGCCCGTCCGCGCGGGCGATGTGGATCCCTATCACCGGCTGCGATTCGATGCCGTGGCCCGCTATCTCCAGGACATCGCCTGGGAGGAAATGCAATCCGGGTTCTTCCACCGGACCGATCCGGCCTGGATCGTGCGGCGCACGGTGGTGGACGTGGTGCGACCGATCCACTGGCCGGACCGGGTGCACCTGACGCGCTGGTGTTCGGCCATGTCCACGCGCTGGACGAATATGCGGGTGCGGATCACCAGCGAGGACGGCGGTCTGATCGAGACCGAGGGGTTCTGGATCAATATCAACGAGTTCACCAATATGCCGACCCGCATCAGCGACGAGGGCCTGGCCGAACTCGCCCGCACCACCACCGAGCACCGGCTGCGCTGGCGGCCCTGGCTGACCGACCCGACGCCGCCGGAATCGGATGTGGATCTGCCCTTCCCGGTGCGCGCCACCGATATCGACCAGTACAACCATGTGAACAACGCGGCCTACTGGCAGGCGCTCGAGCAGTATCTGATCGACTATCCGAAGCTGGTGGCGGGACCGCATCGCGCGGTCATCGAGTACATCGCGCCGGTGCTGGCACGCCAGCACATCAGCGTGCGCAGCCGGTACGAGCCGGGCGATCGCACCGGGCATCCGGCGCTGCGGCTGTGGTTCGTGGTGGGCGGGGTGACCACCACCGCGGTGCGCATCGGCCCGCTGCCCGCCTGATCCCGCGCGACATTCGTGGCCGACCAACGCATTCGCTGACAGTTTGCCTGAGAGACTGGGCGGCGGGTCGATCACCCACCGGCGGTGATCGAGGACAGGAGATCGTCGCCATGCGATTCGCTCATTTCGCGCTACTGGCCGCCGCACCGGCCCTCGTCATCGGGGTCAGCGCGTGCGGCCATTCCAAGGATTCGGCGAAGAACACCACGTCGACCACGGTCGCGGCGAGCAGCACCACGGGTGCCGCCACCACCACCGGACCGGCGACCAGCCCGAAACCGCTGCCGCCCAACCCGACTCGACCTCCGGTGCCGACCACGGTGCAACCCTCCGATGTCGATTGCGGACCGATCACCGGAGCGAATGGCAAGAGCGCGAACGTGATCGCCTACGCCAATCAGGCCGGTATTCCGGGCTGCACCGAGGCCATCACCGTCGCCAGCCACTATGTGAACGCCACCCGCTCCGGCGACGCGGTCGAAGTCGACGGCTGGACCTGTGAGCCGCAGCCCGACACCGCCGTCCCGCACATCTGTTTCAAGGACGGCTTCCTGATCGGCCTGCGCGGCGACGCGGCCCCGAACCCGCCCGCGCCCACCACCACTCCCCCGCCGACCACCACCACCCCGGCGGGCAATGTCAACTGCGGCACCGTGACCGACGCGGGCGGCGGCACCCGCACCGTCATCGCCGTCGCCACCCCGGCGGGCACCGTCGGCTGCACCGAGGCCATCAATGTGGCCACCAAGTACGCGCAGACCATCAGCACCACCGATGCCGCCACCATCGACGGCTGGTCCTGCAACGCCCAGCCCGATCCGGCCTTCCCGTCCATGTGCGCCAAGGACGGCCTCCTGATCGACCTCGGCGCGAGCTAGGCCGAGCCTGATCTGAAAACCCCTGTGGCCCCACCCGGAATGGGTGGGGCCACAGGGTTTTCGGGGGTTCGGGGGCGAAGCCCCTGCGAGTCCCGAGAGTTGGGTTACCCCTTGGCGGCCTTCAGCAGGTCCTCGACCTTGGTGAACTTCACGCGGGGGCGGCCTCCGGCCTTGCCCGCGGTCTTCTCCGCGGTGTCGATGGCCTTCCAGCCCTCGCGGCCGACCTGATCGGGTTGGCGCTCGGCGAGCAGCGCCTCCAGCGAGGCCCGATCCCCTTGCGGCGCGGCCAGTTTGCCGCCGATGAAGTCCTCGATCAGCTGATCGACGGTCTCCTGCGAATCGACCCGGTTGGAGCCGATGACGCCGCGCGGGCCGCGCTTGATCCAGCCCGAGACGTACACGCCCGGAACGGGATTGCCGTCGGCCAGGACTCGACCCTTGTCGTTGGGGATGACACCGCGAGCCTCGTCGAACGGCACGTCGGCGACGGGCTCGCCCTTGTAGCCGATGGACCGCAGCACCAGCGAGGCGGCGAGGCTGTCGGTGCGGTCCGAGGCGCGCGCCACGGTGCGGCCGTTCTCCTCGAACAGCTCGTTGTGCACGTACTCGACCGACTCGACCTTCCCGTCGCCGGTGATGGCGGTCGGGGAGACCAGGTAGCGGAACACGATTCGCTTGTTGCCCGGTGTCGGCGTCTTGGCGGCGTACTCCTGCGCGAGGGTGTACTTGAGCTTCAGCGACGGTTCGATCTCCGGATCGTCCAGCAGCGCCTGCGACGCGTGGTCGAGCTCGAGGTCGGCCGGGTCGACGACGACGTCCACGCCCTTCAGGTGCGCCAGCGCCAGGAACTCCGAGGAGGTGTAGGCGGCCTGCAGCGGACCGCGGCGGCCCAGCACGACGACCTCCTGGATATTGCTGTGGCGCAGCGCATCCAGGGCGTGGTCGGCGATGTCGGTCTTGGCCAGCTCGTCAGGGCTCACGGTGAGCACGCGGGCCACATCCAGGGCCACATTGCCATTGCCGACGATGACGGCCCGCTCCCCCGACAGATCGAATTCGCGATCGGCGAAGTCCGGATGGCCGTTGTACCAGGCCACGAATTCGGTGGCGGAGTGGCTGCCGGGCAGGTCCTCGCCGGGGACGCCGAGGCGGCGGTCGGTGGCCGCGCCCACGGCGTAGACGACCGCGTGGTGGTGGGCCAGCAGTTCCTCGTGCGAGATGTGCTTGCCGACTTCCACATTCAGCCGGTAGGCCAGCGCCTCGCGCCGGAAGGCCGACTCGAACAGGCCCGCCACCGATTTGGTGCCCGGGTGGTCGGGCGCGACGCCCGCGCGCACCAGGCCGTACGGCGTGGGCAGCCGGTCGAACAGCTCCACCTCGACATCGGCGCGGCGCAGCAGTTCCTCGGCGGCGTAGCAGGCCGCGGGGCCCGCGCCGACGACGGCGACGCGCAGCGTGCCCAGTTCCTTGGGCGCGCGGGTCGGGGCGACCAGCGGCTCGAAGTTCGACTCCAGCGGATGCCGCTCGAAGTAGGCGGCATTGATGTCGCGGAAGCGCGCCAGCGAGGCGGTCAGATCGTCCTCGGAGAAGATCGCGTCGACCGGGCAGGCGTCGACGCAGGCGCCGCAGTCGATGCAGGTGTCCGGGTCGATGTAGAGCTGCTCGGTCGTGGCGAACTCGCGTTGCTCCGGCGTGGGACGAATGCAATCGACCGGGCACTCGGGTACGCAGCTGGCGTCGTTGCAACAACGCTGCGTGATCACATAGGCCATATCTCGCAGATCCTCGAAACTGTCGCGTGGTGCTACTCCGCTCGGGTTCGAGCAGGGCGGTAGAACACGTTCTAATATAGGCGGCATTCCATCGGGTGTCGGCACGGCGATGTGACGCCACCTTCAGTGTGCCTCGAGTGTGAGGGATGTCTCGCGGCGGCACCGGCGTGCGCCGCTGTGAGACCGGTCTCGGCCCCCGACTCGAGGACACCTACCGTAATGCCTATGGTGCGGACTCTCATCTTGATGCGGCACGGCAAATCCGGATACCCCGAGGGCGTGCCCGACCACGACCGTCCGCTCGCCCCGCGCGGGCGACGCGAGGCCGCGCTCGCGGGCGACTGGCTGCGCGCGACCCAACCGCCCATCGAGGCCGTGCTCTGTTCCAGTTCGACCCGGACCCGGGAGACGCTGGCGGCCACCGGCATCACCGCGCCGGTGTCCTACGAGAAGGCCATCTACGAGGCGTCCCCGCACACCCTCATCGAAATGATCCACCTCACCGACGATTCCGTCGCGACCCTGCTGCTCATCGGGCACTCGCCCGGAATGCCGTGGACGGCATGGGAATTGGCGGCCAACCGGACATCCGGACCGGCCGAGGAGATGAGTTCGAAATTCCCCACCTCGGCGCTGGCCGTGCTCGAGTTCGACCGGCCGTGGGCAGACGCCGACCCGGGCACGGGCGAGCTGGTGCGCTTCCACGTGCCACGGTAGGGCGGTGCCCCATTCACGGAGGCGAAGCCCGGGCTCAGCCGAGTAGCTTGCCCTTCCACACCACGACGCCGCCGAAGACCAGCAGGAGCAGCAGCGCGGGCCAGAAGCCCAGCAGCCACCACACCACGCCCAGCACCACCACCACGGGCAGGGCCGCGATGGCCGTGATCACCGGCTGTTCCTTGGCCGTCTCCAGAGCCGAGCGCGCCCTGATCCGATCCATGTCTTTTCCAGGCATGACCCCAGGGTAGGCCGGTCACCGGCACGCTGCTGGGCCGATAAAAACTTCGCGCGCCTTAGGCTTGCTTGGAGTGCACTCCAGCCCACTAGCGTCGTGGGTGGTTCGGCAGAGAAGGGGAAACCGATGGCCGCAGCACCGGTGACACAGCAGCCCACCACGGAACACGAACGACCGAGATACTCCATCGGCGAGGTGTCCGAACGCAGCGGCCTGACCCGGGACACGTTGCGCTGGTACGAGCGCATCGGGTTGATGGACTACGTGGGCCGCGATCACAGCGGCCAACGGCGTTTCAGCGACCGGGATCTGGACTGGCTGGGGTTCATCGGGAAGCTGCGGCTCACGGGCATGTCGGTGGCCGACATGGTCAAGTACGCGGAGCTGGTGCGGGCGGGTGAGCACACCTATCCCGAGCGGCTCGAGATGTTCCGGCGCACCCGCGCCGAGGTCCTGAAGCAGATCGCGGAATTGCAGTCCACCCTGGTCGTTCTCGACTACAAGATCGCCCTCTACGAGAGCGGTCCGTCCTGCCCTTCGCCGAACCGATCGAATGGTGTTGCTAACAAAGGGGATTGATCGATGACCGGCACACAGGCCCTGCCCACCTCCACCCTCGGCACCGTCCGGGTCGGCGCGCAGGGATACGGGGCCATGGGCATCAGCGAGTTCTACGGCCCGACCGACGCGGCCGAGGCGCGGGCCACGCTGGAGCGGGCGCTGGAACTGGGCGTGACGCTGTTCGATACCGCCGACGTGTACGGCGATGGGCACAATGAGGAATTCGTCGGCGAGTTCGTGCGGGCGCACCGCGAGAACGTGGTGCTGGCAACGAAATTCGGGATCGTGCGCAAGGCCGACGATCCGGCCTTCCGCGGCATGGACAACTCGCCGGAGTACATCCGCAAGTCGGTGGACGCGAGCCTGGCACGGCTCGGTATCGACGTCATCGACCTGTACTACATGCACCGCAAGCAGCCGGGCGTGCCGATCGAGGACACCGTCGGCGCGATGGCGGAACTCGTTGCGGCGGGCAAGGTCCGGCAACTCGGGCTGTCAGAGGTGACCGGCGCCGAACTGCGGGCCGCGCACGCGGTGCACCCGATCGCGGCCCTGCAGTCGGAGTGGTCGCTGTTCTCGCGGGATGTGGAGCGCACCGCGGTGCCCGCGGCGGCCGAACTGGGCGTGACCCTCGTCCCGTATTCGCCGCTGGGGCGCGGCTTCCTGACCGGCGCGGCCCCCACGACCGGCGAGGGCGACATCCGGCGCTCGATGCCGCGCTTCACCGGCGAGAACGCGCAGAGCAATACCGAACTGCTGGCCCCGCTGCGGGCTATCGCCCAGGCACGCGGACTGACCCCGGCGCAGATCGCGCTGGCCTGGGTGCACGCGCGGGCCCGGGTGCACGGTCTGTCGGTGGTTCCGATTCCCGGCACCCGCAGCCGGACCCGGGTCGCCGAGAACGTGGCCGCCGCCACGGTCGAATTGACCGCCGACGAGCTGGCCACCCTGGAGCCGATCGCCGGTCGGGTGGCCGGAGATCGGTACGCGGACATGAGCTTCACCGCGGCCGGACGCGAATAGCCCGGCGTCGCAGCATGATTCGGGCCCCGCGCGATCCGATTGCGCGGGGCCCGAATTCGGCGTTCAGCCGACCAGCCGGATGGTGTGGCCGGTGTGCTCGGCCTTCGCGCGGAGGTAGCGCAGGTTGGCCGGATTGGCGTGCACGCCGGTCGGCAGGGTGTCGCGCACGGTCACGCCGAGGTCGGTCAGTTGGCGCACCTTGTCGGGGTTGTTGGTGAGCAGGTCGATTTCGTCGACGCCGAGGGCGGACAGCATCTGGGCCGCGGCGGTGTAGTCGCGGGCATCCTCGTCGAAGCCGAGTTCGGTATTGGCCTGGTAGGTGTCGCGGCCCGCGTCCTGCAGCGCGTAGGCGTCGAGCTTGTTGTAGAGCCCGATGTCGCGGCCCTCCTGGCGCAGGTAGAGCAGGATGCCGCCGGTGTCGGTGATGCGCTCCACCGCCTCGCGCAACTGGGGTCCGCAATCGCAGCGGGCCGAGCCGAACACGTCGCCGGTCAGGCATTCCGAGTGCAGCCGCACCAGTGGGGGTTCGCCGGATTTCAGGTCGGGCTCGCCGAGCACCATGGCCACATGCTCGCGACCGTCGACCAGGCCGTCGAAGGTCACCGCCTGCGCGGTGGTCGAGTAGCCGTCGGCGAAGGTCAGCGGGATCCGGACGCGGGTGCGGACGCTCGCGCCGACGAAGGTGCTGCTCATGCTTGCTCCTGAGGGCAGGGAACCCATTCGATGGAATTCGAACCGCGGAGTCTGTGGAGATATTCCTAGGACGCCTCGGACATCCCGGGGTCCGGATCGAACGGCGCGGCCACCACGATGTCGCGCTGGCGGGCCAGCAACGCTCGCCGCCGGGTCAGTTCGGCGATCTGGTCATCGAGGCGATCGAGGCCGTCGCCCACCACTTTTCGCGAGTGATCGCAGTGCTGGAAGCCGGAGTCGGTGGCGCAGGGCAGCAGTTCGCGAATGTCGCGGGTGGGCAGGCCCGCGTCGAGGAGTTCGCGAATGCGGGCGACGCGGGCGGGCGCGGAGTCCGGGTAGCTGCGGTAGCCGTTCGAATCCCGGTGCGGGACGAGCAATCCCTGTTCCTCGTAGTAGCGCAGCAGTCGCGGGGGCACGCCGGTGACCCGGGCCAGTTCGCCGATCAGCACTGTGACCTCCCGCACATGACATTGACCTTCACACCCATGTGAATCCCTAACGTCGCCGCCATGACGAACATTTCGCTGCAGACCAAGGTCACCGGTTCCGGCCCCGCGATCGTGCTCGCCCACGGTGGCGGCGGTGGCATCGACGCCAACTTCGGCGGGCTGATCCCCCTGCTGGCCGCCGATCACCTGGTGATCGGTTCGGACTATCCGGCCGACGACACCCCGCTCACCCTCGACACCCTCGCCGACGCCCTGGTCGCGGAGGCGGTCGCCCATGGGGCCGAGACCTTTTCGATCGTGGGGTTCTCCCTCGGCACCCCGGTGGCGATTCGCGCCGCGGTGCGGCACCCGGACCGAGTGCGCGGATTGGTCCTGACCGGTGGTTTCGCCAGGCCGGACAATCGTTCCCGGCTGAACATCGAACTGTGGCAGCGCGCGCTCGCCGCGGGGGATCGCGACTCCTTCGCGCGCTTCGTCCTGCTCGCCGGTTTCAGTAAGGATTTCGTGAATGCCGTTCCGGAGGAACAGCTTTCGGAGATCCTCGCGCAGACCGCGGCGAACATTCCGGGTGGCACGGCCGCGCAGGCCGCGCTGATCGCGACCGTCGACGTGCGCGCCGATCTGCCGCGAATCACCGTGCCGACACTGGTCATCGGGCTGGCCGGCGATCTGCTCTGCGATCCCGCCAATGCCCGCGAGCAGGCCGCCGGGATTCCCGGTGCCGAGTACGTCGAACTGCCCGGCGGCCACGTGGTCATGGTCGAGCAGCCCGAGCTCTGGCACGAGACCGTCCTCGGTTTCTTCGCCGAGCAGCGCGCGGCGCTCGCCCACTGAGTTCACGTCGGGGACCTCGGGTGGAAACGCCCAATTTTCAGACCGGAAGGCACGGTTCACGTTCTCGGCTTACGATGCAGCCACTATGCAGTCGCCCGTAGCTCACGACCGGATCTGGATCGACAAGCAGACGCCCGAGGTCTTCCACGCGCTCAACAACGTCGCCCTGGCGACCCGCGAGGCCGCCACCACGGCCGGTCTGGACCGCGCCGTCATGGAATTGGTGAACGTGCGCGTCTCCCAGTTGACCGGTTGCCCCTTCTGCCTGGACCTGCACGCCCGGGCCGCCCGCGAGGCCGGAATCACCGCACAGCAATTGGATGTGCTGACCGCCTGGAAGCGCAGCCCCTACCTGTTCACCGAAATCGAACAGGCGGCCCTGCGGGTGGCCGAAACAGTGACCTTGTTGCCGGATGAGGAAAGCACGCAGCGTGAGTATGCTGCTGCGCGGCAACATTTGTCGGATGACCAGATGTCCGTTCTCATCTGGGCTGCCACCACAATCGGCGCGTTCAATCGCGTGTCGATTCTGAGCAAACATCCGGTGCGGGTGCGGAAGGAGAACTGAACAATGAGCGAACAGGCCGTGGCGGCCGCAGTCGTTCGCAACGACGCGCAACACCGGTACGAGGTGTGGTACGGGAATTCGCTCGCCGGGTTCAGCGAGTACCGCGAGCGGGACGACAACGACACCACCTTCATTCATACCGAGGTGGATCAGGAATTCAGCGGTAAGGGTCTGGCGAATCTGCTCGCCCAGGAGGCGATCAAGGATGTGATCGCCCGCGGCCGCGTGATCGTGCCGCGCTGCCCATTCATCAAGGGCTGGTTGGACAAACACCCCGAATACGACGAGTACGTCGTCGGCAAGGGCATCAAACGATGAGCGATCTGGAGCCGAGGCCGGAGGCGTCGCTGTGCGAATCCTCCGGGCGGCCCGGGCCGCGCGCGGAATTCTTTCCCGCGCGCGAGGTGCCGTTGGGCGGCGTGCGCGGGGTGACCGTCTTCCGGTCGCTGCCGCAGCGCGACCTGCCGACCGTGGGCGCGTGGTGCTTCCTGGACCACTTCGGCTCCGGCTCGGCGGCCAATCCCGAAGGGCACGATATCGACCCGCATCCGCACATCGGATTGCAAACGGTCACTTGGCCTTTGGACGGCCGCATCCGCCACCGCGACAGCGTCGGCTCGGATGTGGAGATCGAGCCGGGGCAGCTCAACATCATGACCTCGGGGCACGGCATCGCGCACTCGGAATACCGGGTGCCGGGGCATGTCTCGGGGCACGGATTGCAGCTGTGGGTGGCGCTGCCGAACGAATCCCGGGATATCGCACCGCATTTCGAACAGCACCGGGAATTGCCGGAGTTTTCGATTCCGGCGGTCGACGGCATCGTGCTGATCGGCACGCTGGGCGGGGTCACCTCACCGGCCACCGCCTACACCCCGATCGTCGGCGCGGATCTACGCGTGCGTGCCGGGGCGGATTCCGATCTGCCGCTGAATCCGGAATTCGAACACGCGGTACTCGTGATCGAGGGTGCGCTCACCATCGACGACACCCGGGTGGAGCCGGGCAGCCTGTTCTATCTCGGCAGCGATCGGGAATCGATTCGACTGCACGACACCGAGGGCGCGCACCTGCTGCTGCTCGGCGGTGAGCCATTCGGTGAAGACCTGGTGATGTGGTGGAACTTCGTGGCGCGCAGTCACGAGGAAATCGAGCGGGCCCGAAATGATTGGGAGAAGCACGATATCGGGCGGTTCGCCGATATCGCCGGGCACACCCCGGAACAGCGCATCCCCGCTCCGCCGCTGCCCGGCTTGCATTTGAAGCCACGCAAACGGCGGTGCTGAAGCCTCGCAAGCTTCGGTGCGGCGTCCCGCACGAATGAATTACCGACTGCTCAATGCCTGAGTTCCGATGACGCGCAGGAGATCCAGCTTCTCCTGCGTATCGGTATTCGGCGCGGGATAGTAGATCAGCACGTGGCGGTCGGCGCTGGGCGTGAGCAGCGGTTCGCAGATCAGGTCCAGCACACCGACTTCCGGGTGAATCATCCGCTTGTTGTGGCCATGGCCGGAACGCACCTCGTGCTCGTTCCACAGCCGCTCGAACTCGGGGCTCGCGGCGCGCAGCCGGGCCACCAGTTCGGTCACGTCGGCATCCCCGGCGCGGCGGGCGGCCGTGGCGCGCACCGTACCCACATGCATGTGGCTCAGGCCCTCCCAGTCCTCCTCCGGGAAGATGACGCGGGAGGCCGGTTCGGTGAACCAGCGCCAGGGGATACAGCGGTCCAGACCGCGCTTCTGCGAGTAGTCCCCGGACAGCAGGGTGTGCATGCGGTTCTGCACCAGCACCTCGCCCAGGTCCGAAATGACCACGGCCGGAGTGTCATCCAGCTTGGAGAGCACATGCAGGATGCCGGGACCCACGTGGCTGTCCCCGCCGCGCGCCGGAGCCTGATGCCCCGACAGATGGTAGAGGTGGTCGCGTTCCCCGTCGGTCATGCGCAGCGCCCGGGCCAGCGCGGCCAGCACCTGCACCGACGGCCGCGGCCCGCGCGCCTGCTCCAAACGCGTGTAGTAGTCGGTCGACATGCCCGCGAGCATGGCGACCTCGTCGCGGCGCAGGCCCGGGGTGCGGCGGCGCGCGCCCGGCGGCAGGCCCACGGTCGCGGGTTGCAGCTGCTCACGGCGGCGGCGCAGGAAGTCTGCGAGCTCGGTTCGGTCCACCCCACCACTGTCCCCCGTCCCCGGCCCGCTATCCAGGTACCGGTGATCCCAGGCAAGCGCTTCGCGAGTTGTCCACAGCCATCCCCCACGTCGTAACCAGGGATCGTCGATCCCTGGATCAACGCTCCTCTCCCGCCGGTCCCCGGCTGCGCGCAATGTTGTGGACATGACGCAGAACCTCAACACAGTCCAGCTCGGCAAGACCGGGCCCGCCGTGTCCCGCCTGGCCCTCGGGGCCATGGGCATGTCCGGCATGTACGGGCAGGCCGACGAGGCCACCTCGATCGCCACCGTGCACGCCGCCCTCGACTCCGGCGCGAACCTCATCGACACCGGCGACTTCTACGGCATGGGCCACAACGAAATGCTCCTGCGGCGAGCGCTGGCCGACCGCAAGCGGGACGACTACCTGCTCAGCGTGAAGTACGGCGCGCTGCGCGGACCGGACCACAGCTTCCTCGGCAACGACACCCGGCCGGAGGCCACGAAGAACTTCCTCGCGTACTCGCTGCAGCGGCTCGGCACCGATTACATCGACATCTACCGGCCCGCCCGGCTGGATCCGAATGTGCCGATCGAGGAGACCGTCGGCGGGCTCGCGGAGCTGGTGCAGGCCGGATACATTCGCCACATCGGCCTGTCCGAGGTCGGCGCGGAGACATTGCGCCGGGCGGCGGCCGTGCACCCGATCGTGGACCTGCAGATCGAATACTCGCTCATGACCCGGGGCATCGAGGCCGAAATCCTGCCTGTCGCACGCGAACTGGGCATCGGCATCACCGCGTACGGGGTGCTCTCCCGCGGCCTGCTCAGCGACTCTCTGCGGTCGGCTCAGCAGTTCGAGCCCGGCGACTTCCGTTCGTACAGCCCGCGCTTCCAGGGCGAGAATCTCACCGCCAACCTGCGTTTGGTCGACGCGCTCGCCAAGATCGCGGCCGATCACCAGGTGACCGTGGCCCAGCTGGCCATCGCGTGGGTGCTGTCCCGGGGCACCGACATCGTGCCGCTGATCGGCGCGCGGAAGCCCGAGCGCTGGGCGGAATCCCTTGCGGCGGTGGGTATTCAGCTGACCGATTCCGAGCTGGCCACCATCGAGGCGGCCGTGCCCGCCGATCAGGTCGCGGGCACCCGCTACGCCGCCCCGATGATGACCACCCTCGACAGCGAGCGCTGAAATCTACTGTCGGCGCGGCCGAATGACCGCGGTGAAGGCCGCACCGGCCACGGGCTTGCCGGTGACGTCGGCGATCGTCACCGGCACCTCCAGCTCGATCTCGGTGCGGGACGCGATCTTCGCGCGGGTCTCGGCGATCGTCTCCTCCGACAGTTCCGAGGTGGCGCTGAACGGCCCCAGTTCGCCCTTGGCGCGGGCCAGGTATTCGATGCGGCCATTGCGGGCGACGATGAACGTCTCGCCCATCAGGTCCACGATGCCGGAGATGGACGCGCCCATGGCGGCGGTCTCGGCCAGGCCGAACAGCAGCGCGGCGTGAATATCGCCATTGTGATTGAAGTGCTCGGGCCGCCCCGCCATGCGGACCACACTGCGGCCGGGCGCGTAGTCGACGCTCTCGATCCCGGTGAATTGGATGAAGCCGAGCTTCTGGAAGCCCGCCATCACCAGCTCGCCCATGGTGGCACTGTTGGCGCTGTTGGCGCTGTCCATTACGTCTCCTGCCGGAAAGAAATTGAAACCTGTTCCAATTTCATACCGGGCGGGGCGCGGCTTTGTCCATGTCAGCTTCCTGCCACGGCCTCACCCCACGACGGCCTCACCCCACGACGCGACCGGCCAGCCCCAGCGCCTCCGAGGTGCTGGCCATGGTCTGGCGCGCCAGCTTGGCATCCTTGGCCAGACTCTGCCCCAGCGTCGGCATGAGCTGACGCAGGCGCGGCTCCCAGATCCGCGAATACCGCGGGAAGCAGCGTTCGAGCACCTCCATCAGGATCACCGGCGCGGTCGACGCGCCCGGCGTCGCACCCAGCACGGCGGCGATCGAACCATCGTGCGCCGCGACGACTTCCGTACCGAACTCCAGCACCCCGCCGCGCACCGGATCCGGTTTCACGATCTGGGCCCGCTGCCCGGCGGTGATCATGGTCCAGTCCTCGGCGCGGGCCTCGGGGACGAATTCGCGCAGTGCCGCGAACTTCTTCTTCCGCGTGGAGAACAGCTGGGTGGCGAGCAACCACGTCAGCTCCTTGTTCTCCTTCAGCATCGCGGTCAGGGGACCGATATTGTTCGGGCGCAATGATCCCGGAGCATCCAGGAGCGAACCGCCCTTCAGGAAACGGGGATTCGCACCAGGGAAGGGCCCGAAGAGCAGCGCACGTTCATCGGCGACAATGCGAGTGGCCAAGTGCGGCATGGAGATCGACGGTGCGCCGACCGGCGCGCGGCCGTACACCTTGGCATCGTGCGCGGCCACCACCTCCGGATTGTCGCAGCGCAGGAACCGCCCGCTCACCGGCAGTAGGCCGTAGCCGTTCACCTCCGGAATGCCCGCCTTCTGCAGGATTTTCAACGCCCAGCCACCGGCTCCGGCGAAGACGAAGCGCGCGTCCACCTTTCGGGTGAGTCGGTCGTTGTCGGTGCGCCAGTCCACCCGCAGCTGCCAGGTGCCGTCATTGTTGCGACGCAGACCGCGCACCTCGCAATTGCGGTGAATCTCGACATCCTGCCAACGCAGCCAATGGAACAGCTGATTGGTGAGCTCGCCGAAATCGATATCGCTGCCGGTGATGTCGCGGGTCGCCGCGATCGGCTCGCCCGCCTCGCCGATCCCTGCACGGCCCGCGGTGAGCAGCGGGGCCCACTCGCCGATCACCTTGGGATCGTCACTGAACCGCATATTCGCGAAAAGGTGGTGCGCGGAAAGAATTTCGTGGCGGCGGCGCAGGAAATCCACCTCCGCCCGGCCGCGAGCCAACGTCATGTGCGGCACCGGATTGATGAAGGTCGACGGATTGCGCAGAATCCCGGCGCCCACCAGCGACGCCAACAACTGCCGGGTGAGCTGGAACTGTTCATTGAGCGCGATGGCGGGTTCGATATCGATCGAGCCGTCCGGATGCTGTGGCGTGTAATCGAGTTCGCACAGGCCCGCGTGCCCGGTGCCCGCATTGTTCCAGGCCGCCGAGGCCTCGGCCCCGACCTCCGGCAGCCGCTCGTACACCGCGATGGTCCAACTGGGTTCCAGCTGCTTGAGCAGCATCGCCAGCGTCGCGCTCATGATGCCGCCCCCGATCAGGACGACGTCGTAGGGACGCAGCGGCAGTTGTGTTCTGGATGTCATGTACCTGGAAACCCCGATTGAGCTCGTACAGCGTACGGGCACGCTAGCACCGGTCGCTGACCCGTCGGAATGCGCAGCAACCCTATCGCCGAACCCCGCGCCGCGCACCCGGAGCTATCGGCCCGAGCCGCCCGGTCGTTCGAAATTTGCGCCGCCGGTCGAAATCGTCCTATATTGACCGCAATCCAAGAGATGCTCTCCAGAAGTTGTGCCGCAGAATGAGAGCATCCGCCTCCGAAGAGGTGCGGAGTGGGCGGCAAAGCAATTGTGCCCACTCATACCCTCATGGAGGTCATCCCATGCACATCGGTCTCGGACTCCCCATTTCCGACCCCGCCGCCCTGTTCGACTGGGCTCGGCGCGCGGACGCCGGCCCGTTCTCCACCCTCGGCCTGCTCGACCGCCTGGTCTACGACAATCCCGAACCGCTGGTCACCCTCGGCGTGCTCGCCGGTGCCACCGAACGCATTCGACTGCAGACCGAGGTGCTCATCGCGCCCCTGCGCGATCCGGCCCTGCTCGCCAAGCAGGCCGCCACCCTGGACGTGCTGTCCGGCGGACGCTTCACCCTCGGCCTCGGCGTCGGCGGGCGCGCCGACGATCACGAGGCCTCCGGCACCGAATTGCGTTCCCGCGGTCGCCGTCTCGACCAGCAGATCGAGCTCATGCGGGCGCTCTGGGCCGGCAAACCGTTCAGCGACAGCTGCGGCCCCATCGGCCCCGCCCCGCGCACTGCCGGCGGACCCGAACTGCTCTTCGGCGGTTTCCAGCCCGCCGCGCTGGATCGCGTCGGCCGCTGGGGCGGCGGCTTTCTCGCGGCCGCCGCGCCCTCGTGGGCGGGTGGCCTGTTCGAGACCGTGCGCCGCTCCTGGAGCGAGCACGGCCGCTCCGGCGCGCCGCGCATTGTCGCCCAGGTGAATGTCGCGCTCGGCGCGCAGGACGTAATCGACGACGCCCGCGCGTCCATGGGCGCGTACTACGAATTCTCCGGCCGCGCCGACTACCTGGTCGCGGGCATGCTCACCACGCCCGGCGAAATCCGCGACGCCATCGCGCAATTCGGCGATCTGGGCGCGGACGAGGTCATGCTCTACTGCTACGGCCGCGCGGCCGACCAGGTGGATCGGCTCGCCGACGTGATCAGCTGACCGCCTTGCGGGCCCGATAGGCCGCCACCGCATTGCGATTGGTGCAGGCCGTCGAGCAGTAGCGGCGGGAACGGTTGCGGGACAGGTCCAGCACGATGCCGTCGCAGGTCTCGTCCGCGCAGATCGACAGCCGCGAGAGTTCGTCGGCGCGAATCAGATCGGTCATGGCCATGGCGGTCTCGACCGCGATGCGCACGTCCAGCGGAGCGTCCGGCGGGACGGCGTGGATGTGATAGTCGAGATCGTCGTGGCGGACCAGCCGTGGCACGGCCCGATGCCGCGCCAGGATGTCGTTCACCAGCTCGACCGCGGTGTCGCGGTCGGCGGTGAGCAGGCGGCGCAGCGGGGCGCGCTGGGCCCGGACGGCCGCGAGTTCGGCGGCCGTGCGGGCATGCGCGCCGGTGTACCCGTGCTTGACGAAAAAGGCGTCCAGCTGGGCTATCTCGGTGAGCGTGTCCGGATCGTCGTCGGTGTTCACCAGCTCGACCGCCGCGGCCATGGATGCCACCGTGTCATCAGCGAAAAGCACGTTGACATATTACACATATGGGCCGTAGCGTCATTAGTCATGGCGACTTTGACTCATGACACGGTAGTGGTGTCGAACCGACTGCGCTCCGGCCTGCTGTGTGCCGCGCTGTCGGCGGCCGCGTTCGGACTGTCCGGGCCCCTGGCCCGCGGACTCATGGATGCGGGCTGGAGCCCCGCCTCGGTCGTCATCGTGCGTGTCCTGCTCGGCGCGGTGGTGCTGGCGCCGGTGGCCGCGGTCCAGTTGCGCGGCGACTGGAATCTGCTGCGCCGCAACGCCTCCCTGCTCGCCGGATACGGCCTGCTCGCGGTCGCCTCGGCCCAGCTCGCCTACTTCAACGCGGTCGCCCACATGGCGGTCGGCGTGGCGCTGCTCATCGAATACACCGCGCCCATCGCGGTAGTGGTGTGGCTGTGGCTGCGACACAGCCAGAAACCCGGGCGCGCGACGATTCTCGGCGCGATCCTGGGCGTGGCCGGACTGATCCTGGTGCTGAACCTGCGCTCCGGCGCGCAGACCAGCTGGATCGGCATCGCCTGGGCCATGGGCGCGATGATCGGCGCGGCCGCCTATTTCATCCTGTCCGCGCACGCCGGGGACGCCGTGCCGGGCACCGTCCTGGCGACCGGCGGGCTGCTGGTCGGCGGGTTCGGCATTCTGGCGGCCGGACTGGTCGGCATCGTGCCGCTGCACGCCACCACCGCGCCGGTCGCCTTCCAGGGCTTAACGGTCGACTGGTGGGTGCCGATTCTCGCGCTCGGCGTGGTCACCGCGGCCATCGCCTACGTCACCGGCATCGCCGCCACCCGCATGCTGGGTTCCCGGCTGGCCTCCTTCGCCGCCCTCGGTGAGGTCCTGGCCGCCATCGTGTTTTCCTGGATGCTGCTGGGTCAGACGCCCGCGCCGATCCAATTGCTGGGCGGCGCATTGATTCTCATCGGCGTGGTTTTCGTCCGACTCGGCGAGCCCGCCGACGACCAGAATGCGCCATAACTCTTCACATCTCGAGTTGATAACGGTAGTTTGTCGCAAATGTCGGGGAAATCAGTCCGCAACTCGAGAGAAGCCATCGTGCGTACAACGAAATACCTTGCGCCAGCCCTGCTTTGCCTGACCTCCATCGCGGTGGCGGGAACCGCCGCCGCCGAGCCGGTGCAGACCCCGCCGCAGCCCGCCCTCCAGATCAAGGGCACCGATCACAACATCGGCTACGACGTGGCTCTCTCCAACGACCACCGCTCGGCGGTCAGCACCCTGCAGGCCGGGCACTTCCTCGCCACCTGGGACGGCGAGGCGGTCATCGTCACCGACGACAACGGCACCCTGGTCTCCACCGTCCCGCTGAAGTACGACATCGACGGCAAGACAGCCGAATTCACCCCGGTCATCGATCAGGACAACCGCCGCCTGACCCTCACCCCCGTCGCCGAGGTCGACACCCCGGTCCGCGATGTCGACGCCCAGCAGCACTTCTTCGACGTCGTGCAGGCCAATATGCCCGCCGTCGCCACCGGCGCGGCCATCGGCGCGACCATCGGCTTCATCGCCGGCTTCCCCCTCGGCCTGTTCGTCATCGACTTCATCACCGCCCCCTTGCTCGCGGTGGTCGGCGGCGTCGTCGGCGGTGTCATCGGCCTCCAAATGTCCGGCGGCCAACAGGCTTCCGACGCCGCCCTCGCCTACGTCGACACCCTCGCCCCCGGCGCGTCGAACGTCTTCCGCCCCCTCCTGGCCGCCGTCCCCGCCCCCCAACCGGCGAACTGACCTCCCCCGCAACACTTTCGGCCCGTGCTTCTCGTCAGAGCACGGGCCGTTCGCCGTTCAGTCCAGGAAGCTCAGCGATTCGACCGCCATGCTGTTGTTCCAGTGGTACCACCAGACATTCATCTCGCCCGCGAGATCGAAGCGCAGGGTGTGGCCGCTGCCCGGGCCGTCCACAATCGTCCACAGCCCATTGGGCTGGCCGATCACGCGACTGACACTGCCTTCGTCCCAAGCGAATTGGCCCGGTGAGGGCGCGTCGAGACTGTTCCACGGCAGATCGGCGGTGAAATGTCCGGAGGTGATTCCGGGGAGCACGGGGCTGGAACAGCCCCAGACATCCGCTTCCCGATGAATGCTCTGGCCCGCGCTGCCGGTACCGGGGACCATGGTGCCGGTCAGGACGCCGCCGCGGTGGCACACGACCGAGACCGTGGGCGATTCGGCGGGCACGGACAGGGGCAGGACCGCTCCGCCGAGGACGGCCGCAACGACAACACTCTGAGCGAACATGTCGGCTCCTCCCCTGGCGGGGGCAGTTGATTCGTCGCGAACAGCATAGACCCGCGCTGCGGCCGACAATCGTGAAAAAGAATTCGGCCCCCGCTCCGGAATGGAGCAGGGGCCGAAAACTATTGCCTGGCTACAGCCTTAGCGGTAGTCGCTGAAGCCGTAGTCGTCCAGCGGCACCGCGGCACCGGTGGAGGTGCCGAAGCCGTCCGGGCTGTAGTAGCTGTCGTCGTAGGACGGGACAGCGTACGCGGCCTGACGCGCCTCTTCGGTGGGCTGCACCTGGATGTTGCGGTAGCGGTTGATACCGGTACCGGCCGGGATCAACTTACCGATGATCACGTTCTCCTTCAGGCCGATCAGCTTGTCGGAGCGGCAGTTGATCGCGGCGTCCGTGAGCACGCGGGTGGTCTCCTGGAAGGAGGCCGCCGACAGCCACGAATCGGTCGCGAGCGACGCCTTGGTGATACCCATGAGCACCGGACGACCCGAGGCGGGCTCGCCACCCTCCGCGACCACGCGGCGGTTGGCGGACTCGAACTCGGCGCGCTCCACCAGCGAACCCGGGAGGAACTCGGTCGCACCCGAATCGATGATGGTGACGCGGCGCAGCATCTGGCGGACGATCACCTCGATGTGCTTGTCGTGGATGGACACACCCTGCGAGCGGTACACCTCCTGGACCTCGTGGACCAGGTGGACCTGCACCTGACGCGGGCCCATCACGCGCAGCACCTCGTGCGGGTCGGCAGAGCCCTCGAGCAGCTGCTGACCGACATCCACGTGGTCACCGTCGGCGAGCAGACGCTCGGAGCCGTCGTCGTGCTTGAACACCCGCAGACGCTGACGCTTCGACAGCTTGTCGTAGAGCACCTCGTCCGAACCGTCGTCCGGAATGATGGTGATCTTGTAGAAGCGGTCGTCGTCCTCGAGCCGCACGCGACCCGACACCTCGGCAATGGGGGCCTTGCCCTTGGGCACACGAGCCTCGAAGAGCTCCTGAACTCGGGGCAGACCACCCGTGATGTCGTCACCCGCGACACCACCCTGGTGGAAGGTACGCATGGTCAGCTGGGTACCGGGCTCACCGATGGACTGGGCGGCGACGATACCGACGGCCTCACCGATGTCCACCAGCTTGCCGGTCGCCATGGAGCGGCCGTAGCAGGTGGCGCACACGCCGGTGCCGGTGGTGCAGGTCAGCACGGAGCGGACCTTCACCTCGGTGATGCCGGCCTCGAGCAGCGCCTCCAGGGCGGGATCGCCCAGGTCGTGGCCCTTCTCGACAATGACGTTGCCCTTGGCGTCGATCGCGTCGGTGGCCAGCGTCCGAGCGTAGGTGCTGGTCTCCACGTGGGCGTCGCGGATGACCGAGCCGTCGGCCTGACGCTCCGCGATCGGCACCACGATGCCGCGCTCGGTGCCACAGTCGGTCTCGCGCACGATGACGTCCTGCGACACGTCCACCAGACGACGGGTCAGGTAACCCGAGTCGGCGGTACGAAGCGCGGTGTCGGCCAGACCCTTTCGCGCACCGTGGGTGTTGATGAAGTACTCCAGAACCGTCAGACCCTCACGGAAGGAGGACTTGATCGGCTGCGGGATGAACTCACCCTTCGGGTTCGTCACCAGACCCTTCATACCGGCGAGGGTACGAGTCTGGGTGAAGTTACCCGTGGCGCCCGAGTCGACGATCGTGATGATCGGGTTGTCGGCCGGGTAGTGCGCGCGCAGCGCCTTACCGACCTCTTCGGTCGCTTCCTGCCAGATCTTGACCAGGGCGTTGTTGCGCTCCTGGTGATCGAGAGCACCACGCTGGTACTTCTTCTCGATCTGATCGGCCTGCGCGTCGTAGCGCGCCATGATCTCGGCCTTCTCGGTCGGCACGAGCACGTCCGACATCGAGACGGTCACGCCGGAACGGGTGGCCCAGTAGAAGCCCGCGTCCTTGAGCTTGTCGACGGTCTGCGCGACCACGATCATCGGGTAGCGCTCGGCCAGATCGTTGATGATCGCGGCCTGACGCTTCTTCGGCATCGGCTCGTCGATGAACGCGTAGTCCGCCGGGAGCAGATCGTTGAACAGCACCCGGCCCAGCGTGGTCTTGGTGGTCCACGCGTCGCCGCGCTGCCAGCCGTTCGGGAACAGCTCGGCCTCGACGTCCTTGGGCGGACGCTGATCGGTCAGCCGGATCTTGACCAGCGAACGCACGGTCAGCTCGCCGCGGTCGACGGCCATCTGCGCCTCGGCGGGCGAGGAGTAGACGCCGAATTCCGGCTCGTCCTTGGTGGCCGCGCGGTACTCGCCCTTCGCGCCCTCTTCCAGGCGGGTCAGGTAGTACAGACCGGTCACCATGTCCAGACGCGGCATGGCGAGCGGACGACCCGAGGCGGGCGACAGGATGTTGTTCGAGGACAGCATCAGGATGCGGGCCTCGGCCTGCGCCTCCGCCGACAGCGGCAGGTGCACGGCCATCTGGTCACCGTCGAAGTCGGCGTTGAACGCCTCACACACGAGCGGGTGCAGCTGGATGGCCTTGCCCTCGACCAGCAGCGGCTCGAAGGCCTGGATACCCAGGCGGTGCAGGGTGGGCGCACGGTTCAGCAGCACCGGGTGCTCGGCGATGACCTCTTCGAGGACATCCCACACCTGGGGACGCTGACGCTCGACCATCCGCTTGGCGGACTTGATGTTCTGCGCGTGGTTCAGGTCGACCAGACGCTTCATGACGAACGGCTTGAACAGCTCGAGCGCCATCAGCTTGGGCAGACCGCACTGGTGCAGCTTCAGCTGCGGACCGACCACGATGACCGAACGGCCGGAGTAGTCGACACGCTTGCCGAGCAGGTTCTGACGGAAACGACCCTGCTTGCCCTTGAGCAGATCGCTCAGCGACTTCAGCGGGCGGTTACCCGGACCGGTGACCGGACGGCCGCGACGGCCGTTGTCGAACAGCGCGTCGACGGACTCCTGAAGCATGCGCTTCTCGTTGTTCACGATGATCTCGGGCGCGCCGAGGTCGATGAGTCGCTTCAACCGGTTGTTGCGGTTGATGACGCGGCGGTACAGGTCGTTCAGGTCGGAGGTCGCGAAGCGGCCACCGTCCAGCTGCACCATCGGACGCAGCTCCGGCGGGATCACCGGCACGGCGTCGAGGACCATGCCCATCGGCGAGTTGCCGTTGGTCTGGAACGCGGCGACGACCTTCAGACGCTTGAGGGCGCGAAGCTTCTTCTGGCCCTTGCCCGTCCGAATGGTCTCGCGCAGGCTCTCCGCCTCGGCGTCGATGTCGAAGGTCTCCATGAGCTTCTGGATCGCCTCGGCACCCATTGCGCCGGTGAAGTATTCGCCGTAGCGGTCCTGCAGCTCGCGGTAGAGGACCTCGTCCACGATCAGCTGCTTGGGGGCCAGCTTGGTGAAGGTGGTCCAGATCTCGTCGAGCCGGTCCAGCTCGCGCTGGGCGCGGTCGCGCAGCTGACGCATCTCGCGCTCGCCGCCGTCCTTGACCTTGCGGCGGACGTCGGACTTGGCACCCTCGGCCTCGAGCTCGGCCAGGTCGGCCTCGAGCTTCTGGGCGCGGGCCTCGAGATCGGCGTCGCGCTGATCGGCGACGGTCTTCTTCTCGACCTCCATCTCCGCCTCGAGGGTGGAGAGTTCGTTGTGCCGCAGCTCGTCGTCGACGGCCGTGATCACGTACGCGGCGAAGTAGATGATCTTCTCGAGATCCTTCGGCGCGAGATCGAGCAGGTAGCCCAGACGCGACGGGACGCCCTTGAAGTACCAGATGTGGGTGACCGGCGCGGCCAGCTCGATGTGGCCCATGCGCTCACGACGCACCTTGGCGCGCGTCACCTCGACACCACAGCGCTCGCAGATGATGCCCTTGAAGCGGACGCGCTTGTACTTGCCGCAGTAGCACTCCCAGTCCCGGGTGGGACCGAAGATCTTCTCGCAGAAGAGGCCGTCCTTCTCCGGCTTCAGCGTGCGGTAGTTGATGGTCTCCGGCTTCTTGACCTCGCCAAACGACCAGTTGCGAATGTCTTCGGCGGTGGCCAGGCCGATCCGGAGTTCATCGAAGAAGTTGACGTCTAGCACGTAACTTCCTTTCCCCTGTTCGGGTTGAGTATGAGCAAAAGTGCAAAATCGGTTGCCCCGCAGCGCCTTTCAGCGCTGCGGGACCAATCGCTCACTGCGCCAGGTCGTCGACCGTCGCAGCCTCGTTGCGGGACAGGTTGATACCCAGGTTCGCCGCGGCGCGCTCCAGGTCCTCGTCGTCGCCGTCGCGCATCTCGATGGCGGCGCCGTCCGAGGACAGCACCTCCACGTTCAGGCACAGCGACTGGAGCTCCTTGAGCAGAACCTTGAACGACTCCGGGATGCCCGGCTCCGGAATGTTCTCGCCCTTGACGATCGCCTCGTACACCTTCACGCGGCCGACCACGTCGTCCGACTTGATGGTGAGCAGCTCCTGCAGGGTGTAGGCGGCGCCGTACGCCTGCATGGCCCAGCACTCCATCTCACCGAAGCGCTGACCACCGAACTGGGCCTTACCACCGAGGGGCTGCTGCGTGATCATCGAGTACGGACCCGTCGAACGCGCGTGGATCTTGTCGTCCACCAGGTGGTGCAGCTTGAGGATGTACATGTAGCCGACGGCCACCGGGTACGGGAACGGCTCGCCGGAGCGGCCGTCCAGCAGGATCGCCTTGCCGTCGTCGTTGATCATCTTCTCGCCGTCGCGGTTCGGCAGCGTCGAACCGAGCAGGCCGGTCAACTCCTCCTCGCGCGCACCGTCGAACACCGGGGTGGCGATGTTCGTGTCGGCGGGCTGGCCGAGCATTTCCTCGGGCAGCTTCTTGGCCCAGTCGGGGTTGCCCTCGACCTTCCAACCGGTCTTGGCGATGTAACCCAGGTGGGTTTCCAGCACCTGACCGATGTTCATACGACGCGGCACACCGTGGGTGTTCAGGATGATGTCGACCGGGGTGCCGTCCGGGAGGAACGGCATGTCCTCCTGCGGAAGGATCTTGCCGATGACGCCCTTGTTGCCGTGGCGACCGGCGAGCTTGTCGCCGTCCTGGATCTTGCGCTTCTGCGCGACGTAAACGCGCACCAGCTCGTTCACGCCCGGGGGCAGATCGTCGTCGTCGTCACGCGAGAAAACGCGCACGCCGATGACCTTGCCGGACTCGCCGTGGGGCACCTTCAGGGAGGTGTCGCGGACCTCGCGGGCCTTCTCACCGAAGATGGCGCGCAGCAGGCGCTCCTCGGGGGTCAGCTCGGTCTCACCCTTCGGGGTGACCTTGCCGACCAGGATGTCGCCGTCGCGGACCTCCGCGCCGATGCGCACGATGCCGCGCTCGTCCAGGTCCGCGAGGACCTCGTCGGAGACGTTCGGGATGTCCCGGGTGATCTCCTCGGCACCGAGCTTGGTGTCGCGGGCGTCGATCTCGTGCTCCTCGATGTGGATCGAGGTGAGCACGTCGTCCTCAACGAGGCGCTGCGACAGGATGATCGCGTCCTCGTAGTTGTGGCCTTCCCACGGCATGATCGCCACGAGCAGGTTCTTGCCCAGGGCCATCTCACCGTTCTCGGTGCAGGGGCCGTCGGCGAGCACGTGCCCGGCCTCCACGCGCATGCCCTCGTCCACGATCGGACGCTGGTTGGCGCAGGTGCCCTGGTTCGAGCGCTCGAACTTGCGCAGGCGGTACGAGCGGCGGGTGCCGTCGTCGTGCATGACGGTGATGAAGTCGGCCGAAACCTCTTCCACCACACCGGCCTTCTGGTTCACGACCACGTCGCCGGCGTCGACCGCGGCGCGCAGCTCCATGCCGGTGCCGACCAGCGGCGACTCGGAACGGATCAGCGGCACGGCCTGACGCTGCATGTTCGCGCCCATGAGGGCACGGTTGGCGTCGTCGTGCTCGAGGAACGGAATCATGGCGGTCGCGACCGACACCATCTGGCGCGGCGAGACATCCATGTAGTCGATGTCCTTGGCCGGGACGTATTCCATTTCCTCGTTGCCGTGGCGGGCGAGGACGCGCTCCTCGAGGAAGTTGCCGTCCGCGTCGACCGGCGAGTTCGCCTGGGCGCGGATGTGGCGGTCCTCCTCGTCGGCGGTGAGGTACTTGACCTCATCGGTGACGCGGCCGTCGACGACCTTGCGGTACGGGGTTTCGATGAAGCCGAAGGGGTTAACCCGGGCGTAGACCGAGAGCGAGCCGATCAGGCCGATGTTCGGGCCTTCCGGGGTCTCGATCGGGCACATGCGGCCGTAGTGCGACGGGTGGACGTCGCGGACCTCCAGACCGGCGCGCTCACGGGACAGACCACCCGGGCCCAGCGCCGACAGGCGGCGCTTGTGGGTCAGACCCGAGAGCGGGTTGTTCTGGTCCATGAACTGCGACAGCTGCGAGGTGCCGAAGAACTCCTTGATCGCCGCCACGACGGGACGGATGTTGATCAGGGTCTGCGGGGTGATGGCCTCGACGTCCTGGGTGGTCATGCGCTCACGCACGACGCGCTCCATGCGCGAGAGACCGACGCGGATCTGGTTCTGGATCAGCTCGCCAACCGTCCGCAGACGACGGTTGCCGAAGTGGTCGATGTCGTCGACCTCGACCGGAACCTCGACGCCGCCGGGGACGGTCATGAACTTGTCGCCCTGGTGCAGGCGCACCAGGTACTCGATCGTCGCGACGATGTCTTCCTTGGTCAGCACCGAACCCTGAACGGGCACACCGGCGTTGACGCCCAGCTTCTTGTTGACCTTGTAGCGGCCGACGCGAGCCAGGTCGTAGCGCTTCTCCTTGAAGAACAGGTTCTCCAGCAGGGTCTGCGCGGACTCCTTGGTCGGCGGCTCGCCCGGACGCAGCTTGCGGTAGATGTCCAGCAGCGCCTCGTCCTGACCCGGGGTGGAGTCCTTCTCGAGGGTGGACATCATGATCTCGGAGAAACCGAAGCGCTCGGTGATCTCCTCGGTGGTCAGACCCAGCGCCTTGAGCAGCACGGTGACCGGCTGGCGACGCTTGCGGTCGATGCGCACACCGACGGTGTCGCGCTTGTCGACGTCGAACTCCAGCCACGCGCCGCGCGACGGGATGACGCGCACCGAGTGCAGCGTCTTCTCGGTCGACTTGTCGATGGACTCGTCGAAGTAGACACCGGGCGAACGGACCAGCTGCGACACGACGACGCGCTCGGTGCCGTTGATGATGAACGTGCCCTTGTCGGTCATCATCGGGAAGTCACCCATGAAGACCGTCTGAGACTTGATCTCACCGGTGTTGTTGTTGATGAACTCCGCGGTCACGAACAGCGGTGCCGCGTAGGTCATGTCCTTGTCCTTGCACTCCTCGATGGAGGCCTTGACCTCTTCGAAGCGCGGGTCGGAGAAGGACAGCGACATGGAGCCGGAGAAGTCCTCGATCGGAGACAGCTCCTCGAGCACCTCCTCGAGGCCCCCGACGGGGTTGGTGACGTCGCCGCGCGCGGTGGCACGCTCACGCCAGTCTGCTGAACCGACCAGCCAGGCGAACGATTCGGTTTGTAGATCGAGAAGTCCGGGAACCTCCAGGGGTTCGCGAATCTTCGCGAAAGACACCCGCTTCGGGGCTCCGGGGATACCGGCCTTGGTCTGGGTGGAGACTGCCAAGATGCGTCCTTCCAGCACCTCACGCGCGTCGCGTGGTGGTCCGCGACCGTCGCTTGTCTGCTACGAATTCCGCTGGTTACGACCCGAACGAACCCGAAGCAGCAAACAGCGGAAGTAACACCGGAAGGTGGAACTTTCGTGATGCGATCGAGGTATGGACAGGAGGCAGCCAGCGCAACGTCCAAAACTACACCCAAACCTACGGGGGTGTCAAAGTACCACCCGTGGCGATCCGTGGGCGTCAACTTCGCCCCGGTGTGTCTATGTCGATATCCAGACGACCCGAGCGCCGGTAGCGACACAGCGAGTGACGGTCTCCACACGGATTTCCGACGAGGCCGAAGAGTCCGCTGGCTGCGTTCGCGAGGCCCACGTCGGCGTCCTGTCCCCTGTGACAGCCGCCGCTGTTGTGAATAGCGTGACGGCTCGGACGAAAGTCGTCAAGTGGCGGTCCGAGTTGACAAATCGCGAGATCGCCTGTCCCAGTACAAGATCACCTTGTGACGTTGCGCGATGCCGGAAAGACACCGGCACGCAACGGATACGGCGACCTATTTGCCGGTGATCGCCCAGGTCACTTGTCGGTGATCGACCGGGTCACTTGTCGGTGATCTCAGCGGCCAGCCAGTGGCCGTCGACCTTCTGCATGCGCAGCACGATCGGGCCCGAGGCGAGCGGTTCGGGCTTGTTGTCCTTGACCGCGGAGATGTTCAGATTCACCAGCAGTTCGGCCCGGTCACCGGTGAGCAGCGTCACGCCGATGGGATCGGTTTTGACCTGGGTGTCGGTCTGGGTCTGCTTGATGGTGTCGACCGTGGTGTCGACGTATTTGGCGAAGTCCTTCTGCATCTTGTCGGTCAGCACGGAGTTGACCGAGGACTTCCACTTGTCGATCTCGGCGGCCTTGTAGCCGTAGAGGGTGGTCAGCGCGTGATCCGCGGCGGCCTTCACCTCGTCGGTGGCCTGATTGTCGACGTAGGCGAGATTGCCCGAATCCGAATTGGGCTTGGACACCCAGTGATTCACCGCACCCACGATGGCGAAGGCCAGCAGCAGCGCCGACAGCGCCGCGCAGATGGTGGCGACACCCCAGTTGGGCCAAAATCCGCCCTCCCGGGTCGGCTTGGAATACTGTTGCGGGGCAGTCTTTTTGGACAGGCGCGGACCGCGCGGCGGGGTGGCGCGCGCGGCGGTTCGATCGGAAGACCCGGAGGTGGACCGGGTGTTCTTGGCGGTCACGTCCGCGGCGGTGGTGCGGGCGGCCGTGCCACGTTGGGCGGCCGGGCGGCGCGGGGTGACCCGGTTGACGGGGCGCTTCTTGTTGGCCATGGTCACTCCCTCCTAGTTGCCGGGTGCGGGGGTCGGGGTCGCGGCGGGCTGCTGCGCGTTCTGCGCGCCGGTGCCCAGGGGCACGGGCTCGCCCAGGTTCTGGGCCTTCTCGGCCTTCCAGGTGCTGCCGACCTTGACCAGGTCGAGGGTCCACAACTGGCGGAAGGTGGCGGGCTGGCCGCCGGGCCAACTGCGGGTGATCTTCAACACCGCGAAGGCCGACGCGTGGTCGAGTTCGCTGTTGAGCGAGGTGAGGGTGATGCCCTCGACCGCGGCCTCGATGCGGGTCTTGGAGTCCTGAGCGGTCTGCTTGAGCTGATCCTGCCCGTCCTCCTGCTGCTTGAGCAGGTCTCCGGTCATGGATGACCGGATATTTGCCAGCGAACCGTCGATGTCATCGGGATTGATGGACATGAGGTTCACGGCCGCCTGCCGGGCGTCGGTGAGCGCCGCGTCGCGGGCCTGCGCCCGGGTCTCGTCCTTGTGATCACCGAACCAGAGGAAGCCCATCACGGCCGCCGCTACGACGGAGACGACCAGCAGCGCGGCCGCGCCGAGGGTGATCAGACGCCGTAGGTCCGGGCCGCCGGACCGGACGGCCGCGGGTGGCGGCGTCACGGGCTCGGCGGGCTGGGATGGCTCGGCGGGCTGGGATGGCTCGGAGGTCGCGACGTCAGCCCAGGAGGCGTCCGGGTTCGTTTCGGGAACCGACTCGGTCGTCGGCTTCTCGAGGTTCTCCCCCGATTCGCTGTCCTTGTGCTGGCTCACGCCGCCACCATACTTTCCTCTCTTCGCGCCCTCGCTGGGACTTGTTTTCGCGGACCCGCGCGCGGGTCGGTGCCACTACTTGGGCGTGACGCCCATCAGGGTCGCCAGCTGGGTCGCTACCGGGTTCAGGTTGAGCTTGTCCGGGTCGTACTTGGGCTTGTCGTCCCACGGCTGCGGGACGCTCGGGTCGGCCAGCTCGGCGCGCGCGCCGCCGCGCACGTCGGTCTCGCTGCCCTGCGGGACCGCGCAGCCGGCCTGCGTGTTGAACGGGAAGTCGTCGCGGGTGTCGTCGAAGTTGGGGTTCTGGGCCTTCATCTGGTCCAGAATCCGTTGCGTGCCTTCGTATCCGACGGTGCAGGCGGGCGGGTTGTTGGTCTCGAGCACCAGGCCGAAGTGGGTGGTGCCGTCGCCGGGCGCGGTGGAGGAGCCACCGAGCGGGAGCAGCGGCAGCATCTGCAGCACCGGGCCGAGCGCGTAGAACTTGGGCGAGATGGCCAACAGCAGGATGCGCAGGTTGGTGAGGTCCTTGGTGAGGGCCGGGCCGCTCTCCTGCAGCAGCCGCTGGATCGAGGATCCGGCGTCGGTGCCGGTGCCGATGAGGCGGCGGATGTCCGGGTCGTTGGACTTCAGCTGCGCGGTGAGCTTGTCCAGGCCATCGCTGAACTGCAGGATGGCCGGGGACTGGTCGGCCTGGGTGCCCAGCACGGTGCGGGCCGAGCGCAGCAGCGCGAGGGTCTGCTGCAGATTGTCGCCGCTGGCGGCCGCGCTGAACTTGTTGAGCGAGTCGACCAGGATCTTGAGGTCGTCGCCCCGGCCGTCGAAGGCCTTGCCCAGTTCGGTGACGGCCGTGGACAGCGCCTTCAGGTCGGTGGTGCTGGAGAAACGGTCGACGCTGGAGAGCAGGTCCTGCACCGGAATCGGCGTGGTCGCCCCGTCGATCACCGAGCCGTCGTGCAGGTACGGCGAACCGTCCTTGGACGGCACCAGATCCACGTATTGCTCACCGATGGCGGACCGGTCGGCCACCACGGCCTTGGCATTGGCCGGGACCTTGGGCGCCCCGGAGGTCATCTCCAGGGTGATGAGCACGCCGTCGGGGGTGACGTCGAGATCGCCGACCCGGCCCACGGGCACACCGCGGTAGGTGACCTCCGCGCCCTTGGACAGATTGCCGGTCTCCTTGGCCTGCACCTTCACCTTGTACAACCCGAAGCCCAGCATGTTGTCCAGCCGAACGTATTTCGCGCCGACGAAGACGACGCCGATCACGGCGATGATCGCGAAGGCGATCAGCTGATTGCGCACCAGACGTGTCATCGCGGACCACCCACTCCCAGCTGCTCGAGGATCGATCCCAGCGGATCGGTCGGACCGCTCGCCCCGGTGGGCCGCGCCACGGTGGGCGGCAGCGGCAGCAGCGAGACCGTCGGCCAGCCGCCGCGCGGCCCGTTGCCGTTGTAGTACGGGTTGGTCGGATCCACGTTCACCTGCCGCCCCTGCGGCGGGATGTACTGCGGATCCGGCCGGCCCACACCGAGATTCGTCAGCAGCTTGCCGATCTGCAGGTCCACCGAGAGCCAGGTGTTGACCTGGCCGCCGAAGGCCGACTTGATGGCCTCGTCGGGGAACGGGTAGGTCGGAATGAGCGGGAACGCGGTCACCAGATCATTGGCCGAGGCCCCCAGCGCCTGCAGCGTGGGCCGCAGCGAGGACAGGTCGGTGATCAGGTTGTCCTTGGAGTGGTTCAGCACGTCGAATCCGGCCTGCCCCACGCGATCCAGCTGCTGCAGCAGCTGAATCAGTTGCGGCCGTTGCTCGTCGAGGATCTTGATGCCCGCGGGCAGCTCGTCGAGGATCTTGGAGATCTGGGTGGTCTGCTGCCCCACCCGGGTGCTCAGCGTGTCGAGGCTGTCCAGCGCGCGGGTGATGTTGTCGACCTGGTCGTCGAGGCCCTTGATCAGGGTGTTGGCCTGGACCAGCAGATCCCGGACCTTGCCCTCGCGACCGCCCAGGGTCTTGTTGAGCTCCACCACGATCGGCTGCAGCTGCGCCACGCCGCCGCCATTGAGCAGCAGCGACAGCGCCCCGAGCACCTGCTCCACCTCGGTGGCGGTGCGGGTGTTCTCGACCGGGATCTTGTCCCCGCTCTTCAGCGGCGCGGTGTCGGCATCCTTTGCGGGAGCGGACAGTTCGATGTACTTCTCACCCAGCAGGTTGGTCTGCTTGACCTCGGCGTGGGCATTGGCGGGCAGCTTCACGTCATCGTTGACCAGCACCTGCACGCTGGCTTCCCAGGCGTTGTCGGGTGCGATGCGGATCTTGTCGACCCGACCCACGGCCACGCCGTCCACCTTCACCGACGACTGCGGGACCAGGTCCAGCACATCGGCGAAGCGGATGTCGATGTGCATGGCGTTCTTGCCCACGTTCGGGCCGCCGGGCAGCGGAATGCTGTCCGCGCCACAGCCCGCGGCCACCATGGTGACCACACCCATCGAGGTGGCGAGCAGGGCGACGCGCTTGGCGCGGCCGCGGCGAATGCGTGCGGCGCTCATCGCTGTCCACCTTCCTGCTGCGACGGCGGCAGCTGGTCGGACGGAGTGCCGGGCACCGAGCCGGGCACCGCGTTGCGCTGCTCGTTGTCACCGCTGAGGATGCCGAAGGGCAGCACCAGGGTCGGCGTCTTCACGCCCGCGGTGATCTGGTCGGTGATCGCCTTGCAGCTGTTGAGGATCGGGCCGAGCTGACGCGAGATGGCGTCGAACTTGGGATCGCCGGGGCGCAGCTTGCCCAGGTCCAGCATCTTGCAGATGACACCGAACGGGTCCTGCAGATCGGTGAAGTTGGGCCGCATGTCGAGCGTGCCGGTCTCACCGTTGTGGACATTGATCAGGTTGCTCAGCGCGGTCGGGATGAGCGGCAGCGCCTTGGCCAGATCGTCGCGCTGATCGGCGAGGGTCTGGGTGAGCTTGGTCAGCGCATCGGCGTTGGACTGCACCAGATCCCGGTTGTTGTCGATGAACCGGGCCACGTCGCCGAGCGCGACCGAGAGCAGGTTCAGCGCGTCGCCGAGGGTCTGGCGCTCGTCGGAGAGGAACCCGGCCAGCGAGGCCAGCTGGGTGTTGAAGGTCCGCACCTGCGCGTCGTTGTCGGCCAAGGTCTGCACGAAGGTCTGCAGGTTCTTGACCGTGTCGAAGATGTCGGTGCGCGAATCGGAGAGCGCGTGCGCGGCCTTGGACAGCTGGGTGAAGCTGTTGCCCAGCGCCTCGCCGTTGCCGGAGAGGTTGTCGGCGGAGGTCCGCACCAGCTGGTTCAGCGCACCGTCCTTGTTGGCGCCATTGGGGCCCAACGCATCCGAGAGTTCGGTGATGGACTTGTAGAGCCGGTCCACCTCGACCGGGGTCGCGGTGCGATCCTTCGGGATGGTGGCGTCGCGGCCCATCTTGGGTCCGCCCTTGTAGGCGGGCGCGAGCTGGATGTAGCGGTCCGACACCACCGACGGGGTGATCTGAGCGGCCTTGGCATCGGCGGGGATGTCGTATTTGCGGTCGACCTTCATGACGACCTTGACCACGTCGCCCTGCGGCGTCACCGAATCCACATGTCCCACCGGCACACCCAGGATGCGGACGTCCGAACCCTCGTAGATGCCGATGGACTTGTCGAAGTAGGCGGTGATGGTGGTCGTGTTGAGCTTGTCGAAGCCCCACCAGGCGACGCCCGCGAGCACGACCGCCAGGACGGCCACCGCGGCGATGACCTTGCTCTTGGTGCTGGTCCCGCGCAGGGCGGTGAGCGGATTCTGCGCCACGGCTTAACCTCCCAACTTTCGGATCGGGTCGCGATCGCCCGGAATATCGGGCAGCGCGGGCGGAATCAGGTTCGTGATGACCGCGTCGAACCAGCGGCCGGTGCCCAGCACGTTGGAGTACAGCCCGTAGAAGGGTGCGGCCAGGGTGAGGGTCTTGGAGATGTCGGCCTGGTGGTCGTTGAGCAGATCGATCGTCTTCTCGAGGTTGGTCAGCGCCGGGCCGATCTGTTCCTCGTTGTCCTTGACCAGCGCGCTCAGTTCGGCCGCAACGGTTTTCGCGCCGGTGAGCAGCTGGTGGATGGCCTGCTGGCGCACGTTCAGCTCGGCCAGCAGCTCACCGCCGTTGGCGAGCAGCCGCTCGAATTCCTGATTGCGGTCGGCCAGCACCTTGGTGGTGGTCTTGGTGGCGGCGAACAGCTTCTTGAGCTGATCGTCACGCTTGGCCAGGGTCTCCGAGAGCCGGGCGACACCGTCGATGGAGCCGCGCAGTTCCGGCGGCGTGGCCGAGAAGGCGTCCGAGAGCACCTGGAAGCTCTGCGCCAGCTGCGCGGTATTGGTCTCCTCGATGTTCTTGGCGGCGTCGCTGAAGGCGTCCACCACGTCGTAGGGAGACACGGTGCGCGACAACGGGATCACGTCCGACGGGTCGAGCAGCTTGGTGCCCTTGGGATCCAGCGCCAGATACTTCTGCCCGAGCAGGGTCTTGATCTGGATGGAGGCGGTGGTCTCGTTGCCCACCCAGGCGTCCTGGGTGCGGAAGTCCACCAGCACCTTGTCGCCGTCGAGCCGGACATCGGAGACCGAGCCGACCTTGACGCCCGCGATGCGAACCTCGTTGCCCTTCTTCAGACCCGCGGCCTCGGAGAACTCGGCGGTGTACTTGGTACCGGCGCCCAGCAGCGGCAGCTTGTCCAGGTTGAACGCGGACAAGGTGATCAGCAGGACCATGAGCAGACCGAGCCCGCCCATGAATGCCGGACTGCGCTTACCCAATACGATGCGGTCGTCCATCAGCGGCCTCCCTTCCCATGGCAGCGCGGGGCCGGATTCGTGTAGATCGGCTGGTTCACGGTCGGCATGTTCTGCAGTGCGGGTGGGAAGTTCAGCTGCGGCGCGTCCTTGATGCCCGGTCCGGCGACGATGTCGATGCCGCACAGGTAGAACTGGAACCAGGAGCCGTAGGAGGCCGCGCGCCCGAGCTTCTCCATCTTGATGGGCAGATTGGTCAGGCCCTCGTCGACCTCGCCCTTGCGGTCGTTGAGCGTGCCGGTCAGCTGGTTCAGACCCGCGATGGCACCCTGCAGGTTCGGCCGCACCGGCACCAGCAGATCCGCGGTGGCCGAGGCCAGATTGCCCAGCGAGGTGACGGCCGAGCCGATGGTGCCGCGCTCGGCATTGAGCCCGCTGACCAGCGCCTCGGTATTCACGATCAGCTGATCGAGCTGGTTGCCGCGCGAATTGATGCTGTCCAGCACGGCATTCAAGTTCGTGATCAGCGATCCGATCACCGCGTCCTTGTCGGCCACCTTGTTGGTGAGCGAGGCGGTATTGGCGACCAGATCCGCGATGGTGCCGGACTCGCCCTGGAAGACCTGAATGATCTCGTAGGACAGCTTGTTCACGTCCTCGGGCGTGAGCGTCTGGAACAGCGGGCGGAAGCCGTTGAACAGTTCGGTCAGGTTGACCGCGGGCTTGGTGCGCTCGAGCGGGATCGTCGCGCCCTTGTTCATCTTGCGGCCCTGCTGCCCGGTGCCCTGCTCCAGCGCGATGTAGCGCTGGCCCACCAGGTTTCGGTACTTGATGGTCGCGGTGGTGGAGGCGGGCAGCCAATCCCGGTCGGTCAGTTCGAATTCCACATTGGCCAGGCGCTTGTCCACGATGGACACATTGGTCACCTTGCCCACGCGGACACCCGCGATGCGCACCTCGTCGCCCTTGTTCAGCGACGTCACATCGGTGAAGCGGGCATTGAACTTGGTGCCGCCGCCACCGTAGTTGGCGATGGTCATGGCCAGCACGCCCGTCAGGAAGACCGTGACGAGAATGAAGGCGATCAGTTTGGTCAGCGTCGGCCCGAGGCCGCGCAACAGATCCTTCACTTGACGCTCACCTCACTGCCGCGGAATGCCGGGGCCGCGATCCGGGTCACCCAGCTGGGCACCTGATCGGGCGAAACACCGTGCGCGGCACCGTAGATCGTGCCCAGCGCCTGGGACTCCTGCGGCGAGTAGGCGGTGGTCGGCGTGTACGGGCCGTACACCTTGTACTGCGGCTCCGGCATCTTGCCGACGTTCTGGTCGCCCGGATTGCGGCTGGGCGGCTGGTAGGAGCCGTCATTGGCGGAACCGTCGGTGTACTGGCCGGGATCGGTGCCCGGCGGGTACATCGGAATGCACATGGGCCCGCGCGAATCGAACCAGCGCGGCTCGTCCTGATTGGGGACGTAGCGGCCGCGCGGGTTCACGATCGACACGCTCACCCGCGAGCCCGGCAGATCGGTGCCCTTGCCGAAGATCTGGTCGATGCGCGGCTTGAGCTCCGCGAAACCGGCCAACGCGCAGCTGTAGCTGGGCGAATACTTGGCCAACGCCTCGAGCGCCGGGCGCGAGTCCGCGGCCACGTCGATGATGTTGTCGCGGTTGGCCAGCAGGAAGTCCGCGGTGGTGGAAGCGCTCGGGGTGAGCGTGGCCATCAGGGTGTCGATCTGCGAACGCTTCTGCACGATGGTGGCATTGGTGGTGCGCAGGTTGTCGAGCGCGTCCACCAGCTGCGGCGCGGCGTCGGAGTAGGTGGTGGCCACGTCCGCGAGGCTCTTCAGATCCTGCTGCAGCGTGGGCATTTCGCCATTGACCTGCGTGATGATGTCGTCGAGCCGGTCCACCGTGCGGCCCAGCTCCTCGCCCTGCCCCTGCAGCGCATTGGACAGCGCGCCCAGGGTGGAGGACAGGTACTGCGGCGGAATCGCCTGCAGCAGCGGCAGGATGTGGTCCAGCAGCTGGCTCACCTCGACGGCATTGCCGGTGGTGTCCTGGTGCAGGGTGACGCCCTCGGTGAGGTGACCCTGCGGGGACTGCGGCCACACCAGATCGATGTAGCGCTCACCGAACAGGGTCTTGGGCAGCAATCGCGCGGTCACATTGGCCGGGATCTCGCTCGCCTTGGACGGGTCGATGGCCAGGTCCAGGGTGACGTTCTTGCCGTCGTACTTGCTGGACCGCAGCTCGCCCACGGTGACGCCGCGGACCTTCACATCCGCGTTGCGGGTCAAGGCGTTTCCGACGGTGTCGGTGATCAGGTTGACCCGCACCGAATCGGTGAAGGTCTTGTTGTAGATGGCGATCGTCGTATAGAGGAACAGCGCCACCACCGCGAAGAACAGCACACCGAGGGTGCGCTTGCGCAGCTTCTCGGTGGAGCGCCACAGCTCCACATTGCGCGGATTGCTCATCCGGCCACCCGCACCGTCGTGGTCGTGCCCCAAATGGCCAGGGAGAGGAAGAAGTCCAGCACATTGATCAGCACGATGGCGGCGCGGACGGCGCGACCCACGGCCACGCCGACGCCCGCGGGGCCGCCGCTGGCGTTGTAGCCGTAGTAGCAGTGCACCAGGATGATGACGAACGCGAAGACGAGCACCTTCACGAACGAATAGAGCACGTCCTCCGGCGGCAGGAACAGACTGAAGTAGTGGTCGTAGGACCCACTCGACTGCCCGTTGAAGTAGATGCTGATCAACCGCGAGGCGACGTAGGTGCCCAGCAGGCCGACCACGTAGAGCGGGATGACCGCGAGGAATCCGGCGATGGCGCGCGTGGTGACCAGGAACGGCACCGACGGCACCGCCATCACCTCGAGCGCGTCGATCTCCTCGGAGATGCGCATGGCGCCCAGCTGCGCGGTGAAGCCACAGCCGACCGTCGCCGAAAGTGCCAGTGCCGCAACCAGAGGCGCGAGCTCACGGGTGTTGATGTACCCGGTCAGGAAGCCGGTGAGCACACCGGAGCCCAGGGCGTCGAGGGCCTTGAAGCCCTGCAGGCCGACGACCACACCCACCGACGCCGACATGAACACGATCACGCCGATGGTGCCGCCGATGACGGCCAGCGCGCCCGAACCGAAGGTCACCTCGGCCAGCAGCCGCATGACCTCCTTGCGGAAGTGCAGGATCGTGCGCGGGATCGCGGCGATGGCCCGCGAGTAGAACGACATCTGATCGCCGGCCCGGTCGACCAGGTTCACCGGGGCCGTGAGCACCGGCTTCACCCGGCGCGCCGACCGGGAGAAGACGGTGGTGCGCTGCGAAACAACCATGGATCACGCGCCCTTTGCGGGGACGACCTGAAGATAGATCAGGGTGAGGACCAGATTCAGGAAGAACAAGACCAGGAAGGTGATCACCACGGATTGATTCACCGCGTCACCCACTCCTTTCGGTCCCCCCTTCGGATGCAGGCCCTTGTAGGCGGCGATCACGCCCGCCACGACACCGAAGATCAGCGCCTTGATCTCGCCGATCACCAGGTCCGGGATCTGCGCGAGGGCGGAGAAGGACGCGAGATACGCGCCCGGGGTGCCGCCCTGCAGTCCCACATTGAAGAAATAGCCGCCGCAGATGCCGACCACCGACACCAGGCCGTTGAGCAGGAAGGCGACCAGCATCATGCCCAGCACGCGCGGAACTACCAGGCGCTGAATGGGATCGATGCCGAGGACCTCCATGGCGTCGATCTCCTCGCGAATGGTGCGCGAGCCGAGATCGGCTGCCACGGCCGAACCGGCCGCACCGGCGATGATCAGTGCGGTCACCACCGGAGCGGCTTGCTGCACGGTCGCCAGCACGGAGGTCGCGCCGGTGAAGTTCTCCGCGCCCAGCTGCTTGATCAGCGAGCCGGTCTGCAGCGCCACCACCGCGCCGAACGGGATTGCCACCAGGGCGGCGGGGAGGATCGAAACACTCGCGATGAACCACGACTGCTCGATGAACTCCCGCCACTGGAAGGGCCGGCGGAACGTCTTGCGCAGCACGTCCAAGAACAGTGCGAAGATGTTGCCAGCCTGGGCAAGTCCCGACTCGACCGGGGTGCGCAGTCGCGTCAGGGTCGGATTCACGGGCCGTATGTTACCCGTTAGTCAGGTTCTGTCGAACCGTGGTGTCGTACCCGCCCTGATAGGCGGGGATCACCTGTGTGTCGGGATCATCGCCGTTCTGCTCCATGGACTCCCGAATGGCTTCCTGGGCGGCCGGGGGCAGGGTGTGCATGATCTGACGGACCCGCTCGCGACGGCGCGCCACCGCGCCACGCACCGGCATGCCCGGCTGCGCCCGCATCTGCGGGATGATGCCCTCGATCTCCTCCGCGCCACCGCTGTGGTGACCGGCGTCGAACATGGCCTGCTCGCGGGCCATCTGGGCTTCGTCCTTCTCCTCGGACATACCGATCGGGCCCTGCATGCGGCCGTTGAGGAACTGCTTGACCACCGGCTCGTCCGAGGTGAGCAGCACCTCGCGGGGGCCGAACATGACCAGGTTGCGGCGGAACAGCATGCCGATGTTGTCCGGCACGGTGCGGGCCAGGTTGATGTTGTGCGTGACGATCAGGATCGTCGCGTCGATCTGCGCGTTGATATCGATCAACAGCTGCGAAAGATAGGTGGTGCGAACGGGATCCAGACCCGAGTCCGGCTCGTCGACGAGGATGATCTGCGGGTCCAGCACCAGCGCGCGAGCCAGGCCGGCACGCTTGCGCATACCGCCGGAGATCTCACCGGGCAGCTTCCCCTCCGCGCCCAGCAGACCGGTCAGCTCGAGCTTCTCCATGACGATCTTCTTGATCTCGGATTCGCTCTTCTTGGTGTGCTCGCGCAACGGGAAGGCCGTGTTGTCGAACAGGTTCATGGATCCGAACAGCGCGCCGTCCTGGAACAGGACGCCGAACAGCTTGCGGATCTCGTAGAGCTCCTTGTTGGAGCACGTGGTGATGTCGGTGCCGTCGATGTAGATGGAGCCCTTTTCCGGACGCAGCAGACCGATCAACGACTTCAGGAAGACGGACTTACCGGTACCGGACGGGCCGAGCAGAGCGCTGACTTCCCCCGGCGGCAGCGTCAAAGTGACGTCCTGCCAAATACGCTGCGAACCGAACGACTTCGTGATGCCTTCGGTCCTGACCTCGACGCCCACGCCAACCTCCACTTTCTCCGACGAGCGCCCTACATGTGACCGCGCGCCACAAAATTCGCGCGGTGTGGCGCGTCACAGTAGGTTCGGCCACTGTATCGCATATATACCGTCTCGGACACCGGGACCTGACTGGTCGGTAGAAAGTTTCTCGCTGAATACCCGATCACGCCCCAATTACGACCGGAGAATACGCGAAAAGGGCGGCCCCACAATGGGAACCGCCCTTTTCACAAGGAATGACGCGCCGGGATGTACCCCGGCACAATCGCCGTCTTACTTGACGGTGATCTTCGCGCCGGCCTCCTCGAGCTTCGCCTTGGCGGCCTCGGCGGCCTCCTTGGCGACCTTCTCCAGGATCGGCTTCGGGGCGCCCTCGACCAGGTCCTTGGCTTCCTTCAGGCCCAGGCCGGAGACGATCTCACGCACGACCTTGATGACCTGGATCTTCTTGTCGCCGGCACCCTCGAGGATGACGTCGAACTCGTCCTGCTCCTCGGCAGCCTCGGCCGGGGCAGCGCCACCGGCGACCGCGGCGACGGCGACCGGAGCAGCGGCGGTGACCTCGAACTTGTCCTCGAACGCCTTCACGAACTCGGACAGCTCCAGCAGGGTCATACCGGCGAAGGTCTCGAGCAGCTCATCAACGTTGGCCATTGATATTTCCTTTCATAGGTTCGCCGCTGTTCGAACAGCGGCGAATAGGTTTGGGGTAGTGACTTATTCGGCGTCGGCAGCAGCGTCGGCGGCCGGAGCGGCGGCGCCACCCTCGGTCTGCTTCTTCTCCTGCAGCGCGGCCAGCAGGCGCGCGACCTGGTTGCCGGGGGCGGCGAACAGGCCGGCGGCCTTGGACAGGTTGCCCTTCATGGCACCGGCCAGCTTGGCCAGCAGCACCTCGCGCGACTCGAGATCGGCGATGCGCTCGACCTCGGACACGGACAGCGCCTGGCCGTCCATGTAGCCGCCCTTGATGATCAGCGCCTTGTTGTCCTTGGCGAACGCCTTCAGCGCCTTCGCGGCGTCGACCGGCTCACCCGTAATGAAGGTGATAGCGGTCGGACCGACGAACAAGTCATCCAGGCCTTCCACGCCCGCCTCGGCGGCAGCGCGCTTGACCAGGGTGTTCTTGGCGACGGAGTAGGTAGCGTTCGCACCGAGCGCACGACGCAGCTCGGTGATCTTGCCGACGGACAGGCCACGGTACTCCGTGACAACGGTCGCGGTGGACGCCTCGAACTGCTCCTTGATCTCCGCAACCGCGGTGACCTTCTCAGCCTTTGCCATACTTCGCCTCCTCTCTGGATGGTCGGTTCTCGTGTGAACTACCGAGTTCCGCCACAGGGGTCGGCGACAAAGCGAACGCCCCGGTCGCAGAGCGAACCCGGGGCGCACAAGAAACGATCGCGATGACTCGCGGTTTCCCTACCTCGGCTCTCCCTGCGTGGGCCGTCGGCAATATCGCCGAACCTTCGACTGCCTGACGGCAGCAACCAACGGTCTTCGGTAGAACGATTGGGGGTGATCACCGACAGTGCCTCGGGAAGCTGGGCTTCGAGAAGCTGGCCGATGACCGTCGTCCAATATAGCGGACACGCATCTAACCAGCAAAATCGAGGTGGAAACCGGCCCCCACCCCGCCGCGACGGTCGAGGTCCTCGAGGATCGCGGTCATCGACGAGCTCCCGCCCCACACCCACTGATTGCCGATCAGGGTCTCCCCCGCGACCACCGGGGCACCGGAATCGCCCGGAAATTCGGGCACCGTGGTGACCAGGTAGGGCCCCATCGAGGTGATGGTGGTGCCGCAGGTCCGCCCGCTGGTGGTGCCCTGCTTGCACACCGGGGTCCCCTCCGGCGGCGGTGCCGCGATCCCCCGGATTGTCGTATCACCCACTGTCGCAACGGGATTCACCTTCGACCGGTCGAAGACGATCACCGCGTAATCCAGCCCCACCCCGTGCGGCCCGGGCCCGATCGGATTGCCGCCGCTGACGTAATCCACCGTCCCGATCCGTCCGACCGACGGGTCGTGGCCCGGTCCCGGCTCGACCGCCGACTGCAAATAGACCGCGTCCCCCGGGTCGTACGCACAGTGCGCATTGGTGAGCCCCACCAGATTTCCCGCCGCGTCGACCCCGATCGCGGTGACCGTACAAAAGTGCAACAGCGACAACGACCCCACCGGCGCACCCCACGCCAATGCCACCCCGGTCCCCCCACCCACTGCCACTCGCCGCGGCTGTTCCGCCCGCGCAACCGCGGCACCGACGCCGACAACCACCAGCACCACACCGAAAAGCATTGCCGCCGAACGAAACCGCTTCATCACCCTCCGCTTCGGATGGACGATCACAGCGGACGCCCTCGCGCCCGCCCCCATCCAAGCGCCAGGTCCGCGCGGTTCCGCGACCTCGATCGGTCAGCCGGTCACACGGCGTGTCGATCCCGACTCCCCGCGGCCATCACCCCGACAAGACTATGAAATTCGGGTGTTTCAAATATCCCCCAGCGCGATTAGATTCGCCACACCCACCCCTGGAGGTACCCGTGCACCGCACCCTCACCAAAGCCCTTGCCACAGCGACCCTTTCCGTCGGCCTGGCGAGCATCGCCGCCGCCCCCGCGCATGCCGCCACCACGCCCCCAACCGGCACCGGATCCTCCCTCGTGGACGCCGGATCCTCGCTGCTCAACACCGGATCCACCATCTTCGTCAACCCCCTCCCCAACCTGATCCTGCGCAGCCTGTGCGCCGTCGGATCAAGTTCCCTCTGCGATTTCATCGACCACGGCAACCTCTGAAAGCGACCCCAATGCCCATCCCCACCAAACTCCTTGCCACAGTGGCCATCACCGCCTCCCTGGCCTGCCTGCCCCTGACCCCCGCCCAAGCCGAACCCGCCGCCCCGGCACAGCCGGTGGCGACCACCGGCACCGGTTCCGCCGCCATCGACCTCTCGGTCGGCATGCTGAAGCTGCTGATCTGCGGCATGTGGGCCACCCCCGCCCCCAACCCCTGCGACTCCCTCAGCGCCAGCCTCTGAAAGCGACTCCCATGCCCGCCCCCACCAAACTCCTTGCCGCGGCAGCGATCTCCGCGACCCTCGCCCTGGCTCCCGCCCAGGCCGCGTCCGCCGCTCCCACCGCGGGCAGCTCCGGCTCCTCGAACGTCGGATCCGCAACGGCCGACACCCCCGGCAGCGCGATCCTCACCATTCTCAACACCATCCTCTGCGCTGCCGTCACAGCCAGCGGGTCATGCAGCGGGCACGACATAGCTCCCGTGAACTAGCGACTGAAAGGGCCGGTTCGAATGTCGCACCGGCCCCCGAAACCCGGCAGCACAGCCGCGATCTCTCGCCCCGTCGAGTCGCGAAGCCCGCGTCACCCCACCAACACCAAGGGCCGGCACGATTTCTCGTGCCGGCCCTTGTATGTTTTTGCGTCGCTACGCGATCGCGAAGGGGACTCAGTCCTCTTCGGCGAAGTTGCGGGTGCGGTTCGGATCCACCGGGATGCCCGGTCCGGTGTTGGTCGAGAACGTCACCTTCTTGACGTAGCGGCCCTTCGCGGTGGAGGGCTTGACACGCAGGATCTCGTCGAGCGCGGCGCCGTAGTTCTCGGCCAGCTTCTTCTCGTCGAAGGAAGCCTTGCCGATCACGAAGTGCAGGTTGGCCTGCTTGTCGACGCGGAAGTTGATCTTGCCGCCCTTGATGTCCTGAACGGCCTTGGTCACATCGGGGGTGACGGTGCCGGTCTTGGGGTTCGGCATCAGGCCACGCGGGCCCAGCACGCGCGCGATGCGACCGACCTTGGCCATCTGGTCCGGGGTGGCGATCGCGGCGTCGAACTCCAGCCAGCCGCCCTGGATGCGCTCGATCAGGTCCTCGGCGCCCACGGCGTCGGCACCGGCGGCCTCGGCCTCGGCGGCCTTGTCGCCGACGGCGAACACGATGACGCGGGCGGTCTTACCGGTGCCGTGCGGCAGGTTGACGGTGCCGCGGACCATCTGGTCGGCCTTGCGCGGGTCCACACCGAGACGAACGGCGACCTCGACGGTGGCGTCGGTCTTGGTGGTGGCGGTCTCCTTCGCCAGGCGCACGGCGCTCAGCGGGGAGTAGAGGGCGCTGCGGTCGACCTTGGCGGCCGCCTCGAGATAAGCCTTGCTTCGTTTTGCCATGATTGTCTGTCCTTGTCTAAGTCAGAAGTGGTGCGGGACAGGCGGTCCCTCCCACGTGAGCTCCGCATCGCCTCGCAGCGACACAGCGGGCTCTTACTCCGCGATGGTGATACCCATCGAGCGGGCGGTACCAGCGATGATCTTCGCCGCGGCGTCGATGTCGTTGGCGTTCAGGTCTTCCTGCTTGGTCTTGGCGATCTCACGGACCTGGTCCATGGTGATCTGCGCGACCTTGTTGCGGTGCGGCTCGGCCGAACCCTTCTGGATTCCCGCGGCCTTCAGCAGCAGACGCGCGGCGGGTGGCGTCTTCAGCTTGAAGTCGAACGAGCGGTCTTCGTAGACCGTGATCTCGACCGGGATGACGTTGCCACGCTGCGACTCGGTCGCCGCGTTGTACGCCTTGCAGAACTCCATGATGTTGACGCCGTGCTGACCCAGCGCCGGACCCACCGGCGGAGCCGGGTTGGCCTGGCCGGCCTGGATCTGGAGCTTGATGAGCCCAGCGACCTTCTTCTTCTTCGGGGGCATCTTTCTTCCTTGGTTAGGTTCCTTACGGATTACCCGTAAGCCTTTTCCGGGACTTGCCCCTCGGGGCATGCCTGAGCTCAGGCATATGTCCGGGGGGCAACCCGGCAAGTCTACGCGGACGCGAAAAAGGCGGTGACACCGGCCCGATGCCGGGTCACCGCCCTCTCACGACTAAATCTTGGCGACCTGCGTGAAGGCCAGTTCGACCGGAGTCTCGCGGCCGAAGATCGAGACCAGTACCTTGAGCTTCTGCTGCTCGGCGTTGACCTCGGAGATGCTGGCCGGGAGGGTGGCGAAGGGGCCGTCCATGACGGTGACCGACTCGCCGACCTCGAAGTCGACCTCGATGATCGGCTTGGCCAACGGCGCCTCGCCCCCGGTGCTCGCGGCAGCGGCGGCGGTCGCGGCGGCGGGGGCCGCCTTCTTCTGCTGCGCGGCCGGGACCAGGAACTTCACGACCTCGGGAATGGTCAGCGGGGACGGGCGCGAGGTGGCGCCGACGAAACCGGTGACACCCGGGGTGTTGCGGACCGCGCCCCAGGACTCGTCGTTCAGCTCCATGCGGACCAGGATGTAGCCCGGCAGCACCTTGCGATTGACGTTCTTCTTCTGGCCGTTCTTGATCTCGGTGACCTCTTCGGTCGGGACCTCGACCTGGAAGATGTAGTCCTCGAGACCGAGGTTCTGCACGCGGGTCTCGAGATTGGTCTTCACCTTGTTCTCGTACCCGGCGTAGGAGTGCACGACGTACCAGTCGCCGGGCGCGCGACGCAGCGCGGCGGTCATTTCGGCGACGGGGTCGGCGGGCTCGTCGGAGATCTGCGCGACGGGCTGCGCCGGCTCGGCCTCTTCGGCGTCCGCCGCGAATTCGTCGGCGTCGGCGAAGCCCTCAGCGTCCTCCGCGGCGGTCTCTTCGATCACCACGTCATCCACCGGGAATTCCTCGGTTGTGCCGTTCTCCGGGGTGCTCACTGGGGCACTCGCTTCCTTAGTCGTCACGTAATCCTCTGCGCGCCGGGGCATTACGCCCGGCGGATGGTCCCCCGCCTCTGCACGGGGGCCGGTCACCGGCCGCGACGGTCAGAGGCGGTCATCGTGCCGCCTAGCCGAAGAGCCAGCTGACACCCTTGATGAACGCCACATCCAACCCGCTGATGAACGCGATCACGAAGATCACGAACACCAGGACAACGCTCGTATAGGTGACCATCTGCTTGCGGTTGGGCCAGATGACCTTGCGAAGCTCCGCGATCACTTCCCGCAGGAACTTCACCAGGCGCTTGAACGGATTGCCCGTACCGCTTCGCCCGGCCTTCTTGTCTTTGCCGGACTGCTTGTCGGTTGCCTTGGCCTTCGTCGACGGTCGTTCGATCGTCGCGACGGCGCTGGACGACGCGGCGCGTGAACGCCGGGCGGACCGCTTGCCGCTCGGCCGAGCCACCGCGGCGGTGTCATCGCCATCTTCGTGGCGAGTGTCCCGCTCGTCGCTCACGTCGATCCTCTCTACGTCGGCATCCAGGGCAGGGGCGACAGGACTTGAACCTGCAACCTGCGGTTTTGGAGACCGCTGCTCTGCCAGTTGAGCTACGCCCCTTCGGCTGGACGGGGTTTGGTCCAGCCACTGTTCTTATTCAGTTGTACACGGGTTTTCACACAACATACGCGCCGCTCCTCGGAGCAGCGCGCATCGGCTGGTGACCCCAGATTCCCGAGTGTACGTTACCCCGCGCGGCGATCGCCAATCGGGGTGTCGCGACGTACCTCGGGTAATGGGTCAGGACAGCTGCACGGTTGCGGTGGCGCGACCGAAGATCTTGCGCCCCTCCGACTTGGCCACGATGGCGATGACCGCGGTGCGGGTTTCGGGGTCCACGGACTTCACCTTGCCGGTGTATTCGATCTCGGCGGGACGATCCGCGGGGACGTACACGGGGCTGGTGAAGCGGACGTTGTACTCCTTGACCGCGCCCGGGTCGCCGAGCCAGGAGGTGACGAAGCCGCCGCCCAGGCCCATGGTCAGCATGCCGTGCGCCACAACGTTTTCCAGGCCGACCAGCTTCACGACATCGTCGCTCCAGTGGATCGGGTTGGCGTCGCCGGAGACGCCGGCGTAGTTGACCAGATCGCCGCGGGTGAGCTGCACGATGCGCGAAGGCAATTCGTCGCCGACCGCGATGTCCTCGAAACGCCGGGCGTGGGCGCTGGCCACCACGCGTCCGGTCTTGACGACCGCCACGGCCTGCTCGGGGGCGTCGATGGCGACGGGCTTGTCGGCGTCGGCGGCGTCCGGGCCGACCCCGTGCATGAGCACATTGCGCACGGCGTCACCGATATTGGGATCGATGTCACCGCCGCTGCGGCCGATGAGGGTGGTGTAGGTGGTGAGCACCAGTTCGTCGTTCTGCGCCACCACGTCATTGCGGGTGACGATGATGTCGCCGCCGAAGGCCTGGCGGAACGAGTGCAGGTAGACGATGCAGGACAGCTGGTCCCCGGCCTTGATGGGCCGGTGGAACTCCAGGATCTGGTCGGTCTGCATGATCTGGCTGAGGTCGTAGCCGGTGACGATCTGCTCGAAGAGCTTGCGCTGGGCCAGGATTCCGACCAGGGAGATGAAGGTGAGCGGGGCCACCAGGCCGTCGTGGCCGTATTCGCGGGCGACGTCCTCGTCCCAGTGGACGGGGTGGTAGTCCTGCACGGCGCGGGCGTATTCACGCACCTTTTCGCGGCCGACCTCGTAGTAGTCGTCGACGCGGTAGTGATGGCCGACCATGGCGGCGGCGTGCGCGGCGGGGTCGAAAACCTCACTCGAATCGAGCATGTCGGCCTCGGTTGTGATCTCGGTGTTGATCGTCACGGCAGGAAGTCCCTATCTGATCCCTCATCAGGATCGGGCGGAGAGCGCTGAACCACCGCTATATACACCAAGTGCCGGACCGGGGCCAATGTCCCTTTTCAAGAGACGAATTGACTTGCCGATCCGGCACTGCTTCCACGCGGTAGAACGCGCGGGGTTAAGTTAGCGAGACTCGCGGTGCGCCCGGTGGGTACCGCAGTTCGGGCAGAACTTCTTCAGCTCGAGGCGGTCCGGGTCGTTACGCCGGTTCTTCTTGGTGATGTAGTTGCGGTGCTTGCACTGCTCGCAGGCCAAGGTGATCTTTGGCCGGATATCAGTGGACTTCGCGGCCACGATTTGCCTTCTTTCCGGTCAGCCTGATTGGAATATCAGTATGTAGCGATGGCCGGACTTGAACCGGCGACACAACGATTATGAGTCGTTTGCTCTACCGACTGAGCTACACCGCCATCTGTTGTCGGTACTTGACGGCGGGGACCTGCAAGGAGAAGCCGAGTCGGTCACCACCGGCAATCCGGCGAGCCCCCTAACGGAATCGAACCGTTGACCTTTTCCTTACCATGGAAACGCTCTGCCGACTGAGCTAAGGGGGCGTGTCTGTCTTGCTCCGGTCTCGGCCGGGGCGCTGACGACTTGAACGAGATTACACAACACCCCGTGCACTCTCCAAACCGGCTGTTCAGAGCAGGTTTTGCGGCAATCCGGAGGAGGTAACCGGTGTGTCGGCACCGGGGGTCCGGCGCAGGGGCCGAGACTGTCGTCGCATGGGGTGAGCGAAACGCGAAGAGCCCCGTGGACTCTGGTCCACGGGGCTCTCGGTGGCGGATGAAGGATTTGAACCTCCGAAGCATTACGCGGCTGATTTACAGTCAGCTCCCTTTGGCCGCTCGGGCAATCCGCCAGGGTACGCCTTGCAGCGCTCCAGAAGAATACAACGAACCTACGCCCGGAATGCAAACCGGCTGGATACAGGCATGCCGGAGCGGCTAGCGTCGGTGTGGAACATCCCGAATTTCCGATCCCAGACAGGAGAAGAGTGTGGCGGATTCGTCGTTCGATGTGGTGAGCAAGATCGATCGCCAGGAGGTGGACAATGCGCTCAACCAGGCCGCCAAGGAGCTGAGCCAGCGCTACGACTTCCGCGGCACCGGCGCGAGCATCGAATGGTCGGGCGAGGAGAAGATCATTCTCAGCGCGGAGTCCGAGGATCGCGTGAAGGCGGCCCTGGATGTGTTCAAGGAGAAGCTGATTCGCCGCGACATCTCGCTCAAGGCGTTCGACGCCGGTGATCCGCAGGCCTCCGGAAAGGTGTACAAGATCACAGGCACCCTGGTGCAGGGCATCTCCTCGGAGAACGCGAAGAAGATCGCCAAGAAGATTCGCGACGAGGGCCCCAAGAGCGTGAAGGCGCAGATCCAGGGCGAGGAGCTGCGGGTCAGCTCCAAGAGTCGCGACGACCTGCAGGCCGTCATCTCCCTGCTCAAGGGCGGCGACTTCGACATCGCCCTGCAGTTCGTCAATTACCGCTAGTAATTGCGGGTACCACCGGCCATCTCCTCGAGGCGGGCGATACGGTCCGCCATCGGGGGGTGGGTGGAGAACCACCGCGCCATCGACTCGCCATTGCGGAAGGGGTTGGCGATCATCAGGTGCGATTGAGCCGTCAGCTGCGGCTCGGGGGGCAGCGGGGCGGCCTGGGTGCCGCGTTCCAGCTTGCGCAGGGCCGAGGCGAGCGCCAGGGGGTCGCCGGTCAATTGCGCGCCGTCCTGGTCGGCCTGGTATTCGCGGGAGCGTGAGACGGCCAGCTTGATCAGCGAGGCCGCGACCGGGCCGAGCAGCGAAACCAGCAGAATGCCAATGACATTGGGCCCCTCGCCGTCGCGATTGCCGCCGAAGATGCCCGCGAACATGGCCATCTGCGCCAGGCCGGAGATGACCGCCGCCATCGCGCCCGCGACCGACGAGATCAGAATGTCGCGGTTGTAGACGTGCGAGAGCTCATGGCCGAGGACGGCCCGCAGTTCACGCTCGTCGAGGATCTGCAGAATGCCGGTGGTGCAACAGACCGCCGCATTGCGCGGATTGCGGCCCGTGGCAAAGGCATTGGGCGCGTTGGTGGGGCTGATGTAGAGCCGCGGCATGGGTTGGCGGGCGGTGGTGGCCAGCTCGCGCACGATGCGGTACATCGCCGGAGCCTCCAACTCGGTCACCGGCTGGGCGTGCATGGCCTTGAGCGCCAGCTTGTCGCTGTTGAAGTACGCGTAGGCGTTCATGCCCACGGCCAGCAGGATCGAGAACCCCAGAATCATGGGGCTCCGGAACATGGCTCCGATGAAGATGATCAACGCCGACATACCGACCAGCAGTCCGAACGTCTTCAGTCCATTCGCATACCCGTGCCCATGCATATGGTCTCCTTCTGACGCCCCCTCATCGCTGAGTTACACCAGGTCAACGATGGAGCCGTGGGTTCGAGTTCCCCGTCAGCCGACGCGTTCGATGGTGTAGCGGACCAGCTGTTCGAGGGCCTCGTTGGCGGGGCCGCCGGGGAGGGCGGAGAGTTCGGCGTGGGCGATGTCGGCGTAGCCGTGCAGTTTCTCCTTGGCCAGCACCAGGCCGCGGGAGCGGCCCAGCAGGTAGAGGGCCTCCTCCACCTCGGCGTCGGTCTGCAGCGGTTGGGCCAGCAGTTTGCGCAGGCGGTCGCCCTCGGCGCCCTCGTCGCGCAGGGCGTAGAGGACGGGCAGGGTGTGCACGCCCTCGCGCAGGTCGGTGCCGGGGGTCTTGCCGGACTGCTCGGACACCGAGGAGATGTCGATGATGTCGTCGGCGATCTGGAAGGCGGTGCCCACGGCGTCGCCGAGGCGGGCCAGGCGCTCCACGTGGTCGAGGTCGGCGCCGGAGAAGGTGCCGCCGAAGCGTCCGGCGGCCGCGATCAGCGAGCCGGTCTTCTCCCACACGACGCGCAGGTAGTGCTCGACCGGGTCCTGGGATTGCCGGGCGCCGATGGTCTCTCGCATCTGGCCGGTGACCAGTTCGGCGAAGGTCTCGGCGATGATGCGGACCGCGTCGGGGCCGAGGGTGGAGACCAGGCGGGAGGCGTGCGCGAACAGGTAGTCGCCCGCGAGGATGGCGACGCTGTTGCCCCAGCGCGAGTTCACGCTGGGTGCGCCGCGGCGCATGGAGGCCTCGTCCATGACGTCGTCGTGGTAGAGGGTGGCCAGGTGCACCAGTTCCACGACCGTGCCCGCGGTGACCAGGTCCGGGCTGGTCGGGTCGGGGCCGAGCTGGCCGGTGAGGATGGTGAACAGCGGGCGGAACCGCTTGCCGCCCGCCTTGGCCAGGTGCAGCGCGGCCTCCTGCAGGAATTCCTCGCCGTCGGACAGCTCCGTGATCAGCAGGTCTTCGACTTCGACCAGACCCTTGCGCACAGTGGCGGCGAGCTCGGGATCACCAAGATCCACCCCCGCGACCACGGTGCTCTCATCGCTCACAGCTGATGCGCTCATTTCATCTCCCAGTGCCGCGTCCGACCCCACGCCAAAGAACCTAGCGTGTGGACCGATCACCCCCTATGGACACCACCGTAGTGCGACGCACGAAACAACCGCTATGTGAATTGCGACGGCCGGAGCGGACCGCAGGGCGAATATGCGCGTCCGGTCATGTGCTGCAAGTATTGACCGCATGGGTTCACCGGAAGTCGCGCCCGAGCAGGGGAAATCATCGGATGTTCTGCCTGCGCACGCCGATGTGCTGGTAGTCGGGGCGGGCCCCGCCGGATCCGCCGCTGCCGCGTGGGCGGCACGGGCGGGTCGCGATGTGCTGCTGACCGATTCCGCGGTGTTCCCGCGCGACAAGACCTGCGGTGACGGTCTGACGCCGCGCGCCACCGCCGAACTCGAGCATCTCGGACTCGGCGACTGGGTGCGCGCGCACACCGTCAATCGCGGCCTGCGCATGGCCGGGTTCGGGCGCGAGGCGCTGCTGCCCTGGCCGGACGGGTCCTTCCCCACCTACGGAAGTGCCGTTCCGCGAACCGAACTCGACGACAAGCTGCGCGAGACCGCGGTGAAGTCGGGTGCGCGCATGGTGGACGGGGCCAAGGTGGTGGAGGTGGCCCGCGAGGGCGACCGGGTCACCGGGGTGACCGTCAAGACCGACGCCGGGCTGCGGGCGGTGTCGTGCCAGACGCTGATCGTGGCGGACGGGGTGCGCTCGCCGGTGGGAAAGATGCTGGGCCGCACCTGGCATCGGCAGTACGCGTACGGGACCGCGGCGCGCGCCTACATCAAGTCCGATCGCAGCGACGACGAGTGGATCACCTCGCATCTCGAATTGCGGGACGCCAGTGGCGAATTGATTCCCGGCTACGGCTGGGTCTTCCCGCTGGGCAATGGCGAGGTGAACATCGGCGTCGGTTCGCTGGCGACCGAGCAGCGGCCCTCGCACATCGCCCTGAAACCGCTGCTGCAGCACTATGTCTCGCTGCGGCGCGCGGAATGGGGTTTCGAGGGCGAGGCGCGCGCGGTGGCATCGGCGCTGCTGCCCATGGGCGGGGCGGTGTCGAATCTGGCCGGACGCAACTGGGCGCTGGTGGGCGACGCGGCCGGATGCGTGAACCCGCTCAATGGCGAGGGCATCGACTACGGCCTGGAGGGCGGGCACATGCTCGCCGGGATCCTGGATCAGCCCGATCTGACCCGCATCTGGCCGGACATGCTGCGGGAACGCTACGGCCGCACCTATTCGGTGGCGCGTCGCCTGGCGGGTCTGGCCACGCATCCGCGCACGGTGCCGCTGGGCGGGCCGCCCATGATGCGGTCGAAGCTGTTGCAGCGCACGGCCGTCCGGGTGATGGGCAATCTGGTGACCGACGAGGATCTGGATCTGACCGCCAAGCTGTGGCGGGGCGCGGGCCGGGCCTCGATGCGGTTCGACAAGATTCAGCCGTTCGCATGACGACTCGGCCGGTTCCCGAGGAGCTGCTGCCGCATCTGCGGCGAGCGCGGGATCTGGCCGACCGGAACTACGCCGAACCCCTGGATCTGGACAGTCTGGCGGCGGCCGCGGGCGTGTCGAAGTATCACTTCCTGCGCTGTTTCGCCGCCACCTACGGCAAGACGCCCGCCCTGTATCTGGCCGAACGCCGGATCGAGCGGGCGCAGGATCTCTTGCGCGCCACCAATGTGACGGTGACCGAGGCCTGCATGCTGGTCGGCTACTCGAGCCTCGGGTCGTTCAGTCGGAAGTTCACCGAGTTGGTGGGGATGTCGCCCTCGGAGTATCAAGCGAAGTTCGCGGCCGAGGGCGCACCCCATATACCAGGTTGCTACGTCTTCATGCACGGTCTCTCGGATCGGAAACCGCCTGTGTAGCAGCTACTTCGGTGGCAGGACATGGATGCCGGTCTTGTCGGTGGACAGCGCCAGCGAGCTGATGTACTGGATCTCGCCCTCGGGGCCCGGCACCGCCGAGGCGATCATGTCGGGGCGTTCGAATTCCATGCCGGTGACCGCGCAGGTCAGCGTCTCACCCGACGGGTTGCCGTGCTCGTCGAACATGTCCAGGTCGATGCCGTCGTGGTCGCGGCGCAGGTAGTACCTGCCCTTGGTGGCGATGGCGGTGAGCGGCGTGGCGAGGAACGAAACCACCACGGCCACAATGGGCGAGTACGGCTTCAGGGTCTCCCCGAAGATTCCGAAGAAGGTCATGATCGACAGCACCGCGGACAGTCCGAAGCCGACCAGGCCGACCGGATTGAAGTCGTAGAGCATGCCGCGGCGGAACTCCGGCCGCTTGGGCGAGATCTTCAACAGGTACTTGTTGACCGCGATATCCGTTGCGACGGTGACGATCCAGGCGATGCCGCAGTTGGCGTAGAAGCCGAGGATGTTGTTGAGGAAGTCGAACATATTGGCTTCCATCAGGATCAACGCGATGGCCAGGTTCAGGCCGAGGAACACGATGCGGCCCGGGTAGGTCTTGGTGACGCGGGTGAAGGAGTTGGTCCACGCCAGCGAGCCCGAATACGCGTTGGTCACATTGATTTTGATCTGGCTGATGACGACCAGCGCCACGGCCAGGGTCATGGCCAGCCAGGACGGCATCATGTCGCGGTAGATCTCGAGGAACTGGTGCACCGGCTGATTGGCGATGTCCTGCGCGCCGGGCAGATTCGCGATCAGGTAGACCGCCAGGAACAGGCCGACCACCTGCTTGAGCGCGCCGAAGATGACCCAGCCGGGTCCGGCCAGCAGCATCCAGCCCCACCACTTGCGGGCGTTCTCCGGGGTCCGGGGCGGCATGAAGCGCAGGTAGTCGATCTGTTCGGCGATCTGGGCGATGAGCGAGAGGCAGACGCCCGCGGCCAGCAGCGCGCCCGACAGGCTGACGCCCTTGCCGTCCTGGCCGCCGTAGGACAGGAAGGTGTTCACCGAATCCGGGTGGCGCACCAGCAGGAAGCCGAAGGGCAGCACCATGAGGATCAGCCACAGCGGGGTGGTCCACACCTGGAGTTTGGCCAGGGTGTTCATGCCGTAGATGACCAGCGGGAAGATCATCACGGTCGACACCAGGTAGCCGAGCGGAAGTGGCACGTGCAGGCCGAGTTTCAGCCCCTGCGCCATGATCGAGCCCTCGAGCGCGAAGAAGATGAAGGTGAAGGAGGCGAACACGATGTTCGTCACCACCGACCCGTAATAGCCGAAGCCACTGCCGCGCGTGATCAGGTCCAGATCGATGTTGTAGCGCGCCGCGTAATAGGCCAGCGGGAAGCCGGTGATCATGATGACGATCGCGAAGATGCCGATGCCCAGCAGCGCGTTCCCGGTGCCATTGGCGATGCCGATGTTCGCGCCGATGGAGAAGTCGGCCAGGTAGGCGATGCCGCCCAGCGCCGAGACGCCGACCACCGCCGGACTCCATTTGCGGTAGCTGCGGGGCGCGAACCGCAGCGTGTAATCCTCCAGCGTCTCCTTGGACGCGGCGACCGCATTGGCCGCGGGTGTTTCGACTTGAACCACCGGCACTCCTCGTTCGGGCTCGTCACGAGCTTGTTCCAAGGTCGAGGGTGGTCAAGAATTGTTGATCTTGGCTTTCCGAGCCGTTGCGCGATTGTTACGTCAGGCTCACCGAGGTTCCGGGCGTGTGAACTCAGCAATTTTGGAGAAGCATTCGGAACGGGCGCGTCCATAGGCTCGACGCATGACGATCATCTCGAATGTCTCGCTCGTGACCGTGTACGTGACCGATCAGACCGAGTCCAAGCAGTGGTACATCGACACCCTGGGTTTCGTGGAGCGTTCCGACATCACCATGGGCGACAACGGCTTCCGCTGGGTCACGGTGGCGCATCCGGATCATCCGGAGCTGGAGGTCACCCTGATGGTGCCCGGTCCCCCACTCACCGACGATCTGGCCGAGGCGATCCGCCGCTCCATGGCCAATGGCACCCACGGCGCGCTCGGGCTGCGAACCGAGAACTGCCAGAAGGCTTTCGAGGAACTCACCGCGAAAGGCGTCGAGTTCATTCAGCCGCCCGCCGAGCGCCCCTACGGCGTGGAGGCCATCATCCGCGACAACTCCGGCAACTGGCTGGTGCTGGTCGAGAATCGCGAATTCGATCCGAGCAAGGGCGACTTCGGGCCGCAGTAGCTCCGATCCGACCCGTGGATGCGGGACCACCCCCGCATCCACGGTGCTCCGGGATCAGGCGTTCTGAGCGGCGAACCAGGATTCGACGGACTTGCGCTCGCTGTTCATGACCTTCTTGAGCAGGTTCTCGACCAGCGGCTCGATGGCCCCGCCCACCAGCGGGACCTTCACGTCGACCGTGCCGGTGGCCTCGATCTCGGAACCTTCGGCGGTGGGCCGCAATTCGAACGCGCCCGCCATCTCGGTGGTAATACCGCCGGAACGGCCGGTGAAACCGCCCTTGGCGACGCCGTCGGTGAGCGGACCCCAGGTGTCGGTGCGCTCGAGCATGAGCTCGCTCTTGAGGACCTTCTGGACGATGCCGGGGATCTGGTCTTCGGGAGCCTTTTCGGTCATATGAATCTGAATGGTGCCGGGGCCGTCCGGGTGGGTGAGCTCCAGCGTGGCGGTCGACGCTCCTTCGAAGCGGGACTGCCACATCTCGTCATTGGTGAGTGCCCGGTGAAGATCTTCGACCGGAACGCTGTACTGCACGGTGAAGCTGAATTTTCGGGACATGGCGAAGACGGTAACTCAGCGATGGAATAGCCTGCTGAAGTGTCGGAAACTAGCCAGTCTGATAGCGGAGCGCAGCGGAGCGGCAATCGGACACAGCTGGCTGAACGGAGCCGGACGGTTCGGTTCAGGCGGGCCCGGATCGCGGTCGTCGTCACCGCGTCGGTGTTCAGCGTGCTGGCCGTGCTGCTGGTGCTGGCCGCCTGGCGCGACGACCATCTGATCAACTCCGACAAGGGCGTGACCAGCGCGGAAGTGCTCTCCGCCGGAACGCTGCGCTCCGCGGTCATCTTCGTCACCCCCGACGGCGAGACCCACAACCCGAAAACGGGCGTGCTGTACCCGACCAAACTGACCGTCGGCGAGCGCATCAACGTCGAATACCGCCGCAGTGATCCCGATCTCGTACGCGTGGCGGGCCGCGATGCGCGTGTCGCGATCATCCCGGCCCTGTCGGTCATCGTGGTCGCCTGGGCCATCGCCCTGCCCCTGCTCTGGCTCCTCGGCTCGCCCCCGACCCTGTGGTGGGGCGCACTCTCGACGCGGCTGCGCGCCGCGCGGGCGCGATCGTCACGGAGCCACACCGCCGGTTAGGGTGCGAAGGTGGCGAAAATCAGGCAGCGGGAATCGTTTCGGGCCCAGCTGGACAAGCAGCCGCACGAGGTCGCGTCGATGTTCGACGGGGTCGCGAAGCGGTACGACATCACCAATACCGTGATGACCGGGGGCATCGACCGCTACTGGCGGCTGGCGACCCGGAAGGCCCTGGCGCTGCGGCCCGGTGAACGGGTGCTGGATCTCGCGGCGGGGACCGGTGTTTCGACCGTGGAGATGGCCAAGTCCGGGGCGTGGTGTCTGGCCGCCGACTTCTCCCAGGGCATGCTCGCGGCCGGGCGCTGGCGCAATGTGCCCATGGTGGCCGCCGACGGCATGGCGCTGCCCTTCGCCGACGAGTCCTTCGACGCGGTCACCATCTCCTACGGGCTGCGCAATATCGCCGATCCGGATCTGGCGCTGCGGGAGCTGCTGCGGGTCACCAAACCCGGTGGGCGACTGGTGGTCGCCGAGTTCTCCACCCCGACCTTCGCGCCGTTCCGGACGGTCTACATGGAGTACCTGATGAAGGCCCTGCCCCAGGTGGCCAATGCGGTCAGCTCCAATCCGGACGCCTACGTGTATCTCGCCGAGTCCATTCGGGCCTGGCCGACCCAGCAGCAGTTGGCGCTGCGCATTGCCGACGCCGGGTGGTCGGCGGTGAAGTGGCGCAACCTCACCGGCGGGATCGTGGCCCTGCACCGCGCGTACAAACTGGGCTGATCCCCCAGTGGCCTTGCTCACGGCAGGGACCTGACCTGGCCTCACAGTCGAAGAACCCAACTGTGAGGCCGATTGTCATCTGGCGATAACGTTCGGTAAATCCGGCGCAACCCTGGCTGGTTTAACTCGGAACCATGCCGGATCAGACCGCTCCCCCGACACGCACCCGAACCGCGTGCTCGTACTGCGGGGTGGGGTGCGGGATCACCGTCGAAACCCGGCCGAACGCACGCGGCCTGCCGATCATCGCCAAGGTCAGGGGCGACCGGGAGCACCCGGTCAATTCGGGCCGACTGTGCACCAAAGGCGCTACGCACGCCGAGATGATGGCCGCGCCCGGCCGCATGGAGACCGCCTACCGGCGTCCCGAACGCGGGCAGCCCCCGGTGCCCATGCCGGTCGACGAGGCCATTCACGAAGCCGCCGAACGACTTCGGGTGATCCTCGACACCCACGGCCCGGATGCCATCGCGCTCTACGTGTCCGGGCAGATGTCGCTGGAAGCCCAGTACCTGGCCACCAAACTCGCCAAGGGCCACCTGCGCACCGTGCACATGGAGGCCAATTCGCGGCTGTGCATGGCCAGCGCGGCCAGCGGCTACAAGCTCTCGCTGGGCGCGGACGGGCCGCCCGGCTCCTACGACGACCTCGACCACGCCGACCTGTTCTTCGTGATCGGCGCGAATATGGCCGACTGCCACCCGATCCTGTTCCTGCGCATGGCCGATCGGATCAAAACGGGTGCGAAGCTGATCGTGGTGGATCCGCGGCGCACGGAGACCGCCGCCCGTGCCGACCTTTTCCTGCAGATCCGACCCGGCACCGATCTGGCGCTGCTGAACGGGCTGCTGCATCTGCTCGTCGAGAACGGCGATATCGACGCCGAATTCATCGCCGAGCACACCGAGGGCTGGGACGCCATGCCCGACTTCCTGGCCGGGTACCGACCCGAACTCGTCGCCGAGGTGACCGGGCTGGCCGAGGCCGATATTCGCACCGCCGCCGAGTGGATCGGCGCGGCCGGTGCGTGGATGTCGCTGTGGACCATGGGGATCAACCAGTCCACGCACGGCACCTGGTCCACCAACGCGCTGATCAACCTGCACCTGGCCACCGGCGCGATCTGCCGGACCGGCAGCGGGCCGTTCTCGCTGACCGGTCAGCCCAATGCCATGGGCGGGCGCGAAATGGGTTATATGGGACCGGGATTGCCGGGACAGCGCAGTGTGCTGTCGGCGGCGGACCGGGCCTTCGTCGAGGAGGTCTGGGGACTCGAACCGGGCACCATTCGCGACGAGGCCGGGCCGGGGTCCATCGAGATGTTCCGCGGGCTCGCCGACACCAGCATCAAGGCCGCGTGGATCATCTGCAGCAATCCCGTTGCCTCCATGGCGAATCGGCGCACGGTCATCGAGGGGCTCGAGGCCGCGGAGCTGGTGATCGCCCAGGACGTCTACACCGACACCGCCACCAATGCCTACGCCGACCTGCTGCTGCCCGCCACCCTGTGGGCCGAAGCCGATGGCGTGCAGGTGAATTCGGAACGCAACCTGACACTGCTGCGGCGTTCCGTCGATCCGATCGGTTACGCCCGGCCGGACTGGCAGCTCATCGCGCAAATGGCGACCGCCCTCGGCTTCCCCGGTTTCGACTACGCCTCCAGCGCCGAGATCTTCGACGAGATCCGGCGTTTCGCCAACCCCGCCACCGGCTACGACCTGCGCGGCATCGACTACGCCGGGCTCGCCGACGGACCCGCCCAATGGCCCTGCCCCGATCCGGCCCAGCGCCGCAATCCGATTCGCTACGTGAACGACGGCGTCAGCCAAACCCTGTTCACCGACGCCGATGGCCGCACCCCGCGCCTGGCCTTCGCCACCCCCAGCCGCAAGGCGATCTTCTGGCCGCGCCCGCACCTGCTGCCGGACGAGATGCCGGACGCCGAATGGCCCTTCGTGCTCAATACCGGCCGCCTGCCACACCAGTGGCACACCATGACCAAGACCGGGAAGGTGGCGAAACTGGCCAAACTGAACGGCAAACCCTTCCTGGAAATCCACCCGGAGGACGCCGCGCGCCTCGACGCCCGTGAGGGCGATCAACTCGAAATCGCCTCCCGCCGCGGCCGCGCCGTCCTCCCCGCCCGGATCAGCGACCGGGTCCGCCCCGGCACCTGCTTCGCCCCCTTCCACTGGAACGACGAGCAGGGCGAATACCTCACCATCAACGCCGTCACCAACGACGCCGTAGACCCCATCTCCCTCCAGCCCGAATTCAAGGCCTGCGCCGTGCGACTACGCAAGGTCGCCGCACTGAACACGACCTCGCCGACCGGATCCGGCGACGACTCGACGCTCGGCCAGACCGCAGCGGCGAATTCCGCTGCCGCAGACGGTAATTCGGCCGATATCGGCGGTATCGGCGTGTTCCCGGGCATGTCGACTTCGGGGATCGCCGCCCCACACGGCCGCGCCGAGAGCGGAGTCGGCGAACCCCATCCCCTGGCCGTGATGCTCGGCCTGGACAGCACCGGCGCGCCGACGCTCAGCGAGGTCGAGCGCATCTACCTCGGTGGATATCTGGCGGCGCTGCAAAGTCTGCCGGTGAGCGGTGTTCCGGTGCTGCCCGCGACCGCACCGATCTCCGAACGCAGCCGGACATGGATCGACGGCCTGCTGGGCGGCATGTACTCCCGTGGACCGCAGTGGAATTCACCGTCGATCGCGACGGATGCGAACGACGACGCGGCGGGCGGCTCGGCGACCCCGGAGGCTGCCGCAACGCGGACGGTGACGGTGCTGTGGGCCTCCCAGACAGGTACGGCGGAAGACCTCGCGGCGGCCTTGGTGACCTACCTGGTCGACTCCGGATTCATCCCGCGCCTGCTGGACATGGATTCCGCCGAATTGTCCGATCTCACGGGCGATGTGCTGGTTATCACCAGCACCTTCGGCGCTGGCGGACCGCCCGACAATGGCACGGATTTCTGGGAACGCCTCAACGACAGCGTGATCCGGCTGACCGGTATGCGTTACGCCGTCTTCGCACTGGGCGACTCGTCGTATGACGACTTCTGCGGCCACGGCCGCAAACTCGACGAACTGTTCGCCCAGCGCGGAGCCACACGGCTACTACCGCGCGTGGACAGCGAACCCGACCACGAGGACCTGTCCGCCGCCTGGTTCGACGAAGTCATCGCCATCCTCGCGGACGCACTGGACCGGGCCGCGGCGACGGATTCCCCGGGCGGCAACGGCGTATCGAGTGACCAGACGCAAGGAGACGGGGCAACCGAGCCGGGCGGAAGTGAGGATTCGGGGCGGCCATCCGGGACGACCGACGACGGCTTCGATGGTCTCTGGTCACAGAGCCCGGGCGCAGGTGCCCCGATCTTCGGACCCCATGTGCACCCGTCGGCGTGGAATCTCGCGATGCCGGGAACGCATTACCCGAGCGTGAGTGTCAGCGGGCCACGCGGAGGCAACGGCTCGCCGGGTCAGTCCGGACGCAGCGCCGGGCCGTCGGAGCAAGTCAGGGCCGTGACTACACCGGCGGGCATCGCGCGGGGGCGGTCGCGCACCACTGCGGTCGCACCCTTTACGCGCAATTCGCCGCTCTTTGCGAAATTGGTTCGGAATGAGCTGCTTTCGCGGGCCGGGTCCGGGAAAGAGGTGCGGCAGTTCGGGTTCGATCTGGGTGATCTGGAGGCCACTTACGAGGTCGGGGATTCGCTTGGGATCAGGCCTGCGAATTGTGAGGCGCTGGTTGCGGAGTGGCTCGAGGTCACGGGGCTGGACGGCGGGCGGATCATCGATGTCGAGGATGACGAGTTGACGCTGGCCGAGGCATTGCGGACGCGGTACGACATCACTCGGGTGAGCGGGGATCTGCTGACGTTCGTCAATGAGCACAATGCGAGTCCGCGGCTGGCGAAGCTGCTGCGGCGGGACAATCGCAATGAGCTCGACGGGTACCTGTGGGATCGGCAGCTGGTGGACGTGCTGCGGGACTTCCCGGTGCGCGCCGATCTGGTGGAGTGGCTGGGGACGCTGAAAAAGCTGCAGCCGCGGCAGTATTCGATCTCGTCGAGCCCGCTCGTGCACCCCCGCGAGGTGCAGCTGACCGTGAGCGTGGTGCGGTACGGCGATCCCGCCGCCATCGGGTCGGCGGCCCGGCGCGGCGGGGTGTGCTCGACGTTCCTGGCCGATCGCGTCGCGGCGGAGGTGCCGATCTTCCTGCAGCGCGCACCGCATTTCCGCCCGCCGCTGGATCCGAACGCGCCCATGATCATGGTGGGCCCGGGCACCGGCATCGCGCCGTTCCGGGGCTTTCTGCAGGAGCGTCGCGCGCTCGGCTGCACGGGGCGCAACTGGCTGTTCTTCGGCGATCAGCACGCCAAGGACAACTTCTACTACCGCTGCGAGCTCGAGGACATGTTCCGCTCCGGCTTCCTGACCCGACTGGACCTGGCCTTCTCCCGCGATCAGCGCGAGCGGATCTACGTGCAGCACCGCATGATCGAGCACGGCGCGGAGCTGTGGGCGTGGTTGCGAGAGGGCGGCCACTTCTACGTGTGCGGCGACGCGTCGCGCATGGCCAAGGATGTGGACGAGGCCCTGCTGAAGATCGCGCGCATCCACGGCAAGCTGAGCGAGGACGGCGCGCTGGCGTTCAAGAAGCAGCTGGTGGCCGAGAAGCGATACGTGCGCGACGTCTACTGATCCGCCGCGCCGATTCCCGCCTCAGAAATCTGAAAACATGATATTCCTGACGGCATGTCGGTCCGGATCAGTCGAATCACCGCGCGGTTGGCGGTCGCTGCCCTCACCGCGGCCACATCCCTGAGCCTGGGCGGCAACCCCGCCGGGGCCGATCCGGACCCCGCCGCACCGACCACCCTGCCCGGCGTCACCGTGCCCGATCTGAAGACCGACGACGGCTCCTACATCAAGAGCGTGGCCGCCAAGGACGACCACACCGTCACCTTCACCGTCTTCTCCGGTGCCATGAACCAGGTCTTCCCGGTCGACGTGCTGCGCCCCGCGGACACCTCCGAAGCGCGCCCCACCCTCTACCTGCTCAATGGCGCGGGCGGCGGCGTCGACCAGGCCACCTGGCAATTGCGCACCGACGCACTGGATTTCCTGGCCGACAAGAACATCAATGTGGTGCAGCCCATCGGCGGCGCGTTCAGCTGGTACACCGATTGGCTCCGGCCCGACAAGTCGCTCGGCGTGAACGAATGGTCCACCTATCTCGGCAAGGAACTGCCGCCGCTGATGGACGCCGCGCTGGGTGCCAATGGCGTCAATGCCATCGCCGGTATCTCCATGGCCGGTCTGCCCGTGTTGAATTCGGTCATCTTCAATCCCGGCCTGTTCCGCAGCGCGGCCGTGTACAGCGGCTTCTTCCAGACCACCACGCCGCAGGGCCGGGAATCCATCAAGATGGTCACCGAGCTCTACGGCGGCGGCAAGGTCGAGAACATGTGGGGGCCGGAGGGCGGGCCGCTGTGGGCCGCCAACGACCCCACCCTCAATGCCGAGAAACTGCGCGGCACACACCTTTTCATCTCCACCGGCAATGGCATTCCCGGCGCGTTCGACGTGCCGGGCGCGCGCGGGCGCATGGAGTCCAACCCCGCCGACACCACCAAGACCGTGGCGCTGGGCTCGTTCATCGAGGCCAATGTGGCCCTGTCCACGATCATTCTGCAGAAGCGGCTGGAATCGCTGAACATCCCCGCGACCTTCGAATTCCGCAATAGCGGCACCCATATCTGGGGCTACTGGCAGGACGATCTGAAGGCGTCGTGGCCGGTGCTGGCGGAGGGCCTCTACTCGGCCCCGTAAGCGGTTACACGACAGGCGGATTGAGTCGGGCGAAGTCGCCGAGGCGGTAGTAGGGGTAGTAGGGGTAGGGCGGGGTGAGCGCGCTGGCCTTGTCCAGGCGGGCGATCTGCTCGGCGTCCAGGCTCCAGCCGACCGCGCCGAGATTCTGCCGCAACTGCTCCTCATCGCGCGCGCCGACAATGACCGTGGCCACGCTCGGACGCCGCAGCAGCCAATTGAGCGCGATCTGCGGGACGGTGCGACCGGTCTCGGCGGCCAGCTCGTCCAGCACGTCGACCACGTCGTAGAGCACCTCGTCGTCGACGGGCGGACCGGCCTCGGCCGTCTTGTGCAGACGGCTGCCCGCCGGAAGCGGTTGGCCGCGACGGATTTTGCCGGTGAGCCGACCCCAGCCCAGCGGACTCCACACCACCGCGCCGACGCCCTGATCCAGGCCCAGCGGCATGAGCTCCCACTCGTAATCGCGACCCACCAGCGAGTAGTAGACCTGGTGCGCGACATAGCGCGGGAAGCCGTACCTGTCCGCCGCGGCAAGGGATTTCATCAGCTGCCAGCCCGCGAAATTGGACGCTCCGACATAGCGGATCTTGCCCGCGCGCACCAGATCGTGCAGGGCCGAGAGCACCTCCTCGACCGGGGTCGCCGCGTCGAAGGCGTGCAGCTGGAACAGGTCGATGTAGTCGGTGCCGAGCCGCCGCAGCGAACCCTCGACCGCCGAAATCAGCCGCGCCCGACCCGATCCCGCGTCGCGCGGACCGGGCCCGGTGGGCAGCGACGCCTTGGTGGAGATGAGCAGTTCGTCGCGGCGACCCCGAATCGCCTCGCCCAGCACCTCTTCCGAGGCGCCGTCCGAGTAGACGTCGGCGGTGTCGAACAGCGTGACGCCCGCCTCCAGGCTGATGTCCACCAGCCGGCGCGCCTGCCGCGCGTCGGTATCACCCCAGGCCGAGAAGAGTTCGCCGCGACCACCGAAGGTGCCCGCGCCGAAGCTCAGGGCCGGAACCAGCAGACCCGAGGCACCGAGCCGACGGTATTCCATGACCACCACTCCTAACGGAACTAGAGTTTCATTAACGCTGCCGACGTTACACTCGTCTCGACGCAAATGAAACTGGAGACCCGTTATGAGTCGTGACACAGCCGAGTCGGCGACAGCCGTCATGTCGGACCCCACCGCACCGGGTTCGGTCCGCCCGGGCGGTCGCACCGCCCGGGTCCGCGCGGCCGTCCTGCGCGCCGCGGGCGATCTGCTGGCCGAACGCGGCTTCGCCGCCCTCGATCTCACCGAGGTGGCGGCCCGCGCCGAGGTCGGCAAGACCACCGTCTACCGCCGCTGGCGCACCCCCGCCGGACTGGTCGCCGACCTGCTGGCCGATATGGCGGAAACCTCACTCCCCCACAGCGATACCGGATCCCTGCGCGGCGACCTCCTCGAAAACGCCCGCCTGGTCGCGAAAACCCTCACCGACACCCGTCAGGGCCGCCTCTTCCGCGCCGTCATCGCCGCCGCCACCAGCGACGACACCGCCGCCACCGCCCTGCGCGCCTTCTACTCCACCCGCCTGACCGAATGGTCCCCCTGCATCCAGGCCGCCATCACCCGCGGCGAGGTCCCACCCGAAACCGACCCCCGCGCAGTCCTTTCCGCCGTCTCCGCCCCCCTCTACTACCGCCTCCTCGCCAGCGGCGACCCGGTCGACGACGCGGCCATCCACACCGCCGCCGAGGCCGCCGCCCTGGCCGCCGAGAACGGCGTATTCGCCGTCAGCACAACCCAATCCCAGAACTAGGCCCGCACGCGCGACCCCTCGCCGGGCGTGCGGGTCGAGTCGCCCTCGCCGGATTTGTCCGAAGCGCGTTGCCCCGTGCGGTCAGTCCGCCGCCCAGGCGGGATCGCGGCCGGTCAGGCCGACCACGCGATCGAGGAGGGGTGCTTCGGCGGGGATGTCGATGACCGGACCGAAGAGCCCGGGGATGCCCTCGCGCGGGGTGTCGCGGAGGAAGCCGAGCAGGACCGCGAGGTCCTCTTGGGCGGGGCTGTAGGGCTGGGCGGTGGCGCGGGCCAGGTCCCAGCCGTGAATCACCAACTCGTTCAAGGCGAAGATCGCCATTTGCGGTGCGGGTGCGAGGACGCCGCCGACCTCGGTGTCGCCGACCCAGGCCTTGGGTTCGCGCCAGGCGGCCACCAATGCCTTCAGTTGCGCCGGGATCCGTTCGCGCCAGTCGGGCGCGAGGGGCGCGGGGCCGGGCGGCTGGGAGCGGCCGATCGCCTCCTTGGTCGCGCCCTGCCGGAAGCCCTCGGTGAAGCCGAGCACGTGGGCGAGCAGGTCGCGCACGCTGATCTCCGAGGGCGTGCGGCGATCGAAGTCGGCCTCGGTGACGCCGGAGACGACGGTCTCCACCGCCGCGGCGGCGGCTTCCAGATCGAAGGCCGGTGTGGTCATGGTTCCTCCCGGGGTGTGTCGAAGCGCATGCCGAACCGCCGGGCGGCCCGGTCACAGATTGGACCGGCCGGGGCCGCGGAATTCATCGGTCGGTGCGCGCCCCTCGCGTCGAATGTGCTTGCAGCCCCGCGTCGCAACCGGTTCGTTAGGCGGGATCAGCGGCGAAAGCCGCTGGTGGGGAGGAGAATTGATAGATGAAGGGTGATCGTGTGGAGATCGTCGTCGACACCGGCGACGGATCTCGGAATTACGAAATCATCGCGACGCGAGCGGGCCGGCGAATCGAGACCCGCATTGCCCGCGGCATCGTGGAAGTCAGTGAAGTGACCCGAACCGGGAGTTCGGTACGCACCGCCCGGTTCATGGCGGGACGGGTATTGGCGCTGGTCGAGCATCCCGCCGATGACGGACCGCTGCCCGACGAGTGACCTTCGTCGGTTGCCGATCACGGCGAACAGGCGCATCCTCGACAGTGCCTGAACTGCACGGCCCGCCAACCCGGCAGAGAGGAGCATCCGATGATCGATCGCATCGATGAAGTGCCCGAGGCCGACTACGTCGAGCAGACCCTGCCCGCCAACCCCGCCGACGATGCGGAGTCCGAGACCCGCGATGCCGAACTCGCCTCGGTCCCCGCGGACGACAATGGCTGGACCGCCTCCGAGGCAGACCTCGTCGAACAGGCGATCCCCGTCCCGATGGACGACGACCACGAAGACATCGGCGAGCAGTACTGACCGACACCCGTCGCGGCCAAGCTGATTCGACCTAGTTCGACACGCCCGCCCGCACGGTGGCGTGCAATTCCCGCAGGCTCGACCGTTCGGTGGCGACCTCGAGCACCCGAATCCCGTGGGCGCTCCCGGTCAGTTCGACCGCCAGTTCCGCCGGATCGACCTGCCGGTGCGGAATCCGGTACGCCGCGCACATGGCCGCCAGATCCATACCGTGCGGTGTGCCGAAGACCCGCTCGAACACGCCCGCGTACTGCGGATCGCCCTGTTCGAGCAGCTCGAAGATGCCGCCGCCGTCGTCATTGGCGACCACGATGGTGAGGTCCTCCGGTCGCGGCTCGCCCGGCCCGATGAGCAGGCCCGACGCGTCGTGCAGGAAGGTCAGGTCGCCCATGAGCGCGACCGTGCGGCCGGGATGGGTGAGCGCCGCGCCGACCGCCGCCGACACCGTGCCGTCGATCCCGGCCACGCCGCGATTGGACAGCACCCGAATGCCGGGCCGCGGATGCGAGACCAGCGCCGCGTCGCGCACCGGATTGGAAGCGCCGAGCAGCAATTGATCGCCCTCGTGCAGGGAGTCCATCACCACGGCCGCCACATGCAGCCCGGTCGGCTTCGGATGTCCGGCGAGTTCCGCGCGCACCACCGTGACGGCCTTCTCGTTCAGATCCCGACACTGCTCCAGCCACTCCGGCCGGGGCGCGCCGTAGGTGACCGCGCGGGTGCCGGTGCCGACCACATTGCCCGACACATCGGGCCAGCGCGGTCCGGTGGTGAGCGCGTAGACGGTGACCTCCGGATCCGCCAGCACCTTCGACACCTGCCGATGCAGGGTCGGCCGCCCGGTGATGATGGCCTGCTTGGGCTTCAGCAGCGACAACGCCAGCGGATGCAGCGCCGGACCGTGCATGGGCGCGGTCGGTTCGGCCACCGTGGGCAGCGCCGCGAGTTCGGGCCGATGCCCCGCGCCGTGCCCGGAGATGACCACCGTGTCCGGGGTCAGATCGATGTCGAGCGGCACATCGAGGGTGGCGTATTGCGTTGCCGTCCAGGGCCGTTCGTCCGAGCGCCCGGGCGGCAGCGCGTCACCGGCGGCCAGGTCCGGGACCAGCGGTTCGCGCAGCGGGATGTCGAAGTGCACGGGTCCGGCATTGCCGGAGCGGGTGCCGCGGGCCGCGGCCAGCACCCGGCACACCGCCGAGCGCCACACGCTGTTCTGCTTCGGGTAGAGCGGCTCGCCGGGTTCCGCCTCGGCCAGTCCGAGGCTGATGGCGGCGCGCACCTGGCTACCGAAGAGTCCGAACTGTTCGACCGTCTGGTTCGCGCCGGTGCCCAGCATTTCGTAGGGGCGATTGGCGCTCAGCACGATCAGCGGCGTGCGGGCGTAGTTCGCCTCCAGCACGGCCGGGCCCAGATTCGCCACCGCGGTGCCGGAGGTCATGACCACGGGCACCGGTCGACCGCTCGAGACCGCCAGGCCGACGGCCAGGAACCCGGCCGTGCGCTCGTCGATCCGCATGTGCAGCCGAATCCGCCCGGCTCGATCCGCGGCCTGTAATGCGAAGGCCAACGGCGCGTTTCGCGATCCGGGGCACAGGACGACGTCCCGGACTCCGCCGCGCGCGAGCTCGTCGACAACGACGTGCGCCTGTGCAGTCGAAGGATTCACACCCCCAGCCTCTCAGACAGCGGCCCGGCGCGCTGCGTCGCCCCGCTCACACCTATGCTGGCAAGTTAGGCTTTGCTAACCTAAGCCAATGGCGAAGCGCACCAAGCATGTCAAGCCCGAGCACCGCGAGATCCTGACCGCGGAAGTCCTGGCCAGCAAACGAATCAGCCCCAATTTCGTGCGGGTCACCGTGGGCGGCCAGGGGCTCGCGGGCTTCACCGCCATGGGCTTCGACCAATGGTTCCGGCTGTTCATGCCCGGCCGCGACGGCAATCTGAAACTGCCCACCTCGGCGAGCAACCTGGGCTGGTTCGCGCAGTACCTCATGATGGGCAAGGAGCACCGGCCGCTGACCCGCAACTACACGGTGCGCGACTACCGGGCCGCCGGTTTCGGGGAGTTCGGCAGCACGGCCGAGATCGACATCGACTTCGTGTCGCACGGCGACGACAGCCCGGCCTCCGCGTGGGCGAACAACGCCACGCCGGGCAATCGGGTCGGCCTGCTGGACGAGGGCATCATGTACCAGGCGCCCGACCACTGCGATTGGCATCTGCTGGCGGGCGACGAGAGCGCGCTGCCCGGCATCGCGGGCGTGCTGCGATCGCTGCCGCGCGAGAGCGCGGGCGCGGCATTCATCGAGATTCCGCACGCCGAGGACGCGCAGGAACTGGGCGAACCCGCGGGCGTGCGGGTGAACTGGTTGGTTCGTGAGGATCCGCACGCGGAAGTCGGCACGCTGGTGGCCGCGGCCGTGGCGGGGGCGGACATTCCCGACACGGGCGTCTACGCCTTCGTCGCCGGTGAGCAGAAATTGGCCGCCGGGGTGCGGCGGCATCTCGCGCAGGAGCGGGAAATCCCCAAGACCGACATCACTTTCACCGGCTACTGGCGAGTCGGCAAGTCCCAGGGCTGAATTCGCGATAGTTGCGACTGCCTTCGCGAAGCAGGCGACTGTTCGCGGCCCCTCGCCGGGCCGCGAACCCGTCGGTCTCTAATTAACCAGCGTGCTTCTGCACCAGGTCACCCAGGCGCGGAAGAGCCTCGGCGACATGCTTCTTCGCCGAGGAGCGCATGGAGTTGTAGACCTTGGTCAGCGCCGGGCGCGAGGACGCCTCGGCACGCGCGTCGGTCACCGACAGCAGCGCGTCGGCCACCTCGTCCTGCTTGGACACCAGCAGATCGGCGAACGAACCCGCGCCACCATTCTGGTACTCGGCCCAGTACGGCTCGAGCTGCTCGACGAACTTGGGCGCGAAGGACTCCAGCGCGTCACCCACGATCGAGGGGCTGACCTTCTTGATCGCGGCATAGCCGCCCTTGACGACGAGGCCCGACGCGCCGCCCTTGTCCGACACCTCCTCATCCAGAACCTTCTCCGCGTCGGCGATGAAGGCCGGACGCTTGGCGTCATCGAGCAGGGATTCAGACAGTGCTGCAACCACTTTCAGGTTCCTCCGGATAGTTTTTCGATGAACGAGCGCACGCAACTATACGCATCGGTGTCCCCGCACACACGATGCCAACGCGCCGCTGCTGCCTCAGCAGCAACAGCACTGTAAGCCCTCCGCAATCGATTGGCAGCGTTTCACTTTCGGCGACCGTTCGTCGACGGCGAAGAGCAAGCGACCGATCGTGCCTTCGGGCAACCCGACCCACCACGAATCAGCCCCCTTGTCGGATGGCCGAATTCCGCTTCCACGATCCCGGGCGAGGCGCGAAACACCGCGCCGAACAGCGGTGGGCCTCGAGCACGCGAAAAGCCGGAACAGTATGTTCAGACCCGTGACCTTCAATGCGAGTTTGTGGCGGCCCGTTCCGGGTTTCGAGAATTTGACCGACATTACGTATCACCGGCACATCGAGCAGGGCACGGTGCGGATCGCGTTCGATCGTCCGGAGGTGCGTAATGCGTTTCGCCCGCACACCGTCGACGAGCTGTATCGGGCCCTCGATCATGCGCGCATGACCTCCGATGTCGGTGCGGTGCTGCTGACCGGCAACGGCCCCAGCCCCAAGGATGGTGGGTGGGCGTTCTGTTCGGGTGGGGATCAACGCATCCGCGGCCGCAGCGGCTACCAGTACGCGTCGGGCGAGACCGCCGACACCGTCGATGTGGCACGGGCGGGTCGTCTGCACATTCTCGAGGTGCAGCGGTTGATCCGGTTCATGCCCAAGGTGGTCATCGCGTTGGTGAACGGGTGGGCGGCCGGGGGTGGGCACAGTTTGCATGTGACCTGTGATCTGACCTTGGCGTCGCGCGAGCATGCGCGGTTCAAGCAGACTGACGCCGATGTGGGCAGCTTCGACGCCGGCTACGGGAGCGCGTATTTGGCGAAGATGGTGGGGCAGAAGTTCGCACGCGAGATCTTCTTCCTGGGTCGGCCCTATACCGCCGAGGAGATGCATCAGATGGGCGCGGTCAACGCCGTGGTCGATCACGAGCGCCTCGAGGACGTCGCTCTGGAGTGGACCGCCGACATTTTGGGGAAGTCGCCGCAGGCGATTCGGATGTTGAAGTACGCGTTCAACCTCCAAGACGATGGTCTGGTCGGTCAGCAACTGTTCGCCGGGGAGGCCACGCGCCTGGCGTACATGACCGATGAGGCGGTCGAGGGCCGGGATGCGTTCCTCGAGAAACGCGAACCGGACTGGAAGCCCTACCCCTGGTATTTCTGATTCACCGTGACCGCAAACACCCGGCTGCCATGCTGCACTCATGGAGATACTGAGCAGTCGGGTGATCCTGCGGCCGAGTGACCACGAGCGGACGCTGTCGTTCTATCGCGATGCCCTGGGCCTCGCCATTGCCCGCGAGTATCCGGGCGGGACGGTCTTTTTCGCCGGTCAGTCGCTGATCGAGGTGGCCGGGCACGGGCGTGCCGACGACGCGCCGAGCGGCTTCGCCGGCGCCCTCTGGTTGCAGGTGCGTGATTGTGGCGACACCGCCGCGGAACTCGCGCTGCGCGGCGTCCCGATCGACCGCGCGCCCGTGCGCGAGCCGTGGGGACTCATCGAAATGTGGATCCACGACCCCGACGGCGTGCCGATCGTATTCGTGGAGATTCCGGCGAATCACCCGCTCCGGAGGGACATCCGGGGCGATTGAGCGCCGCCCGGGCCGCCTTAGCACGAAGGTAACTGTGAAACGCGCCGGGGGCACCGGTTAACGGAGCGTAAAGGGTATAGCGCAAACTGATCGGTGTGTCTGCCGAACTGCTCGTTCTGCTGATCGTTGTTTGCACAGCCTTGGCATTCGACTTCACCAACGGATTCCACGACACCGCGAACGCGATGGCCACCTCCATCGCCACCGGTGCGCTCCCGCCGCGTACAGCCGTACTCCTTTCCGGAGCGCTGAATCTGGTGGGCGCCTTCCTCAGCGTCGCCGTCGCCGCGACGGTGGCCGAGGGCATCGTCGACCTCTCGGAGGTGAGTGGTCGGGCCCTGCTCGACATCGTCTTCGCCGGTCTGGTCGGCGGCATTCTGTGGAATCTGTTCACCTGGCTGTTGGGTTTGCCGTCGAGTTCCTCGCACGCCCTGTTCGGCGGCATCATCGGCTCGACCATCGCCGCGCTGGGCTGGCACGGCGTCATCTGGGCGCACGGCAGCAAGGGCGTGCTCGCCAAGATCATCGTCCCGGCCCTGCTGTCCCCGGTCGTGGCCGCGCTGGTGGCCGCCATCGCCTCCTGGGTGGTGTACCGGATCACCAAGGGCAGCAATGAGAAGACCGTGTCACGCGGTTTCCGCTGGGGTCAGATCGGCACCGCCTCCCTGGTCTCGCTGGCGCACGGCACTAATGACGCGCAGAAGACCATGGGCATCATCTTCCTGGCGCTGATCGCGCACGGCTCGGCCAAATCCACCGATCAGATCCCGCTGTGGGTGATCGTGGCCTGCGCCATCGCCATGGCCGCGGGCACCTGCCTGGGCGGCTGGCGGATCATTCGCACGCTGGGCAAGGGCCTGGTCGACATCGCGCCGCCGCAGGGTTTCGCCGCCGAATCGACCAGTGCGGCGATCATTCTCACCTCGGCCCACTTCGGTCTGCCGCTGTCCACCACCCAGGTGGTGACGGGATCCATCCTCGGTTCCGGCATCGGACGGCCCGGCGCGGAGGTGCGCTGGGGCGTGCTGGGCCGGATGGTGACCGCGTGGGTGCTGACCCTGCCGCTGGCCGGTGTGGTGGGCGCGATCTGCTGGGGCATCCTGCACGGCATCGGCGGCACGGTCGGCGTGCTGGTGGTGTTCGCGCTGCTGATCGCCATGGCGGCGTTCATCTGGTTCCGGTCCAAGCGCGCCGAGGTGAACTCGCACAACGTCACCGACGACTGGGACGAGGGGAAGGCCGCCGCGGCACCTACCCGCCAGGGCACCCCCGCGGCGCGCCGCAATGACGACACCGTCGGAATCGGTTAGGAGACCGCGATGCACACGCTGCTGCACAACCTCTCCGACCTGTGGCGAGTCATGCTGGCCGCCTTGATCTTCGGGGCCGGGCTGCCGACCGTCTTCGCCGTCGGCATCCGCTGCCGCGCCCAGGTGGACGACGGCGCGACCGGCGCCACGCGCACCACCGCCCTGATCGCGTCCACGCTCTGCTTCGCGGTGGTCATGATCGCGGTGGTGGTCGGTGTGCTCTTCATCGCACGCGGCTTCCTGGCCACCCGACTCGGTATCCACCTGCTCGGCGCGTGACGCCGCCGGATCGAAAGGCACGTTGGTGAGCACCCCCGAACCGAACCGGACGCCCGACCCGGCCCCCGCCGCCCCGCCGCGTGCCAACGTCCTGCAAAAAGTGCTGGACTGGCTCAAAGCCGGATATCCGCAGGGTATTCCGCAATCGGACTATGTGGCGCTGCTGGCGGTGCTGCACCGCCGCCTCACCGACTACGAGGTCCACCTGGTGGTGGAGGAGCTGATCCGCGAGCGCGTGGCCGCCTCCGACATCGAGCGCGCCGACATCGAGGCGGCGATTGCCCGAGTTGCCAAGGAGCAGCCCGGCGAGGACGATATCGCTCGGGTGGCCTCCAGGCTCGCAGCCGGTGGATGGCCGCTGGCGACACCGACGTCCGACTGACCGCACGAGACCCTGCAGCATCGACACCCGGGCGCCGACCCCTCCGCGCGCCGCCACTCCACGGAATGACACGATCGCGAACGTGAGCAATACCCTCCGAATTCTTCCCATGCCCACCGGCGCAGCGGTGGGCGAAGTATTGCCGCATCTCCGAGAAGCCTTGGAGGGCAACGGCCCCGCCTGGCTGCCCGTCCCCACCGCCGACCGCCGCGAGACCCAGCGCCTGAGCGGCAGCCTGCGGCCCGGCGAGGAGATCGACGAGGACGTGGCCCTGGTGGTCACCACCTCCGGCACCACCGGAAACCCCAAGGGCGCCATGCTCACCGCCGCCAATCTGCGGGCCAGCGGCGACGCCACCCACGAGCGCCTGGGCGGGCCCGGGCAGTGGTTGCTGGCCTTGCCGACCCATCACATCGCGGGCATCCAGGTCCTGTTGCGCAGCATTCTGGCCGGGACCGAACCGACCGTGCTGGACGTCTCCGGCGGCTTCCTGCCCGAGGCCCTGGTCGGCGCGATCGCCAGCATGCGCGGCGAGCGCCGCTACACCTCGCTGGTCCCGACCCAGCTCATCAAGGCCCTCGACGAGCCCGCCGCCACCGCGGCCCTGGCCTCGCTGGACGGCGTATTGGTCGGCGGCGCGGCCACTCCCAAGCCGGTCTTGGAACGGGCCCGCGCGGCGGGCATCACCGTCTTCCGCACCTACGGCATGAGCGAAACCTGCGGCGGCTGCGTGTACGAAGGAATACCGCTCACGGGCACGCGAGTACGGATCGAGGAGGGCCGGGTGCTGCTCGGCGGCGACATGGTCGCCAAGGGCTACCGCAATCTGCCCGAGCACGAGGCCTTCGCCGAACCCGGCTGGTTCCGCACCGAGGACGCCGGTCACTTCGACAATGGCGTGCTCACCATCACCGGCCGCCTGGACGAGGCCATCATGACCGGCGGCCTGCTGGTCATCCCCCAGGTCGTCGAGGCCGTGCTCATCACCCACCCGGCCGTCTCCGAATGCGTGGTGCTGGGCCTGCCCGACGAACGCCTCGGTCAGCGGGTGGCCGCGGCCATCGTCGCCGCCCCGGGCGCGACCGCCCCGACCCTGGACGAGCTGCGCGACCACGTGCTGGCCGAACTCGACCCCATCGCCGCCCCACGCGAACTGGCCGTGCTGGACGAACTTCCGCTGCGCGGTCCCGGCAAGCCGGACCGGGCGAAGCTGCGCGAACTGCTGCTGACCGGGTCGCCGCGCTGATTCGCCGAACCGATTATCGACAGCTCTTGCATCGATATATCGGCTATTTCCGCTGATACATCGACTTCTTGCGTGAGCCCGCCCGCCGCTTGCGCGGGGCGCGCAATCGTCACGCAAGGGGGGTGCAAGGCCCGAGCCGCAGGCTCTAGCCATGACTTCTTACACACCTGCTGAGGCACTCGCCATCGAGGCGAACGACTTGGTCAAGGTCTTCGGGGAGCAGCGGGCCGTCGACGGCGTGAGTCTCGCGGTGCCGCGGGGGGCTGTCTACGGCGTGCTCGGTCCCAACGGAGCCGGCAAGACCACGACCATCCGCATGCTCGCCACCCTGCTGCGTCCCGACGGCGGCAGCGCCCGGATCTTCGGCCGCGACGTGCTCACCGAGCCGACGGCCGTGCGTTCGCTGATCGGCGTGACCGGCCAGTACGCCTCCGTCGACGAAAAGCTCACCGCCACCGAGAATCTCGTCATCTTCTCGCGGCTGCTGGGCCTGTCCAAGACCGATTCGCGGCGCAAGGCGGCCGAACTCCTGGAGGAATTCGGCCTGACCGAGGCCGCCGACAAGGCACTGGAGAACTTCTCCGGCGGCATGCGGCGACGCCTGGATCTGGCCGCCAGCCTGATCGCGCGCCCGCCGCTGCTGTTCCTCGACGAGCCGACCACCGGCCTGGACCCGCGCACCCGCGCCCAGATGTGGGACACCATCCGCCGCCTGGTGCGGGAGGGCTCGACCGTGCTGCTCACCACGCAGTACCTGGACGAGGCCGACCAGCTGGCCGACCGGATCGCGGTCATCGACCGCGGCAAGGTCATCGCCGACGGCACCTCCGACGAGCTCAAGGCCTCGGTCGGGCTGTCCGCGCTGCAGCTCACGCTGGCCGACCGCGCCCGCATCGAGGAGGCCCGAAACCTGGTGGGCGAGATGCTCTCCCGCGCGGCGGGCCGGATCGTCGAGGCCACCATCACCCCCGAGGCGGGTCGCATCACCGCGCCCCTGCCCGACCCCTCCATCACCACCGACATCCTGATCCGGTTGCGCGAGAACGACATCCGGGTCGACGAGATCAATGTCGCCAAGCCGAGCCTGGACGAAGTGTTCTTCGCACTCACCGGCCACGCCGCCGAGGACGACACCGAGACCGAACGGAGCGCGGCATGACCACGACTCTCTCCGCCCCCGCCGGGCGGCACGCGGCCACGGCCGCGCCCATTCCCGAAGTGTCCAACCACATTCCGCTGCAGCAGACCGTGGCGAATTCGCTCACCATGGCCTACCGCGGCATCCTCAAGATCAAACACAATCCGGAGCAGCTGTTCGACGTCACCGTGCAGCCGATCCTGTTCACCGCGCTGTTCGCCTACATCTTCGGCGGGGCGATCGGCGGCAATGTGCACGACTACCTGCCCGTCCTGATCCCCGGCATCCTGGTGCAGACGGTGGTGCTGACCTCCGTGGTCACCGGCACCCAGCTGCGCGAGGACATGGACAAGGGCGTCTTCGACCGGTTCAAATCCCTTCCCATCGCCCGCATTTCGGCGCTGGCCGGTGCGCTCATCGCCGATATGGTCCGCTATGGGCTGGCTACCGTGCTCACCGTGGGCATGGGCCTGCTGCTCGGCTACCGTCCGGCGGGCGGCGTGGCCGGCGTGCTGGTCGCGGGTCTGGTCGTGGTGTTCTGCTCGTTCGCGGTGAGCTGGATCTGGGCCCTGGTCGGCATCACCGGCAAGAGCGCGGCCGCCGTGCAGGGCATCTCCATGATGATCATGTTCCCGCTGACCTTCATGTCCGGCGCGTTCGCCCAGGTCTCGACCATGCCGGGCTGGCTGCAGGGAATCAACAAGGCCAACCCGATCTACTACATGGTCAATGCCGCCCGTGAGCTGATGAACGGCAATGTCTACAGCTCCAACCTGGTGTATTCGATCATCGGGTCGATCGTGGTGATCGCGATCTTCGCCCCGCTCGCGGTGAAGGCGTACATGCGGCGCGCCTGACGCGCTCGCCCGCCCCGCGGTTGGGACGCCCGTCCATCGAGAATTCGATGGGCGGGCGTTCTGTTATGGTCGGTTCGGTGAATCCCGCAACCGCCCCGCTACGCCGAAGGTCCATTCGGCTGCCCCGGGGTGCGCTCTGCGCGGGGATGCTGATTGTCATCGGGCTCATCGCCGCGGTCGCGGGATGGGGCTCGTCACAGCGGCTTTCACTGCTCGACTCGGGCACGCCCGTGGCGTCCACCCCGGCGCAGGTCGCGAAACGGGCCGGACATCCGGCCCTGGATCCCGCGCCCAGCTGCGGCAAACGCGAGCAGCCCGCCTCCGATCCCACCGGCGCGCTCGCCACCCCGCCGCGCGCCATCGGCGACCAACTGGTCACGCACGGTGTCGCGTTCGCACCGGAATTCGCTATACCCCAACAGCTTTCGATCGGGAAGCAACCCCGGGCGCCCACCCTGCCGGTGGCGGCTCCGCATCTGACGACCGTGCTGATCATTTAGACCCCCCCGTCTATCGATCCAGCACCCTTTCGTCATTCTCGATGCAGCCGAGGAGTAGTACCCGCATGTCCCGAAAGATCCAGAAATACAGCACCCGAAAAACGTTCGCCGGACTCGCCATTATCGCGGCGATCGGCCTGCTCGCCATTGCGGCGATTCAAATGCTGGGCGCGGACAAGAAATCCGATAAGCCCGCCGCCGCGGCCACCCACACCAATCCCATGTACGCGCAATTGGCGAAAATGGCCAAGCGCGACGCGAAGGATCCGCTGGCCATGGGCCGCGCCGACGCACCGGTTGTCATGGTCGAGTACTCGGATTTCCAGTGCCCGTTCTGCAAGGTGTTCGCCACCAAGCTCGAACCCCAGCTCATTTCCGACTATGTCGACAAGGGCGTCCTGCGCATCGAATGGCGCAGCATGGCCATTTTCGGGGCGGAATCCGAGGACGCCGCGCGCGCGGCGTGGGCGGCCGGACAGCAGGGGAAGTTCTGGGAGTACCACAGGGCGCTGTTCGACCATGCGCCGGAGAAGAAGAACACCGGGGCGTTCACCCGGGACAAGCTCGTCGAGTTGGCCGGTGCCGCGGGCGTTCCCGATATCGACAGGTTCCGGGCCGATCTGGACTCCCCCGCCGCCACCGGTGCCGTGCAGGCCGATGTGAACGAGGGCATCGGCATCGGCGTGAACTCGACCCCGGCGTTCCTGATCAATGGCCGCCCGATTCTGGGCGCGCAGCCGATCGAACAGTTCCGCGCCGCCATCGACCTCGCGCGCACCACGCAAAGCCAGCAGGACACGGAATGACCGGCGGCATCGGCTTTTTCGCGGCATTCCTGGGCGGACTGCTGGCCCTGCTCAGCCCGTGCAGCGCGCTGCTGCTGCCCAGCTTCTTCGCCTATTCCTTCGAATCCCAGGGCAAGCTGCTGGCCCGCACCGGCGTCTTCTACCTGGGCCTGTGCACCACCCTGGTGCCGCTCGGCGCGGCGGGCTCGCTGGCCGGGCGGCTGCTGGTCGGCCACCGCGAACTCCTGATCGCCATCGGCGGCTGGACCATCATCGTGCTCGGCGTCGTCCAAATCCTGGGCCGCGGTTTCGCTTTCGGCTTCGCCCAGCGCGCCGCCGCCACACAGGGCCGACCCGAGCAGGCGGGCGCGGTGTATCTGCTGGGCCTGGTCTACGGCCTCGCGGGCTTCTGCGCGGGCCCGATCCTGGGCTCGATCCTCGCGGTGGCCGCGGTCGGCGGCTCGCCGATCCGCGGCGGTCTGCTGCTCGCGGTCTATGCCCTGGGCCTGGCCGCACCGCTGTTCGTCCTGGCCTCGCTCTGGGACCGCTTCGAACTGGGTCGGCGAAAGTGGCTGCGCGGCCGCACCTTCCACCTCGGCCGCGTCGAACTCCACACCACCTCGGTGCTGTCGGGCCTGTTCTTCATCGCGCTCGGCGCGCTGTTCCTGGTCTTCGACGGCACCGCCGCCCTCCCCGGAATCCTCAGCGCCGATACCGAATTCGCGTTGGAGAACCAGGCCCGCCGACTCGGTGACCTGGTGTCCAACACGACGGTGCTGCTGATCCTCGCCGCGATCGCCCTGGCCGTGGTGGCCTGGCGGCTGCTCGGTGGCGAGCGGTCGGACGTCAGAGGGTCCCGTCGATCGCCTTCAGGTGAGTCATGATCCGCTCGGCGGCCTTCCGGCGGCCCAGTCCCGCAACGGCATTCAGTGCGGCGGTGACCCGCTCCTCCCCCACCGCCGCGCGGTGCAGGTCCAGGTGCAGCCGCCACTGCATGGACGGGTAGTCCTGGCGCCCGAAGACCTTGGGCGTCAGGACGATCAGCTCCAGACCGCGCTCGACGTGCTGCCCGGTGGCCAATAGATAGGTGCCGATCGCGCAGCTCATCGAGCCGATCTGGGGTAGGTCCCAGTATTGACCGCCCATGACCCGCACCACCACGTCGGTGAGTTCGACCGCGGTTCGGCGCACCGGGTCGACGGGGCCATGCAAGACATGCGCGTCGATGACGGCGGACGCGTAGATCAGGGTCGCGGGGCCCGGCATCGCGACATTGTGCGGCCAGTCCATCAACGGCAGCACCTGCCGGAACCGACGCAGACCGGTGTCGATATCCCCTTCGGCGAGTTCGATTTCCGCCAGTGCCGCGGCGACGGAGGCAATGCGGTGGTTGGGCTTGGTGACAGGAGCGTCGGCGGGCAGCTCACCGACCACCCCGAGGGCGGGCGCGAGCGCCGCTCGTGCCGCGGCCGGATCACCCATTCCGGCCAGTGTGCTGGCCAGCAGCCCGCGCATCTCCACGGCCTCGTCGAAGGCGCGTAGTTCGTCGAGCAGCTCGACGGCCTTCCGGTAGTAGCCGACCGCCTCGTCGTAGCGCGCCGACTGGCCGTACATGCTGCCCAGATGCTGCGTGGTCATGGCCGTGCCCCAGACGTCCTGATCGCCGCTGAGGCGCATGGCGGTCTCGGCATCCTTGATCGAGCGGTACACCATGCCGTCGTTCTCGCACAGGTTGGCGCGCAACAATAGGGCCGCGAGCCGAATCTGCTCATCGGGGGAACGCACACCCGCGCTCAGCATCCGAGCCAGCTGCGTGGTGTTGCTCGGCCGGGTGGCGAGCTCACCGAGATACCGAGCGACCGGACTGACCGGCGCTCCGGAAGCCAGAATGCGCCGGATCGTGGTCCGGACCCGCGCCACGTCGCGCGTATCGGGACCGCCGAACATCAGGTGCAGGCCGAGCAGGAGCTGGCCCTGGATGTAGAGGTCGGTCTCGGCGGCGATCGTCGGATACGTGGTGGGCGGCACGGCGATGATGCGCGGCGACCAGTTGATCAATTCCGCGTGCGCACCCCGCACCACCCACAATCCGGCCAGGATCGGGAACACCGTGTGCACGGTGGCGACGTCGCGGCGTTCCAGCGCGTAGCGCAGCACGGCGACCAGATTGTCCATGTCCGCGCCCAGGCCCAGGACCGCGAGCAGCTGTTCGTCGGTGTGGTACCGGCGGGCGGTCGCCACCGCGAAATCCCTGGCCCACAGGGACATTCGCGCCATGACCCAGTCGATCTCACCGGCGAAGGCCAGCTGCTCCTCGCCGAATTCACGAACCGTCTCCAGCATCCGATAGCGGGTGCCGCCGTCCTCGCCCTCCAGCACCGTCAGCATCGACTGACTCACCAGACCGTCGACGGCCAGTGCGGGATCGTCGATCTCGGGCCCGGTCAACAGATACTCGGCCGCCTCCAGCGTGAATCCGGCCGGGAAGCGGCACAATCGGCGCAGGGCCACCCGCTGCGGCTCGTCGAGCAGATTCCAGCTCCACTCGATCACCGCGTGCAGGGTCCGGTGCCGTTGCGGCGAACTGCGATCGCCGCTGCGCAGCAACGCGAATCGATGGTCGAGCCGGGAGTCGATCTCCTCCACGCTCATGGTCCGCACCCGCGCCGCCGCGAGCTCGATGGCCAGCGGCAAGCCGTCGAGGGTGCGGCACAGCCGCGCGACCGTCCGCGGATCCAAGCGCACCGACGGCCGCACCGCGCGGGCGCGCGCCTCGAACAGATCGGTGGCGGGCGAGCCGGAGGCGTCGATCGTCAACGGCGGCAACGGATACACCGTCTCGGCCATGATCTCGAGCGGCGCGCGGCTGGTGGTGAGCACGGTCAGCTGATCGCTGACCCCGATCAGGTCCGCGACCACCTCGGCCACCGCCTCGATCAGGTGCTCGCAGTTGTCGAGGATCAGCAGCGTCGGCCGGATCCCCAGGGCCTCGCGCATCTTCAGCCGGATGTCGCGCTTCTGGGCCTGCCGCAGCACATTGGTCTCCCAGACGACATCGGCCACACCGAGGGTGGTCGCGATCGCCACCTCGATCTCGGCCCGGGTGTCGGCCGGGTTCTGCGCATCCGCCCGCAACGAGGCCAATTCCACCAGCGCGACCGCGGTTTCGTGCGCCATCCGGGCACCGAGTTCATTGGCGATCCGGGTCTTGCCGGTGCCGCCGGGGCCCAGCACGGTGACCACCCGCGAGGATCGCAGCGCCGCCTCCAATGCCGCGAGGTCGGCCTCCCGGCCCAGCAGCGGATTCGGCGCGGCACGCAGTCCGATCGCGGTCTCGCCCACCAATTCTCGCGCCTCGGCGGTTCGCACGGACCCGCCGATCCGCGCGGACGCGGCCAAGCGCCCCGGCGACCGCGGCTGGACCGCGGTGCCCGGTCCCATCGGATGTCCCGACGAGTCCGAATCATGGTGCGCGCCAGCAGCTCCCGGCGCGGTCCGGCGGTGACCGTCGATCGGCGTCACCTGGCCGCCGGGCGCGGAACCGCCATTGCCGGAACCGAACTCCGCGCCCCCGCGCAGGATGGCGGTGTTCAATGCCACCAGCGCGGGGCCGGGGTCCGTGCCGAGCTGGTCGACCAGACGGGTGCGCAGAGTGGCGAAGACGTCGAGCGCCTCATTGGTGCGGCCCGCCGCGGCGAGCACGCGCATGAGGGTGCCGTGCGCGGGTTCGTCGAAGGGGTCGGCGGCCACGGCCCGTTGGGCCAGTTCGATGGCGGCGGGTAGATCGCCGATGGCCTCGCGGGCCGAGAGCTCGAGCGCGTCCAGGGCCCGGCGGCGCGCGGCGGCGAGGGTGGCGAGTTCCTCGGCGACCGGTCCGGGCGGGAGGTCGGCGGCGGGTTCGCCGCGCCAGAGTCCGCGGGCGGCGGCCAGCAGGTCCAGGCAGGCGCGGTGGTCCCCGGCGGTATGCGCTTGCCGCGCTTGCCCTTCCAGCCGCTGGGCCAGGGTCAGGTCGACCCGGTCGGGTGCGAGGATGAGCCGGTATCCGGCCGGGCCGATCTCCAGCGCGCCCTCGGGCAGCGCGGAGCGTAGTCGGGAGACCTGGGTGTGCAGCGCGTTCATGGGCGCGCGGGGCGGGTCCTCGCCCCAGACCTCGTCGATGAGCGCCTGCGCGCTGCGGCTGCGGCCCGGATGCGTCGCCAGCGCCGCCACCAGGAGTCGGGCCCGAGCTCCGGGTACGGCGGTGAGCACGCCGTCGCGACGCACCGCGATCTCACCCAACAGGGCCACCGCGATATCGCCGCGCAGGGCCGTCGGGGTAGAGTCGCCCACGTCCGCCACCCGCGCGCTTCCCGTGCTCGAACTGCCGTTTTCCGAATCCATTCCTCGCCAATCGTAGGTGAGCGACCGGTCCGGCGCCCGCTCCGGCTTACCCGAATCGGCGGTCTCGGTTCAACCGGATTTCGCCAGGGTGGGGCCATCGGGGACCGGCACGGCCTACGCTCATGCCATGGCCGAATTCGACATTCACCGGGAAACGGTCATCAAGGCCGATCCCACCCGGGTGCAGGCACTCATCGACGACTTCCATCAGTGGCGCAAGTGGTCTCCGTGGGAGGACACCGACCCCGCCATGGAACGCGTCTACAGCGGCGCCGATCGCGGCATCGGGGCCCGCTACTTCTGGAACGGCAATCGCAAGGCGGGCCGCGGGGATATGGAGATCACCTCGGCGACGTCGGAGGAGATCGGCATCCAGCTGAACTTCGAGAAGCCGTTCAAGGCGAGCAATCAGGTCACCTTCGAATTCCGCCCGGCGGGCGACACCACCGCGGTGACCTGGCGCATGACCGGTCAGCAGAACGGGATCATGGCCATCGTCGGCAAGCTGATGCCGATGGATCGGCTGGTGGGCAAGGACTTCGAGAAGGGTCTGGCCCAGCTCAAGGCCGCCGCCGAGGCCTGACCGACAGGCGCGGTCGTCGACCCTCGCATTAGGCTGCGGTGCATGGCTACAGCAGCGCAGTGGATCGAGGGCGCGCGGCCGCGCACCCTGCCCAACGCCATCGCCCCGGTGTTGGCGGGGACGGGGGCGGCCGCCTCGATCGGGGGGTTCGTGTGGTGGAAAGCGGTACTGTGCCTGCTGCTTTCGGTGGCCCTCATCATCGGCGTGAACTACGCCAACGACTATTCCGACGGCATTCGCGGCACCGATGACGAGCGGGTTGGTCCGCTGCGGCTGGTCGGCTCCAAGCTCGCGGCCCCGGCGGCCGTGCGCAACGCCGCCATCGGCTGTCTCGCGCTGGGCGCGGTGCTCGGGCTGGTGCTGGTGGCCACCAGCGCCTGGTGGCTGATTCTGGTGGGCGCGGCCTGCCTGGCCGGGGCCTGGTTCTACACCGGCGGCCGGAACCCGTACGGGTACAGCGGTTTCGGTGAGATCGCGGTGTTCGTGTTCTTCGGCCTGGTGGCGGTGCTGGGCACCGAGTTCGTGCAGGCCGGGCGGGTCGACTGGGCCGGGCTGGCGTGCGCGGTCGCGGTCGGGTCGTTCTCCAGCGCGGTGCTGGTCACCAATAATCTGCGCGATATTCCGACCGACACCGAATCGGGCAAGCTGACCCTGGCCGTGCGCCTGGGCGACACCCGCACCCGCACACTGCATCTGGTGCTGTTGGCGGTGCCGTTCGTGGCGAGCCTGGTGCTGGTGGCGCGCACGCCGTGGGCCCTGGCCGGACTCGTCGCCCTGCCGCTGGCCCTGAAGGCCAATGAACCGGTGCGCACCGGCAAGAACGGGCCGGGTCTGATTCCCGCCCTCGCCGGTACCGGTCTGGCGATGCTGGTCTGGTCGGTCCTGACCGCCATCGCGCTGGCCATCTCCGGGCTCTAGTCCTCGTCGGGGACCAGCACGCCCAACACCCAGTTGACCAGCGAGATGATGATGCCGCCGAGCACCGCGGCCCAGAAGCCGTCCACCCGCAGGCCGTAATCCGTGGTGCCGGTGATCTTCGCGGTCAGCCACAGCATGAGCGCGTTGATCACCAGCAGGAACAGGCCCAGCGAGACCACGATGAACGGGAAGGACAGCACCTTCACGATCGGCTTCACCAGCGTGTTCACGATGGCGAACACCACGGTGATGGCGGCGATCACCAGCAGCTTGCTCTGGGTGGTGTCCTCGGGGGTCTTGATCTCGATGCCGTTCACCCAGGCGGCGGCCAGCCAGATGGCCACACCATTGATCAGCAGACGTATCAGGAGCGTCATGCCCCCGATCGTAGGGGGAGATCATCTCCGCGGCCCGACATCCGGGACACGACGCGGACCCGATCGGGCCAAACGGTCTGTTCGCGATCAGGCCGCCCGCCCGAGGTAGCCGGACACCGCGTCGCGCAGGGCACGCTGCGCGGCCTCGTCGCCGAGCAGTCGGCCGGTGACCGCGTTGGGGGCGCGCAGCACCGCCAGCATGAGGTGCCCCGCCTCGATCCGGTCGTCCTTGCGCGCGAGCGCCTCCCGCAGGGACAGCTCGACGATCTTCTTGGACTCCTTGGTGAAGGGGATGTGGCCGCGCGGGCCGCCCTCCCGCCCCCAGTATTTGCCCCAGCGCGATTCCCCACCGGGCACGGCCGCCCGATCGAGGGCGTTCTCGCCGAAGGTCGCCTCCAGACTCTCCCGCACCGCGTCCAGATCGATGCCGATGGACCGCAGCGCCTCCGCGTCCTCCGCACCGAGCGGCTCGCCGGTCCGCTTGCGGGCCAGCACATCCCGCACGCCCGCGGCGGTGAGTCCATGTGCCGCAAGCACTTCCACCAGTCCGGCGTCGGGACTGGCGAGCAGGCCCAGCAGCACGTGCTCGACCTCGATGCTCGAGGAGCAGAGGTCCCGGGCCTCCTCCTGGGCCATGACGATCGCGTATTTGGCCGCCCTGTCGAATCGTTCGAACATCAGCGAATACCGCCCTTCCGGTTGTACTTCTGGTGGACCGCCTGCCGACTGACCTCGAGCGCGTCGGCGATGGCCTGCCAGGACCAGCCCTGCTTGCGGGCATTGCCGACCTGAATGGCCTCGAGCCGCTCGAGCAACCGGCGCAGTGCCAGCACCGCGCGGAGCCCGACCTGCGGGTCGGGGCTGCCGGCGGCGGCCGCCAGAGTCGTTGCTTCACTCATGACTGTCAATTTACGTTGACATTCGGGGCGCGTCAACGAAAATTGACACATCGGGAAGGGTGTTCACCGTCGGCGAACGTCACGACGGCGAGAGTCGTTCAGCCCCAGGGCGTGAAGGGTGCGAACTCGCGCACCGAATCGGACCAGTCCCACACGGTCTCGGGATCGACCGGGAATCCGGCCTGCAGGCACAGCCGCCAGCCGCGCGCGTCCTTCTCCCAGATGTCACCGTCGCGGTCCCGGTACAGCCCGAAAGCCGCGGGCTCCCAAGCATTGCCGAGCCCGCCGGTGGCCGCCGGGGCGAAACCGCCACCCGCCGTGGCGATCACCCACGGCCCCACCGTGACATTGACATCGAGAACCGGCCGCGGTTGCTGCCCCAATTCGACTCCTGATTTGTTGCTGATTTGTTGTTGTTTCAAACTATTGGAGCAGAGCCGTGTACCACGCGGTCCCGCATCCGGGGACCGTATCGGGATCGGTCGGCAACCGCGCGTGTACCTGACGGCCATACTAGTAAGGTCAGCCTAAGTAAATGGATGGAGTCCCCACGTTCGGCGAGTACATTCGCCAGCGCCGCACCACCGCGAATCTCACGCGCCCGCAACTGGCCTGGTTGGCCAACCTCTCGGTGCCCTACCTGACCAAGATCGAAGGCGGCGCCAATCCGTCGCGCCGCGTCATCGAATCCCTCGGCACCGCACTGAAACTCCCCCCTGCCGAATTCGAATACGCCCTGGTGCTGGCGGAGGGACCGCTCCCGCGCATCGAGGCCGACCACCCCACCGCCGCCGACCAGGAGTACCTGGATCTGCTCAACCCCGCGATCGGCGCGTACATCACCGAACTCTGGGACATCGTCGCGGTCAATGCCGCGCACCGGGAGGCGTTCCTCGAACTCGAGCCCGGCGCCAACTATCTGGAATGGCTAATCTTCAACCCGATCTCGCGCACGGTCATGGTGAATTGGGAGACCGAGACGCGCATGGCGGCCAGCCGATTCCGCATGCAGCTGGCGCGCAGCGGCGAGGACGAGCGCGGCGCGCAGGTGCTCGAGAAGTGCCTGTCCGATCCGGACTTCGCGCTGCTGTGGCGCTCCGACGCGGTCGCGGCCGAGCGCACCGATCTGGTGAAGCTGGTGCGCGACCCGCGCACCCTGGCCATCACCGAGTTGCGCATCAATATGTGGCGCACCCAATCGAGCCTGCAGTCGTGGCTGTTCGTGCTCGGCACGACGGTCGATCGACCGACCGCGGTGACCCGTCCGGTGGTGCGCCGGAGGCCCCAAACGTCAAGCCCTATTAACACGACTTCATCCCAAGAAAACCGACCGGTGCGCCCGGAACATACTGCTCAGGCTAACGATCTGACCCCGACAAAACCCCTACAGCAAATTGACAGCAACCTGACGGATGGGTGATCAACGGTTATCGGCCGAGCGCCGTGCGGTGGGAAAACTATCCGGACCAAGTACCGGTGGCGATGAATTCGGCCAGCACCGCGGCGGGCTCGGCGAGACTCAGCCCCTGGTCGGCAACCCAGGTGTCATTGAAATAGGTTCCGGCATAACGGTCTCCGCCATCACACAGTAGCGTCACCACACTGCCGGTGCGGCCCGCCGCGATCATGTCGGCAATCAGGGCAAACGCACCCCACAGGTTGGTTCCCGTGGACCCGCCGACCCGTCGGCCGAGCACCTCGCTGGCATGCCGGGCGGTCGCGACCGAGGCCGCGTCGGGCACCTCGATCATGCAGTCCACCACCGTCGGCACGAACGACGGTTCCACCCGCGGTCGCCCGATTCCCTCGATCCGCGAAGGCATTCCGGTCTGATAGCCGAGATCGTCGAGCTCGTAGCCGCCGTAGAAGGCCGAATTCTCCGGATCCACCACGGCCAGCCGGGTCGCGTGCCGCTTGTAGCGCAGGTAGCGCCCGATGGTCGCGCCGGTGCCGCCGGTGCCCGCGCCCACCACCACCCACTCCGGCACCGGGTGGGTCTCCAAAGTCATCTGCTGGAAGATCGATTCGGCGATGTTGTTGTTGCCGCGCCAGTCGGTGGCGCGCTCGGCATTGGTGAACTGGTCCATGTAGTGGCCGCCGGTCTCGGCGGCCAAACGCGCTGCCTCGGTATAGATATCGGGGGCCCGCTCGACCAGATGGCAGCGCCCGCCCTGCGCCTCGATGAGCGCGAGCTTCTCCGGCGAGGTCTTGGCGGGCACCACGGCCACGAAGTCCAGGCCCAGCATGCGGGCGAAATACGCCTCGCTGATGGCGGTCGAGCCGGAGGAAGCCTCCACCACGGTGGTGCCTTCCGTGACCCAACCGTTGCAGATGGCATAGAGGAACAGTGATCTCGCCAGGCGGTGTTTGAGACTGCCTGTCGGATGTGTGGATTCATCCTTCAGATAGAGCTGGATGCCCCACTCGCTCGGGAGGGGGTAGCGCAACAGATGGGTATCCGCGCTGCGCTGGGTATCGGCGTCGATCAGCCGGACGGCATTGTCGACCCAGTGTCGAGGTGCGCTGCGATCGCAGCGTTTCACTGATCGTCCTTGCCCTGCAGGCGAGACATCAGCTGATCACGGTCCTTGCGGCGCTTGGCATCCACCGCGGCGATGTCCCGATTCACCTGCGAGCGCAGCTTCTTGAACAGCAGCAGCGACAGCGGCATGGCGATGAGCAGGGCGAACAGCAGCGCGACGAACAGCGGGATGGATACGTGCACCGCGGCGCCCACCCCGATGATGATCGCTGCGATCACGGCGACCAGCCCGAGTCGGGCCACCGTGTAGAGGGCCAGGTTTCGGGCCAGTCGGCGGCCCGCACCGTCGGGCGGGGTTGCGTCACTCACGCAGAACAGCGTAGGTGACCGCGCCGCGGCGGATGCCGTTGGGCCACGACCGGAGGTCGCTGGAGATTCGCTGCGTTCGCGTCAAACGTGACCGTAAACACATAACGGATATCCGTTTTGTCTATTACTTCGTCTTTACCAAAGCGAGACCGTTCGAACACCAGGGGGGTGCAGTGCAACGATGTCGCTACTGATGAGGGATCTGTCGAAACGGAAAGGTTTGCGAATGACTGCGTTCACCGCGCCGAGCCGCGCATTGGGTTCCGTCTCCGGCCAGGACACCTTGCTTACCCCTGGCCAAGTCGCTGCCCTGTTCCACGTCGATCCGAAGACCGTGACCCGCTGGGCTCACGCAGGTCGGCTCGGCTCCCTGCGGACTCCGGGCGGTCACCGCCGGTTCCGCGAATCCGAAGTCATGCAGCTCCTGCGGTCCCTCACCACCGAGGCCCGCGTGTAACACCGATTCAGCTCGAGATCCACAGCAGGAATACAGCCCGCTTCACGTGCCGCGGGTACGCACTCGGATTACCCTCGTTGTCAGGAGGTGAGCGACGTGACGTACCTGTTGGCACTCATCGCGGTAGTGGCCGTCGCGATGCTGTGCTGGAAAGCTTTCGGGCCCCAGCGACCGGTCGGCACCGGCTCAGCATTCACTCGGCGCAACCGCGTTATCGGTCCCGAAGATGACCCGGATTTCCTCGCCACGCTCTCCCAGGAGCATCGCGACGGCGAATCCACCTGAATTACCGAAGCTCGCCAACCAGTTAGCCAATAGACAGATGTGACCGTCCCCCGCGGAACCGCGCCAGCGCACCCGCGGGGGACAGTCATATCCGCGACATCCGGTCACCGCGCCCGGCGCGGATCAGCTGGGCGCTTCGAAGCGATGCCGCACCAGATCGGTTGCGGTTCGGGCCATTCGGTCGAACGGGGCGATGGTGCCCTCGGCCCGGCACAGCACGTGCGCGCCCTGCAGCAGGGTGAGCAGGGTGGTGGCCAGATCCCCGGCGGCCACGGGTTCCACTCCGGCGGCGGTGAGACGCCCGGCCAAAGTCGTTGTCCAGGAGTCGAACGCGGTGGCGGCGACGGTGCGCAGCTCGCCGCTGTCCGGGTCGACGGTGACGGCGGCGACGGCGCAGCCCGCACCCTCGGCCGAGCAGGCGACGACCGGGCGGACCAAATCCAGGAACGCCTCCACCAGACTCAGCGGATCGTCGGCCGGTAGGGCGGCGAGCAGTTCGCGGACCTGATCGCCGTTGCGGGCGGCGGCGGTCGCCACCAATTCGGTCTTGCCGCCCGGGAAGTGGTGGTAGATCGCGCCGCGGGCCGCGCCGCTGGATTCCAGGACCGCGGTGAACGACATGCCCGCGACGCCCTTCGTCCGCAGCGCGTCGATGGCCGCGTCGATCATGCGATCGCGGGTGGTGGCCGCCATGATTCCTCCCGAACCGTTGACTAGTACGGCCATACTAGTACACACTCGACTCGCTAGTACGTGCGTACTAGCGACTTCGAGAATGGAGCACCCCATGCCCATCACCGTCACCGCACCCCGCGGCATCCTCACCGCACGCGGCGAACGCGAGATCCTGCCCGCGCTCTCCGCCGCCCTCGCCGAGGTCAGCGGCGGCACCGGCAATGACTTCTTCACCGGAATCATCGGCGGCACAGTGCATGTGCTGTCGCCGCAGGACGTCTACGCGGGCGGGGTGAATCGGCCGGTCGTCATGGTCGAGCTGAAACTGCCCAATATCGGGCTGCCCGATCCGGCCGCCCGCGCGGCCTTCATCACGGCGGCCACCGAGATCGTCGCCGGATTCACCACGGAAGGCCACCGGCGCGAAGACATTTGGGTCAATATCCTCAATGCTCCCGATGGTGCCTGGGGCATCGGCGGCCGCGCCTACACCGGCGCGGACTTGATCGCCGCGGTCACCGCCGCGGCCCACTGAACGCGAACGGGGCGGGCGAGAATGCTCGCCCGCCCCGGGAGCGTCAATTGCTGAGCGCGTCCTCTTCGGCCTTGCGCCTGAGGTTTTCGGCGACCTCGGCCTCCCAGGCCTGGTTCGCCTTGGTGGTGTCGACCTCGAATTCGAAGCGCTGCACCGACTTCGGATCGATATCGGCGACATCCACATAGAACTGGTCGTACCAACGACGCAGCTGATAGACCGGCCCGTCTTCCTCGGTCAGCAGTGGATTCTCGATCTTGGACTTGTGCTTCCAGATCTCCACGTCCTGCAGGAAGCCCTCGCCGATGCCCTTGGTCATCTTCTTCGCGATGCGGTCGGCGGTGACATCGTCCACCCCCGTCGGCTTGCGCACCGACATGCCGTACTGCAGCACGAACGCGTCCTGCGAGATCGGGTAGTGGCAGTTGATCAGCACCGTCTCCAGCTCGAAACCGCTGTAGTTGTTGACCAGCGGATTGACCATGTAGGACGGGCCGAAGTAGGAGGCCACCGACTTCAGCGTCGAATTGCCGCCGTACTGGGTGGCCATGCCCTTGTCGGGGCGGGCGGTGGAGTCCAGGTACTGGGTCGCGACGTGGCCCTCGAAGACGTTCTTGAAGTACGTGGGGTACGCGTAGTGGATATAGAAGAAGTGGGCCATGTCCACCACGTTGTCGATGATCTCGCGGCAGTTGGAGCCCTCGATGACCATCGATTCCCAGGTCCAGTCGGTCCAGCCGTCGACCAGGGTCTCCGAGCCGCTGCCGTCGGCATTGGTGAACGGGCCCTCGATATAAGGAATCGTCACCTCGTCCGGCGGCAGGTTGCCCTCGTGGTCGTGCCACACGAACAGCTGACCGTTGCGCTCCAAGGTGATCCACGACCGCGTGCGGGCCAGCGGCGGCACCCGGCGGGCGTACGGGATGGCGGTGCACTTGCCATCGCCGCCCCACCGCCAGTCGTGGAACGGGCAGGCGATGGAATCGCCCTTGATCTGACCCATGCTCAGATCGCCGCCGAGGTGGCGGCAGTAGGAGTCGAGCACATGCAATGCGCCCGTGCTGTCGGCGAACACCACCAGCTTGGTTCCGAATGCGGAGATCGCGTGCGGCTCGCCGTCCCGGAACGAGGCGGCCAGCCCGAGGCAGTGCCAGCCCCGCGCGTACCGCGTCGGGGCGGTACCCACGTCGATCTCCCGGACCTTACCGACGCGACCCTGCGGCGCCACTGCCATGATGAGCCTCCCCATCGATAAAAATTAGAACGTGTTCTAATCACGGACGCTTAATACGGTACAACGCGCCGGTACTCACCGGTAGGGGCGATGGCAAAGAAGTCCCGGCCGCACGGCCCATTCGGCTCGGCTGCGCTGCCCATTCGGCTCGGCCGGGCAAGCCCCGGAAACGCCGGGGGCGACCGAACCTCGCGGACCGGATATCCTGCAGCAGATCGACGCCCGGCACCGCCGCAATTCGGTGTCCGCCGGGCGTTTTTGCGTTTCTCGGGAGGGAAAAGATGGCCACCACCGGTACGGCGCCCCACGTGGGCGCCGTCGAACCAGTCGCCGAACGGGCGCCGTTCGCCTGGAAGGGCGTGCTGGCGGTGTCCTTCGGATTCGCCGCGATCATGGGCATCGCCGCGGCCCGGATCAACTACTTCGGCGACGAGCTGTATTTCATCGCGGCCGGACGCCGACTCGCCTGGGCCTACCCGGACCAGGGGCCGCTGGCGCCGTTCGTCGCGCACGTGATGGATCTGATCGCGCCGGGTTCGGTGCTGGGCCTGCGGATTCCCGCCCTGGCCCTGATGGCCGCCGCGGCCGTGCTGTCCGCCGCCACCGCCCGGGAACTCGGGGCCGGGTCGCGGTATCAGATCCTCGCCGCGCTGGCCTACGCCGTCTCACCGCTGGCCTTCGACCAAATTCAGCTGATCACACTGACTTTCGACATCCCCCTGCAGGCGCTGATCATCTTCCTGCTGATCCGCTGGGTGCGGGTGCGCCAGGACTGGCTGCTCATCGCCGCGGGCGTGGCCGCCGCGCTGGCGTTCCAGGCCAAGTGGATGGTGCCCGGCGTGTGGGCGATGCTGGGCATCGGCGTGCTGGTGGCCGGGCCGCGCGAGGTGCTGCGCCGTCCCGCGCTCTACCTCGGCACGCTGATCATGGTGGTCGCCATGATCCCCGGCATCATCTGGCAGACCCAGCACGGCTGGGTGGAATCCCAGATGACCGAGATCATTTCGCAGGAACAGCACGCCGCCAATACCGGACCGCTCATCTGCGCGATCGAGATCGCCGTCCAGTGCGGGTTGATCGGCGGCCTGCTCAGCATTTTCGGCCTGTGGGGTCTGGTGCGGCTGGAAGCCTTGCGCCCCTACCGTTTCGCGCTGATCGCGGGCCTGCTGCTGCTCATCGTGGTGCTGGTCGAGAACGGCCGCTCCTACTATGTCGCGGGCTTCTGGCCCGCCCTGCTCGGCGCGGGCGCGTTCGCCCTCGGCACCGTCGAGGTCAAGCAGCTGTACCGCCGCCTGGTGAACGCCCTCGCGGTGGTCTCGGCAATCCTGTTCACCGCGTGGATGATCGCCGTCCCGCTCCCCAAGAGCTGGATCAACTCCCCCATCACCAACCAGGCCGACTACTGGATGCGCGAATCCTGGTTCGGCCCCGACGGTTACGCCACCTTCACCGCCGCCGTGAACGACGCGGTCCAGAGCCTCCCCGAAGCCGACCGCAAGGACACCGCCGTCGTGGCCGCCGCCTACGTCCAGGCCAGCGCCCTCGAGGAATTCGGCCGCGACTACCACCTTCCCCCCGTCTACAGCCCCAACCGAGGCTTCGGCTACTTCGGCCCGCCCCCCGACTCCGCCCACACCATCGTCTACCTCTCCGTGGACGGCGTAGGCGACAAGGACTTCCTCTCGAAGTTCGCCACCACCACCGAATTCCGCAAAATCAACAACCCCAACGGCCTCCCTGGCCTGGAACGCCTCATCACCGTCTACATCTGCAAAAACCCCGTGAAGCCCTGGTCCGAGACCTGGCCCACCCTCCAAACCCTCACTTTCCCCAGCGGAATCTGATCCGCGGGTTAGTTGAGGCCGGCGTAGCTGTGGAGGCCGCTCACCACGATGTTGATGATGAAGAGGTTGAAGAGCATGGCTACGAAGCCGGCGATGTTGATCCAGGCGGCCTTGGTGTCTCGCCAGCCGGAGGTGGCTCGGGCGTGGAGGTAGGCGGCGTAGAGGACCCAGGCGATGAAGGAGCAGGTTTCCTTCGGGTCCCAGCCCCAGAAGCGGCCCCAGGCGGCCTCGGCCCAGATGGCGCCGAGGATGACGCCCGCGCCGAAGATGGGGAAGCCGATGATGGTGGTGCGGTAGGCAAGACGGTCCAGGAGTTGGGCGTCGGGGAGGCGGCGGGCCAGCTGGCCGAGGAGATTGTCGGACTCGTGGCCCGCGGGCTGCCAGATGCGGTAGAGGAACAGCAGACTCGCTACGCCCGAGACCAGGAAGACGCCGGAGCCGAGCGAGACGACGGTGACGTGGACCGGGAGCCAGTAGGACTTGAGGGCGGGGACGACGGGGGCCGCGTCCACGTGCAGCTTCGTACCGGCGAGGAAGAGCAGGATCAGCACCGGGACGAGCAGGAACGACCACATGGCGCGGTAGCGCTGATCGCGCAGCAGCACCAGGCCGAGACCGACGGCCGCGGCGGTGGCCATGGAGATGAACTCGAACATGTTGCCGAGCGGGAAGCGGTGGGTTGCGAAGCCGCGCAACACGATCGAGGCCGCGTGCACGCCGAAGCCGACGAACAGCACGGCGAAGGCCATATTGCCCAGGCGTTCCGGGAAGGGGCGTTCCGCGCCGCGGGGCGTCACCTTGCCGGGGACGTTCGCGGGCGGCTCGTCCACGACGTCGGAACCGCCTCCGGCGGTGACCAATTGGCGCGCCGTGGTCGGCACCGTGCGGGTGAGCGCGAACTGCCAGACCAGCATGATCCAGACCAGCGCGTAGATCACGATGGCCGACTTGAACGCGAGATCGCTGTAGGAGGCGATGGTCTCGTCGATCGGCATTACTTCTCTCCCGTCAGCAGCCGCTCACGCAGGCGATCGAATTCGCCGCCCCAGCCGGCCTGGTCGGTGCGGGCCAATCCGCCCATTTCTACTACGGTACGTCGTACCCCGTCGGTTTCGTCGCCGGGGTACACGCGCAGCCAGATGCGGCGGCGCTTCACCAGCAGCGACACCAGCAGGCCCGCCATCATGGTCAGCGCCGACACCAGCACCCACTGCTGCGCCGGATCGTGCGAAACCTGCAGGTTCACGAACTCTTCCGCGCCGTCGAAGGTCACCTTGGTGCCGTCGGCCAGGGTCGAGGTCTCCCCCGGCTTCAGATTCACGCGCTGCTGTTTGACCAGACGACCCTGCTTGATCATCTCCGGATCCAGCGCGAACAGCGACTGCGCGCGACCGGTATCGAGACCGGTATCGCCCTGATAGATGTCGATCGCGACGGCCGGATCCTTCATGGCCGGATACATGGAGGTCAGCAGCTGACCGTGCATGAGCGCGGTCGGCGCGAACAGGCCCTGAATGGCGACCTGATGCTTGCGGCGCTCGTCCTCGCTCGGGTACATGCCGCCCGGCGGATCGATGCGCAGCACACCCGAGGACAGGAAGGTGGTGGCGTCGTCCGGCTTCCACTGGATGGCCTCGGTGCGGGTCTGGCCGTTCGGGAAGGTCACCGTGAACTTGGGCGCGAAACCGTGTCCCTGCAGGTAGACCCGGTCACCGGCGACGCGCAGCGGGTGATTCACCTGAATGGTGGCGTCACGCCAGGTGTCCGAGTTCAGGTCACCGCCGGTCTGGTACTGGATGTTCGAGGTGAACATGGACGCCTGGCCGTTCTCCAGGTAGTCGGCCTTGAAGTCCTTGACGCGCACGCACATCGGGGTCAGCCCGGTGCCGTCGTTCACATTGCCCGCGCGGAAGGAGTCGAACACCGCGGGGCTGGTGGTGCAGAAGCCCGGGCCGTCATTGGCGAGCACGACCACATTGCCCTCGTAGCCGAACAGCTTGCCGATGGCCACCGCCGCCAGCAGACCCACCAGCGCCAGGTGGAAGATCAGGTTGCCGAGTTCGCGGGTGTAGCCCTTCTCGGCCGACAGGGTCACCTCGCCCTCGCGCGTGCCCGGCTGCACGACCGTGCGCCAGCCGCGCATCTGGCCCAGGGCCCGGTCGATCACCGCATCCGGACTCGACGCGTCGGTGCCGGACCAGTGATGCGGCAGCCGAGAAAGGTTGCGGGGAGCCTTGACCGGCGGCGTGCGCAGCGCCCGGTAGTGATCCACGCAGCGCGGCAGGATGCACCCGACCAGCGAAACGAACAGCAGCACATAGACGGCCGTGAACCAGGCGCTCGAGAACACGTCGAACAGCTGCAGCCGATCCATCCACGGACCCAGCGTCGGCCGGTTGCGAATGTAGTCGTCGACCTTGCCCGCGTTCAGACTGCGCTGCGGCAGCAGCGCGCCCGGAATGGCGGCCAGGGCCAGCAGGAACAACAGCATGAGCGCGGTGCGCATGCTGGTCAGGCCGCGCCAGGCGTTGCGCAGCAGGGCGATGACGCGACGCGGGGGCGATTGACGCGGCGGGGTCACGGGGGCACCGGGGGTTTCGATGGTGGCAGTCATGTCAGATCGGCAGGGTCACATTCGAGACGAAGGCGTCGCGGACCCAGGAGACGAACTGGTCCCACGCCCCGGTCACCAGGGCGATGCCGACGGCCACCAACAGCAGCCCGCCGATCACCTGAATGGTGCGGGAATTACGGCGCAGCCAGCCGACGCCGCGCAGCGCGGTCGCCGAACCGAAGGCCAGGATCACGAAGGGCAGGCCCAGACCCAGGCAGTAGGCCACGATGAGGGCGACCCCGCGGACCGCGGTGGTGCCCTCGGTGCCCGCCGACACGGCCATCACACCCGACAGGGTCGGGCCCAGGCACGGCGTCCAGCCGAGCGCGAAAACCGCACCCAGCAAAGGGGCTCCGACGATGCCGCTCAGACGACGCGGCTCCATGCGGGTGTCGCGCTGCAGCGCCGGGATGAGGCCGATGAAGGCCAGACCCATCACGATCGTCACCACGCCGCCGATGCGTTGCAGCAGATCGCGATTCACGTTCAAGGCCTGGATCGCGCCGAATACGGTGGCCGAGGCGAGCACGAACACCACGGTGAAGCCCGCCACGAACAGCCCGGCCGCGCCCGCGACCCGCAGGCGCGCGGAATTGCGCTGCGCCACGGCCGTTTTGGCGTTCTTGGCCGACTCCACCGTCACCGGCGGAGCCTCCGCGCCGACCACGCCCGCCAGATACGACAGGTAGCCCGGCACCAGCGGCACCACGCACGGCGACGCGAACGACACCAGCCCCGCCAGCAGGCACGCGCCCAGCGCGAGCAACAGCGGTCCGGTGGCGGCGGTCTGCTGGAACGAATCCCCCACGCTCGCAAGCACGGTCACGTGATTCACGACTGCTCCTGCGCGAGCTTGTCCACCACCGGCTGCAGGTCCTCGGCCAGCAGGGCCCGCAGGAACACCGCCGCCACCCGATGCTGTTTGTCCAGCACGATGGTGGTGGGGATGACGCTGGTCGGGAACTTGCCGCCGAGCGCGAGCAGACTGCGCATGGACGGGTCGTAGATCGAGGGGTAGCCGACCTTGTTGTCGGTCACGAAATCCTGGGCCTTGTCCTTCTGATTGTCGCGGACGTTGATGCCCAGGAAGGCGACGCCCTTGTCCTTGCTCGCCTCGTAAACCTGTTCCAGCGCAGGGGCTTCCGCGCGACACGGGCCGCACCACTGGCCCCAGATGTTCACGACCACGACCTTGCCCGGGAAATCGTCGACCGAGGTGGTCTTGCCGTCGTGCAGCAGATCCGGGCCGGACAGCTTGCCGATGGTGCCGCGCGAAGGCGGCGGATCGTAGAAGATCTCGGTCTTGCCGCCCGGGGAGACGAAATCGAAGGTGCCGCCCTGCGCCACCGCGTCCTTGCCCGCCGTCGAACACCCGGCCAGCACGGCCGCCACACACAGGCCCGCCAGCAGTGCCGCCACGCGCCGGAAGCGGCGCGGGGCGTGGGCGGACGGGGACGCGATGGCGGGTCTCATGCGCCGGTCACCGACGGATCGGACGCGCCCGCGGGCTCCGAGTAGACGATGTCGATCAACGTATCGCCCTGGTAGACAAGCGAAGTCAACGACGCCAACGAGCACTGGCGATTACGCGGGTCGTGCCAGAGCCGCTGGCCCTGCAGGAACCGGCGCAGCGTCCACACCGGCAGCTGATGCGACACCAGCACGGCCTCGCGACCGGCGGCCTCCACCCGCGCCTTGTTCACCGCGGCCAACATGCGATGCGCGATCTGCAGGTACGGCTCACCCCACGACGGCGTGAACGGATCGCGCAGCTTCCACCAGTGCCGCGGCTTGCGCAGCGCCCGCGCGGTGACGGTCAGGCCCTCGAAGGTGTTTCCCGCCTCGATCAGATTCTCATCGGTGCGAATGGTGAGCCCGTGCCCGAGCGCGATCGGCTCCGCGGTCTCCTGCGCCCGCTGCAGGGGCGAGGCCACCACCAGCGCGATGTCGTGGTCGGCCAGCGAACGCGCCACGGCCTGCGCCTGCGCCCGGCCCGTCACCGACAGCTGGAAGCCGGACAGTCGGCCGTACAGGATGCCCTTCGGGTTGTGCACCTCACCGTGCCGCAGCACGTGCACGATCGTCTCGACATCGGAGGCCACCTCACCCGGCAGAATCAATCCGCTCGCGGCACTGTCGGATTCGCCGCTCGCGACGCTGTCGGATTCGACGACCTCGTCGCCGGATTCGGCATCCTCCGCCGCAATACCCGGTGCCGCCTCGGATTCGACCGCCTGTTCAGCGGGATCGACCTCGACCACGACGTCGGAGGCGAAACCGGCGGACTCGACCAGCTCCGACACCCGCGCGCCGGCGTCGGAATCACCAGCGTCGGCGACGAATTCATCGGCGGCGGTGACCACGGCCGCGAACACCTCGGCCGCCGAACCGACCGGCACACCGTCGACGCCGTGCTCGGCCGTCTCGGGGGTGGTCTCGGCGGAGTCGATGGTGACCGCGGCGGCGTATTCGTCGGCGGGGGTCGCCACGTCGTCGGCGTCGGCGTCCGGGACGGCGGCCTCGGGCACGTCTGAATCATCGGAATCGCCGGATTCCTTTGGCGTGGCCGGTGATTCGGCGGACGGGGAGACGACGATGTGTTCGCCGGTTACCGCCAGGTCGTGCTCGGCCTGTCGGATCGAGTCCAGGAGGCGGGTGGCTTCGGCGGCGGAGAGGGGGGCCTCGTGGGGTGCGGGTTCGGGTAACCCGG
>NZ_JAYKYU010000001.1:0-131887 GCF_035818515.1 Nocardia sp. CDC153 | reverse complement strand
GCGGCGGATCCTTCGGGGGTGGCGGCCGCCGCGGCGCGCGCGGCGGCGGGGAGGGCGGCGGCGATGCGGTCGAACGCGTTCTCGTCGAGGGCGGCCGAGACGAACCAGGCTTCGAAGGCGCTCGGCGGCGCGTACACGCCCGCGTCCAGCAGGGCGTGGAAGAAGGCTGGGAAACGCCAGGTTTCGCTCGCCTTGGCGGCGGCGTAGTCGGTGACCGGGTTCTCGGCGAAGAACACGCTGACCATATTGCCCGCGAATTGCACCCGGTGCCCGACACCTTCGGCGGTCAGCGCCTCGGTCATGAGCGCGCCCAGGCGCTCGGCGTTCTTGTTCAGCGTCGCGTACACCTGCTCGTCGGCGGTGCGCAGCGTGGCCAGGCCCGCCGCGACCGCGACCGGATTCCCGGACAGGGTGCCCGCCTGATAGACCGGGCCCAGGGGGGCCAGGTGATTCATGATGTCGGCGCGCCCGCCGAACGCCGCGGCGGGTAGGCCGCCGCTCATCACCTTGCCGAAGGTGTAGAGGTCACCGGCCACGCCGTCGATGCCGAACCAGCCCGAGTGGCTCACCCGGAAACCGGTCATGACCTCGTCCATGATCAGCAGCGCGCCGTTCTCGGCGGTGAGCTTGCGCAGCCCCTCGTTGAATCCGGGCACGGGTGCGACCGCGCCCATATTGCCCGCGGCGGCCTCGGTGATGACGCACGCGATCTCGCCCGGGTTCGCCGCGAAGGCGGCGGCCACGGCCGCGAGATCGTTGTAGGGCAGCACGATGGTGTCGGCCGCCTGCGCACCGGTCACACCGGGCGAGGTCGGCAGGCCCAGGGTGGCCACGCCCGAACCGGCGTCGGCGAGCAGCGCGTCCACGTGCCCGTGGTAGCAGCCGCTGAACTTCACGATCTTGCTGCGGCCGGTGAAGCCGCGCGCCAGCCGGACCGCGCTCATGGTGGCCTCGGTGCCCGAGTTCACCAGGCGCACCCGATCGACCGGGGCGACCCGGGCCGCGATGGCCTCGGCGAGTTCGATTTCCGCCTCGGTCGGCGCGCCGAAGGACAGACCGCCGGTGGCCGCCCGCTGCACCGCCTCGACCACGGCCGGGTGCGCGTGCCCGAGAATCATCGGCCCCCAGGAACACACCAGGTCCACGTACTCGTTGCCGTCGGCGTCGGTCAGCGTGCAGCCGCGCGCGGACGCGATGAAACGCGGCGTCCCGCCCACGGATTTGAACGCCCGCACCGGCGAATTCACGCCACCGGGAATGACCGCCGCGGCGCGTTCGAAAAGTTGGGCCGAGACCGGGACCGACACCTGGCTCACACGCGGAGAAGAACTCACGGCACCCAGTCTCTCAGCCGCCCCGACCGCCGTCGACGACAGGGTGTAGTCGAGTGGCCCCTCCCACAGCCGAACCCGACATATTCCCACCTCGATCCGAATTCCGCATCCCGAAGGCAAACGCCCGTCCGCCCGGCCGCGGGGCATCCGCCGCGGCCGTAACTATTCCGGAAATCGCTCACTCGCCGGTCGACTCCGAGCGGACCGGTCAGCACCTGACCGGGGATGACGCGCCGGGTGCAACACGCCGGAGTGGAATTCGGACAACGTTATTCGCTAGTTGATTGCCAATGCGTAATGTCTCGACGCAGGAGACGGCTTCGGAGAGAGGGCGGGACGTATGCGGATCGTTCTATTCGGGGTTGGGATGGCGGCGGTCGCGGTAGTGGCCGGGAGCGGGGTGGCGGCGGCGGGAGTGCCGGTGGCACAACCGGATCAGGGGCGGGTCGGGGTGATGTTGTCGCATGAGGAGACCGTGGCCATTGCGGACGGCCCAATTCCGGCCGTGATCAGCATGTTCGTGCCATTGAGCCGAATGGGCGCGGGACTGCAGCCGAACACCACCATTTACAAGGACGACAAGGGTGGCGTCCACGCCTCGTTGCGACAGGTGATCAGTGAGGCCGGTGATCACCCCGATGGCAATGTGGCGGTTTTCTTCAATGCGCCCGGAACTCACGGCGGGCGTGTGCTGGATGTTTACCAGAACTGGGGCTGACGTATTCGCCCGAGTTCGACCAAGCGGTTTTCACCACTATTCGTTCGAGTGATTCACCCGAGCGGATATCAACCCGGACCGAATTCACCTCGGCGGGGACGACATTCACCCAGGCGGAGGTAGCGGCGCGGTCTGCGGTCGCGCCGCCACGACCACCCTGGTGATGCGAACCCGCTACGAGAGCGGAATCCCCAGGCAGAACGCGGCCCAGCCGGTGGAGATGAGGCAGTTCAGCTGAGGCGGTAGTAGGTCTTCCCAGGACGTCGCCGCGGGCTGCGACCGGAGATCCGGGAGGGCATCGACCGGAGCGGCGGCCACCGGGGCCGCCGCCACAGCGCCGACGAACCCCGTGGCCAGCACCGCGACGGCGATGCGTTTCACGTGCTCTGTGCGCTTCATGCCTTTCATTTTCCGGCCGTACCCCGTGCCCTCCAAGGCAAAACCAGACTTCGCACCCCCGCCACCCGGTGTGTCGACACGACGCGCAGGCCATTCGACCGCGATTCGGGCGAAAGGGTCAGCGGCGCCGGAAGGCCCGCGCGAGCATATCGATCAAAACCAACCCCGCCCCGATGGCGAAGACCGCGGACCCGGCCAACCACGGCCCCACATACCGCGTCGCGCTGAACGCCGGTGCCTCGCCCTGCGGCTTGAACACGGTGGTCGAGATCCCATTGCGCCAGCACCACGCCGCCGCCACCATCAGCACCGGCACGAGCACGAATTCGGCGAAGACGGTCAACCACCGCATCACTGCGCCTCCTTCTTCTCCTCGACCGTCCCACCGTTCAACCGCTCCAGCGCGGCCGTCAGTTCGGCGCGCAGGGTGAGATGGTCACGCGCCCACGCCTGCACGAGTCGCCCGTCCTTCAGTTTGAGCCCGAATCCCTTGCGCCGCCGCGGCACTCCGGTCAACTCGCCCAGCGCCCGCGCCGACTGCCAGTCCTCATAATCCCAGGACTGTTCGTCTTCCTCCGGCAGCACCTCGGCGATGTCGCGCAGCGGCGTCACCTCGGTCCCCTCGCGCAGGCTCTCGGGTGTCAGCTCGACGCTGATGTGTCGCCGCCCGGCCACCACCTGCAACCAGACGAAGCCCGCGAGCAGCAGCGCGCAGAAGACCAGCCCGAACCAGTGGATGGCCCCGCCGCGAATCACCTCGATCACCAGGATGATCGCGCACAGCGCGGGCCCGTACGCGATGGTGCGCCAGCGCGCGCCGGGTTCGAAGAACAGCACGGCCCCGGGGGCGTTGATGGCCTCACTCATAGGTCGAGCGTAAAGATCACGGAATCGTTCAGCGGGCCAGGCCCGGAATCAACAGCACGGCGAGGGTGAGCAGTCCGAAAAGAAACAGCAGACTCAGCACCAAGACATCGCGCCGCAGGCTGTGCGGCTGCTGAATCACCACTCGCATCGTTGCCTCCGCCTTCCCGGCGCCGAGACACGCCATAACACAACGTATGACGCCCGGCTTCCGGTTCCCGAAATCCCTGTGACTGCCCTCACCATACCCGTTAGTACGCCCGTAACAAACTCAGGAGTACTCATTGCGGGGGCGGCCGGAAGAAGGCCTCGGATTCGCTTCGGTAGCAAAGGAATACCGCTCCGCCCGCCAGCACCGCCTGCACGATCCCGGCGCCGCCCGCGATCAGCGCGGCAATGCCGTCCCTGCCCCCGAACCCGAACAGCGTGCCCGCCGCACCGAGCACCAGGAACAGCCCGAAGCCCGTGAGAATCGCTCGCGCCCAGTTCTTTCCGCGCCCCAGCTGATACACGACGGCCACCGCGGCCCCGGTGAGCACCAGCCAGAACACGGCGACCAGCACGAACACGATCACCGTCCAGACCTGCACCTGCGCCAGTGTCACCCCCGGCTGCTGATCCTTGACCTGGTCGAACATCTGCTGCGCCAACTCGTGTCGCTGCCCGAACTGGGCGACCAGCGAGGCGATCAACTGCACCACGCCGACACCCAGTGCGGCGTACCAGAGTTGACCGGCGGTGCGCACATCTTCCGGCATCGGGCGCGAAACACCCGGCGGGAGCATGGAATTCACGACAGAAACTGCTCGGTTCCGCTCACCGCAGCCAGTGCGCGGCCTCGGTGGCCCAGTAGGTGAGCACCATGTCCGCGCCCGCCCGCCGAATGCCGAGCAGCGATTCCAGCACCGCGCCCTTGCGGTCGATCCAGCCGCGCTCGGCGGCCGCGGTGATCATGGCGTACTCGCCGGAGATCTGATAGGCCGCGACCGGCACCGGGGAGCGATCGGCGACCTCGCGCAGAATGTCCAGATACGACATGGCGGGCTTGACCATGACGATGTCCGCGCCCTCCATCAGATCCAGCTCCAACTCGCGCAGCGCCTCGCGGCGGTTGGCCGAATCCTGCTGGTAGGTGCGGCGATCGCCCTGCAGCGAGGAGCCGACGGCCTCGCGGAACGGGCCGTAGAACGCCGAGGCGTACTTGGCGGCGTAGGCCAGGATGCCGGTGTCGGCGTATCCGGCGGCGTCGAGGCCCTCCCGGATCGCGCCCACCTGGCCGTCCATCATGCCGCTGGTGCCGAGCAGGTCGGCACCAGTTTCGGCCTGCGCCAGCGCCATTTCCACGTAGCGGGTCAGGGTGGCGTCATTGTCGACCGCGCCGTTGGCGTCCAGCACACCGCAGTGTCCGTGATCGGTGAACTCGTCCAGACAGGTGTCGGCCATGACGACCGTGGACCCGCCGACCTCGTGCACCAGGGCGCGCAGGCCGCGGTTCAGGATGCCGTCCGGATCGCTCGCCCCGCTCCCCTGGGCGTCCTTGTCCTGCGGCTTCGGCACGCCGAAGAGCATGAGCCCGCCCACGCCCGCGGCCACCGCCTCCACGGCCGCCTTGCGCAGCGAATCCATGGTGTGCTGGAAAACGCCTGGCATGGAGGAGATCTCGCGCGGCTCGTCGAGCCCGTCGGCGACGAACATGGGCAGAATCAGATGCCGCGGCTCCAGGCTGGTCTCGGCGACGAGCCGACGCATGGCAGGAGTGCGGCGCAACCGCCGAGGGCGGTCCATTCCGGTCATGTTCGCATACTATGCCCGCCGCGCGAACCGGGTGCGCGCGCCTCCCAATGGGCGGCAGGACACCGCGGCCCGGATTCGGATGACCTTGAAAGTCGTTGTGAGCAGCGGATTTTGTCGGTGGCAGCGGGTAGAATCGAAGATACGTTCGATGGGAGGAGTCGCCGTGCTCGCAGCCGTTACCAGCATGTCCGACAAGAGGAACCACGCCGCGGTGCCGAAGAAGGGGGATGTGATCGATCACGCCTGGCGGCCGCTGGCCAAACAGCCACTGCCCGCGGGCCGCCCACGCACCTGGTACATCTCGCACAATCGCCGCCTGAAGGCGATGCGCCTGGCCATCGCGCTACTGGACTCGGGCACCTTCAGCCCCGACCAGGCCACCAACGAAACCATCCGCGAGACAGCCGAAGTCATCGGCGTCCACTGGCCCTCGGACGCCACCTGCCGCATGGTCCGCCGCCTGATGGCCGCCCAGCGCTGACCGTATCCGCCAGGCGCTGGCTACGACGGAGACCTTCCGGCAACGCGCAAGTGATGTCGAAAGGCCTCCGCCGAACGCGGTCCGCGCCGGACACGGGCGCGACCGCCGCTAGGAGTTGAGGCACCCGGTCTGGGTCGACCCCGGCGCGCCGAGATTGCCCGAACCACTGGACAGACACTTCAGCAGCGTCTGCAACACCAGCGCTGCCGGAATACCGGAGGAGCTCACACCCGGCGAATCGGCGATCGGCGCGGTGACCGGGGCCTGCTCGGCTGCCTGGGCGGACGCCCCCGCCGGAACCAGGGCCACCCCAACCGTGATTCCGACCATCGCGATCAGACCGACTGCCGTGCGCTTCATGAACGTTCACCTTCCGGAGATCGAATTCTGAACGCAGCGTATGCATATCGGCCCGAGACGAAACGACCGTATTTCTAACGACACCATTTCCGTGGGCGGACTCGACCCGCCGCCCGATGGCGCGTCCGCCCCTTCACCGGAGCCCGGATCGCCACCGAGCGGGTTCGCACCACACGTTGCCGCGGTCCCATACCGGAGCGGCAATGACCGGACGCCGGGCACAGTCGGGAAGCGTCCGGACCCGGTTCCGGGCACCCCTGCACCGCCCGGAACCATGCAAGACGATCGGCCCCGCACCATTCGACGCGGGGCCGATTGTCGGCCCCGCCGTACGCTCCGGACCATGTCGGCCCCGACATGTGGCGATGGCCGGCGGGATGGCAACAGATTTCGGCGCACCACGGTAAAGCATCGGCCCCGCACCAATGACGATGCGGGGCCGATGTTTTGCGGTTGGGTCGAGCCTCAGCGGCTGCGGCGGCTCTTCTTGCGGGGCGGGGGCAGTAGGCCCTCGGCGCGGAGGTGGGCGGCGTGTTCGGCGAGGGCCTCGACGAGGGGGCCGACCTGGGCCACCTCGGGTTGGACGTCGACGCGCAGGCCGAATTCGATGGCCGTTTCGGCGGTCTTGGGGCCGATGCAGGCCACGATGGTGCGGGCGTGCGGCTTGCCCGCGATGCCGACCAGATTGCGGACCGTGGAGGACGAGGTGAACAGGACCGCGTCGAAGCCGCCGGTCTTGATCATCTCGCGGGTCTCCGCGGGCGGCGGAGAGGCGCGCACGGTGCGGTAGGCGGTGACGTCGTCGATCTCCCAGCCGCGATCGCGCAGCCCCTCGGCCAGGGTCTCGGTGGCGATGTCGGCGCGCGGCAGCAGCACCCGGTTGACCGGGTCGAAAACGTCGTCGTAGGGCGGGAAGTCGGCCAGCAGCCCCTCGGAGGACTGCTCGCCCGACGGCACCAACTCGGGGTTGATGCCGAAGGAGCGCACCTTCTCCGCGGTGGCCTCGCCGACGCAGGCGATCTTCACGCCGCTGAAAGCGCGCGCGTCCAAACCGAATTCGCCGAACTTCTCCCACACCGCGCGCACCGCGTTGGTGGAGGTGAACACCACCCACTGGTAGCGCCCGTCGACCAGACCCTTGACCGCGCGCTCCATCTGCGCGGGGCTGCGCGGCGGCTCCACCGCGATGGTCGGCACTTCCATCGGAATCGCGCCGTGCATGACGAGCTTCTCGCTCATCTCACCGGCCTGCTCCTTGGTGCGCGGCACAAGCACGGTCCAGCCGTAGAGCGCCCGCGACTCCCACCAGGAGGTCTTGGCGCGCTTGTCCACTTCCTTGCCGACCGTGACCACCAGCGGCCCGACCAACTCGGACGCGGCATTGTTCAGCGTCGCCAGCGTGGCGTCGATGGTGCGCTGCTGGCGCGTGGTGCCGCGCACGGTCACCGCGACCGGGGTCTGCGGGGCCATGCCGTGTTCGACCAGGGCCGAAGCGGTCTCGGCCAGATGCCCGGAGGTGGCGTGCAGCACCAGCGGCCCCGGCGCGGCCGCCACGGCCGCCCAGTCCACCTCGCCGCGCACATCCACCTCGGTGTGGCTGGAGCCGATCTCGATGCCCGCGTAGGCCGGAACGGTGGTGCCCGCCGAAAGGCCCGGCAGCACCTCGAAGTTCAGATGCGAGCGGGTGACGGCGTTGATCTCCTGGATGACCGAATCGGTGGTCATGGGATCGCCGGACACCAGGCGCACCACGTCGAACCCGTTGCGCGCCTCGGCGATCAGAGTCTTGGCCACCTCGGCGGCGTCACCCAGCGCGGGGCGCACGTCCACCGGGCGGGTCCCGTCCGGGTTCTCCTCGACCGCGGTGCCGATCAGGGCGAGCACGCCCTTGTCGACATCGGGATCGGTGAACGCCAGCGTCGCCCGGCCGATCACCTCCCGGGCACGCACGGTGAGCAGCGCCGGGTCGCCGGGGCCTGACCCCACGAAAAGGATCCGACCGGGATTCTTCTTCGTCACTCGGCTCATCGTTGGTTCTCCATTGGGCTGGGATTGCTGTCGTCGGTGAGCTCAGCGGATTCCACGTCGTTCGATTCCTCTGTGACGCTGAGCAGTTCGCGCGCCCCCAGCTCCAAGAGCTCGCGCGCCAGTGCTCGGCCCAGTTTCTCGGCATCCGCCACCGGGCCAACTACTGAAGCCCGGATCACGTCCGAGCCGTCGATCGCCGCCGCGCAGGCGCGCAGCGACAACTCCTCCACCACCCGGCCGTCGTCGTCGAGCGATTCGACGACCTCGGCCAGCGCGCCGATCGGCGCCGTGCACCCGGCCTCCAGTTCGGCCAGCAGCATCCGCTCCGCGGTGATCGCGGCACGCGTGCCGGGATCGTCGAGGGCGGACAGGATGGTCACGAGTTCGGTATCGGCGCTGCGGCATTCGACCGCCAACGCGCCCTGCGCGGGGGCGGGCAGCATCTGCACCGGTTCGAGCGATTCGGTGACGGCGTCGAGGCGGTCGATGCGGGCCAGCCCGGCCCGCGCCACCACGACGGCATCCAGTTCACCGTTCACGACCTTGGAAATTCTGGTGTCGAGATTGCCGCGCAGCGGCACGATCTCGATGCCGAGGCCCAGCGCCTTCAGCTGCGCCGAGCGCCGCGGCGCGGAGGTGCCGACCTTCGCGCCCGCGGGCAGCTCGCCCAGCACCAGGCCGTCCCGGGCCACCAGCGCGTCGCGCGGATCCTGCCGGGGCGGGATCGCGGCGATATTGAACAGCGGGTCCTGCGCGGTCGGCAGATCCTTGTACGAGTGCACCGCGATATCGACCGTGCCCGCGGCCAATTCCTCGCGCAGCGCGGCGGTGAAGACACCGACGCCGATCTTCTGCACGGGATCGGTGGCGTTCTGGTCACCGGCGGTCTTCACGATCACCAGCTCGGCCTGCTGGCCATTGGCGATCAGGGCGTCGCGCACATGCCCGGCCTGGGTGAGGGCCAGCAGACTGCCGCGGGTGCCGATGCGCCACGGCGCGTCCACCGTTCCGCGAACTGTTGTCTCGTTCTCGTGCACCATAGCTCCGGTCATGCGGTCCGCCCCTGTTCGTCGCCCGGGTGGGCGGCGGTGAAATCGTCGGCCAGTTCGCCCTGCAGGGCGGAGATCTCCATCGGCGCGGCAACCGCTTGTGCCGCACCGGGTTTGAGTTCGAACAACTCGCGCAGCGCCTCGGCGTAGCTGTCGCCGCCCGGTGTCGAGGCCAGCTGTTTGACCCGCACGGTCGGCGCGTGCAGCAGTTTGTCGACCACCCGCCGCACGGTGCGGGCGACTTCCTCGCGTTCGCCCGAGGCCAATCCCGGTAGTCGGGAATCCAGGCGTAGCAGTTCGGCCTCGACCACGTCGGCGGCCATCTGGCGCAGCGCGGCCACGGTCGGGGTGACCTCGGCCATGCGCTGTCCGGCAAGGTATTTGGCGAGTTCGTCGGCCACGATGGAGCGCGCGGCGGCGGTGTCGTCGGCGGCCGCACCGGCCAGCGGATCGCGCTGCAGCGTCTCCATGTCGATGACGGTCACGCCCGGCAGCCCGGCCACCGCGTGGTCCACATCGCGGGGCAGACCCAGATCGCAGATGACCAGCTCTCTGGTGCCCGCCGCGTCGGATCGGCTCGTGGCCTTGGCCGCGAGCGCGCGATGCACATCCGCGAGGGTCACCACCGTGCCGACCGCGCCGGTACAGGTCACCACCACGTCGGCGGCGGCCATGGCCTCGGCCAGCCGGTCCATCTCGATGGCCGCGGCGGCCACCCCGTGCATGGTGGTGGCCGTATTGGCCAGGCGCTGCGCCTTTTCCAGGGTCCGGTTCACCACCAGGATCCGCTCGGCCCCGCCACGCGCGAGCTGCGCCACCGCGAGCCCGCCCATCGCGCCCGCGCCCAACACCAGGGCGGTGCGCCCGGCCAGCGGACCCAGCACGGCGCGCGCGCGATCCAGCGCCACCGACACCACCGACGCGCCCGCGCGATCGATGCCGGTCTCGGAGTGCACCCGCTTGCCGACCCGCAACGCGTGCTGGGCCAGCTCGTGCAGGGTGCGCCCGGCGGCCTGCTGGGCGTCGGAGGCGGAGTAGGCGGCGCGGATCTGGCTCAGGATCTGCTGCTCGCCGACCACCATGGAATCCAGGCCCGAGGCCACCGCGAACAGGTGCTCGGCCGCGGCCTCCGCGTAGCGCACATAGGCGTGCTTGGTGAGCTCCGGCAGCGGCAGACCCGAATGGCGGGTGAGCAATTCGCCGATCTCGCCCAGCGCGGGGTGGAAGGCGTCCACGACCGCGTAGACCTCGATGCGGTTGCAGGTGGAGACGATCATCGCCTCGGAGACGTGGCTCGACGCCAGCATCTTGTCGGTCAGCTTGGGGCGGTCGGTCTCGGTGATGGCGATCTTCTCGAGCACCGCGACCGGTGCACTGCGATGCGAGATCCCGACGAGAAGCACACTCATGGCTGGACCACCGCTCCCTTGCTGGTTGTCATCGGTACCCGGCGAATCGGGGTAGACACCACGGTTACATCGCCCGCCGCGGCGGCGGCGCTCATGGCTTCCTCCGCGGCCGATTCCGCACTGCGGGCCCGCTCGAACGACAGCAGCTGCATCTCCACCGCGAGATCCACCCGCCGCACCTCCACGGTCGCGGGCGCGTCCAGCGCCAGCGCCGAGAAACTCAGAATGCACTGCATGCCCGCGTCCACCAGCAGATCGCAGACGCCCTGGGCGGCCGCGTCCGGCACCGTGATGACGGCGATGGTGGGCTCCAGAGTGGCCACGGCCTCGGTCAATTCGGCGACATCACGAACGACCAGTCCGCACACGACCGTGCCGATCACCGCGGGATCGTTGTCGAACAGCCCGACCATGGCGAAACCGCGGCGACGGAAACCGCCGTAGCCGACCAGCGCCCGACCCAGGTGACCCGCGCCGACCAGCACCACCCGGTGTCCCTCGGACAGTCCGAGCACATCCTCGATGCGGTCGCGCAGCTTGATCACGTCGTAGCCGACGCCGCGAACTCCATTGGGCCCGAGGAACGAAAGATCCTTGCGCAACTTCGCCGAACCGACACCCGCCGCGACAGCCAGTTCCTCACTCGATACGATGGCTACACCGTCGTCGGCGAGTACGGCGAGCACTCGGAGATAGGTGGCCAGCCGGGCCACCGTGGCCTGCGGGATGTCCTTCTGCAGAGCCCTGGAGACGCCATTGGGCGGCGTCTCGTGCTGCTCTGTCACGTCGCTTGCGCTCCTCGTCCGGCCGGGGGTGAGTGTCCGGGTTCTTTTGTCGACCCGACGCCGGGAGACCGTCGCGGTCCTTACAGGCGAGGTCGAGTCAGGTTCAGGGGGTCGCTTCCGCTGCCCGAGAAGGCGGGTCGCGTGCCACCACCGTAACCGCTTGTGAAGCCCTGCACAAAGTCGGTGAATTCAGTCACTTTGCGGCGGGCTCCGGCCCCGCGTTCATTCAACCCTCATCGGCACCGAGCCGCTACGCAACGCGCCGGAGCGGATGGGTGAAGGGGGTCCGGGTATCGCGCCCCCTCAATGCCCCTATTCCACGCTATTTCGCGAGGTCGGCGCGCAGTCGCGGCTCGTCCACATCGAAATAGCTGTGCTCGCGCCCGTCGAGCAGCACCACCGGCAGCCGGTCGCCGTATTCGGCGCGCAGGCCCGGATCGGTGGCGGCGGCCTCGTCCACATCGACCATGGCGACCTCGATGCCGAACTCGGCGCAGATCGGCCGCAATTGCTCGAGTGCCGTGTGGCACAGTCCGCAGCCGCTGCGGGTCAACAGAGTCACAGCGTGGGGAGAATCGCTCATAGCCACCATCTAACAACTTCCCGTTATGTCGTTCGCCGTCTACGTTGCGGTCACCCCTGGGCGTTACTGTTGACTTGTCGCGCTAACAGGCGGAGGTACTGGTGCCGGAGAGTTCGAAAGAGCCGGGGACGGGTTTCATCGCGGGACGCTTCGGTGAATTTCCGGCGCGTTGGGGGCAGGGCCTACAGGACCTGCAGGATCAGTTCACCCGCATCACGCGCAGCCCGTTCGGTCCGAGCGAGGAAGAGGTGCGCGCCAATCTGGCCGGTGAGGCCAGCGCCGATGCCGCCCTCGCCCTGCACGACGCCGAGCTCGCCCTGCGGGACGACGCTGACACGCCGACCCCCGCGGTCCCCCGCGATCTGACCGCCGCCGCCTTCTTCGACGTGGACAACACCATGGTGCAGGGCGCGTCCATCGTGCACTTCGCCCGCGGGCTGGCCGCGCGCAAGTACTTCAAGACCTCCGACCTGGTCGATATGGCCTGGAAGCAGGTCAAATTCCGGGTGACCGGCAAGGAGAGCCACTCGGACATGGCCTCCGGCAAGGAGAAGGCGCTGTCCTTCATCGCGGGCCGCCCCACCGCCGAACTCGCCGCGCTGGGCGAGGAGATCTACGACGAGATCATCGCCGACAAGATCTGGCCCGGCACCCGAGCGCTGGCGCAGATGCATCTGGACGCGGGCCAACAGGTCTGGCTGGTCACCGCGACCCCGGTAGAGCTCGCGCAGGTCATCGCCAAGCGGCTGGGCCTGACCGGCGCGCTGGGCACGGTCGCCGAGAGTGAGAACGGCGTGTTCACCGGCCGCCTGGTCGGCGACATCCTGCACGGTCTGGGCAAGGCGCACGCGGTGCGCACCCTGGCCATTCGCGAGGGCCTGAACCTCAAGCGCTGCACCGCCTATTCCGACAGCCACAACGACGTGCCCATGCTCTCGCTGGTCGGCACCGCGGTGGCCATCAATCCGGACGCGGATCTGCGCGAGGTGGCCAAGAACCGCGGCTGGGAGATCCGCGACTTCCGCACCGGCCGCAAGGCCGCGAAAGTCGGTGTGCCCACGGCCATCGCGCTCGGCGCGGCGGGCGGGGCGGCGGCCGCGGTCCTTTCCCGCAAGCGCGAAGCCAAAGCCAGCTGAAGCCGCAATATGCCTACGCGACAACTGATCTCGTGGGATGCGGGTAACTCACCGGGTACGACCAAAATAGAATGGGCACCCGACCGACGGCACGGGTGCCCAACTCCAACGGCTCTCTGCTGCCCGCTGAATTCGCGGGGAGGCGGGGGAGCATTCGCTAACCGGTGAACGGATTACGCCGCTTGATCAGGTTCTTGTACAGCGTCCCCTGAATGGTTTCGCGGACCTGGTCGGTGATTTCGAACATCGTCATCGGATCATCGGCATCGGTCGGTTCGTATCCGGCCGTCGAAATCGGCTCGCCGAATTCGATGTACCACTTGGACGGGAACGGAATAGCGCCCAACGGCCCCAGATGCGGGAAAAGCGGCGTCACAGGGAAATACGGGATACCGAGCAGTCGGGCCAGCGGCTTGAGATCGGCCAGCTTCGGGTAGATCTCCTCCGAACCCACGATCGAGCACGGAATGATCGGCACCCCGGTGCGCACCGCCGCCGACACGAACCCGCCGCGGCCGAACCGCTGCAGCTTGTACCGGTCCGCGTACGGCTTGCCGATGCCCTTGTAGCCCTCCGGGAACACGCCCGCGACTTCGCCCGCGCGCAACAGCCTTTCGGCGTCGGCCGGGCAGGCCAGGGTGTGCCCGGCCTTGCGGGCCAGACCGCCGATGACGGGCGTCTCGAAGATGAGATCCGCGGCCAGGATGCGCAGCGCGCGCTGCTTGGGATGCCGGTCGTGCACGGCCAGCTGCAGCATGAGCCCGTCCAGCGGGACCGTGCCCGCGTGGTTGGCCACGATCAGCGCGCCGCCCACCTCCGGAATGTTCTCGATGCCCGACACCTCGACCCGGAACCACAGCTCCGACAGCGGCCGCAGCATCGGGAGGATGACCGACTCGAGAAGGTGCTCGTCCAAACCGAATTCGTCGACCTGGTAGTCGCCGGTGAGGCGGCGGCGCGCGAAATCGGCGGTGTAGCGGACCCCCTCCGCGACGGTCCCCCGAATCAGCTCACTCAGCGATTTGGGCTGACGCGCTTCGACTTCGGCGAGCCGATCGGTCAGCGAGGTCACCGGGGTGAGCGCCGGTTCCCCCACCGGCCACACCCGAGACGGGCGATTGTGCCGCGCCTCGAAATCCACGTCGTGAAGACGAATCACCTTCGCTACATCACTCATTGGTGTGCTCCCGTCCCGGCCCCGAGCAGGCCGAGAAGTTTGTTCTCTGCGGCGTCGATCCACGCGGGATCGATCACGGGCCGCAACGCTGCGCCCCCTATGAAGTCGTCGAATGCCTGCACCGTGGTCCAGCGCGGTTGGAATCCGAGGTCGGTGCGCATCCGGGTGGTGTCCAGACCGCAGCCGAAGTGGAAGTAGTCGATCTGCTCCGCGGTGAACTCCCGCATCACCGGGCCCATGAGGGTGCGCCCGACGGTGCGGAAAACCGCGTACGGGACCGGTAATTCGATCCGCCCGGCCCGGCGGATGGCCTGCGACAGCGCCATGGCGCCGTCACCGGCCACATTGTAGGTGCCCCCCGGGGCCGTCATGGCCCCGTGGACGAGGGCGGCGATGGCGTCCTCCTCGTGCAGCAGCTGCATGCGCGGATCCCGGCCGAGGATGGTCGGCGTGATCGGCGAACGGAAATACTGCACACCGCGTTTGGCCAACTGCGGACCCACGATCGGCGGAAATCGCAGAATGGCCGCCGAGATGTCGGGACGGCGCCGCGCCAGACCGCGGACGAAACCCTCCACCTCGACCATGTCGCGCGCGAACCAGCCGCGCGGCGGCGTGCGGGCGCTCATCTCCTCGGTGAACTTCACCGGATCCTTGGCGCTGCACCCGTAGACGGCGGACGAGGAACGCACCACCACCCGCCGCACGCTGGAAGCCTTGCGGCACACCGCGAACAGCTGCATGGCCCCCAGCACGTTCATATCCTTCATGGCGGCCCGGCCGCCACCCGACGGCGGGCGCGAGAGCGCGGCGGGATGCACCACCGTGTCCACCTGATTTCCGTCGATCACCTTGCGGATCAACGGATTTCGAATATCGGCGCGCACGAATTCGGCGCGGCCCATGCGGCGCAGCAACTCCCGGCTGGGTTGTTTGGCATCCACGGCGATAATGCGTTCGACGGCAGGGTCGGCCGCGAGGCGGGCCACCACATTGCCACCGAAGAACCGGCTCGCACCGGTGACCATCACCACCTTGGGCGCCTGCCCGTCCCGGGTCCCTGCCGCACCGGATCCCACTCGCAGCCCCCATGTTTTGCTGTATCGCCGCCGTTATTCCCGCGCTCTCAGGGTAACCGGCCGGTAGGGGTCATCCGAAGGGTATTAACCAGGATCTAACGATGACTTCAATCACCTGATAAATGACGAAAGCCCGCCACCGGAGGTGACGGGCTTCCAGCTACGACGCAGCGGCTTACTTGCCGAGTTTACGACGCTGAACACGCGTGCGGCGAAGCAGCTTGCGGTGCTTCTTCTTCGACATGCGCTTGCGGCGCTTCTTGATCACAGAACCCATAGGGTTGTTCCTCGCGTTCTCTCGGGTCATCCCCACTCGGGGTGCACACTGTCTGACCCTGCACAGTCCCTACCCGATACGGGCCGAGATGGACCCGGCGGCACCACCGGCACGTACAGGATGCCGGTCCATGCTACCGGGCCACTCTCCGGCGAACGAAACCGGTGGGGGCTGATCGACTAGCCGGGCGTTTCTACCCCGCGTCGAAGTAGGACGTCTCCAGATAGTCGTGCACCGCCTTGGCGTGCACTCGGAAGGAACGCCCCACCCGCACCGCGGGCAGCTCTCCCGAATGCACCAGCCGGTACACCGTCATTTTGGATACCCGCATGAGATTCGCTACCTCGGCGACGGTGAGGAACTGCGTACCACCGCCGATCACGGATCCCGCATTGATTGGGCTGTTTCCGGACCTCGCTTGGCTGTTTCCAGACATCATTGCGCCACTGACCTCCGGCACGTCCGCGCCGCCGGCTTCCCCACCGGCGGAACAGACACGCACGTGCTCCTTGAAGCTTAGCGGGACCAGTGGGATTGCTGCGACGGGTGTGAGAAATCAGCCTTTGCTGTGGCGAGTCGGCCTTCGGCAGCAAACTAGCAACCGAGCAGTTTTGAATGCGGCGAACCGGAGCGCCGCGCTCTCAACGTTAGTCCGCGATCGCGCCGAGTTCCTGAGAACGGCGTTTTGCGGCATGCAGCGCATCGTGGAAAGCCGAACGCACCGCGGCCCGCTCCAACTCGCGCAGACCCGCCGCGGTGGTGCCCGCGGGTGAGGTGACGGCCGCGCGCAATTCCGGAGCAGACTGGCCCGACTCGTCGAGCAGGGCGGCCGAACCGAGCATGGTCTGCACGACCAGCTGGGTGGCCACATCGCGGGTCAGCCCCAGGCCCACCGAGGCATCGATCATGGCCTCGACAATGAGGAAGAAATACGCCGGACCCGAGCCCGACACCGCGGTCACGGCATCCATCTGCGACTCCGAGACGGTGACGACCTTGCCGACGGACTCCAGGATCTCGGTGACCAGAACGAGCTGCTCCTTGCGGGCGTAGCGGCCCGGCGCGATGGCGCTCATGCCCTGGCCCACCAGCATCGGGGTGTTGGACATGACCCGCACGACCGGGAAGCCCGCGGGCAGCTTGGCCTCCATGCGATTGGTCGGCACACCCGCCGCCAGCGAGACCAGCACCTGATCCTGGTCGTCGCCGAGTTCGGCCTTGGCCAGTTCGGTCAGCACGCCGTCCACATCGTTCGGCTTCACGGCGATCACGATGAGATCGGCGGACTTGGCGGCATCGACGACATCGGCCGTGGCGCGAATCCCGAACCGCTCGGCCAAGAACTCGGCCCGCGCCGCCACCGGCTCGACAACCACCAGATCCTTGTTGGCCCGCCCCGATTCGAGCAGACCCGCGATCAACGCCTCACCGATCCGGCCGCCGCCGATCACCGCAATCCTCGTCATGGGTTTCAAGGCTAGCGGTGCGGCGGATTACCGCGACTGGGGGATCAAGGCCAACTGACGGCTCTGGGCGACGATGGCTCCGGTGGAGTCGAGGACGAGTTGGTCCTCGTCGAACATGCGGTGGCCGACCTCGCGGCTGTGGGCGATGACGCGGAGCCAGCCGGGGGCCGGGCGGCGGCGGAGGTAGGTGGTCATCTGGACGGTGGGGGCCCAGCCGAAGTGGCCGAGGTTCATGGGGACCGGGGGGCTCATGTCGGCGGCCATCATGGCGAAGAAGGCGGAGACGTCCGGGTCGCGTTCGTCGCCGTCGAAGGGGCGGATCCACAGGCGCAGGCGCGGTTCGGATTTCTCGCCGGTGAGGAAGCGGGCCCACGTCGGGTCGAGGGCGACCGAGGAGCCCTGGGCCACGTGCACGACCTTGCCCATGGGGTTGTTCTCGTCGTAGGCGAGGGCGTCGGGGGCGGGTTCGGCGGGCATGTCCCGGGCGTGGTCGGCGGCGTACTGCGGATCCGCGTCGTCGAGGTGGCCGAAGGTGAAGGCGGTGTGCACCAGGGTGCGGCCGTGCTGGATGAGGCTCGCGTCGATGAGGGCGATCTGGCGGCCCAGCTTGCGGGTGCGGACCTCGTATTCGACCTCGCCGGGATCGGGCGCGCCGAGGAAGTCGGTGCTCGCCGAGATCGCGAACATGTCGGCCTGTTCGGGCGCGGTGCGGCGCAACCACTCCGTCGCGGCCGCGGCGCTGGCGGCGACCATGGTGCCGCCGTGCACCTTGTTGCCGATGGTCCAGATCGGGTCGATGGAACCCGCGTAGCGACCGAGTTCGGGAGTCCGCGAAGCGAGTTCGGTGAGCGCGCAGACGCGACCGAACGGCGCGTCGGCCAATTCACTCGCCGAGGCCAGATCGACGGTCAACTCCGTTGTCATCCGCTGTCCTTCCACTGTGGTTTGTACAGCGTAAACGGACACCGCGATCATTCCGAACCAAAGGTGGGATGAGTCACCCGACTCTCGGGGCTCTCAGGGGCTTCCCCTGAAACCCCGATCAACCGATGAGAAGCAGGACTCTCGTCGGCTTCGCCAGAAACCCGGATCAACAAAGGAGAAAAAGTTCAGCCGCGGTGGGCGGCGGTGGGCTCCGGGGTCGGCACGGGGGTGAAATCGTTGAGGTGCTCGCGGGCGAAGGTGAGGGCGCGGTTGAGCATGGCGGCCCGGGCACCGGTGGTGCGGGCCATCTGCGTGTTCACCTCGATGACGGCTTGGCCGTCGAAACCGTTGTGGACCAACATCTCACACAGTTGGGCGACCGGTTGGGTGCCCTCGCCCGGAATCAGATGCTCGTCGGTGGCCGCGCCCCGGCCGTCGGCCAGGTGCAGGTGGGTCAGGCCGGAACCCATGCGGCCCGCCAACATCAGCGGATCCATGCCCGCGGTCGCGGTGTGCGAGGTGTCGAGGGTGTAGTGGGCGAACCCGACGTCGGTGGGGTCGTAGGACGGGCTGAAGGTGGTGATCGAGGGTCCCGGTCCGCCACGGCGTTCCAGACGCTGAATCGAGCTGCCGCGGAACAGGGTGTCGGCGCGCATGGGGAACATGTTCTCCACGGCCACCGCGACCGGGCTCGAACTCTCCAGTTCGGCAACCTGTTTGGCGAAGCCCTCGGCGTAGCGGCGCTGCCAGCGGAACGGCGGATGCACGACCACGGTCGCCGCGCCCAGCGCCTCGGCGGTGTGGACGCTGCGGGTGAGCTTCGCGATCGGGTCCGACCCCCAGACCCGTTGCGAGATCAGCAGACACGGCGCGTGCACGGCCAGCACCGGAATGCCGTATTTGTGGGTGAAGTGCTGCACGGTGGCAATGGACTGGCTGGCCGGTTCGGCCCACACCATGAGTTCCACACCGTCGAAACCGAGTTCGGCCGCGTAGCGGAACGCGGCCTCGGTGTTCTCCGGATACACCGAGGCCGTCGAGAGCCCGACCCGGATCGGCCTTCGCCCCGCCCCGTTCTCGGTGCCCGCCCCCTGCGCCCGCACGATGTTCCCCACTGCTGCTCCCTGCTCAGTTCGTACTGAGTAGAAAGGCTAGCGGCCCGAGCGTCACGAAGACGCCTACGACGACGGCAATCACAGTCGAGAAAATGTCATCGGTGCGGCGCAAGACCCGAACCAGCGCCACCAGGCCCAGAATCACGATCATCGCCAACGCCAGGGCAACCCACGGCTGCATTTCCCACATGCGCTCGAAGCCCTTGAACAGCAACATGCCCGCGACCGCCGCGCCGACGCTCTGGCCCGCGATCATCAGCCACTGCCGCCGATGCTCGTCCTCCTCGGACCGGCCCTTGGCGCGCGAGCGGGCGGGCGCGGCGGGACGGGTATTGCCGCGCGTGGCCTTGCGCCCGATCGTCCCGGCCTTGGCCGTGAGCGCGGAGAGGCGACCGGCCATGGAGGGCCGGGGCTCGTCGTCGTAGTCGTCGTCGTAATCGTCGTCGTCGAGCGGTTCGTAGAAATCGGTGAGGTGATCGTCGGGCTCCGGCTCGGGCGCGACCCCGCCGCGACGTTTGCCGGCGCTTCGCGAATTCCGTTCCGCGCGTTGATCGTCACGGGTCTGGGCGTCGCGGAGCAGATCACCGGCAACCGATTGTCCCGACAGCAGCTGCTGGTCGTCGTCGGCCAGTGATGATGACCACGCGGCGGTCGGCACGGCCGCCTGATCCGCGCGTGCGCCCAGCTGATCGCCGCGACCGTTCGGCTCGGCGTCGGGTCGTCTTCGCGCCGACCATGCCGGAAGTCCATTGGCGGCACCGTGATCGACACCGCCGCGCCGGTCGGCGGGCGGGGCCGGGAGCGGCTGGCGCTGGGCCTCGGCGTGCCGACGGGCCGACCGCGACATCGGCGGGGCACCGGGGGACATCGGCGGGGCCGCGGGGGGCATGGGCGGAGCCGGGGGCGACATCTGCGGGCCCGCGGCGGCCTGCGGTGGCTCGTAGGTCGGGCGCGGATTGCGTGCCAGCGGTTCGGATCCCGCCGTCGGCAACCAGGCAGGGGCCGCCGGGGCCGCGGGGTTGAATTGCGTGCGGGCCGCGTCCTCGAAGGACGGGCGGTTGCCGTCCAGCGCGCGGGACGAGTCGCCGCGGAAGGGGCGCACCTCGTCGGTGGTCTCGTCGTCCGGGTCGTAGCGCCGACGACGGCCGCCCTCGCGCGGTGCGGGCGGGGCGGGAGTCTCGTTGCCCTGCAGGTGGTCCAGGCCGCCCCGCAGGTGGTCCAGCGACACCTCGGAATCCAGCGGATCCGGCTTGCGGCGACGGCCGCCGGTGGATCGACCGTCCGGCGGGGTCTCGGTGGGCGGCCAGTTCAGGCCAGCCGCCCAGTCCCGGCCGGACGGCTCGGGTAGGGACGGCGGCTGCGGGGCGGGCGCCAACGGGTCGTAATACGAAATCGGCCCGGAGAGGGGGGAATACGAGGGCTCCGGATCGGGTACCGAATAGGACGAATAGTCCGGCTGCGCCTGCGGCGCGGCAGCGGAGAAATCCGAGTAATCCGAAAAGTTCGAGTAATCAGAATAATTCGAGTAGTTCGAAAGGTGGGAATAGTCCGATTCGATCGGAGCCGGCTCGGATACCGGCTCGGCCGCGGCCTCGTCCGGCGCGGCATGCGAGGACGAACCATTGCGCACGACCGGAATGTCACCGGTCAGATCCGCGACGGAAATGCCTCGGCCGCTTCGACGTCTACGTCCCCCACCGCTCGCGGGGGGCCCACCTTGCTGCCCGTTCCGTGCCAGTAGTTCGGCGACGGACAGCTGACTTGCATCCTCGGTCATCGAGACACCGTTTCGATCGGGCCCGACAGGCCGCCCTCGGGGCCACCTGCTATCGGTTCGCTATCCAGGTCGGTATCCAGTTTGCGCAAGATCAATCCCTCTCGCAGTGCCCAGGGACAGATTTCGAGCGTGTCCAGGGACAGTGCCCGCATACTCGCCTCCGCGACCAGCGCACCGGCCACGAGTTGCTGTGACCGATCAGAACTTACGCCTTCCAATTCTGCCCGGTCGGCGGCTGTCATTCTCGAAATGAACGCAATCAGCTGCCGCAGGCCGGAACTGGTGAGGGTACGCCGCACCCGGGGTCCCGCAACAGAGGGGGCGGCACCGGTCAGCCGCGCGAGCGAACGAAAGGTCTTGGAGGTGCCCACCGCCAGATCCGGGCGGCCCACCTCGAGCAGCTGCTTGGCGGGCAGCACCAGCTCGGCGTCGAGCCAGTCGCGCAGCACGGCGACGCGGCGCTTGCCCGGCGGGTCGTGGCGCAGCCAGTCGCGGGTCAGGCGGCCCGCGCCCAGTTGCAGCGAGAGCGCCACATCCGGCACCTCGTCGGCGCCATTGCTCATCTCGAGCGAGCCGCCACCGATGTCCAGGTTGAGGATTCGCCCGGCGCTCCAGCCGTACCAGCGCCGCACGGCCAGGAAAGTGTGTCGAGCCTCATCGACACCGGAGAGGACCTGCAGATTGACGCCGGTCTCGCGGCGCACCCGGGCCAGCACCTCATCGGAGTTGGTGGCCTCGCGGACCGCGGAGGTGGCGAACGCCATCAGCTCCACGCAACCGGAAGTCTTTGCGATGCTTGCGAATTCGGCTACCGTGGCGGTGAGCCGGGCCGCGCCCGCGGTGGTGATCCGCCCCTGGTCGTCCATGTTCTCCGACAACCGCAACGCGGACTTCGTCGAACTCATCGGCATCGGGTGTCCACCACGATGCGCGTCCACCACGAGCAGGTGGACGGTATTGCTTCCCACATCGAGTACACCGAGCCGCACAAGAACACGGTACTGGGTGCGTCACGACTTCAGGCCAGGCGACTGAGCTGTTAGCGTTCCGCGTTGTGACGGCAGGTGCATCGGCGAGCGGGCCGACCGGGCTTCGACCAGCGACGAAGATCGACCCGGCGCCCGAGGTGGAACTCGACTTCCCCCGGGAGTGGATCGAATTCGTGGATCCAGCTAATGACGAGCATTTGATCGCGGCCGATCTGACCTGGCTGCTCTCGCGCTGGACCTGCGTTTTCGGCACTCCGGCCTGCCAGGGCATCATCGACGGCCGCGAGAACGACGGCTGCTGCTCGCACGGCGCGTTCCTGTCCGACGCCGAGGACGGCAAGAAGCTGCACGCGGCTGTGAAAATGCTCACAGCCGACGACTGGCAGCTGATGGACAAGGCCGTCGACAAGGACGGGAAGGTCCGCAAGAAGCTGTATCTGGAAGAGGACGACCTCGACGACGAACCGGCGTTGCGCACCCGGCGTGTCGACGGCGCGTGCATCTTCCTGAATCGGCCGGGCTTCAGCGAGGGCATCGGCTGCGCGCTGCACACCATGGCGCTGCGCAAGGGTCTCGAGCCGCTCACCGTGAAGCCCGAGGTTTGCTGGCAGCTTCCGATTCGCCGCACCCAGGACTGGGTCGACCGCCCCGACGGGGTGGAGATCCTGCGGACCGTGATCACCGAATACGACCGCCGCGGCTGGGGTCCGGGCGGTCTGGATCTGAACTGGTACTGCACGGGTTCGCCGGACGCGCATGTCGGCACCCGGCCGGTGTGGGAGGCGTACGCGCCGGAGCTGATCGAGCTGATCGGCAAGCCCGCGTACGACGATCTGGCGCAGCACTGCAAGCGTCGGCAGGGGCTCGGCATCGTGGCGGTGCATCCGGCCACGGCCATCGCCGAGGAGAAGGCGGCCGCGGAGCAGAAGGCCGCCGCGAAGAAGCCGGCCGCGGCCAAAACCACCCGCAAGCCGAAGAACGGTTAGCTGATCGTTCCTCAGTTTTCTGAAATCTAGGATTTTCAGAACTGGTTTCACCTACTGTGCGTTTGACCCAACCCCTCATGGGTCCAGCACAGGAGTACACATGAGCAAGACTTCGCCCGCACGGCGGCAGCTCGGCCTCGGCCTGGCCGGTGTCGCCGTCGCGGCCGGGGCCGTCACGGTACTGGTGGCCTCGCACTCGCCGACCGCCAATGCCACCGTCGATTCGATCAGCATCTCGAGCACGGATCTCGTCGTCGGCCATACATACACCCTCAGCGCCGATCTGAGCGGCGCTTCGGTCGGACTGCTCGTCTATTGGAGCGACAACGGCCACAACCTCACCAGCGTCGGCAAGGTGCCGTGGCCGCCCGGGCACGCCAGCCTGGACTGGACCCCGGGCACGGCCGGACAGCACATCATCGCGCTCTCGCAGGGCAGCAGCACCAAGACGCTGATCGTGAACGTGTCCGACGGGTCGGTCCCGACGACCACCACCACGGTCCCGCCCACCACGACCACCACCGTGCCGCCGACGACCACGACGGTCCCGCCGACCACCACGACCGTCCCGCCGACGACGACCACCGAGCCGCCGACCACCACCACGGTCCCGCCGACCACCACGACCGAGCCGCCGACCACCACCACGGCTCCGCCGACCACGACCACCGAGCCGCCGACCACCACGACGGCACCGCCGACGACGACCACCCCGCCGACCACCAGCACCCAGCCCAGCGGTGGCGGCACCGGTAGCTCCAACGGCCTTCTTCCCTTCGGTCTCTGACCTCGAATTCCCTTGGGCCGCAGCCCGAGACACAGCACAGGAGTACCCATGCGCAGCACCCCTTCGGGCCGGGTGATCGGGGCCGGTCTGGCCGCCGTCACGCTCACCGGCGCCGCGACCCTGGCGGTGACGATGTCCCCGGCGGCGAACGCCACCGTGGACACGATCAGCGTCTCCGACACCGCTCCGGTGGTCGGCGGTTCGTACACGCTCTACGCCGATCTGTCCGGGGCGTCGATCGGTCTGCTCGTCAACTGGAACGACAACGGGCAGAGCCTGACCAAGGGCGTCGGCATCATCCCCTGGCCGGTCGGGCATTCGAGCGTGACCTGGCAGCCGACCACGCCGGGTCAGCACATCATCACGGCCTCGCAGGGCAGCAGCACCCAGACGCTCATCCTGAACGTGACCGACGGTTCGGGTACGACGACGACCACCGCCCCGCCGACCACCACCACCGCCCCGCCGACGACCACGACCACGCCGCCGACCGGCACCCCGACCACCACGCAGCCGACCACGAGCCAGCCGAGCAATGGCGGATCCGGCAGCGGCTCGGGCAGCGGTGGCACGGGCAGCGCGACCGGCAGCGCGGGCACGCTGGTCGGTGCGTTGCTGCGCGGGCTCTTCGGCAGCAGCTAGTCCACGGCGGGTGTCCGGCGGGTGAACATTCGGTGTCCCCGCCGGGCAATCGAATCAACCTGCGCCGAAGTATATTTCGATTCGCTATCGGCGCCGTGACCTCGGCCGGTGAATAGCCGGAAGTATGCGTGACATCGCCGCGCTATTGCGAATTCACCGAAACGTGTTAGACATCCTGGCCATGATCAAGAAAACCCTCGCCGTCGCGGCCCTGGCCGCCGGCGCCGTTGTCTCCATTGCGCCGCAAGCCTTCGCCGATAACGCCGATCCCAACGCGTACTCCGATCAGACCGCCAACTTCGTCGTGTACAACGACCCCGCCGTCCTCGGCGCGAAGGATGCCGGCAAGCAGATCATCGTCAGCCCGTACGGCACCAGCCACACCATCGCGTGCAAGGGCAATGGCGTGGACGTGCCGCTGTACGCCTGCATGCAGCAGGACAACCCGGGCCTGGGCTGGATCATCCTGCAGCAGCAGGATCTTCCGGGTCTCGGCCCCGCGTGGGTCGACACCATGCAGAACGACCCCAACGCTTGACCGCCTCCCCGGGCCTTTAGCGCCCGGCAGAGAGCCGTCGACAGCCCTGCATGCGGACCGGCGGTCAGGTGCCGAAACAACTTTGGACGTCCCCGGTGAGTTACCCCGACCGTTACGAAATCAGTTGTCACGTCTCAATCGACCAAACAGCGCGCCCAGTTCGTCACCGGACTGGGCGCGCTGTCGTTTCCACCGGTCAAGCCTCGAGCTTGTAGCCCAGGCCGCGCACGGTGACCAGGTGTTCCGGCTTGGCCGGGTCCGCCTCGATCTTGGAGCGCAGGCGCTTGACGTGCACGTCGAGGGTCTTGGTGTCGCCGACGTAATCGGCGCCCCAGACGCGGTCGATGAGCTGCCCGCGGGTCAGCACGCGACCCGAGTTGCGCAGCAGGTACTCGAGCAGGTCGAACTCCTTGAGCGGCAGGGTCACCGCCTTGCCGTTGACCTGCACGGTGTGGCGGTCCACATCCATGCGCACGGGTCCGGCCTCGAGCACGCTGGTCTCGCTGCCGTTGTCGGGCTCCTCGCCCGCGCCGCGGCGCAGCACCGCGCGGATGCGAGCGATGAGCTCGCGCGAGGAGTAGGGCTTGGTGACGTAGTCGTCGGCGCCCAATTCCAGGCCGACCACCTTGTCGATCTCGCTGTCGCGCGCGGTCACCATGATGACCGGGACGCTGCCGCGAGCACGCAGCTGCTTGCACACGTCGGTGCCGCTCATGCCGGGGAGCATGAGATCGAGCAAGACGATGTCCGCGCCGGAACGGTCGAACTCGGACAGGGCGGAGGGGCCGTCGCCCACCACCGTGACCTCGAACCCCTCCTTGCGCAGCAGGAACGCGAGCGGATCGGCCAGCGACTCCTCGTCCTCGACGATCAGCACACTCGTCATCGGGTTGCCTCCACACCGTTGGTTCTGGCCCGCCCGACGGGGCGCGGGCCGTTTTCCTTCTTGGCCACCGGAACCCCGATGGCAAGCTTCTTCTCGCCCTGCCCGTTGGAATCGGCAGGGTGGGCCGGGATGCGCAGCGTGAACGTCGATCCGGTGCCCAGTTTGCTCCACAGCGTGATCTCACCGTTGTGGTTGGCGGCCACATGCTTGACGATAGCCAGCCCCAGGCCGGTACCGCCGGTGGCGCGCGAGCGCGCCTTGTCGGCCCGGAAGAAACGCTCGAAAACGCGCTCCTGGTCCTCCTTGGAAATGCCGATGCCGCGATCGGTGACCGCGATATTGACATAGCCGCCGCGCAGCGCCCGGCTCACCGAGACGTGGGAGCCGCGCGGGGAGTACGCGATGGCGTTCTCGACCAGGTTGGACAGCGCGGTCACCAGCAGGGTCTGATCGCCGAGCACCTCGAGGCCGCTGGTGGCGTCGGTGGAGACGGTGATGCCCGCGGCCTCGGCGGCGGTGCGGGAGCGCTCGATGGCCTGGGTGACGACGGTGTCGACGTCCACGGCCTCGAGCTCGGGCAGCCGTTCGGCGCCCTGCAGGCGCGAGAGCGCGATCAGCTCGGTCACCATCTTGCCCATGCGGCGGGCCTCGCCGTGCAGGCGTTCGCCGAAGTGCCGCACCGAATCCGGATCGTCGGCGGACTCCAGCAACGCCTCGGCCAACAGGCTCATGGCGCCGACCGGGGTCTTGAGCTCGTGGCTCACATTGGCGACGAAGTCGCGGCGGGTGGCCTCCATGCGGGCCTGCTCGGAATCGTCGTCCGCGAACAGGACCACGAAGTTCGGATTCTCCTGGGAGAGCGGGCGAGCAACCCCTCGGACAGCGAGGCGGGCGCGGCCGGGCATGGGGATCTTGGCGGTGAGCTCGAACTCCACGTCCTGACCGCCCGCCAGGACCTGTTCGACCGCGGCCCAGGCGCGCTCGTCGAGCAGCCGGTCGTGGACCACGCCCAGTTCCTCGGCGCGCGGGTTCACCAGCACCACGTCCCGGTACTGGTCCACCACGGCGATGCCGGACTCGGAGGCGAGCACGATCAGGTCCAGGACCTGCGACATGGTCAGCCCGGTGTCGGTGGCGGCACGCAACCGCTCTTGACGAGCGTTCACATACGGAATGAGCAGTCCGCCGACGGCCAGTCCTACTACGGCCGCCAGGACTGCCAAAAGCACGGCCTGTGGAACGCTCACACTTTGAATCGTACGGTCGCCGACGCGGGGTCAAACCCCGGGTGCAGGAAGTTTCGCGCAGGTCATGGGTACTTCCACGCTCGTTAGCCCGACGTTCACACAATGTTCGGTCTGCGTGTCATCGCTGGTGAGCGGCCTTGCGGCAACCACTTTCGGGGCGGGCGTTCAGTCCTGGAGATCGTCGTAGAGCGCGGCCCGCACGGCGTCCCCGTGGCGGTCGGCCCACTCCCCCAGCGCGAAGATCGGACGCAGCAGATCGACGCCCGCCGGGGTCAGCGAATACTCCACGCGCGGAGGCGCTTCCGCGTATCGGCGACGTTCCAGCAATCCCATGGTCTCCATGCGCCGCAGCGTCTGGGTGAGCATCTTCTGGCTGATTCCGCCGATGGCCCGACGCAACTCGACCGGACGCATGGGCCCGTCCCGGAGTGTGTAAACGATCACAGTCAGCCACGAGTTGCCGAAGATATCCACGCCCAACCGCGCCGGGCAGTCGGATTCGTAGGCGCCGTACTCGGGGAACCGCACCGGCTCGATGCTCTCGACCGTCATGAATACAGCCTGCCAGCGCCATTGCGCACCCGCGGGTGCGCATCGGAATTCCTAGCGTCGGATTCGCAAGCCAGACCCAAGGAGTTGACATGCGAATCGGAATCATCGGAGCCGGACAGATGGCTCGGGCACTGGGCGGCGGTTGGGCCGCCGCCGGACACGAGATCGTGATCGGGGCACGGACTTCGGCCCGGGCCGGGGAGGCGGCCGCGGCGATCGGGGCCGGGGCGCGGGCGGTGAGCCTCGCCGAGGCGGCCCGGTTCGGAGACGTCACCCTGCTGGCCGTACCCGTCTCGGCCCTGGCGGAGGTGCTGGAGGCGGCGGCGGATGGCCCGGCGAGGTCGGAGCAGGAATCCGGGGGCACGGTTTTCGCGGGCCGCACCCTGATCGACTGCACCAATGCCTTCGCGCCCGACGAAGGCGGCTTCACCCTCTCCGAACCTGCTGTGGCGGAACGGATCGCGGCGACCGTTCCGGACGCCCGGGTGGTCAAGGCGTTCAATCTGCTGGCCGCCGAGGTGTGGGCGGGCAGCGCCCGCGAATTCGACGGCCGCACCCTGGCCGTCCCGCTGTGTGGCGACGACGCGGCGGCGGTCGATCTGGTGGCGGCACTCGCGCAGGACCTGAAGCTGCATCCGGTGCGCGCGGGTGGCCTCCGCCAGGCCCGATACCTCGAAGCCACTTCGGCTTTCGTGGTCGGCCTGTGGTTCGCGGGCAACGACGCCCGCGCCATGTTCCCGCCGCTAGAAGCGGCCTTCGCGGTCCCGGACGCCGAATAGCCCTGCCGCACTGGGCCCTTCGATACCGTACGAAGCCCTTCCTCGTCATCCCGGCACGAGCCCTTCCTCGTCATCCCGGCATGTTTTTGGCCGGGATCTCCGCGCCGCTGGTGGATTCCGGCCACAAGCACGCCGGAATGACGGGGCGCGGTCCGAATAGCGAAAACCCCGGGGTGCACGCCGTTGTGCACGCCCGGGGAATTCATTCCCGGCGAGGCGGATTCACCAACCGGTGTTGCCGCGGACCGGGATATTCACGAAGCTCGGGCGGTCGGGGTCGAGTTGGAGGTGTTCGGGCTTCAGGCCGGTGTCGATGAGCATCGGCAGGATGGGCAGGCCCTTGGGGAAGTTGCCGGCGAAGACGTCGACGCGCAGGCGGTGGCCCGGCTGCAGCACGGCCTGGGTACCGCCGAGGGCGATGTCCAGGGTGGTGGCCTCGCCGGGGACGGTCTCCTCGCGCTTGTCCAGGGAGGTGAAGGCGCGCGGGTCGGTGTAGTCGCCATTGGCCGAGCGAGTGCTGTTGGCCTCGTCGACCTGGCGCAGCGAGGCCATGAGCGAGCCGGAGGACAGCACCGTGGACTGGCCGTCGGGGGCGACATCGTTGACGGTGACGGTCCAGTAGCCGTCGGCGGCGTCCTGAATCGTATTGAGGTGCACCGCGATCGGGCCCGAGACGGTGGTGGCCTCGGCCACCGGCGCGCTGGTGAAGGTGAGCGCGTTGGTCTCGGCGATGCGAGAGTCCTTGGCGCAGGCGTCGACCAGGTTCAGGATGCCCGCGGTGGCCTGGGCGGCGTCATTGGAGCAGACGGTGGACAGGCCGGGCGCGATGGTGAGCCGGTCGGTGTCGCCATTAGCGGCCGCGGTGAGCGAGCCGTCGTGGACGCTGTTCGCGGTGCCGGAGGGCTGCGCCGAGAGGTACATGCGGCGGTAGTCCGCGGCCTCGGAAGCCGGTGCGGTGGGCCCGAATCCGCCCTGGGTGTTCCAGCCGCCGCCCTGCGTCTTCAGCGTCACCGGTCCGTAGGCGTCGATGCCGTTGTCGATGCCCTTGAGCCACTTGTCGAACCAGGCGCGCTGCAGCACGTCCAGGCGCGGCGGTGCGCCGACGCGGTTGACGTCCGCGCCCGAGGTGACGTGGTAGGTGTTGCCCATGAGCAGCTGCTTCTGGCCGGGCGGCAGCGGAATCTGGTTGTAGATCTTGGATTCCGAGTAGGTGAACAGGTCGTGCCAGCCACCGGTGACGAAGGTCGGGATCTGGATCTTGCTCGGATCGCCGAGCCAGTCCTGGCGCTCCTGGGTGAGGCCGTTGAGCATGTCCTTGACGCGCGGGTCGAGGCCTTCCATGGTGGTGCTGGTGTAGGCCGACATGAGCACGTCGAGGTAGCCGAAGGGATCGTTGGCGCGATCCTGCAGCCACTTGAAATCGAAGCTGCCGTTGGCGATCGAGGCCAGGTCAGGCACCCACTTGAGGCCGTTGATGGCGCTCAGCCACAGCGGAATGAAGTTGAAGCCGAAGCCGCCGCCGGGCGCGAGCACGTCGTCGATGAGGTCGCTGCCGGGCACGATCGGGAAGATGGCCTTCAGCGCGGGCGGCTGTTTCTCGGCGGCCTGCACCTGGTTGATGGCCGAGTAGGACAGGCCGTTCATGCCGACGCGGCCATTGCTGAAGCCCTGCCGCGACGCCCAGTCGATGACCTCGACGGTGTCCTGCTGCTCGCGGCCGCGCAGCATGTCCCACTCGCCCTGCGAGAAGCCGGTGCCGCGCACGTCCACGACGACCTGCGTGTACCCGGACTTGATGAGCTGGCGGTCGACGGAGAAGTTGCGGAGTTCGCCGTTGCCCGCCGCGTTCAGCAGTTCACCGAAGCCGGTGATCGGGGTGCCGTCGAGGTGGATGTTGCGGAAGACATTGAGCAGCGCGTCGCCCAGACCGGGAATCGAGAAGGCGCTGTCGGCGACGTTCGACACCAGCTTGGTGTAGGGCGTCATGTTCACGATGGTCGGCGTCGGGGTGTCGATGCGCCGGCCCGCGGCGTCGGCCGGGTGGTAGACGTTGGCCTTGAGGACCGTGCCGTCACTCATGGTGATCGGGACGTCCCAGTCGATGGCCACGTTCGGATACTGCTGCGGCCCATCCTCGGTGGCGGTCCAGGCGGCACCGGCGGCGCCGCCGTCGGGTCCGGTCGGGGTGTCGGCGTCGGCTGTGACGCCGGTCAAAGGAAGGAGCAGAGCGGCCGCGGTGGCGAGCACCGTGGCCTGTAGCGCGTGCCTCATCGAACGTGATCTACCTCTCGCAAATGGTCGAACGCCCAGAGCATATCTACTCAGAAGTAAGTTGCAAACTCCGGTTACAGATACCCATTTAAATGGGCAACGCTTCGGCAAATTCAATTGCGAGAGTTGATAAATACCCTACGGCTGCGTAGTGAGATACACATCACACCGCCACTCGAACATAATAATGCCTCGCCCAATCTTATTGGGCGAGGCATTATTTCGGGGTTTCAGGGGTGAAACCCCTGAGAGTTCCCGAGAGTTGGGATTTCTACTTGCCGCCCTGGTTGGCGACGGCGGCGGCACCGGCCGCGGCGGCCTCGGGATCGAGGTAGACGCCCGCGCCGATCGGGCGCAGGTTCTCGTCGAGCTCGTACTTGAGCGGAATGCCGGTGGGAATGTTCAGCCCGGCAATGTCCTCGTCGGAGATGTTCTCCAGGTGCTTCACCAGTGCGCGCAGCGAATTGCCGTGCGCGGCAACGAGAACGGTCTTACCGGCGCGCACATCGGTCGCGATGGTGTCCTCCCAGTAGGGGACCATGCGGGCCACGACGTCCTTGAGGCATTCGGTGCGCGGCACCTCGATGCCCGCGTAGCGCGGGTCGCCGTCCTGCGAGTACTCGCTGTCCAGCTCGATCGGCGGGGGCGGGGTGTCGTAGCTGCGACGCCACAGCATGAACTGGTCGTCGCCGTACTGCTCCTTGATCTCCGCCTTGTTCTTGCCCTGCAGCGCGCCGTAGTGGCGCTCGTTCAGACGCCAGTCGCGGACCACCGGAATCCAGTGCCGGTCGCAGGCGTCGAGGGCATTGTTGGCGGTGCTGATGGCGCGGCGCAGCAGCGAGGTGTAGACGATATCGGGGAGAATCCCGTGCTCGGCCAGCAATTCACCGGCACGCTTGCCCTCGGCGACACCCTTGTCGGTCAGTCGAACGTCCACCCAACCGGTGAACAGGTTCAGGGCATTCCATTCGCTCTCGCCGTGGCGCAGCAGCACGAGGGTGTACGTCATGTGGTCATCCTGCCACGAGCAGCGCCGCACCCTGCAGGGTGGCCTGATCGGTCAGTTCGGACGGAACCACCCGCAATTCCCGCAGGAAGGAGAGCCTGGCGTGCGCGGCGGCCGCGGCGCGCAACGGGCCCCAGAGCGGTTCCCCTGATTGGGCGAACCCGCCGCCGATGGCCACCAGATCGATGTCGAGCAGGGCGGCCGCCGAGGCGACGGCCGTCCCGATCGCGGTGCCCGCCCGCTCGAGCGCGGCCACGGCGATCGGCTCCCCCGCATGCGCGGCGGCCGCGAGTTCCACCCCGGTCGTCCCCGTCCACCCCTGCCGCCGCGCCCAGCGCACCGAGGATTTACCACTCGCCACGGCCTCGACGCAGCCGAAACCGCCGCAGGCACAGGGCTCTTCCTGCCCCGGCACCACGATATGGCCGACGTGTCCACCATTCCCGGTGCGGCCCATGACAACCCGGCCGTCGGAGATGATGCCGCCGCCGATTCCGGAGGACACGGTCAGGGCGAGGACATTGTCCACCCCGCGCGCCGCGCCCAGCCGCTGTTCGGCCAGCACCAGGCACACACCGTCGATGGCGAAGCGAATCTCGGCCTCGGGAAACAGTTTTCGCACCGAGTCCACGATCGGGAACCCGTCGACCCATTCCGGAATATTGAGCGGCCCGCACAGTCCGGCGGTCACGTCGACCGGCCCGGCCGATCCGATCCCCACCGCGGTGACCCGGGTGTCGCCCGCCACCTCGGTGAGCAAGGCCCGACAGGCGTCCCACACCCCGGATTCCGGCACCGCGACGCGCTTGGCCGCACCGACCGTCCCGGCCGAATCGACCATGGCGGCCGCGAATTTCGTGGCCCCGATGTCGAGTGCCAACGCAGTCATGCAATCCCGCCTCTCCGCGCCTGCAGCGCACAATTCAGAGCCGTCGACGGTTGGCAAACGCGTGCCAGCGGTTATGAGCCGAACCGATTGTGGCCGTCCCGAGAAGTTACCCCGGTCCGCACCGCATCAGTTGTCAGTTCGACGTACGAGGCACTGTGTCAGCGCTGTCGATGAGGTGCTCGAAGGCGCGGAGATTCTTCAAGGATTCGCCGCGCGAGACGCGCCATTTCCATTCCTTGCGAATGGATTCGGCGAAGCCGAGTTCGAGCAGGGTGTTGAAGTCGGCGTCGACGGCCTCGAGGATCTGGCCGAACCAGCGGTCGAGTTCGTCGGCGCTGACGCGCTCGTTGGACATGCGGCCGACCAGGTAGATGTCGCCGACCCGGTCGATGGTGTAGGCCACGCCGTAGAGGCGGCGATTGCGGCGCAGCAGGAATTTGTAGACGCCCTCGAAGTTCTCGTCGGGCTTGCGGCAGACGAAGGACTCCATGCGCACGCCGTGCTTGCCGACGCTGACGCCGATAACGGTCTTGAGCTTGCGCTCGCCGGGCAGCACCACCACGAACAGATCCGGTGCCTCGCGGCTGTGCTCGATCTCGCGGTCGCGCAGCGTCTCGGCGATGAGTTCGGCGGTGGCCCGGGCGGTTTCGTCGTTCAGGCCGCCGGTGCTCGCGTGCGGGCGCGGGGTCCAGTCGTCGTCGCGGTCGACCTGACTCATCTGCGTAGTGCTCCCGTCCGACGCCGCCAGAGCGCCAGCGATCTCGCGTGATTGCTGTCGGTATGCAGGCTACCGCTGCGAATCCGGCTGCCCCGCGCCTGGGACAGGGCGGCCGAGTAGCTGGTGAGCAGTCCGTCGGCGGTGTGCGCCCAGGAGAAGTTGGCGGCGTGGTCGACCGCGGCCGCGCCCATGACGCGCAGGCGGGCCGGATCGTCGAGCATGCAGCGCAGGGCGGCGGCCCAGTCCGGGGTGCGGTGGCCCGGCACCAGCAGGCCCGAGACGCCGTCGCGCACTGCCGTGCCGAGTCCGCCCACGTCGGCGGCCAGCACCGGGGTGCCGCTGGCCTGCGCCTCGATGGCGACCAGCCCGAAGGATTCGTTGTAGCTGGGCACCGCGACCACGTCGGCGGCGCGATAGACCCGCACCAGCCGGTCCGGCGGCTGCGGCGGGAGGAAGGTGACGCGGTCCGAAATGCCAAGGGCCGCAGCCAGTTCGATGAGCGCGTTGGGTCGCTCCAGCCCGCTGCCGGAGGGTCCGCCGACGATCACCACGCGCAGCGGGCGGCGGGTCGGATCGGGCTGGGCGGCCTCGTCGGCGAGCAGTTGCGCGGCGGCGCGGACGAGGACGTCGGGGGCCTTGAGGGGCTGGATGCGGCCGACGAAGGCCACGATCCGCTCGTCGGCGGGCAACCCGAATTCGGCGCGGGCGGCGAGTTTGTCGCCCGGGCGGTAGCGGCTCAGGTCCGCGCCCGGCAGCACCACGTCGATGCGTTCGGGGTCCGCGCCGTAGAGCTCGATGAGCTGGCGGGCTTCCTCGCCGGTGTTGGCGACCAACCGGTCGGCCTCGGCCACGATCTGCTTCTCACCGATCTCGCGCACCGCGGGCTCGGGACAGTCGCCCTCGGCCAGATAGGCGTTCTTCACCGCGGCCAGGGTGTGCGCGGTGTGGACCATGGGCACCCGCCAGCGATCCCGGGCCAGCCAGCCCACCTGACCGGAGAGCCAGTAGTGCGAGTGAATGAGGTCGTAGTGGCCGACCGGATGCCGGGCCTCGGTGCGCAGCACCTCGGCGGCGAAGGGGCACAGCTGCGTGGGCAGATCGTGCTTGTCCAGGCCCTCGAACGGTCCGGCGACCACGTGCCGCACCAGCACGCCCGGCGCGGCCTCGACGACGGGTTCGTCATTGGAGGAGGTGGCCCGGGTGAAGATCTCGACCTGGGTGCCGCGGCGGGCCAGTTCGATGGCGGTCTGCAGCACGTAGACGTTCATGCCGCCCGCGTCGCCCGTGCCCGGCTGGGCCAGTGGTGAGGTATGGACCGATAGCACGGCAATCCGATGGGGCCGTACGTCCGATCGTTGACTCACCACTTCAGTGTGCACGGGTGATTCAACGCCCCATGCGCTGGTTACCTTCCCAAGTGACCTGCTTCACAAGGATTTTCGTCAGCGTGAATGCAAATCCGCTATCAGCCCAGGTCGCTGGAGAAAGTAGTGATCTCCGCCACGAATCGTTCGGGATCCTCGATGAACAGGCCGTGCAGCGAACCCTCCCAGTACGAGGTCCGCGCGTTCGGGACGTGCTCGGCGATGTAGCGGCCGTTCTCGATCGGAACCACCGGGTCGTCGGTGCCGTGCAGGACGAGAACCGGCACGTCCAGGCCGCGCAGGGTCTCGGTGTTGTCGACCGTGCGGTAGAACAGCGCCTTGCGGACCCGGGGCAGGGTGGCGATGCTGCCGCCGAACAGGCGCTGGGCGTCCACGCCCTTGTCGCGGCCGGGGCCGACATTGGCATTGCCGAAGGCGGCGAATCCGCGGGTGGCCTTGCCCGCGTTCTCGTCGAAGACGTCGGGGATGGCCTTGCCCATGTTCGGACCGCTGGCCGCGCCCTCGACGCCGCGGCCGATATTCGCCTGTGAACCGGTATAGACGACGCCCGCGACGGCGGCCGTGCCGTAGGCGGTCAGGTAGTCCGAGACCACGATGCCGCCGTAGGACCAGCCGAGCAGGATCGCGCCGGAGGTGATGTGCTCGGCGGCGAGGACCGCGGCGATATCGGCCGCCCAGTTCTTCGGATCGTCGTACCCGGTCTCGGGGGCGTCGGAGTAACCGTGGCCGCGCAGGTCGACGGCGATGACGCGGAAATGCTCGGCCAGCAGGTCGGCCGCCCGACCCCAGTTGCGCAGGTTCCCGGCCCACCCGTGCAACAGCACCAGCGGCCGTGCCTCTTCCGGACCGGTCACCCGGTAGACGATGGTCGTGCCGTCCGCGCTTGCCACATCCCGAATAGCCATACGAGTGAGGCTAACCACCCGCGACGCGCCGCCGACACGCCCTGCCTAAGCTCAGGATCATGAGCACTCGTAGCGCTGTGGTGACCGGAGCCAGTTCGGGTATCGGCGAGGCAACCGCCCGCGAACTCGCCAAGCAGGGGTATCACGTCTACGTCGGCGCGCGGCGGGTCGATCGGCTGGCGAAACTGGCCGAGGAGATCGGCGGCACCGCGCTGCCGCTGGACGTGACCGACGAGGAGTCGGTGCGCGCCTTCACCGCGGCCGTCGAGCACTGCGAGGTGCTGGTCAACAACGCGGGCGGCGCGAAGGGTCTGGCCCCGGTGCTCGAGGCCGATCTGGACGACTGGCGCTGGATGTGGGAGACCAATGTGCTGGGCACGCTGCGCCTCACGAAGGCGTTGCTGCCCAAGCTGATCGCCTCGGGCGACGGGCTGATCGTCACCATCACCTCGGTGGCGGCGTTCTCCATCTACGACAACGGTTCCGGCTACACCTCGGCCAAGCACGCGCAGGCGGTGCTGCACCGCACGCTGCGCGGCGAATTGCTCGGGCAGCCGGTGCGTTTGACCGAGATCGCGCCGGGCGCGGTGGAGACCGAATTCTCGCTGGTGCGTTTCGGCGGCGATGCCGAGCGCGCGGCCAGCGTGTACCGGGGCATCGATCCGCTGGTGGCCCAGGACATCGCGGAGATCGTGGGCTTCGTGGCGTCGCGGCCGCCGCACGTCAATCTGGACACCATCGTGGTCAAGCCGCGCGATCAGGCCGAGTCGGGGCGCTTCGCGCGGCGCGACTGAGCCCGTCGCGCCTGATGCGTTGTGCCGCACTGTAGTTCAGCTCACATGATCTGAATCGAAGATTTTTCAAAACCGAAATGCGGGCACTGCTAGCGTCCCTCGAAACCGAGGACGCTGGAAGTGAACACATGGTGAGATCACGCATCGAGGCGATCGGGTCCTATCTGCCCGACACCGAGGTATCGACCGCGGAACTACTGGCCCGATTGGCCGTCGAAGCACCCCTCGACCTGGAGCGCATCAGCGGCGTGCGGCACCGCCGCGTGTGCGCCGAGGGTGAGGACTCGCTCGACCTCGCCCTGGCGGCGGCGCGTGCGGCACTGGACAATTCGTCCTATGACGCCGCCGAACTGGATGTCGTCATTTCCTGCTCCATCACCCGCATTCGCGACGGTGAATTCTGTCTCGAGCCCTCGTTCGCGCTCATGGTGCGCAATGAACTCGGCGCGGCCGGCGCCATCCACTTCGACGTCTCCAATGCCTGCGCGGGCATGATGAGCGGAGTTCTGGTGCTGGATCGCATGATTCGTGCGGGCCTGGTGAAACGCGGGCTGGTGGTTTCCGGGGAGTACATCACGCCCATCTCCGATACCGCGGTGCGTGAGATGTCGCAGAAATACGATCCGCAGTTCGCCTCACTGACCGTCGGCGACGGCGCGGCGGCGGTCATTCTCGATGGCGAAGGCACGGACGCGGATTGCATCGACTACATCGAACTCAATACCAGTGCCTCGTTCGCGCAGCTCTGCCTGGGTATGCCCAGTGATCGCGGCCCCGGCATCGCGCTCTACACCGATAATCGGGCCATGCACAACGAGTCTCGCTATCTGCTGTGGACCACGCGGCAGCGGGATTTCCTCGCCGAGCGCGGCGGCAGTTTCGGCGCGGAGCGCTACGACCATGTGATCCATCATCAATTCAGCGCCCCCGCAGTGGAATTCGTGGCCAAGATCGCCGAGCGGGAATTCGACGCCGCGGTGCCGCCCGCGCTCATGGTCCTGGACCGCTTCGGCAACACCGCTTCCACCTCGCATTTCGTTGTTTTGCACGACGCGCTCAAACAACAACGGATAGCGTCCGGAGCGAAAGTACTGATGGTGCCCGCGGCTTCCGGTGTCGTGGCCGGGTTTCTGTCGGTGACGCTCGGCGATCTTCGGGTGTGATGCAGCATGGGAATCGTAATTTCTTCCGTAACCACCGAAATCGGCGGCGGCAGTTCCATCGAACAGGCGGCGGCCGCCGCGCGCCGCGCCATCGCGGAGGCCGGTACCACGCCGGAGCGCATCGACGCGCTCATCAATACCGGGGTCTACCGCGACTCGAACATGGTGGAACCGGCCATGTCCGCGCTGATTCAGCAGCAGGCGGGCATCGGGCTGGAGTATCACAGCGGCGATGTGCCGTGCCTGTCGTTCGATCTGATGAACGGGGCCTGCGGGATTCTCAACGCGGTGCAGGTCAGCCAGGCGCTGCTGGAGGCCCCGACGGTGCACCGGGTGCTGGTGGTGTCCGGTGACGCGCATCCGTCGAAATCGCCGGAGCCGCAGGCGGGCTTCCCGATCAAACCGGTCGGTGCGGCCATGCTGTTGGAAAAGTCGCCCGGCCCAGCCGGTTTCGGGGCCCTGCACATCAGCGCCACCGACGGGCGGCCCGCCGCCGAGGGCTATCTGCGCTTATCGGAAATGGGAGCGACCGGTCGGTCCTCGATCACCGTGAACCGCACCACCAGCCTCGAAGAGCTACTGCACCACGCGATTTCGGCGGCCAGCGAGGCCCTCGAGGTGGCCGACGTCGCCGCCGACCGCGTCGTGCTCCTGTGCGGACGGCCCACCGCCGACTTCCCGCACCTGCTGGCCCGACGGCTCGGCATCGACCCCGAGGCCGTCAGCGCCGACGACACCGAGAGCGACGCGCACACCTCGGCACTGCCCGTCGCCTTCCTGGCAGCCCGCGACAGCGGCAAGCTCGAGCGGGCCGACGTAGCCTTGTTCGTGGCCGCCGGGGCCGGACCCTCGGCCGCCGCCATCGCCTATCGCTTGCCGAAACGGTAAGCCCGGGCGCGAAATCCACCGGAGGAACGATGCACGGACTCTGGGTGATCGTGCCCGCCTACAACGAGGAGCACGGCATCACCGCCACGCTCGCCGCCCTGGCCGCCCAGCGCGACCGCGACTTCACGCTGCTGGTGGTGGACAACGCGTCGACCGACGGCACCGCGAAAGTGGTGCGCGACTTCGCCGAAACCCATCCGGGCATGCGGATCGAACTCGTCACCGAGCCGTGCAAGGGCACCGGCGCGGCCGCCGACACCGGCATGCGGCACGCCATCGCGGCGGGCGCGGTGTGGCTGGCCCGCACCGACGCCGACTGCCTACCCGCGCCGGACTGGACCGCGCGGATCCGTGCCGCCTTCGACTCGGGGCTGCGGCTGATCAGCGGGCAGCTCGTGCCGCGCACCGACGAGGGCGTGAATCTGCGGGACCGCACCGTCATTCGGGTGGCGCTCGAGGTCGCGTCGTACTTCGGGAAGTTCCGGCCCGGCAATCGGGATCCGCGGTACCTGGGGCCCTATGTCATGACGCCCGGCTGCAATATGGCCATTACCGCCGAGCTCTACGAGGCCGCGGGCGGCTTCCCGCGCACCGCCATCGAGGATCTGCACGAGGACCGGGCGCTGGTCAACGCGGTCCGCACGCTCACCACCGACTACGGGCTGCGCCGGGACGTGCGGGTGTACGGCTCCAATCGGCGCGTGCGAGCCTGGGGTGTGCGCAAGACCCTGGCCTGGTACGCCGATCACCGTTACAAACCGGAGCTGGTGGACATCCGGTGAACGACGTTGGCTTCGACAGTGGTTCGGCGGGTGAGGATTTCACCGCGCTGTTGCGTGAGCAGGTGCTGCGCACCCCCGACGCGCCCGCCCTGGGCATGATCGGGGAACCGCCGCTCAGCTTCGCCGAGCTGGACGCCCGGATTCGGCTGGTGGTGAAGCGGCTGCACAGCAAGGGCTTCCGGCCCGGCGACCGCATGCTGTTCTCGATTCGGCCGTGTGTCGACGCGGTGGTGCTGATTCTCGGGACGGTCACGGCGGGCGGCACCATCGTGTTCGTCGATCCGGGGGTCGGGCCCGAATTGTTCGCGCGCCGACTGGAATTGGTGCGCCCGACCTGGGCGGCAACGGAATCGCTGCTGTACCTGCTGAGCGGACCTTTGCGGCGCTACGGGCGTCGGCTCGGGCTGTCGCTGCCCGAATTCGGGAAGCTACCCCTGCGCCACATTCACTGCGGGCCGCGCCTACCCGGGACGCCGCGCGGGTCGATTCCACTACGGCAGCTGATCGGGTCCGAACCCGGCTGGTCGGGTCCGGCCAGCGGCTCGACCGTCGACACGCCCGTCGAGGATCCCGAGGCCGAGGCGCTGATCGTCTTCACCTCCGGCACCACCGCCGCGCCGAAAGCCGTTGTGCACACCCGGGGTTCGCTGGGCGCCGGGCTGGCGGCCATGGCCGGGTGCACCACGCTCATGCCCGGCTCGCACCTGCACACCGAGCAGTTGATGATGGGCCTACCCGCGGTATTGGAGGGTGCGCGCTGGTCCATGCCGCGGTATCCGCGCTTCGAAACCCATATCGACCCGGTCGGATTCGCGCGGACCCTGGATACCGCCACGCACGCGTTCTTCACGCCCGCCGATCTCGCGGCCGCCCTCGACGCCATCGAGGCCGGGCGGGTCCCCGCGCCGACGAACCTCGAGGAGATCTCGCTGGGTGGCGCGCCGGTGACCCCTGCGCTGTTGCGGCGTGCCCGCGCGGTGCTGCCGGACACCGAATTCCTCGCCATTTACGGCATGACCGAAATACTGCCCGTCGCCATTGTTTCCGGCACCGACAAGCTGGACTTCGGCGGGCCGGGCGATCCGCTCGGACCGCCGGTCGACGGCGTGGACGCGCGCATCGCCGATGACGGCGAACTCATCCTCTCCGGACCGAACCTGTGCCGCGGCTACCTCGGCGAATCCGCCCTGAAGGAGATCGCGACCGGTGACCTCGCCCGCTTCGAGGGCGACACCCTGGTGCTCATGGGCCGCAAGAAGGACATGATGATCCGGGGCAAGACCAATATCTATCCGGGACTGTACGAACCGACCATCGCCACGGTGGCGGGCGTGCGGCAGGCCATCATGGTCGGTATTCCGGACGAGATCGGCGACGAACGCATTGTGCTGGCCGTGGTGGCGGACCCGGACGCCGTCGATGTCGAAGCCCGGCTGCGCCGCGAATTGCCCTCGCTCATCGATGTTTCCGCATTGCCGGACGATATCGTGACCGTCGCGGAGATCCCCGTGAGCGGCCGCACCCGAAAGCCCGATCGGGCCGCCCTACGCGCCCTGCTGGAGCGCCGAATCGGCTGACGGTTCCGGCCGCTCCAGCAGGGCGGCCAGCACCGCATCGGCGAATTCCCGCGCCCGCCGTTCGGTCACCACCTGTTCGACATAGCAGAAGGCGAGCCGCATTTCGTCGTGTGCGGTCGCCACCGCGACCGTCATGACGCTGACGCACGAATTCGACGCCGCCAAGGTGAGATTCGAAAAACGATGTGCGCCCGTCCGCGCCGGAAATTCGACGCGCCCGATATTCGTGACCGAGACATTCCACGGCGCACGTCGATCCACCAGGCCCGCCAACCGCCGACCGGTTCGCGCGTCCTTCGGCGTCCCGAACCGCATCCCCGCCACCGTCGACAAATGCCGCCGCTCCCGCACCCCTCGATCCAGTTGCCGCTTCACCGAGCACGCGGCCCGCCACACCGAGAGATCCGGACCGAACGGCACGAAACCAACCAGCACCGGGGCATAGACGCCCAGATCGTCGGGCTCGGGCGCGGGTTCCAGCAGATGGCGGAAATCCACGGGCGAGCCGATTCCCGCGTAGCCGCCCACCCTCGCGTCCGCTACCCGGCCGACCGCCGCGGCCACCGCCGCCGCCAGCACGCCGTGCACCGTCACCCCGGCGCGGCGGCAATCGGAAATCAAGTCCGACAAGGCTTCCCGGTCAATGACGCGATGGACGACTCTGGTCCGGCGATCCGACAATTCCGCCGCCGGTCCGGTCAAGCGCACCGGACGCGCCCGCAAGGCCGCCGCCTGATCGAACAGATTCGTGTACGCGTAGCGCCAAAACCCGCGTGCCGCGGTCGGAATCAAGTCATCGACCGGGGCCGTCGAATTCCGCTCGACCGGGGAAACACCTTTTCCGCTGGCGTGTAAGACCAATTTCCGCAACAGAGCCATCAGCGATCGCCCGTCGACAACGATGTGCGAGACGGTCAGAACGATGTCGTGAAACTCGCCTTCGGTGCCCACCCCTACGGCGATATCGACAATTCTGACCAGGCCCTGCCGCACTTCGAACGGCGTGCGCAACTCGGCGTCGATCTCCTCGACCCACGCCCCATCGTTCTCGGTCACCACCCGGCGCACCGGAATCGAGGCCGCGGCGTCCGGCCGCAGCCACGGGTCCCGCCCCGCTCGGTCCACCACCCGCATCCGCAGCAAGGGGTACTCCGCGAGCAGTGCGGCGGCCGCCGCTTCCCAACGCTGGGCGGCGACGGGCCCGTGCACGCGTACCCGCCCCACGCAATGCGCCGGAGACAGGGTGTCGATGATCCAGAACCATCGCTCCGACGGGCTCAGCGGCCGCCCGAATCGTGGTGTCGCGGTGGTCATTCGACGACCCTAGCCGTGGCGCGCCGAACTCGCAGTTGTCGTTCGGCGCAGCACCGGGGTACCGTCTCCGGTCATGCAGCGCGCGCAGTCGACTACGACGCCGGACACCGTCCCGGCGCGCTGAACCCTGTTTCGACCAAGCCCCGGGCGAATGCCCGGGGCTTGTTGCTTTGCGTGGTCATTCGCCCTCGTCCGGAGGAGACCACATGTACGACCATCGAAAACTCGGCCGCGAACTCGAACTCTTCGACACCGACCCGCTGATCGGCGCGGGCCTGCCCTACTGGCTGCCCGATGGCGCGATCGTCCGCCACAGTCTCGAGGAGTACATCCGCACCGTCGAGCGTCGCGCCGGGTATCGCCACGTGTACTCCCCGGTGCTCGGCAAGCGCGAACTGTACGAAATCTCGGGCCACTGGGCGCATTACAGCGACGACATGTACCCGCCGATGGATCTCGGCGGCGAACAGGTGGTGTTGCGCCCCAGCCTGTGCCCGCATCACGCGCTGATCTACCGCTCCCGCTCGCACAGCTACCGCGAACTGCCGCTGCGGCTGGCCGAGTTGGGCGGCATGTACCGCTCCGAATTGTCCGGTGTCCTGGGCGGTTTGACCCGGGTGCGCTGTATCCAGCTCAATGACGCGCACATTTTCTGCACCCTGGAGCAGGTGGCCGACGAGGCCGCCGCGGCGCTGGAGTTGATCACCGCGGCCTACCACGCCATGGGCATCACCGCGAGCCGCTACCGCCTGTCCCTGCCCGGCGCGGGCGGGAAATACGTTGCGGCACCGGAGATGTGGCAGCGATCGACCAAACTGCTGACCGAGGTGCTGGATCGCTCCGGGCTGCCCTACGAGTCGGCCGAGGGCGAGGCGGCCTTCTACGGGCCGAAGATCGACGTCCAGGTCACCGACCACGCGGGCCGCGAGGCCACCCTGTCCACCGTGCAGATCGACTTCCACCAACCCGAGCAGTTCGATCTGCACTACATCGGCGCGGACGCGGCCAAGCATCGCCCGGTCATGGTGCACCGCGCCATTATCGGCAGCGTCGAACGGGCGGTGGCGCAGCTGATCGAACAGCACGGCGGCGCGTTCCCCGCGTGGTTGGCCCCGCTGCAGATCGCCGTGTTCCCGATCTCCGAGGCCGAGGAGGCCGCGGCTGCCGACCTCGTCGACCGGTGTGTGGCCGCCGGGCTGCGGACACAGGTGTTCGGCGCGGAGTCGGGCAGCCTGGGCGCGCGCATCCGCGAAAACCGCTTGGTCCCTTACCAGTTCATTCTCGGACCCGCCGAAACCGCGAACGGCGAGGTGGCGGTGCGACTTCGGGACGGTCGGCGGCTACCCGCACAACCGGCCGCCCAGGCCGTGAATCACGTTCGCGCCCTGGTCGAATCCCACGACACCCGACTGTGGATCGACTGAGGCTCGCGGGCCCGCAGCGGCAGGTGAACACGGGTTCACCTGCCGGGCACGACGTTTCAGCGGCCGCCGACGGGCTGCGGCGGCAGCGGGGTCGCCGAGATCTGGTTCTTCGGTTCACCCTGCAAGGCCGACAGGCTCTTCCAGGTATCCCAGTCGATGGTCCAGTCGTAGATGTCGCCGTCGGCCGCGGAGAGCTGGATGCGGGTGCCGGTGACCTCGACCGGGTCGCCGTAGAGCGCGGTCGGGAAGTACGCCTGGGCGTCGGCGGTGCTGAGGTTGATGCAGCCGTTGGTGACGTTCGAATTGCCCTGGGCGCCAGCGGACATGGGGTTGGCGTGGATGAATTCGCCATTGTTCGAGATGCGGACGGCCCAGCGCTCGCGCGCGTTCGTGTAGAACGGCGGGTTGGACATCACGAAGTCCTCGTACTTCTCGGTCACCACGTGAATGCCCGACCGCGTGACATTGCGGTCCTCGTTGCCCTCGCCGTAGCTGCACGGGAAGTCGAAGACGGTCTGGCCGTCGCGAATCACCTGGACGCGGTGGCTGGGCGCGTAGCCGCGCACGATCTGCGACCGACCGATCTTGAAATCGGAGGTGAGGTCGGAGTCGCCGAACAGGCCGCCGCCCATGTCCAGGCCGTAGAGCTTGGCGCCGACGTGCACCGTGGTGCCGGGCTGCCAGTACTCGCGCGGTCGCCAGTGCACGCGCGAGCCGCCGTTGTCGTCCTGCAGCCAGGCCCAGGAGCCCTCGGTGGCCGGGGTCGCGGTGACGGTGAGCGCCTTCTCGACGGCCGCCTTGTTCTCGATGTGCCCCTTGAACTGGAGCATGATCGGCGCGGCGATGCCGACCTCCTGGCCGTCACCGATATTGATGGTGGCGGGCGCGGTCGACTTGGGGCTGACGGTGGTGAACTTGCCGTCGATGGCCACCGGCTTGTTGTCGGTGCCGATCGCGGTGCCAGCCCAGGTATAGGTCACGCCGTACCCGAGGGCTTCGTTCACTGTGAATTTGCTGCGCGTGGCGTCGAAGGTGCCGGTTACCTGCTTGCCATTGGCATTGGTCAGGGTCAACTGGTCGATGCGGCCATTGGTGACGGTCACCGTCACCGCCGCCGTCGGGTTGACGTTCTCGCTGCCGTTGCCCGGCTCCAGCTTGACGGTCGCGACCGGCTCGGCGGCCTTGGGAGAGCCGCCGCCACCGTTCTTGGATGACGAACACGCCGCCGCGATCACTGCCGTCGATGCCACGAGTGCCGCCCGCAGGGCAGCACGACGGGACAGTCCTCGATTGCTCACTTTCTCGACCCTACCCCCGCAAACCGTGTATCCCGGACGCTGAAATGGTGGCCCAAGCCACTCGCTACAGGCTCACACCCACGGTCACGGGTTCGGGCTCGAGACGAATCCCGAAGCGTTCAGCAACCCCGTCGCGAACCGTGCGGGCGAGGGTGACCAGATCGGTCGCGGTGGCCGCACCCCGATTGGTCAGCGCCAGCGTGTGTTTGGTCGACAAACGTGCTGGATACCCCTCGCCCGGAAAGCCCTTGGCGAAACCGGCGCGTTCGATGAGCCAGCCCGCGGAGAACTTTACCCCGCCCGCGGCGGGGAACGTGGGCACGGCCACGTCCGCGCCCACATGTGACGCGATCGCCGCCCGCACCGCCGGCACCTCATCGTCCGGAACGACCGGATTGGTGAAAAACGAGCCCGCGCTCCAGGTGTCGTGATCGTCCGGATCGAGCACCATGCCCTTGCCCGCCCGCAAGCGCAGCACCGCCGCGCGCACCTCGGCGGCCGGACGCGACTCGCCCTCCGCCGCGCCGAGCGAGTTCGCCAGCTCGCGATAGCCCAGCGGCGCGCTGGAACCGTCCGCGCGCAGCGCGAATTCGACCGCCAGCACCACCGCCGCGTCGCTGTGCTTGAGAACCGAAGTGCGGTAACCGAATCCGAGCTCGCCGGGCTCGACCCAGCGGATCTCGCCGGACGCCCGGTCCAGCAACCGCACCCGGCGCAGCAAACCCGCCACCTCGACGCCGTACGCGCCGACGTTCTGCACCGGCGTGGCGCCCGCGGAACCCGGAATGCCGGACAGGCATTCGAGGCCGCCGAACCCGGCCGCCACGGTCGCGGCCACCACGGTGTCCCAGTTCGCGCCCGCCTCGGCGATCACCGAGTCCGCGCCGATCTCGACGCCCGCGGTCGCGATGCGCACGACCACGCCGTCGAAACCGTCATCGGCGATGAGCAGATTGGAGCCACCGGCGATGAGCAGCACCGGAATTCCGGCCGCGTCCAGTTCGCGCACGGTCGCCACCAGCGCGTCGGTGCTCGCGCATTCGGCCACCGTGGCCGGGCCGCCGACCCGCAGGGTCGTCAGCTCGGCCAGCGGCACCCGCGCGCGCAGCCGCGCGCCGGTCGCCGTCAGTCGGTCCCGCAGCTCGTCGAACGACACCACCCGAGAAGTACGCACAGGCACAGACGGTAGCGTGTCCGACCATGGCGACACCTCTGGCCTTCACCGCGCACTCGACCCATCCCATGGCCGCGGTGCGTGCGGCGTTCGCCGACGAGCAGTACTGGAAGGACCGGATCGAGGCGGTGGGCGGTCCGAACGCCCGCATCGAGAACATCGCGATCAGCGGCGACCAGGTGCGCGTCGACATGGTGCAGACGATCCCGGCCGAAGAGCTCCCCAGCCAGATCACCGCGATCAAGCCGGAGGGCCTGGTCATTCCGCGCACCGAGACCTGGCACGGCAGCGGCGGCACCGTCGAGGCGCACGTGGACGGCGCGCCCGCGAACGTGAACGGCACGCTGACCGTCACCGACGACGGCTCCGGGTCCACCTTCGTGGTGGACGCGTCCATCGAGGTGAAGATCCCGTTGTTCGGCAAGAAGATCGAGGCCGCGATCCAGGAGCACCTCACCGCGCTGCTGGAACGCGAGGCCGAGTTCACCGACAATTGGCTGAGTTCGCACTGACGGGGGTCGCCCGGCAGTAACCTGAGCGATCGTGGCCCGCCGACTCGACTACTCCGCGCGGTATCCGCTGCACACCACGCAAGAGGTGTACGCGGCGATGATGAACCGCGAGCACTGGGATGCGCGCATCGCGGAACTGCGCAAGCACTCCCCGAACGACATCGTGAGTCTGGACTCCGACGAGGACGGCATCACGGTCGAACTGCGGCACGTGCTCCCGCGCGACACCCTGCCCGATATGGCGCAGATGGTCGTGCACAAGGACATGGTGATCACCCGCCGGGAAACCTACGGCCCCTTCGGACCCGAGGTGACCGGCGCGTATACCACCGAAGTCCCCAGTGCCCCCGGCACTCTGGGCGGCACCATGCGCCTGTTCCCCACCGATATCGGCTGCACCCTGCGCATCTCCTCGCACGCGCAGGTGGCCATGCCGTTCTTCGGCCGCAGGCTCGAACAGCTCATGCTGGTGAACCTGGTCGACCTGTTCCGCATCGAGGCCGAGGTGACGAAGAACTGGCTGGATCAGCACTACCCCGTCGGCTGAACAAGCCGATCGGGACGATCACCCGCGGCACCACCGGGATCAACAGACTGCGCCGCAGCGACCGGTGGCTCGCGCACGACCCCTTGGTCGCCCAGCGGTTGCTGGACGCTTCCGATCCGCTCGTGGTGGATCTCGGTTACGGGGCCAGCCCGGTCACCACGCTGGAAATGGCGGCCCGGCTGCGCACCGTCCGACCGGATCTGCGCGTGGTCGGGCTGGAGATCGATCCGGAGCGCGTCGTCCCGGCCCGCGATGGCGTGGTCTTCGCCCGCGGCGGGTTCGAGCTGGCGGGCCTGCGCCCCACCCTGGTTCGCGCCTTCAATGTGCTGCGCCAGTACCCGGAAGCGGCGGTCCCCGAAGCCTGGTCGACCATCCAGTCCGGTTTGGCTCCCGACGGCCTGCTCCTCGACGGCACCTGCGACGAGCTGGGCCGCCGCTGCGCCTGGATCCTCCTGGACCGCACCGCACCGCTGTCGCTCACCCTGGCCTGGGACCCCTTCACCGTCGAAACCCCTTCCGACATAGCCGAACGTCTCCCCAAGGCCCTCATCCACCGCAATGTTCCGGGCGAACCCATTCACACCCTGCTGACGGCCGCCGACCGCGCCTGGGCCGTCGCCGCGCCGCTGGCCCCGTACGGCCCGCGCGTGCGCTGGCGGCACGCGGCGGAACTCCTACGCCAACAGGGCTTTCCGCTCCGCCCGTATCGCCGCCGCCTCCGCGACAACCTCCTGACCGTCCCGTGGTCCGCGGTCGCGCCCCTGCCCTGAGGCGAGTTACTGGAATTTGTGACGCAGTTCCCGCATCGCGCCGGAGAGCGCGGCGGGGGCGAGTAGGGAGCGCGGGGCGAAGGGCTGACGCCACAGGCCGCCGTGCGCCGCGCCGGTCGCGAAAAGCGCTTCGGGATTGGAGGTTCGGGGCTCATTGTCGGCATGCAGATCGGCGACCAGCTTGGCGGCGAGCAGGGTGCGGGCGGTGCCGGGGTCGAAGACCTCGATGCCGAAGCGGGAGGCGGCGCGGTACGCGGCCGTGCGCCAACCGGATTCGCGGGCCAGGCTGCGGGTCCAGGCGGGCGGTGCGACGGTGAAGGACACCGGGTGGCCCGCCGCGCGCGCCAGGACGGCGCGCCAGCGCGGGAGGCGTTGCGCCAGCGCGTAATCCGGGCCCGCGAGGGCGGGCAGATTGTCGAACAGGCCCCAGGCCCCGCCGTCGGTGTCGAAGATGGGGCGGGCGTAGTTGAGGCGGTACAGCGAGCGCGGGGCCAGTTTGTGCACCAGATCCTGGGCACTGCCGCGAAAACCGCGCCGCACCAGTCGATCCCGTGCGGCGGCGACCACCGAGGCGGGGACGGCGTAGGTGTCGGTCGGGGATCCGAGCAGGGCCAGGGCGGCATCCGGATGACGGCGCAGCAGCGTCTCGGCGAGCACATCGGAGGCGGCGGCCAGTCGCACGCCCGCCGCGCCGGGCAGTTCCGCGTAGAGACCGAGCACCGGGCGGGCGTCACTGTGCGCGGTGATCCAACGGGCCAGGGCCGGAAAGCTTCTGGCGATATCGACCCCGGCTTCGGCGTCGACAACGGGGAAACGCAGGACACCGGCCCCGCCGCGGGCGGCGGCGCGCAGCCGGTCCCAGCGGGCCCGGCCCGGCCGGTCCACGGCCAGCACGTCCGCGCCCCAGGCCAGCAGCGGCCGCAGCGGACCGAGTTCCGCGCCCGCACCGGTCACGGTGACCCGGAAACCGGGCAGCGCCAACCACTCCGGATGCTCGATGACCCGTTCGACGGCCGCCACGAAATCGGCCTCGAGAATCCCGCGGGTCTGCCATTCGGCCAGCCGCAGCCGCAGCGCGTCCTCGGCGAGCAGCCGCCCCCGCCACGGCACCTCGAGTCGCTTCACCGCCGCGGCCTCGCCCGCCACCTCGCCCGTCTCGAGCACGGCCGCATCGGCTTCCGCGTCCACGTCGATGGTGTCCAGCGTCGCGACCGTGCGCCCGACGGCGAAGCGCAGCATGTGCCGCACCGAGTCCAGTCCGGCCGCGGCCATGCCCAGCGAGATCTCCGGCGCGCTGATGGCCAGGGCCGTCATCCCCCGGAAGACCCGGTGGTATTCGCGCCGCCAGTCCCGGCAGGTCTCCACCGATTGCGCGAGATCGGCGTCGTAGGGCCGAATCGCGTCGGCCACCACGGCCGCGGAGAACATGTCGGCGATCAGGTCGGGCGGTCCGGGCGGAAACACCAGATCCCACACGCCAGCACCGACCTTGCCCATGGACAGTCACCCTGCCACGAATCCGGCCCCCGCAAAACTCGAAGCCCGCGCGATGAAACCCCTACCGCGGGTCCTGCTGGGTGCGGGTCAGCGCCCGGCGCAGCCGGGCGGCCGCGGATGGGTCCAGAGCGGCACTGGCGGAACGGATTTCGGCCCGCGCGCAGCGGTGGATGGCGACCGCGTCGGCCACCACCTCGTCCAGCGCGGCCTGCCCGATGCCCGCCTCGGCCAGATCCAGCACGGTGCGCAGCGGCGTCGTCACCAGGAACGCGCCCGCCGACTCCACGTCCTTGCGGGCGAAACCGCGGCGCAGCACCACCAGTCGCGGCGAGAGCGGGAACCGCCCGACCCGCGCCGAAAGATGCACGTACCGGGGCCGCAAGCGCCCGAGACCGTGCAGTTCGGCCGCGCTGTGATGGGAGACCGCGGCCGCGCCGTCGAACCAGGCCGACCACATGGCGTATTCGTCCAGCGGCCCGTCCGGCCAGTCCGCCAGCCGCAGCAGCCCGACCCCCGAGCGCAGCACGCTGCCGTCGCGCAACCCGTCCCGAATCCGGACCTCGCACCCCGTGCGCAGCACCTGACGGGTGGTGAAATATCCGGCGTGCCGCCCGGCCTGCTCCCGCAATGCCAGCCATCCGTGTTCCGGATCGGGCTCCGGCGCCCCGTCCCCTGCCATGAGATCCAGAATAGGCCGGACCCCTGTGTGATACGTCACAATCCGGCGGTGTGAGCCGACACCTCACGGGAAGCTCAGAGCCCGCACAGAAAGGTCGGGAAGAATCGCTGCCATGAGTTCGGACCCCACCTCGAACGACGCGACCACCCGTGACGCCGCCGCGCAGCCGGCCGATGCCGCTGTGCAGCCTGTCGATCCACAGGGGCGGCCGGTCGATCTCGACAAGCCGGACAGCACGCCCACCGAAGTCCTAGGCGCGCAGCACGACTCGCCGACCGAGGTGCACAGCGGCCAAGGCGCACAGCCGACGCCCCGACAAGAGTGGTGGAACGACCCCACCGCCCAGCACGGCGACCAGCCCACCGCCCAGCACGGCGACCAGCCCACCGCGGTGCTCGGCGAGCAGGCGACCCAGGCCATTCACCCGGGCGAGGCCGCCTACGTGCCGGGCGCGAGCGGCGGTCACCCGGTCGCCGACCAGGCGGGTTATCCACCGAACGCGACCGCGCCCCTGCCGAATGGCATGGGCTACACCGGCGACCCCGCCTACGCCCAGGGCGCGACCGGCGGCTTCCAGCAGCCGCCCGGCACCCCGCCGCCGCCGGTGAATGTCGGTGGTGGACAGGGAGGTTCACCCGGTATGCGCCGAAATCACAAGAAGACCTTGCTGATCGTCGGCCTGGTGGTGGCGCTGCTGGTGGCGGGCGGCCTGGCCGGTGGCGAGGCCTACGCCCGGCACAAGTACGAGTCGTGCATCAGCTCGCAGTTCGAGGCCCAGATGGGCTCCAAGATCGACGTGTCCTTCGGCTGGAAACCGCTGCTGCTCACCATGTTCGACAAGAAGGTGTCCTCGGTGACGGTGGACAGCGACGACACCAAGTTCGGCCCGGCCCAGGACATGGTCGTGCACGCCACCTTCAATGACGTCGAGCTGAAGGGCAATGGCCAGCAGGGCGCCACCGTCGGCAGCTCCACCGCCGAGGTGACCTGGAGCAACGAGGGCATCACGAAGACCTTGGGCGGCTTGGTCTCCGGCGCGACCTCGGACCCGAACTCGGGCACGCTGAGCTTCGCGGTGCTGGGCGGCCTGGCCCAGCTGCAGGTCAAGCCGAAGATCGTGGGCGACAAGATCGAGGTCGACACCCTGCAGGCCTCGCTCATGGGCTTCGGGCTGCCCACCGATCTGGTCTCGGGCATCGTGGATCTCATGACCCAGAGCCTGCAGAGCTACCCGATGGGCCTGCAGCCCACCAAGGTCGAGGTCACCAAGGACGGGCTGCACGTCTCGCTGCGTGGCGGCCACGCCGATCTGCAGGCCGCCGACCAGAACGGGCAGCAGCAGAACGTGACCTGCTAGAGCGGAAACCCTTCCAGCACTTCACGAGACCGCGACAAGCCGAGCCGCGTCGCGCCGGCGGCGATCATCTCCGCCGCCTGCGCCGCGGTGCGGATGCCGCCGCTGGCCTTCACGCCCAGTCGCCCACCGACGGTGTCGGCCATCAGTTTCACCGCGTGCGCGCTGGCCCCGCCCGCGGGATGGAAACCGGTGGAGGTCTTCACGAAGTTCGCGCCCGCCAGCTCGGCGGCCCGACAGGTCTCGACAATGGCCTCGTCACTGAGCGCGGCACTTTCGAGAATTACCTTGAGCAATGCCGCGTCCCCCATGGCCTCTCGCACCGCGACGATGTCGGCCAGCACCGCGTTGTAGTCCCCCGCCCGCGCCGCGCCGACATCGATGACCATGTCCACCTCGGCCGCGCCCTGGTCCACGGCCAGCCGGGCCTCGGCCGCCTTCACCAGCGAATGATGTTTGCCGGACGGGAAACCCGCGACCGTGGCCACCACCAGACCCGGCGCGCGCACCGGCAGCATGGACGGGGACACGCAGATCGCGAGCACCCCCAACTCGCGCGCCTCGTCGACGAGCGCGGTCACCTCGGCGGGGGTGGCCTCGGGGGCCAGCAGGGTGTGATCGATCATCGCCGCCACGTCACGACGGGAAATCTGTGCCATGAGCACCGAGTTTGGCACATCCTCACGATCCAGCACCGTCCCGGCGAATTTCGTTGCGGGCCGCAGCCGCCGTCACGCATGCTTGTAGGCGTGCTGATCCGTCGTGAACGTACCGGCGATGCCGTAACGATCGACGCGGTGCATCGCAGCGCCTTCGAGCGCTCCCCCGGTAATCCCTCCGCTGACCCAGCCAATCCGTCCGCCGACCCGGTCGAGGTCGGTCTCGTCCACCGATTGCGCGACGATGGCTCGGCCTGGATTCCGACCCTGTCGCTGGTGGCGGAATTCCAGGATCGGGTGGTCGGCCACGTCTGCCTCACCCGCGCGGGCGTGGGCCCGTTCCCGGTGCTGGCCCTGGGCCCGATCGGGGTGCTCGCCGAACACCAGGGCAAGGGCATCGGATCGGCCCTCATGCACGCGGCCCTCGGCGCGGCCGACGCCCTCGACGAGCCGCTGGTCGGCCTGCTCGGCAGCCTCGAGTACTACCCCCGCTTCGGTTTCGTCCCCGGCACTCGGTTGGGCATCATCCCGGATGTCGCGGACTGGTCCTCCCACTTCCAGGTCCGCCCCCTGACCGCGTACGAGCTCGAGATCAAGGGCGAATTCCACTACGCCGACGCCTTCTACACATTGTGACCGGAAGGGCCGATTCACCCCATTGGTCGGGACCCGGGTGGTTGCTGGGAAGATAGCCGGATGAGTTCCACCCTGGACGACCGTCGCTACGTGCTCACCCTGGGCTGCCCGGACCGTCCCGGCATCATCGCCCGCATCACCTCGTTCATCGCCGATTTCGGCGGCTCGATCGTGGAGGCGGGCTACCACTCCGATCTGGAGACCGGGTGGTTCTTCACCCGGCAGGCCCTCGAGGCCGCTACCGTGCCCTTCGATCTGACCGAGCTGCGCGACCGCTTCACCGCCGTCGCCGCCGACCTCGAAGCCGATTGGCAGCTGCTGGACACCGGCGAACGCCGCCGCGCGGTGCTGCTGGTCTCCAAGGACGGCCACTGCCTGCACGACCTGCTCGGCCGCGCCACCAGCGGGGAACTGCCCGCCACCATCGAGGCCGTCATCGGCAATCACCCGGACCTGGCCGCCATGACCGAGGCGCACGGCATCAAGTTCCACCACGTGCCGTTCCCCAAGGATCCGGCCGAGCGCGGCCCGGCCTTCGAGCAGGTGCGCGAACTGGTCGACGCCCACGACCCGCACGCCGTGGTGCTGGCCCGCTTCATGCAGGTGCTACCCGCGCAACTGTGTGAGCACTGGGCGGGTCGAGCCATCAATATCCATCACAGCTTCCTGCCGTCCTTCGTCGGCGCACGGCCCTACCACCAGGCCTTCGCGCGCGGCGTGAAACTGATCGGGGCGACCTGCCACTACGTGACCGCGGAACTGGACGCGGGCCCGATCATCGAGCAGGACGTCATCCGCATCGACCACTCCGACACCGTGCACGACATGGTCCGCCAGGGCCGCGATATCGAGCGCGTGGTGCTCGCCCGCGGCCTGCGCTGGCATCTCGAGGGCCGCGTGCTAGTGCACGGGCGTCGCACCGTCGTCTTCGAATAGGCCTGTCGCGGAAGGCGATCAGACCGCGGTGGCCATCGTGCCGCGGCGCGCGACCCGGATGACGCGATGCAGTTCGATATTGAACGCGTGCGCGGCTTCGATGTTCACCAGGTGGCCGGTCGGCAGCACGGTGTAGCGATCCAGGTAGCCCGCCTCGGCGAGGGTGTCGGCGATCTCGCGGGAGTGAACCTCCGGCAGCAGCCTGTCGTAGGAGCCCGCGATGACCGTGGTCGGCACGGTCAAATTGGCTGCGGCACCGTGCAGGTCGAGCTTGACCAGACCCCGGGCCACGGCCGCGCGCACCGACGGACGGCAGGAGCGGACGATGGAGACGCCGAAGCGGACCTCGTCGCGGGTGGCGGCCGGATTCGCCAGCCGATGCTTGGCGATGAGGTGCACGGCCGCGCCGCCGGGCAGCGGAACGGGCGTGCCGAAGAGTGCGACGGCCAGCCATTCCGGACCGGGAATCACGTCATTGAGGATCGGAATCACGGTGGCGCGGGTGGGGATCTGACGCGCGGCCGTGGTGGCCAGCAGAACCGCCGAGGCCCGGAACCGGACCTGCTCCGGATACTTCCGCGCCCACGCCTGAATGGTCATGCCGCCCATGCTGTGTCCGACCAGCACGGCCCGCTGACCCGGCGCCAGTACGGCGTCGAGGATGTCGGAGAAGTCGTCGGCCAGTTGGTCGGCGCTGAAAGGCCGTGTGCCGCATTCGCTCTCGCCGTGGCCGCGCTGATCGAAGGCGATCACCCGGTACTCGCCGGAGAAGGCGTTGATCTGCGGGTTCCAGTATTCGATGGCGCAGGACCAGCCGTGGGCCAGCACGATGACCTCGCCGTCGGCGGGACCGTAGGCGTGCACGCGCAGTTTCGCGCCGTCACGGGTGGTTACGGGGATGATTTCGGCGGGACGCGGGGTGTTGAGCGAGGCCGTCCGGTAACGACGCGACCGCAGTCCGGGGCGAAAGGGGGCGGTCAGCGCATCCACGCCCGCCTCCGGCAGTTTCACCAACATGAGCACTCCTTTGTGTTCCAGACCACAGTAGCGCGCTAGCCGAGGTGCTTGCTAGTGCAAGCGCCGTATATCTTTCGCTTCACGTCCATGGTCGAGGCGGCCACCGCCCCGGAATAGGGCACCAAGGGTGGGAAAAGGTCCCACCCTCAGGCACCCACCACCCGCGCGGGAATCCCGAACGCGGACTTGGCAACCCGGGCGAGTTCGACGTTGAACTCCTGGTATGCCTCCACATTTCCGAGATGCCCCGTCGGGAGAATGGTGAAACCATCGAGACTTCCGGCCTCGGTGAGCATTTCGACGATCCGCTCCGAATGCACCGGCGGGGTCATGTCGTCGTCCGATCCGGCGATGACGGTGGTCGGCACGGTCAGCCGCGCCGCCCCACGCCCGACATCCAGGGACGACAGCAGCGCTCCGAAGCGGCCGCGCACCCGCGCCGGGCAGGAACGGACGATGTTCAGGCCGAAGTCGGCGATGTCGCCGACCGACGCCAGGCTCATGATGCCGCGGCGGAACAGCCACTTCACCGGCGCGATGGGCGGGAAGAGAATCGGTGAGCTCAACCCGAGCATGCCGATCACGAACGGCAGCGCGACCGGACCGCGATTGAAGAAGGGCAGCAGGGTCGTCTCGGCGATCAGGTCACCGGCGGCGGTGTTGGTGAGCAGCACGGCCAGCAACTGCTTCTGCACCCGCTGCGGATACCGTCCGGCCCAGGCCTGAATTGTCATGCCGCCCAGGCTGTGTCCCACCAGGACGGCCCGCTGCCCGGGCTTCAGGACCGCGTCCAGGACGTCGGCCAGGTCGTCGGCCAATTGATCGGTGGTGAGCGGGGCGGTGCCCGATTCGCTCTCGCCGTGGCCGCGGACGTCGTAGGCGACCACGCGATACTCACCGGCGAAGGCATTGATCTGGGGGTTCCAGTATTCGAGGCAGCAGGTCCAGCCGTGCACCAGCACGAGCACATTGCCGTCGGCGGGGCCGTAGGCGTGCACCCGCAGGTGGGCGCCGTCGGAGGTGGCGACCGGAACGACCTCGCAGGGACCTGTCGGCGGGTTCAGATCGGCATTGCCGTAGGTCCGGGTGCGCAGGTCCGCGCGATGTTCGCGCAGCCGGTCGCGGACCATTCGGCCGAGGTCCGCAGGGTGAGGCAGCATTGCCCGCATAGGACACTCCTTTGTGTTACTGATGGATACAGTAACCCGCTCACCGGGTGCTTGCTAGTGCAAGCACGCGAAAAGTTTCCGAGTCGGAACGGACTTCACCCCTGGCCAGCACATTGCGGTGAAAAAAATCGGCCGCCACCCGGAGGACCCGAGTGGCGGCCGAAGGTGTCGGGGGCCGGTTACCAGCGCGGCCCGCGCTGAATCTCGTCCACCTTGGGGCGGACATCGGCGAGGTACACGCCCGTCGCCACGACCGCGGCGATGCCCAGCAGCCCGATCGGGGTCCGGGCCAGCAGCAACGCACCCAGCGACGCCGCCAGAATCGCGATCCAGACCGGCTTGGTCAACTTGTCCACGGCCGTGAAGGCATCCGGGCGTTGACGAATCGCGTGAATGAGGGCGAATACCGTCATGCCGAGCGCGCCCAGCCACAACACCGTCAGGATCAATCCGGTAATTCCCATCGTCACCCCAGCCATCATACGGAGCGAAACCTTGTCCACCAGGGCTTCTCAGCCCGACACGGACTCCTTGACACAACGTTCACAGCCGCCGCCGACGCGCGCCCCAAAGCACCGTGGCCCCCGCACACGGCAGTGTGCGAGGGCCACAAGCTTTTTCGCGTGGAACGCGAGGTCTTACTTCTTCGCGGCGGGCGCGGCCTTCTTGGCGGGAGCCTTCTTGGCCGGGGCCTTCTTGGCGGGCGCGGCCTTCTTGGGGGCCTCGTCCTCGACCGGAGCGGTCTCGGTGGTCACGTCCACGACCTCGGCGTCGACGGCATCCTCGGCCGGGGCCTCGTCCTTACCGGTCCGGCCGATGTACGGGCCGACCTGCTCGTAGGCCTTCTCGAAGGCCGCCTCGGCCTGCGCCCGCGCCTTGTCGAAGGCGTCCTGGGCCGCCACGACCGGGTCCTGGTTCAGCAGCGACTCGACGTACTCGCTGTGGCGCAGCTTCTCGACGGTCTCCTCGCCGCGGGCGGCCAGGTCGGCGTAGAGGTCCAGCAGCTGGTGGTAGTACTGGTCGACCAGCTTGCGCAGCTCCTCGGGGGTGGCCTTCTCGCGCAGTTCGGCCAGGTCCTCGGGCAGCTCGGACGGCAGCGCCTGCACGCGCTGGCGCAGGGTCTCGACCTGGCCCTGCACGTCGGCCGGGAGGTTGGCGAAACGCTCGCGGGCCTCTTCGATACGGCCCTGCACGTCGGCGGAATTGGCCCGCTCGCGGATCTGCGAGACGACGTCCAGCACGGTGGCGTAGAGGGCGTCACCCGCGCCGACGGTGGCGTAGAGCGGCTTGGTCACGGTGGCGGTGAGCTTGGGCTCGGTCATGGTTCGTTCTCCTGGCGTGGCGGAACTTCGGTTGTGCGGTGCGGAACCTCGTTGTCCCTGTCTCCCCCGGGAACGCCCCCCTTTAGGTCCGTTGCGTCCCCTCTGTCCTCGTCCACCTGGTTTTCCCGGCGGAACGATTCGTAGATGTCCAGGAGGACCTGCTTTTGGCGTTCGGTCAGATTGACGTCGGCCAGTAGGGCATCCCGGACAGGGCCGTGCGGCCTCTGCTCGAGGTACCCGGCCCGCATGTACAAGACCTCCGAGGAGACCCGCAGACCCTTCGCGATCTGTGCGAGCACCTCGGCGGACGGATTGCGCAGTCCGCGCTCGATCTGACTCAAGTACGGATTGCTCACCCCCGCCAGCTGTGCGAGCTGACGCAAGGAGACCTGGGCGGCCTCGCGTTGCGCCCGGATGAAGCCCCCGATGTCGTGAGCCGCGTTGGCTACGCGGCCCGACCGGTCTCCGGCGGCGGACGTCTCCGCTGCGTCGCCTTCGATCGGTTCGGGAACCTCGGGATCGTGCTTCATCACTCACCTTCCGGCGGTTGTACGGTCAATTCTAGGACGGGGTGCTAGCTCTTGCAAGCGCTCTGCTAGCACCATCTCGGCAAACCGATAGCGCTCCGCCCGAGGCGCTATTTGGACAATCGATCAGCCATTGAACAGCAAATGCGAGATCGCGTAGATGACCAGACCCGCCAGCGAACCGACCACCGTGCCATTGATGCGAATGAATTGCAGATCCTTGCCCGCCGCCAATTCGATCTTGCGGCTGGCCTCCTCCGCGTCCCAGCGGGCAACGGTGTCGCTGACCAGCGTCGCGACCTCCGCACCGTAGTTGGCGATGAGATACCGGACGCCGCGCTCGATCCAACCGTCGACCTTGTCGCGCATATCCGGATCGCTCGAGAGCCGCTCGCCCAACTGCTGCACGTTATCGGAAACCTTGCGGCGCAGCGTGGAATTCGGGTCCTCCGCCGATTCCAGGATCATGCGCTTGGCGGCCCGCCAGGTGGCCTGCGCCAGACCGTTGACCTCGCGCCGGGTCATCAACTCGGTCTTGATCTTCTCGGCCTTCTCGATCATGGCGTCGTCGTATTGCAGATCGTGCGCGAAATCCTCGAGGAAACGATTCGCCGCCAGCCGCACCTCGTGATCGGGCTGGGTACGGACCTTCCAGGTGAATTCCACCAGCTCCCGGTAAATGCGCTCGGCCAGCAGCGAATTCACGAACTTCGGGGCCCAGGACGGCGCGTCGCGGTTCACGATGCGATCCAGGGTCTCCTGCGAATCCAGCGCCCACTGGTGCGCGCGCTCGGCCAGCAGGTCCAGCAGCGGGGCCTGGCGGTTGTCGGCGATGAGCTCGTTGAGCACCTTGCCGATGGGCGGGCCCCACAGCGGTTCGGCGATCCGCTTGACGATGGTGTTGTCGATGATCTGCTCGACGTCCTCGTCGCGCAGCACGCCGATGACCGCGCGCAGAATCGTGGCGCTCTCGTCGGAAATGCGTTCCGCGTGCGCGGGTTCGGCCATCCAGCGGCCCAATCGCAGCGAGATCTGCGCGGAATTCACCTTGGTGGCAACGACATCGGGCGAGAGGAAGTTCTCGCGGACGAATTCGCCCAGTCCCGCGCCGACCTGGTCCTTCTTCTTGCGAATGATGGCGGTGTGTGGAATCGGGAGGCCGAGCGGATGCCGGAACAGCGCGGTGACGGCGAACCAGTCGGCCAACGCGCCGACCATGCCCGCCTCGGAGGCCGCCTTCACATAGCCGACCCACTCCCCGACCCCGCCGCGGGACGTGGCCCAGGCGCAGAGGATATAGATGAGGGTGGCGGCGGCCAGAAAGCCGGTGGCGATGGCCTTCATGCGCCACAGCTCCCGCTTCTTGCCCTCTTCGTCGAGGAAATCGGCGAACGCCCCGCCGCCGGGCGGTGTGGTCTTCATGGGCCCGGGCTCGGTGGTGTCGAGTACCCCGGCACTGCCGACAGGTTGCTCCATATCTTCCATTCTGGCGCGTGGTGTGACGAACTCCCCGCCACCGGGCCCGTCCCGAACGGCGCCGTTGCACAGCATGGGAGGCTTAAGCTGAATAGGCCCAGGCCCAGGACGCGAACAAGGAGCCAACGCAGCGTGACCACCAAAGGCACCGTAGGTGCCGCCATGGAGGCGGCCACTACCCCACGCGGTGGTCGGGTCGACGGCCGCAAACGCCGCTGGCAGCAGCACAAGATCGATCGCCGCGAGGAGCTGGTGGACGGCACCCTGGCCGCCATTCGCAAGCGCGGCGGCGACGCCGGGATGGACGAGATCGCCGCCGAGATCGGCGTCTCCAAAACCGTGCTGTACCGGTACTTCTCGGATAAGCAGGACCTGACCCGCGCCACCATGGAGCGGTTCATCGAGACCACGCTGATGCCGCGCATCTACGAGGCCATCAGCGACGACCTCGACGAGTATCAGCTGGTCCGCAACACGCTGGCGGCGTACGTGCACACCGTCGATTCCGATACCGACGTCTACCGGTTCATCATGGGCAACGGCTCGGCCACCGACACCTCCACCCTCGCCGATTTCGAGAAGCTGTTCGCACAGGTGGTCTCGGCGGTCATCGTGGACAAGGCCTTCGACCGCAATGTGCAGACCGAGGGGTCGATGCTGTGGTCGTACGTGCTGGTCGGCGGCGTGCAGCTGGCGACGGACTGGTGGATCTCCAACCGCACCATGTCCAGCGAGGAAATGCTCGACTACCTGACGATGATGGCCTGGAGCGCCATCGAGGGAATGGTCCGCGCGGGCGGCGATCGGCACTACTTCAACTCGCGTCCGCATGTCCTACCGGATCCGGAAAATACTGCTAGCTGACAGCTAGCACTCGAGTTCTCGGTGTGGTTAGGCTGATTCGTGGCGGACCGCACCGAACGGTTTTCCGCCGTGTCGGCACCAACGAGGGTGTTGGCTCCCATGGAGGGTCACTGATGGCGAAAGAGCTGCCCACATCCAGGCTTGCGCGGGGGACGAAGCTGGGAATGGCTGTCGCGGGGAATGCCCTGCGCGCCCAGAAGACTCGCAGATCCATGCGCGGCCGGTCCGAGGCGGTGCGGGCGCGGATGGCCGAGGAGTCCATGATCCGGGCCACCGAGCAGATGGTCATGGTGCTGGGCACCATGAAGGGTGTGGCCATGAAGCTCGGGCAGATGCTGTCCGTGCTGGACCTGGATCTGGTGCCGCCGCAGCATCGGGAGCGTTTCCAGCGGCGGCTGGCGGTCCTGCGCGACAGCGCGCCCTCGGTGTCGTTCGAGGTCATGAAGGCGGTCATCGAAGAGGACTTCGGCAAGCCCCTCGAGGCCGTCTTCGCCGAATTCGATCCGGAGCCGATCGCCGCGGCCTCGATCGGGCAGGTCTACAAGGCCACCCTGCACGACGGCCGCCAAGTCGCGGTGAAGGTGCAGTATCCGGGCATCGACGCGGCGGTGCGCGCGGATCTGAAGAACCTGGCCATGTTCCGACGAATCCTGCAGTCGGCCATGCCGTGGGTGACCCCGGCCGTGCTGGACGAGCTGCGGCTGAACCTCGAGAGCGAACTCGACTACGTCGCGGAAGCCAATACCCAGCAGCAGATCTCGGCGCTGTTCACCGGGCACCCGTTCATCGTGGTGCCGACCACCTATCCGGAACTGTCGACCACGCGTGTACTGGTGAGCGAGTACTTCCCGGGCCGTGGCTTCGAGGAGATCCGGGAACTGCCCGCGGCGGAACGCGATCGGATCGGCGAGATCATCTACCGCTTCTATGTGGGCTCGCTGTTCACCTTCAACGAGTTCTGCGGTGACCCGCATCCCGGAAATCTGTTGCTCGGGGCCGACGGTCGGGTGGCGTTCCTGGACTTCGGGCTCTACAACCGGATGGATCCCGAGCACGTGCAGTTCGAGGCCATTTGCATTCGCGCCGCGGCCGAGGAGCGCGCCGAGGACCTGCGCGACCTCATGATCAAGCGCGGCGTGATCGAATCGCCGGACGAGATCACGCCCGAGGAATGTCTCGAGTACGTGCTCGCGGCCTGCGAATGGGCGCTGGTGGACGAGGAACTGACCATCACGCCCGAATTGGCTTCCGGCGCGTTCGTTTTGGCGGTGGATCCGCGGGCCAGTGAGTTCGCGGGGATGAAGCAGCAGAATCTGCCGCCGGAGCACCTGTTCTCGCGGCGCGCGGACTTCCTCACCTTCGGCATGCTCGGGCAGCTGGAGGCCACCGGGAACTGGCACCGCATCGCGCGGGAATGGCTCTACGGCGACGAGCCGGTCACCGAACTGGGCCGCGCGCACCATGAATGGCTGGCGAGCCGCCCGGCTCCGACGCCGACCACCGGGGGGCCGACCAAGAAGACCCGCAAGCGCGCCGCCAAGGCGTAAGCACCTCACCGGATGGGAAAACCAATGGCCAACAGGGAATTCGACATCGTCCTATTCGGGGCGACCGGCTTCGTGGGCAAGCTGACCGCGCAGTATCTCGCCGAATCGGCCCCGGCCGGGGCGCGCATCGCGCTGGCCGGGCGCTCGCCCGAGAAGCTGGCCGCCGTACGCTCCGAACTGGGTGCCGCGGCCGCGGAGTGGCCGCTGGTGCAGGCGGATTCGACTGATCAGGCCAGCCTGGACGCACTGGCGGCGCGAACCAAGGTGGTCGTCACCACCGTAGGCCCGTACCTGCGCTACGGCCTGCCGCTGGTGCGGGCGTGCGCCGAGAACGGCACGCACTACGCCGATCTCACCGGTGAGCCGCTGTTCATTCGCGAATGCATCGACCAGTTCGGCGACAAGGCCGCCGAGACCGGCGCGAAGATCGTGAATTCCTGCGGCTACGACTCGATTCCGTCGGATCTGAGCGTCTACCAGCTCTACCGGCGCAGCGTGGCGGACAATACCGGCGAGCTCACCGACGTCACCCTGGTGGCCAGCCTCAAGGGCGGGGCCAGCGGCGGCACCATCGATTCCGGCCGCGCCATGATGGAGGCCATCGCCGAGGATCCGCGCAAGGGCGCGATCATGGCGCACCCGTATTCGCTGAGCCCCGACAAGACCATGGAACCCGATGTCGGCCGCCAGAGCGATCAGGCCCTCGCGCGCGCCTCGACCATCGATCCGAGCCTGGACGGCTGGGTGGCGACCTTCATCATGGGCGCGCACAACACCAAGATCGTGCGACGCTCCAATGGCCTGCTGGGCTGGCCGTACGGCAAGAACTTCCGGTACCGCGAGGTCATGAGCGCGGGGAAGTCGGCCACCGCGCCGCTCATCGCGGCGGGTATCGCGGGCGGCATCGTGGCCACCATGGCGGCGGGCGCGGTGCTCTCGCGGGCGGCGGTGGGCCGCAAGCTGATCGACCGCATCGTGCCCAAGCCGGGCACCGGCCCCAGCGAGCAGTCCCGCAAGAGCGGCTGGTTCACCATGCGCACCTTCGCGCACACCACCTCGGGCGCGAAGTACCTGTGCACCTTCGCGGGCAAGGGCGATCCCGGCTACCAGGCCACCGCGGTCATGCTCGGCCAGTCCGGCCTGTGCCTGGCCTTCGACACCCTGCCGGAACTGGCGGGCATACTGACCCCGGCCGCGGCCATGGGTGACGCGCTGACCGAGCGGCTGCGGGCGGCGGGCATCACCATCGAGGTCACTACGGCTTGACGCTGTATTCCGCGATGAGTTCGCGGTAGCGGTCGAAGGCGGGCTTGGGCGTGTAATCCGAACGCAGGAGCCCGAATTCGAGATTCATATCGCCCTGGTCGCTGTAGGAGTCGCGCAGGCCGAAGTGTTCGTAGGTGGTGATGTTGAGCTCGTCGGCGAGGCCGTCGACGAGCCGCACCACCGTCTCGAGCACTTCGGCCTGACGCTCGTAGGAGCGGTTCGGCCCGGTGGCCCAGCCGTTTTCGGTGATGTGAATGGGCGTGGTGTCCGGAATGCCCGCGGCCGTGAGGCTTTCGCGGCGGAAGCCGGTGAGCACCGCGGTGACGGCGGCCTCGAGCCCGTCGGCCGGAATCGGCCGGAAGACGTCGGCGAAGAAGTCCAGGCCGACATAGTCGAGCGCGTGCGCGAATTCGCTGCCGCCGCGCCGACCGAGATCCGTCCAGAACTCTTGCGCCGGATCGAGTATCACCGAGGAGTTGCAGCCGATCCCGATATCGAGGCCGAGCCGGTCCACCTCCGCCCGCGCGGCGCGCACCCCCTCCACGACCGCCTGCCGCACCGCCGGTTGCTCGCCGTCCCCACCCGGGCCGGTGTGGTTCGGCTCCTCCGCGATCTGCAAGGAGGCGAGCACCGGCCCGTGCTCGCGAATCTGCTTGCGCAGGAACTCGAGCCAACCGGTGAGGTCCTCGCCCGGCTCGCGGAAACACACCACCAGATCGAGCTTCCGGTGCGGTGCGGCGTACTGCCACGGCCGGGGCGGGGCTTGGCGATGACCCCCTGCCGCATCGTTGTACTGGACGTATCCGCGCACCACGAAGGGCCGGTCTGCGTGCAGTGCGTCGAGGGCCTCGGCGATCCGATCGGACCGTTCGGGCGGACCGGGCGTGGTGTTGCGGAATCGATCTTCGCCGAGTCCGCCCGCGTAGATGCCAAATCTCAGTGCCATGATTCGACCCTAACGCGAATTTTGGTGTCACACCAATTTTAGTGTCACCCCTATACTGCTTCCGACAGTGAGGAGAGGCCATTGACACTGCGCGAGGAGAAGAAGCTCGCCACCCGGACCGCGCTCGCCGACGCGGCCATGACGCTGTTCCTGGAACGCGGCTTCGACAAGGTGACCGTGGCCGAGGTGGCCCGGGCCGCGAACGTCTCGGTGAACACCGCGTTCAACTACTTCCCGACCAAGGAGGACCTGTTCTTCGACCGCCAGGACGAGGTGGCCGACCGCCTCGCCAAGGCGGTCCGCGACCGCGAACCGGGCGAATCCGCGGCGGCCGCCATGCGCCGGGCCTTCCTCGAACGGCTGCGCGACGACGACCCCACCCTCGGCCTCTCCCCCGCGGCCACCGCGTTCTGGCAGCTCATCGCGGACAGCCCCGCCCTCCAGGCCCGCCTGCGCCAGCTCGGCGAACGCACCGAAGCCGCACTGGCGCAAGCCCTCTCGGAGGCGACGCACACCTCTCCGGACGACCCGACCCCGCGGCTGGTCGCCGCGGTGCTCGCCGGGCTGGACCGCGCCCTGCACGCCGAGATCCGCCACGGCATTCTCGCGGGCGAGCACCCGGAGGCGGTCCGAGCCCGCGTCATCGCGGCGGCCACTCGCGATTTCGATGCCGTGCTCACCGGACTCGCCGATTACGCCACGCGGCAAGGCGATTGACTCCCCCGATCGAACCTGTTCGATAGCAACGGTGTTCACAAAGTGCGACAGGTCACAGATCGAGCTCATCGATGACACCCAGCACCCGCAGAATCTCTCCGGTAGGGTCGCGAGCGGGACGGAGGTGACCGTAGAAAGGGGGTCGGCCACGTGAAATGGATCTTGACCCCGGACGAGTTCGCGATGATCTGGACCCGCGAAACCGATCTGGCCCGGCGACCCTATCCGCTCGACACCGGCCCCGCCGCACCCGAGAGCGGCGCGGGCACAGCGCGATTCGGAGCGACGGGGAATACGGGCGCGCCGTGGGGCACGCCGCCGCCGCGCTTCCTGCGTCGCACCGATCCGGAACTGGCCGCGGCCCTGGCCCTGTGCGCCCGCACCGACACCACCACCGTCACGCTGTACGGCGAGCGCACGGCCGGTCCGGAGGCGCGCCGCATTCTCGCGTTCGCGGCGGTGGCCCAGCAGCGCGCGGGCATTCTGGTCTCGCTGCCGGACACGGTGACCGTATCCCTGTGTCCCGCCGAGCAATTGGGCCGCGAACTGGTGGAGATCATCGGTTCCGCACCGCCGGGACGGCTGGAACCGCTGCGGGAACCGCAGCAGGCGGTGCTGTATCCGGACGCCTCCGGCACCGGCGCGCAGGCCGACCGCTTCCGCCGCAAGCTGCGGGAACCGGTGGACGGGCGCGGATTCATCACCGTCACGGTCGAACCCGCGAATCCGCTGTCCCCGCCGACCCGGCATCGCACCTGGCTGGATTTCTCCGGTGACGGCCGCTACCTGCTCACCACCGCCGCGGACCTCACCCTGACCCCGGTCACCGATGCCGAATTGGCCGAGCAGTTGGTCAGGTTGGCCCGGGTCTGATTCGGCGCGGTTGCCTGCGCGGCTCCCCCGCGTGTGCTAGCCATGACTGATGGCGAAGGCGACATCCTGGTCTAAACCGGTCACCAAGGCACTGCGTGCCGATGGCGTCCAGGTGAACGATTTGAATACATCCGCGACTCCCGGATTCAAGGGCGACAAGAAGGCCGGGGAGGCCCTGCTCGCCGAGCGCGCGACGGTGTTGTCGGATCTGCAGGAAAAGCTCTACGCCAATGGCCGTTCCGGTGACAACCGCAGTGTGCTGCTGGTGCTGCAGGGCATGGATACCGCCGGCAAGGGCGGCATCGTGCGGCATGTGATCGGGTCGGTGGATCCGCAGGGTGTCGATCACGCGGCCTTCGGGGTGCCGACCGCCGAGGAGCGCAAGCACCACTACCTGTGGCGAATTCGCAAGCAGCTGCCCCGGGGCGGGCAGATCGGCGTGTTCGATCGCTCGCACTACGAGGACGTGCTGGTGGTGCGGGTGCACGACCTGGTCGCGCCGGAGGTGTGGGGCAAGCGCTACGACGAGATCAACAAGTTCGAGCGCAAACTCGTCGACGACGGCACCACCGTGGTGAAGGTGGCCATGTTCGTCTCGCTGGACGAGCAGAAGAAGCGGCTCATGCAACGCCTGGAACGGCCCGACAAGTATTGGAAGTTCAATCCGGGCGATATCGACGAGCGCGCCTACTGGCCGCAGTACCAAGAGGCGTACCAGGCGGTTCTGGATCGCACCAATACCGAATACGCCCCCTGGTACGTCCTGCCCTGCGATCACAAGTGGTACGCGCGCCTGGCCGTCACCGAATTGCTCATCGACGCGCTGCAGGGCCTGAAGCTGGACTGGCCGCCCGCGGACTTCGATATCGCCGAGCAGAAAAAGCGTCTGCAGCAGGGGTGAATTACACGCCACACGACTCGGGGCGTCCATATCCAGGAATCTCTCAGGTTCACGGGTGAAGATGGGCGCGCACGAGTCGTGGACGAACGGAAGGCGTGGTGGCGCAGAGGTGAGCAAGAAACCGACGGGAAAGAACCCGCTGGCGAAGGCCGCACAGGCCGAACGCAATCGGAAGATCTTCATCCAGGTGGGCGTGGCCGTCGTACTGATCGGTCTGATCGCCGCCATCGGCATCACCCTGGCATTGCGCCACTCCGACGACAACAAGAACAAGCCGTCGGCCGCCTCGACCTCCTTCGCCCCGGTCGTCAAGCACGATGCGAGCGCGGGCGCGATCCCGCCCAATGTCACGGCGGGCGGCGCCATTCGGGTCGGTGACCCGAACTCGCCCGCGCCGGGCGGCAAGAAGAAGGTGACCGTCCAGATCGTGGCCGATATGCAGTGCCCGATCTGCGCCACCTTCGAGAAGGCCAACTCCGACGCGCTGACCAAGGCGGCCACCGACGGCAGCGCGGTGGTCGAGTACAACGTCATCTCGTTCCTGGACCGGATGTCGAAGGGCAACAAGTTCTCGACTCGCGCCGCCAATGCCGCTTACGTGGTCGGCTCCGCCGATCCGGCCAAGTTCCAGGGCTGGCTCGCCGCCATGTTCGCCCAGCAGCCCGCCGAGAACGGCAACGGCATGACCGACGACCAGCTCATCAAGATCGCGGCCGACGCCGGGTACACCGATCCCGCCATCGCACAGGACATTCGCGACGGCAAGTACCTGAAGTACGTGGCGGACGAGACGCAGGCCACCTTCGACGCGGGCGTGCAGGGCACCCCGGCGGTGTATGTGAACGGCACCCAGATCCAGGACTCCCGCGTGCTCATGACCCCCGGCGGCATCACCTCCGCGATCGACAACGCGGCCAAGTGATGATCTCCGCTGGCCCCCGCTCGGCCTGGCCGCTGCTGCTGGGTGCGTTGATCGGCTGGGGTGCGTCGGTGACGCTGCTGGTCGAGAAGTTCAAATCGCTCACCGAGCCGAACTACAAGCCGATGTGCAGCATCGACGCCACCCTGTCGTGCACGACGGTCATGGAGTCCAAGTCCGCGTCGCTGTTCGGATTCCCCAATCCGATCATCGGTGTGGTCGGCTTCTCGGTATTCGTCACCATCGGCGTGCTGCTGGTGGTCGGAATCTCGCTGCCGCGCTGGTTCTTCGGCGGCATGTGGCTGGGTCTGTTGCTCGGCGTGGCCGCCATCGGCTGGCTGGTCTGGGACGCCACCTTCGAGATTCACGCGCTGTGCCCGTGGTGCATGGTGGTGTGGGCGGTGACCCCGGCCATGTTCGCCATCGTGACCGGACTGCTGTTCGGCCGCTCGCGCGGGCTGCTGCAGATTCTCGTGGAGTGGCGCTGGACGCTGATCGCCATCTTCTACGCGGTGGTCATCCTGATCGTGTACATCCAGTTCCAGTCGTACTGGAACAGCAAGTTCTAGTTGGGCGGGCCGACGGTGAGCGTCACGCTCACCGTCCGGTGTCCGCCGTCGGCGTCGCTGACCTCGAGCCGCACCACATCGTCCGGTCTATGGGCGTTGAGTGCGGCTTTCAGCATTTGCGAGTTGGCGATGGGGCGGTCGTCGAGGGCGGTGATGGTCTCGCCGTCGACCAGTCCGGCCGCGTAGGCGGGCTGGCCGTAGATGGCCACGTCGATGTGCGCGCCGGTGGGCCGGGCGTCGGAGGTCAGGATGCCCAGGGTCGCGGTGGGGCCGATGTGCACGGTGTCGGTCGGTGTGCCGGAACGGATCTGGCGCACCACGTTCATGGCGGTGTCGATGGGGACGGCATAACCGTTGGGGCCCTTGCCCAATGTCTTCTGCAGATCGCCGGACGCGGCGGTGATGACGCCGATGACCGCGCCGTAGCGGTCGACCAGCGCGCCGCCGGACTGCCCGGCGGCCACCGCGGCCGCCACTTCGATCATGCCGTGCAGGGACTTTCGCGACAGGTCGGCCGAATTGCGGGCCACGATGGCCGAATCCAGATTCGTGATGGAGCCGCCGACCGCGGTCGGTGAGCCGGTGCCGCCCGCATTGCCGATGGCCAGCACGTCGTCGCCCAGGTGCAGCGGGGCGGAGCTGCCGATATGGGCGATCGGCAGGCCGCCGGCCCCGTTCAGGTCCAGCAGGGCGATATCGGCCCCGGCGTCGTATCCGGCGACGGTGGCGGTGTAGGTCGCGCCGGTGCCGATGTCCGAAACCGTCACGGTGTCAGCGCCTTTGATGACGTGATGGCTGGTGAGCACCTCGCCCTCGGCGGTCAGCACGATGCCGGACCCGGCCGCGCCCAGACCGTAGGGGCGAATGCCCGCGGTGATGTTCACCAGGGACGGTTCGGCCACGCGGGAGACCAGCTCGACATCCAGGGGCGGCAGTTCGGGGCCGCTGAGGCTGGCCGTGGTGGCGTCGTCGGCGAAGGGCCAGCGCGGCAATTCGCCTCGGTAGCAGAGGAATCCGGTGAGGGCGAGGACCGCGGCGACGAACAGGGCCAGTATCCGGCCGCCACTCCTGCCTCGACGTGTGCCGTCGTCCACGGGCCCTCCCGACGCTACTTTCGGTGACGCAGTACTGCCATTCGGTTGCTCAGTGTCGTTCAGTGGCTCAGGGCCGCCACGAACAGCATGAGCAGCACGCCCGCCAGTGTGCACACCAGCGGTCCCCTGGCCGGTTTGCCCGCGTGCGCCTCGGGCAGGATATCGGCCGTCGCGAGATAGAGCAGGAATCCCGCGAAATAACCGAGATACAGCCCGACCAGTTCGGTAGGGACCTGTACCAGCGTACCGATCACCGCGCCGACCACGGGCGCGATCGCGTCCAGTCCCAGCATGATCAGGCCCCGCCGCCGGGCATTGCCGTAGAGCGTGGTCAGGGTGAAAGTATTGAAACCATCGGCGAAGTCGTGGCAGATGACCGCGATGGCCACGGCCGCGCCGACCGCCGCGCCCGCCTGAAAGCCGAAGCCGATGCTCAGCCCGTCCAGCGTGCTGTGGAAGATCAGTCCGCTCGCGGCCAGCAGCCCGAGCGAGCTGAAATCGTGTCCGTGCCGGTGGGCGACGTACTCGTCCTCGTAGCCGGTGTGCAGGGCCATGGACCGCTCGATGATGTGGACGGTGAAGAAGCCGACCACCGCGGCCAGCAGCGGAACGGGCACGCCGAGCACGATCCGGTCGTCCGCCTCGAGCGATTCCGGCATGAGGTCGAAAGCCACCACGCCGAGCATGACGCCCGCGGCCAGCCCGAGCACCAGGCGCTTGCGGTCACCGATGCGAGCCGCGATCAGACCGCCGATCAGTGTGGCGCACATCGAGATCAGGGAGAGCAGTATCGCCATCGTGCCAGCATGCCGACCGTTTGCCAGGGGGCCCGCCGCGCCGCGCCGGGATGATATATCCGACCCCGGTTGGTGCCCGCCGGAATGCGGGAGTAGGCATGAGTGCATGAGCACAGCTGCCGCATATGCCGTATCCGCCCCGGACGGGGCCTTCGAGAAGATCGCCATCGAACGCCGCGAGCTCGGACCGCACGACGTGCTGATCGACGTCAAATACGCGGGCATCTGCCACTCCGACATTCACACCGCCCGCAACGAGTGGAAGGGCACCGCCTACCCGTGCGTGCCCGGGCACGAGATCGCCGGAATCGTCACCGCGGTCGGATCCGCGGTGACGCGGCACCGGGTCGGCGACCGCGTCGGCGTGGGCTGCCTGGTCGACTCGTGCGGTGAGTGCGAGCCCTGCCTGGCCGGGGAACAGCAGTACTGCACCCGGGCCGCGATCTGGACCTACAACACCCCGGTGCCGGAGTCGCAGCAGGCGGGCGGGCGCACGCTCGGCGGCTACTCCACGCAGATCGTGGTGACCGAGGGCTTCGTGCTGTCCATTCCGGAGGGCATCGGACTGGATGTGGCCGCGCCGCTGCTGTGCGCGGGCATCACCCTGTTCTCGCCACTGCGGCACTGGAACGCCGGGCCCGGCAAGCAGGTCGCGATCATCGGCATGGGCGGGCTCGGGCACGTCGGGGTGAAGATCGCGGCCGCCATGGGCGCGGAGGTCACCGTGCTGAGCCACTCGCTGTCCAAGCAGGAGGACGGGGTGCGTTTCGGCGCGCACCACTACTACGCGACCAGCGAGCGCGAGACCTTCAAGAAGCTGCGCAACTCCTTCGATCTCATCATCAATACGGTGTCCGCCGATCTGCCGATCGAGGATTACCTGCGGTTGCTGAAGCTGGACGGCAGCCTGGTGGTGCTCGGCCTACCCGAAAACCCTTACACCGTGCGGGCTTCCACGCTGGCGGGCTTCCGCCGGTCGCTGTCGGGTTCCATGATCGGCGGCATTCCGCAGACCCAGGAGATGCTGGACTTCTGCGCCGCGCACGGCATCGGCGCGGAGATCGAGGTGATCTCCGCGGACCGCATCGACGAGGCGTACGACCGCGTGGTCGCCTCCGATGTGCGCTATCGCTTCGTCATCGACGCCGCCACCATGTGAGGCCCGGGTATTCGCGCCGGCGCCGCTGTGTCGGCGCGAATACACTTCCAGCGTCCCCGGACACGGGGTGGCCGAGCCTTCGCGCTACTGCCCCGCCTGTTCGTGCAACGCCTTCTTGGCGGCGTCCTGCACCTTGTCCACCGCATCGGCGAACTTGCCCTCGGTCCGCTCGTCGATCAGATCGCCGGCCTTGTCGATCAGGGGTTCCAGCTTGTCGGCGTGCTGGCCCGCCAGCTCCGCCGCCTTACCCGCCACATCCTTGAACTGATCGAACATGCCCACGATCCACACTCCTGTCATCGAAAACGCTTCGGTGACAGGCTAACCGCGACCGGTGCCGCTCAGTTTCCGGGCGGCGGGCTGAAAATGCCGAAGCGGTTGCCCGAGGTATCGAGCAGCTCGGAGAAGACCAGGCCGTTCTTGGCGGTCACGGGCTGCACGAACACCTTGCCGCCCGCCTTCTCGGCCGCGGCCAGAATGGCCGGAACATCTTGGACCAGAACGTAGAAGATGGCGTGATTGCCGGACGCGTCGTCCTGATGCGCGATGCCGCCCGCGGGCATATCGCTGCCCGGGTACGTGACGATGTCGTATTTTCCGTCCTCGTCCGGATCCGGGGCGAAGTTCCAGCCGAAGAGTTCGGCGTAGAACGCCTTCACCTGTTCGGGTTCATTGCTGCCGACCTGGAACCAGGCGACGGTGTTGAAGGGCGGAGTGGTCATGTCTGTCTCCCGAAAGTCCTGGTGGATTGCCTTGCCCCACCACGATCTCCCCGCCCGGCGACAACCCCCTGTCGGTGTTTCCGATCTTTTCCGCCTAGCCGAGCGAGATCATCCGCACCTCGTGCACCGCCTCCTCCGGTCGGCACATATCGATGGACCGCTCCGGGCCCACCCACTCGGTCAGCTCGATGGCTTTGATCCGATCGAGCCGGAAGTTGCGTGGCTCGTCGCGCAGGCGGCACCAGGCCAGCAGGTACCAGCCATTGCTGCCGTGCAGCAGCGCCACCGGCTCCACCTCGCGCGCGCTGAGCACGCCCGCCCGATCCAGATATTCGATGCGCAGCACCCGCCGCGCCAGCACCGCCTGCTCCACCTCCGGCGGGATCGGCATCGGGGCGGCCGCGTCCGGGGACTCCAGGATTCGCACCCGCTCCGCCAATTCCCGTGCGGCAGCGGCATTCTGGCGCGACATGGCGGCCAGGATCTTGCGCAGGGCGCTGCGCCCGGCCGCCGCGAAGGGCCCGTCCTCGGCGCGCGCCACCGCGACCGCCAGCGCCACCGCCTCGGCCGCGGTGAAGTTCAACGGCGGCAGCGACATGCTCTTCTCCAGCGCGTACCCGCCGCGGCGGCCCACATCGGCGTAGATCGGCACCCCCGACTGCTGCAGCGCGCTGATATCGCGCTCGACCGTGCGCACGCTCACCCCGTGCCGGCGCGCCAATTCCCGTGCGGTGCGCAGGCGCGGCGACACCGCCCGCAACTCCTCGACAATCGCGTAGAGCCGATCCGTGCGGTTCACGACCACACCGTAACGACCCCCACCGACAATTTTCCGTCGGCGGCGTCAGCGCCCCGTCTTCCAGGGCGGGTCCTGGGTCACCTCGTCACCCTTCTGGTTGTACGAGTCGTACCACTGCTTTTCGGTTTCCGGATCATCCACCGGCTGATCACCCTTACCCGTCGGATCCATCTCCGCCCCTTTCTCGAAAGCCTGTGGCACGCACGTTAATCCGGCCATCATGACCGTTTCGTGATGCCGCGATCATGGCCAGATATTCACGGAAACAGTCATTCAGGCCACTTCTGTGCGCCGACGCCCGATGCGACCGTGGAGTCATGAGCGAGAGCACCTGGCCGGTACTGGAACTGCGTTACTACACGCTGCACCCCGGCAGCCGAGACACGCTGATCGACCTGTTCGATCGCGAGTTCATCGAGGCGCAGGAGGCCCTGGGCTGCCGGCTGCTCGGACAGTTCCGGGTCGAGGACGATCCGGACCGCTTCGTCTGGCTGCGCGCCTACACCGACATGGCGACCCGGTGGACAATGCTGAACGGCTTCTACGTGGAGAGCGAGACCTGGCGCACACACGCGGAGACCGCCCGATCCACCATGGTCGACAGCGACAACGTACTGCTGTTGCGGCCGATCCCGGGCGGTGAACTGCGCGTCCCGGCGGACCGCCCGACCCGCGACGCGACCGCCCTGCCGCCCGCCCGCGTCGACGCCACCGTCTACCACCCCGAGGGTTCGATCGACGAGTTCGCCGAGTTCTTCGACACCCGCGTCGCTCCGGTCCTGCGCGCGGCCGGAATCGACCCGGCGGGCCGCTACCGCACCGAGCCCGCGCCCAATGACTTTCCCCGGCTACCGGTTCGGGAGGGAGAGCGGGTTTTCGTGTGGTTCGCGCTGTTCCCCGATGCCGAGCGGCGGACGGAGCAACTGGCGGCGCTGTCGCGCGATCCGCTGTGGAACAACGATATTCGCCCGCAGCTCGACAAGCGGCTCACCGTTCCCGAGACGGTGCTGCGATTGGCGCCGACGGCACGCAGCGCGCTGCGCTGAGCATGAAGCAGGCCCCGGTCCGATCTGTCGATCGAACCGGGGCCTACACCCGTAAGAGCCTGCGCCTCAGGCGGTTTCGCTGGCGGCGGCCTCGGCCCGACGGCGGACGCGACGGGCGGCCGCGACCAGGTTGCGCAACGACGGATCGAGCTGCCAGTGGTGGCGAGTCTTCAGGCCACCGTCCGGATTGGCCCACAGCCGCTCCGGGGTGACGGCTTCGGCCGCGGCGGTCAGCAATTCGTCGAGCTCGTCGATGTCGGGAATGCGCGCCGAGCGCGATTCGTAGACACCCGGGCCGACGCCGTGGGTGAGGCCGCGCCCCTCGGCGCAGTCCTCCTTCAGCGCCGCCAGCACCCACTCGATCGAGCGGGTCGCCACGATGGCGGTGACGTCGGCGTCGAGTTCCTCGATGGCGGCCACCACGTCGGTGCGGCTGGAATAGCCGATGTGCGTGTGGATCTGGGTCTCCGGCTTGACACCGGAGGTGGCCAGCTTGAACGCGCCGACGGCCCAGCGCAGGTATTCGGCCTGCCCCTTCTTGCGCAGCGGCAGCAGCTCGCGGATGGAGGGCTCGTCCACCTGGATGATGGCGATGCCCGCCTTCTCCAGATCCACGACCTCGTCGCGAATGGCCAGCGCCACCTGGTCGGCGGTCTCGTAGAGCGGCTGGTCCTGGCGCACGAAGGAGCGGGCCAGCATGGTGACCGGGCCGGTGACCATGCCCTTGACCGGCTTGTCGGTCAGCGACTGCGCGTAGGTGGTCCACGACACCGACATCGGCTCGGGCCGCGACACGTCGCCGTACACGATCGGCGGTCGCACACAACGGGATCCGTACACCTGCACCCAGCCGAAGTGGGTGGTGGCGAAGCCGTCCAGCAGCTCGGCGAAGTACTGGATCATGTCGTTGCGCTCGTGCTCGCCGTGCACGAGCACATCCAGGCCGATGTCCTCCTGCAGGCGAATGGTCGACTCGATCTCGGCCTCGATGCGCTTGCGGTAGTCGTCGTAGGACAGCTTGCCCTGGCCCAGATCGTGGCGCGCCTGCCGGGCCGCCTCGGTCTGCGGGAAGGAGCCCAGCGTGGTGGCGGGCACCAGCGGCAGCCGAAGCTTGGCCTGCTGCGCGATCTTTCGCGTCTCATAGGGCTCACGCACGCGCATCTGATCGGTGATGGCGTAGACCCGCTGGCGCACCGCGTGCTTCTGCTTGAAGTGCACCGAGGTCGGGCGCTTGCGCCACTTCTCCGAGGGGCCCTCGGTGAGCGCCTTGGCCAGCGAAACCACTTCCAGCACCTTCTGTTTGGCGAAGGCGAGACGGTCGGCGACATTGCCCTCGAGCTCGTATTCGACGAGCACGTCGTAGGGCACGTGCAGCAGGGTCGAGCCGGTCGAGACCACCATGTCGGGGCAGACCTGGGCGAGTGCGTTGAGGTATTCCAGCGTCACGTAGCGGTCGGCGCGCCACACATTGGTGCCGCTGATGACGCCCGCGTAGAGGCGCTTGCGGCGGATGCCCGGGATCTTGGCCAGTTCCTCGGGCACCACCCGGTGGCTGGCCAGGTCCAGGCCGATGGCCTCCACCGAAGTGCGGCACAGGATTTCGACGGCCTCGCCGAAGTCGCCGTACTGTCCGGTGACCAGCATGCGCGGGCGCAGCGGGGCCTTGGACAGCTGCTGGTAGGTCTTCTCGAACAGCTCCATGGTGGAGGGCGAGCGGTCGCTGGTGAAGCAGGGCTCGTCGAGCTGCACGCAGGTCGCGCCGCGCTTGGCGAGGATCTCGAACAGCTCCTCGTACACCGGTAGCAGCTTGTCCAGCAGCACCAGCTTGTCGAATTCGGTCTGGCCGGGCACGTGTCCGGTCTTGGACAACAGCAGCAGCGACAGTGGGCCCAGCACCACCGGGCGCAGTTCGATCCCGGCGGCCTTGGCGCGGTCGAACTCGTCCAGCAGCGCCTCGGGGTGCAGCGAGAATTCGGTGTCGGTGTCGAGTTCGGGCTGGCGGTAGTGGTACGGCGTGTTCAGCAGCTTGACCAGCTCGAGCGGCGGCAGATCCGGTCGCCCGCGGGCCATCAGGAAGTAGAAGTCCAAGGGGTGCAAGTCTTCTCGGAAGGGCTCGAACCGCTTGGGGACCGCGCCGAACAGCAGCGCGTTGTCGAGAATGTGGTCGTAGAACGAGAAGGTGTTGCCGGGGACCTGCGTCAACCCGGTGGCGGCCAGCTCCAGATACTGGCTCTCCTGAATGTCGCGCCCGACGGCGATGAGCTCGTCGCGCGACAGCGTGCCGTGCCAATAAGACTCGAGCGCGCGCTTGAGTTCACGATGCGGACCGATCCGCGGATAGCCCAGGATGCTGGACCCGAACCCGTCGGTGATGTTGACCATCTGAACGAGCACTCCTTCCGAGCTGCCGGTCCCGAACGACCTGTTTGCAGCTTATGCCCGGTTGCGGTGGACGCCCCACATGCCCAGCGGCGTGCACCTGTGGTGAAGAAACACGATGCGCTCACGCGACCACCCGCGTGAGCGCATCGTTACGCCATGAAGGCTCGGGTCACGCGCGGTTGTACTGGTAGAAGCCGGCGCCGGCCTTCTTGCCCAGCAGACCGGCCTCGACCATGCGCATGAGCAGCGGGGGCGCGCTGTAGAGCGGCTCCTTGAACTCCTCGTACATGGAGTCGGCGATGGACTTCACGGTGTCGAGGCCGACCAGATCGGTCAGGGCCAGCGGGCCCATCGGGTGGGCACAGCCCAGCACCATGGCCTTGTCGACGTCTTCCTTGGTGGCGAAACCGGATTCGACCATGCGGATGGCCGAGAGCAGGTACGGCACCAGCAGCGCGTTGACCACGAAACCGGAGCGGTCGGCCGAGCGCACGACCTGCTTGCCCAGCACGTCGGCGGCGAACTGCTCGGCGCGCTTGGTGACGGTCTCGGTGGTCTTGAGGGTGGTGACCAGCTCGACCAGCGGCAGCACCGGCACCGGGTTGAAGAAGTGCATGCCAACGACCCGCTCCGGGTTGTTGGTGGCGACCGCGATCTTCATGATCGGGATCGACGACGTGTTGGAGGCCAGCACCGCGTTCGGATCGGTGACAACCTTGTCGAGTTCGGCGAAGATCGCGGTCTTCACGTCCTCGTTCTCCACGACGGCCTCGACCACCAGCTGGCGGTCGGCGAAATCGCCGAGGTCGCTGGTGAAGCGCAGCCGCCAGGCGGCCTGCTCGCGCTCGCGCTCGGTGATCTTTCCGCTGGACACCCCGCGGTCCAGCGACCGCAGGATGCGGGCACGCCCGGCGGCGGCGAGCTCGCGGGTCTGTTCGAACACGAGGACGTCGACATGCGCCCGCGCGCACACCTCCGCGATACCCGCGCCCATCTGTCCGGCACCGATGATGCCGACGCGCTGAATCTTTTCGCTGCTCACGTCCCGCTCCTGCTGTTTTGGCCGTCGTGGCTGTGGATGAAGGCGTCGTATAACTGAACGACCCTGCGCCTTCTTAAGGTCTCGAATCGCGTCCGTCGAAAAACGGTCTTACGAAAATCGTTATTAAGGAAATGCCCTCCCCGCCGGGGCTGTCGACGGGAAGGGCGGGGTGGACTCGCCGAGAGGGGCTTGCCATCCCTCTCGGCGAGTCCTGAGGTCCCGCGGCGGCGGAAGGTGTGATGCGACTGCCGCCTTGGGTGTGCCTCGGAACCTGAAGTGGCTCAGCTGTTCACACCGAGCCGCTTCGGGTGGCTCAGTGGAACTGGCCCTCTTCGGTGGAGCCCTTCAGCGCGGCGGTCGAGGTGTTGGGGTCGACGGTGGTGGCGATGGTGTCGAAGTAGCCGGCACCGACCTCACGCTGGTGCTTGATCGCGGTGAAGCCACGCTCGGCGGCGGCCTTGAACTCGCGCTCCTGCAGGTCGACGAAGGCGGTCATGCCCTCGCGGGCGTAGCCGTAGGCCAGGTCGAACATGCCGTAGTTGAGCGAGTGGAAGCCCGCCAGGGTGATGAACTGGAACTTGAAGCCCATGGCGCCCAGCTCACGCTGGAACTTCGCGATGGTCGCGTCGTCCAGGTGCGCCTTCCAGTTGAAGGACGGCGAGCAGTTGTAGGCCAGCAGCTGGTCCGGGAACTCGCCGCGGACGGCCTCGGCGAACTTGCGCGCGACCTCGAGGTCCGGCACGCCGGTCTCCATCCAGATCAGGTCGGCGTAGGGGGCGTAGGCCTTGGCACGCGCGATGCAGGGCTCGATGCCGTTCTTCACACCGAAGAAGCCCTCGGCGGTGCGGGTGCCGTCCAGGAACTCGCGGTCACGCTCGTCCACATCGGAGGTGATGAGGGTGGCGGCCTCGGCGTCGGTGCGGGCGATGATCACCGACGGCACGTCGGCGACGTCGGCGGCCAGACGCGCGGAGGTCAGGGTGCGGATGTGCTGCTGGGTGGGGATGAGCACCTTGCCGCCCAGGTGGCCGCACTTCTTCTCCGACGCCAGCTGGTCCTCCCAGTGCACGCCGGCCGCGCCGGAGGCGATCATGGCCTTCTGCAGCTCGTAGGCGTTCAGGGCGCCACCGAAACCGGCCTCGGCGTCGGCGACGATCGGGGCCAGCCAGTTGGCGACCGAGGTGTCACCCTCGACCTTGGCGATCTCGTCGGCGCGCAGCAGCGCGTTGTTGATGCGGCGGACCACGGCCGGAACCGAGTTGGCCGGGTACAGCGACTGGTCCGGGTAGGTGTGGCCGGACAGGTTCGCGTCACCGGCGACCTGCCAACCCGAGAGGTAGATGGCCTTCAGGCCCGCGCGCACCTGCTGCACGGCCTGGTTGCCGGTGAGGGCGCCGAGGGAGTTGATGTAGTCCTCGTTGTTGACCAGATCCCAGAGGATCTCGGCGCCACGACGAGCGAGGGTGTGCTCCTCGACGACGGTGCCCTGCAGCTTGACGACCTGATCGGCCGTGTAGTTGCGGGTGACGCCCTTCCAGCGGGGGTTGGTGTCCCAGTCCTGCTGGATTTCCGCAGCGGTCTTCGGGGTGCCGACCTTCGACATCTCTGACTCCACTTCTTCGTTCGGTCTCGGTAGCCCCGCCGGTCGAATCGAGGGCTGGGGAGCCTCGGATATTCGACCACTGCTGGAGCGGCAATTTGCAGGCTTGCTAGGCCTGCGCTGTGTACTTCCACACGATGGCACAGGAAAAAATGTCCGTCTACCTGTTGCAAGTGTGAATCCCCGCTAGCTTTCACCAGCATTTTGCTAATGCTGCGAAATTTGCTTGCGAATAGCAGCGGCGGAATCTACTTGCCAGTAGCCCTGACGTGCAGTTTTACATAACGCCCGTACTGCTTGCGTGACGGGAGCCACCGGTGCGTGACGCGCCGACGGCCGTCCAGATGTGAGCACCTTCACAGATCATTGTGATCTTGATAGTTGTGAGGCGAGCCACCGGGGTAGGCATTTCAGACCAATCGGTCGCACTCGAACCGTGAAATCTAGCGGCGCTAGACAAGCTAGCCCATTCGCTGTTATCGTTGCTTCAATTCCTAGCGACGCTAGATTCGATGAAAAGAGACACCCCGATGCTCGTCCTGACCGGCCAAATCCTCGCCGCCCTCGCCGTTCTCGCCAATGCCGTCGTCTACGGCACAGACTGGTCCGTCGCCCTCGTTACCCGGTCGGTCTACCGCGACCACCTGGACGACGCCACCGTCACGATCAGCGCCGGATGGGGCCACTACTACGGCGACAAGCGCATGCCCCTCTTCGGCGCGGGCGGCGTCATCACCGCCGTCCTCACCCTCGGACTGGCCATTGCCACCGGACACCTCGCCGCGGCCATCGCCGCCGCCATCGCCCTCGCCGCCCTGCTCACCTGGCTGGCCTGCTACGTCCGCATCGCCAAGCCGATCAACACCGCCCAGACCACCGCCGCCCAAACCGGCGTCATCCCGCCCAACGCCCGTGCGCTCCAGACCAAGTGGGACAGCATCCTCAACGCCCGCGTCGCGCTCCAAACCCTCGCCCTCACGGGCCTGCTCGCCGCCCTGATCCTGTTCTGACTCACCCAACCCTCGAACACGCGAAGGCCCCGCACCGAACCCGGTGCGGGGCCTCACCTTTCGTTATCGGCCGGCAGCTCCGGGGCCGACGAGCACCCCTCAGCTCGCCGACCGGATCGATTCGGCCTCCTCGTCGCGATCGACCTCTCGATCCCGCCCCGCCGCGCGCAGGGCCAGCCAGCACATGACGTCGGTGACGGTCACCCCGATCATCTCGGCGTGCAGCGTCGCGACCTCTGCGTCGAATTCCCCTGCCGGACTGGACAATCCGATGAGGATCATCTCCGCGAGCCGTAGCCCCACGATCGCTTCGTCACGCGACAACCTCCGATAGGTCGGCAGATAGGACAGCACCCACCGCCCCCGATCCTCTCCCGGCACGTCCACCCGGAAGGCGACTTCATCGGCCTTGTCGCTGGAGATCAGCCAGTCGAAATCCTGAATTGCCATCGATCCGTCCCTTTACTGACCGCGGACCCGTCCCCCGTGCCCGTTGTTTTTCGGTCACTCAATGATCGCGAGCGGACGAGCGACATTCGATCCCATGGGGTTTCGCGAATTCTTGGCACATCACAGGCCCTTGACCAGCCGAAACCCGCGCGGTACCAAGGAAATGTTCACAACGGCGGGGGTGAGACCGTGGACGAGAAGAATGCCGGGCGGCGGAATGGGGAGGGGGATGCGCTGGGGGCCGAGGCGCGGAAGGAACTTCGGGGGATTTTACTGGGGATCGGGTTGCGGGAGAACGAACTTCTGGAGCCGCTGGTGGCCGAATTGCGGTATCGGGGGTGTCGGCCGCGGAAGGCGTGGCGGCTGGCGAACGAGTTCACGCAGCAGTATGTGGCGGCGGAGTTCAATCGGCTGACGGGGAAGCCGAGTGCGCCGATGAAGGCGGCGCGGATTTCGGAGTACGAGTCGTGGCCGGGGGCGCGCGGGGCGGGGCGGGTGCATCCGCGGCCGACCCTGGAGGTGTTGAAGAATCTGGCGGTCATCTATCGAACCAGTTGGGACCAACTGGTGGATACCGCGGATCTGGCGCACATGCCGAGCGCGGAGGTGGCCGCGTATCGGGCGGTGGTGGCGCGGCGGACCACGGCGCTGCCCGCCGCCGCGGACAATGGATTCCCCAGCGGGCTGGCGCCTTTCGTGGGTCGCACCGAGCCGCAGCGGCTGTTGCGGGAGCGGATCGAGGCGCATCTGACGGCGCGCGGTCCGGGCGTGCACGTGGTGAACGGGCTCGCGGGGGTGGGCAAGACGGCGCTCGCGCGGTGGGTGGTGGAGACCTTCGGGGACCGCTATCCGGACGGGATCATCTGGGAGAACCTGCACGGGCACACCGACGGACGGCCGCCCCGCACACCCGCCGGAGTACTGGAACAGGTGCTGCTGAAGTTGGGGGTGCCGCCGGAGACCATCCAGCCCGACACCGCGCATCGCTCCGCGCGCTGGCGGCACGAGATGCGGGATCGGCGCGCGCTCATCGTGTTCGACAATGTGCTCGATTCCAAACAGGTCCGGGCGCTGCTGCCGGAGGCGCGCGACAGCTTCGTGCTCATCACCAGTCGGCACAAGCTGACCGGGCTGACCGGGGCGGTGCCGTTGCAGCTCGATGCCATGGAACCATCCGAGGCGGAGGAGTTGCTCGTCGAATTCGCCCATCTGCCACCGGATTACGATGTCGACGCGGCGCGGCTGGTGTTGCGGGCGGCGGGCGGGCTGCCGCTGGCCATCCGCCTGATCGCGGGCCAGATCGCCTATCAGGGGCCGGATCTGCTGGGCGCGGCGGCGGCCGAGTTCACCCGCTTGGCCGACCGGATGCGGCAGGGTCCGGGCGACGGCACCGAGGATTCGCTGGTGGAACGGGCCCTGGATCTGTTCTCCGCGGAGGGCGAAACGCTGCGCGCGGCCTTCGAACTGTCCTATCAGCGGCTGCCGGACCCGGAGTTGCAGCGTTGCGTGCGCTTGCTGGGCTGGTTCCCGGGCACCGAGATCACCGCCGAGACCCTCGCACCCATGGTGGGTGTGCCGCAGGCGCAGGCGTACGGGCTGATCCGGCAGATCTTCGAGGTGGGGCTGTTGGATCCGGCCGAGGCCGGGCCGAACGGCCAGCGCTACCGAATCCACGATGTGACAAAGCTTTTCGCCCGGGTGAAGGCCGACACCGCGGATCTGCCGAGCGAGCACGCCGCCGCGGTGGGGCGGCTGGTGCGGCATTGTCTGAGCGTGGCGCGCCAGGCCGGGGTGCAACAGCCCTACGAGTCGGCGGGCAGTTTCCCGGCCCCGCTCGCCCCGGACCCGACCGGTGCGACGCAGCGGGCGCGGGCCTGGCTCGCCCGGGAGCGCGAATTGCTGCTGGGCTGTGTCCGGGTCACCGGTTCCGAGCGCGGCACCGGCGAGCTGGCCCGACTGCTGGGCGCGTACCTTTCCGAACTCGGTCACCTCTCCGACGCGCGCGGACTCCTGTTCCGCGCCTTGGCCATTGCCCGCGACGCCGACGACCGCAGCACCGCCTGCGACATCCTCTTCGAACTGGGCACCCTGCACCGCCGCGCGTGCGCCTACGAGACCGCCGCCGCCTGTTTCCAGGAGGCCCACGACATCGCCACCGCCCTCGACGACACCCAGCGCATTGCCGCCACCCTGTGGGGTCTGGCCGATATCACCAGGCACCGCGGCGATTACGACCGCGCCCGCATCGCCTACTCCGACGTGCTCGGCATGGCACGGCAATTGGAGAACGCGAAATTCGAGGGCGACGCCCTGCGCGGTCTCGGCCATATGGAGCGCATGGGCGGCGACCGCGCCATCGCCCACCGCTACTACCTCGACGCCCTGCGCATCGCGGGCGAGATCGGCGACACCTACAGCCTGGGCTGGTCGCTGTGGGGCCTGGGCAGCGTCTCGCGCGAATCCCGCGAATTCGACACCGCCAGAACCCAATTGACGAAGGCGCTGACCATCGGCGCCGAGATCGGCGACCACCTGCTGCGCGCCGACGCCCTGCGCGGCCTGGGCCACCTCGAACGCGATGTCGGCGATCTCGATGCCGCCCAGGAGTTCTACGCCGAATCCCTCGAGCTCACCCGCCGCACCCGCGACCCGCACGGCGAGGCGGACGTCCTGCGCGCCCTGGCCTACATCGCCCTGCGCTCCGGGGGCGCGCACTGGCGGCCCTGCGATCTGCTGCTGAAATCCCTACTCCTCTACGAGAGCATGGGCATCAGGCTGGCCGATCAGGTCCGCGCGGAACTCGTCGAGGCCCTGGCCCGCTGCCGCCGCGAATCGGTGGTCCTGCCGGACCGGATTCAAGAGGATCTCCACCGCCTCGGCTTCGGCTGCTGAGCCCCGCCGACGGGATCTCTCATGCGGCGGGAGCGATCGGGCAATCGATAGTGGTCACTTGATCAGCGAACCTCGGCGGGTGGGATTACCCTGCTCGCGTGAACCCCGAACGCCGCGCTGGAATGGCGCTCGCGGCCGGTGCCCGGCCGCGCCCGCAAACGTCGGGCACCGGGGTGTGGCCGGGGTGGCCGTCACCGGGGGATCCAGTTCTTGCGACGGGGACTATCGCCGCGCGGAACAGTGCGGTGGGGAATTCCCACCCGCGGAAGGCTGCGGCCGGGATCGGTGGAGCGGCCGGGGTGTGCTCGGGTGCGGAGCGAAAATCGGGGGCGGGCACTTATTTAAGGCAACGAGCGGATATGGTGTGCGTCACGTGCGATGACCTCGCAACGGGGATCGATCGGGACTACCCGGCGGGCAGCGCACGGTGATCGGGAGCATGTGATGCGGGAAATCATCGACGACCTTCTCCGGGTGTGGCACAGCGGTCGGACGGGTGGGTTGGCGACTCTGGTTCGGACCCAAGGGGCTACCCCCGTGCCGATCGGTTCGGCCATGGTGGTGGACGCGGACGGTCGGGCCTTCGGTTCGATCTCGGCGGGCTGCGCGGAGGCCGCCGCCTACGAGGCCGCGGTGGAGTCCGCGCGAACCGGGCGGCGCGGGCTGCAGCGGTTCGGGCCGGGCACCGGGCTGGACGCGCAAATGGACTGCGTCGGCACCCTGGACGTCTTCATCGAACCGTTCTCGCGGCGGCATTTCCCCGAATTCCCGGATGTCGCAGCCGATATCGCGGCGCAGCGGCAGGTCACCGTGTTCACGGTGGTGTGGCACTCCGACCCGGACGTGATCGGCCAGCATCTGGTCACCGACCGCAAACACGGCACCGAACTGGTCTCGCTGCCGGACTCGGACGTGTTCGTCTCCTCCTTCGCCCGGCCGCCGCATCTGATCCTGGTGGGCGCCAACACCTTCGCGGGCGCGCTGGCCACCCAGGCCAAGCTGCTCGGCTACCGCGTCACCATTGTCGACGCCCGCCCGACCTTCGCCAACGCGGCGGCCTATCCGGGCTGTGAGGTGGTGGTGGACTGGCCGCACCGCTACCTGAACACCCTGGCGTCCGCGGGCGAGATCGACTCCACCACCGCGATGGTGGTGCTCTCGCACGACCCGAAGTTCGAAATCCCGCTGCTCACCGTGGCTTTGCGACTACCGGAGCTGGGGTACCTGGCCGCCCTGGGTACCCCGGCGTCGCACGCGCATCGGCTGGAGGCCCTGCAGGCGGGCGGCTTCAGCGACGACACCCTGGCCCGCCTGCACTCGCCCGCCGGTCTGGACGTGGGGGCGCGCACCCCGGCCGAGACCGCCGTCGCCATTGCCGCCGAACTGTTGGCGGTGCGCAACGGGACCTCGGCCGAGCCGCTGTCCGCCTCGCCGGGTCAGGGCAAGCGGCACGTGCAGCTGGTGCGCTGAACCTGCGGGATCGAGCCGATCACGCCTTGAGTTCCGGGTGCTCGGCGAACATTTCCTTGAGCACCGATAGGTCGAACAGCTTGTCGGCCTTGATATCGATTTTGGCCTTGGCCAGCGCCGCGATATTGTTCGCGATCAGCTCGTCGGTCATGGTGAACAGCCCGTTGGCCTTGGTATCGGCCGACACCACCAGTCCGTTCTGCGCCGACGCCTCCATCGTCTGTTCCTTGAGTTCCAGCCGCTGATCCTTGCCGTACACCTCGACGGCCAGCCGCGCGGATTCCTCCGAACTGGCGACGGCGTCCTTCCAGCCCTTGACCTCCGCCATGAGGAACGCCTTGAGCTTGTCGCGCTCGGTGTCGATGGTCTTCTGGCTGACCGTCAGCGTCTCCGCCACCAGCGGCAGCCCGTAGTCGGCGAAGAGGAAGTTCACGTTCTGGAAGCCCTTGGAGGCCAAGGTGATCGGCTCGTTGGTCGCGTAGCTGACCCAGCCGTCCACCTCGCCGTTGGCCAGCGGGGTCGGATCGTATTGCGCGGGCACGATGGTGACGTCGCTGGGCGTCATGCCATTGGCGGTCAGCAGGGCGTTGAAGATGAGCTGATTGGTGTCCTGCACACCGATCTTGCGGCCCTTCATGTCCTGCGGGTTCTTGATGGGCTTGGCCGCGGAGCTCACGATGCAGAAGGGGTTCTTCTGATAGGTGGTGCCGACGATCTTGGCGTTCAGCCCCTCCAGCACCGCGGGCGCGGTGGTCTGCGGCGCGGACATGCCGATCCAGATCTTGCCGGTGCCCAGCCCGGCCTCCACCGAGGTGCTGGCCGCGCCGCCCGCGACCAGGTTCACCGACCCGAATCCGGCGTCCTTGTAATAGCCCTTGGAGTCGGCGAAGTACTCACCGGCGAATTCGATGTTCTTGAGCCACGACAGCTGCACCGCGACGGTCCCGTACTTGGAGCCGTCCGCGACGGAACCATTGCCGCCGCCCGAGGAACTGCTGCCGCAGGCGGCGAGCACCCCGGCCCCACCCACCGCGGCGCCGGCGAGCCCGGCGTATCGGAGGAAGGACCGGCGGCCCATGGACGACTGCGAGGCCGGAACCGGCCCGAACAAACCACTCATGCGGAGAATCTAGGCGGTTTCGATTTCCGATATTTTGCTTTTCACCAGGTATTTGTATGCGGCAGGTTAACTCGTTGTGTCATTCGCGGGCCCGCTCCGGCGCGAAGCGCGCCAGCACCAGGTTCTCCAGCACGCCCACCACGGCGTAGGCGAAGACGGACACGACGGTGACCAGGGCGATCGAGGCCCACAGCCGGTTGTACTGGAAGGTGGGTATCGCCCGGATCAGCCCGGCCCCCAATCCCGTTCCGCTGCCCAGCCATTCGCCGAGCAACGCGCCGATCAGCGCGCCCGGCACCGAGATTCGCGCCGCCGCGAACACCGCGGGCAGCGCGGCCGGGACGGCCACCATGCGCATGGCGGTCCAGTTCGAGCCGCCGTAGGCCAGCACCAGTTCCGTGGCCTGTCGCGGCGCCGACCGCAGCCCGGTCATGATCATCACCAGGGCCGGGAAGAACACCACGATGGCGGCCATGACGGTGACGCCCAGCAGCCCGCGCCCGAACACCAGCACGATGATCGGGGTCAGGGCCACCAGCGGCACCGACCGCAGCAGCATGGCCACCGGCATGAACGCCTGCGCCACCGCCGGAATGCCGATGAACAGCGCGGCCACCACCAGGGCCGCGCCCAGGCCGAAGCCGAAGCCGATGAGGGCGTCCTTCAGGGTGATTCGCATATCGTCGAAGATCACCCGGCGGGCGGTGTCGGAGGTGGGTCCGGTCACCAGGTAGTTCCACACGTCGCCCGGACTCTTGCCGACCAGTCCGACCTGCGGGTACAGCTGCAGGAATCCCGACCACAGCACCACCAGCAGAATCAGCGAAACCACCAGCGGCAGCAGGAATCTGCCGATCGGGCGCAGCAGGTTCAGGGTCTTCATCACGCCTCCGCTCGGGTCCACGGCACCGCCACCCGGGCGACCAGCGCCACCAGGGCGTAGCCGAGCCCGGCCAGCGCCGCCGCGGCCAATGCCATGCCCCAGGTGCGCGGCACGTTGTAGGCGGTCTGCGCGGCGGTGAGGGCCACGCCGATGCCGCTGTCCACGCCGCCCAGATACTCGCCGATGATCGCGCCCAGCACCGCCGAGGGCGCGGCGATCTTCAAGGCGGCCAAGGTATTCGGCAGCGCGGCGATCACCTGTACCCGCCGCAGCCGCTGCCACCGGCCGCCGCCGTAGGCCCGCACCAGGTCCAGGCTGGTGCGATCGGCCGACCGCAGCCCGGACACGGTGCCGACCATGGTGGTGAAGAAGCAGTACATGGCCGCCAGGAAGATGGTCGGCGTGCGTCCGCCGAAGACCACCAGGATGATCGGCCCCAAGGCCAGCAGCGGCGTGCAGTAGCTCAGGATGGCCAGCTGGGTGACCAGCATTTCGATCGGTGGAATCAGCACCACCAGGATCGCGAGCGCGATGGCGAGGGCATTGCCCCACGCGAACCCTTGCAGCGCGCCCCAGGCCGTGACGCGGAAGTTCGGGCCGTAGAGCGCCCAGCCGTCGGTGTACATGGTGTGCACGACATTCCACGGGCTCGGGATGGTGCCGCCCGCGACGCGCAGTTCGGCCAGCAGGGTCCACACGGCGACCAGCACGAAGATGCCCGCCAGGCCGCCCAGCCGGGTGATCGCGAACCGTTCTCTTATTGCGCCCCAGTTCATTCCGTCACAACCCCACCCTGCCCGCTGCGTCCGAAAAGCAGTTCCAGCAGATGGTCGTGCAGCTTGTGGAACTCCGGCGAGCGCATCATCTCGGGGGTGCGCGGCCGCGGCAGGTCGATGTCGACCACCTCCACCACGCGACCGGGCCGCGGGCTCATCACCGCCACCACATCGGAAAGGAAGACCGCCTCGGCGATGCCGTGCGTGACCATCAGTGTGGTGGCGGGCTTCTCGGTCCAGATGCGCAGCAGTTCCAGGTTCAGTCGCTGCCGGGTCATATCGTCGAGCGCGCCGAAGGGCTCGTCCAGCAGCAGAACCGTCGGCTTCACCACCAGCGCACGGGCGATCGAAACCCGTTGCCGCATACCGCCGGAGAGCTGCGCGGGCTTGGCCTTCTCGAAGCCCTCCAGACCGACCAGCGCGATCAGATCGGCGATCAGGTCCTTCTCCACGGGCAGGCCCGCCACCTGCAGCGGCAGCTTGATATTGGATTCCACACTGCGCCAGGGCAATAGCGCCGAATCCTGGAAGGCGATGCCGAACTCGTGTCGCCGCCGCAGCTCGGCGGGGGTCTCGCCATTGATCTTGGCGGTGCCCGCGGACGGCGACTCCAGATCCGCGAGAATGCGCAGGATGGTGGACTTGCCGCAGCCGGACGGCCCCAGCAGCGACAGGAAGGCCCCCTGCGCCGTATGCAGATCGACATTGTCGAGCGCTTGCACCACACGCCGCCCGGAGCGGAAGGTCTTGCTCAGCCCGCTGATATGAATGCCCGTTCCCGTGGCGACTTCCGAACTCATAGGGCAACGGTAAGGGCCGGGAATTGCACGCAGATTGCGAATCGGCGGACAAGATTTCGCGGTTGTTACTTCCGGACACCCGGCACGGTTACCGCGACCTCACCACCAGGCCGGTGGCTCGAACCAGTCGCGGGCCTCCTTGCGAAACAGCAACACGATCACGGCCAGTGAGACCAGCGGTCCCAGCGGACCGGGCGGCTGCCATTCGGTGATCGACGGGACCGTCCACACCATGTTCATGGCCGCCACCAGAATCGCCGCGATGCGGACCGACTGGCCCTCCGAGTTGAAGGTCAACGCGACCAGACCGAGCAGAAAGGCCGCGACGAACGGTATCCCGGTCTGGATCGCGGCCCGCGTCCCCAACAGCCACCCCGACGACGCCACACACATCACCCCCAGGCCCGCCAACCCCAGCGCGAGCACCTGCGCCGCGCGCACCGCCCGCGGCATTCGATATCTGTCGTCCACGCCCGACCCTCGGTCGGGCTGTAGATCTAGGTCCGACACACCCCCAACCTAACCCCGCATCACCCCCTAACCCCGCCCACCACGCCGCCAGCCCCCAGGCCATTCGACAACACTCCCCGCCAATCCGGCTCGCCCCCTCAGGGCCGCGCCGCGACCGGTTCGAGTTCGCGGACCTGGACGGTGGGCAGCAGGCGGTCCCGCAGCACCCGGTCGATCTCGCCCGCGACCGGAATCACCACGGCGGCAGCGGAAGTCGCGACGGCGTCGGCGAGGACAGCGGGCCAATCCGGGTTCCGGTCATTGGCGAACGCGGCGATCAGCGCGGCGACGGCCGCGTCGCCCGCGCCGGTGGGGTTGCCCGCCAGCGGTTTCGGCAGGGCCGCGGTCCAGGCCCGGGTCGGGGTGACGGCCACCATGCCCGCGCCGCCCCGGGTCACGATCACCGCGCCCACACCGTCGGCGATCAGGGGATCGACCGCCGCGAGGATCTCCGCAATCGTGCCCGCCGGGCGGCCGGTGAGGCGCTCGAGCTCGTCGACATTGGGGGTGAGCACGACCCCGGGCACCCGCGCGGCCAATTCCAGTGCCTGCCCGTCGAAATCGCAGACCGTGGGCACGCCCGCGGCAATGGCGGTCCGGGCCAGCTCGGCGGGCAGGCCCGCGCTCACCCCGCCGGGCAGCGAGCCCGCGATGACCAGGCCGCTCATATCCGAGAGCATGCCGTTGACCCGCACCCGCAGCTGGTCGACGGCATGCGGTTCGGTGACGCGCGGCCCGGGCTCCCACAGCGCGGTGGCCGTGCCGTCCTCGGATTCGCTGATCACCACCGTGCGCCGCACCCACGGCAGCGCGTGCACGAAGTCCACCGGCATCTCGAGTTCGGCCGCCGCCGCGAAGGAGTGGTCGGCGAATCCGGTGGCCCGCGCGTACTTCCCGAGCTGGTTCAGCACGCGGGTGACATTGATGCCGCGCCCGCCCAGCCGCTGATCCACCGAGCGCACCCGCTGCGCCCGGCCGCGCTCGAAATGCTCCACCCGATAGGTCATGTCGTAGGCGGGGTTCAGCGTCACGGTGAGGATCACCCCACCATCACGGCACGTCACGGCACCGGATGCAACCCCTGAATGTCATTGTGGCACCGAATGTCGTTGCCATTCGGAGATATTCGAGGGGCAGGATGTCGGCCGTGCATCCGCTCCCACCGAAACACCTGCTGCTGCAGGCCTGCCGCGGCCTGCCACCCGACGATCACCCGGTGCTGCGCTGTGCCGGATTACTCGCGGACCTGCACGAACGCAGACTCACCGCCGCCATCGGCACCGAGCGGATCGACCATGATCGCGCCCGGCTGGTGCACGATATCGACGCCTGGGTGGCGGCCGAACTCCCCAAGGCGGCCCGCGACGCGCACCTGCACACCGAGACCGTGGGAACCGTGGTGGACCGGCTGGCGCAGTTCTCCGCGCTGGCCTATCTGACGCTGGCCATGTCGCCCGACGACACCATGCACGACGCGGCGCAGCGGCTGACCGAACTGGCCATCGCCTACGAGGATCTGGCGGGCGAACTGGCCGCGGGCCGGCGGCGGCTGCCGAATCTGACCGGCACCCACGACTACGAATCCTGACCGCGGAAATGACCGCGGCCGGTGGTACCCGGCGAGGGGGCGGGGCACCACCGGCCACACAGGTGGACCATGCGCAATCCACCGTCGATGCCGAGCGGACGGCACGAGTTCACAGGGGTCCGCGTGGGAGATGCGGTGGCAGTTCCTGCTTCTCGTCACCTGACAACCGTCCGGTCGACCATCGACCCCTCGAATCCTCCATCCCGAAACTCGGAGCGCCCCCTGTTCCAGCTGTGAATCCCCTGTGAGAGACCCCAACTCGGGGGCCGACCTACTTGCTGCCGGGTAGGAGGGCTTGGATGGTGTCGATGGTGTCGGCTTCGGCGGGTTCCTTGTCGGGGCGGTAGCGGACTACGCGGGCGAAGCGGAGGGCTACGCCGCCGGGGTAGCGGGGGCTGGTTTGGACGCCGTCGAGGGCGATTTCCACGACCAGGGTGGGGTGGAGGTAGACGGTGGTGGTGTCGCGGTCGCGTTCGTGGCGGGGGAATTCGGCTGTCTGCCAGTGGAGGAGGGCGTCGGTGAGGCCCTTGAAGGTCTTGCCGACCATGATGGGGTCGCCGCCTTCGGGGTCGCGGGCGCCGAGGTGGAGGTTGGACAGGTAGCCGGTGCGGCGGCCGTAGCCCCATTCCGCGCCGAGCACGATCAGGTCCAGGGTGTGGGTGGGTTTGATCTTCTGCCAGGCGCGGCCGCGGCGGCCCGCCGCGTAGGGGGCGGCCAGGGATTTGATCATGATGCCCTCGTGGCCCGCCGCCAGTGCGCCGTCGAAGTATTCGGCGGCGGTCTCGGAGTCGGGGGCGATGAGGGCCGGGATGCTGAGGCCGTTGGCCACGCCGGTGAGGGCGGCGCGGCGTTCGCGCAGCGGCGCGTCGAGCAGGTCGACGCCGTCGAGGTGCAGGCAGTCGAAGAAGTACGGGTGCAGCAGCAGTTCCTGGGCGGTGGCCGCGCCGAAGCGGCTCATGGTCTCCTGGAACGGGCGCGGACGGCCGGAGTCGCCCCGCGCCAACGTCTCTCCGTCGAGCACCACGCTGGTGCACGCCAATTTCCGCACCAGCTCCACCAGTTCGGGCACGCTCGCGGTGATGTCGCGCAGCGTCCGGGTGAACACCCACACCCGATCGCCGTCCCGGTGCACCTGAATGCGCGCCCCGTCCATCTTGTGCTCGACGCTGACCTCCCCGCCGAATTCGGCCATGGCCTCGTCGAGGCTCGCGCCGGGCGAGGCCAGCATGGGCTGGATCGGCCGCCCCACCTCGAGCCGAAAGGCCTCGAGCGCCGCGACCCCGCCGGTCCGCGCCGCGACCGCGGTCACCGGCAGCCGCCCGGACAGCATGTGCGCCCGCCGCACCGCCGCGATCGGCACCTCGAAGGCGACCGCCACCGACTCGGCCACGATCGCGGTCAGCGCGCCCTGCCGCATTTCCCCGGTCAGCAGCCGAATCAGAAAGTCGCGCTCATCCGGCGTCGCGGCCGCGAAGAGGGTGGTGAGCAATTCCTGTCGCCGCGCCGCCGACCCGCTGCCGCCGACCTCGGCGAGCGCGCCGAAACTCTTGTCCACCTCGTCCACGGACAAAGTCGGGGCGGCGGCCGATTTCACCTCCAGCGTGGTCAGGGTCCGCCATCCGGTCCCGATCCGCCCCTGCAGCAGGTCCCCCGACAGCCACGCCACGACCTGCGCCAATTCCCCGATACCGGCGCGTTTCAGCAGCTCGGCAAAGATATTGATCTTGTTCTTGCGCGACGACGTCGCCCGCACATCCCGCGACGCATCGACCACTTCGGACAAGAGCATCGTTCGACGGTAACCCGCCCCACCGACAGGATGTGACTCAAAGCTCAGCAGGCATGCTAATCCCGGCGTTGGCAACGATGCTAATGCGCCCATAAACTCGGTCGTATGGCCAAGACTTATGTCGGGGCGCGGCTCCGCCAGCTGCGTACCGAACGCGGGCTGAGTCAGGTCTCCCTGGCCAAGAAGCTCGAGATCTCCGCGAGCTATCTGAATCAGATCGAACACGACGTTCGCCCGCTCACCGTACCGGTACTGCTGCGCATCAGTGAAGTCTTCGGTGTCGACGCCGGATTCTTCTCCTCCCAGGACGACACCCGGCTCATCGCCGAGCTCCAGGAGGTCGTGATGGACCAGGAACTCGGGGTGGAGGCCGACGCCCAGGAGATCGCCGAAATGGTGTCCGCGCACCCGGGTTTGGCGCGCGCCATGGTGAATATGCATCGCCGCTATCGGAATACCACCGCGCAGCTGGCCGCGGCCACCGAGGACCGCTTCGCCGACGGCAGCGGTTCGGGCGCCATCTCCAAACCGCACGAGGAAGTGCGCGACTACTTCTATCAGCGGCAGAACTACATTCACGAATTGGATACGGCCGCCGAGGAACTCACCCACCGCATGCGCTTCCACGGCGGCGACTTGAAACGCGAGATTCCGCGCCGCCTGGCCGACGCGCACGGCGTGCAGATCGTGGAGCGCATCGACCTGGGCGACGGCCTGCTGCACCGCTACGATCCCGAGCAGCGCCGCCTGGAGATCGCCCCGCATCTCTCGGGCGGGCAGCGGGTCTTCAAGCTGGCGGCCGAGCTGGCCTATCTGGAATGCGGCGAGCTGATCGAAAAGCTGGTCGCCGAGGGCAATTTCTCGAGCCACGAATCGGTGGTGCTGGCGAAGCTGGGTCTGGCCAACTATTTCGCGGCCGCGACGGTGTTGCCCTACACCCATTTCCACGAGGTGGCCGAGGATTTCCGCTACGACATCGAGCGGCTCTCGGCGTTCTTCACCCAGAGCTACGAGACCATCTGCCACCGCCTGTCCACCCTGCAGCGCCCCAAACTGCGGGGTGTCCCGTTCTCCTTCGTCCGCGTGGACCGGGCGGGCAATATGTCGAAGCGCCAGTCCGCCACGGGTTTTCACTTCTCCTCCAGCGGCGGCACCTGCCCGCTGTGGAATGTGTACGAGACCTTCGCCTATCCGGCGAAGATCATGACCCAGATCGCGCAGATGCCCGACGGCCGCAAATACCTGTGGGTGGCGCGCACGGTGGAACGCCGCGCCACCCGCTACGGCGAGCCGAGCAAAATCTTCGCAATCGGGCTCGGTTGCGAACTGCGCCATGCGGGCCGCACCGTTTACGCGGATGGCCTGGATCTCAACGAGCCCAAGGCAACTCCGATCGGCGCGGGTTGTCGAGTATGCGAACGATCCAATTGCCCCCAGCGCGCATTCCCACCGCTCGGCAAATCCCTCGACATCAGCGAGCACCGAAGTTCCATCTCCCCCTACGTGATTCAGTGACAGATCCGATGACCTATCCGGACGGTGAACGCCGGTGAAATCTCGTACGAACATGATCATGTGAAAATGAGAAAGATCGTCGCCACGGCTGCGCTCACCATTGCCGCCATGGCGATCACGGGGGGCACGTCGTATGCCGCGCCGGAGCCGAGCGCGCAAGACGTGCAATCGATTACGCACCTCGCGGGTGATCAGGGCGGCATCCATTACGACACCGTCCGTTCCGATGCGAACAAGACCGTCACCACCACGCTGTCCGGCGGCACCTTCGCACTCACGGACTCGGGTGTTCAGGTTCTGAACGCGACCGGTGCGGTGACCTCGACGATGCCCCTGGCCATCACCGACGGCGTCAATATGATCGCGTTCCAGCCGAAGATCAGCGAGGACGGCGCGACCCTGGTCGCCACGCCGATCTTCGAGCCGGTCGGCTGGCTGTGCTCACCGAGTTCGCCCCGCTCGCGCAGCATCGAGGCCGGAGCGGGGTTGACCAGCCTCGTGGGCGTGTTCATCGGCGGCATCGTCGGCATCGCAATCGCGGTGGCGACCATGGGTATCGGCATCATCGCGCTGCCGTTCACCGCCCTCATCGGAGGTCTGATCGGCCTCGCGGTCGGTGGGGCCGCCGGTGCGGCGGTACCGAATTCCGATCAGCAGGACGCCTGGGAGTGCTCCACGTAGCGCTGAGCACCGTCACCGACGGATCTCAGCGCCCGCATCGAGCCGGTGTCAGCCATAGCTGTCGCCGGCTCGAACCGTATCCGCCGCGCTGACCTGCGCGTTCGCTTCGCCACCGCGGGCCGAATCCCGCTGTGGTGAGCAGAAATTCACGACTACGTAATAGTAGATATCCCGTCTTCATCGAGAGTCATTCCGGCGCAACACTTCCCGCCTACCGTTCCGTTTCACGAATACAACCGTTGTATACGCGGCGGTATTCGCAAGCGGCGCACGTGGCGTCGCAGCACATCGTGAAGTGAAGGATCCGCCCCATGCACGACTCTTCCCGCCGGGACAGGGCTTCCCGCCTGACGAAGGCGATCATCATTCCGACCGCGCTGGCGCTGTCCGCCGTCATGGTCGCCGGTTGCGGTTCGCGTGACAGCGATACCGCCTCGGGTTCCAATGCCAAGTCCTGCGTGGACACCTCGAAGGACACCATCAAGATCGGATCCCTGCACTCGCTGACCGGCACCATGGCCATCAGTGAGGTGACCGTCGCCAATGCCACCAAGCTGGCGGTCGACCAGATCAACGCCGCGGGCGGTGTCATGGGCAAGAAGCTCGAGGTGGTGCTCGAGGACGGCGCGTCGGACCCGAAGACCTTCGCGGAGAAGGCCGAGAAGCTGATCAGCTCCGACTGCGTGGCCGCGGTCTTCGGCGGCTGGACCTCGGCCTCGCGCAAGGCCATGAAGCCCAAGTTCGAATCGCTGAATTCGCTGCTGTACTACCCGGTCCAGTACGAGGGCCTGGAGGATTCGAAGAACATCTTCTACACCGGCGCGACCACCAACCAGCAGATCATCCCGGCGCTGGACTATCTCAAGCAGAAGGGCGTCACCTCCCTCTACCTGGTGGGTTCGGACTACGTCTTCCCGCAGACCGCCAATCGCGAGATCAAGGCGTACGCCAAGGCCAATGGCATCGAGATCAAGGGTGAGGACTACGCGCCGCTGGGCTCGACCGACTTCTCGACCATCGTCAACAAGGTCCGCAATTCCAAGGCGGGCGCGGTCTTCAACACCCTCAATGGCGACTCCAATGTCGCGTTCTTCCGCGAGTACGCGAACGCGGGCCTGAAAGCCGCCGATATGCCGGTGGTTTCGGTGTCCATCGCCGAGGAGGAGGTCGGCGGCGTCGGCGTGCAGAACGTCACGGGCCAGTTGACCGCCTGGAACTATTACCAGACCGTCGACACCCCGCAGAACAAGGCGTTCGTCTCCGCGTACAAGGCGGCCTACGGCGCGAACAAGCCCACCTCCGATCCCATGGAGGCCGCCTACACCTCGGTCTTCCTGTGGAAGAACACCGTGGAGAAGGCGAAGTCCTTCGCGGTGGCCGACATTCAGAAGGCCGCCGACGGCGTCAGCTACGACGCGCCGGAGGGCACCGTCACCATCGACGGCTCCAACCACCACATCACCAAGACCGCCCGCATCGGCGAGATCCACCCGGACGGCCTGATCTACACCGTCTGGGACTCCGGCAAGGCCATCGCGCCGGACCCGTACCTGAAGAACTACGACTGGGCCAAGGGCCTCAAATAAGGCCAAGGGCCTCGAGTAATTCGGCGGCCGCCGATGAGGGGCGGCTGGTGTGGATCCGCGCGAACCTCTCACCGCGCGACCGCACCAGCCGTTACGGCAGCCACCACCGCCCGTCGTTCCGGCGCGCTGTTGGCCGGAATCCACCCAGACCTGCCGGTTCATCCACCGGGTGGATCCCGGCCAAGGACACGCCGGGATGACGGGGCGTCTTTGTCGAAGAAGGTGCTCACATGGATGTCCTTGTCGGACAACTCTTCACCGGGCTGAGTCTCGGCTCGATCCTGCTGCTCGCGGCGCTGGGCCTGTCGCTGACCTTCGGTCAGATGGGTGTCATCAATATGGCGCACGGCGAATTCATCATGGCCGGTTGTTACACCACCTACGTTGTGGAGCAACTGATCTCGGCGACGGGGGTGGCGCTGATCGTGTCGCTGTTCGTCGGCTTCCTGGTCGGCGGCCTGCTGGGCGCGGCCCTGGAGATGGGGCTCATTCGCTGGATGTACGACCGGCCGCTGGACACGCTGCTGGTCACCTTCGGCGTCGGGCTGGTGCTGCAGCAGGCGGTGCGCGACATCTTCGGCGCGCCCGCCAAGAACGTGGTCGCGCCGCACTGGCTGACCGGCGGCCTCACCATCGCGGGCACGGTGGTGCCCAAGACCCGCATCTTCATCATGGTGTTGGCGGTGGCGGCGGTGATCGCGCTGGCCACGGCCCTGAAGACCACGCCGCAGGGTCGCCGGATCCGGGCGGTGGTGCAGAACCGCAGCCTGGCCGAAACCTCCGGCGTCTCTTCCCGTCTCACCGATGTCAGCACCTTCTTCATCGGCTCGGGTCTGGCGGCGGTGGCCGGGGTGGCGCTCACCCTGATCGGCTCCACCAGCCCCACCATCGGGCAGTCGTATCTGGTGGACGCCTTCCTGGTGGTCGTCATCGGCGGCCTCGGGCAGATCAAGGGCACCGTGATCGCGGCCTTCGCCATGGGCCTGCTGAATTCGTTCGTCGAGTATTCGACCACCGCGACGGTCGCCAAGGTGATCGTCTTCATCGTGGTCGTGATCTTCCTGCAGGTGCGCCCGCAGGGCCTGTTCACCGTCCGGACGAGGAGTCTGGCATGACCACCATCGCGCGTCTGAGCGCCAACAGCTCCCTGAAAGCCCTGGGCGGCTTCGCGATTGCCGCGCTCGTGCTGTTCGGCATCGCGCCCGCGGTGCTCACCGATTTCCGGTTGAGCCTGCTGGCCAAGTTCCTCTGCTTCGCCATCGTCGCGGTCGGCATCGGCCTGGCCTGGGGTCGCGGCGGCATGCTCACCCTGGGCCAAGGCGTGTTCTTCGGCATCGGCGCCTACATCATGGCCATGCACCTGCAGATGGCCGATGCCGCCAAGGCGCACGAGGACGTGCCGGAGTTCATGACCATCGCGGGCGTGGACAAACTGCCGTCCTACTGGCAGCCTTTCGAGTCCGCGCCGGTGGCGATCCTGGCGATTCTGGTGCTGCCCGCGGCCATTGCCGCGATCCTCGGTTTCGGTGTCTTCAAGCGCCGGGTCAAGGGCGCGTACTTCGCCATCCTGAGCCAGGCGCTGGCCGCGGCGCTGGCGATCCTGCTCACCGGGCAGCAGACCATCGGCGGTTTCACCGGTCTGAGCGACTTCCGCTCCTTCTTCGGCTTCCGCCTCGACGATCCGGTGAACCGGCGCATGCTGTTCTTCATCGCGGCGGGCACGCTGCTGCTCGTCGTCGCCATGGCGCGCCAGCTCATGCACAGTCGCTACGGGGAATTGCTCGTGGCCGTGCGGGATCAGGAGGAGCGGGTCCGCTTCCTCGGTTACGACCCGGCCAATATCAAGATCGTCGCGTATGTGGTGGCCGCGTTCTTCGCGGGCATCGCGGGCGCGCTGTTCACCCCCATCGTCGGCATCATCTCCCCCGCCGATATCGGTGTGGTCCCGTCCATCGCCTTCCTGATCGGTGTCGCCATCGGCGGCCGCACCACCCTGCTGGGGCCGGTGCTGGGCGCGATCGGCGTGGCGTGGGCGCAGACCACGTTCTCCGAGCACTTCCCGTCGGCGTGGACCTATTTCCAGGGCGCGCTGTTCATCGTGGTGGTCGGGTTCATTCCGGCCGGGCTGGCCGGATTCGGGCCCATGGCACGGCAGTTGGCGGAGCGGCTGCGGCCCCGGCGCGGTGCGCCGACCCCGATCGCGGTGGAGCCGACGCCCGTCGAACCGGACGCGGACCTCGCCGCCGTCGAGGAGAAGGTGGAAGCCTGATGGCCGAATACCTCGAAATCAGCAAGCTCTCGGTGAGTTTCGACGGCTTCAAGGCCGTCTCCGATGTCGACCTCACCGTCCTGTCCGGCGATCTGCGCTTCCTCATCGGACCCAATGGCGCGGGCAAGACCACCCTCATCGACGCCATTACCGGCCTCACCCCCGCGACGGGTTCGGCCCGCAAGAGCGGCACCGAGCTGATCGGCCGCAAGGTGCATCAGATCGCCCGCCTCGGCGTCGGCCGCACCTTCCAGACCGCCAGTGTCTTCGAACAGCTGACGGTGCTGCAGAACCTCGACATCGCCGCTGGCGCAGGGCGTTCCGCGCTCACCCTGCTGCGGCGCCGCAAGTCGGTGCTGCCCGCCATCGAGGAGGCGCTCGAGCTCACCGGTCTCGCCGAGCTGCGCGACAAACCCGCCGGGGTGCTCGCGCACGGTCAGAAGCAGTGGCTCGAGATCGGCATGCTGCTGGTGCAGAACGCCTCGGTGCTGCTGCTGGACGAGCCGGTCGCGGGCATGAGCGCCGAGGAGCGCGAGGAGACCGGAAACCTGTTGCGCCGCATCGGAACCGAACGCGTCGTCATCGTGGTCGAGCACGATATGGACTTCATGCGCGCCTTCGCCAACTCGGTGACCGTGCTCGCGGGCGGCCGGGTGCTCAGCGAGGGCAGCGTGGAACAGGTGCAGGCCGATCCCAAGGTGCAGGAGGTCTACCTCGGCACCGCCGCGGCGGGCGACCTGCCGCCGACCACCGACACCGCCGACCAGGAAGAGGAGGCCGCGGATGCTGGAGCTCGTTGACCTACACACCGGCTACGGCCGGACCGAGGTGATTCACGGTGTGTCCCTGAGCGTTCCGGAGAACGGGGTGGCCGCCATCATGGGCCACAACGGGGCCGGGAAGACCTCGCTGCTGCGCGCGGCGGTCGGGCTGCTGCCCGCCAAGTCCGGGCGGATCCGCTTCGACGGCGAGGACATCACCAAGCTGTCGCCGTCGCGTCGGGTCAAACGCGGCCTCGCCTACGTTCCACAGGGGCAGCAGAGTTTTCCACAGCTGTCCACAATGGAGAACCTCCAGGTGGTGGCGGACGGGCGCAAACGCGGTAGGGAGCTCGTCGCCGAATCGCTGGATCTGTTCCCCGCGCTGCGGGAGCTGTTGTCCCGCAAGGCCGGACTGCTCTCCGGCGGCCAACGCCAGCAACTCGCCATCGCCCGGGCCCTCATCACCGAGCCGAAGCTGCTGATTCTCGACGAACCCACCGAGGGCATCCAGCCGTCGGTGGTGGCCGAGATCGAACGCACCATCATCGATCTCACCGCGCGCGGCGGGCTGAGCGTGCTGCTGGTGGAGCAGCACATCGGTTTCGCGCTGCAGGCCGCACAGCAGTTCTACGTGCTGCGCTCGGGCCGCGTCACCTCCTCGGGGGCGGGCGGCGCGGGCGCGGAATCCGCGGTGCGCCTGGCCATGGCGATCTGATCGGACCCTGGACGTGAACGCGCGCAGGGGGCGTATTCCGTTGTCCGAGCGGGTCTATCGATCGCTGCAGCGCGATCTCGCGGCCGGGGTGCTGGTGCCCACCGAACGCCTCGGCGAGGAACGCCTCGCCGAGACCTACGGCGTCTCCCGCACCCCCGTCCGCGAGGCGCTGGCCCGCCTCTACGCCGACGGTCTACTCGAACGCCACGCCGACGGTCTCTACCCGTACCGCCCCCGGGTCGATGAGCTCGGCGACCTCTACGAACTCCGAATCATCCTGGAGGCCAGGGGAATCCAACGCCTGCAAGTGACACCCTCCGGCCCGCCGGAACCGGCGTCCGCCACCACCGCGACACCGAACACCCTGGCGTCCGCGCTGCCCACGGCCACCCTGCACGATATGACCGCGCTGCGGCACGAGCTCGAGACCTGGCGGCGGATTCGCCAATATCCACCGGCACCGGACGCGGCGCTGATCACCGCCGACGAGCAGTTCCACGCCACCCTGCTGCGGGCGGCCGGGAATTCCGCACTGGCGGACGCGCTTTCGGCCATGCAGGCGCGGGTGCGTCCGGTCCGGGTCCTGGACATCCCCACCCCGGGCCGCATCGCCGCCATGGCCGAGGACCACGTCGCCATTGCCGAACTACTGCTCACCGGCGACCTCGAATCCGCCCTGCGCACCCTGCTGGCCCACCTCACCAGCTCCCGCGCCCACGTCCTGACCCGAGCCCGCCGCGCCCTGGAGCTCACCAAGCTCGCCCAGGCCGTCCGCGAATAGCCCGCGGGTGGTCTGGCGAGTGACTGGGACAGGGTGTTGACTGGGGGGATGGTGTCGACGAAGCCACGAATCGCGCCGGGCCGGCTGCGGGAGCTGGGTCCGGTGAACTGGGTTGTCTGGCAGGCGCTTTCCCGCGCCGCGGGGACCGATGACGCGCATTTGTTCAGCACGCTGGGCCGGACCGGTGGGCTGTTCCGGGGGTGGCTGCACTTCTCGGGGCGGCTCATGCCGGGCGGCAAGCTGCCGCGCTACGAGTCCGAACTGGTCATCCTGCGGGTCGCGCACCTGCGGCAGTGCGAGTACGAGATGGACCATCACATCCGGCTGGGCCGCCGCGCGGGCGTCACCGCCGAGATCCTCGACCGCCTCCGCGAGGGCGGTCCGACCGCCGCCGGGTGGACCGACAAGGAACGCGCCCTGCTCACCGCCGTCGACCAACTGGTCACCACCCGCGACCTCGACGACGACACCTGGCAGCGCCTCGCCGCCCACTACGACGAACGCCGCCTGATCGAAATCGTCCTTCTCACAAACCAGTACGAGGGCCTGGCCAGCACCATCACCGCCCTCCGCATCCAAACCGACCACTAGCCCCGCCGTCGGCCGACCGGGAGGTCAGCGGCGCAGGCGGTAGACCGGTTGGGTGGCGGGCTCGGGGAGTTGGTGGGCGAGGGCCGGTTCGGCGGGGTGGGCGACGCGGGCGTGCAGGTGCATGTCGTGCCAGCCGTCGGCGTGCAGGCCCGCGCTGCGGTTGATGCCCTCGAGGACGAAGCCGGATTTGTGGGCGACCTTGCAGGACTGGGCATTGTGGACGGAGTGGCGGAGTTCGAGGCGGTGGAATCCGGCCACCTCGAAGGCCCACTCGACCAGGGCGTTCACCGCGTTCGGGGCGATGCCGCGGCCGCGCGCGGCGGGCACCACCCAGTAGGCGACCTCGGCCTCCCCGTGCCAGAGCTCCATGTGGTGCAGGGAGGCGCGCCCCACCAGCCGACCGGTACGACCGTCCGCGACAGCCCAATTCGCCGCCGTGCCGCTGTGCCAGGACCGCGCCCACGAGTCCACCCAGTCGCCCGCCTCCTCCACGGTGTCGGCGGTGCGCACGTGCCAGCGGCGAATGGCCGGATCCTGGAACGCCGCATACACCTCGGGCCCGTCGCGCCGCAGCCACGGGCGCAGCACCAGCCCGTCCCCGATCGAGAGCACCGGCTGCGCTGCCCGAGTGAAGGTTTCGGCGGCAACGATTGCCGGGGCTGCTCGCGGCATAGCTGGAATTCTGCCCGCGCACCGCCGCTCCGCGCGGCGAAATTGAGACCATCGTCCCGATCGGTCTGTGCCGCGCGCATTGTCCGCGCGGTCAAAGAACGCTCAGGGCCTGCGGTTTTCGATCAGAACGGTAGTGAAGGCTCACGTGGGAGGGCCGCCAGGCCCGAGCGTGCCCTGAACGCATCGAAGTGTCTGTCGGTAGGTGTCGATAGATTGCTCGGGTGCAGTTGCGTTACCAATACCGGGTGTATCCGACGCCGGGCCAGCAGGAGTCGCTGGCGCGGGCGTTCGGGTGTGCGCGGGTGGTGTTCAACGACGCACTTGCCGCACGGAAGGCCGCATTCACCGCGGATCGTTCCTATGTCTCCGATGCCGAGTTGTCGACGCGGCTTACCGCGGCCAAGACAACGCCGGAGCGGGCATGGTTGAGCGAGGTGTCGGCGGTGGTGTTACAGCAGGCGCTGACGGACCTGAACACCGCGTACCGCAACTTCTTTCAGTCCGTGACTGGTAAGCGCAAGGGCCCGAAGATGGCGCCGCCGCGGTTCCGGTCGCGTAAGGACAATCGGCAGTCGATCCGGTTCACCCGCAACGCACGCTTCGCGGTCACCGTCGGCGGAAAGCTGCGGCTTCCCAAGATCGGAGAGGTGAAGGTCGCCTGGTCGCGGGACCTGCCGTCGGAGCCGTCGTCGGTGACGGTGATCAAGGACGCGTCCGGGCGATATTTCGCGTCGTTCGTCGTAGAGGTCGACGACCAGCCGCTGCCCCAGGTCGATGCCGAAGTGGGTATCGACCTGGGTTTGACCACGTTCGCGGTCTTGTCGAACGGCAAGCGGATCGAGTCCCCGAAGTTTCTGCATCGGGCCGAGCGCAGACTCGCCCGCGCGCAGAGGAACCTTTCGCGTAAGCAGAAAGGCTCGAACAATCGCACCAAAGCCCGCGTGAAGGTGGCGAAGGCGCATGTGAAAGTTGCTGACACGCGCCGGGATTGGGCGCACAAGCACACCACGGCGATAGTTCGCGAAACCCAAACGATCTATGTCGAGGACTTGTGCGTGAAGGGCCTGGCCCGTACCCGGTTGGCGAAGTCGGTGCACGATGCCGGTTGGTCGATGTTCACCGGCATGCTGAAGGAAAAGGCAGCTCGATCCGGGCGGTACTTCGGGAAGGTGGACAGGTTTTATCCGTCGTCGCAGATCTGCGCGCCGTGTGGGCATCGGGACGGCCCCAAGCCGCTGTCGGTACGGGTCTGGACGTGTCCGGTTTGTGCTGCGGTGCTGGATCGTGATCTGAATGCTTCGAACAATGTTCTCGCCGCCGGACGGGCGGAGAGATTAAACGCCTGTCGAGGCCGGGTAAGTCCGGGGCTTGCCCCTGCACCGGCCGATGAAGCAGGAACCCACCGAAAGCGCCCGCCAGGGGGCTTGTAGGAATCCTCGGCCTTCAGACCGAGGAGGACGTCAATTCCAGGCGCTCGACCCCGAAATCGCTGAAGAATTTTTCCCGGGGTGTCGATTACGCCGCGCCCCGATCGAGGAGTAGGTGAGGACCAACCCGGTCCTGACACTCGACGGAAGGATTCGCCATGCGAAAGGTAGTCGCCTTCTCGCACATGACCCTCGACGGCTTCGCGGCCGCGCACACAGGTATGGGACTGGAATGGACGTTCCACGGCTACAGCCCGGACCTCGCCGCATTCCACGACGAGCACATCCGCGCCGATGTCGGCACCACCGTGTACGGCCGCAAGACCTTCGAGGGTATGCGCGACCATTGGTCCAGCGTCCCGGACAACCCGGACGCCAGCGCGCACGATCTCGAGCACGCCGCCTGGGTCACCGCGATCGACAAGCTGGTCTTCTCGACCACGCTCACCGACCCGCGCTGGAACAACACCCGCGTCATCGGCGCCGACGCCGCGGCCCGGGTCGCGGAGCTGAAGGCGGAAGACGGTGGCGCGCTGGTCATCTACGGCAGCCCGACCCTGGTGCACTGGTTCGCCGAGCAAGGATTCATCGACGAATACCGCATCGTCATCCACCCGGTGACGATCGGCGCGGGCACCCCGCTCTTCCGCGACAAGACCGCCCTGACCCTGAATCTGCTGGAGTCGAAAACCTTCGATTCCGGTGCCGTTTACGTCAACTACACCCTCGCCTGAGGAGAGGATCGAACAATGCGACACATGGTGCTGATTCGCCTGGACCCCGCGCAGGCCCCGGAGGGTCCCAGCGAGACGCTGATCAATGACATGAACGCCCTCATCGAGGAGATGACCAAGGCCGGCGTCCTGCTGGACACCGCGGGTCTGGGCATCGACGAGACCGTGCGCATCCGGCAGACCGGCGGCACGCAGACCGTCCACGACGGCCCGTTCACCGAGTCCAAGGAGATCATCGGCGGCTACTGTCTCCTGCAGACCCGGTCGACGGAGGAGGCGGTGGAATGGGCGAGCCGATTCCTGCGCGTCCACGGCCCGGAGTGGAACGTCGAGGTCGAGGTGCGGAAGGTCGAGGGCGGCCAGAGCTGAAGCCGCCACCGGCCCAAGGAGTTCACGCGCCGCGAACGGTCGGCGCGTGAACTCCGGCGACGGCGCTCCCGTGCCAGGGGCAGAGCGGGCGCGGCGGGCGGTGGAGGCAGCCTGGCGGATCGAGTGGCCCAGGCTCGTCGCCGGGCTGACCCGGCTGGTCGGGGATATCGCGACCGCCGAAGAACTGGCGCAGGACGCTCTAGTCGCGGCCTTGGAACAGTGGCCGCGCGACGGTGTACCGCCCAATCCCGGCGGCTGGCTCATGCTGACGGCGAAACACCGTGCGGTGGACCGGATTCGGCGGGACGTGAACTTCGCACGCAAACTGGAGCTGCTCGGCAGGGAGACGCTCACCGCCGAGCAGTCCGGCGATGATCCGGCTCATCTGGTCGCCGATGAGGCGGAGCCGGCCATCGCCGACGACCTGCTGCGCATGATCTTCACGGCCTGCCATCCGGTGCTGTCGCCACCGGCGCGGGCAGCGCTCACCTTGCGCATGGTGGGCGGGTTGACCACGACCGAGATCGCACGGGCCTATCTGGTTCCGGAATCGACTGTCGCGCAACGCATCGTGCGGGCCAAACGGGCGATCGCGGCGAAGCGGATCCCCTACGAGGTGCCCGAGGGTGCCGAGTTGACCGCGCGCCTGGATTCCGTGCTCGAAGTCATCTATCTGATTTTCAACGAGGGATACACGGCCACCGCCGGAGACCGCTGGGTGCGCGCCGAATTGTGCGAGGAAGCCCTGCGATTGGCGCGAATTCTGACCGGCCTGCTGCCCGAGGAACCCGAGGCGCACGGGCTGGCGGCCCTGCTCGAGCTGCAGGCCTCACGCCTGCGTGCCCGCAGTGATTCCGGCAGCGGGCTGGTGCTGCTGCCGGATCAGGACCGCTCCCGTTGGAATCGGCTCTACATCAGCCGCGGCTTCGCGGCCCTGGCCCGGGCGCACACGGTGAGCCGGACCCGCGACCGAGAGCCCGGACGCTACGCGCTGCAGGCCGCCATCGCGGCCGTGCACGCAATGGCCCTGACCGCCGAAGACACCGATTGGCGACGCATCGCCGGGCTGTACGCGATACTCGCGCAACGGTTTCCGTCGCCGGTCGTGGAGTTGAACCGAGCCGTGGCGGTAACAATGGTGCACGGGCCCGCCGCCGGGCTGGAGTTGATCGACGCGATCGCCGAGAGCGGCGCGCTGACGGAATACCACCTGCTGCACGCGGTGCGCGGGGACCTGCTGGCGCGACTGGGCCGAGCGGCCGAGGCGCAGGCGGCCTTCCGGCGGGCGGCCGAGCTGACGGCCAATGAGACCGAGCGCGAATTGCTGCTCGGCCGCGCGCGCTAATCCCGGCAATTCGCCCCGGGCGGACATTTTCCGGCGTGTTGATCTACGGCGTGTCGATCCTGCTCGTGAACTGAAAGGTCGTAATGTCAGTTCGTCTGAAAACAGATTGGTCTGATTTTTCGTGCTTGCTGTGACCGTCGGTGTTACGGGGGACGAACACGGAAGGACCAGGCGTTGCCCGCTTTTCCAGACTCCAAGAAGCCGCCGCTGCGAGCCGCCCTCCTGGGACTGCTCGTGGCCGCCATCGCCCCGCTGACCGTCGCGACCGGTAGCGCCGACGCGCGCACCGATATCGCGAACCCGATCGCCGATGCGGCCTCGATCGGGGTTGCGCTGCCGGTGAATCCGTCCGAGCTGATCGAGTTGATCGGCACGGCCCAGCGCTACACCAAGCCCGCGTTGCAGACCGTGGCCCGCTTCATCGTGCCCGGCGACCAGTGGGATTCGTTCAACCAGATCATCACCCACGAGAGCAACTGGGAAGTGTTCGCCATCAACCCGACCTCCGGCGCCTACGGCCTGGCCCAGGCCCTCCCCGCGCACAAGATGTTCAGCGAGGGCCCGGACTGGATGTTCAACCCGCTCACCCAACTGCGCTGGGCCTACCGCTACATGGTGCAGCGCTACGGCAGCCCCAATGCCGCCTGGGATTTCTGGCAGGCCCACAACTGGTACTAGGGGCCTGCCGATCAATCCTCAGCGCAGCGCGGCCCGGAAGACCTCGGCCACCGGGGTGGACGGGCGGCCGAGCAGGCGCTGCAGGTCGCCGGAGTCGACGGCCAGGATGCCGTTCGCGATGCCCGCGTCGGCATCGGCCAGGGCGGCGGCGTAGCCCGCGTCCAGGCCCGCGCCCTGCAGCGCCGCGGCGTAGTCCTCCTGCGGCAGGTCCTGGTAGCGCACCGGCTTGCCCGAAACCTCCGAAAGCACCTGCGCCAGTTCGGCATAGGTGAGGGTCTCGTCGCCGCCGAGCTCGTAGACCTTGCCCTCGTGGCCGTCGGTGGTGAGCACGCGGGCGGCCGCCTCGGCGTAGTCGACGCGGGAGGCTCCGGACACCTTGCCGTCGCGGGCCGCGCCGTAGAGCGTGCCGGTCTCGACCGCGTGGGCCAGGCCGCCGATGTAGTTCTCCCAGTACCAGCTGTTGCGCAGCAGCACGGTCGGGATGCTCGCCTCGGCCAGCACGGCCTCGGTGCCGATGTGCTCCTGGGCCAGGATCAGCGGATTGACGTCGGCCTTGGGAATGCTGGTGTAGGCCAACAACTGCACGCCCGCCCGCTCGGCGGCGCGAATCACATTGGTGTGCTGGGCAACCCGCTTGGCGAACTCGTTGCCGGAAACCAGCAGCACGCGATCGACACCCTGGAACGCCCGCTCCAGCGCCTCCGGATCGTCATAGCTCGCCACCCGGACCTCGGCGCCGCGCTCGGCCAGATCGGCCACCTTGGCGGGATCGCGCACCACCGCCACCACGGGCTGCGATCCGTCCTTCAACAGTGCCTCGACGACCAGACGGCCCAGCTGCCCGCTTGCTCCGGTGACTGCGACGGTCATGTCTACCTCCAGGTATCAGGGAATGAACTGCACTCTCGTGATGTACTAACCAATAGTAAGCACATACCATTCCCAAACCGCTACCCGAATGACAGGTAATCTGAATCCCATGACCACCCGGCGTCCCGACCAGGCGTTTGCGGTCGACCCCACGCTGGAGGCCGACGTTTTCGCCCGCAACTGTTCCTCGCGCCCCGTCCTCCAGGACGTCGCCAGCCGCTGGGGCGTGCTCGCGCTGGCCGCCCTCCGCGAGGGCCCCTACCGCTTCTCGGCGCTGCGCCGCCGCGTGGACGGCATCTCCGAGCGCATGCTCTCGCAAACCCTGCAGACCCTGGAACGCGACGGCATGATCAATCGCGAAGTCCAGCAGTCCATCCCCCCGGTCGTCGAATACACCCTCACCGACCTCGGCGCGCAGGTGGCCGACAAGCTCATCGGCCTGATCGAGATCCTCGAATCCAATATCGACGCCATCACCGCCGCCCAAGACGCCTACCACCGCGAGTAGGACATGAAAATGGCCCGGTACCAGCGGTTTACGCCGGTACCGGGCCTTCGTTCGAAGATCAGAAGTTGATCATATGGCCGGCGAGGCCGTGGATCGCTTCCTGGATCGCTTCCGACAGGGTCGGGTGGGTGTGGACGTTGCGCGCCACCTCGTTGACCGTGAGGTCCCACTTCTGGGCCAGGGTCAGTTCGGGCAGCAGCTCGGAGACGTCCGGGCCGATCATGTGGCCGCCCAGCAGTTCTCCGTACTTGGCGTCGGAGATGAGCTTGACGAAGCCCTGCGCGTCGCCGAGGCCGTGCGCCTTGCCGTTCGCGGTGAACGGGAAGTTCGCGACCTTGACGTCGTAGCCCTCGGCGCGGGCCTGCTCCTCGGTCAGACCGAAGGAGGCGACCTGCGGCTGGCAGAAGGTGGCGCGCGGCATCATGCGGTAGTCGCCCAGCGACTGGGTCTCGGCACCGGCGATGGTCTCGGCGGCGACCACGCCCTGCGCCTCGGCGACGTGCGCGAGCTGCAGCTTGGCGGTGACGTCACCGATGGCGTAGATGCCGGGCACATTGGTGCGCATGTACTCGTCGATGGCGATGGCGCCGCGGTCGGTGAGCTGCACGCCGGTGGCCTCGAGGCCGTAACCCTTGACGCGCGGCGCGAAACCGACGGCCTGCAGCACCTTGTCGACGGTGACGGTCTCGACCGCACCGGACTTGTTGTCCTTGATCGAGACGGTGACCTTGGACCCGTCGTCCTCGATGGACTGCACGGCCGCACCGGTGGTGATGGTGATGCCGAGCTTCTTGTACGCCTTGGTGATCTCCTTGGAGACGTCGGCGTCCTCGTTCGGCAGTGCGCGGTCGAGGAATTCGACGATGCGCACGTCCACGCCGTAGTTCTTGAGGACGTAGCCGAACTCCATGCCGATGGCGCCCGCGCCCACGATGAGGATCGAGCCCGGCAGGTCGCGGGTGAGGATCTGCTCTTCGTAGGTGACCACATTGGTGGAGAGCGAGGTGCCCGGCAGCAGCTTGGTCTCGGTGCCCGCGGCGATGATCACGTTGTCGAACGTGATGTCCTCGGTGCCGCCCTTGGTCAGCTCGACCGACAGCGACTTGGGACCGGTGAAGGTGCCCTTCCCGTCGAACTCGTCGATCTTGTTCTTCTTCATCAGGAAGTGAACGCCCTTGACCCGGCCGTCCGCGACCTTGCGGCTGCGGTCGAACGCCGCGCCGAAGTCGAAGGTCGCGTTACCCGAGATACCGAAGGTCTTCGCTTCCTTGGTGAAGATATGGGCCAGCTCCGCATTGCGCAGCAGTGCCTTGGACGGGATGCAGCCCACGTTCAGGCACACGCCACCCCAGTATTTCTGCTCGACGATCGCTGTTCGCAGGCCGAGTTGAGCGGCGCGAATCGCGGCGACATAACCGCCGGGACCAGCGCCGAGAACGACGACATCGTAGTGGGAAGTCACGCCCCCGAGAGTAGACCTGTCGCCGGTCGCTCACTGCGCCATCCCCCGCCCGGGTGAGACGCGGAACACGTGAGACGGCTCACGCCTGGCCGGTTTCGAAGCGACTGATCAGTCCGTCACGCACGGTGAACCGCCACGCCGTGCGCATGGCACCCCAGCGGTCGTTCGAATATTCCGCCACGAATTCGGTCGGGCTGGCGACGGATTCGAGCTTCATGCGGCCATTGGTCGCGAAGATCTCCGAATCGGTCCACTGGGCCAGATTCCGCTCCTGGCCGTCGTCGGTCATGGAGGCGTCGGCGGTCAGGGTCTGGAAGAAGGCCGCGGAATCGCCAGCGTTCACGGCGTCGACGAACTTGCGCACGGTCGGATCGAGTTCTGTCATCGCACATCCCTCTCGGTCGGCGAGCACTGATCGAGCAACCTCGTGGCGAGTCTAATCCCGCCACACGGCACGGGCCACGCGCGCGAAGTTGCCGCCGAAGACCGCCGCGCGATCCGCCGCGGAGAAGCCGCGCGCGGCCAGCACCTCGTCCAGACCCGGCACGCCCGAGACACCGAGCAGGTCTTCCGGTGGCACCCATTGCAATTGGCCGTAGCGGGTGTACTCCTCGGAGTAGCTCTCCGGGTTCTTGGCCAGTTCCGCATTGAAATCGTCTGCGTCGAAGGAGTAATCGGAACCGACGCCGATGTGCTCAATACCAACCAGTTCCGCGCCATAGGCGATGTGGTCGGCCATGGCCTCGATCCGTCCGCCCCGGTCGGCGGGTTCATTGTGGCCCAGGAAGATTCCGACGCCGTTGATGCCGATCACGCCGCCGGTGGCGGCACACGCCTTGGCCTGATCGTCGCCGATATTGCGCGGATGTGCCCACAGCGCGGCGAAATTGGAGTGACTGTAGATCATCGGAACGTCGCTGATCTCGGCTATATCGAGACCGGTCCGCCGTGAACAGTGCGATCCATCGGCGAACACCCCGACCTCGTTGAGCTTCCGGATCAAATCCCGCCCGTATGCGGTCAGCCCGGAGTCCGCGCTGTCGAGACACCCGCACCCCGCCGCATTGGCGTGGTTGTAGGTCGGCAACAGCGAGCGCAGCCCCAGTTCATAGAACAACTCGACATTGTCCAGATCCCCCTCCAACGGCCCGGCGTCCTCGAGGTCGAAGGCGAGCGCGAGCGTCGAATCGGTCTCCGCCGACGGCACCTCCGGCCACGCGTCCTCGATGCTGTGCACCAACCGAAACCGCCCGTCCGTCAAGGCATCCCGCCGGAACTGCGTGACCAACTCCAACGATTCCCGCGTGCTTTGCGGTGAATATCCGATATTCACCGAGAGGTACGAGCCCGACGGATACCGGGTCAACTCCAATAGGTCCGCGGTCGGAAGCAGCGGCAGACAGCAGTGCTGTTCCCACAGCCGGAACCCATGCGACACGCCGAGACCTCCTGGATCGGACCGATATCGAAACCGCAATCCTACTGACCGGCCGTCATGTCGCCCGGCAACACGTTCGCGACCGGCGAACACCGGGCTGGGCAACAATGAGGGGATGAGCGGTGTTGGAGAGGGCGTGACGGATCCGTACCTGTGGCTGGAAGAGGTCGAGAGCGAGCGCGCCCTGGAGTGGGCGCAGGAGCGCAATGCGATCGCCAAGCGGAGATTCGCGTCCTCGGAGCGCTTCGGCGAACTCGAGGCGCGGGTGCTGGCCATGCTCGACACCGACACCCGCATCGCCTATCCGGGACGCCGCGGACCGTGGCTGTACAACTACTGGCGCGATCGCGAGCACCCGAAGGGCCTGTGGCGGCGCACCACCTTCGCCGAGTACGCCAAGGACGATCCGGACTGGGAGATCCTCATCGATCTGGACGCCCTGGCCGCGGCCGAGGACGAGAACTGGGTGTGGGGCAGCGCGGCCGTCCTGCGCCCGGCGCAGCGCCGCGCGCTGATCAGCCTGTCCCGCGGCGGCGCGGACGCCAAGGTGGTGCGCGAATTCGATATCGAGACAAAGACTTTCCTCGCACCCGAGGACGGTGGCTTCTACCTACCCGAGGCCAAGTCCGATTTCGCGTGGATCGACGACGACACCCTGTACGTGGGCACGGATTTCGGTCCCGGCTCGCTCACCGATTCCGGCTACCCCCGCGTGGTGAAGCGCTGGCGGCGCGGAACCCCGCTGGCGGCGGCGGAATTCGTCTACGAGGGTGCGACCACCGATGTGGCCGTCTCGGCGGGCTACGACCGCACGCCCGGCTACGAACGACACTTCCTGGGCCGGGCCACCGACTTCTTCAACGAAGAGGTCTACCTGCTCGAGTCCGACGGCACCCTGCGCTTCATCGACGTCCCCAGCGACGCGTCCGAATCCTGGTACAAGCAATGGCTGCTGGTGCGGCTGAAGTCCCCGTGGGAGGTGCACGGCACCACCTACCCCGCCGGTACGCTGCTGGCCACGAACTTCGAGGAATTCCTCTCCGGCGCACGCGATTTCGAGGTCCTGTTCACCCCCGACGCGCACACCGCGCTGCACGGCTACGGCTGGACCGAGAACCATCTGCTGCTGATCACCCTGCGCGACGTCCAGACCGATCTGCACGTGCTCACCCCCGGCCCCGACGGCTGGACCCGGGAGCCGCTGGCCGACACCCCGCGCATGGCCACCACCAGCGTCATGAATCTGGACCGCCTCGAGGGCGGCGACGAATTCATGCTCTCCACCAGTGGTTTCACCCGCCCCACCACCCTGATGTCGGGTTCGGTCGGCGGTCCCATCGAGGTGCTGAAGCAGGAGCCGGAGTTCTTCGACGCCGACGGCATCGAGACCGAGCAGTTCTTCGCCACCTCCGACGACGGCACCCAGGTCCCGTATTTCGTGATCCGCCACCGGGATCGGCGCGGCACCCCGGGCCCGACGGTCATGTCCGGCTACGGCGGCTTCGAAGTCTCGCGCACGCCGGGCTATTTCGGCGCGGTCGGCATGGGCTGGCTGGAACGCGGCGGCACCTACGTCCTGACCAATATCCGCGGCGGCGGCGAATACGGCCCCGAATGGCACACCTCGGTTCTGAAGGCCAACCGGCACAAGGCCTTCGAGGATTTCGCCGCCATCGCCCGGGACGTGGTGGCGCGCGGCATCACCACCCCCGGGCAGTTGGGCGCGGTGGGCGGCAGCAATGGCGGCCTGCTCATGGGCGTCATGCTGACCCGCTACCCGGAGTTGTTCGGGGCCATCGTGTGCCAGGTGCCGCTGCTGGACATGAAGCGCTATCACCTGCTGTTGGCGGGTGCGTCCTGGATCGCCGAATACGGTGACCCGGACAAGCCGGAAGAGTGGGAGTACCTGTCGAAGTACTCGCCGTACCAGAACACCAGCGCCGACCGGCGCTACCCGCCGATCCTGCTCACCACCTCCACCCGCGACGACCGCGTGCATCCGGGTCACGCGCGAAAGATGGCCGCGCTCTTGGAATCCGAGGGTCACGACGTCTGGTACTACGAGAACATCGAGGGCGGGCACGGCGGCGCGGCCGACAACAAGCAGTCCGCCTTCCAGGCCGCGCTCATCTACGAGTTCTTCGCCCAACAGCTCGCACTGGGCTGACTCAGCCGATGATCGCCGCCAACCCGTAGCCGATGGCGATGGAGGCGACGAGGGTGACCAGACCGGGACGCATGAACGAATGGTTGAGCACGTACTTGCCGAAGTGCGTGGTCCCGCTCTGGTCGAAGTTCACCGCCGCGATGCTGGTCGGATAGACCGGCAGGATGAACAGCGCGGCCACCGCGGGCAGCATGGCCACCAGCTGCGCCGAGGGAATGCCCAGGGCCATGCCCAGCGGCATCATCGTCTTGGTGGTCGCGGCCTGACTCAGGATCAGCGCCGCGACCACGGTCACGATAATGGCGAAGGTCCACGGGTAGTCCTTGGCGACGGTGCCGAGCTTGTCGACGATCAGCGTCTTGTTGGCCTCGACGAAAGAGTCACCGAGCCAGGCCAATCCGAACACGCCGACCAGCGCGACCAGACCGGCCTTGGCGACCGGCGTGCCCGGCACCCGGGCGGCGTCGACCTTGCACAACACCATGATCACCGCCGCGGTCGCGAGCATGAGCACCTCGATGGCGTACGGCATGGCCAACGCGTCGACCTTGCCGTCCGCACCGTGCACGTCCGGCCGCAGGCTCGGGAACGCGCCGGAGATCACGATGGCGAGCACGCCGAGCAGGAAGATGCCCGCCGACCAGGAGGCGCGCGGCGGCAGCGGCGCCCGGTCGGCATGGCTCGGGTCGATGGGCGGGATCTCACCGGCCGCCAGTCGCCGCTGATATTCCGGATCGTCGTCGAGATCCTTGCCGAGCCGGAGCACCGAGAGCGCGCCGACCATGGACCCGATGAGCGTGGACGGCACGGTGATGGCCAGGATCTTGACGATGGACCAGCCGTCGGGCCCGAAGATCACCACCGAGGCGGCCGTGGACGCCGAGACCGGGCTGGCCACGATGGCGATCTGATTGGCGATGGTGGCAATGGAAATCGGCCGCTCCGGCCGGATTCCGCCCTCCCGGGCCACCTCGTGGATGACCGGCAGCAGCGGATAGAGCAGGTGCCCGGTGCCCGCGCCGACGGTGAAGGCGTAGGTGACCAGGGGCGCGACGAAGGTGATCCGCTTGGGATTGCTGCGAATTATCCGTTCGGCGATCCGGACCATGTAGTCGACGCCGCCCGCGGCCTCCATGGTCGCCGCGGCCACCACCACCGACAGAATGATCAGCAGCACGTCGACCGGCGGCACGGTCGGCTCGACCCCGAAGATGGTCGCCAGCGCGAAGACGCCGATACCACCCCACACACCGAGGCCGATGCCGCCGACCCGGGATCCGATCATGATGATCGCCAGCATGACGGCGAGTTCGAGCAGCATCTTGACCATCGTCGACCCGCCTGTTCGGCTAGTAGTTGGTGGTGCCCCGGCATGCTGTTATCGCGTCGCTCTTGAAAGATATCCGGACTATTCGGAAAGATTGCGATTTGTTTGCCAGTTTCGGTTGCAGGAAAACAAATGCCGCCCTTCCGGACGAGGAGTCGACGTGGGCCAACTGGACGAGCTGATCAAGAGCACCGCCGCCGCTACGGGTCTCGATCCGGACGATGTCCGAGCCTTCACCGCGGTCGCCGAGCGCCGGGAGTACCCACCGGGCGCGATCCTGTTCCACGAATCCACGCCCCGGGAATGGGTGGGCATCGTGGTCGAGGGCGAGGTCAAGATCAGCACCGGGCTCACCGGTCACGAGACCGAACTGGCCCGGCTCGGGCCCGGCAGCATGGTCTCGGAAATCGCGTTGGTGGACGATGCTCCGCACACCGCCACCGGCCACGCCCCGAAGGGCGCGACGGTGCTGACGGTGCCCACCGCCACCCTGCGCGCACTGGCCGACACGCATCCGGATCGCTACTACCGCATGGTTTCTCGCGTCGCGCAGTTGGTCGCCCACCGCATGCGCAGCGTGTCCGAGCAGCTGTCGGCGGCCATCGCGGCACAGCAGCAGTTGGGCGGCATTCGCACCGAACACGATTCGCTGGGCACCCGGGAGCTGCCCGCCGAGGCCTACTACGGCGTGCAGACCCTGCGCGCGACCGAGAACTTCCAGATCTCGGGCATCAAGTTGCGCAAGTTCGGGCACCTGGTGCACGCGCTGGCGTACGTGAAAAAGGCCGCCGCACTGGCGAATCTGGAGCTGGGGTCCATCACCCAGGAGAAGGCCGACGCCATCGTGCGCGCCTGCGACGAGATCATGGAGGGCAAGCTCCGCGAGGACTTCGTGGTCGACATGGTGCAGGGCGGCGCGGGCACCTCGACCAATATGAACGCCAACGAGGTCATCGCCAATCGCGGCCTCGAGCTCCTGGGTCATCAGAAGGGCGAATACCAGTACCTGCACCCCAATGACGACGTGAACTGCTCGCAGTCCACCAATGACGTCTACCCCACCTCGGTGAAGCTCGGCGTCTACCTGTCGCTGCAGGATGCGATCGCCGCGCTCGAGGAGCTGCGAAATGCCCTGAAGGCCAAGGCCGTCGAGTTCAACGACGTGATCAAGATGGGCCGCACCCAGCTGCAGGACGCGGTGCCCATGACCCTGGGCCAGGAGTTCGGCGCGTACGCGGTCATGATCGGCGAGGCCGTCGCGCATCTGCGGCGCATCAGCCAGGACCTGCTGGCCATGAACATGGGCGCGACCGCCATCGGCACCGGCATCACCAGCCCGCCCGGCTACGCCGAACTGGTCACCGCCAAGCTCGCCGAGGTCACCGGTCTGCCCATCTGCCAGGCCGAGAATCTGGTCGAGGCGACCCAGGACTCCGGCGATTTCGTGGCGGTCTCGGCCACCCTCAAACGCGCCGCGGTGCAGCTGTCGAAGATCTGCAACGACCTGCGCCTGTTGTCCTCCGGTCCGCGCGCGGGACTGGGCGAGATCAATCTGCCCGCCATGCAACCGGGTTCGTCGATCATGCCGGGCAAGGTGAATCCGGTCATCCCGGAAGTGGTGTCGCAGGTCTGTTTTCAGCTCATCGGCTACGACATGACCGTCACCATGGCGGCGGAGGCCAGTCAGCTCGAGCTCAATATGGCCGAACCGGTCATGGCCTACGACCTCATGATGGGCACCATGATGCTGCGCAATGCGGCCATCACGCTGACCAGCCGCTGCATCACCGGTATCACCGCCAACCGCGAGCATTGCCGGGATCTGGTGAACCACAGCATCGGTCTGGTCACCGCGCTGGTGCCCAAGCTCGGCTACGAGCAGTCGGCGGCCATCGCCAAGAAGGCGCTCAAGACCGGCGAGAGCGTCTACGACCTGGTGCTGCAGGACAGTTCGCTGACCAAGGACGAACTCGACGAGCTACTCAGCCCCGAGAAGATGACCGCCCCGCGCTCCCGCCTGCTCTGAGCACCGGTCGCAAGAAGGTTCTGACACCGGTCGTGAATCAGCGGTCCCGAAGCCACTTTTCGACGTAGTCGAGGGTGGAGTCGGGATCGCTGATCCATCCGTTGTGTCCGAGCGAGGCCGGGTTGTGCCAGGTGGTGATGTCGGCGTTCGGCATCTTGGCCAGCAGCTGTCGCGCCGAGCTCTGCGGCGTCAACTCGTCGCCGCGCAGCGTGATCGACAGCACCGGCAGCTTCAGCCGCCCAATGCGCTCCTCGTAGTCGATATCGGCTCCGGCGGGCTGGAATCGACCTGTGCGGGCCAACCGCGCCCAGTCGGCGATGAGCGTCTTCGACTGCCGCCCGAATCCGCCCGCCGTAATGGTCTCGCCGGGCCAGAATCCGGCGAGATTGGCGGTCAGGGACAGCGCGGCGCTGCCGAGGGCCGCGAGTCCGGTGTAGCCCCGGTGATGCGGTGTGCCCGAGGCGATCAGGATGAGCCCGCCCAGCCGCCCGCGAATTCGTGAGGCGTACATGACGCCGAGCTGCCCGCCCATGCTGTGCCCCAGCAGATATGGGGTGCTGTCGGGGAACCGTTCCCGCACCACCTCGAACATGGCCGGGAAGTCGACGGCCACCAATTCCTGATAGCCGTACGAGCCCGCCGAACCGGGTTTCGGCTTGCTGTCGCCGTTTCCGCGGATCTCCAGCAGCGCCACGTCGAAACCCCGGTCCGCCAAGGGCTTCCCGAACAGCGAGTAGTACTCGCCCGGAACCCCCAGTCCCGGAACGATCACCACCACCGGCCGCGGGCTGTCGGCCGTAATCGGATGCCGGTGTGGGCCTTTCGCCGGAATCAGCCGCACCGGCACGGTCGACCCGTCGGGCATCTGAATGGGCACGGTCTCCATGCGCGGCACGCTACCCGTAAAGGTCGCGCCCGTCCGCCAGGCGGCGGACGGGCGCGAAATCTAGTCGGACAGGACGGGTTCGGGCCGGGGAAGCTACGGGATCAGGCGCTGACCGCGCCCATGATGACGCGGCGCAGCACGCGGATGACGTCGTCGAGCGGCTGGCGCGGTTCCGAACCGCTCCAGGCGTCGACCACGTAGTTCACCGCGCCGATAATGGCCAGCACGCGCATTTCGTAGTCACCGGGCGGGATTTCACCGTGCAGCGCGGCATCCTCGGCGGCACTGGCCAGCAGCGCGCCCCAGGCGCGGCGCAGCTCCAGGCGGAACTTCTCCACCTTGGGTCCCGCGCCGACGACTTCGACGAGCGCGACTCTGGCCTTGCGCGGATCGCGCCCGATGGACTCGATATAGGCGCGGACCGCGGCGTCGATGATGTCGATGGCGCTGGCGTCGGTGTGCTCGGCGATGGTGGCCGCCACGGCTTCCCGGGATTCGCGATCGATCTGCTCGTAGAGCTCGAGCAGCAACGATTCGCGTCCGGTGAACTCCTCGTAGAACTGCCTCGAGGAGAGCCCGGCGTCTTTGCAGATGGCTCCGACGGAACTATTGGCATACCCATCGCGCGCGAACACCGTGAGCCCGGACTCCAGAAAACGCGCACGACGCTGCCGCTGCCGGTCTTCTACGGGCTGCCCGGCGTACATTCTTCCCGCGTTCGTTTCCTGTGACATTGCGCCAGACAATACCGAAGGGCCCGATCCCCTCGTCATGGATCGGGCCCTTCGTTTGCACCTTCGACTAACCGCGCGATAGCCGAAAGTTGGCTCAGTGACTTCGGGCAGTGCGGCGCACCCGGGACGGTGGGTATAGGCAGGGGAACCGTCCCGGGTTCGGGACGCGGGTCCGGGGGGAGACTCGCGGCCCGATGTCGCATTGACCCGAAAGTCACTGATCGTTTGCCGTTCATCACGATACAGAGCAGGCGAACTGGACGGAATACTTTTCGAGGAGATTTTTAGTATTAATTTCGCGAGTCCTCGCGAGCCGCCCGGCCACGCCCGCCGAGCACATCGGATCGGCGACCCGGCAATGGCACGAAAAAGGGCCCGATCCCCTCGTCAAAGATCGGGCCCTTCGTCATCGAATCGGCTTCCGCGCAGTAGCCGAAAGATGGCGCTTGCGCGGCTACTTGGCGGAAAGGCTCGACGAGCCGGTCTGCAGCAGCTTGAGGATGGTCTGAACTAGAACATCCGAAAGGAGGTTCGCCATGATGGTGCTCCGATTCAACAGGTTGCCAGTGCCGTCACTGACCGTTTGCCATCCGGACGATACCGAGCACCCACCCACCGGCGGAAGATTTCGGATGAACTTTCTAGAACTTTTTCCAGAGGCCGCTAGATTTCACTCACCCCGCCGGGAACCTCCGGCTCGCCGAGGGTGAGCATGAGCCGGTTGGCCCAGGAGAACGAAGCGGTCGAAAGCACCAGGTCGTGCAGTTCGACCTCGCTGAAACCCAGCTCGCGCAGTCGTTTCAGGTGATCGGCGTCCGCGCGCGGCGGATTGGCGGCCAGCGCGTCCACGAAATCGATGACGGCGTCCCACTTCTCGTCGATCCGCACGCCATTGCCCTCGTCCAGCAACCGCTGCACATCCTCGGTGCGCTTGGACAACGCGGAAGTGAAACGAGAATGAACGGAGGCGCAGTATTCGCAGCCGTTGTGCCGGGAGGTAACGGTCGCCGCGAGTTCGCGCTCGGCCCGCGAGAGTCCCTCGCGGCCATAGAAGATCTCTTTGTCATTGGCGCTGCGATGGGCCAGCACCGCCGCGTTGCGCGCCAGTAGCCGGAAGTAGGGGCCGACGCCCCGGTCGCCCTCGAGCAGCGGCCGCTGGGTCTCGTCGGCATCGGCCAGCGCGATGGGCTCCACCCACGGCACCCAATCCAGCTGCTCCTGGGTGAATCCCCGTGGCCGACGCCCGGTTTCGACGCTCCGCACTTCACTCATGGTCCAGCACCTCACTCATGTTCCGCTCCGATCAGGGTCAGCCCGGCCAGCAGCCGGACCTGGAAATGCACGAACCCGATGAGCTGAGCCACCGTCACGATGTCGCGCTCGGACAATCCGGCGGCGGTCAGCGCGTCGATATCGGCCCGGGTCGCCGCCGCGGGCGCGGTCGTGACCCGCTCGGCATGACGCAGAATCGCCGCCAGCACCGGATCACCCTCCGCCGGAACGGTTCCCAGCCCCGCGTAGTGCGCGGCCAACTCCGGCGCACCGGCCAGCTCGGCCACCGCGACCGCGGCCGCGATCAGCCGCTCCCGCCCGACGCTCGCGCTCGCCGGGCCGTTCAGCAGCGCCTCGTACACGCCCTGGGTGTGCTCGATGACCGCCGGACGCGTCTCGCGCAGCGCCCGAACCGCCGCGGCGCGTTCCCCGAGCACGGCATCGATGACATCCGCCGAAACGACGGAGTCGAGCGGCCCGGCCGCGGTGGCGGTGGGTACTTCACTCACGGGTGAGTCCTTTCCTCGGAACGCCAACCCAGTTGCGGCGCAACCTTCGTGGCGATGAGTTCGATGGAGCGCAGGGTGGCGGCATGGCCGGGATCGACCGGATGCACCTGCACGATGAAGTCGGTGGCGCGCCGCAGCGCCGTATCCGCCGCGAGCTGCTCGGCCACCTCGTCCGGGGTGCCGTAGTAGATGTCGCGCAGCACCTCGGCGACGGAATTCGCCACCTCGGGTCCGCCATTGCGGCCCAGCTGATTCAGGAATCGGGCCGCGCCGCGCTCGGCGAGCTCGGCCGCCTCGTCGTGGTCGTCGGCCACGAAAACGCCTCGGGACGCGCCGATTCGGGGCTTCGCACCCGCGGGCAGGGCCGCGAGATAGGCCTCCACCAGCGGCTGCTGGATCTCCCAGAGGGGCGCGTCGGGCGCGTCCGGATCGCGGGGCTGAGACTTCGACAGCAGCAGGCCGTCGCCGGCGGCTCCGGCGCGTCCCGCGCCCCCGGCCGAGAAGGTGGCCTGCCACAGGCGATTTCGCAGTCCGGGCGCGGGCGGATTCAGGCCGCGGTCACCGACCAGCGGCGCGCCCGCCAGCGCCGCGGTGACCCGGGCCAGCTTGTCGGCGTAGACCTGCTGGCGATCGGCACCGGCCAGGTCGAAGAGCTCGAACGCGTGGCGTGAGCCGCCCGCGCCGAAGCCCAGTTCCAGCCGCCCGCCCGCGAGGGTGTCCAGCACGGCCGCGTCCTCGGCGACCCGGATCGGATCCTCCAGGGCCAGCGTCACGATGGCGGTGCCGAAGCGCAGGTGCTCGGTGCGGGCCGCCGCGTGCGCGAGGAAGACGAACGGCGCGGGCAGCCCGCCCTCGGCCGGATCCAGGTGATGCTGTGCCACCCAGGCGGTGTCGTAGCCGAGCCGTTCGGACAGTTCGATCTGTTCGAGCGCGTGCCGGTAGACGGTGGCCGCGTCCTCCCCCGCCGCGGTGCGGACCAGGCGGGTGAAGAAGCCGAGACGTTGCGGGGTCATAGGGTCACCTTTCCCAGGTAGGCGTCGCGCACGGCCGGATCGCCGACGAGTTCGGCGGCCGGGCCGTGCAGCACGATCCGTCCGGTGCGCAGCACGTTCGCGGTGTGCGCGATGCTCAGGGCCAGTTCCGCCTGCTGCTCCACGATCAGGATGGCCAGGCCCAGTTCCCGATTGAGGCGGGCGATCTCGTCCAGCACCCGGTCCACGAACAGCGGCGACAATCCCATGGTGGGCTCGTCCATGCAGATGAGCCGCGGCTTGCTCATCAGTGCCCGCGCGAACGCCAGCATCTGCTGCTCACCGCCCGACAGCGTGCCCGCCCGCTGGGTCCGGCGCTGCGCCAGCCGCGGGAAGTGCTCGAACAATTCGGCGGCCCGCGCGGCCAGCACCGCGCGGCGCTCCTTGCGAATGTAGCCGCCGACGAACAGGTTCTCCTCGACGGTCATGGACCCGAAGACGCGCCGGGCCTCCGGCACCGAGGCGAGCCCGGCCCGGATGCGCGCCGAGGCGGGCGTGGCACTCACGTCGACGCCGTCGATCTTGACCGCGCCCGCGGATGGCTTCAGCAGTCCCAGCGCGGTTTTCATGGTGGTCGACTTGCCGGAGGCATTGCCGCCGAGCAGCGACACGATCTCGCCGGGGCGGACCTCGAGCGAGACTTCGTCCAAGGCGCGGGACGCCCCGTAGTGCACCACGACCTTGTCGAATTCGAGGATCGGCGTGGCGTTCTCGTCGAATACCTCAGACATCGATGGCCGCCTTCCCCGCCACTCGGCTGCGCCCCAGGTACGCCTCGATGACGCGCGGGTTCTCGAGCACCTCGTCGGGGGTGCCCGCGGCGATGACGCGGCCCTCGTCGAGCACCAGCACCCGGTCCGAGAGGTCGTGGACCAGGTCCATCTTGTGCTCGACCAGCAGCACGGTCTGGCCCTGCGCCTTCAATTCGGCCAGCTGCCGGCCGATTTCGGCGGTCTCGGTCTGGTTCATGCCCGCGGCCGGTTCGTCGAGTAGCAGCAGATCGGGTTCCAGCGCGAGCGCGCGGGCGATCTCGGTGCGACGGCGATTGGCGTAGGACAGCGTGTAGGTGGGGTGATCGGCGCGGGGTCCGAGACGCTCGGAGAACCGGGCCAGTTGCGCGTCGATCCGAGTCGCCGACTCGCGGCGCTCGGCGCGCGCCGCGGGCGTGGGCACCAGGGCCACGGCCAATTCGGCGAGCAGCGAAACCCACCGCAGCACCGGGATATTCGCGATCGAACGCAAGGGCCGGGTGGCACGCAGTGTGGTCTGCAGGCCCACGTCGACGTTCTCGCGCACGGTCATATTGCCGAATACCCGGCCGTTCTGGAAGGTGCGCGCGATACCCGCCGCGGCCGCCGCCTCGGGTCGGCCGGGACGAATCCGCTTGCCGTGCACCAGAACTTCCCCGGCGTCCGGCTTCAGCACACCGGAGATCAGATTGACCGTCGTCGACTTCCCGGACCCGTTCGGCCCAATGATCGACACGAATTCGCCAGGTGCGATGGAGAATTCGACCCCGTCCACCGCCTGGACGCCGCCGAAGGCGCGGCGCAGACCGGTGACCGTCAGCACCGCACCGGTATCAGACTGCGACACGATCCCTCCTCACCAGAATCCCCTGCGGCCGGAACCGCACCACCAACAGCAACACCAAGCCGTACAACACGATTCGCCACGAGGGCGCGAGTCGCAGCGCCTCCGGCACCCCGATCAAGACGACCGCGCCGAGCACCGCGCCGTAGGGCGAGGCGGTGCCGCCCAGCACCAGAATGGTCACCACCAGCAGTGACATCGGCAGGTTGAACACGGTCGGGTCGATATAGGAGTACTGGTGGGCCAGCAGCGCCCCGCCGATGCCGGAGAAGAACGCCGCGAGCGCGAAGGCCAGCGCCTTGTAATCGCGCACCGGCACACCCGCCGAGCGCGCCGCCACCTCGTCGGCCCCGATGGCCCGGATGGCGGTGCCCAGCCGCGACCGCTGCACCCCGATGATCACCGCCAGCACAATGGCCAGCACCACCAGCTCCAGCCGGAAAATATCTGTGTGCGTGGTGAATTCGTAGCCGAACAGCTTCGGCGCGGGAATCCCGAAGATGCCGTAGCTGCCGCGCGTCACCGACTCCCAGTTGCGAATGATCGCCACGATCACGATGCCGATGCCCAGGGTGGCGATGGCCACGTAGTGACCGCCCAACCGCCACAGCGGGGCGGCCAGCACCGACGAGGCCACCGCCGCGACCAGGCCCGCGACCAGAATCGCGGGCAGGAACGCCCAGCCGTGCGAGACCGTCAGCACCGCCGAGGTGTACGCGCCGATGGCGATCGGCCCGGCCTGCCCGATGGCCAGCTGCCCCGCCGATCCGGCGACCAGCGTCATGGAGACCGCGATGATGGCGTAGGCCAGGATCTGGGTGCCCACCGAAATGCTGTAGTCATTGGCGACCGACGGAATCACCACCGCCGCAAGGCCGAACGCGAGCAGCGCGTGCCACCAGCGCACCGGCCACTCCCGGCCCGCGGACAGGAAGGTGCCGGTCATGGGCTCGGATTCGATGGCGGGCGGGCGGGCCAGCAGGCCGCCGGGCCGCAGCACCAGGAAGAGCACCAGCAGCCCGAAGGTGATGAGGTCGCGGTAGCCGTCCCCGAACCAATAGATGCCGAACGCCTCCACCAGTCCCAGTACGAAACCGCCGAGGACCGCGCCCGGAATCGAGCCCAGCCCGCCGATGGTGGCGGCCACGAAGCCGGTCATGCCGACGATGCTGCCGCTGGTCGGTGAGATGTTGGAGTTGTACAGGCCGACGAAAATGCCCGCCAGCCCGCCCAATCCGGACGCGATGGCGAAGGCCAGCGACTGCACCCGGCCCACACCGATGCCCATCTGGGCGGCGGCGTCGGGATCCTGCGCGGTGGCGCGAATCGCCAGCCCGTGGCGGCTGTAGCGCAGGAACGCCCACAGCCCGGCCATCACCGTGAGGGTGATGGCGAACATGACCACGTCCGAGGTGCCCAGCCGCACCCCGCCGACCCGAATATTGTTGGTGGACAGCACCTGTGGGAACGGTCGGGTATCCGGTCCGAACACCAGGGCGACCACGTTCTCGATGATCAGCCCCACCGCCACCGTGGCCAGCAGGGCCGCGATGGCCGGAGCCCGGCGCAGCGGCCGCACCGCCAGCACGTCGATGGCCACGCCGACCAGCGCGGTCACCGCCACCACCACCAGCAGCGCGGCCCACCACGGCACCCCGTGCTGGGCGATCAGCCACCAGCCCAGCACCGAGCCGAAGGCGAAGATCGCGCCGTGCGCGAAATTGATGACATTGCTGACCCCGAAGATCAGGGTGATGCCCACGGCGATGAGCGCGTACGCATTGCCGTGGACCAGACCCGCGATGAGCGTGTCGAACATCTACTTATTGCTTCCGACCGGCAGGAACTTGCCGTTCTGCAGGATCAGCTCGATCGGCTTCACCCCGCTCGGCCGCCGCGTCTGCTGATCGAAGGCGAAGGTGCCCAGGCCGATTCCGTCGAAATCCTTGATCTCACGCAGGCCCTTCAGCACGCCGTCGCGGGTCGCGCCGCCGTACTTCGCGGCCTTCACCAGCACGTTCAGCGCGTCGTAGGCGTAGACGTTGAAGTCGCCGGGATCGGTGTTGAACTTGGCCCTGAACTTGGTGACGAAGCTCTGGATCTTCGGGCTCGGATCCGACGGGGTGAACACGCCGTTCACGATGTCGCCCTCGGCCGCCTTGCCCGCCAGCTCGATGAACTGCGGGGTGTTCTGGCCACCGAAGAACTGGCCGTTGAACCCGACGTCACGCAGCTGCTTGACCACCAGCGCGCCGTCCGGGCCGTAGCCCAGGTGCACGAACGCGTCCGGGTTGGCGTCGCGGCCCTTGATCAGCACCGGGCGGAAGTCCTGCGAATCCGGCAGGATCGAGGAGGAGTAGGCGATCTCGATGCCCTTCTCCTTGGCGAACTGCTCGAAGAACTTGAAAGCCTGCTTGCCCCAGTCGGTTTCGAGGTACACCACCGAGACCTTCTTGGCCTTGGACTGCACCCATTCGGCATTGCGCTCCTGGAACACGTCCAGGGTGATGGAGGGGCTCCACGAGTAGTCGCCGCCCTTGGTGAAATCCACCGAGGAGTTGGTGAATCCGTACTGCACCAGCTTGCCGCGGTTGTAGACCGGCGAGGCGGCGATGGAGGCGGGTGAGGAGAAGTCGCCCAGCTCGGCGATGATGGACTGGTCGCCAACGAATTTCGTCGCGATCGGCACCGTCTGCTTGGGGTCGGACTGGGAGTCCTCCCACTTCAGCGCGACCTTCTTGCCATTGATCCCGCCATTGGCGTTGATCTCGTCCAGCGCCAGGTCGAAGCCCTGCTGCCAGAGCCGCCCGTACTCGGCCGAACCGCCCGTCTTCGGCCCCGAAACGCCGAAATAGACCGTGTCCGAGCCGCTTCCGGTGGAATCGTTGGAGCAGGCCGACACCAGCCCCGCCACCAGAGCCGCAGCCGCGACACCCACCGCCACCCGGCCGACAACACGCTTCCGGGACCAGATCCTGCTCATTGTTACCTCTACACTCGCGCACCGACTCGCCAGCCGGGCATGGGGACGCGACCGCGCTGCCACCCGCGATCGAATAGCGCTTGCGATACCCGCGACGGCACCGCCTGGTCGTCACCCGGGGCACCCCACCGCTAAGCGAGGGTTGCCGATCAGCGAGCCGGGGCTCGAACATGCTGATACTCGTGACCGTGCGGCAAAAGTAGCCGCGAGCCGCCCCACCCCGACAGCATTCGAATCACCCTGATGCCAACGAAGGCCGTCGACCGGGCGAGGAAACCCCTTGCCGGGCACCCGGTTACCCCGCCGTCGTCGCCACACCGACGCCGCGACGCCAGTGCGCGGGGTCGCCGCTGGAGCGCGAGCTGGACGCTAGTGCGCGAGCTCGACGCTAACGCGTGAGATTCGGCGCTAGGGCTCGAGGTGGGCGGCGAGCCAGGCCGGGAACTCGGTGAGGTCGCCGAGCACCACATCGGCCCCGGCGGCCGAGAGTTCTTCCGCTGAGTACGGCCCGGTGGTCACCGCCACCGACACCGCGTCGGCCACCTTGGCCGCGCGCACATCCCCGAGATGGTCGCCGACGTAAATGGCGGCCCCACGCTCCCGCAGCACCTCGCCCTTCTCCTCGGCCCAAGCCCCACCGACCAGCTCGTCAACCTCCAAGCCAAGGTGATCGAGATGTAGCTGCGCGTGCGGCCCATTCTTGGCCGTGATCACCAACACTCGCCCACCCGCCGCGTGCACCGCCGCGAGCGCCTCCACCACACCGGGCAAATGCGCGGCCGCCTCCACCGCCAGCTCCGGATAGAACTCCCGATACATGGCCACGATCCCCGGCACCTCGTGCTCCGGAAACCACTGCGCGGCCTCGTGCGCCAGCGGTGGCCCGAGCCGCGAAACCACCAGCTCCGAGTCGATTGCCACCCCGGTCCGCGCCGCCACCGCATCCCACACGGCCGCGATGCCCGGCCGCGAATCGATCAACGTCATATCCAGGTCGAACCCGACAATGAGTCCGCCGTCCGCCGCAGTCGCATGATCGATAGCCACGCTCCGACCCTACGGTGTACATCGGCCCGTCCGCACCGAGCCTCGTCGCCGCGCACCGCTCTAGCTCAGTCAGGCCAATCGGTATGACCACCGCAATGTCGCAGGTTGCCGTCCGCGCCATTCTGGTCGAGGACCGAGCGCCGGGGGCACCGGGCTCGGCGCGGACTCAGTTTGGCAGTCGGTGCGCGGCAATGGGTTTCAGCTGTTCGCGGAGGAGATCGCCGTCGGGGCCGAAGATCTCGGCGTCGGTGTCCACCGCGATCTGTACCGCCTTGCTCACCAGTTCCCGTCCGGCGGGCTCGAGTTCGATGCGCAGGGCGCGGGCGTCAGCGGGGTCGGCGCGGCGCGCGAGCAGCCCGCGCTCCTCCAGGCCGCGAATCACCTTGGAGGCCATCATCCGGTCGGCGCCGGACATGTCGGCGACCTGCTGCTGGGTGGGCAGTTCACCCTGGCGACTCAGCCAACCGGCGGAGGCCAGCAGATTGAACTGGGTGGGGGTCAGCCCGAGCGGACGCAGATTGCGCTCCAGCCGCGTCCGCCATTCCAGCGCCGCGTGATGCAGCCAGAAGCCCGGGCTCATGAGCGGCCCCCGCGGGACGCCGACCCGGCGCATGCCCTCCGGCTCGGATAGTTCCCGCGGTTCGCCCGGCGATTCAGCCACGCCGCATTGCCTCCTGTTCCAGTGCCGCGAAGGTCAGCGGCATGTCCGCCCGCATGGCCTTCTCCCAGACCAGCTTGAACAACGGCCCGAAGATCCCGTGGACCTCGACATTCTCCGCCACCCGCACCGTGCCGTCGCCGAGCGCCTCGTAGGTGCGGTGGCCGCGCAGTTTTCCGAACGGAATGCCCGCCTCGCTGGTCCACGAATGGCCCGGTTCCACCGCCACGATGGTAAACGGCCCGGCGGGCGCGCCCTTCGGCTTGACCCACCCCTTGGTCCCGGCCGCGAATTCACCGTCGATGCGGGACTTCTCCTCGTGCGGGTCCCATTCGGACCAGCGGGCCACATCGGTGGCGACCGCCCAGATCTTGTCGACATCGCCCTTGATCACGGCCGATTCGGTGAACGAGTACATCATCGCTGTCATCTCCTGATGAGAACTTCTGTTGTTGCGACAACAGTAACCGTAGTCGCGACAACAATCAACCCCCTTTGGTGAAATCGCCGATGGAGATGGCGGGTCCGGTGGAGGGACAGCGATCCATCACCCCACCGAACCCGATCCGACCCGCCGCTACGGAGCGGGCGCGTAACCGAGCGGGCGCGTCGTGAACGTGCCCCGACCCTGCGTCCGGCTGCGCAAACGGGTTGCGTAACCGAACAATTCGGCCAGTGGAACCGTGGCGGTGAGCACCACGGTGCCGGTACGGGTCAGCGAACCCGTGACTCGCCCGCGCCGGGCCGCGAGATCACCCAGCACAGCGCCGACATGATCCTCGGGCACGGTGGCGGTCAACTCCACCAGCGGCTCGAGCACCGCCATGGCACTGGCGCGCAAGGCCTCCCGCATGCCGAGCCGTCCAGCGGTGCGGAAGGCCAGCTCCGACGAATCCTTCGAATGCGTCGCACCGTCGGTGAGGGTGACCCGCACGCCGGTGACCGGATGGCCCGCGAGCGGCCCCTCGGCCAGGGCGTCGCGGCACCCGGCCGCCACCGCGCGCACGAACTCCGCGGGCACCCGGCCGCCGACCACCGTCGACTCGAACTCGAAACCGGTTGCCCCGGCCTCGGATTCGCGCAGCGGCTGCACATCGAGCACGATGTGCGCCCACTGCCCGGCCCCGCCGTCCTGCTTGACGTGCCGATACACCAGGCCCCGCACGCCGCGCACCACGGTCTCGCGGTAGGCCACCTGCGGCCGCCCGACCAATACGCTCAGCCCGCGCTCGCGGCGCAACTTCTCCACCACGACCTCGAGATGCAGCTCGCCCAGACCGGCCAGCAGCGTCTGCCCGGTCTCGGGATCGGTCCGCACCGACAGGGACGGATCCTCGTCCACGAGCCGGGCCAGGGCCACGGCCAGCTTCTCGGTGTCGGCGCCGGACTTCGCCTCGATGGCCACCGACATCACCGGCTCGGTCGGCGTCGGCGGCTCCAGCTGGACCGGCGCGTCCGGCGCGCACAGGGTCGCGCCGACACGAACGGCCTTCGGCCCGACCAGCGCGACGATATCGCCCGCGATCGCGGAACCCACCTCCTCGTGACGGTCGGCCTGCACCCGCAGGATGCGCGCGATCCGCTCGCGACGGCCGCCGCCCGCGTCGAGCACGGTGTCGCCCTTGGCGAGGACGCCCGAGTAGACGCGCACGAAGGTGAGCCGCCCGGTCGGTGTGGCGTGCACCTTGAACGCCAGTGCCGCAAGCGGTTCCGACGGATCCGCGGCACGGCTGTCGTCCCCGGCGCCGACCGCGGGCCGATCCAGCGGCGACGGCAGGTAGGCGACGACGGCATCCAGCAGCGGCTCGATACCGATATCGCGGTAGGCCGCGCCGCACAGCACCGGAACCACCTCGCCGGAGAGCGTGAGCTCGCGCAGCGCCGCGGTCAAGGTCTCGGCGGACAGCCCGGAGTGCTCGACGAACTCCTCCAGTGCCGCCGAATTCCGTTCCGCCACCGCCTCTTCCAGCTCGCGGCGCGAGCGCTCGACCGCGTCCGCGAGGTGCTCCGGCACCGGGCCTTCGACCACGCCGCCATCCCAGTGCAGCGCCGCCAGCCGGACCAGGTCGACCACGCCGGTGAAGGCGTCCCCGGAGTACACCGGCAGCTGCACGAGCAGCGGAACCGGATGCAGCCGTTCGCGAATCGAGGCGACGGCGGCCGGCAGATCGGCCCCGGCGCGATCCATCTTGTTGACGAACGCGATGCGGGGCACGCCGTAGCGGTCGGCCCGCCGCCAGACGGATTCGCTCTGCGGCTCCACACCCGCGACAGCGTCGAAAACGGCTACGGCACCGTCCAATACGCGCAGGGACCGCTCGACCTCATCGGAGAAGTCGACATGCCCCGGGGTATCGATGACGGTCAGCCGGTGCTCGTTCCACACGCAGCTCACGGCCGCCGCGAAAATGGTGATGCCCCGATCCCGCTCCTGCGGATCGAAATCGGTGACGGTGGTGCCGTCGTGCACCTCGCCGCGCTTGTGGGTGATACCGGTGAGGAACAGCATGCGTTCGGTCACCGTGGTCTTCCCGGCATCGACGTGCGCGAGAATTCCGAGGTTGCGAACGATGGCAAGGTTGTGTCGAGAGACATTGGTACGCACGGTCATAGGTCCTTCGTGCTGATCTTGAATAGAACAGCGCGATTCCCCTGAACGTCAGAGGTCCAGGGGTCGACTCAGTACCGGCCGCGCAGCCGGCACCGAGCCGGCGAAGACACCAGGATCACCTCGAAGCGCGGACGGGCGACGACGGTGGTGCGACGATTGCGCATGACCGGCCCTTCCTGCTCGAGAGTGTGATTGAAGCTAACAGTGCAACACCGGCGGTGTCGCGTGAATTTCCGCGCGGCGCAATGGCGCTCACAGCGACAGATGCCCGAAATGGATCACGGCGAGATTGGCCACCACCAGCAGCGGGAAGACGACCGCGGCCGCGCGGTGGCCGAGCTGCCACAGCCCGGCGGACGCGCCGCCGAAGACGGCGACCTTGGTGGCCACCGCCGCGACGGGGAGGGAGTAGCTCGCCTGCGGTGCGGCGAACAGGCCCCAGAGCACAATCGCCGCAACGGCCATGCCAAGGCCCAGCAGGACCTTCGCCACCCGGCTGCGGCCGGTGCGGAAACCCCAGTAGGCCAGCGCGCCGACGGCCACGAGTTCGAAGACGAAGGCGAGGGTGAGATTGGTGGCCGACCAGGCCGTGGCGATCATAATTCGATTCTCACCGCATCACTGCACCGAGTCAAGAGCAGTGCTCTCGTTGGGTGGTGAGGAGAGCGGAAGCACTGGATATCTACCCAAAAGAATTAGAAGGAAGCGCTTCCATGGCCTCACCGCGCATCACGGTAGCAGTCACTCCGGGATCAGGTCACCCAGGTTTTCGGGGGTGAACACCCGCGAGCCCGCGGGCAGGCCCTCCGGCCGCTCCATGCCGATGAACGTCACCGGCTGCTCGAAAGTCTGCCCGTCCCAGAGGGTTACGTCGTCGGCCAGCAGACCCGCGAGGTAACCGACCGTCAGATACCGCCGGTCGACCACCGCCCGGGCCAGCGCGGTCGCCGAAACCCGGTTGTTCTCCACGGCATTGAACTCCGGCTCGCCCGCGAGGTTCAGATGCAACCATTTCACCAGCCACTCACCCGACGACGCGCGGAGGAAGACCAGCGGCAATGCGACCCGACCCGGCCCGCGCAGCTCCGATTTCATGCGCACCGTGCGCGGTTCGTACGGCAGTCCCCGCTGGTCGCCGTCGCGCAGCATGAAACCGAAGAACGACTCGGCGACCTCGTCGAAACCCTCGCCGGAGAACACGTTCACCTGCGGCACGATGGCGTGCGCGTCGACCTTCGACAGATCCAATTCGATGAACTCCGAGGCACCTTCGGGCGCTTCGGTGATGTCCCCCGAATGCACGCCGCCCACTGCCGTCAGGCTCGTGTAGGACAACCAATCGACGAGTTCGTAGTCCTCGTCCAGCAGGAGGGCGGAGAGGTCGAAGTCGGTGCGCTCGGCCAGCTGCCGCCAGTAGACGAAGAACCGGAGCCGCTCACCGCGCACCGGCGCTACGGAACCGCGCGGCAGCACACCGAGACCACCCGCGATCGCCTTGCCGCTCAGGGGAAGTGCGACATCGAAGACGTCGGGGTCGATCACCAGAACGCCCGGGGACGGCAGGCGTCGCCGCAGCTCCGCGTCCAGTACGCGGCGCAAACGGCCGAGGACGTTCGCGTCGATCGGCTCCCGGGTGTCCGGTAGGACTCGGCCGCGGCCCATCCGGTTGGCGAATACACGCGGCGCGCGGCCGTCACGGTTGTCCAGATGCTCGCGGACGGACAGGATGACCCGGCCGGACACGGCTCCGATCGTCGACTCGACCGCCGCCAACACCGCCTCGCGTTCGGTGTCGGAGCCGCTGGTACGCAGCAGGCGATCCACCGAACGCAGCAGCAGACCCGGTGCCATCCGCAGCAATTCGGCCGCGCCCGCGATATCACCGGCCGCCACCAGTGCCTCCAGCCGCGATGCGAACGAGGGCGCGCGGCGCTCACCCCGGGCGACCGCGAAAACCAGTGCGGCGTGCTCCCATTGCGGGAACTCGTGCGGATGCAGCCGCTCTCCCAATCGCTTCCACGCCTCCCGGTGCGCGGCCACATCACCGAGTTTGGCGGGCTGCTCGGCGATCACCGTATCCAGCGCGGCCAGCAGTCCCCGCCGGGAACGACGCGACAGCGAACGGAATCGCGTGGGCCGCAGTAGTGACACATCGCCCTCGGACAGCAGGCACGCCAGCCGCAGGACATCGGTCACGGTGTCCGCCAACAGTTTCTCGCCCGCCGCGAGCCGGACCTCATTGATGATCGCGCGATGCTCACGCACCGGAATCGAATCCGGCTGCGGGCCTTGGGCGCAGTACAGTGCCAGCTCGCGCAGGACCGCCAGGTCCTCCGCACCCACCGGAGTGGTGCGCCCGGCCAGGGACAGGTAGAGCGCGGACACCTCGTCCTCGACCGACCGTCCCAGCCCCAGCACGGTCACCCGATCGCCCGCGGATTCGATCAATTCATCGTGCGCCGCGGCCATCTCGGCATGGTCGTGCTGATACCTGCCGTACTTGGGCAGGGCGAGCAGATTCAACACCCCCTGCTCGAGCCCTTCGGCCACCGCGGCCGCCGCCAGCTCGTCACCGAGCGCGTCCAGCAGGCACTCCGCCCAGAACTCCACGGTGTCGGGCACATTCGCGGGGAAATTCTTGAAGTACACATTGTGCTCGACATGTGCCCCGGCCATCCGCCGCACGATCGGCAGCACCCGCACCGCGGTATCGATCACGAATTCCGGTGCCAGACCGGACAGTACGGCCAGTAGTTCACCGGAAAGCTTGAACCCCACCGACATCAACACGGCATCGAACTGCCGAGCGGCCGTCTCCCCCGCCCCAGCCGGTCCATCGATACCGGGCAGTCGCAACGTCCGGCTGATAACCAGCTCTTCCAGATCCCAACTCACCCAGGGATCTTCCCAAAAAACGCCGAAGGCCCCCAGCTGATTAGCTGGGGGCCTTCGCGAAGGATGTTCCGGCGGTGTCCTACTCTCCCACACCCTGTCGAGTGCAGTACCATCGGCGCAGGTGGCCTTAGCTTCCGGGTTCGGAATGGGACCGGGCGTTTCCCCACCGCTATAGCCGCCGTAACTCTATGAAACTATCCACGCGGTGCGAAAGGGCTTGCCACCCTCCGCAACACGTTCGTGTGTTGTTTCAGATACTGCACAGTGGACGCGTAGCTTCTTTGTTGGTAAGTCCTCGGCCTATTAGTACCAGTCACCTACACCCGTTACCGGGCTTCCAGTTCTGGCCTATCAACCCAATGGTC